>FPJT01000039.1 GCA_900119535.1 Ruminococcus sp. XPD3002
AAAACGTCCTGACGGTAAAAGCTGTGCTTTCACTGGTTTCTGTGATTTCATTTTGATCCACCTTTCTATATATGGAGAAGGTGGTATAAACGTTACATACATTATACCACCTTCTGCTGAAAATGTAAAGAGGGGTACTTACAACGCCATGAGCTCATCAAGCTCCATGCCTGTCACATAGAGCAGATTGTCTACTCTGCCTAATGTTACATTTTCGGCGGACTTGTCGTACTCGTGAAGGGTACGTTCTCCGACCTGTAGGTAAGATGCAAGCTCTGCATCTGTAACCTCCCTCAGTTGTTGCCAGTATCTGATCTTACACCAGATTCTGCGGTACAGCGTTATACGTGATGCTTTCTTTGCCATTATGTTCACCTCCTCATTATACCCTAACGACTACTAATTTTACTTATTGTCTTTAGAACTTCTTTCTCAGGACTTTCAGTATTGATTTATATAAAGAGCTCTTCAAAGTCACACGATTCGTCTGAATAAGTAATACAACTGATATATTCTGTTTTTTTAAAAAAATTATCAATAAATATTAATTCATCATTTTCGAATTGAAATGTATAGATTTTTCCATCACCATGAATTAGTAACACATCTCCGTCATCCATGAAATCTCTGTCAAATGGCTTTTTTAAACAGACCATATAATCAGGCGAATAGCCTAGAATTACAGATCCATATGGAATGCTTCCGTGACATTTTTCTTCATAGTTTTTTATGTATATTTCATTATCTTTAATATCTTTTTTGGGTTTAAAAACTGTATAACCGTAACGCTGAAGATACCATAATAAATCATCTGAGGGACGGTTTAAAAATAATTCTTCTAAATATAAGAAATTAAGCAGAGGATCATCGAGTCTAAAACATAACATTTCTTCAATACTGTCAAATCTCTCTTCCAGATATTCTATATCATTAGCGAAATAATGAATTTTTTTATTCTCCAAATCCACGCTGATATTCAAGTTGATTTTTTCGATATAGAGATAACCCTGTATAACAAGAACATTACTCATATCACTAAAATCAGTTTCTTCCGAGTATAAATACTCTCTAGCACTTGAAATACGCTCTTTAGCGTATTCGAGATAATCTTTCTCGTTATTAAATATTTTTTTCATTTGGATTTTCCTCCTATAAATTACATCTTGCGAGCAGCCTTATGGCTGCTCATATTCTTCAGTATCATTATTAATGTTTGAAACAGGCTCAAACACAACGGTTTTGCCTCTGAGCGTTTTTATAACATTCTCTTTGCGATAGCGACTG
>FPJT01000038.1 GCA_900119535.1 Ruminococcus sp. XPD3002
ATATGAGTAGCGACTACCACTTGAAAATTCGGAAACATCTTTTTAGCAAGCTCAACTCCTATTTGATGAGCTTGTTCAGGAGTAACATTATCGTCTTTCTGGAAGCTCTGATAGTAATGATGTGCTATCACTCCCTTATCCTGATCGAAAGCTCTGCGGAGATTCTCAAAATCCTTATAAGTGTTGAGAGAGGAACAGTTGATATATGTTGCTCTTTCTCCGAAAGATGTATTTACACTATTCAGATGATCAAGTGTACTGTTCAGATGTTTTTTCATTGTTTCAAGTGAGAATGCCTTATGCTCCTTAATAATATAGTCAACTGCATGTTCCATATGTGCATCGCTCCTGATAGAAGCCTGTGCTATATACGCCATATCATACTTCTATCTCATCCGAGGTATTCTTGATAGTATCTAAAAGCTTACCAAGCAGATTCTGTACTTCGATAAGGTTATCATTAACTATCTTGATTTGTTTCTCACTTACAGTCTTATAGGTGTTAGCAACCATAGCGATCTGATTGACATTAGTACCTATTCTTATCAGCTGAGTACACAGCTCAGGTATTCCTTCGGCAACGATTATCTTCTTTTGCTCAGAGAGGGCAAGCAGATATTGTGACATGCTCAGACGAGCTTTCGCAGCTTGTGAAGATAGCTTTTCTTTCTCCGTGGGAGTTAATCTCAGATGAACATCAGAAGTTTTAGTTCGGGGCATTTTGCTACAACCTCCTTTTATTTTTATTCTCCAAATGGAGAAAATTAACTATCGGTTTTTCTCTGAAAAACGCGATAGTTGCAAGCATAGAACGAGTATCCCCGTGGGGATACATCCGTTCGCTTGTTAGGGACGAATCCCTAATACCCTGAATCGCCGTTTGGGTAACGGCTTCATGCAATCGCTTTGCTCACTTTTTCTTCTCCAATGCGAAGATTTTTATTATGAAAACTGTTGAAAAAAGCAGCTCAATAAGAGCTGCTGCTTCCAGAAGTATTATCGTCACTCAGAGAAGATAAAGCGGATGAACTATCGTTGGTAGCTTGTGCCTTAAGCTGTGCGAGTAATTGTTCCTGAGAAAGACCATTAGCTTTCATGAGCTTGATTATGTCATTTGCAAAGGAATGATCTTTCTCCGTCTGGAGAGCTTTAAGCTCTGCATTCAGCTTCTTGATTCTTTCTTTGCTTTCCTCAATGTTCTTTTCTTCCTTTGTGATCTGTTCTGTTACCTTAGTGATTTTTTGGTCAAGTGTTAATTTTGCCATTATGTATCTTCCTCCTGATTTTGTGCTATTATAGCACAATTTATTTTCAGAGCATAAGCACTCTAAAAAGCGCACCGAACTTTCAGTGCGCTTGAACAATGCTTATGATTATTTCTTATCTTTTGAGGTATACAAATAAGTATA
>FPJT01000034.1 GCA_900119535.1 Ruminococcus sp. XPD3002
GGTAGAGCACTCGGCTGTTAACCGAGTTGTCGCCCGTTCGAGCCGGGCAGGGGGAGCCAAATGAGTCGTTTTCATTAAGAAAACGACTTTTTTTATTTTAAGGAGGTAAAAGGATGAAAAGTAGAAAAGCTCTTAAAGTAATTATCGTTGTTTTTGCGGTACTGTTATTTCTTATGATAGTTGTATCGCTGTTTCTGGCATATTATTTTAAACCAATCGGAAGCACTCCGGGCAAGGCACTCAGGGCTGAATATTCCGAAAAAAATGAATATTATCATGACAATCAGTTTCATAATCCTGAGAATACTTCTGATTCAGCACCTGCCCATCCGGTTGCAAAGCTTGAAATGCCTTCAAAAACCGTTGGTGCTGAACATATAAGTGAACTGAAGCGTGCTGAGAAGGGCGAACTTAAGCTCACGTGGCTTGGACACTCTTCCTCGATCGTTCAGCTCGGAGATCAGAATATCCTTCTTGATCCGCTCATTGTTCCGGGCAGCGGGAAAAGGTTCTCAGCTCTTCCTGATCGAATATCCGAATACCCTCTGGATCCCGATTCGCTGCCTGATATAGACGTTCTCTGCATTTCCCACGATCATCACGATCATCTGGATTTCTACTCGATAAGGGCTATCGATGAGAAAGTTAAGGAATATGTTGTACCGCTCGGTGTGGATGTTACCCTCAAAAGCTGGGGCGTTGACGATTCAAAGATCCACGCTCTTGACTGGTGGGAGGACGTTGAGATAGGTGGAGTTACTTACACTCTTACTCATGCTCAGCATTATTCAGGAAGATTCAGTTTCTTTCTTAATTCCACTTTATGGGGCGGAATTTACATGAAGGATGACTCTCACAGCGTTTATTTCACAGGTGACAGCGGTATGTGCAGTACTTTTGCTCAGATATACGAGAAATTCGGTGAGACTGACCTTATGCTCGCAGACGCAGGTGAGGATATGCCTACATGGTCACATATGTACCCTGATGAAGCTGTAAAGGCTGCACAGGATGTACATGCGGCTTGTCTTGTCCCTGTACATTGGGGCGCTTATGTCTATCGTTCTATTCCGTGGTATCAGCCTGCGGAGGATACTCTTGCAGAGGCAAAGAAACAGGGTATAACAGCTGCGGCACCACGTATCGGTGAAACTCTCAGCTTTGATGAACTCTCAGGAGCTGACGAACACTGGTGGGATGAGTATAAATGAATCCTTTTCGGTTATATGATGTGAGTTTTCTGCGTATAATCAATTGACTATTGTAGAATATTGTGATATAATGAAAGAATACACGACATTCCCCGAAATAGGATGATTCGGGCAAATTTTATTACCTGATTTTTTCTCAGGATTAAGGAGACAAATATGGGAAAGTATTTTGGTACAGACGGTTTCAGAGGTACTGCAAATGAGAACCTTACAGCAGACCATGCTTTCAGAGTTGGACGATTTCTTGGCTGGTATTACGGCGAGCTCAAAAGGCGCAATGGCGACGACAGCGCTCCGCGTATCGTTATCGGTAAGGACACACGCCGTTCAAGCTATATGTTCGTTTATTAGATCATCAATATAATTTGAGGTATCTTCAGGTGTTTTTATACTAATATCATGCAAAATTGTGCTCGGTCTGAATTTAAATTTCAAACCATTACAATGATCTTGTATGTCTGTACACGGGATAAACCAATCACCATTACTCGTGTTAATATAGATACAGTGGCTATCATCAAAAGCTTTAATATTTACGTCATATACCAAAATTCTTGCATCATATTCTGAACAGTTTTCATCCCAGTAATCTGAATATTCACTCTTTATTTCCTTATATTCAAGACCTTCACATACAACCGCATGTTGCCATTGACTAATTGAAATAACAGCTTTATCAGCACCATATGTTACATACTCTGCATATTTTACGAGCTCATTACTGTTATCCATTGTTATATCAGCTGCACCAAAAGATAATCGCTGACACTTTGTTACAAACAGCTTACATTTATCTGAGAATAAATCTGTTTGATTATATGGTACAAGGGAATTAAGTGTTATTTTTTCAGAATTATTTGTATACTTATTCAGCTCGAGTTCATTGCGATAATTATTAATATCAAAATATCCATTCTGAGATAATACTGATACTGACGACATCCCATAGCAAATTCCATCAAAGCTTTTATTATTATCCATATAATTATACTTTCCGTCACCAAGATTTTTCCCCCAAAATAAGAAATAATTTGGTAAACTCCAAATATTATTAATAATATTCGGGTTAAAAGTGTTATTATCATCAAGGACATTTTCTAACGAAGCATTATTTATATCTTTATAAGTGAAGCCATTTCGTGAAGCAAATGCAGCTGCTGTATTCCAGCTTCCATTTCCCCATACAACAAAATTCTTGTTTTTCTTATTCAAGTTTCTCCAACCCGCATTATAAATACCACTGAAAGTTGTATACGGGTTTTTAAACACAATATACTCCATAGAATCGCAGCCCATAAAAGCTTCATCCCCTATTTCCTGAAGATTTGATGGCATAAGGACAGTTTTAAGGACTTTATCGTTTTTGAACGCTCTTTTCCTGATAAATTTAAAAGAATCAGGAATATAAATATAATCAAGGGAGGTACAATTTGTAAAAGCTTCATTTTTTATTGTTACACCTTTTTCAGGGAGTTTTGCATAGGAAAGGTTTTCACATCCTGAAAATGCTTCCGACGGTATAGCGCTAATTTGTGAACTACTCATATTAATTCCATAAATACTACTGTTCATAAACGCTCTTTCTCCAAGCTTTTTAAGTGAACCTAAATAAAAAGTATTAGTTTTAAAAATATTTGAACAGTTTAGAAATGCTGAGTTTCCTATTTCTTCTAAATCCTCAAAATTAATTATACTTTCAAGATTAGTACATCCCTCAAACGCACTATTACCAACTGTTTTGAGATAAATTCCACCACATATCTCCTTCAGACTATTCTGTCCTTTAAATGCATTATCAGAAATACCAACAACTGTATATTCAGTATTTTCAAAATTTACATTATAAGGTAAAACAACAGATACAGAATTCTGATAAGTTATACAACCTTCGATCAGAACTGTTTTATTCTCTTTATTCGGAACGTAGTAGAGAGTGTATCCGTTCTCAAAATCAGAAACGTAGTATTTCCCATCTGTATTTCCTGATCTCATTCCTTCATTTGCTGCATAAACAAAACTGTTATTATCTAATTTAGTATTTAATGGGCTTCCTATCAGACCGATAGAATTACACATGACGGCAATAGTAAGAATAGCTGCAATACGTTTTTTGGTTTTTCTGTTCATAATAATACTCCTTTTTATTATATAATCTTTGTGGCACCACTTCTTCAATTATCCACAAGCATTATATTATATTATTATGTAAATATAATCAATATTTTTTATGTAAGATGTAATTTTTGATAGGTAAGCTGTTTTTTTAAAGAGTTAAGTTGCTCTTAATAATGCTGAAAGGGGAGATTGAAAAGGAAAAAATAACCCAAAGGAATAGCCAGGGGGTGGAATACAAAAAGACCTCTCTGATAATAATCGGAGAGGTCTTGTGCTATTATAGCACAATTTCAGAGATGATTATAACAAATGAATCATAATCTTGAAAGTAATCGGAATTACAACTATTGAGAAAATTAAAATGCCAAGAAGAAATGCAAGCGTAACTCCAAGAGAAACTATAAGAAGACCAATTACAGAGCATAAGCAGATATTTGAAGTGAACAGCAACGGCAATCTAACTAATGCGCCCCATAATCCGCCGCATTTGATAACGGAGATAACCAGAGCTATGGATGCTATTAATGTAAGAACGATAGCTACAGGAAGGATCCACTTAACACATAGATCAAGATTATCAGAAAATGAAGAATAAAATATTAAGTGAACAACAACATAAAAGCCGATTATCAATGCAGGAGCAAGGACTGCTAATATATGCTTGCAATGATATTTAAAGCCATGGTATTTTTCAGCGTGAAATGCACGATCCATATAGTCGTATTTCTTTATACTTCCAAGTGGCAGCCTGCTGAAAAACTCATGCATTGAATCTGAGAATAATAGTTCAAATAGCAGAGCCAATAGACCGATACCAATGAGGTAGCCTAACTGTAAGTTGTTATTAAAGGTATTGACTGTATCAATAATGAAGTTTAAGAAGATATTTTGCGTTATGTGAAGATGTGATGCGTTACTTGATAATAAAGCTAATACTATTTCATAAAAGCAAAAAACAGATAGCGCTGTTGATAACAAACAAAAAGTTATAGGTTTTATATTTCTCATTATAATATCCACCTCTTATTATTTTATTAAGGTTGTGCTATTATAGCACATTCGATGATTTATATGTAAAACACTTGACGTATGATGAAAGATGATATATAATTTGTTGTATGAGATTATATTATTAATCTTAAATACTTTAATAAAGGACTTGATACAAATGAAAAATGCACTTAAGAAAATCACAGCACTCGCAATGGCATTCACTCTCCTTGGAACCGGTACAGCTTTGACAAAAAATATTTCACCTCAGAAATATAATAATACTACTATTACAGCATATGCCGCTACTAAGCAAGGGTGGAAAAAAGAAAGTGGTAATTGGTACTATTATTTAAACGGTAAAAAGCAAAGAAGTAAATGGATTGCTAATAAATACTATGTAGGTATCAGTGGTGCTATGGTCATAGGTTGGCAGAAAATTCAAAATGAATGGTATTATTTTGGTACTAATCCAGACGATGGCGCTAAATGGTGTGACGCATGGGTAAAGGACGGTGGTTATTGGTATTATTTAGGACCAGACGGAAGAATGTGGAAAAATCGCAGTGTATTATATAAGCGAGAGTTATACTATTTAGATCGTGACGGAAAAATGATAACAAACGATTTTGTACAAATCGGATTGAATTTGTGGTATTTTGATGAAACAGGCGTTGGTACTAAACAATAATATTAATAAGCTCTTGAAAAATCTCTGGCTCAATCCCGAATTTTGTGTAAACGCAAAACAGTGCATATTGAAAACATAGATTGATTATGATGAGACCGGCAGATGAGATGTCGGTCTTATCTGCATTGTAGCATGATCCTGTTCATCTGTCAAGAGGGGCTAGCCCCTCTTGACAGATGAACGCGCGCGCCGTCCTCACTCAGGCAGGCGTTCACCATAGTAGATGACCAGCTGGGCATAGATCCGGCTCCAGTCCTGCCGCCGGCCGGTCCATTTCTTCGTAATATCTTTCATCGCCAGATACAGCAGCTTGAACAGACTGTCATCAGTCGGGAAGACCGAGCGGGTCTTGGTCACCTTCCGAAGCTGACGATTGAAGCCCT
>FPJT01000037.1 GCA_900119535.1 Ruminococcus sp. XPD3002
ATATGAGTAGCGACTACCACTTGAAAATTCGGAAACATCTTTTTAGCAAGCTCAACTCCTATTTGATGAGCTTGTTCAGGAGTAACATTATCGTCCTTCTGGAAGCTCTGGTAGTAGTGATGAGCTATGACACCTTTATCCTGATTGAAAGCCTTACGCATATTCTCAAACTCTTTGTAAGTACTCTGAGAACTGCAATTGATAAAGGTTGCTCTTTCACCAGAAGCGGTATTGACCTGTCCTACATGGTCAAGGCGTTCACTGAGATATTTTTTCATATCGTTCAGCGGCATTGCCTTTTCTTCTTTGGCGATGTAGCCAATAGCGTTCTCCATGTGCACATTGCTCTTAATGGACACTTTTCCTATGTAAGCCATATCACACCTTTATTTCATCTTTGGAATTCTGGATAGTGTCTATCAGCTTGCCAAGCAGGAGCTGAATATTCTCAAGGTTATCATTGACCGTTTGCAGCTGCTTCTCAGATACGTTTTTGTGTGTATTTGCAACCAACGCTATCTGATTGACATTCGTGCCGATTTTTATTATTTGTCGGCACAGCTCTGGAAGTCCGTCAGCAATGATTATCTTCTTTTGCTCAGAGAGCGCAAGCAGATATTGTGACATATTCATTCGAGCTTCCGCAGCTCTTGCTGTAAGATTATCTTTCTCAGCAGGGGTTAATCGTAATGTGATGTGCTCTGTTTTTATTCTCGGCATTTGTATCACGCTCCCTTCGATGTGCATTATTTTATTCTCCGATGAGCCTTTTTCATTGACGCGATTTTCTGTGAAAATCACGTCAGTGGCAAGCACAGAATGGGTACAGCCGTGGCTGTACCTCATTCGCTTGTTAGGGACGAATCCCTAATACCCTGAATCGCCGTTTTGGTAACGGCTTCATGCAATCGCTTTGCTCACTTTTTCTTCTCCAATGCGAAGATTTTTATTATGAAAACTGTTGAAAAAAGCAGTTCAATAAGAACTGCTGCTTCCAGAAGTATTATCGTCACTCAGAGAAGATAAAGCGGATGAACTATCATTGGTAGCTTGTGCTTTAAGCTGTGCGAGTAATTGTTCCTGAGAAAGACCATTAGCTTTCATGAGCTTGATTATGTCATTCGCAAAGGAATGTTCTTTCTCCGTCTGGAGAGTTTTAAGCTCTGCATTCAGCTTCTTGATTCTTTCTTTGCTTTCCTCAATGTTCTTTTCTTCCTTTGCGATCTGTTCTGTTACCTTAGTGATTTTTTGGTCAAGTGTTAACTTTGCCATTTTTACTTCTCCTTTCGTTTTTTGGAATGCTCTACAAGCCAGTTAATAACTTCTTCCTCAGATTTGAAATAATCATAAGGACTGTATAAATTTGCTCGACAAGTTTTTCCGTACATTCGGAAAGATTCTGTGCCGACTACTGTGATAAAGCCACCGTCAGCCATTTTCTTTACTTCTGCATTTGTGATGCCGAACTTCTTCTGCAATTCAAGCGACGATACCCCAACAGATGCTAACTTTGCAAGCTCAGCATAGCCGATCTTTTCAGCAAGAGCGATAGCGATATCATTTTTATATGATTTATCGGAAACATCTTCGATTCCGTTTTCAAGTGCAAGTTCTATCAATCGGCTCTTGTCAATAAAGTTTTTTGTACCTCGATTCTGACCGATGAGCATGATTATCATTTCTTCGGGTGTTGTACAATTCATTTTTTCACCTTCCTTATTTTTATTTTGTTTATGAGCATAAGCACTCTAAAAAGCGCACCGAACTTTCAGTGCGCTTGAACAATGCTTATGATTATTTCTTATCTTTTGAGGTATACAAATAAGTATA
>FPJT01000032.1 GCA_900119535.1 Ruminococcus sp. XPD3002
GAGGCATATTCTAGGTCGAGCGTTTATGAAAGCCACAACGCGATCAACATCGGTCTGAGAAACTGATCTGAAATCAAATCCCTTTGGGAACCAGAAACGAAGCTGGTCATTGGTACTTTCATTCGTGCCACGCTGCCACGGAGAATGCGGATCTGCAAAGTAAACTATTGTGTCAAGCTGCTTCTCAAACTCCCGAAACTTTGCAAATTCAGCTCCGTTATCAAGGGTAATGCTTTTCGGATTCAGTTCTCCCAATGCTTTAAGTATCGCTTCCTGGACGGTATTACTATCAAAATTGCGAATAAGAACTGCGATCAGGAAACGTGATTTTCTGTCTACAAGCGTTACGAGTCCACCTTTACCACGGCCGCCGCATACCGTATCGCCTTCCCAATCACCGAAGCGCTCACGCTTTTCAATACACTCAGGACGTTCATGGATCGTGTGTTCAGGCTGAATGGTATTGAACTTGCTGCGATGAGCGTACTTTTTCTTTCCACGTCTGCGAAGATGAGACTTCGGCGTGATACCTTTGAAAAAGCCATTCCGTATTGCGCGGTAGATTGTTGCAAATGCTATACGGTTTAAGGGGTGCTCATTATTCCAGCATCTGGCTATCGCTTCTGGCGACCAGTATTTCATCAGGCACTCAACAATAAAACTGTATAATTCCGTTCCATGCTGTATCCTTGCTCTGCGTACACACGCTTTACGTCGTGCTGTTGCTTTGGAATAAGCGCCCCACGAATTATATTTACCATATTGATTACTGTTCCTCATGAGCTCTCGGCTGATAGTTGATTTACTTCGTCCAAGTATCTCTGCAATCTCGGAAATCTTTTTTCCAAGTTTTAGCATTTCCTCTAGACAAATTCGTTCCTTTAGTGTAAAATGAGTATATGGCTTCATTTTGTCCTCCGTGTTATTGGTGTTGTGGTAAACTCAATTTTACACCTTGGACAAGATGAAGTCAATTCTTTTTTTATTTGTTGCACTTCATATTATAATCTGCCATTGAGGAGTCATTCCTTGATAGAAACTACGGCAGCAATTACGGCGACCTCTACAAGCCAGATGCTATGAGCTTCGGCGGCGGACGCGGCAACGGCAAGGACTTTAGTATGGGGAATTTTATGGATAAAGAGAGCGGAGATACAGAAAGCTCCGATAAAACAAACGATAATAACACCTCATCAGAAACACCCGGCGGATTCGGCGGCGGCTTCGGTATGGGAAGCGACGATGTAAAGCTTAAATATACCGATGACGATATCGACAGCTATTCCAACATCTTCAATAATGCAAAAACTGCTGTCGATAAGGCAGATAAAAAGCGCCTTATCAGCTCACTGAAAGCTCTTTCGGAGCAGTCAGACCTTGAAAATACAGTCGATGTTGAAGAGGTCATCCGCTACTTTGTAGTCCATGATTTCCTTGTAAACGGCGACAGCTATACAGGTCAGATGATACACAACTACTATCTCTATGAGAAAAATGGGCAGTTTTCCATGATACCGTGGGACTATAATCTTGCTTATGGTTCGTTTATGGGCGGAAATGCTTCATCTTCTGTCAATTCTCCCATTGATACTCCTGTTTCAAACGGCATGAGCGACAGACCTATGATCGCTTGGATATTCGATAATGAGGAATACACCGAGCAATATCATCAGCTTTTCAGCGAGTTCCTTGACAGCGTGGATTTTGAAAAGCTTGTGGCAGATACCGCAGAGCTTATCGACAAATACGTTGAGAAAGATCCCACAAAATTCTGCACCTACGACGAGTTCAAAACAGGCGTTGAAGCTATCAGCAGGTTCTGTACTCTCCGTGCAGAAAGCGTCAGCGGACAGCTCGACGGCACTATCCCGTCTACTACAGAGGGACAAAAGGAAGACGGTTCCGCACTTATCGACACAGATGGACTGAACACCTCTGATATGGGCTCTATGGGCGGCGGAATGGGCGGATTTGGCGGACAAAAAGGCGGCTTCGGAAGAAATAGCAGCTCAAAAAAGGCAGATACATCTGATACTTCAAAGAAAACTGATAATTCCGAGATAGTACAGACCTCAAATACTTCGTCTTTCTCCGTAAAGATGCTGAGCAATATCCAGCCACTTGCAAACGAGGACAGTTCAAGCCGCAGCGGCAAACCTCAGCGTGGGAACGGCGAGAAGCCCGACTTTGGCGGTCAGCCGCCACAGGGATTCGGCGGCGATATGCCTGATGACTTCGATCCAAGCAATATGCCTGATTTCGGCGGTCAGCCCCCACAGGGCTTTGACGGCGAAATGCCCGATGACTTTGATCCGAATAATATGCCCGACGGTGCTCCGTCTTTCGGAGATACCGAAAAAACAGGTGATGAAAACGCAAACAGCTCCGAAACAGAAAAGGTCACAGAGGCTGAGGCAAGCTCCGAAAACACAGAAAAGCCTGCTCCGAATGCTGATGAAAACAGCAGTTCCGCTCCCCAAAATGAAAATAAGTCAAGAGGCGGCGAAAGACCTGATATGGGTGGATTTTCACCTATGGATGATAGCCCTCAACAGGACAACACCACGGCATATATATTGCTTGGTGTATCTATGTTCGTTCTCTTGTTTGGTTTAGGATTTGCTCTAAAATTTAGGCGATAATTTTGTATTATTTATAACCGGCAGATACTTTAATTGGGTATCTGCTGGTTTTTCATAGTTTGACGTAGAAACATCATTTTAATAAATCTATATCTATGTTAGTACTTTTCTTATTTTTACGTCCGCAGAGGTGGGTCAAATAATTTCTCATGTAGTGAAGAGTTTTTTGAAATTAATGAAGGGGTATTTTTGTAAGTCAAGACAATTAAATCCATCTTAAAGAAAATGATATGCATTCTATTCACAATAAAAGAATGCATATCATTTTTGCTTTTCTCGTAACACCCTAATCAGAGTCATACGCCCTTACAGTTTTATTGTAAAGCCCAACCGTCCGAACTATTCCAAATTCCCATGTTAAGGTGTTGCTTACGGCACACTGATAAGCGGATAGATAAGATGCACTTTCTGTTCCACGGAGTAGAGACATTGTAAAACCAAAAAGCCCCCTGTACCCAAAGTACAGGGAGCAGAGATACATATTTGTTAACTGAAAAATATTTCGGAAAATTACGTTTTCTCTTGACAAATACGATGGAATATGCTTTCTCTATGTATAGAAAAGAATAGCGCATAGGCACTTTAAAAACGGTGATACAAAAAAACCGCTTAAAATTGCGGAAAAATGAATGTCATCAATTTTGTTATGCCTAGACATGATGGCATAACAAAATTGATGACATGCCCAAAAAAGTCCGAAATATCGGGATTTTTTGCTACCCAAATCTCGAAAAATTTACTTTGATTTTCATAGATGACATTGGGCTGTTTTAGCCATGTGTAAGGATTTGAACTCTCAAAAGTGCGAATTCAGTCCCCTCCAAAGGTCGAAATACAGGCAAATCTCGATTTTGCCGCCCCAAAATAGTATACAAAGTTTCGGACTCGGTTTTAGTGGTTTTCACGAAATGTGAAAACACTGGAATCGAGTCCTTTTTTGTTTCTACGAAAACCAAGTGATAGAAAACCTATCAGCGCTTTGTGAGCCGTTTTTGACGGCATTGGTTGCAGTTCGGGAAACTACACCACCGAGAGCAGCTAAAGCCGCTGTGAACGATTTTTGAGCCTCCTGTGGCAGATACATAGAAAGCAGATCACGCCTGCTGTCTATGGAATAATTATGTCAGGAGGAAAACAGATGAACAAATTCTACATGAACGGTAAGCTGATACACAAGGCTTCCGATCACAACACCAAACGCTGTGAGGTCGAGAAATGGGTATTCCTTCCTCACTCCGACTTTGAAAGGCTGAAATCCAACCCGTATCAGGAGCATGAATCTATAACTGCCGCCAGGGACCTTATGTACGAGGACAAGAATGCCTATCACTGCATAATGCTTCTTGACGAGTACAGCGAGGACAGACTGCTCATCGAAGCGGAAGGATTTGATTATCCTCGCCTTTCCATGTTCGTACCTGATGCTAAGTCGATCTTCGAGAGGTACCAGACTTCCGAACCCGAACTGAAACTTCACGACATGATCAAGGATACTGTTGAAAAGATCGCTGAACTTGCTCACACAGACAAGACTGACTTCACATCGGCTGATATGATCGATAAGCAGAGCAAGCAGTCCGGCTGCAGTTTTCTTCCAAAAGCTTTTCATCCATTTTCCTCCTTTACGCACAAAAGCGCACCCCACGGGACGCATTTATCCCATAGAGTACGCTTCTATTTCCGTATAAAATTGTGAAAAGGGCGAAGTTATGCTGCTTGCTTGCTTAAATCGTAGCACCCGAACAAAGTCCTGTCACCCCCCTTTTTTTTTAAATGTTTTACCCTATTGCAGTGGAAAAGTCAATAGAATTTGCGTGAATAGTCATTCTTTCGGCTTGTTTTTTCACTTTTGCTATGGTATAATAAGTGTGATTCCGATGATAAGGAGCAGCGCATATGGAAAAGCCAAAGAAAAACAAACCATACATGATGTATTTGAAACAGTCGTTATTCGCTGTCAAACCGCAGTATCAGGTGTACCGCGACGGCATGAATGCGGTCTATACCATAGAAGGCGATGTGACAAGGCACCGCTTTTCGGTATGTCAGGGCGAGAATGAAGTGCTTGTACTTCACAAGAAGATCGCAAAGCTGTTTGCAGAATACACCATTGAAAAGGAAGGTCAGGAGATAGCACACATCAAAAAGGGTCTTTTCCGCAGTCTGTCGGGAAATGTCTATGGCAAAAGTCTTGAGATACGAGTCGCCTATGAGTCCTACAACTTTGACATTCTGGTGGACGGTCACAAGCTTTGCCGTATCGAGCAAGAAAACGCCAGCTTCCGCGACCGCTATGAGATGATGATATTTGACAGCACGTTAGAAGAAGTTGCTGTGGCGCTTGCGGTGATATGCGACCATGTTTCCGACAAGGCGGACAGCACAAGATATAGTGATTGAAAGGAGTTTTTATGGGATTTTTTGATTTTTCCGGCGGCGGAAATATGGGCTTCGGCAGCGTGAAGAACGTGCAGGACTTCACAAATGAACAGCTTTTTGAGAAGCTGTCGGCGATCAAGGTCAGCTTTGGTACGCCGATCCTGGGCGATATTTTCGGTACGCAGTCGGTCATGTATAAGAACATCACACCGTACTATGACATTTTCGTTCGGGTACATAAGGACAAGATCATCATGGGCAAGATCGGCACGGACGGGACAAACAGCGTGGGAACAGCGATGCAAATGGAATCCGAAGTGCTGTTGGGCAGCAAGGACGAGGAAAGCTCCTATGCAGACAGAGCCGTGGACGAGCTTCTGGAGGTCATCAAAAGGCTGGAAAACGGCGAATCTATTACGATCACAGACGAAGCGATGCCTGCCAATACAGCAACAGGCGAACCGATCTCGCTGTACATGGAGCAAAAGCTGTTCTCCCTCAAACCGAGATTTGACGTGTTCGATCAGGAGAAAAACGTGGTGTTCCATGTGGAAGGCGATATTACCAGCCACAGCTTCACCATTCAGCAGGACGGCAGAGAGGTTTTGAAGCTGAAAAGGAAAATTGCGAAGATCATGGACGAATATGTCCTTATCAGAAACGACGAGACAGTTGCCGAACTGAAAAAGAAATTCCGCATCATTAACCCCGAAGTCAGCGGAACTGTAAACGGAGCTGAACTTCGTATCGCAGGCGACATGATGGGCATTGATTATGACATAGAGATCGGCGGCAGAACAGTTGCCCACGTCGATCAGGACAAGGCACACTGGTCGGACTGCTACCGCATCAGCATCAAGGACGAGGACGTGCAGGATATTGTGATCGCACTTGCGGTCATCTGCGACCATGTTTCCGACAAGGATTCCACATGGCGGCATTAAAATGAAAAGAGGTCAGGACAAAGCGTTCTGACCTCTGTTTTGTTATAGCAGTTTGATCTTATCGGAGCAATGCTCTCTTGCGTAAAGGCAGATCAGCGCTGCCACAGCACCTTGCAGGCGGTATTTCGTACCGACACCGGGGATATACTGTGCATCCTGGTTATTCACCTTCCAGCGGGGATAACCGCCGTTGGGATCGAGCCGCAGTGCATCCACATCGCTGTGAAGTACGGAATTCTGCCTTTTCCCCTCCATGAAGATACTGCGTCTGTCTGTCATTACAAAAAAGCATTTTCCTCTTGAAATCAGACCGTCATCACCGTAAACGATGATATGCTCGTCCGAATCCATGAGGTCAGCGATCTTCGGCATGATCTTGTCGATCCTGTTCTGGTTGATGCCCTCACTTGCCACATCTTCATCATTGATAAGGGCGGTTCGGATATACTTCGCCACGCTGTCAGCGGTTTTCAGACTGTTCAGGCAGTAGCGGAACGAATCCAGACAAGTCACAACATTCTCATGTTTTTTCAAAGCCTTGATGTCCCAAAGGATATCGAACATCTTTGTATCAAGCAGAGCGCCGTTGCCGTCGTCTTTGATCTCAACATCTATATGCGTATCGCAGAAAGGACACACCATACATTTATTTGAAACAGATAATTCCATTTCGCCGCCGCAGGATGGGCATTTTCGGTTTTCCATCGCAGTATTCTCCTTGTATATTACGCTGTATCATTGCATTTCAAACAGCGATTACGTTTATTATACCATATCTTCTCCTCATATGCAAGATGCAGTTCTTGTTTTTAAGTTTCATTTCAACCTTTTTTTCCACCTTAATCTTGAACTTTTGTCATATCTATGATATAATATTAAAAATCACTGATTACGACAAAGGAGCATCAGATATGGTCGCGCTCATAGAAAAAATCAGAACATTAATGAAACGATCAGGAGATCGTACAGAACTAACGATAGACATCTTGTGTCTTTTGGCTTCCTACGGACTGATATTCATACTGCCGAAAAAGATGAATATTCTTTTCTGGATCATTTTGGGCCTTTCGGCTTTTCTCTTCTGTATCGGCTTTTTCCGTATGGGAACTGTCATAGACAGATGCAAGGCGAAGAAAGTGAAGAACATCTCTGGCATTTTGCTGATACTGTCCGGTATCGTACTGAACTGTTCCGGTGTAATTGCGATATGGAAAACGCAGGGCATTGAACGTGGAATATGTATCGCAACATTGCTCCTGATCGAAGCTATCGTCATGTATTCGGCTGCCGCAAGCCGTGCATTCACACTCCGCTTTCAGTGGATCATATCTTTGATTTTCCGGATTGCCGCAGTTCCTATGGCAATCGGAGGCATCGCAGCCATTGTTCATTCGATCATTGCCTCTTTTTCCGGCACAAATATCGCGATCGGAGTACTTCTCCTTGTCGAAAGCATCGTGTTCTGGGCGATCGGCGGCGGCAACGATCCATTCAATCAATCCTTTTCGCCGATCAGAGCTGTACCAAATATGAATAAAACTGTTCGGGAACTCTGCGATGCGCTTGCAGACACAGAAACTCAGCTCGGCTTCCCCTGGATCGGCAAGGTAAACACGTCACAAGAAGAAACGATCATCTACGGTCCCACTGAGGAAAATGTTTTCGTATACGGTCATTACCATTCGGGCAGATTTTACATTGTATCCGGTGATGATATTTCCCTCTTAGATGCAGAGCAAGCCGATGCACACCGTATTGCTGAGATACCTGACAGCAAAGGAAGATGCATGGATACTGAATTGCTTCCAGAAGCATATTCCAATATGATAACAAGGTATCTGGAAAGCGGGAAGGTCATATGGAGCATTAAACTCAACAAGCGTAAAGAGTGAATAGAGTACTTGGTCAGGATATGATCCAAATAAAATCGTTTTTCAAATCAAAACAGTGCCATTCTCCAACAGTAGAGAGTGGCACTGCTTTTTTATAGCAAAATCGTCTGTTTATCGCACTTTTTGATTGTTCGTAAGGTGTTCTGGCAGGATCTCTGGTCCATTTCAGTTTATTTATCATTGTTTTTCTTCTTACTGATTTTCAATCAATACATTCAACAACGGGAGCAGCTATCATAGAGTTGCTCCCGTTGTTAAGTAACTAATACGATCCCTGCATGCCGCAGACAAGGCTGTGCCGGAGAGCTGATCGAGCGTTATATTGAAATTGCAAAAGAGCAAGGACGAATGGGAGTCGTGCTGACCTGCAAGAACAGGCTAATCCAATATTATGAGAAATTCGGCTTTGTCAATGAAGGTCTGACCGCAAAATCAACTCACGGCGGTGCAGAATGGTATCAGATGAGGCTGTCTTTGCTTGAGAAATATGCTTGATACCAATGTTAAAATCTCGATTTGTGTAAGATTTTCCAAAACAAAATTCTTGTTTTATGTAGATTTCACCATGTTTTTTTCTTGATTTGTGTTATACTAATTAAAAAATACGCAGATCGGAGCTGAGTGTATGAAACGAAAAATGTACGATTATCTTGTAGAATGGAAAAAGCGTACCAATGGAGCAAGCGCTTTGCTGGTACAAGGTGCAAGACGTGTAGGCAAAAGCTATATCGTTGAAGAATTCGCAAAAGCCGAGTATAAAAGCTATATTCTGATTGACTTCAACAAGGCTGATGAGGCTGTCAAAGATATCTTCCTGCACGACCTTGATAATATGGATATTCTTTTTCAGAAGCTCTCAACTTTATATAATAAAAAGCTTTATCCTCGTGAATCGCTAATCATCTTTGATGAAGTCCAGTTATTCCCGAGAGCAAGAAGTGCTATCAAGTATCTTGTAGAAGACGGAAGATATGATTATATTGAAACGGGTTTTCTTATTTCAATCAGGAAAAATGTTGAGGGTATTCTCATTCCTTCTGAAGAGGATACCGTTAATATGTATCCAATGGATTTTGAGGAATTCCTTTGGGCGCTTGACAATGATACAATGTATCCCTTGATTGTTGAATGTTTTAATAATAGAAAGCCTTTAGGTCAGGCTTTGCACAGAAAAGCCATGGATCTGTTCCGGCTATATCTTATTGTCGGCGGTATGCCTCAGGCTGTAAAGACTTATGCAGATACCAAAGATTTTGACAGCGTTGATACTGTAAAGCGCCGTATACTGAAATTGTATCGTGAGGACATCAGAAAACACGCCATTGGCTATGAAATGAAAGTTGAAGCAATATTTGACGAGATACCTTCTCAGCTTCAGAATCAGAATCAGCATTTCAAACTATCGTCTCTTGAAAAAGGTGCTCGATTTGATAATTACAGAGATGCGATGTTCTGGCTTTCTGACGCTATGATCGTAAATAACTGCTACAACTCCACTGAGCCAAATATTGGACTGAATCTAAATCGTGACCGCACACTTCTTAAATGCTATATGGGCGACACAGGATTGCTTATCAGTCATTGTTTTGATGAGAAGGGAATCGTCAGCGAAGAGATTTATAAGAAACTTCTTTTGGGCAAACTTGAAGTTGATCTTGGAATGATAATGGAAAACATTGTTGCTCAAATGTTTACAGCAAGCGGTCATAAGCTGTTTTTCTATGCAAATTCATCTCGCAACGATGCAGAAGCAAGGATGGAAATTGATTTTCTTATCGCCAAAAGTAAGATCAGCAATCGTCACAATATTTCTCCGATCGAAGTGAAATCCGGAAAGAATTATACACTTTCATCTTTGAAAAAATTCATACGCAGATATAACCAACAGCTTCATACTCCCTATGTCCTTCACACCAGTGATCTTAAAGTCGAAGATGACATAGTTTATCTTCCTCTTTATATGACTTCATTATTATAAAACTAAAACGCCCTCCGCGCTTTTTGAACCGAACCATAAAAAACGTACAATGACAAAAAGAGCCTCCTATGGTATAATAGAAACCATAGGAGGTTTTGTTATGGCAAGAAGTTACAGACATATACAGCAGTATGAGAAAGAAATAAGTGAACTGAAAGAAAAAGGGTTAACGCAAAATGATATAGCTCAGCGTTTAGGCTTCACGAAAGAACAAGTGAAAGGATTTATCAAGCGGCAACATAAGAAAGAACGCAAGATAGCAGCAGGAATAGCTTTGAGGAAGAAAGGACGCCCACCTAAGGACAGCAAGTATTCCAAGACCGATAAGGTCAACGAGCTCAAATACATAATTGCTCGTAAAGACGCAAAGATCA
>FPJT01000031.1 GCA_900119535.1 Ruminococcus sp. XPD3002
GGTTCTCCATTGAATTTAAATTCATAATAGCCCACAGTAGGCTCAGATTTCAGCGGTATACGCTTTCCTGCGCCTAATGCATGGGCAATTTCTTTTGCCAGACTTGCTTTTTCTGCATATATTACTACCATTTCTACCTCCTTTTTAAAGAGCTATAATAACACAATTTTCTTGACTTATTTTTTTCTTTGATGTATAATAAAAGAGCAAACTTTTGTTTGTGGTATTGTTTTGGACAGTCCATAGTATTGTAATGATACTTTGGACTGTCCTTTTGTGCTATAATAGCACAATTATTTTCCCTTGATCCTGAATAATCTTCGTTTTGCCTTCTTAATATTTGGATTTATAATGTAAGGCGTAAGAATAGTTTTGTAAACATTCAAATTTTCAGCGTTTGGTGAAGTCCAATCTGGACTGTCACATAGTCTATAAGCATTAACACCTGATTTCAGAAATTGCTTGTTATACTTAGTGAACTTTTCCTTAGAAACTCGGGGGAGTAGTATGGTAATGTTACGAGTATATCGTTCATCATTATACTCAACGTGTCGCATAAGAGAAGCAATATCCCATTCGGCAGCTGATGCAAGCAGTATTTTGACATCAGATTTTGCAAATTGATTTTTCTGATACTCTGATCCCATGTAGCTGTAGTCAACTATCAGTACGCTATAAGAATCGTATAGTTCTGGAAGCATGGAATACGGATATATGTCTATATCATTGTATTTCATACCTTCCTTAGCGGCAAGGGGATTAATGCGATGAAAAACAGCAAGACGTTCATATGTATCATCATCGGCAATGACAACAGCAACCTTATTTTTTTTATTCAAAAGAGTTGCAAATTCAAGCGCTGTATGAGTGCATCCGTTGTGATGCTGCAGCTGACCGATGCCGATAACGAATGTATCATAATCCTGCTTTTTCTCTGATATGACCAGTACATTATCGATGTTGAATTCGTCTATTGTTGTAAGGGCAGGGAAGGACAGGTCAAGTTTCTGAAATGACTGATCGTAGATATCATCATCCTCGACAACGAGTTTTGACTTTTCTTCTTCTTCAATCATATCTTTGATCTTGACTTTTATAGCTTCCTCAGTGATAGGGGAGATAATCGTATCAATCGCAGTATTAACGGAATATGATGTAACAATGTCAGTAATACCGCTGTCAATAAGCGATTCGGCAGTTTCAATAAACACGTTAAGATCTGCGACTTCTCCGTAGATATATATAATACGCATGTTAGGCTTTTTCACTCGGAGAAAAGAAATAAGATCATTGATCGATAAATCATCCTTTACCTGTACCTTGTTATGGATGATGAGAATATGCGGATTATGATGATCAGCGATTCTTGCTAATGTATTGCCCCTGAGTACCATCTCGCATCCTACTAAGGTGATATTCGGATCATCCTTAAGAGCTGCTTCATATGTTTTTCTGACTTTCTTGTCTGCAAGTAATACTACATTCATTTAATAATCTCACCTAACCTTTTCGCAAGTTTTTTCATTTCAGCTATTATATACCTTGTTTCAAGTCCGTCAAATGATTTTCTATGCTTGGAATCAAGGATTATAATGTATACATCATTGCCTGAGTAAATACGTGATACAAATCTGCTGTTCTCAGGATGCCTGAAAACAGCTGTCTGAGTGAGCGATAAGTATCGTTCGTGATCGGTCTGAGTGATATCATTACCCATAAGTTTGATATTGTTTTTCAAGATCGTAATGTTGTATACATCGAATTCTGTTTCTATAGCTTTGGAGAATGCGTTCAGAAGCTTATCTTCATTCATTATGTATCACTCCCATGCATTTTCTGATAGTCCTTGAAATTAGTACTGATAATGTCATAAATAGTACCAGTGTCCTTGATCCGTTTGTCGAAAGGGATAACCTTTGATCCTGCGATAATAAGTCCCGTTCCTTTATCTTCCGTGTTGAGATATGCATCCTGAGAAGGGGAGAGCTTGAATAACTCTGATATAGCTTGTAGGTTATCTGGATCCTGGGGAAGAAGAATTTTGAACTTAGCATTCGATAGCATAGAATTAGCATCTTTAGAAGCAAGAACTTCCTTAATATTCTGAGTAATACCTGTTGCGACACCACCGTGTTTTCTGATACGGCTAAACACCTTCACGAAGAATTTACCAGACTGACCGTCTTCATCGTTGAACATCATTGAAAACTCATCGCACCAAAGCCATGTTCTGATGCCGTTACGTTTGTTCTCTATTACACGCTGCCATACAAACTCCAAAACAATCTGTAGACCAACGGCACGAAGTTGTTCACCCATATCGAAAATATCGATAACAAGAAATTTCTTATGTGTATCAATGTTTGTTTTATCGGCAAAGTTCCTTAGTGAGCCTGTTACATACAGTTCCAGTACAAGTGCAAGCTGTTGTGCTTCTTGTTCAGGCTGATTTTTGAGTATATCATATAGAGTGGTCAGAGTAGGCAGCTTATTGATGTCTTGTCCCTGTGATTTCTGAAAGTCAAAATATGCAAGATGTATGCATCGGTCAAGAATCGATTTCTCCTCAGATGTAAGCGGAGATCCTTTTGCTGTTTCAACTACAGTCATTATAAATTCGGATTTGATAGCAACTGCATCACGTCCGTTTTCAGTGTAGCTTAGGTCTATATCGAAAATATTATATTTTGTTGGCGAGTTCGGCGATAATTCGAGTATTTCACCGTCAAATACATTTGCAAGCGTTCCGTATTCCTTATCCGGATCAATTATAATTATCTCATCTTTAGGATACTTGAACAGAACGTCCATCATTTCCATTTTAACAAACATGGACTTACCAGAACCAGAAGGACCTAATACGTAACCATTTGCATTCATTTCCTCAGTTCTATCAAGTATGATTGATGAATTCGTAACCTTGTTAATTCCGTAGAATACGCCTTGATCCTGATAGTATGTACGATAGGAAAAGGGAATTAGTACGCCAGCAGCATCAGTCAGGAGATATGTACTAACCGCTGAACCCATATGATTCACTCCGAATGGAAGAACACTGTTCATTCCTTTTTCCTGTTGGCGAGTCAAGTAGTTTAATGTCACTTGATATTTAAGCGCTTTGCTCTTGATGTGCTTTGTAAGCTCTTCAAGATCGTCTTTGTTTTCTGCCGATATGGATATAAAAATCGCTACTTCAAAAAGCTCTGTATTACTTCCTGCAAGTCTGTTCTGCAGATCTTCCAGTTCCTTGACCTTGTCAGTAAGACGGAAGGGGATGAAGTTACCACCCTTTTTATGGTTATCTTCCATACGCTTCTGTATCTGAGACTGCACATTGAAAATTTCTTTTCTTACTTTTTCAAGTGCATCTCCCTTGTCAACTCGTATAACATGCTTAGAAACTGCAAGTTTGAAGTTGTTGTCCATTATTTCGGTAAGGAAACGATCATCAAGCTCACGATCATATCTGTGTACATACATTATGCGAGTAAGTGATGATCCTACCTCTGTTTCTTTGCCCTTGAAAGCGAACATCGAGGGCGCGATGTAATCTTTAAGTCTGCTGCCACGAGTGAAGTAGTTCTTAGGGAGAAGAAAATCGATATTATCGAATGGATGATAATATTCATGTAGTATCTTGAACACTTCTTCAGGCATGAGCTGACGAGTGCCAACCTTAAGATTGGTAAAATAATTCTGTAATTCACGGTAATACTTGAATAATACATTGATATTATCGATCTTAGTCATAGGCTTGTAAGAAAGAGCGATAAGCATTATCTTATTAGCGCAAGCCTGAGCTGACTTAGTAATGAATTGTTCAAGCACACTGCAATAGTCATCATACAGCTTTCCATAACGTCTTTCGGAAGGTATCATTGCTTTTGTCAGCTGTTCTTCGTTGATTGAAGAATTCATTATGAATTCCTGATAATGTATGTCAGTTGGAAGCGCATTGAGCAGCTTCTGATAATTGTTGTACGTTTCTTGCTGTTCACTTTCACGCAGCAGTGAATAATCAAGATTCTCAAACGAGAAAATGAGTGTGTATCTTTCTTCGCCTACAAGAAAAATTCCGTTCTCATATACTTCCCAAAAGGGGATAGTGTCCTGTGCTGTTTTCGGGATTTTCATGCCTTTGTTGAACAGTGACTTATTCTTCTTCTTGAACATATCTGTTATCATCAGAAAATACTCCTTTCGTTTCATAATATCGTACATCTGCGCCTTTAAATGTTTTCACGAAAAATGTGAACAGTGACATTCCTTGTATATTAACGCAGCCGAAGAAAATAATAACTCCAAGGACTATGAATATAAGAGTCATAAGAAGCTGCGTATTCATGTGATTTCTCAGTATCAGATACATTAAGATACCGAGTATTGCAGCAGCTCCTGCAATTATCATTTGTTTTGTGCTGATGCCGAAGCTGTTATTGTTTTTGCGTATAATGTTTTTTGTGATTTTTGCCTTTATCATCCTTTATTACCTCACTTTATCAGTCCTGTAAGAACTTTTGGCGGTTTGATCATCATTATTGTCATTGCTATAATGATAAATGTTCTTGGAGCCATTTGAACGAACCATTTTATTATATCATTTAGCGATGTGACTGTGAATGATGTATTGACCGCTGTAGCATTTTTTCCGATGTACAATACAATTGCCATGAAAAGTATTTGAGCAGCAACTTGAATGAAAGTTAAAATAAAGTTTCTGAAATAAGGACGTGTTACCTCTGAGGAAAAGCAAGCAAAAAAAGCAGGAGAAACAGAGGTTAGCATAGCAAGCTCAAAGGATCTGAGTAACAGTTTTATAGAAAGACATATTCCTGCAATCATTATTATTGAGTATACCATAGTTAATGGAATGCTGATAATAATGCCAACAACGTAGTCGAGTAACGGACCGATTATTTTAACATCACTTTTATCAAGAGTAATGGTAGGAAAATCAATCATTTCGACTTTTACGCTTTCAAGTATTTTACTGCAATTTTGATTGATAACTTTTAGTATTGCCATACAAATTTTAACACTTGAATCAATCAAAACCTTCGCAAATAATAATCTTCCGAATACCATTGCTCCACCTTTAAGCGTAAATATTTCATATTTGATTGACTGCTCGATTATTGATATTGCAAAGAAAAGCAAAACCATACTATAGCCAAGTGTTTTTAGTATATCTGTGATAGTCGTGAAACTATCAGGCTTTATTGATATATTAAATTGTTTTCCAGATTCATAATCGGTTGATTTGATTTCATCAGATATTTCATTTACTATAAATTTATCCCAAAGAGCTTCGGCTAAAGCCTGAGCAGCCATCGGGAAAATAAGCGGCTTATTCTCTTTTAATATAGTTTCATCCTTAACACCTTCCGCCCATTCATCAAGAGCTTCTCGTGAGTCTCTTTTGACATCGATACTATCAATTGAATGTTGGACATTATCAACTGATTCTTGCGAAGCAGCACCAGCTCGCTGTTCATTCAGTGTTGTGACGAGTTGTGACATAACACCGTTCTGAACAGCATCGGGAAGATCATTGTTTATGTAATTCCAGATATCAACTGCGTTAGGTTCAGCTCCTTCCGCAATTTCCGTTTTTGCGGAAGCTGATATAAGTGATAAAGTGGATAAAACGCATATTATTGAGAAGAACAAAGCGATTATATGTTTCATTGTTATCCTCCTTTTAAAAGAGCTTTTGCACAGCAAACGTTGCCCCGAATATAAAAGCTGCAACTACGAGCATAGCAACCCCTTCGGTAAAGTCACGAGGATTTTCATCAGATTTGCCTTTAACTATTTTTATCAGTCCACCTGCGCCGCCTACTGTAAGCACCGCACATCGAGCGATCCAGAATAATATTTTATTAAGTTCGTCCATAATAACCTCCTATAAAATAATTGTGCTATAATAGCACAATTTGGCAGCCGTGTGACTGCCAATGTGCTATATAGAAAGGAATTGGAACTAATTAGATAATAAGTCCTTTGATAAGGAATGATGCTCCGAATGCAAATGCAGTGACAACGAGTGCTGCAATACCTGCATTTCTGTCACGAGGATTTTCATCGGTCTGTCCCTGTACAATTTTAAGTATTGCAGGAATACCTCCTATGCCAAGTATTGCTGCTCTTACTATCCAGAATATAACATTAATTATTGAGTTCATTGTGGTTGTGCCGCCTGTACCGTCAGGTGAAGTATTGTCGGCGTTTTCAGCATAGGCAGCCATTCCATTCATCACTGCCAGTGCAATTGTGCAGGCTGTGATAGCCATTTTGATTGTGTTTACTCTAAACTTTCTTACGTTAAACTTTTTCATTTTTAAATTCCTCCATTTAAATACAATTTTTCTGAAAATTCTTTTTTCTATTCGAGTAATCTCCGTCATTTGGAGATAAAAAATGTGCTATAATAGCACAAAAACATAATCCCTCTCACATCCTCTCGTGATTTGTATCTATATGAACTCTAAGTTGTGCTATTATAGCACAATTTAAGAGATTATTTTTGAATCGCTGTTGATGCAACAGCTGATGCAATTTTCTTAGTAACAGCGAATATCTTGCCGGCTGTACCTCCTGAAACGGCTGCTGCCTTTTCAATCGCTCCTGCGTTAGCAGCCTTGAATACAGCGCTTCCAATCAGTTCCTTACCCTTGTCAGTTATCTTAACAATGCTATTGCTCACACTTATAAGTCCCTGTTCCTTAAGCTGCTGTAAGTTTCCGAGTATCTTCTGCACTGTTGCAGTATCAGGATTAGCGATAATCGGTTTAAGATCAAGTTCGGGGGCGAATTGAAAGTAGTTCATATCTTGAATGGTTCCGTCAAGCTCAAATCCCATTATCTGAGCTTGATCTGCTTTGAAGTTTGCTAAATCGGCAGCTGCTGCTTTAATGAAAGTTGGCTTATTGATATAAGACTTTCCCTTTTGAGTGATAGTTATTGTGTTCTGGTCAATTTTCACTCGTTTTGCATGAGCTGCCTTGTTCATCTCGTCTATAACAGCACTTTTCAGATTTTCGTCAGAGATGTTATAAATCATTTCTTTAGGCATTGAATTATGATCTTTAAAAAATCTAATGTCCGTAGACTGTCCTGTGAAAACAAAATCGCTGTCTTTGGTTGGCAGCGATTCGGATGTAATATTAACTTTTTGAGGACTGCTGCTGTTTAGTCCGCGAAGCATGTCATAAATGGTTTTTGCATCGGATGCTATGGTTTTTACATTGTGAGCGCCATTTTTTATTGCCTGAGTAGTTTCATTATAAAGCTGATCTTCATCATACATATTCATCATCTCCTTCATTTTCAAACTGGAATTTCTCAATTACTGGATTAACACTTTCATCGTCCGCAAGTTCATCAAAATCAAAACTGCTGTCAGGTTCTTGCTGTAGTTCTTCAAAGTCACTCTGCGGAAATAATTCCTGTAATTCTTTTTGTTTTGCTTCTTCTTCAGCTGCTTGTTCAACTTCATACTCAGCCTGAGCTTGTTCAGCTTCCTCTTTTGCTTTGGCAAAAAAATCAGTAAGCACTTGCTGATGATGCTCATGTCGCTGCTGCTTTACAGAAGCATATACATCGTTAATATTCGTGTTATTTGGAATACCATTAGGGAAGCTGCTACCTGTTATAGAAAATAACGGATGCGACATTGTATCATATTTGCATAGGAAAAATGGCTTGAACTCATCGATGAATACAATGCAGTTACCGCCATATCGCTTTGTTTTACCTTTTGGCTTGATAACCTGTGATATTTCGTCAGGTGCAAGCAGATCACGCTGTATATAGCTTTCACTGTCTGAACCACCGCCGCCTTTGCCACCACGATTATATGAATGGCTATCAACTCTGACGGTTGTTTTTCCGAGTTTCTTTGATACATATTCTTTACTCTCTTGATCATTCGTGCCGAGAAAATTGAAAATAGAACAGTTACCAAGAATACTGTCCCATTGCTTTTCATATAAAGCCTTCAGCTGTGAAAGCCCTTGCAGCACTATACATATTCTTATGTTATACGAACGTACAACTGACAATGTTTCATTGAAGTTTGGAATTTTTCCTATATTTGGAAATTCGTCCATTTCGCAAGATACTAACATAGGCAGTCTGCCGTTATGGTCACGATTAGCAACAAGCATTAGACGTTCAAAGAGCTGTGAATAAAAGATGTTTGCAATAGCTTTATAAGTCTGTCTTGCTGCAGGAATGATCAGGAAAACAGCTGTTTTTTCTTTTCCGATTGAGTCAAAGTTCATTTCATCGGTCGCTGTCATTTCATCGACATCCTCAACCGCCCATAGCCTTAATCTTGTGGAAAGGACCTTGCATATAGAACCAAGAGTTTCCTGCGGAGTACCTTGAATACTTGCCCAATTAACTGCTGCAACATCATTAGGATATTCAATGCTATGCTCTTTAAGGCACCTTGCAAGTTCGCATAGTTCATCAATCTTACCGTCTTTATACTGGATTGAATTTACAAGGCGTACTACTCTGCCGAATGTTTTTAGCTCATAAGGTGTTTTCCATAGATAAACCATTATTGCAACAAGCATATCTTGTGCCGCACCTGACCAGAAATCCTCTTTTTCTCCGTCTCCTGCTGAGTTTTTCATGAACAGATCTGCTACATTGAGTACGTCCTGTTCTTCTGACATATAAGCAAATGGATTATATGAGTTGCTCATATTTATGTTGATGAGATTGAGCACTCTGATTTTATAGCCGTTCAGCTGCAGAAACTTAGCACAATCACGATACAGTTCTCCTTTAGGATCAGTAACAACATAACTGCCTACCATTTGCATTATATCTACCTTTATTTTTCGGAATGATTTTCCTGCGCCAGATCCTCCGATTACAACTTCGTTCAGATTATGTGATAAGTATGACTTCTTATTGGCATTATTGATGCTAACATAAGTATTAAGTCCAACTGGAATTCCTTTTGTATCTTTGAACTCTTTTTCTGCATATTTATCAGCCCATGACGCCGAACCGTGTTCCATATTTTTGTACTCATCACGGTTATTTGATGTAGCTGCTATGAAGATTATTCCTGCAACACATAAATATAGCCACCATAGCTTGGTGACTTGCATTACTACACATTTAATAACTGTACTTGCATTGATCGGGCAAGCCAGTTTCGGAGCAGATAAATAATTGAAGAAATCCATTAATTCATATGGTTCTTGTATTGACGGCATCTTATTAGTTGCAACATTGTAATCGCAGATCATGTATGCAAGATATAGTCCGAAGGAGAAAAGAATAAGAAAAAGAACTGAGAAGATATAGATAAGAGCTTTGGTATTCCTTCCACGTCTTAATTTATTCTTCTGGTTTGGCATAATACATCTCCTTAGTCAAGTCGGATTTTTTGATAAGCATAGTATTAGTACCTTCTTCATGTATAAGTTCAAGTATATCCCCTTCAGTAATGTTAAGATGTTCAGCGTATCTCATAGGGATGTTGAAAAACTCGGTTTTTGCTTTCTTTTTGAGATCATCAAATACGCAGTATACATCGTTTCCATTAAGTGTGATATGAAAGGCTCTATATAGATAATCCTCGTTAAATGGAGCAGTTTTTTTACCGATAAATATTCTATGGTATTTATCATATAAAGCGTAATACTTTCCGTTTATTATTTTACTCATCTTTTGACCACCTTTTTTTCATGGTGTTGTATGGCAGTTAATGCAGCCATTACAACAGATTCTTTTTCTTTTTTGTACTTAATCGGTATAAGTCCATTTGATGCTCTGTTCTTACCGACAAGAACAGGAGTTTCATTTTCTTTCAGACACTTAAGTTCCTGATCCGTTACAAGACGGATTTTAACATCATCGTCATAAGTAGCTGCGTTTTTATCTTCTTGTTCATAGTGTCGGTTTGTTTCAGGATCAAATGAACTATCAATATTATCTGGTATTCGATCACCGTCCTTATCATGCATATATTCTTTATTCCTTCTTGTTAGTTCTTCATCGAGCCTGTCTCTCAGGACCGCCTGTTCTACAGGAGAAAGAGGAATAGGATATTCCTTGTTATCGTTAATAACAACTTTAATTCCTATATCGTCATTCGCTTCAAGGAAGGCTTCTCCGTGATTGTCTGCAAAAAATTCCTTCCAGTTGTCATATCCCTTATCTTCAAAAGCCTGTTTCAGTTCTGGAGACTTATTAATAAGGAATTCTGCTGTTGTTTCATCAAGCTTTATTGCAGCTTTTTTATCTTCATTAAAATATGGTGAAAGCTCTGCTATGGTTATCATATCAGCTGTAAGCAGCAGCTCCGCAGCAGAAGCTTTGTCAAGCTTGCTGCCGTTTCCTGCTTTTAATAACATATCTTCAAATCTGTTTTTTTCTTCTTTCAGACGGTTGATGTCCTCGGTAATCTGATGAGCCTGTTCCCAAGAATCCGCATAATAATGGTCAGCTTCTCTACTCTCTATTTTCTCATTTAGAGTGGTTATCTTCTCTGAAAGGAGACTTATTTCATGATTATTTATGTACTCACTTCCTGTACAACCAAGTTTATCTACAATAAACGCATTGATCTCTGACTTTTCTTTTTCAGTAAGTGGAACTTCTGCATAAGGATAACCCTTACCGTCTTCGTACACAATTTCCAGTTTAGGATCATCTTTGGTATCTACATCAACACCAATGCTCAGTGTCGGAGGTTCTTCTCCTGAATCAGGATCGAAGTTATTAATGCTATACATCAATTCGGCTATACTTGAAAAATTCGTTTGCGACAAAAGTTCGGAACGTTCAATATAATCAGATACATTATTTGGAGGTATATTTTCCAAATAAATAATTACATGGGAATAGTCCTTGTCTGAGACAGGGGGAAAATAAATACTATCAATGTCTGCTTTAAAGTCTTTTTCAGCATTAATACTTGATTTCAATTCTATCACTCCTTTGTTCAATTTGTGCTATAATAGCACAAATTTCATTTAGACAAGAAGAATCTTCTGATAGATTCAGAAGATTTTAAACTCGTATTCAGTTAAAACGGTGCTTCCTCCTGTGTCAGTATTTCATCGAACTCTGCTGATAAGTCTGGTTCGCTGCCGTTTCCATTTTCGCCTGATTGGGACTTGTTGTACCCAACAAACTCGGCTTTATTTACGTTGACAAAGGTTGCGTACTTCTTTTCGCCTTCCTTTTCATAAGGGCGAACTTTGAGCTTGCCGATAACAGCTATCAGACTTCCCTTTTTGAAATATTTGGAGATAAACTCTGCTGTAGATCTCCATGCTATCGAATTGATGAAGTCAACTTCTTTTTCGCCATTCTTGTTGGTTGATTCATCCTGCACCGCAAGTGAGAATTTACACTTGGAAACACCACTCTCTGTCTGTTCAAGAACAGGATCAGCGGTCAGACGTCCGATTAATACGATTTGGTTCATAGTTAATACCTCCGTTTATTAAAATAAGTCCAGAACTATGACAGTTTCTGGTTATTAAGCGCTGCCAGAGTTTCTTTCACTTTACTATCTGATGTGCTTTCGTAAGCGATATTAAATAAGTTGTTATCGTCCTTATTTGTAAAATATGCGAATGTTATATCCGTCTTGCTCAGAGCTTCAAGCTGCTGCTTAGTAAGCTTGACCTTATAATGTAGCTTCTCCCCTGTTAGAGCAGCGCTCTTTTTAAGTTCTGCATATACTCTGTTGTTTTTCTGCTGAGGAGTCTCAGTGATCTTATTCTGCTGCTTAGGATAAATCAAACGTTTTATTATATCAGCCTTTTCAGGAAGAAAGGCGATATTAATCTTATCATCCTTCGGGAAGTATGCGAATTGAATGTAATTATCCTGAAGAATCTGCTTTTGTTCTTCGGTAATCACAAGGTACTGGAGTTTTGTGCTGCTCTGTTCAGCGGCTTCTTTTATCTCTTTGTATACCTTACGATTATGGATATCCTCGGACTGTTCATCAAGTTGTTTTTGTTTCTGAGATAGTCCTATCAGTTCAGCAAGGAAGTGCTTGTCCTTTTCCTTGACGGTGATTGTTACGGTTGAGGAATTTTTATCGACTTTAGCCGAGTACAAAACAGGCTGTCCTGCAAGACATAGTAACTTATCGAGAGTTACTTTGACAGAATAGTTATCTCCTGTACTCTGAACAAGATCACGATAATTAATGTTGCCGAATGTAGAATAGCTCTTTTGTATCGGGAGTGTTCTTACAGTTCGGTATCTTGTATGAGCTTTTTTCTTTTTCCGCTGTGACAAAGCCAACAGCAGAATAAACGCTCTTAGGATAAAGTCTGCAATGTTCCTTGAATATAATAATGTATTCTCCGCTCTCTTTATGAGATAGTCAGCATGTTTATCTCTGACTATGTGCTGCGGAGTAGACTTATTATAATTATTCTGTTGGAACACCCATTCTTCATAGTAGTTCCAGTTGCTCTTTTTCGGGACAGTGTCCTTACGTTCCTTGTAAGTCTTTTTATTTTCATTAAGTTTTATAGACGATAAAGCTTCTGGAGAATAATACCCCATTTTCTTTTCAAGGTTCTCTTTGGTATACTTTTCACCGAATTGCTTTGCAAGCGTATCGACTCGTATTCCTTTTTTCTCACCGTTTTTGGTAATGGTTATGTGGCGTTCAGTGTATCTGACGGAATAATCTTTACTCTTAAGAAAGGATAAGAATTCGTCTTTATTCTTACAGGACTCAACGGCATTATTAAGATCACGTATAAGTTTTATCTTCCACGACTTACCTTTAAGTCCAAGCTGATAAGTAGTACGGTCGATGCCTTTATACTTATTATTCTTTTT
>FPJT01000029.1 GCA_900119535.1 Ruminococcus sp. XPD3002
CACCAACTATCTAATCAGACGCGAGCCCATCTTTGAGTGATAAATCTTTGATACAAAAATCATGCGGTCTCTGTATGTTATGAGGTATTACCATCCGTTTCCAGAAGCTATCCCTCTCTCAAAGGCAGGTTGCTCACGTGTTACTCACCCGTCCGCCACTAAGAATACTCAGTAAACCAAATATTCTCCGTTCGACTTGCATGTGTTAAGCGTGCCGCCAGCGTTCGTCCTGAGCCAGGATCAAACTCTTTATAAAGTTGTATATTAAATCCTTTCGGACTTAAAATCAATCCTGTTCAATAACGCTTGCGTTATTACTGCGTTTTAAAGTCTTTACTTGACTATTTCTTTGCTTTTCAGCAAAGGAATCTCAAGGGTCGTTACTTTTCTTGCATTGTTTAATTTTCAAGATGCTGTTCGCTCTCCCTCGTGGGACAGCTTTAATATTATATCACAACTCAAACCATTTGTCAAGTACTTTTTCAAAGTTTTTTCAAAAAAGTTTTTGTTGTGCGCCACTCTCTGAAAGCAGCCTTAATATTATATCACTTTCAAACTCGTTTGTCAAGTGCTTTTCGGAAATTTTCTTTCAAACTTCTCCCGAAGTCTTTCCTCTCTCACTTGCTCCCTCGTTCGACAGCTTTATTATTATATCACCTATTTCACGATTTGTCAAACAGAAAAGCCACTGTTAGTCTGCGGATTTTTTGTGCATTATCAACACCATCACATTCCGACGCCTAATATCCAGAATTTCAGCACAAAAAGAAGTCCGATTATAAGTCCTGCGCTGTAGCCCATAATGTTGTTGCGAAGAGATTCGATCAGCATTATCTTTTCAGGTTCTTTTTTACTGTATCTCAGGAGTTTTTCTCCAGATATCGGTTTGCTGTAATGCTCAGACGCCTCTGCTGTTATCGTTTCTCCATTTGCTTCAAAGCGCATTTTCGGCGTGTACCAGCCTTTTGAGTCCTGACGTGAACTAACCGCCGTACCAAGCGTTTTTTCACTCGATACCGTGAAAACTATGTATTTTATAAGCATTATCAGTGATATCACCACCGCCGCCGCACCAACTCCGCCGAGAATCATTCCGTCCATTCTTTTCCTCCTTTCATTCAGCTATTCATTTATCAAGGAAGCGCATTTTCTCATTTTGCTTCTCTGTTTTCTTGTCAGAATCAAGAAGCCGAAGTCTCTTCAACTTCGGCTCCTCTGCAACTATTATTTTTATATTACGCCATTAACTTGACCATAACTGCCTTCTGAGCGTGGAGACGGTTCTCAGCTTCCTCGAAGATCTCGTTTGCATGAGCCTCGAATACCTTCTCTGTGATCTCCTCTTCACGGTGTGCAGGGAGACAGTGAAGAACCATTGCGCCTTCCTTAGCCTCAGCTATAAGCTCGTCATTTATCTGATAGCCTGCGAAAGCCTTTCTGCGCTTCTCAGCCTCTTCCTCCTGGCCCATTGAAGCCCATACGTCAGTAATGAGAACGTCTGCGCCCTTTGCAGCCTGCTTAGGAGAATTTGTCATCTCGAACTTGTCGCCGTATTCCTTAGCGAAATCGAGTATCACCTTCGGCGGCTGGTAGTCATCAGGACAAGCGATAGATACTGACATACCTACCTTGAGTCCGCCTACGATGAGAGAGTTAGCCATATTGTTACCGTCGCCGATGAAGCACATCTTAAGACCGTCGAAACTTCCCTTGAACTCACGGATAGTCATAAGGTCAGCAAGGACCTGACAAGGGTGACAGAAGTCTGTAAGTCCGTTGATTATCGGAATATTGCCATATTCAGCAAGGTCCTCGACTTCCTTCTGCTCGAAGGTGCGGATCATTATGCCGTCTATGTAGCGTGAAAGAACACGCGCAGTATCCTGAACAGGCTCGCCGCGTCCTATCTGAAGGTCGTTAGAGGACAGGAAGAGCGGATATCCGCCAAGCTGATACATACCTGTTTCAAAAGAGACTCTTGTACGTGTTGAAGCCTTCTGGAAGATCATTCCGAGAGTCTTTCCCTTAAGGTGTGGATGTGGGATGCCGTGCTTGAGCTCGTATTTGAGCTGATCGGCAAGGTTAAGTATATCTATGATCTCTTCCGATGAGAGATCGAGCATTTTCAGTAAATGTTTCATATTTATATTCCTTTCGTCAATTCTTTTGCGGACGATTCATATCGCCGAAGGTTCTGTCAATAGCAACAACAAGAAGCACGATATAGTCATCAAAGTCTTTCTGTTCGATAGTAAGCTCGTATTGCAGCTCTTCTCCGACTGTCAAAAGAGTTTTCAGAGTTCCGACTTCTTTATCGTTGTGCATTATCCTGAATTCTCGTCTGTCCTTGCTTATGAACTCGTAATTTTCTTTTCCCTCTGCGATTATAGTCGGATCGAGGAACAGGGATTTAACGCTGATATTCATAAATCCGTTATCGTTATGAGTAAGGCTGAAGGTAGGTTTCTGTCCCTCACTTGTCTGAACTAATGAATACAGATTATATTTACTGGTATCAAGTAATACATAACGGGTAGTGCCGAATCCTTTTCTTTTGACTGTATACAGATTCCTGCCGCTGCTTTTATCCTCTACTTCGTATTTATTGCCTTTTGTAGATATGAGAAGCTCCATGCTCATTCCTCCAGTATCTGTTTGAGTATTTCAATCCCTTTATCTATTTCATCCATGTCAATCGTAAGTGGTGGAAGCAGACGCACCTTTTCCTTTGCTGTAAGTATGAGAAGACCGTTTTCAAGAGCCTTCTTGACAACGTCCGAAGCTTTCTTTGTTTTAAGGGTTATGCCTATCATAAGGCCTATACCGCTTATGGACTCAATTTCGCTGCAGTCTTCAAGTTTTTTCCTGATGTATTCTGCCTTTTCTGTAACTTCATCAAGGAATCCGTCGCTTGTAACACGTTCAAGAACAGCAAGACCGCCTGCACAGGCAATTGGATTTCCGCCGAATGTGGAACCATGTGTACCGGGAGTAAGCACCTCGCTGCACTTTTCTCCGAACAGACATGCACCCATAGGGATGCCGCCTGCAATACCCTTTGCAAGAGTTGTTATATCAGCCTTTTTGCCGAAATGCTCCCCTGCAAGGAATTTACCGGTCCTTCCTACGCCTGTCTGTACCTCGTCAGCAATAACGAGAACGTCCTTTTCAGCGCATAGGTCATATATTGCGTCAACGAACTTCTTATCGAGAGCATTTACACCGCCCTCGCCCTGGATGTACTCTATCATTACAGCGCATACAGTATCATCGAGTTTAGCCTTAAGGTCGTCGATATCATTGGCTGTTACGTTTATGAAGCCTTCAAGGAACGGGAAGAAGTAGTTATGGAAAACGTCCTGTCCCGTAGCTGAAAGAGTAGCCATAGTCCTTCCGTGGAAGGAATTCACCAGTGTGATTATGTTATGACGTCCCTTGCCGTATTTATCAAAGCTGTACTTTCTTGCTGTCTTTATGGCACATTCGTTAGCCTCTGCACCGCTGTTGCAGAAAAACAGCGACTTATAGCCTGCTGTTTCGCAGAGCTTCTCAGCGAATTCCGCCTGAACGGCTGTATAATAGTAGTTTGAATTATGCTGAAGTGTTCTTACCTGTGCACATACCGCATCCGCCCATTTTTCGTCACAGTAGCCGAGGCTGTTGGTACCTACGCCGCTTCCGAGATCGATATACTCTTTACCGTTCTCATCCTTGCAGCGCCTGCCGCTGCCTTTTTCCATGACAAGGGGATACCTTGAATATGAATGGGTAACGTGACTGTTGAATTTATCGATAGTATTCATATTATTTCCTTCTTTCAGATGCATATACAATGCCACTATATAATTATAACTCTGTTGCGCTGTTAAAATCAACCGAACAGGGAGCTATTATTGTAAATTTTTTGTGAACGCCTTGTCTTTATACAAACTGCGTACCGATGCCCTCGTTTGAGAGTATCTCTATGAGAATGGAGTGAGGAACTCTTCCGTCGATGATAACGGCTCTGTTAACGCCTCTGCGGACTGCCTCTACACAGCAGTCTATCTTCGGTATCATGCCGCCTGAGATGATGCCCTGCATTTTCAGGAACGGAACCTCGCTTACCTGTACCTTCGGGATAAGTGTTGAAGGATCGTCCTTATCACGGAGAAGTCCTGCTATATCGGTCATAAGGATAAGGTTCTCGGCGCCAAGCTCGGCAGCTATTCTTGCAGCAGCCGTATCGGCGTTGATATTGTATGTGTTGCCCTTATCGTCCGTAGCAACTGTAGCTATAACAGGTACATTTCCGTCAGCAAGAGCGTCCAGTATAGGCTTTGTGTTGACCTTTGTTATCTCGCCTACCCAGCCGAGGTCCTGACCGTCATCGGTAGTCTTTTTCTCTGCAACGAGCATTTCGCCGTCTATACCGCAGAGTCCTACAGCATTGCCCTTGTGCTGTGCAAGGAGCTGTACAAGTTCCTTGTTTACCTTTCCTGCAAGAACCATTTTTACTACGTCGATAGTAGCGTCATCGGTGTATCTGAGACCGTTTATGAAGCGGCTCTCGATATTCAGCTTCTTAAGCATGTCATTTATCTCGGGACCGCCGCCGTGTACCAGAACTACCTTGATACCTACGAGTGAGAGCAGTACGATATCGTTCATAACTGCATCCTTGAGCTCGTTATTTGTCATAGCGTTTCCGCCGTATTTTACAACAAGTATCTTGTTGCTGTACTTCTGTATGTAAGGAAGCGCATCTATGAGTACCTGTGACTTGTCGCTGTTTGAGATCTTATCCATTTAAATTAACTCCTTCTGAAATCAACCTGTATGAGCACTTTCCGTGCTGTAAAACGGGATGCCGTTCCCCTTTTATTTTATGAACGGTAGTCGCCGTTTATCTTTACATAATCGTATGTGAGGTCGCAGCCCCATGCAACAGCTTCGCCTGCGCCGTCACCGATGCTGATGATTATCTCAATGACCTCTTCGCCAAGTATTTCCTTAGCCTTATCCTCAGAGAAATCAACACCTGCACCATTCTTGCAAACATCGATAACTCCCTTTGCAGAGCCTATTTTTACATCTACTTGGTTTATATCAAAGTCTGCATCCGCATAGCCGACTGCACAGAGGATACGTCCCCAGTTAGCATCTTCACCGAACATTGCAGCCTTGAAAAGGCTTGAACAGATAACGGACTTTGCAACAGTCTCGGCAGTCTTTTCGTCCTTTGCGCCGCTTACGGAGCACTCTATGAGCTTTGTAGCGCCTTCGCCGTCACGAGCCATCATACGTGCAAGATTCAGCATGATGTTGTAGAGAGCATTCTCGAAAGAAGCGTAGTCCTCACCGTCGCTTGTGATAGTCTTGTTGCCTGCGCCGCCTGAAGCAAGTACGCATACCATATCATTTGTGGATGTATCACCGTCAACGCTTGCACGGTTGAGAGTTACCTTTACCACGTCGCTGAGCGCCTGCTGGAGCATCTCCGCAGAAATAGCGGCATCGGTCGTGAGGAAAGTAAGAGTTGTAGCCATATTCGGGTGAATCATACCGCTGCCCTTGAGCATTCCGCCGAGGGTACAGGTCTTTCCGTCCACTGTGAACTCAACAGCTATTTCCTTCTCACGTGTATCTGTGGTCATGATAGCTTCAAGAGCGCGCTTGTTGCCGTCGTAGGTAAGACCGTCCTTAAGCTCGTCCATAGCGTTTGCGATAGGCTCGATAGGGAGCACCTGACCGATAACGCCTGTGGAAGCTACGATAACATCATTCTCGTCAATGCCCAGAGCCTTTGCAGCCAGCTGGCACATCTTTTCAGCCTTCTCAACGCCGTCGGGGTTGCAGGTATTGGCATTTACCGAGTTAACGATAACAGCCTTTGCCTTGCCGTCCTTTATGTGCTCCTTGGTAACGAGTATAGGAGCTCCCTTTACCTTATTTGTGGTGTAAACTGCTGCTGTTGTACACTCTGTATCAGCAACGATAAGTGCAAGGTCGTTTTTCTTCTTAGTAACAGAAGCACCTGCATGTGCAAGACCGCACTGTACGCCGTTAGCCTTGAATCCCTTTGCGGCACAAACGCCGCCGTCTATAAATTTAACATCACCTATTTTTTTCAGTTCCATTGCCTGATCCTCCTTAAGTATCTATCCTTACGAGCTCTCGCAGAGCTAAATTGCGGTAATTGAGGTCCTCCCTCACAGTGAAGCCCATTGCCTCCCAGAAATCGTTGCCTGTTTCGTTGTACTTGAAAACGAGGAGCGCAACTTTGCTTATACCCTCTTTTTTCAGGGCATCCATGCAGGTATCAACGAGCTTTGTACCTATGCCCTGACGTCTGAACTTTTCCCTCACGCAGGCGTGGTGTATGAATCCGCGGCGTCCGTCGTGTCCGCCGAGTATAACTCCTGCAAGTTCTCCGTCAGCAAAAGCCACGAAAGAGGTATCGGGGTTTCTTCGGAGATACTTTTCTATACCCTCACGGGAATCGTCCACATCGTTGAAGCCCATATTCTTGCTGGACATCCAGAGCTTGTAAACTTCATCGTAGTCATTGATAGTCATTTTGCGTATTTCCATGCCAATACCTCCAAATCGTTTTATAAGTCATCTGTACGGACTCGGGAAACCATAGCGGCAGTCCCGAACTCCGGATCATATCAAACGAGTCCTGTTGTCTCGTCAATACCCATCATTATGTTAAGGCACTGTACGGCTGCACCGCTTGCGCCCTTTCCTAAGTTATCAAGACGTGAACAGAGAAGTATCTGCTCATCGTTTCCGAATACGAATATCTGCATCTTGTTAAGTCCGCTGAGTGTATTTGAAGCAAGGAAGAAACTCTTCTGCTCGTCTGCGGACATAAGAGGCATTACCTCTATCAGGTTTGCGCCCTCATAGTGCTTTGCGAACATCTCGTGTACCTGTTCTGCGGTAACAGCCTTGTCAAGGGTGCGAGTCTGAAGCGGTACGCTTACTACCATTCCGCTGTAGTAATCACAGACCATAGGGTTGAACATGGGCTTGTATTTCAGTCCCGATACAGCCTGCATCTCGGGGAGATGCTTATGTGCCTGTGAAAGTGCGTACTGACGGGGACTGTTGAACTCATAAGGCTTGTCCTCGCCCTCATATACAGCTATAGCCTTCTTGCCTGCGCCGCTGTAGCCTGATGTGGCATAGGCAAAAACGGGATAGTCCGCAGGGATGATACCATTGCTGACAAGCGGATAAACTATCGAGTTAAAGCCGCTTGCATAGCATCCGGGTACTGCAACACGGTTGGACTTCTCTATCTTCTCACGGTGCATCGCCGAAAGCTCGGGGAAGCCGTATGCCCAGTCGGGGTTGGTACGGTGAGCTGTGGAAGCATCGATGATACGTACATGATCGTTGTCCTTGTCTATGAAGGAAACTGCCTCTCTTGAAGCGTCGTCAGGCAGACACAGGAACACATAGTCCGCACTGTTTATAAGTCTTGCTCTCTCAGCGGGATCCTTTCTGAGAGCCTCGCTTATCCTTACTATCCCGATATCGTTTCTTCCCTCGAAACGCTCCATTATCTTAAGACCTGTTGTACCTTCCTGACCGTCGATATATACTTTAACTGACATGATATCCTCTCCTTATCAGCATTATTTCTTCTTGTTGTATTTCTTCATTTTCTTCTCGTATTTCTGGACCTTCGGATCCATACGCTGTGACTTGTCCTCTTTCATGGCATGCCATGTGCTGACAACAAGTGCGATAATAACTATCGCCGCGAACCATACGATATGAAAGTATGAAGGAACAGCTATCCACATACCCGTAACGAGCTCACCGAGTCCCCATATAACACCCATGAGAAGGGCAAGTCCTACGGTGAAAAAAACGTCCTTTTTACTCATATCACATACCGAGTGCCTTTTCGGCAAGAGCTATCTGCTTTACTACCTCCTCGGGAGAAGGACCGCCCTCGGACTTGCGCTCTCTTACGCAGGTATCAAGGCTAATAGCTTCGTAAACGTCCTCGGTAAAGAGCTCGGTCATCTTCCTGTAGTCCTCAATGGGGAGTGTTTCAAGGGTAACGCCCTTTTCTATGCACTGTGCAACGAGTGTACCTGTTATCTTGTAAGCATCACGGAAAGGCATACCCTTCTTTACGAGGTAGTCAGCGCAGTCCGTAGCATTGATGAATCCCTTTGCTGCCGCATTTCTCATGTTGTCCTTAAGGACTCTCATGGTAGTGAGCATAGGAGTGAAGGTCTTTACGCAGAGCTTTACGTTATCAACAGCGTCGAATATAGCCTCCTTGTCCTCCTGCATATCCTTGTTGTACGCAAGGGGGATACCCTTCATCATGGTGAGGAGGGTTACGAGGTCACCGTTGACTCTGCCCGTCTTGCCTCGGATAAGCTCGGTAACATCGGGGTTCTTCTTCTGGGGCATTATGGATGAACCTGTAGCAAAGGCATCGTCCAGCTCAACGAACTTGAACTCCCAGCTGCACCAGAGGATTATTTCCTCGGAAAAACGTGAAAGGTGAGTCATAAGTAGTGAAAGCGCACAGCAGAGCTCTACGCAGTAGTCTCTGTCCGAAACGCCGTCCAGACTGTTCGGCATAGGAGCTGTGAATCCGAGAAGGTCCGAGGTCTGCTGACGGTTCGTTCTGTAGGTAGTACCTGCAAGAGCGCCGCTTCCGAGAGGACAGTAGTTCATTCTCTCTGCGGTGTCGTCCAGACGCTGAATATCACGGAGAAGCATCCACACATAAGCCATAAGGTGATGTGCAAATGTTATTGGCTGTGCTCTCTGGAGGTGGGTATATCCGGGCATTATCGTCTCGGTATGGTCCTTCGCCATTTTAACGAGAGCCTCTGCAAGCTCTTTGACCATAGCACGTATCTCGGCGATCTCGTCACGGAGATAAAGGCGGAGGTCAACTGCGACCTGATCGTTTCTTGAACGTGAGGTGTGGAGTCTCTTTCCAACGTCGCCGAGACGCTTTGTCAGCTCTGCCTCAACGAACATGTGGATATCCTCTGCATTGGGATCGAGCTCCAGCTTGCCCGAGTCTATATCAGCGAGGATGCCTTTGAGACCTTCGATAATGGTAAGGCTGTCCTCCTTTGTGATTATGCCGCAGTCACCCAGCATAGTAGCGTGGGCGATACTGCCCTGTATATCGTGACGGTACATACGTCCGTCAAAGGCAATTGAAGAATTGAACGCATTAACGGTGGAGTCCACCTGCTTTGAAAATCTTCCTGCCCACATCATATCTGCCATAGTTTACTTCTCCTTTTTTCAGCTATCAGCCTTTAGCCTTTAGCTTTTAGCTTATTTATCATAACGTTCAACATTTTACACACCTCATCGCATAGCTGAAAAGATGGTGTAAAATGTTCTTCTTTAATATAGCCGAGCCGCTGACAAATTATCAGTTGTGTCTGAAGTTCATATGCTGAACCATTAGCAATATTCAGAAAATATGCAAATTCTCTTTCAGAATTACGCCCTCTGCCTTCTGCAATGTTAGATGGGATCGATACAACTGCACGTCTGATCTGATCAGAAAGTGCATATTTTTCATTAGCAGGCAAAAAAGACATAAGCTTATACACTTCTTCAACAAGGCTCATTGCTTTTTGCCAGACTATAAGCTCCTTGAAACTCTGCATTGTACCCCCCCTTAAAGCTAATAGCTAACGGCTAACGGCTAATATCTTAATACTGCTTCTTATCATTCAAAGCCGTATATTCCTCAAAGACTTTCAGACACTCCTCACGGTCGAGTTCTTCTGAGATATCCTCTCCGCCCTCATAGAACACCTTGTCCCTGAACCCGATACGGTCGGTATCGTTGACATTGCAGCCATAGTACACTCTGCTTATATTCGCCCAGAGTATCGCACCCCTGCACATGGGACAGGGTTCAGCGGTGGTATAGAGTTCGCAGCCCGAGAGGTCGTAGGTACCGAGAGCCTTACAGGCATTGCGTATAGCCATTACCTCACCGTGGCAGGTGGGATCCTTGCGCTTTACGACTTCGTTGTGTCCCTGTCCGACTATCTCGCCGTTCCTGACGATAACGCAGCCGAATGGTCCGCCGTGGCCTGCATTTATGCCTGTTCTTGCCTCATCAACGGCTATTTTCATGAACTTATCCATAACCCACCCACTAAATATAAAATCATAACAGGCAGGAGATAGGCTCCCCTGCCTGCGAAAAAATCAGTTGCCTGAATAATTACTTGTTCTCTCTCTTCTTGTCGAGCTGAGCCTTGACCTTTATCGGGAGACCGAAGAGGTTGATGAAGCCTGCTGCATCAGCCTGGTTGTAAACTTCATCCTCATCGAATGTAGCAACTTCCTCATCGTAGAGAGTGTATGGTGAAGTAACGCCTGCGTTGATGATGTTGCCCTTGTAGAGCTTCAGCTTAACGTCGCCTGTAACTCTCTCCTGAGTCTTTGAAACAAAAGCGCTCAAAGCTTCACGAAGAGGTGTGAACCACTGACCGTTGTATACGATGTCAGCGAACTTGATTCCGAGGTACTGCTTGATACGTGCAGTTTCCTTGTCGAGGCAGATCGTCTCGAGAACTTCGTGAGCGTGGTAAAGGATAGCACCGCCGGGAGTCTCGTAAACGCCTCTTGACTTCATACCAACGAGACGGTTCTCAACGAGGTCAGCAAGACCGATACCGTTCTCTCCGCCGAGCTTGTTGAGTGCAGAAACCATTTCAACGCCGTTGAGCTCCTTGCCGTCGAGCTTTGTAGGAACGCCCTTCTCGAAGTGGAGAGTGATGTAAGTAGGCTTGTCGGGAGCATCGATAGGAGATACGCCCATTTCAAGGAAGCCCTTCTTCTCGTACTGCGGCTCGTTTGCAGGATCCTCGAGGTCGAGACCTTCGTGTGAAAGGTGCCAGATGTTCTTATCCTTGGAGTAATTAGTCTCACGGCTTATCTTCAGCGGGATGTTGTGAGCCTCAGCGTAGTCGATCTCTTCGTCACGGCTCTTGATGTCCCATTCTCTCCATGGAGCGATGATAGCCATTTCAGGAGCGAATGCCTTTATAGCAAGCTCGAATCTTACCTGGTCGTTGCCCTTACCTGTGCAGCCGTGGCAGATAGCATCTGCGCCCTCTGCGATAGCGATCTCTGCGATACGCTTTGCGATGATAGGACGAGCGAATGAAGTACCGAGCATGTATCTGTTCTCATAGATAGCGCCAGCCTGTACAGTAGGATAAACGTAGTCCTGGATGAATTCTTCCTTAAGGTCAGCAACGATGAGCTTTGAAGCACCTGTCTTTATAGCCTTCTCTTCGAGTCCGTCAAGCTCTGTGCCCTGTCCTACGTCACCTGAAACAGCGATGATCTCAGGGTTGTTGTAGTTTTCCTTGAGCCACGGGATGATGATAGAAGTATCAAGACCGCCTGAATATGCGAGAACTACCTTTTTGATGTCTTTTTTGTTAGCCATGATTAATTACCTCCTGTAAATAAGCACTACTGTGCGGGTTATCATACACTTAATTATACACTTTATGTCCGACATGTCAAGGGGGTTGGAATAAATATTCATTGTTTTTGCAAATATTCACTTTATACCGTATATTATTCATCAAAACGTGCATATTCTATCAGTTTTATTCACCTTACCCGATAAGTCCGCCTTATTTCCGCATTACTTAAAGTACTGCCTGATTTCTCCCTGTTTTACGTTGTTCACTGAATCATTTAAGGAAAAAAGATTGTTAATTCGCACCTACTTTTGTATGTTTTTACGATTTTACTCGCTAAACTGCCGTTTAGACTTGCTATTTTTTGCGTTTATGGTATAATGTTGTATAGTGGCCGAATATGTTTTTCGGCAGAATATGACACTGCATCCCTTTTCACATTTATTTTATATAAGGATGTAAATAACAAGAGGAGTTGTATACTATGGCAGAGAACAAAAGCGGAAAGAAGATATCTATCATAGGCGCAGGAAATGTCGGTGCTACTATCGCATACACATTCGCTGTTGCAGGTACCTGTTCTGACGTTGTTCTGATCGATATAAACAAGGAAAAAGCAAAGGGCGAAGCTATGGATATCCGTCAGGGTGTTTCATTCAGCCATAACGTTGAGATCTGGGACGGTACATATGACGATGCTGCTGATTCAGATATCATCGTTGTTACTCTCGGACTTGCTCGTAAGCCCGGTCAGACTCGTCTCGACCTCGCTCAGGCAAATGTAAATATCATAAAGAGCGTTATGCCTCAGCTTGCAAAGGCCGCTCCCGATGCTATATATGTAGTTGTAAGCAACCCTGTTGATATCATAACATATACTATACTCAAATGTACAGACCTTTCACCAAAGCAGGTAATCGGTTCAGGTACAGCACTCGATACATCACGTCTCCGTTCAAGCATCGCTGACCACGTAGGTCTCAGCCCTAACAGCGTTCACGCTTATGTATTCGGCGAGCACGGCGATTCATCATTCATTCCGTGGTCCCTTACAAATATCGCAGGTATCCCTATGGAGGAATACTGCAAGGATCAGGAACATGCTGATATCGACGAGGATGAGATCATCAACGAAGTTCGTACAGCAGGTGCAGAGGTAATCAAGAGAAAGGGCGCAACTTTCTACGCTATCGCAATGAGCGTAAACAAGATCTGCGATAACATTCTTCGTGACGCAAACAACATCATGACCGTTTCAACAATGATGAACGGCAAATACGGCATAAGCGACGTATGCCTCAGCCTTCCCGCAGTTATCGGCGCTAACGGTATCGAAAAGGAAGTTACACCAACTCTTACAGACGAAGAGATCGAGAAGCTCAAGGCAAGTGCAGCTGCTCTCCGCCGTGTACTCGACCAGCTTGAATTCTGATAATAATACAGCATCCCCCTCTGCGCAGGGGGCTTTGCTGTAATATTCAACATACTCATTATAATACGAAAGGAATTATCCCCTATGAATTATGCTGAAGAATCACTGAAAAAACACTATGAATGGAACGGCAAGATCGAAGTTATCTGCCGTGCTCCCCTTGAAACAAGAGATGACCTCTCACTGGCTTACACTCCCGGTGTTGCACAGCCATGTCTTGAAATACAGAAGGACGTTGACAAGAGCTATGAGCTCACACGCCGTTCAAACCTCGTTGCTGTAGTTACAGACGGTACAGCAGTTCTCGGACTCGGCGATATCGGTCCCGAGGCAGGTATGCCCGTTATGGAGGGCAAGTGCGCTCTCTTCAAGGCTTTCGGCGATGTGGACGCTGTTCCGCTTTGTGTACGTTCAAAGGAAGTTGACGATATCGTTAACACAGTAAAGCTCCTTGCAGGCTCTTTCGGCGGTGTTAACCTCGAGGATATCTCAGCTCCGCGCTGCTTCGAGATCGAAAAGAGACTCAAGGAATGCTGCGATATCCCGATATTCCACGATGACCAGCACGGTACTGCAGTAGTTACACTCGCAGCTATGCTCAACGCTCTTAAGGTAGTCGGCAAGAAGCTTGACGAGATAAGAGTCGTTACAAGCGGTGCAGGTGCAGCAGGTATAGCTATCATCAAGCTCCTTATCTCTATGGGACTTAAGGACGTTGTTCTCTGCGACAGAAACGGTGCTATCTACAAGGGACGTCCAGAGGGTATGAACCCGATGAAGGACGAAATGGCAGAGATAACAAACAAGCAGATGAGAAAGGGCAGCCTTGAAGAAGTTATCAAGGGCGCTGACGTATTCATCGGTGTATCTGCTCCCGGATGCGTAACTCCCGAAATGGTAAAGAGCATGGCAGACAAGCCTATCCTCTTCCCTATGGCTAACCCAACTCCCGAGATAATGCCCGACCTTGCAAAGGAGGCAGGCGCTGCAGTTGTAGGTACAGGAAGAAGCGACTTCCCGAACCAGATAAACAACGTTCTCGCATTCCCCGGAATCTTCCGCGGAGCTCTTGACGTTCGTGCAAGCGACATCAACGACGCTATGAAGATAGCTGCTGCAAAGGCTATCGCTTCATTCGTAACAGACGATAAGCTCTCAGCTGACTACATCATCCCGAGCGCACTTGACAAGACAGTTGCTCAGGCTGTAGCAAAGGCTGTTGCGCAGGCTGCAAGAGATACAGGCGTTGCAAGAATATAAGACCTATATAACAGTTAAGGACTGCCGCAGGGCAGTCCTTTTTTTTCGTCAGTACATGTCATTCAACGCTGAAGCTTGCAGCGGTCCAGTATTCCTTCGGCAGTATGATTACCGCAGGTGTAAGCTGCGGTGCCGCAAGTACAGGATAAAACTCACCTGTCAGCACATGATCGGGTATGTCCTTGCGGAATACTATTACCGAACAGAAATGCACGTCCACATTCTCTATCATTTTCTCAGGATCATCAGGATCGGGAAATGATATGCTGAAATCCACGTTTGAACGGTCCGTCTCGGCAGTTATTATCCTTACCATTTCACGAAGTTCCTCGGGGACTTCACTCTCGGGCTTTCCCTTATAGGAGAATATCTCGCTGCCTATGGACATGAGAAGCTCGGGATATTTCTCCGTGACAGGATGAGTTGAATAAAGCACGTTTGCAGGAAGGTCGGTCTTGCTGCTCTTATCGAACAGCATTTCGTTCGCCTGTACAAGATAAGCGTAGTATACCTGTCCCTGCTGAAATACCGTATCCTTGTCGCGGTAGATGACGTGAAGCTCATCGTTCTTGTGAAGGCGAAGCCACAGCGGCTTCGGAAGAGTCTTTGATGTTATGACGTTTGCTTTGTAATTTGCCCTCATTGCTTCAAGGTGTCCCCTGAATGTGTTTTCTGTGACCTGATTCTCGATCTTCTTTTTGAACAGACTCATATTATTACCTCCGTAAATTATGTCCTTGCTGAACTTTCGGTCCGCAATAATATGATTATACATCAAAAGAAAACCGCTGTCAATACATGATAACCGCTTGTAACAGGCAATATCACGCCTTGTCCTTCTGTCGGAAAACAAGTGACGCAAGAAGTCCTGAAAGCAGCGCCGCAGTTATACCGCCCGAAGCTGCCGTAAGACCTCCCGTGAAAACTCCGATGAAGCCTTTCTCGTCAACAGCCTTACGAACTCCCTCCGCAAGGAGATGTCCGAAGCCTGTAAGGGGTACCGTAGCACCGCCTCCTGCCATATCTACAATGGGCGCATACACGCCGATGCCCGAGAGTACCACTCCTGCAACCACGAAAAGAGTCAGTATCCTTGCAGGAGTGAGCTTAGTGTAGTCGATGAGAAGCTGTCCCACGGCACAAATTGCCCCTCCCACAAGAAAAGCCGTTATCATATCAGTCATTTGCAGTCCTCCTTCTGAGATGTACAAGGTGAGCTATTGCAGGGATAGTCTCGCCCTGCTGTACGGACATTGCGGACATAAGCGCTCCCGTTGCCGCAAAGAGAACGTCCCCCTCCTCACCCGAAGCGATACGAGGCAGAAAGTGGCCGCAAAGTACGCTTGCACTGCATCCGCATCCCGAACCGCCGCAGTGTGTATCCTGAGTTTCCGCATCGAATATCATTGCACCGCAGTCCGAGTGTACCGCAGAAATATCGATACCCTCCCTCTGAAGGAGTCCGACAAGCAGTCTGCTTCCGTGAGAACCAAGATCACCCGTTACTATAGCGCTGTAGTCCGAAGGTACAGTCCCAGTAGCTTCAAGATAGCGGCTTATGGTATCGGCTGCGGCAGGCGCCATAGCTGCACCCATATTGGTGATATCGTTTATTTCCATGTCCCTTATTACGCCGATACATCCGCCGCATATCCCGACCTCGCCCTTATCCCGTGAGAGGACTGCCGCACCTGCCGCCGTACAAGTCCACTGAGATGTAGGTGTTCGCTGTCCGCCGTAGGAAAGGGGTGCACGGAACTGACGCTCCGCCGTTGAAAAATGAGAGGACGTGACCGCTGCCGCACGTTCCGCAGAACCGCCCTCCACAAGGAGTGAAGCCGTAACAAGTCCCTCCGCCATTGTGGAACATGCACCGTACAGTCCCAGAAAAGGTATCTCCAGTTCCCTTAATCCGTATGCGGAGCCTGTACACTGGTTTATCAGGTCCCCCGCACATATGACATCCACCTCAGCGCAGTCCAGTCCGCACTTCTTTACCGCACGTATGACCGCTTCACGCTGAAATCTGCTCTCCGCCTGCTCCCACGTTTCACAGCCGAAGTGGGAGTCCTTTACTATCAGGTCAAAACACCTGCCCAGCGGTCCCTGTCCCTCTTTGTCCCCGACTACGGAAGCACTGCCCTGTATATATACGGGATGTGTCAGTCTGAACGCTCCCCTTGACAGTCTTTCTGCCATAAAACCACCTCCGTCCGTATTATACCGCTTTTTGCGGAGGTTATACAAAAAAGCATACCGTATCTCTGCGGTATGCTTAATATGTATTATTTATCGGTTTTCGGTCTGCACACAAACTCCATGACAAAAGACAGGATGGTAAAAAATATCGCTGCTTTTATCCATTCATGAGTAACAATACCAACAAAAAGCGTACTTATCAGCGCTGCGCTTATAGCTCGTATTAATTTGTAAGTTTTATTATTCATAATTCACCGCCTATAATCAAAAGCATAAAACGATCGACTTGCCTGTGTTTGCTTCAAAACAATTAATTACTGCTCCCGCACAGTATGATTCAAAGCATCTGAGCTTTTATATGAACATATAATGATACAAAGGCTGAAAGCCAGAATAACTGTAAATGCTACAGTAACAGGTATCCAATGATTCTGTCCGACCTGACCTAAAATAATAACAGCGGCATTATTGGCGGCATGGTAAATAATGCATAACAGAATGCTCTTATAACGATGATAGATCAGACCAAGGATAATACCGTCTATTATCAGTAATATTGTGTAAAGCGAGAAACCATATAAATGTGAAGCAGCCCATAATACCGAGGTTATAGCAATTGTGATCACGGTATTGAGCTTTTGTTCCGAATGTGAAATATTTATTATGTCAGAAAGTATACCTCTGAAAATCAGTTCCTCTGCAACTGCTGCAACAAACACTGCAATAATAAATGAAACTATATTATTCTTTCCCGAATTTGTTAGCCCAAGAGAAACCGCAAAGTGCAGTATACATAGTATCAGCGGCTTGAAAGCTAATCCGATGCCTGCAACAGAAACCATCTCTTTTAAGGAAGGACGTCTGTTCTTAAGTTTAAAAACACCTTCTCTTTTAAAAACAAATGCAGATATTATTGCACCTATCAGAGTCATCGGCATTACCAGATAATTTGATACTATGGCTGTTTCTCCTGAAATAGCATATTCTGTGACCAATGCTATGCAAAAAGGAAATATGCATAAGATCAACAGAACAAGGCAGTATTTTAAAGTACATAAAAGATTTTTCACGATTATTCCTCCTGACAATTATTTCGCACATCCAAACTAATTATAGCTCAGATGTGCGAAAACCGATTATTATTTAATAGTAATTTATATTACTGGAATACGTCGTAAACTTCGCCGCCTTTTTCTTCCCAGAAATTCCACCAACTTCTGCCATAGTGAGCAACCTGATCAATAGCTTTATTAACATCAAAATTAATATTAATATCGCCGCCATCGATAGATTCCATTTCAACCATTGAGAGTTCTGTAAAATTAGTGTTCATTATGATTTCCTCCATTTTTAAGTATAAATTTGATTACTAATGTGTATATATCAAAGCCATTCCATACTACGCGCGCTTGACGGTTCGGCTAAGATAACAATAATAAAAATAGTAAAACGATTTGTATTAGATTTATAATATAGCTGAACTCCGTTTCAGTGATTATTATTATACCATAAATGTCAGAAAGTTCAACAATATTCCGTTAAACGGTCGGTGAAAACGGGTTTTCGGGTGAACGGTCGGAATCTGTCCGTGAACGGTATTTTCTTCCGCCACTTGAACCGCAGTGCAAACTATGATATAATGAATGCAAAAGCATTCATTATATATTTATCTGAATGTCCTTGCAGATACGCAGATCT
>FPJT01000007.1:0-332 GCA_900119535.1 Ruminococcus sp. XPD3002
CTACCTCTGTACCGCCGAGGTCTACCTTATTGATGTTGACACTGTTTCTGCCGATGATAGTTGTTACTGTAGTTGTAACAGGTGCAGTTGTTGTTGTGCTGATCTTTGTGGTAGTCACGATCTTTGTACGTGTAGTTCTTGTAGTAGTTTCTACTGTTGTAGTTGTTTCTGTCTCTGCCTTGGTTGTCTCTGTTGTCGACTCGGTTGCAGCCTTAGTCGATGTAGTAGTTGTTGTGCTTGTAGTTGTTGTAGTACTTGTTGTTGTCGACGTTGTGGTTGCCTTAGTAGTTGTTACTGTAGTAACCTTTGTTGTCGTTGTTGAAGTACTTGTG
>FPJT01000007.1:925-210316 GCA_900119535.1 Ruminococcus sp. XPD3002
CTTGTTGTTGTGGACTTCGACGATGTACTTGCCTTTGTAGTAGTTGTGCTTGTTGTTGTGGACATCGACGATGTACTTGCCTTTGTAGTTGTAGTTGATGTTGTAGATGTTGTTGTGGTCGACGTTGTCGTAGTTGATGTTGTAGTTGTTGATGTGGTAGTAGTCGATGTTGTGGTTGTTGTCGATGTACTTGTTGTTGTAGTCGACGTTGTTGTTGTCGATGTGGTTGTAGTTGTCGACGTTGTTGTGGTAGTTGTTGATGTGGTAGTAGTTGCGGAAGTATCAGTTGAATCTGTTGTGTCAACTGTAGAAGTTACCGCTGTTGTACTTGTTGTTGTAGTAGAAGTTGTTGTAGTTGAGGATGTGCTTGTAGTAGAAGTAGTTGTATTAGCCTTAGCATCATTTACAACTATTTCATTCTTGGACTTATCTGCAAGATAGTAGCCTTCCTCTGAATCAGCATCTGCCGACTCCTTAAGGGCATCGCCCTCAACCCTTACAAGCTTTCCGCCCTTGATCTCGAATTCAAGATCAGATGATACTATTGTGTATCTTACCTTGCCGGACTCGAAATCATCGCCTGTCTCTCTGAGTACATATGTACCGTCGATGAGTCCCTTGACGATCTTTGCAACGTCACCAGATGTCCAGCGGATTCCCACTGTCTTGCCGTCCTCATTGATAACTCTTATCTTGTTATCGCCTTCAGCCGTATCATCTGCGTTGGCATTGACAATATCGGTCCAGTCTATATCGGGATTTCTTATTTCAAGCTTAGCGCCTGAAACTTCTGTCTTTCCTGTGATGTCTCTCTTGTCGATAGAAAGCTCACTGTAATCATCCTTAACGATGAGTCCAGTGCCGTTCTCGTTCACTGCATAGTGACCTGTTGTATCTGCTTCGATGAGAGATACCTTTCCGCCGTCTACCTTGAACTTGAACTTGCTTACAATTGTAAATCCGTTAGGAGCGGTCTTTTCTTCCAGTGTATAGACACCGTTCTTAAGACCTGAAAGTTCTGTGCTGTTGCTTGTGAATTCTGCTGTATTACCGCTTGTAACAGTGGTCTTGTTCTTGCCGTCATTAATGATAACGCCTTCAAGCGTACCCTCATCAGCAGTAAGTATGAAAGTTGCCTTTCCTGCTGCTTCGGGGATATTTCCGCCTGTAATGGTCTTCTTATCGATAGTGATGGTATCCTTCTGTCTGTCCTCTACTACCAGATGTCCTGTAACTTCATCGATGTAAGCATTGCCGTTTGTAACAGCTGTTATGCTCTCCTTATCGACCTTGCCGTTCCTGATAGTAAATTCAAACTCTGTCACTGTTTCATATCCCTCGGGAGCAGCATTCTCCTTAAGGATATATGTTCCGTTCTTAAGACCTGTGAACTCAGCGCTGTTGCCTGAGAATTCAACTGTCTTCTTGTCAGATGTAAGAGCCTCGCCATTCTTGCCGAGAACAACTCCGCCAAGGTCTGTGTCCTTTGCAGTAAGTGTGAACTGTGCCTTACCTGCTTCTTCAGGTATCTCCTTTGCACCGAGTGCCTTCTTATCAACAGTCAGTACAGATCTTGCGTCCTTTACAACGATCTTATCGCCGTCAGCAGAAACGTCACCGTCAGTTACAGCTGTTATGCTCTCCTTGACAACATGACCTTCCTTAACCTCAAACGTGAATGTAGTTACTGTTGTATAGCCGTCTGGAGCAGCAGTTTCCTCCAGTGAGTACTTACCGTCCTGAAGTCCGTTGAATACTGCCTTGTTACCGTCAAATGCAACGAATTCCTTATCGGATGCATCATCAGTTTCAGCCTTGACCTTTTCGCCCTTTACCTTTACGTCAGCGAAGGACTGACCTTCATCAGCGTAGAGCTTGAATTTAGCGATATTGCCTTCTTCAAGAGCTTCTCCGCCAAGTGTTGCCTTGTCGAACTCTACAGTTGATAATGCATCCTTTACGATGACCTTACCGTCCTTGAATTCAACACTGCCGTTTGTGATAGTTGAAACACTGCCGTCAACGAGCTTGCCGTCCTTGACCTCGAATGTGAAGGAGGATGTTACTGTCTCTCCTGCAACATTATTGATCTTTGTGCAGCCGTTAGGAGCAACTGTTTCTTCAAGTGTGTATGTACCGTTCTTAAGTCCTCTGAATACAGCATCGTTTCCTTCAAATGTAACTGAAGAAAGACCTGTTGCCGCATCCTTTTCAGCAGCTATTGCCTTTCCGTCAATAGTAACTCCGCTAAGGTCTGAACCTGTAAGTCTGAATGAAGCCTTGTTGTCCTCTGCAAGCTTCTCGCCTGCTCCGAGGAGTTCCTTGGATATTTCAACTGTAGACTTCTTATCCAGTACAGTAAGTGTCTTGCCGTCATCCGAAAGCTTTACATCGCCGTCGGTAGAAACTGTTGTGCTGTCCTTCTTGACTACACCGTTCTCTACCTCGAAACCGATATTTGTAACTGTGATGAATCCGTCAGGAGCAGCTGTTTCTGTAAGAGTGTACTTGCCGTCCTTAAGTCCTGTTATCTTTATTGAATTGCCCTCGATGTCAATGGACTTCTGACCTGCTTTGCCCTTTACATTGCCGTCACCGAACGAAACGCCCTCAAATGTTGCATCGCCTTCGGAAGTGAGTGTGAACTTTGCAGTTCCCGATGTTATCTCTTCAACCTTTGTATCGTCCGAGCCGAGGCCCTTCTTGTCGATGTTGATAACCGAGATATCATCTGTGATGGTGATAGAATCACCGCTTTCCGACTTAACGACCTTCTGTGCACCTGTAGTCGCTGCATCGACCTTGGTTACCTTATCTCCGCTCACGTTGAATGTGAATGCAGATACTACGGTATAACCGTCGGGAGCTGCTGTTTCTTCAAGTGTGTATTTGCCGTCAGTCAGACCTGTTACGTCTGTCTTTATGCCTGTGAATTCGATATACTTTCTGCCGCTTTCCGCATCAGTCTTTACCTCTGCCGAAACTCCGCCTACAGTTACCTTATCAAGTGACTGAGCCTCATCCGCATACAATCTGAATGAAGCTGCTGCATCTGAACCGTCCTCGCTGTCGGATACTACCTTCTTGTTGATAGTTATCTTCTTAGCTTCGGGTACTATAGCATCGTTGACTTCGATAGTGCTTTCGTCAGTGATGTAAGCAGTCAGGTTTTTATCGTTTGTTTCGTAGCTTCCGTCTGTAAGGGAAGTCTCACCCTTCTTGACGATAACTCCGTTGTCAATGGTGAACTTAACGTCAGATTCAATAACGTAGTATTCCTTGCCATTGATAGCAGTCTTTCCGTCTGTGCCTTTCTCGTGGAGAGTGTATTCTCCGTCAGGAAGTCCCTTGATGTGTACAGCAGTATCGCCTGAAGTCCATGTAAGACCGTTTTCGATTGCCTTTACGCCTTCTGAAGAGTTTTCAGCTATTGCAGCCCAGTCTGCGGATGAAGTTCCTGTGATAGTAAGCTCAGCACCGCTAAGCTCCTTCTTGCCGTCTGTAACATCATATTTTGTTATGCTTATGTCTGAAATATCATCTGTGATCGTGATAACATCGCCCTTTGAAGTTACCTTGTCGCCTTCTGTGGAAACAGTTACCTTTTCAAGTCCTCCGTCATCGTTGATCTCGAATGTGAATTCAGAAACCACCTTGTATCCGTCGGGAGCAGCTGTTTCCTTGAGGGAGTAAGTACCATTCTTAAGACCTGTTATATCAGATGCGTTTCCTTCAAATTCTATTGAAGTTTTATCCGTATCGCTTACAGTGTATTCCTTCTCGCCGACCTTGACTTTAACGCCGTTAAGGTCTGCATCGCTTCCTGAAGCCTTAAGAGTGAATGAAGCATTATCAACAGGAGTTCCGCCGAGTACGGTCTTGTTTATTGTGATTATCCTGCTCTTGCGGTCCTTGACGATAAGTGTCTTGCCGTCTGTTGAAAGCTCTGCTTCGCCGTTTGTGACAACTCCGAGATTTACTGCTTCGCCCTTCTGGTTGATACTGAATGTGAAATCCGATACAGCATCATATCCTGCAGGTGAAGTATCCTCATGGAACGTATATGTCTCGCCTGCTGAGAGTTTTCCTTCGATAACGTGTGACTTTCCTGCTTCGGATGTCCACTCGTCGATAATATTGCCGTTCTTGTCAAGGATCTGTATCTTGGCATCAGGTATTTCTGCACCTGTATTTATGTCTGTCTTTGATATTGTCAGTTTTGTAACTTCGTCCTTCATTTCGACAGCAGTTACTTCGTTGTTCTTATTTACTGTGAATTTAACGTCAGATGCGTAGGTATATCCTGCAGGAGCGCCTTCCTCGTGGAGAGTATAGGTCTCGCCTGCCTTAAGTACACCGTTGATCTCGTGGGATTTTCCTTCCTCGGAAGTCCATGAATCGATCACTGTACCGGTCTTGTCGATGACCTGTAACTTAGCACCGGGTATCTCCTTGCCGCTTGTTATATCGGTCTTGGATATCTTTACCTTTGTTACGTCATCCTTCATTGTTACTTCTGTAACTGAACCGTCTTTATTGACTGTGAATTCAACATCTTCAGCGTAAGCATATCCCTCAGGAGCGCCTTCCTCGTGGAGGGTATAGGTCTCGCCTGCCTTAAGTACGCCGTTAATCTCATGGGATTTTCCTTCCTCGGAAGTCCATGAATCGATAACTGTTCCGTTCTTGTCGATGACCTGTAACTCAGCACCGGGTATCTCCTTGCCGCCTGTTATGTCGGTCTTGGATATCTTTACCTTTGTTACGTCATCCTTCATAGTTACTGTTGTAACTGAACCGTCTGCATTGACTGTGAACTCAATATCTTCAGCGTAAGCATATCCGTCGGGAGCGCCTTCCTCACGGAGGATATAAGTCTCGCCAGCCTTAAGTACGCCGTTGATCTCGTGCTTCTTTCCTGCTTCCGATTTCCATGAGTCTATGACATTTCCTTCAGAATCAAGTACGCGAAGCTCTGCGTCTGCTATTTCATTATCGCCTGTGATGTCTGTCTTTGAGATAGTGACCTTTGTGGTATTGTCCTTCATTGTTACCTGTACAGGTTCAGCCGAAGCTGTAACTGTGAAAGGAACATTTTCAGCGATTACGTATCCGTCAGGAGCTTTAACCTCTATCAGAACATAATCACCGGGATCAAGATCACCGAGGGTATTTGTTTTGCCTTTTTCGGACGTCCATGCTGCAACAGCTGTCTTTCCTGCAAGTGGTTTGCCGTCAGCGCCGATATCTTCTGCCTTATATACAGCAAGCTCTGCACCGCCTATAAGTTCGCTGCTGTTGAGGCTTGTCTTGGATATCTCTGCCTTGCCTTTCTCAGCATCGTAGTCTATCATTACTACTGCGCCTGTTTCAGCATCGTAATCTCCGCCTGTAACGTCCTTGATGTTGTTGTACTTATCTAATGTGAATGTGATGTCGGAAGCCTTCTTGTAGCCTGCGGGCTCTGTATCTTCCTTAAGTCTGTAAGATGCACCTGCAATAACGCCTTCGCTTATTGTAAGCGGAGTGCTGCCGGAAGTCCAGCTCTTTACGAGAACTTCTTCTGCAAGAGGCTTGCCGTCTGCATCTGTTGTACGATAGAGAGAAAGTTCAGCATCAGGAAGTTCCTGACCGCCTGCATCTCTCTTGCTTATCTTTATGCCTACAGCATTATCCTTCATTACTACGGTAGTGTCGGATAATTCCTCACCGTTTATCTTGACTGTATGGTCATTGGTGACTGTAAACTCGATATCCTCAGCGTAAGCATATCCGTTCGGAGCGCCTGTCTCCTTAAGGATGTATGTACCTGTTTTAAGTGTGAAGGTCTTGGGAGCAGTTCCCGACTTCCATGTGATACCTGTACCGTCTTCGTTAAGTGAAACGTCAGTATCAGCTGCCAGTATATCACTCCAGTCGTAACCAGCGCATATAAGCTCTACCTGTGCCCCGGGAAGTTCATCTGTTCCTGTTGCAGCCTTCTTGCTTATAGTAACATCGGTTACCTCTGCTTCTGCGTCACATACAGTTATCTTACGGTTAGACTGATCGTACATGTAATAGCCTGAATCTGCATTGGGATCAGCAGCAGGTTTAAGTACATCAGAGCTTACCGAGCTGTCTATGAGCTTACCGTTTGAGATCTTGAAATTAAGATCACTTGTAACGATCGAGTATTCTGTTGTGCCTGATTTGAAAGCACCGCCGAATTCGCGAAGGATGTAGTCGCCACTTGAAAGATACTTTATCTCTTTATCGGTTCCGTCGGATATCCACTGGATACCTATTACCTTGCCTTCGCTGTTTGTAACAGCAGTTACATCCGAGTTTCCGTCAAGAACAGCTCCCCACTTGATATTTTCATCGTCAGAGATTATCCTGAGAGTTGCTCCCCTGACATTTTTCTGACCTGTGATATCAGTTTTGCTTACCTTTATAGTATCAGAGATGATCTTGGTGTTGGTCAGGGTGCTGTTTACAACTCCGCCTGACTTTGCTTTGATGATATCATCCGAAACTGATACGCCCTCCTTGAGATCATCGCCGCCCCATACGCTCTGATAGTCTTCAAGAGGTTTCTCGTTTATCTTATACTCATACTTGTGTATTGTCTGGCCTGCATGAACTTCATATGCAGGAAGCTTCAGTGCAAACACCCACTTGCCGTTCTGCTCAACTGCGTTATCATTGAGAGTGATAGTCTCTTCAGATATAACAGGCTCTGCAGAAGGATCTTTCAGATCCTTGCGTTCAATAACAAGTGTGATAGAATTCGGACGTCCTGTTTTGCTTGTATTATTATCGTTCCATTCCTTCTCGAAGTTGAAGATAATAAAGCCAGCCTTTGTACCTGCAGCAGATGCAGTAAAGTTGTTTTTGTATTCCGAAGAAGAAAGCTGTTCAAAGACTGAAACCGAATAGCCGTCGGAATTGCGTACTACCGCAGTATTTCCGTAACGTGCCTTTTCTTCCTGTGGGCTGAAATGTACAGAGCCCTTTACCTGATTTACTGATGCAGAATACTTGATAACATAATGTGTCTCGTCCTCAAGAGGAAGCGAGAGTTTTTTACCTGTACCTGCTCTTATGATGGCAGCACCCTCCAAGAGAGTTCCGTCATCAACAGATTCAAGGTGTGCATAGAGCTTGTCATTCTCGTTATTATCGACATCGATAAGCTTATACTGCTTATCATTGATAGTTATAGGAGAAAGAAACTCCATATCGCCGCCCAGCCAGTCATCAACGATGAGCTTGCCGTCTGTCGAGAGCTTTCTGCAATCCTTATTTACGTTTATGGTAAAGTTGCTCTTGGCACCTTCGCCCATTACGTGACTTTTTTCGATAAAGTCTTTTTTCGGATTTACATCCTGATCCTTAGATGCACTGGACTGCTTTTCACCGTTAAGGCTGAGCTCAGCGGTGTTCTTGAACTTCTTGCCGACGCCTTCAAAATCGAATTTGAAAGCCGCTTCGTCGCTCATCTTTATAGCATATCCGACAACGATCTTGTGTCCGCAATCAGAGTTAAGCTTTTCTGCTGTTTCAGCATCGATAGTGAAGCTGAAATCAACAGCATTCTGGCTTTTAGCTGCCGATGCCTTACCGAAAGTGGTAAATGCAGCATCATGACTTGTTGCGCCTTCATATTCCCATGCAAAATAACCGTTATTATCGCTATAAGCGGAATTATCCTTATCAACACCGCCATAATAAGCGCTGTCGGGAACATATTCATATCCTTCGGGAAGGATATCATGTATGCTTATTTCCTGACCTGCTTCAAAGTCCTCTTCATTCTGAATCTTGAGAAGCCAGAAAAGCGTATGATTGAAATCGGAGTTCGCATCATAATTGTATGTTCTTCCGTTATCAGCAACAATCTTTTTTATCGATAGCTTTGGCTTCTTGATAGCTTCCTGCTGATTTTGTGAAACAGTTCCCACAGGGAAATTATAGTTTACATTAACTGTATTTCCATAGATATCTGTTTCATCTCCGAGCATTTCCAGAGGAATAAGTACTGTCAGTGTCTTTCCGCGGTTTGCAGTTAAGAATTCACTGTCAGTGATATCGAAGCTGAGTGATCTTTCATTTTTCTGGATATTGTTCAACCTCGGTGTCATTTCTTCGGCAGGAATGCTTGTACCGTCAACTGAGAACTGAAGGTTTTCTATTCCGCCCTCAAAAGACATATTATTGTTTACCGAAGTTTCAAGTACATAATTGGTCTCCCATGCATCACGGACGTTGATAGAAGTAAGTTTATCAACATCAGGGATAGCAAGATTTACCTTCCACCAGATAACACCGTTCTCAACATGATCGACTTCCTTGGTGAACTTGTAATCATCGCCGATTTTTCCGCTGTTATTGATGTTGCCGGAACCTGTACCGCCCTGCAAAATAATATCGCCGAAATGCATCTCGAAGCTGTTTCCGATATTTGTGTTAACAGGTATTTCGAGTATTTCGTCAGGTATAGCAGTACTATAGGTAAGTGTATAGCTTCCGTCTGTATTCTTTGTGAAATCAGAGATGTTAACCTTTACACTGTCACCGTCTTTGACTGCGGACGGTGCTGCAGCACTGATTCCTTCCAGAACTTCATCAACTGTCAGGTTCTGTCCGGGTTTGTCAAGTATGTACCATTTAGATGTATCTCCGCCGCCGAGGACCTTCGGATCAACCGTTATCGTCCAGTTGACTACCTTGTTGGTCATATCAGTTTCGCCAGTCTTATTGAGAACAGGCTTTTCGATATTTGCATAGGCAGTATTGTCGGAGTTTGTGTTTACCTTTTCATTGTTCGCTGAACTGTAAAGCAATGCAGTGTTGTCGGAATCAACATTTGAAGTTACACTCGCAACAACTTTTTTCGGATCAAGCTTAAGAGCGTAGGTGTACTCTACGGTACTTCCTTTGAGAAGATTTTCTATCTCAGGGAATATCATAGTAACCGTGCCTGATTCATCAGCGCTGATCTTTACTGCCGAGCTGTCTATGGCAGTACCGCCGCATTTGAGATCCGAAAGGACCGATGAAGGTGATTCAGCGTTATAAGCATAGATTCCGTTTGAAGGGAAAGTATCCTTTACATAAACTTTACCCTTGTCCTTTGAAACATTGCTTATAGTCACCTTGAATTGTGCGTATTGATCACCGTCTTTTGTGATGATGCCCTCTGATGTCTTTCTTATATCGCATGTCTGTGCGGGAAGATTAAGTAATACCGTATCTCCCATATAGCCAAGCTCGAAACTATCAGCATCACCAACAGATGAAGCATCAACCTTTGCCTCAATTACGCCTGAACCTTCAAAATCGGTATCATTTCCCGGTTTAGGCGTGATGTCTATATAGACATAGCCGTCTTCAAATCTGTAAGTTGCAGTACACTGATCGTTGTTAACTACAGCAGGAGACTGTGCAGCCATGATAGCGTGGTTGAACTTAGGATCGAAGCGGATGGTGAACGGCGATTCAGATGAGAAAGATGGATCCATCTTCCAGTCAAAGCTGATATAGACGCTCTGACCGTCCGAGACCGTCGTACCGGGACTTAATGTGTTACTGCATCCCGGATCAGAGAATATCTCTGCGTTTGCTGAGAAAGCTGACGAATTATCAAAGGTAGAGCCGTCGGTGGAAATATCAGCCGAATTAATAGCCGAATAAGCTGTAATAGCACGTTCCCAAACCGTATTGGACGGCATGTACGCCATGATAATGAGCAAGCTCATCATAACGCTCAACATCCTCTTGTAGAGTTGTTTGTGTATACTCATCATACCACTCCCTTTCATAAATGCTCATATGAGTTTTATCAGGATAATTCATCCTCCGTATCATATACCATCGGATCTGATAAGAATGACAGCTTTTTCTTATCTTCTTTTCATGTATGATATGCATATTCCTCATAAAACCACCACCTGTTTATAACTAAACCTATTTGTGCATAGTATTAAAATAGTATAAAACAGTATGAGCTTTTTTGTTTTATTGTATTAATATTTGATATATTAATTTTTAATATATCATCATACAATATATCAATATTGTAACATTCATGGCGCATAATTGCAATATACCGTTTGTAAACAAATTATTTTCGGCTAACAGAATTTCACACGTTTTTTTGGTGAAAACGACTAATTTTACGCGTTTTTGCAGAAATTTACTATACCATAGGTATTATTTAGCTTCCGTATTATGTCATGTATAACAAATGTGATATTGGTTTATTCTTTTATCCATGTACCGTTTTTTAGTATTTTATAATGTCCAAAACAAATTCGCCTTTTTTGACCGCCATCCATAATGTTTTTTTCATTATCTTTCTCCTTTCCTTGACAAACACGCTCATAATGTGATATCATTATATATAGTATGTTCAGACAGCATATATCAATATGTTCTGTCCGCAGCGGGAACTTGTTCCCCCTGCACCTATTTCTAAATAACCTAAGGAGGCAGCTATATGGAAAATATCAACGAGATCACCGCTCGTATCCGCGAACTCCGTGAGATATGCGGCTATTCTTCAGAACAACTTGCCGGAGAACTCGGCATATCACCTGACGTCTACGCAGAATATGAGGAGAAAGGCGATTTTCCTATCAGCGTCATCTACGAGATCGCTCATAAGTTCAATGTCGATTTCAATGAACTTGTTACAGGCGAACCCAGCAGAATAGACACTTATCAGGTAGTACGCAGCGGAATGGGCAAAAGCATCAGCCGTTACCCCGGATACCGCTTCAGAGATCTTGCATACCGCTATGCAGACAAGATCATGCAGCCGCTGCTGGTAACTCTTGAACCATCCGACGATCCTGCAAAACTGGTATCACATTCAGGTCAGGAGTTCAACTACGTTATCGAGGGAAGCATCGCTGTTGTTTTCGACGACCGCGAGATAATCCTCAACGAAGGCGATTCTATATATTTCAACCCTACTTATCTCCACGGACAGCGCTGCGTTGGAGATAAAAAGGCAAGATTCCTTACTATGATCGCTGAATAAAAGAATAGGAACACTATTAATAAAGGAGATATCAACATCATGCTTTTAGACCGTTATCTACCGCGTATAGATTTTGATTCATATGAGGACTTCAAGGAGAATTACAGAGTAAACGTCCCCGAAAACTTCAATTTTGGCTGGGATATAGTCGATGAATGGGCAAAGCAGGAGCCTGATAAGAAGGCACTTGTATGGCTCAGCCACGATAAACAGGAACGAACATTCACTTTCAGTGAAATTTCAAAGCTCTCAAATCAGGCCTGCCACTATTTCAGAAGCCTCGGACTTCACAAGGGCGACGTAGTTCTTCTTATCCTCCGCCGCCGCTGGGAGTACTGGGTTATCTCTACCGCTCTCCACAAGCTCGGAATAATCCTCATACCCGGCAACCTCCTGTTCACCGCTCACGATATCGCTTACCGCGGCAATATGGCAGGTATATCCGCTATCATCGCATGCGACGACGAGTATATCCGCAGACAGATACAGGAAGCTGCTCCGCAGATAACAACACTCAGGAAAAAGATAGCTGTTGCCGCTCCTCAGGAGGGCTGGGACTTCTTCTCGGACGAGATAGCTAAATTCCCCGATACATTCGAGCGTCCCACAGGCGATCAGGCTACAACAGTGAACGATACTATGCTCATCTACTTCACCTCAGGTTCAACAGGTATGCCGAAGATGGTCTGTCATAACTTCGCTCATCCTCTAGGTCATATAGTAACTGCAAAGTACTGGCATCAGGTACAGGAGAACAAGCTACACATGTCCATTTCAGACTCAGGCTGGGCCAAGTTCGGCTGGGGCAAGCTCTACGGACAGTGGATCTGCGGTGCTATTCAGTTCGTTTACGACTTTACAGGCAAATTCAACGCAAAGGACATCCTTGAGGTAATAAGCCACTATAAGCTTACTACATTCTGCGCTCCGCCTACCATGTACCGCTTCATGCTCCAGGAGGACATGACAAAGTATGATCTCTCCTCCATTGAGAACTTCTGCAACGCAGGCGAACCTCTCAACCCCGAGGTATTCAACCGCATTTACGAGCTTACAGGCAAGAAGATGCGTGAGGGATTCGGTCAGACAGAGGGTACCGTACTTATCGCAAACTTCCCCTGGATCGATCCTAAGCCCGGCTCAACAGGCAAGCCTTCACCGCTTTACAATATACACCTTCTCCGTCCCGACGGAACAGAGGCTGAGGACGGTGAAGAAGGAAGCATCATGATCTGCGGCATCGATAAGAAGCAGCCTACAGGTCTCTTTATCGGATACTACAAGGATCCAAAGCTCACTCAGGCTGTTCTCGGCGGAGAGAATTACGATACAGGCGACGTTGCATGGCGTGATTCAAATGGCTACTACTGGTTCGTCGGACGTAACGACGACGTTATCAAGTGCTCAGGCTACCGTATAGGACCTTTCGAGGTTGAAAGCGCTCTCCTTACTCACCCTGCTGTAGTTGAATCAGCTATAACAGGCGCTCCCGATCCCATAAGAGGTCAGGTCGTAAAGGCTACAGTAGTTCTTGCAGAGGGTTATGAGCCTTCACCTGAGCTTACAAAGGAACTTCAGGACCACGTAAAGCGTGAGACCGCACCTTACAAGTATCCCCGTGTTATCGAATACGTCAAGGAGCTTCCTAAGACTCTCGGCGGTAAGATAAAGCGCGCAGAGATTCGCCATCACGACGAAAATCAGTAAAAGATCATAATTACATTTCTGTATACAGTTAAGAAATGTATTTCAAAGCAGAAAGCAGCAATGGTGTCAGCTAAAATGCAGTTCTCTCTTCGCATCTGCCTGTACCATAGCCGTTTTCTGCCTTTTTATTTTTTCAGGATTATTTTTTCAACTACCCCACTTTTTAAAAGTGGACTTGCGTATACTATCATCAAATGGGGGTGGCAAATATGGATCCGAACACTCATCAGATATTATCCCGTGTCTACGCGGCACAAAAAGACAGCCATGCGGCAGATGAACTTATCGCTTCATATATGCCGTTTATCCGTTCTGAAACAGCTAAATTCCTCAAAAGACCGCCTGACAGCAGCGACGACGAGCTAAGCATTGCTATGTTCGCCTTCTATGAAGCTATCAGAGGATACTCCCGACTCCGCGGTTCTTTTCTGAATTTCGCTTCTCTTCAGATCAAAAGCCGTCTTATAGACTATTATCGTAAGGAAAAAAGAAATATGGGACAGATCTCTCTGGATGCCTCAGATGACGAAAAGGCAGAACTTATCGACACTATCAGAGACGAACACGATGAATATGCAGAAAATGAACTCCGTGAAGCAACAAAACAGGAGATCGAAGAGCTTTCAGCTCAGATGCAGGATTTCGGTGTTTCGATGAATGATGTAGCCGATAATTCTCCCCGTCAGAGACGTACTCTTGAAGTCTGTCAGAAAGCCGTAAGGTACGCCCGAAACAATCCCGAGCTGCTGAAAGACTTTCTAAGGACGAAAAAGGTCCCTATTGCAAAACTTGCGGAAGGTGCCGAAGTTGAACGAAAATCCCTTGAACGTCATCGCAGATATCTCGTTGCGGTACTGCTGATATGTACAAACGGCTACGAAATAATGCGCGGACACATCATGCAGGTCCTGAAAGGTGGTGAAGTATCATGAAATACATAGTTATGGAATGTCACGAAGGCTATGCTGTTCTTATGGATGAGGAGTCTTCCTTCGTACATGCTGCAAATCTGCACTATGAGGTCGGACAGACTGTTACCGATCCTGTAATAATGGGGTCAGAAAAGAAGCAGACTGTAAATCGTAACAATATAGTAATGAAGCGTATCGCCGCTGCGGCTGCTTGTGCCATTCTTATCTGTGCAGGCGGTGTACACTATTACTCTATGAACTATAAAACTCATTCAACTATCATGATATCTTCAGAAGCCGAAATAAGCATGATACTCAATAAAAAGGGAGAGGTCATCTCTCTCGAAAGCAGCAGTCAGAAAGGCAAGGAGCTCCTTAAGGAATATAACGGCAAAAGCAAGGACAGCTCCACTGTTGCCAACGAACTGCTCGAACTTGAGATATCAAAGGGTATAATTTCAAACGGCGATACTGTTGAGCTTTTCATCTCTACAGATGATCCTTCGGACTATAATAAGTACAGCGATGAACTGAAAAAGAACCTTTCCGAACTTGATATCAAGGTGAACGTGAAGGAGAAGAGTGCAGCTATTCCTGCTATAAAGGAAACACCCCCTGTTCCTGCACCACCTGCCGAAGCGCCTGCACCCGATGTCAGCAAACCAAAGGCTGCTGATCAGCTTACTCCCGATCCAAAGGCAGATGTCAAAAAACCTGCCGCCGCAGATCCTAAATCGGATGCTGTTTCTCCACCTGCACCGAAGGAAACTCCTGCGGAGGACAAACCTGTACCGCCACCGCCGCCATCGACACCCGAGTCTGACAAAAACAGAGAAGAAAAACATGATGCCATAGAAAAAGATAAAAAGACACCACCCGATGCATCGGCTCCCGCACCGCCATCCCCCGATAATAATGGCAATCCGGAGCCGCCGCAGCCAAAGCATGAGCAAGGTCCTGCGGACAAGGCAGTTTCAGAGGAAAAGCCACCTGTTCCCCCCGAAGGTGACGCTCCTGATGCAGATCCTGAAGCTGTTGTATCCGCTGCTCCTCCTGCCCCTGCACCAATTGAAGCACCTCCGCCTGCCCCCCCTAAGGCTAAAGAGGTACTATAAGCACTTAAGCCCTGAAACAAACCGAACTGTTTCAGGGCTTTCTTTTATTCCGCTCTATTGCATGAATTCGCTTTTTGTGGTATAATCATTAAAGTCGGTCCGGTGTATGATACAGTTACCGCATAATTTTTCTTCGGAGGTTCGGAATATGTCCGAAAACAAACACATAATGACACATTGGTATACGGTTATCCCTTCAGCGATACTATGCTGTCTGCTGTGGGGAAGCGCTTTTCCGTGTATAAAAATAGGCTATAAAATGTTCGGAATCGCAGCAGATGACAATATGTCCCAGCTGCTTTTCGCAGGTGTGCGCTTCACTCTTGCAGGTATTATGGTGATAATAGTCGGAAGCATAATGCAGAGAAAACTTCTGCATCCTTCACCACGTGCATTACCTAAAGCTGCTGTGCTGTCACTTTTTCAGACAGTCCTGCAATACACATTCTTCTACCTCGGACTCGCAAGAACTACGGGTATGAAAAGCTCTATAATAACCGCATCGAACGTTTTCTTCGCCATAATCTTCTCAACTCTTATATTCAGACACGAGAAGCCGTCCCCCAAAAAGATCATCGGATGCATTATCGGTTTCGCAGGCGTAGTGATCATCAATCTCTCATCGGGAGAGGATCTCAGCTTCCGCTTATCGGGCGAGGGACTGATACTCCTTTCAGCTGCTTCCTACGGAATGTCCGCATCATTTTCAAAAAGGTTCTCGAAAACCGAAGATCCAGTTATGTTAAGCGGATACCAGTTTCTTATGGGCGGAATAGCTATGACTGCTTTCGGAGTATTCTCGGGAGGCAGCATCGGACATGCAGGACTGAGCGGTGCCGTAATGCTCGGATATCTCGCTTTCATCTCTGCCGCAGCTTTCACGGTCTGGGGCATTCTTCTGAAATACAACCCTGTATCACGTATATCTGTTTTCGGCTTCATGAACCCTGTTTTCGGAGTTATACTCTCTGCTGTTCTGCTCTCAGAAAGCAACTCCGCTTCGCCCCTCAGAATAATTATTTCACTGCTGCTTATCACAATCGGCATCATAACCGTAAATATACAGAAAAGCCACAGCACTCCATGAAAGTGCTATGGCTTTTTTTGTCCGGAAATTCGGAAAGAGTTCCGCTTTGCAGTGAACTGTCATCCAAGTGCAACATCAAGTATCATCATCGCTGTAAAACCAACTGCAAATGAGATAGTACCCGAGTTTGAGTGCTCACCTTCAGACATTTCGGGTATCAGTTCTTCAACTACAACATATATCATCGCACCTGCTGCAAAGCTGAGAAGTCCCGGCATAAGCGGTACTACAAGACCTGCCGCAAGTATGGTCAGCGCTGCTCCCACAGGCTCTGCCGCACCCGAAAGCACTCCCATTACAAATGCCTTTGTACGGCTCATACCTTCGGCTCTGAGCGGCATTGAGATAATAGCTCCCTCGGGGAAATTCTGTATCGCAATACCAAGGGCAAGGGCAAGAACTCCCGCAGATGTGATGTTGCCTGTACCGTAAAGCATTCCTGCACATACAACTCCAACCGCCATACCCTCAGGGATGTTGTGGAGCGTTACCGCAAACAGCATCATCGTATTTTTCGGAAGCTTTATCTTTATTCCCTCTGCCTTGTCACTGAACATGTGCAGATGAGGTATGATATTATCAAGCAGCAGCAGGAACATCATTCCTGCCATAAATCCAAGAGATGCAGGCAGAAATGCAAGTCGTCCCATATTTTCCGACTGGTCTATTGCAGGTATAAGCAGACTCCATACGCTTGCCGCAGTCATAACTCCCGCAGCAAACCCCGTCAGGACACGCTGCAAAGTGCGGTTCATCTGTTTCTTCATGAAGAATACACACGCCGAACCAAGGGACGTTCCCAGAAACGGGACCGTTAACCCATAGATCAATTCTTTCATATTTCTCTCCTTTCATTACTATTATATCTGCAGCATGAAATAATGTCAAACCTGTTAGCCTTAGTTACTGCAGATCAAACAGCTTAAAGCTTCTTACAAAAACTCCTCACGATAATATTCGGTAAAATAATGTATTAAACTACATTTCTGACTCAGGAGTTCATTATAAAAGGGAGCCTTTCTTGACTTTGCACATAACCGGTGATATAATTTATTCAGAAAACAGCAAAGGAAGTGATAGAGGTGAAAAACTACAACAACGAGAACAATCCCGAATTCCTCAACGACTATCTTGTACACCTCAAAGTTGTCAAGATGCTCTCGGAACGTACCGTTAACGAGTATTACCTGGATACAAGATTGTTCCTGAAATATATTTACGAGAGCTTTCACAGTACGGGCAAGAACATCGATGATGTCGATATATCGCACATGTCCGAGGACGACCTGAGAAAAATATCGATCTCGGATATCTACAATTTCATTTTCTATGCTTCCGATGACAGGCACAACGCAGAACGTGCAAGATACAGGAAGGTATCTGCTCTGCGAAGCTTTTTCAAGTACCTTACCAAGGTGATGCACATACTAAAAGAGGATCCCACTAAGGATATAGAGATACCCTCCCCCAAAAAGAGCCTTCCGAAGTTCCTTTCGCTAAGTGAAAGTATGCGTCTTCTTGAAGCCTCGGGAAGCAAGGACTCTCTCCGCGACTACTGCATGATAACCATTTTCCTTAACTGCGGAGTCCGTCTCAGCGAGCTTGTAGGCATGGATATCCGTGATATCGATTTCGCCGAACGCCGCATGAAGGTCCTGGGAAAAGGCAATAAGGAGAGAATGATATACCTTAACGATGCATGTATCGATGCCCTGAACAAGTACCTTGAAGTTCGGCGCGAAAACAAAAAAGCTGCCGAAGAGCCTGCACTGTTCATAAGTCAGATGAACAAGCGGATCTCTAAGCGCAGAGTCCAGCAGATAGTTGAGGGAACTCTAAGGGAGGCAGGTCTCAGCGGAAAAGGAATAACTACCCACAAACTCCGCCATACTGCCGCTACACTGATGTATCAGTACGGCGATGCGGACGTTCTTACGCTGAAGGAGCTTCTCGGTCACGCAAGTGTTTCAACTACCGAGATATATACCCACCTCAGTGACGACAACGTAAGAAGTGCAGTTGAAAGCAATCCTCTTGCCAACGTAAAGAACGGCAAGGAACACGACAGCGAATAACTTTCGGAAATATATAACAAAACCACCTGTTAAGGTGGTTTTGTTATCTTCGGCGTATTACCTTATGACGCATGTCGAATCCGAGCATCGATGCTATTCTCAGAGCATCCTCGAGACTTACGCTCCTTACGATATATCTTGTGGCTATCTCTCCGCAGAACCACAGATGTATACTGCATCTGCCGTTGAAAAGCTGGAATATCGACTGCTGTATGTCTATTTTGACCACGTTCCTGCGGTCGGCAACTACCGTGTGGAATGAAGTCCACTTGGAGCATCTAACCACTATCTTATCATCGTAAAGCGAGATGCCGCTGGTATAGAGTGCGACCATTTTCACGGATATCAGCCATACCGAAGGTATCTCGAGCATTATGGCGGTAAACTTCGCAAGCTCTCCGAGACTCGGAAAGAGTTTCGCAACAAGGTCAGAAAGCGGAAGAAGTATCACCGAAAGCAGAAAAGGATTAAGGATATAATTCAGGAAGCCCTGCTTTCTTGCCTTTACATCAAGCTCAACTCCGCTGAAAACGCCTATTTTTTCAAGTCCTCTGCCGAGATTCTTCTCCATTTTTATTGGAAGAAGTACAGGCAGATACTGCGAATCCGAACCGTATCCCGCACAGTTTATGCTTACCGTAACTGCTCCGAGGAGCTTCATGATAAGGTTCTGTCTCAGGTCGGTGAAGTTGATATGGTCGGAATTGATGCGGTATATCCTGCGGTTTATAACTCCGCAGGCAACATTTATACGGTCGTCGTCGCATTTTATCCTGAAACGTGAATACCTCAGCACGTTTACCATGAACGAGAGCATCCATGCAGCAATAAAAAGCATACCTGCTGCAAGTGCGGCAGTCGGTATCTTCATAAGGAACTCATTGGAGAGCCTTTCGGAAGTCTCAGTAATTCGGTTCAGCGAAGTAGTAATGAGGTCGTAGGCTATATCTCCGCCCTTGAAGAAGAATGCGGCAATATATATCGCTCCGGAAAAGCTGCTGGAGAAGAACACGGAGAAAAGCAGCACGGAAAGCGCCGTAGGTTTTGCGATGCCTTCTATCTTGCGCTTATCGTCCACATCCGGGATACGCTTTACAAGTTTTGCACAGACTTTTCCCGTTACAAGAAGTTTCATATCTGTACGCTTCAATATGCCTGCCCTTGTATCACAGCTGAAACGAAGTCCCCTGAACGGTATCAGCAGGAGCGGACGTTCAACAGTTGCAACGCTTATACTTTCAAGGGGAATGGCAGTCCTTACGCGGATGATTATGCCTTCTGTGTGGACTATAGAGGTATCAGTCAGGTAGATGCGTGACTTGTACCACTGTACATAACCCACAAGCAGGATAGCGCCGACTATCGCAAGGTCGAACCACGCACCCTTGAGCCAGCCGTAAAGACCAGCGGCATCGAAATGGATGACCGAAAGTCCGCGGAGAAGCGGAAATATCAGCAGCCACAGGCCTTTCATGGAGTATTTCAGGATACGAAGAGGGTGTTCGTGATACAATGATTACACCTCCCCTATATCAAGATGCTCGGCATGACTGAGTATCTCGGCTGCGTCCTTCTGGTCGAGGAAAGCAAGCTGCATCTGTCCTCCGTATACGAAGAACACGATGAAATTAAGTCCCGTATACTGGGAGAAAGGAGTGCTGATTATAGTTATATACTGAACAGCGGAATAGCGGACAGTCTGATGCTTTTTTATAATTACTCCGCTGTGTCGGGTTATCTCGATACCGTCCGAGGAGTAGCTCAGCGAGCGGAAATACAGCGGCAGATAGATGAATATAAAGAAAATATCCGCAGTAACGATAGCTATAGTTGTAATAAATACTATGATATCCACGGGGATGTAGTACCTTACTACTGCAAACAGGATGAGTGAAGCTAAGAATATAGCTATTCTGAGGGTTATAAGTCCGTTTCTGTCAGGTCTGTATTTCTTCATTTTCCACCTCCCGTACTGCTTTCGTATTAAAAGTTATATTTGTATTATACCACAAATATTAATGAAAGTACAGTATTTTTTTATCCGCACTGTAACAGGCGGTATTTCGGGAGTTGATGCACAATGGATACTTTCATAGCAAGGCTGCACGGTTTAGTATGGGGAGACTGGCTCGTCCTTTTCATAATAGGTACGGGACTCTTTTTCACAGTCAGGCTGAGGGGAATACAGTTCAGGTGGATGCGGTATCTTTTACGCTTTCACAGGTCGGAAAACGGCGGCAGTTCACAGCTAAGGACTGTCTGCATGTCCCTTGGAGCAGCAATGGGTACTGGAAATATAACGGGTGTTGCAGCGGCACTTGCGGCAGGAGGTGCAGGCGCTGTTTTCTGGATGTGGGTATCCGCATTCTTCGGCATGGCGGTAGTTTACGCCGAAAATGTACTTTCATGCAGGTTCAGCAAAGGCAGGTACAAAGGTCCTATGGCTTATCTTGCCCTCGGTGCGGAAAGTCCTGCGGCTGCGGCACTTTTTGCTGTATTCTGCTGTCTTGCGGCTCTCGGAATGGGAGGTATGGTACAGGTCAGCTCCTTCACCGAGGCACTTTATACCTGCACTGATGCTAACAGATACGTTACAGCGGTCATAGTCCTTGCAATTGTTTATGCCGTTATCAGCGGCGGCGCACTGCGTATCGGCAGAACTGCACAATTCCTTGTACCTGCGGCAACAGTTCTGTACATGGGTGTAAGCATAGCCGTACTTGTAAAGTTCGGGGACAGACTTCCCGCGGTTTTCCGCAGTATCATCGAAGAAGCACTTGGTTTCAGACAGGCAGCAGGCGGTATTGCAGGCTACGGTATCTCACGGGCAGTATCAGTGGGAGTCCGCAGAGGTGTTTTCTCAAACGAGGCAGGACTCGGAAGCTCTCCCCTGCTTCACAGCTCCGCCGAAAAACAGGAACCCCGATTGCAGGGCATGTGGGCTATGGCAGAGGTTTTCTTCGATACAATGGTATGCTGTACCCTGACCGCAGCCGTTATCCTATGTGCTTCCGATGACTTCACTATCGCTTCGGCTTTCAGCCATATCCTCGGGAACTGCTCAGAAGCTGCTGTAACTGCTGAACTCGGCGCATACGCCTTCTGCACTATGATAGGCTGGTATTTCTGCGGAGAGACCGCTCTGCACTGCCTTTTCCCGAAAGCCGACCGTAAAGCTGCGGCACTGGTATACGCAGTCGTTTCAGCACTGGGAGCTGTCATAACTGCCGAAAATGTATGGCTCATCTCGGATATATTCAACGGACTTATGGCTGTTCCGAACCTTATCGGTCTTATAGTTCTTTCGGGATATGTAAAGGAAGAATAGAACCGTTTTTCCCGTCAATACTCTTTTCGTGGACTGTTTTAACAGGTCACACCGCAGCATTTTGTGGTCTATTAAATAATGCATTATACGAAAAATAATTGTATAAACTGCACAAGAGGAGAAAGAACATTCTTTTTAGTATTGACAAAGCGTTAGACATTTTGTATAATAGGAAGTGTATAAATAGTCCTGAGAGTTCGTTTCTTCGGGACACCCCTATCGACTTTATTGGCGGCAAACGCCTTTAAGATATATAATGAACAGTATCGCCCTCTGCATACTGCTCAAAAGCAACGGAGTTATCATTGGAAAAAACGATATACGGTATAAATAACGTTTCTTTATACGCTATATCCATTACGATCTGAGGGAAAGCTGTCTCTGTTTGTAACAGGTACGCCATTTCAGCTTTTCTCCTTGTCTGTTTCAGCTTTTTTGCTGCACTATGATGCTGTACGCATATTTAAAGTTTAATGATATAACTTTTGTTGCTCCACATCAATGAAGCTGACGGCTCCAGAACGTACTTTTTTGCCGCAATGCTTCTAACTTCCGAAAGCGAGGTCACAAAGTGAACAACAACGAAACAATGAAAAAATCGCGCAAGGCTGCTGCGGCAGCTGAGACTTCTGCGCCCAAAAGAAGATATTACAAGAAGAAAAATGCGGATCAGTCCGCTTCATCCGCAAAACCGCAGACCGAGTCTGCTCCCGCTAAAGCAAAGACTACTCAGCCTAAAACAAGGAAACCCCGCGAGACTAAAAAGACTCCCGTAAGAATAATCCCTCTCGGCGGTCTCAACGAGATCGGTAAGAATATGACCGTTTTCGAGTGTGCAAACGATATGTTCATACTCGACTGCGGACTTGCTTTCCCTGATGCCGATATGCCGGGTGTTGATATAGTTATACCCGATTTCACCTACGTTGAGCGCAATGCGGACAAGGTGCGCGGTATCGTCATAACTCACGGCCATGAGGACCATATAGGCGGTCTTGCTTACCTCCTTAAGAAGGTAAACGTACCTGTCTATGCCACAAGACTCACTATAGGTCTTATCGAGGGCAAGCTCAAGGAACAGGGACTTCTCGGCAAGGTACAGCTCAATGTTGTCGAGCCGAAAAAGACCGTAAAAATGGGATGCATGGCTGTAGAATTCATCAAAGTCAACCACTCTATCCCCGATTCTGTAGGTATGGCTATCCATACCCCTGCAGGTATACTCGTCCACACAGGCGACTTCAAGGTAGACTATACTCCTATCGACGGCAAGATAATCGACCTTGCCCGCTTCGGCGAGCTCGGAAACCGCGGTGTTCTTGCACTTATGGCTGATTCCACAAATGCGGAGCGTCCCGGCTATACACATTCCGAAAAAACCGTAGGCGAGTCCTTCGACCGCCTTTTCAAGAAGGGTGAGGGAAAGCGTATAATCATCGCTACATTCTCATCCAATATACACCGTGTTCAGCAGATAATCAACTGCGCTGTAAGATACGGCAGAAAAGTCGCTGTATTCGGCAGAAGCATGGTAAATGTTATCAATACTGCTATGGAACTCGGCTACCTTGACGTCCCTGACGGAGTCATCATCGATATCGAAATGATGAACCGCTATGAGAACGAGAGGATAGTCCTTATCACCACAGGCAGTCAGGGCGAACCTATGTCCGCTCTTACACGTATGGCTATGAACGACCATAAGAAGGTAAATATCACTCCTATGGACTTCATAATCATCTCTGCAACTCCTATCCCAGGAAACGAAAAGTTCGTTACCCGTGTTGTAAACGAGCTTATGAAATCAGGTGCAGAGGTCGTTTACGAAGCTATGTACGAAGTACATGTTTCAGGTCACGCTTGTCAGGAGGAGCTGAAACTCATGCTCACTCTTACAAAGCCCAAGTTCTTTATACCCGTACACGGCGAATACAAGCACCTTAAAAAACATGCCGACCTCGCTCTCCAGATGGGCATACCAAAGGAGAACGTCATTATCGGCGAGATAGGCAATGTTATCGAAACAGACGGCAATTCCATCAAGGTCATATCACAGGTGCCTTCGGGACGTGTCCTCGTTGACGGTCTCGGCGTAGGTGACGTAGGCTCTATCGTTCTCCGCGACAGAAAGCATCTTGCTCAGGACGGTCTTATCATAATAGTTATCGGTATCGAAAAGGCTACCAACGAGATAGTTGCAGGTCCTGATATAATTTCACGAGGATTCGTTTACGTAAGAGAATCCGAGGAGCTTATGGACGAGGCTAAAACTATCCTCAACGGTACTCTCGCAGGCTGCTCATACGCAGAAATGAGAGAGTGGAACACGCTCAAGGGCAAGCTCCGTGATGCGCTCTCTGACTATATCTATCAGAAAACAAAGCGCAGTCCGATGATACTCCCTATCATCATGGAGACCTGATATATTCGGGTATCTCTTAAAAGTATCAGATTCGGAAAGGAGAAATGGTCTTGAAAAAGAAGCTTCCGTCAGTATTCTTCGCATTAATGATAGCCCTTCTTTTAGTATCGGCTTTCTCATCGGTAATGCTCTACAGATACAACAAGATATTCGGACTTGCAGGACTTGTATGCTCGGCTGTCCTTGTGGCAGTCATTATAGTCATGACTGTACTGTATTTCAGGAATGTCATGCGGCATATCTCAAAAATGAACGCACACCTCGAGACCTCCGCCGCCGAATATATGAATTCACTCCCTGCGCCTATAGCAGTTATCGATAACAATAACTGCTTTGTGTGGTATAATCAGATATTCTCCGAAAAGATAGGTCTCGGTTCGGACCTCTACGGTCTCAGCTTTGAAAGCTCGGTAAAAGCCGACCTTGCAGAGCTAAATGCCAACGGATACTGCTATTGCAGCATAAACGGTTCCGTTTACAGAGTGACCTCGGAGAAGTTCGACCAGAACGATATATCTTTCCTTATTATCTATTTCCACGATGAAACTGCATACAGGAACCTGAAAAAGCTTACTGATGAAACCCGTCCGACCGTAGTCATCATGACTATCGATAACTACGACGAGATAATGCAGAACGCTAAGGAAAGCGAAAAGGCTCAGGCATCGGTAGAAACGGAACAGCTCATAGAAAAATTCATGAGCAGTACCAACGGATTCATAAAGAAATCATCTTCAAATACCTTCTATGCTGTAATCGAGAACAGACATATCGAAGAAAAAATAGCAGATAAATTCAAGATACTCGATTACGCAAGAAACATAAAAATAGCAGGAAAATACCCCCTCACCTTCTCTATCGGAGTCGGTCAGGGTGCGGAAACTCTTGCTGAAAGCGAACAGATAGCAAGACAGTGCCTTGATATGGCGCTCGGACGCGGCGGAGATCAGGCTGTTGTAAAGACAGACAGCGGCTTCCGCTTCTTCGGAGGTGTCTCAAAGGGCGTTGAAAAAATGTCCCGTGCAAAGACTCGTATCATCGCAAGCGCTCTCCAGGACCTTATCATGGACTCCGACAGCGTTTTCATCATGGGACACCGATTCGGCGATCTCGACTCGGTAGGCGCTTCATGCGGTCTTGCAGGCGCTGTGAGACTTCTCGGAAAAGAGGTACATATCGCTGTTGACAGAACAAAGAACCTCGCATCCCACCTTATCGATATCGTTGAGGATCAAACTGACAGCGAACTTTTCATGACTCCTGCCGAAGCACTTGAATCTGTAGGCAATAACGACCTCGTTATCATCGTTGATACCCATAACAAGGACTTCATCGAGAGCCGTGAACTCTACGAAAGCGCAAGGGCTGTGGTAGTTATCGACCACCACAGAAAAACCGTCAACTTCATCGACGATGCAGTCATTTTCCACCACGAACCTTATGCTTCATCAGCCTGCGAAATGGTAACAGAGCTGATACAGTATTTCAGATTCGAGACGGACGAACGATTCCCCAGCTGCTATGCGGACGCTCTCCTTTCGGGCATAATGCTCGATACCAAGAACTTCGTTATGCGTACTGGTGTAAGAACTTTCGAGGCTGCGGCTTTCCTCAAAAAAATGGGCGCTGATACCGTTGCGGTAAAGCTCCTCTTCTCAAATTCTATCGACTCTTACAAGCGGAAGGCTCAGATAGTTTCCTCCGCTAAGATATATAACCGCTGCGCTATTGCCGCTGCGGATTTCAAATCGGACGATATACGTCTTGTAGCTCCGCAGGCTGCCGACGAGCTCCTGAACATCACCGATGTGGACGCTTCATTCGTTATCTACCGGACAAACAATACCGCCAATATCTCAGCCCGTTCAATGGGTGCGCTGAATGTACAGGTAATTATGGAACAGCTTGGCGGAGGAGGTCATCAGAGCATGGCTGCAACACAGCTTGAAAACACTTCTATTAGCGACGCTGAAAAACTTCTCATCGCCGCTATCGACGAGCGTATGAACGACGCTCAGCACATATAATGAAAGGATGTAATCACAATGAAGGTAATTTTCTTACAGGATGTAAAAGGCTCAGGCAAAAAAGGCGAAGTAAAGAACGTATCCGACGGATACGCAAGAAATATGCTCATCCCAAAGGGACTTGCTGTAGAGGCTAACGCTTCAAACATGAACAAGCTCCAGGGACAGCAGGCTTCTGCTCAGCACAAGATTGATGTTGAAAAGCAGGCTGCTACTGAAACAGCTGCAAAGCTCAAGGGCAAGAAGGTTGTCATCAAGGCTAAGGCAGGCGCAAATGACCGTCTTTTCGGCTCTGTAACATCTGGTCACGTTGCCGATGCTCTCAATGAACAGTTCGGCGTAAAGATCGACAAGAAGAAAATAACTCTCAGCGGCGATATCAAGAACTTCGGTTCCTACAATGCCGTTCTGAAGCTCTATACAGGCATCTCTGAGACCATTGATGTCGAGGTAGTTGAGGGCTGATCGCTCTATGGAGGATAATAATACCCTGCTGACCGACCACACCCTTCCTCACAGCATCGAAGCAGAACAATCCATAATCGGCGCACTTATCGCCGATCCTTCGATACTCCCTGTGGTGGTCGAGAAGATACGTCCCGAATATTTCTACAGCGAACAGCATAAGGAAATATACGGCATCATCCTCAGGATGTTCACAAGCGGTTCCCCCGTTGACATCGTTACGGTGCTAAACGAAGCGGAAAAGCTCCACATCTTTGAGAGCTCCGCAGAGGGCAAGCGCTATCTTCAGGAAATAGGCAATATACTCCCCTCGACCTCGAATATCGAAAGCTACTGCAAGATAGTTGCAGATAAGTATTTCATCCGCAGTCTCGGATATATCGCCAATTCTATACTCGAAGACATACGTTCGGGCGAACAGGATGCTCAGCTCCTCCTCGATTCTGCCGAACAGAAAATATATGACGTCCGTCAGGGCAGAGAGGTAAAGGGACTCGTCCCGCTGGGAGATGCAGTCCTTGAAGCCTATGACAGACTAGGACACATAACAGGTGCCGACAAGGAAAAGTACATCGGTGCCAAAACAGGCTTCACCATGCTGGACAGCATCACATCAGGCCTTAATAAATCGGACCTCATCATCATTGCTGCCCGTCCGGGTATGGGTAAGACCTCTTTTGCAATGAATATCGCCACTAACGTTGCAAGACGCAACGATAAGGACGTTGTTACATTCAACCTCGAAATGTCCAAGGAACAGCTTGCCACACGTATCCTCTCTACGGAAGCGCTTGTGGATTCAAGCTCACTCAGAAACGGAAGGATACAGGGCGATGACTGGGTACGCCTTGCAATGAGTGCAGGTTACCTCAGTACCCTTCCTCTGTATATCGACGATACCGCAAGTATGACAGTACAGCAGATGAAGGCGAAGCTCCGCCGTGTAAAGAACCTCGGACTTGTCATCATCGACTACTTACAGCTCATGGAGTCCACTTCACGCTCGGATAACCGTGTAACGGTCATCTCGGAAATAACCCGTCAGCTTAAGGTAATGGCGAAGGAACTCAACGTGCCTGTAATACTCCTTTCGCAGCTCTCCCGTGCGGTCGAGAGCCGTAATGATAAGCGCCCCATGCTTTCGGACCTCCGTGAATCTGGTTCTATCGAGCAGGATGCGGATATAGTTCTTTTCCTCTACCGCGACGCTTACTACAACAAGGAAAGCACCCGTCAGAATATCTCGGAATGTATCGTTGCAAAGAACCGTCACGGCGAAACAGGTACCGTAGAGCTTTTCTGGGATGGTCAGTACACTCGTTTCTCCAATCCCGACTACAGCACTCCTCCGGAGGGTTAAACGATGCTCGATAAGATATACAAGCATGTAAAAAGATACAATATGTTCAGTGAAGGCAGTACCGTTGTCTGCGGCCTCTCAGGAGGAGCGGACAGCGTTTGTCTTTTGTTGTGCCTTTGCAGACTCAGTGAAAAACTCGGCATAAACGTTGAAGCCGTCCACGTCAATCACTGTCTCAGGGGCATCGAGAGCGACAGGGATCAGGAATTCTGCCGACAGCTGTGCGAAAGGGAAAATGTACCATTTACGGCTGTTTCCTGCGATGTGAACACCTACGCAAAAGAGAACTCCCTTTCAACCGAGGAAGCTGCACGTATACTCCGCTATCGTGCATTTGCGGATAACTCGCAGGGAAAGCTCCTTGCAACAGCTCACAACGCCAATGATAACCTCGAAACCGCCATCTTCAACCTCGCAAGAGGTACAGCACTGAAAGGTATAGCAGGAATCCCACCTGTAAGGGACAATATAGTGCGTCCCCTGCTGACGGTATCCCGTCAGGAAATAGAGGAATACCTCCGTTCACTCGGTCAGGACTGGGTAACGGACAGCACTAACCTCTCCGATGACTATACACGTAACAAGATACGTCATCAGGTGCTTCCTGTGCTTGAAGGTCTGAACAGTTCACTTATAGCAACTTCCGTGAACACCTTCGAGGTGCTTCGCAGCGAAGATCAGCTCATTGAAGATATGACTCGTGAGGCGCTGGAAAAGTGTCGGAACGGCAACAGGCTCACAGGACTTTCGGAACTTCACCCCGTTATAAGAAGGCGATGCATAGCAAGACTTCTCTCGGATAACGGACTTTCATACTCCTACACAAGGCTCGAAGAAACGGACTCTATCGCTGTAAACGGCGGTAAAATCAACATCTCGGGCGAACTTTTCCTTGTATCGGACGGAACAACTCTTTCCCTCGAAAAAATACCACGCAAAAACGGTGAGGAGCTTCTTTCCGCAGAACTCAGGATAGGTAAAAACTCGATTTTCAGTGGGATAACACTGAACTGCGAGCTTGTGGAATGTGATAGTATGAAGAAATTTTCATATGTTAACAAAAAATTAACATTTTACATGTTAGATTATGATAAAATTATAGGAAGGGCTGTACTGCGTAACCGAAGGTTCGGCGACCGTATACAGCTTCGCGGGAGAAACTTCTCCTCATCCGTAAAAAAACTCATAAACGAAACAGTTCCCAAGGAACTTCGTGATACCCTCCACTTCATTGAGGACGACGAGGGTACTCTCTTTGCCGAACATATCGGCGTTGCTCAGCGAGTCGCTCCCGATGGAAATACAAAACGGCTGCTGAAGATCACCATTGACCGCTAATGGTCTGAATAGGAGTGAAGTAATTGACACCAAAGAAAAGCAGAGGTCTGTTTACCTACCTCATTATCATCCTTCTTGCACTGGGATGTCTCTATTACGTAAGCAATAAGGTCGTTCAGGATAACGATAAGACTGAATATGCCTCGGTAATAAACCACTTCGATAATCTTGAAGTCTCTTATTACGAGCTCGACCTCGGTACCGGAGAACTGACCTACCAGCTGATAGATGATACAACAAAGTATAACTACACTGTACCAAGCGTGCAGATCTTCTACGATGATACCAAGAATTACCGTCAGGACTACAACAAAAAGCATCCCGACGAACCGCTGGTACAGAATTTCATCAAGGTCACAGACCGAACATGGCTCTATTCGCTTATCCCTGTTCTTCTCACCGTTGTTCTTGGAATCGCTATCCTCTATTTCATGATGAAACAGAGCTCGGGCGGTGCGAAGTATTCAAACTTCGGAAAGGCTAACCTGAAAAATCAGGCAAGCTCAAGAAAGTCTACTTTCGCCGACGTTGCAGGTGCCGACGAAGAAAAACAGGAACTTGCGGAAATAGTCGACTTCCTGAAGCACCCGAACAAATACGCAGATATCGGTGCTAAGGTACCTAAGGGCGTACTTCTTCTGGGCCCTCCCGGTACAGGTAAAACTCTTCTTGCAAGAGCTGTTGCAGGCGAGGCAGGATGCCCGTTCTTCCCGATCTCGGGTTCTGATTTCGTGGAAATGTTCGTCGGTGTCGGTGCTTCCCGTGTAAGAGACCTCTTTGAACAGGCTAAGAAGCACTCCCCTGCTATCATCTTCATCGATGAGATCGATGCTGTCGGACGTCACAGAGGCGCAGGTCTCGGAGGCGGTCACGATGAGCGTGAACAGACTCTTAACCAGCTTCTCGTTGAAATGGACGGCTTTACAGGCAATGAAAACGTTATCGTTATCGCTGCTACAAACCGCCGTGATATCCTCGATCCCGCTCTCCTTCGTCCGGGAAGATTCGACAGACAGATCGTTGTCGGCTATCCCGATGTAAAGGGACGTGAAGAGATACTCAAGGTACACGCTAAAAACAAACCTCTCGGTCCCGATGTTGACCTGAGAGTAATTGCACAGACTACACAGGGCTTTACAGGTGCAGATCTTGAAAACCTTCTTAACGAAGCTGCTCTCCTTGCTGCAAGAAACGGCAAGCTCGCTATCACAGAGACCGATATCGAGGAAGCTACCATGAAGGTCATCGCAGGTCCTGAGAAAAAATCCCGTATCGTTACAGAGCACGACAGACGTGTTACCGCTTATCATGAATCAGGTCACGCGATTGCTGCTTACAACCTTCCTACACAGGATAAGGTACATCAGGTAACTATCATACAGCGCGGTATGGCGGCAGGTCTTACTGTTACCCGTCCCGATACAGACGATCAGCACGTTTCACGCAATCAGATGCGTGAGAGTATCATAATGCTCCTCGGCGGACGTGTTGCAGAGGAACTCATCCTTGACGATATCTGCACAGGCGCTTCAAACGATATCGAACGTGCTACTTCTACCGCAAGAAATATGGTAACAAGATACGGCTTCTCAAAGAAGCTCGGTACTGTTGTTTACGGTTCTGATAATGACGAGGTATTCCTCGGCAAGGACTACGGACATACAAGAAACTACAGTGAGGCAGTCGCTTCACAGATCGATGAAGAAGTCAAGGCTATCATCGAAAAGGCTTACTCCGATTGTACAGAGATACTTCGTGCAAATATCGATAAGCTCCATCTGCTCGCAAAGTACCTCCTTAAGTTCGAGAAGATCGACGGTGAGGACTTTGAAAAGCTCATGAAGGGCGAGATCACTGAGGACGTTCTTAACGATGACATCACTGATGACGAGCCTTCTGAACCTTCGATCCCTTCAGGAGATCCCGTTGAGGCATAATAAAATATCAGCAGTCCGAAAGATTTTTTCTTGCGGACTGCTTTTTTCTTTCCCCCTATTTTGACCATTGTGTGAAATTATATACTCAACTGTTGACTAATCAGCTTTTTTATGGTAAAATAAGTGTACGGTATGCACCGTTATCACCTTTCAGAGGAGGCTATGAATCATGGGAAAAAGAGAAATAAAGCATGTCTGGACAGATAAAAAACGTACACTTTTCGGTCTTCCGATCTCGTTTACAAGATACTATCTTACCGAGACCAAGCTCATTACTACAGCAGGTTTTCTGAATATCGACGAGGACGAGATAGACCTCTATAAGATAACAGATAAAAAAATACTTCGTCCGCTGGGACAGAGAATGTTCGGCTGCGGCTCTATCATGATATACAGCCGTGATACCGACACTCCTACAAAGGAGATCAAATGTATCAAGAACGTTCGCGAGGTTTCGGATATGATCGACGAATACCTCAATAAAATGCGCGATAAATACGGCATCAGAGGTCGTGACCTCATGGGTTATAACGACCACTATCACGATGACGGCTATGGCGACATGGGCGGAGAATATTAATTTCATCAGGGGGCTATAATGATCTCTTTTATTACTGAAAAGGTTTCCTGCTGGGACAAGCTCAAAGCGGAAACAAGACCGATATTCATATACGGCATGGGCGACGGCGCTCTGAAAATAATGTCCGTCTTCAGAAAGAAGGGCATTACCCTTTCAGGCATCTTCGCAAGCGACGATTTCGTTCGCGGACATTCATTTGAAGGATATAAGGTCCATAAACTATCAGAGATAGAGGAAATGATCGATGACTTCGTGGTAGTTCTTGCATTTGCGGCAGGCTATCAGGAAATTGTGGACAAGATAGAGGCTATCGCAGAAAAGCATACCCTCTATGTACCCGATGTTCCCGTTGCAGGCGGAGGGCTGTTCACCTATGAATACTGTATGCAGAACGCAAATAAGCTTCAGCAGGTCTACGATACCCTCGCTGATGACTACTCACGTAACGTCTATGCAAATATCATCAACTTCAAGATAAGCGGAAAGATACAGTATCTCTCCTGCGTTACAACTCCGAAAGCGGAAATATACAAGGACATCATCAAGCCGAATATGAACGAAGTCTATGTGGATCTCGGCGCATATAACGGCGATACTATCCGTGAGCTCCTTGAATTCACACACGGCAGATACAATACTATATTCGCCCTCGAACCCGATAGAAAGAACTTCAAGAAGCTTTCAAAGTTCGTGGACGGTATGCCCAATGTCAATGCATATCATGCTGCTGCATGGTCCGTGGACGGCGAACTTCCATTCGCTGCAAAGGCAGGACGTCAGTCCGCTATATCCGCAAGCTCCGACACTATGGTGCAGGCTTTGTCTGTGGATTCTGTCCTGGACAAAAAGACAGCTACAATTATCAAAATGGACGTTGAGGGCTTTGAAAGAGAAGCTATATGGGGCGCTTCGCGTTCTATATCAGAGGACGGTCCGAAGCTTATGGTATCTCTCTATCACAGAAATGAGGACATTTTCGAGCTTCCGCTGCTTATCAAGTCGCTGAATCCCGATTACAGACTCTATATAAGACATCAGCTCTACATCCCTGCATGGGAGACTAACCTCTACGCTACTCTTGACTAAAAGTATGCATATATAAATTCACCCCGAAGCATTTTACAGTTTGCTTCGGGGTTATTTTTGTATTCAGAAAACCTGATGATGCTTCCGCATTACGCCTCGGGAGCGTATTCAAACTTAGGCATCAGTCTGAGCTTGTGGAGATTGTTCCTGTGGAGCCTGTCGATCTTTTCCTTAAGCTCCGGCTTGTCTGAGAGGTCCGTCAGACCGCGTATGTATCTGTCAAGCTCAGCATACTTGAAGCCGAGATTATCCTCGTCAGTCTTGCCGCAGAGTCCGTCACTCGGTACCTTATGCACCAGTTCAGTGGGAAGTCCGATAAGATCGCCCACCTGAAGAACTTCTGTAACTGTAAGGTCTGCAAGTACTGAGAAGTCACCTGCACTGTCACCGAACTTTGTAGAATAGCCAACCCAGTCCTCCGAGAGGTTGCAGGTATTGACAACTCGTCCGCCTACAGATGCGGCAACTGCATACAGTGTAGTCATTCTTATACGGGGCGGAGTATTTATTGTAGCCTGACTTGTAGGTTCAAGGCTCTTGCTGAACTCATTCATGAAAGTGCTTACTGTTTCGCCGATATTTATAGTATAGCTCTTTATTCCGAGTGTATTTACCAGCAGATGACTGCATGAAATGTCGGACTGTTCTCCCTGCGGCATAAGAACTCCGATAACTCTGTCCTTGCCCAGTGCCTTTACACATACAGCTGCGGCAACTGAACTGTCCTTGCCTCCTGATATACCGATAACGGCTTTAGTCTCGGGAGAAGCGTTCTCCTCGAAATAGGTCTTAACCCAATTAACAAGGTTTTCCGTTACCTTTTCTGCATCAAATGAGTACATAGTCTCATCCTCCTTAAATCAATCTATTATCATCTGACATGATCTCATTGCATTCAGCGCATTGTTGTGGCTTTCGGGAGTAACTCCTGCACAGCAATCCGAAATAACTCTTACAGGTATCTCGGGAAATGCAGCCTTAAGTATCATGGCATTGGATATAACGCATATATCGGTACATACGCCCATTATTATGAACTCTTCAGCACCGTCAGCTATCTTCTCGGGAAGATCAATAGCTCCAAAGGTCTTTTTCTCCAGCCTGAGACAGTTCTCTCCAAGTGCCTTATCTACCTCGGGAACGAGCTTCCAGCCTTCCGAACCCTTTATACAGTGAGGTACAGGAAGATTCTTTCCCTCCTGAGTCTCCATGTAGTTTTCATAGTGAGTATCAAGTGTAGCGATGATCTGTCCATCCTTTTCCTTACTGCGGAAATCCTCTATGGCACGTACAACTTTTTCAGTTACCGCTGCTGTTTGGGGATTGCCGAGCACTCCTACAGTAAAGTCGTTCTGCATATCGATCACAATAAGAACCTTCATAGATAATACTCCTTTCGCAGATACAAATAAAACTGATAAATATATTATATCACATTCATGAGTGTTTTTCAATGCTTTTTTGCGTTTTACGTGATGCAATGGACAAAAGGACGAAACTATGATATAATGAATGCATAGCATTCATTATATTTTATTTAAATGCCCTTGCAGATACGCAGATCACAGATCTGCTCCCTGCATATCGGGCAATTATATCATATCGCTTCGCTTATATGATATAATGAATGCATAGCATTCATTATATTTTATTTAAACGCCCTTGCAGATACGCAGATCACAGATCTGCTCCCTGCATATCGGGCAATTATATCATATCGCTTCGCTTATATGATATAATAAAGGCAGCTAAGAATAATTACCGCGTCAGAAAGGATATATATGAAGCAAGGATTCAGACAAAGATTCATCGGCGACAAGACCTTCTATAAGAGCGTACTCGTTATGGTCGTACCGATGATACTCCAGATGCTTGTGACCAATTTCGTCAGCATGGTGGATAACATCATGGTGGGACAGATAGGTACTGAGCAAATGAGCGGAGTCTCTATAATCAACCAGTTTATTTTCGTATTCAACGTTACTGTTTTCGGCGCCGTATCAGGTCCGGGAATATTCGGAGCGCAGTTCTACGGCAAAGGCGACCATGAGGGACAGAAATACACTGTACGTTTCCGCCTTATCGCCTGTACAATTATAATCATCGTTGCAGCACTGCTTTTCTCGCTCTTTGATGACCAGCTTATAACACTTTTCCTGAGTAAGGACGACTCTCCCCAAAAGACTGCCGAAACTCTCGCTTACGGCAAGGATTACATGCGTATCATGCTTCTTGGACTTCTCCCCTTCGGTATCGGTCAGGCATATGCCAGCGTAGTAAGAGAGTGCGGAGAAACAAGGATTCCGATGATAGGCGCTTTTTCAGCCGTTGGCATCAATGTGCTGCTGGATTACGGACTTATCTTCGGTAAGCTCGGAATGCCTGAAATGGGCGTAAGAGGCGCAGCAATAGCTACAGTTATCTCAAAATTCATCGAAGCAATTGTTGTCATACTCTGGGCTCACACTCACCCGCAGCGAAACAAGTACATCAAGGGACTCTACAGCAGTCTCAGCATCCCCTCAGAGCTTACTGCGGATATCATCAAAAAGGGTACTCCCTTGCTTCTCAATGAGTTTCTGTGGGCTGCAGGAATGTCGATCATAGCGCAGTGCTACTCGGTTCGAGGACTGGACGTTGTAGCCGCAAGGAATATCTCCACAACGATAACCAACCTTTTCAGTGCGGTATATCTCCAGCTGGGAGCCTGTATCTCTATCATGGTCGGCAATAAACTCGGTGCAAACAAGCTCAAAGAAGCCCGTGAGCTTGATAACAAGCTGCTGTTTTTCAGTGTAGCCGCAGGCTTTACGGTAGCGGTCTGTCTTATACCTGTTGCCGCAGTCTTCCCCTCTGTTTACAAGACCGAGGAAACAGTCCGTTCACTTGCAACTTTCATGATACTGATACAGGCGGCAGCAATTCCAATGTGGTCCTATACCAACGCCTGCTATTTCACTCTGAGAAGCGGCGGTAAAACCGGAGTCACCTTCCTCTTTGATTTCGGCTTCACATGGCTTTTCAGCATCCCGCTTATGTTCATCCTATCTTACTTTACCCCTATAGATATCCACCTGCTTTTTGCTATCGGAAACCTCTCCGAGATACTAAAGGTAGTCATCGGCTATTTCATGGTAAGAAGTGACATCTGGATAAACAATATCGTCGGAGAACAGTGATATAACTGCATTAATCTATTCTTACCCCTTTACTTTTCGGAAACTTTGTGATATTATAATAATGTCAACATCTTAATATCAACATCGAAAGTGAGGAACACACCTTGAAAAAGACTTTATCTACCCGTATACTTGCTTTTGCTGCGGCATGCTCTATGCTCATGGCAGGTACTTCATGCGGAAGCAGCACACAAAACTCAGCTCAGAACGGCGGCAGTTCAGCAGTTCAGGAGGACGTATCCCTTAAGAACGTAATGGATAAGAAACAGCTCGTTCTCGGACTTGATGCAAGCTTCCCTCCAATGGGATTCACAGACGAAAACAACGAGATCATCGGTTTCGATATCGACGTTGCTCAGGAGGTCTGCGACAGAATGGGCATCGAACTGGTAAAACAGCCTATAAACTGGGATACCAAGGAACAGGATCTCAACGTCGGAAGAATAGACTGCATCTGGAACGGCATGTCCATAAACGCTTCACGTCAGGAGCAGATGAACCTCTCCGAGCCGTACATGAAGAACGAGATGATCTTCGTAGTACCTGCTGACAGCAAGGTCAAGTCAATGGACGACCTCAGCGGAAAGACTGTCGGAGTTCAGGCAGGTTCTACTGCACAGGAAATACTGGAGGGTTGGGATAAGTATCCCGAGATCACTCCAAGTCCACTTGAGGATAACGTAGAGGCTCTCCGTCAGATGGAGCTTGGCTTCTCGGATGCGGTATTCCTTGATTCTGTAGTTGCAAACTACCTTATCACATCCAATAACAAGGACTATGTTGTACTTCCAGGCAACCTCGAAGCAGAGGAATATGCTATTGGTTTCAGAAAGAACGATCAGGCACTCCGTGACGAAGTTCAGAAAACTCTCAGCGCTATGAAGGCTGACGGCAAGCTCGGCGAGATCTCTACAGAGTGGTTCGGCAGTGATGTTACAACAGTAAAGTAATATCTGCCGTTGATACAGAAATTTCAAGCCATAGTATTACTGATACAAGGTCAGAAGTACTATGGCTTTTCTATTGACTGTACATGAATGTTGTGCTATAATTGTTACTAATATAAATCGGAATTTGTTATGCTAAAGGAGCCGAATCATATGAAAAAAGCATTCAAAATAATTGGAAAAGTATTCTTCGGGCTACTGATTCTTATCGTGTTATTTGTTGTAATTATGACGATATACAATCAGATCATGCTCAAAAAGAATAAAGATCTTTATGAAACTCCGTTGGGTCAGCTTGTCGATATCGATGGTCACAATATGAGCATCTATACTGAGGGTAAGGGCGAACATAACATAGTGTTCATGTCAGGCTGGGACACTGTTTCGCCGATACTGGATTTCAAACCGCTGTACAGCAGACTGAGCGATGATTACCGATGTGTTGTTATAGAAAAGTTCGGCTACGGATTCAGCGATATTGTGGACGGCGAAAGAGATTTTGATACCATACTTCGTCAGGACAGAGAAGCACTTAAAAAAGCCGGCATTGAAGCTCCCTATGTGCTGTGTCCTCATTCGCTGTCGGGTTTTGAAGCTACACTCTGGGCGCAGAAATATCCAGATGAAGTGGAGGCGATAGTCGGGCTGGATATGTCAACGGCAAATTATCCTGAACTTGCGGAAATGAAAGACAGCTTTCCGCAGAAAGCCGCTATTTGCATAAACAAGGCATTAAGAGCAACAGGCGTCTTGAGACTTATGGACTTTGACATTTCGGGAACGCTTTCCGAGCAGGAAAAGAAGATATACACAGAGATAGCCTGTCATAAAGATACGAATGAGAACATAGTAAGCGAGAACGAGAACATCGGCGCAGTTATCTTGGAGATAAATTCTGCGGCTTTGCCCGAAACACCCACTTTGCAGTTTCTTTCCGGCGATAACAAGAATGATGAATTATGGTACTCAACTCATAAGGAATATGCCGACGCTTCAACAAGGGGCGAAATAGTTCAGTTGGAATGCGGTCACTATGTTCACGATTTTGAGTATGAAAGAATAAGCAAAGATATAAAGGAATTTATAGAAAAAGATAACGGTTAAATTCTGATTTATTTTAGTAACCGAATAAAATACAATGCCCCCGAGTGCTTTACAACGCTCGGGGGCAAAACTTCTGTATCAATGTCACGCTTTAACAGGAGTCCGTTTTATTATCTTATCGTCAACCATCATCCGCTTCGGATACCAGTTTTCTCAGGAGTACCAGGTCGAAAGCGTTCAGACGCTCATCCCTGCAAACATCGCCATTCTTCCATACAGTCAGCTCTGTTGTTTTTCCGAGAAGGAAGCTCTGAAGCTCTACTGCATCTGCGATACTTACACTGCCGTCCCCGTTGACGTCACCAACAACGTCCTTAACCACAGGCTGCTGCTTTTCCTCAACAGGTGCCATGCTCGGCTCAGTATCTCCCCACCAGTCCCAGCGGTCAGCGGTACGGTATTTCTCCATTTCTCCGCCTGCGGAAGTCCAGGTGAAAACGTTATCGTAGAGGTGCCCCTCATAGTAATAGAACTGCGCCATTGAGCAGATCTCATCCGCATATGTCTTGTATGCTCCGTCATCCTCAGCCATATAGCACCAGCCTGTATTGAATCCCTTAAGGCTGTTTCGTATTACCTGATAGCCGTGCATATTTTCTTCATTTATGCATATCTCGGCAAAGTGGAGAATCTTTCTGATTCCCATGTGGTTCGAGATGATACAGTCATAGAAATTCTGCGGGGTAAACGAATACTGGAACATCTCGGGGACATTGTCCTCGGGCATGAACTTCGGATCGCAGTCCGCAAAAGCTGTAACAGCAGTCTGAAGAGTACCGTATGCGTGGGCAGAGTTTACTCCCCAGCCGTCCTCATAGGCTGTTTCGTGGTCCGAACCTATCTTTCCTTCGCCAAGAGTTGATTCTCTGGAACCCAGTCCGAGAAAGAGTGCGTACATCTTCTCACGGTCAGGCTGTCCGAGACGTGTTGAAATAAGATCCCAGTGCTCGTCGATCTCCTTATAGAGTGCGTATTTGACCTCCTGAACGGTCATTTTGTGGTTGATAGCACGTATCTCCTCAGTCGAAGCATCCGCAGGGGTATTTCTTTCACCGAAATTCAGCGGGTTTCCTACGCCCTCTGTCTGGATATCGCGTGTAGTATCGTGAAGTGGTTCACAGGTGCTTCCTGCGAAGTACCACTCATCTGCCGAAGCCTTCATCGGAAGTAAACTTACAAACATTACTGCAGACAGGACCGCAGAAACTGCTTTCTTCAATCTCATATATATTCCTCCTGTTTCTGTTGATTTTTAGCCGAAACGGTTCTTTCATAAAAATTATAAAGGATACAGCAATTTTTGTCAAGGTAAATATTGCGAAAAAAGTCATAAAGGAAGCACTGCTGTCCTTTATGACTTTTCTGGTTTTTAGTAAAGCGGTGAGTCTTCTCCTCCGCCTGTTTCTCCTCCACCGCTGTAATCCGGAACTCCGGGATCAGGTGTGACTACACCCGGATCAGGAGTTACTACTCCGGGATCCGGCGTTACTACCCCGGGATCTGGTGTTACAACTCCCGGATCGGGTGTTACTACTCCGGGATCAGGTGTTACACCCGGATCTACATATCCGCCGTTCGGATCAACATATCCTGCATTCGGATCAGGAGTCCAACCGCCTGTCGGCTCAGGTACCCATCCTGTAGGCTCCTGTATTCCTGTAGGTGCTGAAGGCGACTCTACAGGAGCTGTAGTATTGGCATAACCGTTATCAACAGGTGTGGTATATGTCTCGTAATTGCCCGGCATTATAGCTGTAGGTATTCTTCCGTTCCACAAGAATCCCGAACCTGTAGTTACGTTTATCTTGTAGTTAGTCCTTGTAGTTGAAGCTGTGGACTTGGTAGATACCTTGCTTGTAGCTACTGTGCTTGTTGCGGCTGTACCCGATATAGTAGTTACAACTCCGGGAACCGCAGTTACCGCACCGCCTGAACCGTTATCCCTGAAAATGCTTTCACGTCCGATATTGGACATTATCTTTTCAGAAGGGGTTATAGGGAATAAAACAAAGAACACAGTTATCAGCAGTGTAAGCAATACAAGACATGCACACGACAGCATAGTGATCTTTGTTGATCGTTTTAGATTACCGAAAAAGTCAGCGACTCTGCTCATTTTAACACTCTCCAGTTTAACTTTCTGAGGTTTCAGCCTATCCGACTGATAAACAGTCAACGAGATTATTATATACCATTTGCAAAGAAAAGTCAAGGAAAAAACCGATATTATCACAATTTTTTCACCTTTAGCTGAGAATATGCACTGATAAAGAAAAAGCAACTTTCAATGAATAAAAAACATTTTTTGACTTGACATCACAAACTACAGCAGTTATAATAAATGTGGATATAGCCGATCTGAAGTTGTTTGGCAGACATTAATAAATGTGTACTCAATGACCGTATTCTGACAATATATGATCGGCGGATCAAAAGTATCTTTTTATAAAGGAGAATCATTATGGATGAACTTGAAAAAATCATTACCGAAAGAAGAAGTATCCGCAGCTTTAAGGATACTCCCGTCCCACGCGAGCTTATCGACAAGATCATAAATGCAGGGCTCTTTGCCGCATCGGGCAGAGGACTTCAGGTACCTAAGATCATTGCCGTTACAAACAAGGAGCTCAGGGACGCTGTTTCCGATGAAAACCGCAGGATCGGAGGCTGGAACGAGGGTTTCGATCCCTTTTACGGCGCACCTGTTATCCTTATCGTAGTTGCAGACAGCACTGTTCCTACTGCTGTGTATGACGGTTCGCTCACTATGGGAAATATGATGCTCATGGCTCATGATCTCGGACTCGGCAGTATCTGGATCCACCGTGCAAAGGAAGAATTCGATTCCGAATTCGGAAAAAACCTGCTCCGCAAAGCAGGTATCGAAGGAGACTTCGAGGGTATAGCTCACCTTGCGGTAGGTTACACTAAAGGTGACTATCCCGCAGTTATCCCAAGAAACGACGGACGAGTTTTCTATCTGGACTAATAAGGAGAAATAATATGGACGATTTCAATACATATAAAAAGCCTGATCCCAAGGATCTTCCCTTCGATCCCAGCAGGCGAAACGAAAACGACTTTCCCGAGTCCGCACACGAAACAGTCTACTCCTCATCGGACCTTTCATTCGAGGGATCATTTGAAGAGGATAACCGCGTACTCGAGATAGGCAAGGGCGTCATCGGCGCACTTATCGGCTCTATACCCGGTATTATCATATGGATACTCATAGGAAGGTTCGGTATCATTGCTTCGCTCAGCGGTGCTATACTTGCAGGCGGTGTAGTCATGGGCTATAAATTCACACAGAAAAACGAAGTTCTCTCAAAGCGAACAGGCATCATCATCTGCGTACTCGTCATCATTTTTGCTATACATATTTCCCAGAAGATATCATGGTGCATGCAGCTTTCAGACTTCTATGCACGTTATGTTGATGACCTGAAGGATTCTCTTTACGCTCTCGGTGAACTCGGAAACATGAGCAAAGATGAGATAGACAAGATGTACCGTGATACCATCTATGAGACATTCGGCTTCTATGAAGGTACATTCGGCGATTTCTATGATAATTTCTACAGGGTACTTTCAGCTGTCGGCGCAGTCGGAAAATACATAGGTTCACTTATCATGTCCATATGCTTCGCAGCAGCAGGTTCTTTTGCTATGTGGAGAAGAAACTTTTACTTATGATACGGAGTTTGAATGGCTGAGATAATAGAGATAACCGACCTTTCCGCTATCGCACTCGTACCCTATACCAATACCTCGGAAGCCGAACTGAAAAAATGGCAGGGTACAGACTGCGGTGTATTCGTCGCAGAAAGTCCGAAAGTGATACGAACTGCTGTTGAAGAAGGATTCATGCCGATATCCTTCCTTTGCGAGCGTAAATATATAACAGGTCAGGCAAGGGATATCCTTGCTGCTTTCGATGATGTACCCGTTTATACTGCGGACAGCGAGGTGCTTACCGAACTTACGGGTTTCAGAATGACTCAGGGTATACTATGTACGATGAAGCGCAGACCGCTTCCCACTCCCTCGGAAATCCTTTCAGGCGCAAGCCGTATCGCTGTACTCGAAAACATCATGAATCAGACAAACATCGGCGCTATATTCCGTTCCGCAGCTGCACTCGGATTCGATGCGGTGTTGCTTACACCGTCATGCAGCGATCCCTTATACCGCCGTTCAGTCAGAGTCAGCATGGGTACCGTATTCAGCATACCGTGGACTTATCTCGAATCCTCCCCTCCCGACTATGTAAAGGAACTTGCAGGATACGGATTCCGGACTGCGGCAATGGCACTGAGAAACGATACCATAAGTATCGAGGATGAGGCGCTGCAAAGTACCGACAAATTAGCCGTCCTTTTCGGCACAGAGGGTACAGGTCTCTGCGAGGAGACTATCAACGCCTGCGACTATACTATTAAGATACCTATGTATCACGGAGTCGATTCGCTTAACGTTGCGGCAGCAAGTGCAGTGGCATTCTGGCAGCTCCGCAAAAAAAATTAAAACAGCAATATCGGGGGACTTTTCCGAAGAAAGGTCCCCCATTTTTTTATCGTCTACTGTTTTCGGTATGCGATAGTAGTTTTCTGCTGTGCAGTTCACAACTGAGTTTTTTTATGTAAAATCATAGCATAATTGTGTCGGAATTGCAAGACAATATTACACCCATTTCTTGAAACCAGAAAAAAATGTAGTGAAAAAGCATGATATTCAATTGACTTATACGCATACGAATTGTACAATATAGATAGATGATCGTGTAATTTCCGTGTTTTCAATGTCAAAACAGGAGGAGATATTTATGGGATACAAAAACAGGATAACAGCTGCTTTATTTGCCTCTGCTATGGCAATAACTGCAATGACTGCTGATCTTCCGAACTTTTCAGCACCTGTCACTCTCAGTGCATATGCTGAGAGCATAAGCGACATGCCGTCTGATTTTCAGTATGCCGCCGACTGGATATGGAAGAACCGCATAGAGCGTGAGCAGTCCACAGTCCGCCGCAATACTATATTCGACCAGATAGTTGCAGGGAAAGGCAGTATCAACTACGTTGTGAAATGGCAGTCCTACCGGACCGTCACATACGAACAGCGTCAGCAGTTCGAGCAAATGCTCTCGGATTGCATAAATGCGTGGAACGACTGGCTTGCAGGCTATGAAAACTGGCCATACGAGCATATCGATGTAAAGGTAGTCGGCTGGGCAGTGATCGATAAAAGCTGTCTGCTTGACCTTCATGACGATGAGGTGGTTTATACCGATACAAGGTACTATGATGCACAATACGATACCTCAAACGGCAGGGATACTATCCCCGATAAAGAACCCTTTGCTCCTTCCGAGCTTTCACGCTTCGACCACTTTACGGAAAAGGGCTATGAGTATCCGGGAGGTCTTGATAACCGATTCGATATGTATATGTGGGCTACTCAGGGATTCCCGGACATCGGAGGATGCGGCGGAGACTGGGGACAGCGTCTGTCGGATACCGCTTATCTCAGCATGATACGGCACGGAAGTCTGCACGTACTCGAACATGAAATAGGTCACGGATTCGGTATGACGGATTTCTACGGCGGCGAAGGCGAATCGGACGGTTTCCCTCCGGGAGGATTCCCGGGCGGTGAAAACTCCATAATGATGGCAGGCTCTGCCGCAAAGATAACCGATTTCGACGGCTGGATGCTCCGCTATATGTGGACTAAAATAAAGGACGATAAAGACAGATTCGACCTTGCTAATGCTCTGCCTTCACCTCCACAGCAAACCGATGCGCCCTCATATGAAGGCGAAATCATTACTGGCGACATTGACGCTAATGGCAAGGTAGAGATAGCGGATGCGGTTCTTTTACAGAAATGGCTTCTCAGAATGCCCGATACCTATCTCCCTTACTGGAATGCAGCAGACATCTGTCAGGACAACAAGCTGGATGCTTTTGACCTTTGCCAACTCAGGCGTATGCTGGTATACGGTTCGGAACCAACTGCGGACAGCAGTCCGCTGATTCCTGCTACAGTATCGAAATTCGGCAAAATGACTCCCTCAACGGGCGATTGTAAAATGCTTTCGGTATTTGTGGAATTTGCAGATCAGAAATACAGTCGGCCGCTTTCAGCAGAAACAGTCAAGGAAAAGTTCTTCGGTCACGGCAATAAAAATTATCCCGATGACAGTATCAGCGATTGGTACGAAAGAGCTTCCTACGGAAATCTTCATATCGACGGCGACGTTTACTATTACACACTGCCCCGCAATATGTCCGACTATATGAACGATGACCGCTCGTTTGAGGATTTTGCTATGGAAGTTCTCTCAGGTCTCGACAGTCAGATAAACTATGCTGATTACGATGCAAATAATGACGGCATTATCGACTGCCTCTCTCTCGGAGTTCCCCTTGACAACGCTGATGAATCGCTGAAAGAGTACTGGTGGGGCTGTACCGCTGTATGGTGGGATAATCCGTACTTCTCCCTTGACGGAAAGAAGCTCAATAAGTACATCATCCTCGATGTTTCGCCTTATTCGGATACGATAGGTGAAGCCAAATCAGTACTCGAACACGAAATGGGACACTCACTCGGACTCCCTGACTATTACCTCTATGAAGCAGGTGACGACTGGGAAGGATATAAAGGTGCCGCAGGCTTTGAACGCATGGACGATTCCATCGGCGATTTTTCAAGCTTTTCAAAGCTGATGTACGGCTGGCTCCGTGATGATGAGGTACAGTGGTTCAGCGGCGGAACTCAGAGTTTCAGACTGAAGGACAGTTCCGCTCAGGGCAGTTGTCTTATAGTACCTATTACTTCTGAGGTCGGCGATATAACATCTGAGTACTTCCTCGTTGAATATGTGACTCAGAAAAACAACAACACAGAAGCTTCATGGTACACCAGAGACTCAGGAGTCCGCATCTTCCATATCAATGCTGAGCTTCAGCGTGATGAATGGTCGGGACTTAAGGATTTCAAGTACGGCGGCTACAGCGAGTATTATCTCGGCAACGACCGTTTCCGCGTGACACGTCTTGTAAATGAGGGACACGGTTTCTACCATACAGGGGACATCTGCTCATACGGTACCAAAAATTTTGCAGGCTATGACAGCAACGGATACCAGACTATAGATACAGGTATTACTATCGAGATCGGTGAACTGAAAAACGGTGAGTATACCGTTACCGTAAGAAAGTAATTCCTGTGCCGCTAAAAATATTGCTCCACCAATTAACTCTTGAAGAAATATTGCGACGGACTGGCAGAGAAAGGCAAGGAAGAAAGTCGCAGGAATGCTGTCGCATTTCAAGACTTTCTGACGCAGTATTTCGCTGTCAGGACAAGCAAGAAAATTCAGGAGTTAGTTGGGGGAGCAATAATATAAAAGTCTCCGCTGTATATCGCAGAAATGATATACAGCGGAGTTTTTCGTTTATGGTATTTTCTTTTGCTGTGATAACCGTCTTTACCTGACCATAAGTTTTCTCATAAGGCAGAGATCAAAGGTATCAAGTTTGTTGTTTCCGTCAAGGTCGCCTGCCTTCCAGTCAGCAAGAGTCGTATCTTTAGTTCCGAGAAGCCACTTGTTGAGCAGTAACAGATCGGCTACACCTGTTTCACCGTCGGCATTGACATCTCCGAGAATCGACTCTACTGCTTCTTCACGTCCCGAATAGGTCACATTCGGTTCATCTGTCTTCTTGTATGTGAATCCGATGTAATCCAGCGCACCGTTGAATCCGTTGCCTACGATACAGCTGTCAGTCTCGGAAGCGCTGAGGACTGCCTTCGGTGTAAGGGTGAAGTTTCCCCTTGCAGCAGTCTGACCGTTTATCAGCAATTCAGCCTGACCGCCTATGATACGTACTGTGACCTTGCTCCACTCGCCTTTCGTCAGCGGACTTGAAGCTGTAAGCTTTTCAGTCCTGTTTCCGTCTGTGAAAACAAGTTCCGCACTGCCCTGACTGTTGGAAGGAGTAAAGCTCATGTATGCCTTATCATCGCCGAATCTGAACAGCTCCTGACCTGCGGCTCCGCCCTTCCAGAGAACACCGAAACTGATCTGTATATCATCTGTACGAAGCAGAGAATCCTCCATCACCGCATAACCGCCCGATCTATCGAAGGATAATACACCCTTTGCGGAAGTACGTTCGGATTCTGCAACAGCACCCTTTATCATCATATCTGTTGCAGCATACTTGTCTTTAGTCCAGTTAGTACCTGCATCACTGAAATCGTATGAAGCGATATATCCGTCGGAGGTATTTTTCCAGCCGTTATCGTCGAGCCAGCCATAGCCTACGCCGCTGTCCTTAGTCTGTTCGTTGCAGTAATCACCGTCCAGTATTGCCGTACCCGAAAAGCTGCTCTTGCCATAAACGTAAGCCATTCCCTTGACAACAGCATTGTCCGAAACTGATACCGCATCTGCAAGATACGCCTTCTGAAGTACCTTTGCGTTATCCGATACGGTACAGGAATTAGTAACTACCGCGCTGTCACCGATAACTGCGTTGCCGCTGAGTACGACCGAACCGTATTTCCAGTCGTTATCGTAAACCCAGCCGCCGCCGTCCACGATTGCGTGACCGCTTATTACTGCATTGCCCGAAGCCTTGACTCCGTTCGCCACAACTGCGTGATCCTCAACACGTACATTACCCGTTAGCTCGGCATTTCCGCTTACTGTGGCATTCTTTCCGACGTATACCGAGTCCGATACTTTCGCAGAATCCGATACCCAGCCGCCGCCGTTGGGATGAGCGTGTCCGCTTCCCTTGCGATAGGTGTTTACGTAGTTTATCTCAGCTCCCGAAAGGCTTATAGTGTAGGGATAGCGTCTGCGTTCATTGCCCGTCTTATAGGGAGATTCCTTCTCCTTATGGAAGGCGTTGACCTTGTAAAGCTCCTTCGGCATTGCGGCAACAGTGAGATAAGCAGATGCCGCACCTGCTGCGGAAACCGTCATGGTATCTCCGCTTCCGAAGAGGTCCGAATATGTTTCTTTTCCCGACGAGTCGACCGTAACTATACATGCCTGCCATGCGGCATTTGGATCGTCCGAGATGCCGTTGAAACTGATCGTTATATCTCCGCCTGTGACAGTAAGTGGGATAATATTGATACCTGCCTGCATGGGAGCTTCCTCCTGCGGCACTGTATAGACGGTATTATCCGCCGCATCAGCTTCGGGATAGGTGTAGTAAAGGTTGCTGTAGAAAGGCTGCTCCTTCATCTTCTTGTTGAATTCTTCCTGATACGCCTGCTTTGCACCAAAATCAAATGTCGCCATTCGCTTTGAATAGTGACCGAAAACCGTCTGTGCATCGGTACCGAAAAGGCGTGTTATCGTATCGAAGGGATACTCTCCCGGCTTTGCTTCGGAAATGATGCGCTTTATGCAGTCGATACCAAGTCCGGGGAGGTTATCGGGATTGTAGGAGAGATACACAAGGAAGGGCCATACTTCATAGTAATTGCGTCCGTGAGGGAGTGTAAGGCTGAGATTGCGTATATACGGCTCGAACCAGCAGGTCTTTACGTTACCCGTATAGTAGGGACTGCTGATATACATTTCACGGAACCAGTTTGCCAGAGGTTCCCACCATGCGCCTGTTATATCCTGATCCACCCATGCCTTCTGCTGCATTGTAACAACGTGTCCGAACTCGTAAGCGATAGTCAGATCATCCAGCATAGCATCGGGACTGATTATCTCTATGCCATAGCCGTCCTCGGCACTCATGAACGCCCAGCCTTCCTGAAATTCAGGAAGTCCCGTACAGGTCAGATAAACATTGGTCTTGTATTTCTGACTGCTCCTGCCGTTGACATCAACATTCATGTTCTCCATTCCGAGGTACTCGCTGTAGCACTTCCACAGCTTCTCATAGTCCTCCAGATTTCGCCTCAGAAACTCGGCATTTACGTGTCCCGTAGTGTCATTATTTCCGTAGAAAATGACAAAATGATCTGATTCCACATAGTTCGCTGATTTGCAGTATCCCCATTTGTCGCGTACAAGATACTCGTCATCTGCCGCCTCTGCAGCTGAAGGTATCATGGGGAATGCTGATGCTGTAACAAGTACAGCAGTCAGTGCAGCTTTGATACGCTTGTTCATAAATATACCACCCTTTGCATAAGATTTCCGTTATGCGATAAAACCGCACATTGGTCTGCCTAAGGACACAATGGCGGTCTTATCTTCCGTATATTCATTATAACATAACATTTTGTGAGTTGCACTGATTTATTGAGCCTTTTTGGCGAAATACAGGGGATTTCTCTGTTTTTTACAAATCGGCGGAGCTGTCTTTGGGCATATCACAGATTAAACCCGTATATCTGCTTAAAGGATGATTTCATCTGCACGCACTGCACACATTTTTCTCTGTATCAGCGGCTTTTCCGTTCACACTTCTCCTTATGTTCACCTGATATGCTATAAAGTTTGTGAGAAGTGCTCCGCTCCATGCAGATACCTCTGCAAGTGCAGTTGCTCTGAAACCGAGAACAGGGATGAATATTATTATCACGGATATCCTGAGGAACATTTCAAGTATTCCCGAACACATCGGTACAAATGGATATCCCATGCCCTGTACGCATTGTCTGAAAACGAACAGAAGGTCAACTGCAAAGAGCATTACTCCGCAGATAGGAAGGAACTCGGAAGCAAGTGCGATAGAGTCGTCACCGCTGAGTATTATACCTGCCAGTACAGACGGGAAAAAGAACATTACCGAACCCAGAATAAGATACGAACCGAAGGCTATCTCCGCACAGACCTTTACGCCTTCATGTATGCGCTGGTATTCTCCTGCACCGTAATTCTGGCTTGTAAAGGAAGAGATAGTGTAGCCTGCTGTAACTCCGGGGAGCATGAACATGTTGATGTATTTGCTGCATGCTGAATATGCTGATGTGTAGGCAACTCCGAGTCCGTTTACAAAGTACTGCACCACTATGCAGCCAACAGCGGTTATAGAGTTCATACATGCCATTGGAAGTCCGTTTTTCAGAAGCTGCATGTACATCCTGCCGTCGTATGCGAAATCCTCACGGCTGAGATGTATCATCTCTATTTTCCTGAGTCTGCTGAAGCATATGGATGCGGATATGACCTGTGCCGCAATAGTTGCTGCTGCCGCACCTTCAACTCCAGTACCGAGTACGAATATGCATACGCAGTCAAGGACTATATTAACAATGGTTGATACGATTATTGCAATGAAAGGAGTTCTGCTGTCGCCAAGAGCACGGAGTATGGCTGCACACATGTTATATGCGATAGTTGCTGCAAGTCCGCCGAATATGATATAGCCGTATGTAAGGCTCTCGTGAAGTATGCTCTCGGGAGTCTGCATCACTTTCATAATGGTGTGCAGGAAGCTTATGCTCACCGCTGTGAGAAAGAGCGCTATAACTGCTGAAAGCTTAACTGACGCTGCAATAGCTTTCCTGAGCTGTTTTGCATCCCCTGCACCGTAGCTCTGCGCAATGAGAATAGAAAATCCGTTGGTCATGCCCATTGAAAAGCCTATTATCAGGAAGGTCAGCGAGGACATGTTTCCTACCGCAGCAAGAGAAGCGTCACCAAGTCCCTTGCCGACTATTGCCGTATCGGCAAAGGAATATATCTGCTGCATAAGATTAGTAAAAAGAAGCGGCATAAAGAATGTGAAGATGATTTTCTTTACATTTCCGCTCGTCAAATTTCTGGTATGCGTCATACCGATCACCTCGTCAGAGATTATACAGCAATTACAAAACAAATTATATCATAAATGTTGTTTTTATATCAGTTTTGTGGTATAATAGTAATGGCTTTCCAAACTAATTCTTCGGAAAGAAATAAAAAGGAGGCGTATCCATGAATACCGACCGTGAACTTAATTACCGCATATATGTACAGAAAATGAGCGGCTTTACAAGACTGCCATTCAGCAGCGAAATGGAGCGATATATCTCCGTCCAGCAGGGCGACGTCGAAGCAGTCAGAGAGAGCTTCAAAAAGGTCAGAAAAAACTTTCCAGAAGGTAAGGGACAGCTCTCGGATGATCCCGTAAGGAATATCCGATATCACATGATAGTGTCGGTCGCTATCATAGCCAGAGTATGCGTCGAAGCAGGTATGGGACACGATGAAGCCTATACCCTCGGAGACATCTACATCCGAAGAGCCGATAAATGCAGCGACTATGAGGGCATCCTCGACCTTTTCGAGCAGATGCGCATAGACTACGCCGAACGTATGCACCAGCTCAAAAAGAACAACGTCATTTCCATTCACATCAGGAAATGTATCGACTATATCTACGATCACCTCCATGAAGATCTCTCGGTAAACAAGCTTGCCGAGGTCGTGGGACTTGAAAGGACCTATCTTTCCAAGCTTTTCTCAAAAGAAACAGGTACTACCATAAAGAACTTCATCAACAGCGCCAAAATAGATACCGCACAGAACCTGCTGAAATACAGCGAGTATCCAAGCTCGGAGATATCGTTTGCACTTGGTTTTTCCTCACAGAGCGCCTTTATCAGTGTTTTTAAAAAGTACAGCGGTATGACTCCGAAGAAGTACCGTGAAATGTACTATTCCCAGACTCAGATAGTATAGTCCAGCAGCGTCAGCCTGTGAAAAGCATTGCACCGCATTTTTTGAACACATTCCTCCAGAATCGCAATTTTTGCAAAAAAGCGTGCCTTTTTATCGTGTTTTTGCACAATATTTCACTTGAATTATTTATAATTTAATAGTATAATATTTATAAGCCTATGAAAAAGGCTTAAAATTTATAACAGGAGGAAAAAAATAATGAGCAAATTATTCAAGCGCATGCTTACAGCTGCACTCACTGCATCTCTCTGCATTTCGGGAAGTGCTATCCCCTATGCAAACGCCGTAGATACAGAACCATCCGCATCACAGCTCCTTAATGCTGACGAAACCCTTCTGAACGGTGCCGTAGAAGAATCCGGTACTCATGGTCTTTATCAATACCAATACTATAATAAGGATCAGGGAAGCATCAGCGTTGAATTTCAGAACAGACGCGGTTATGACTTCAGCTGGAATGATGCCGACGATTGCATGTGCATGACAGGCGAGGTCTTTGACAGGATCGAATGGGATGAAAATATGAACAAGGTCACTGTCAGAACACCTTTATACGGTAAACCGATGATCGAGTACAGAGCTATCTCCGAAGGTGACGGAAATTATTTATTCGGTGCATACGGCTGGCTCGGAGATAATGATGCCGAGTTCTTCATTATCGATGACTGGGGCGCTGAAAAGCCTGATTATTCCACAGCAGGTGAATCTCTCGGTGAAGTTGAATCCGACGGCGCAGTTTACAACATCTACAAGGTACAGCATCCTTTCATGAAGGATTCAGACACCTATACATACTGCTATTATATCGTAAGAAGTGAGAAGAAGTCCGCTGACGGAAATATGATAACAGGAACTATAAACGTTGCAAATCACTTCAAGGCACTGAATGATCTCGGCGTTGATACTTCTTCACCATTCGATATAATGCTCGCTACCGAGGGATATGGTTCCAGCGGAGCTATGCACGTAACCAAAAACGACCTCTACTATCTCCCTGAGATCGAAGAAGATTACCCTGATGTTGAGTATATCCCTGATGAAGAGGATATCAACAACTATACAGGTACTGTTTTCAACGGTCTCGTTAATAACGAGAGAGACGGCTATTACTTCAACACATTTTATGACACTGTTCTTGCTGATCCCGAAGATGCTAACGAGATCAGACTCGAGCTCATCGAGAACGGCGGTTTCAAGTGCGACTGGAAGGAAGTTTACGAAGCAGAGTTTGAGAAAGGTCTCAAATACTACCAGGCTGAAGATCAGACTATCTTCCCGCTGAGAGAATACAACGGCGAGGAGCTGACTGTTGAATACAGTGCCGACCTTAAGGAAGGCAAGGCATTCGCAGGCGGTCACGGCTGGCTCAACGGCGGAAGTGTTGAGTACATGATAGTTGACGCTTACAGAGGCTGGGATCCTCAGGAAAACGATAACGAATTCACGAAAACAGAGCTTCTCGGTACAGAAACTATCGACGGTGCTGAGTATGATATCTACTACAGCGACCACTTCTTCTACAAGCTGTATTTAAGCGTTCGCAAGGAAAACAAGCTTACAGAGGACAATACCGAGATCGAAGGCGTTATCAACATCAACGATCACCTTGATGCTTTCAAGAAGCACGGCCTTGCTGTTGCTGATCCTGAGATAGCTACTTTCCAGGTTACAGGCGTTAAAGGCAGCGGTTCTGCTGTTGTAACAAAGGATATCGTAAAGATAGACGGCGAGGATATCTACATTCCTTCACCTGCTGCCGAAGAGATACTCGAAAAGGTATTCCACTACATCCCCGGTGATCTTAACGACGATAAGAAGGTAAACAGCTTTGATATGGTCATTGCACGTACTGAGCTTCTCAAGTCCTTCAACGGCGAGGAGTGCCTCGAAGCAGCGGATATCGACTGCAGCGGTGAAACACATATCAATGATGTGGTTCTGCTGAACAAGCTTATCCTCGGCGAGGATATCAAGGTTCCTACAGTACGTCCCGAGCACAAGACAAAATAAAGTATTACTAATAAGCATAAAAAACGATTGTGACGCAGTATCCCGACTGCGTCACAATTGTAATAGGTCTTTACAATTATTGGAAAATTATTACGGGGATATGTTATAAAACAGGACTTTTCTGCGAGTGTATATTATAGACCTATCATCTATAACACATGTCCTGTTGGGCGGAAAGATCTATTGTCAAAGGAGAGATTTTAATGAAAAAACGAATCACACGCTCGATCATCAGCAGCCTTGTATCAGCTTCTATGCTGGCTGCGACTGCTTCACCACTGATCGCACCACTATGCGTCAACGCTCAGGAAAGCGATGCACCTGTTCTCGGCGCTGCAAATGAAACAGCTGAGGGCTATAATATGCTCGGTCAGAACAACTTCGATAACGGGATTGGATTTCCGTGGAATGTAGTTCAGATTCTGCCTGCACAGCAGTCCTTCGATATCTCGGACGGCACTTATAATGTACGTATAATCAACAACCAGGGTCTTGATTCAATATGGGATCTTCAGTTACGCCACAGAGACCTTTCTATAACTGCCGGACACAGGTATAAGGTCGCTTTCGATATTAATTCAACATCCGATGGTAATATCTGTACTCAGATCGCTGACTATAAAGCAGATGATCCCGTATGGATGAACTGCCTGCCGGGCACCGATGCATGGAACTTCAGCGGTCGTACCGACGAAAATGGCTATGAACACTCACTCAGCTTGGGAAACCTCGTTGTCAAAGAGGGACTTAACCACTTCGAGAGCGAATTCACCGCACAACACTCCATTGATAGCGCTGAGTGGATCTTCTATTACGGCGGCAAAGGCATGCACGCAGATGAAGACTGCTTCCCGGACGGTACTGTACTTAAGTTCGATAACATGGTCCTCACAGACCTGGACGAAAAAAATGTTCCCAACCCCAAATACAGCATAGATAACCTTTACACCTTACCCCACAGCAATGTAATGGTCAATCAGATCGGTTACTATCCTACGCTTAATAAGTCGGCTTCATATGTGACCGATGCTTTCAAACCGCTCCCCTTTGAGATAAGGGACGCTAACGGAACTGCTGTATACAGCGGCATGACCAAGGTATTCGGTGAAGATGAAGACTCAGGCAGCAGCTACACAAAGGATTCAGGTCAATTCATCCACATCATAAATTTCTCCGATTTCCAGGCACCTGGTACCTACACTATTTTCGTCAAGGACGAAACAGGCGTATCAGATACTTCCTTCAACGGCATTGAGGGATTCTTTGATACCGTAAAAGACGGAGATAAGCTCACATGGAGCACCAAGGAACCCGGCGCTGAAACATACATTATGAATCAGAGTCCTGAATTCAGCATTTCAAGCTTTCTTTATGAAGACAGTATAGTGAAGGATGCCTTCAACTACTTCTATCAGAACCGTTCGGGAATAGCAATAGAACCCGAATATATCACATCGGGTAATAAGGAGCTGCTCGGACATAAGGCTGCACATCTGTCGGATAAAGCTTACGTTCAGAGCGAATGGAGACAGAGCTACGCATATGACCTCGAAGGTGCCGATAAGGATTATCTGATCGATGTAACAGGCGGCTGGTACACCGAAGGAAACTACTACAAGCAGGTAACCGACGGAGCTTCCGCTGTATGGACTCTCCAGAACGCTTACGAGTTCTCTAAGGCTCAGGACGGCACAGATAAATGGGCATCAGAGAATATAGCTCTCCCTGAAGAGGGCGATGCTCCCGCTATACTCAAAGAGGCAAGATACGAGCTTGAATGGATGATGAAGATGATCGTCAAGGAGGATGATCCTTACTGGGGCGAACATGCAGGCATGGTCTACAGCGGAGTACGTGACTACATGTGGCTTCCTATGCCAAGCCTTGAATGGAATGAATACGACGAAACCCCCGGGCGTATCGTCTCTCCGCCTTCATATACGGCAACTCTCGATTTCGCAGCTTGTGCAGCTCAGGCAGCACGTCTCTGGAAGGACTACGACTCCGATTTCGCTGCAAAGTGCCTTGATGCCGCTAAGAAGGCTTATGACGCAGTTGACACCTCCGCACTCATTTACCAGCATAATCCTGATATTAAGTTCTTCTTCGAGCCAAGCGATAAGGGCGTAGGTACTTCACTTGTAACCGATTACTCAGCAGAGGACGAATACTACTGGGCAGGCTGTGAGCTGTTCATATCTACAGGTGATAATTCATACTATGACAACATACAGAAACATGACAGCCGTAATAACGGCAAAGCTTTCTCTCTGGCAGATCGGATTTCTCCCGATGGAGGTTCCATAGCATATACATCTTTTGACGCAGGAAACACATCGGGATACGGTACCCTTTCACTCTTCCTCTCTCCTGAAGGTCTGAGCGATGATGAAAAGAAATCAATACGTGATTCTATCATCAAAGCAGGTAAAAAATACATTGATTACCAGGAAAAACAGGGTATGCATATTCCGTACAATAAGTCATATTTTCCTGATAACACAGGCATTGGACTTGGTATTGTCAGAAATGGCTACCCATATGGTTCAAACGAAAACATAATCAATAACGCACTTGTACTGGGTTATGCATACTATGCTACTGAAGATACATCATACCTCAGCGCAGCAGCTGAATCTATGGACTATATCTTCGGACGCAATGCCCTCGGATTCTCATATGTTTCAGGCTACGGTGAAAACTCTATGAAGAACCCATACCACAGATACTGGGCAAACGGTCTGAACTCAAACCTTCCAAAGACTCCTGACGGTGTTCTTTCTCCGGGTGCTAACTCAGGATTATACGATCCATATGTTAAAAGTCTTGGTTTTAAAGACGGTATAGTGGATCCTAATAGATTTGTAAAGGTTTGTAAGTATGCTCCCCAGAGATGCTACGTTGACGCAAATGAAGCTTACTGTGTAAATGAAGTTAATGTTTGCGCTAATGCTTCACTGGTATCCATGCTATCGTTCTTACAGGATGCTACCAACAAGCTTCCAAAGGCTATGCCGCATGTAACAATTCCGAAGGATCAGGAACCTACAACCGCACCTGTTGCTACAACTGCCGCTGTAATCACAACAACAAAACCTGTACAGACAACTGCGATTGATCCTACTGCTGCACCTGCAACTTCACCTGCTGATACAGATTCAAAGATCAGCGGCGATGCTAACGGCGACTACGATGTTTCACTTGCAGACTCCCTGCTGATACTCCAGAACATCGCAAACAGCAAGAAGTACCCACTCGGCGTTCAGGCTACGGATAATGCAGACTGCGTCGATAACGGCAAGGGACTTACTCCTATGGACGCTCTCGCAGTTCAGATGGTAGATGCTAAGCTCATCAAAGCAGGAGACCTGCCGATAAAGGGCGAAACAATGGAAAAACTGACATCAGATAAAAAGTAATTCAACAAGGCAAGGGAAAGTTATAGATATATAAAAAGGACGTCCTTCGGGACGTCCTTTCTGTTTGTATGACCTCATTTTTGCTTGACATAAGATTAAAAGTATGCTATAATGAAAAAAACTGCAAAAGAGGTGTGAGGATGAAAAGATAATCTGCTTTTGAACACATGAATAATTAATCTGACAGTGTGGAAAACGCATACTGTCTTATCATGTTGCCAAAAGTGGATTATGTTATCATAACCTCTCTTTTTTGTGCATTTATATTTCTACAGGCGATCTGCGGTATCGTCTGCTTTCGTGAGGATATGATACTTATCGGGACTGTTTGGCAGCAAGCGGTCCCGATTTTTTTCGGTCCGCGGAAGGAGGAATCTATGTCACAGATCAGCGTAAAAAACCTTACTTTCTGCTATGAAGGCAGCTTTGATAACATCTTTGAAAACGTTTCTTTCTCTGTCGATACAAACTGGAAACTCGGATTCATCGGCAGAAACGGCAAGGGAAAAACTACCTTTCTGAAGCTCCTTACAGGCGAGTATCAATACAGCGGAAGTATCGATTCATCCGTAGCTTTCGGCTACTTTCCATACGTACTCAGCGATGAGCAGATGCAGCTTTCTGCCGCCGAACTTCTCGACGAAATGAAAAGCGGCTGCGAACTATGGCGTGTTATATGCGAACTATCCCTGCTTCGTGAGGAATCAGATATACTGTTCCGCCCATTCGTTTCACTAAGTCCCGGAGAACGTACAAAGGTAATGTTAGCGGTACTGTTTTCGGGTGAAAATGATTTTCTGCTCATCGACGAACCAACAAACCATCTGGACAATAACGCCCGTGAAGCTGTTCGTGATTACCTATCTGACAAAAAGGGTTTCATACTTGTTTCCCATGACCGTGAACTCCTCGATGCATGTACGGATCATGTACTTGTGCTGAACCGCAAGTCCGTTGAGGTTCAGAACGGAAATTTCAGCGTGTGGTGGGAGAAGAAAGAAAAGCGTGACCACTTCGCAGCAGCTGAAAATGAAAAGCACAAAAAGGAAATAAAAAAACTGAAACAAGCAGCAAAGCGAGTTTCAGACTGGGCAGATAAGAATGAAAGCACAAAAATCGGCTTCGATCCTGTAAAGGAGCATGACAGGTGCATAAGTACACGTTCTTTTATAGGTGCGAAAACGAAGAAAATGCAAAGTCATGTAAAACAGATGGAAAAGCGCATTTCCCGTGAAATCGAGGAGAAAGAGGGACTTCTTAATGACATTGAACGCGCTCCCGAACTGAAGATACAGCAGCTTCAGCACCACAGGAGTACACTGGTGGAGGTAAGGGACTACTGTGTTCAGTACGAAACAGCTGACACTCCCCTATTCACAGGACTGACCTTCACTGTAAAAAAAGGAGACCGAATAGCCCTTCACGGTGGAAACGGATGCGGTAAATCGACACTAATTAAATGTCTTCTGGACAAAGCCGGTTACAACATCGCTCCGCTGCCGATAAAAGAAACGGGACTTTGCGAAACTGCATCAGGCCTCATCATCTCCTATGTTTCACAGAATACGGACGGACTTAACGGCAGTTTACAGGATTTCTGCATGTCAAAAGAAGTTGAACAGAGCCTGTTCTTCTCGGTACTCCGTCAGCTGGACTTTGAACGAACACAGTTCACAAAAGATATACGTGATCTGTCAGCCGGACAGAAAAAGAAAGTCCTTATCGCGGCAAGTCTGCTTAGTCCATCACACTTGTTTATCTGGGACGAGCCGCTGAATTACATCGATGTCTTCTCACGGATGCAGATAGAAAAACTGATCTCCACATATCAGCCGACCATGATATTTGTGGAACATGACACTCGTTTCCGTGAAAAAATCGCAACATCAGTCATTGAACTTGACCAGATATAAAAAATCGGGGAGGACCTGAAAAGGTTCTCCCCGAAAGTATACTCTTATTATTCCTTTACACCACCGAGGGCAACGCCAGCGATAATGAACTTGGAAAGAATTACATATACGATTACGATAGGAAGGATACTGAGAGCGATTGCTAAGTAGATAGCACCGTAGTCAGTAAACTTATCTGATGCCTGGATAGCAGAAACCATCATAGGAAGAGTCTTCTGCTTGAACTTCGAGCTAACAAGGATCATGTTAGGTGTATAGAAGTTGTTCCAGCTTGCGATGAAAGCGAATATAGCCTGAACTGCGATAGCAGGCTTCATCATCGGGATCGCGATCGATATGAATGTTCTGAACTCGCTGCATCCGTCGATACGAGCAGCCTCAACGATATCAAGCGGGAAGCTCGACTTCATGTAAGAACGCATGAAGTAAACTACCGCAGGAGCTGCGATCGCAGGAAGAATGAGCGGCCAGTATGTATCGGTAAGGTGAAGTTTCAGCATGAATGCTACGAAACCGGCTGAAGTAACCTGCATAGGAACCATCATTACAAGGAGGATAACTGTGTAAGAGATCTCCTTGAGTTTGAAGTCGTATACATGGATGCCGTAAGCAGTCATAGCTGAGAAGAAAACAGTAAATACAGTTGAGATACCTGTAATAAGTAAGCTGTTCTTATAACCGATCCATACGTTGAATACTGTATTATAGTTGATATCCTTGAACAGTGTCTTTATGTTCTTGCTGAGGTGTCCGCCAGGAATAAAGCTGATACCGTTAGCAATAGCTGAATTTGAACGAGTAGCATTGACAATAAGGATATAAATTGGAAGCAGACAGATAATAGTCAGGATAATGAACCATATGGTAAGTATAACTGACTTTCTCTTAAGGCTTGCAGTATAGTTATCCTTGGGCTCTCCGTAAACAGATTTCATTTTGCTCATATTTTAAAATCTCCCCCCAAACTGCTTGCCGACCATTGAAGTCTGCTGCTGATTCTTCTTGATCTGCTTCTTCTTAGCGATCTCATCCTTATCACGAGTGAGGTAGAATGCGATACAACCAAGAATAAGAGTAATGAAGAACAGAATAACTGAAGCTGCACCTGCGTAACCCATCTTAGGATCGACCTGATCGTGGAAATACTCATAAATGTAAACAGCAACAGTTTTAAGGTCGTTACTAACCTTATTAGGATCCTTATGATAGAGATAAGGAATATCGAACATCTGGAGACCACCGATCATGGAAGTAACCAGTGTGTAAGCCATAATAGGGCTTAAGAGTGGAAGAGTGATCTTTCTGAACACCTGTCCGGAAGTAGCACCGTCGATGCTTGCAGCCTCGAACAGTGAAGGGTTGATACCCTGAATACCTGACATGAGCATGATCATGGTATTACCGAACCACATCCATGTCTGGATGAACATAACGACGCCACGGGACTGCCATACACCTGTGATGAACTTGATAGTATCATACTTTTCTGATGCAGCGTCCTTGCTTACCAGTCCTATTTTATTAAGGAGCTGATTGAGCGCACCGGGAGTATTCTCAGCCTCACCGCAAAGCTGGAGGAAGAGAACTGCAACTGATGCAGCAGTGATGATATTAGGAAGGTACATTACAATCTTGAAAAAGCCCTTTCCCGGGATCTTGAGGTTAGCTTCTGTAAACCAAACCGCAAGAGAAAGGGACAGAGCGATCTGAGGTATAAAGTTACCTACCCAAAGGATTACAGTGTTCGCAAGAGAACTGAAGAATCTCTCGTGAACCATTTTGATAGCACGGTTTGAACCGCCGAAGAGTATAGCCTTATAGTTGTCCAGACCTACGAAAGCATCGAGACCATCTTTACCGTTTCCGTGGAAGGAAAGGATAAAGGTATTAATTAAAGGCCATAACTGGAAAAAGAAATAAACGATAAAAAACGGCAGAATAAACAAGTAGCCATATTTTGCATAGCTGATAGATTTAATTCGCCTCTGTGCAGCTGATGCCATTCACACACACCCTCTCAGATAAATCAATTGTTAAATAAATATACACCTACGGAACACCGAAGTATTCCGTAGGTATACATATTACATTTTAAAGCTGAAACGAATTTAATTATTCGATATCGAGTGTTGTGATCTTCTCAGCAACCTGATCCTTGAATGCATCAAGTGTATCTTCCCATGAAGCGCCAGCCTCGATGTACTGCTTCTGAACAGCATCGATGAACTCGCCCTTAACTGTAGCATCATACTCTGTGATGAGGCCATTGAAGTCGATTGTCTTAGCGTTCTCAGCAAGCTCTGCGAAGTAGTTCTGCTTGTCCTTGAAGTTACCTGTGATCTCCTCGTTGAATACTGTGTTAGCATCGATGAGGTCAGCCATTACCTTAGAGTTGTTTACGAACTCAGGCTTGGTCTTAGCGTATGCAGACATCTGATCCTCGTCTGATGTAGCAGAGATGATGAAGTCACGAGCCTCTTCACCGTTATCTGTGTTTGGATGAACAACGATCCAAGTACCGCCCCAGTAGAATGCCTGTGGTCCTTCACAAACAGCCCACTTGCCGTATGTATCGCCGTCTACGCCGCCAGCAGCGTTAAGGAAGAATCCGCCGAAGCCCCATGTTGATACGAAGTAACCCATGCAGCTTCCGTTTGTTCCTGCAGCTGTCCAGTCATCAGACCACTGTGTGTTCTTTGTAACACCGCCGCAATCCCAGAGAGCCTTAGCTGTATCTGCGAAGTCCTTGCAGAAGTCGTCGATAACGAGTTTGTTGTCCTTAACCCATGGCTGTGTACGTCCACAAGCATATGCCTGCCAAATACCACCGAGTGTATCAGCGAGAGCTGTCTTGCCGTTTGAAGCCTCGTTAACTGTCTTAGCAGCCTCAACGAACTTATCCCAGTCGCCGATCTTATCCTGCATCTCAGCAGGTGACTTAACGCCGAGGTACTCTTCAGCGAGGTCAGCTCTGTAACCGAAGCCGCCTGCTGCAGCCTGCCATGAAACGCCCTTACGAACGCCGTTCTTATCCTTACCGATCTCATCTGTGTATCCGAAGATGTTAGAGAAATCGCTGTCACCAAGACCGAGCTTAGCAAGGTCGAGTGTGAGTGAATCATCGTTGATGTACTTCAGAGCCCAGTCAGCCTCGCAGAAGTAAACGTCGATGTCTCCGCCGCCAGCGAAGAGCTGATCGTACTTCTCAGAAGCTTCGCCGCCAGGAACACCGAAGTTGATGAACTTGATGCCGTCTACGCTGTCGTTTGCGAGCTTATCAGCGAATGCCTTGTAATCAGACTCGCCCTTCCACTGAGCAAGAAGTGCAGGAACGTCATCTGCGTTCCAAGCAGCAACTGTGAAGTCTGCGCCGCCCTTACCAACTGAAGCGTCGATCTCACCAGTGCCTGTTACAGCGTCAACTGCATCTGAAACAGCCTCTGAAGCATCTGAAACTGCATCTGAAACAGCGTCTGAAACTTCGCTTGCAGCGTCTGAAACAGCGTCTGAAGATGACTCTGAAGATGATGAAGCTGCCTGACTGCCGCAGCTTGCGAGTGCTGTAGCTGCCATTGAAAGAGTAGCTACTAATGCTAATGTTTTCTTAAGTGTGTTCATTAGATTTTCCTCCTTAAATACCCATATTTTAATAATATGGTTTTAGATGAATAATGATTTTCTTCCGAAGCCTTCGGGGCCCATTCCCATCGGTGAATGTCCTCACTCGAATCATACTCCCTTTGGGTGTTCGGTGTGCTCCTTGCGGAGCGGGTATTACAAGGGACTTTCATCCCAGTACCGTCTTGGCGGTTTGTACGGCAGATACCGTATGAAGCAATTCGTCCGCAGGCATCATCAGGGAACCGCTCCCTGTGATCCTTTCACCTGAAAGATATCCTTGCTTCATGCTGTTTACTTAAAGTATTATACAGCACCTCCGCTTTGGTGTTTTTACTATACCGTATTTTTCGATCAAAGTCAATCCTTTGCATCGTTCCGTAATACTTTTTTGCACATATTGTACATTTTCAACACTCATTTCTCGGTAATAATCACATAATTACAGAGTACAATTTTCAAAAGTTACAAATTGGTTAACGGTCATTTTTGACTTTATTTCACATATCGTAAAGGTTTCTTTTATGGCATATGCCTACCTAATACAAAAAACCGGAAAATATTTCCGATTTTTTGTGCAATTATACAGAGTCGAAACAAGGAGCAGTTTTTTGATGCATTTTACTCCTCTTTTTTGTCGGTTGCATCGGTTATACTCATAGTTGAAAGTTCGGCATAATATACAAGAATTAATGTCGCATCTGAGGAATCTATTACATGGTTCTTATCCATGTCTGCAAGGTACTGATTGCTGTAAGGGATCGTACCGCCGCCGCCGGTTGACATTGACGCATAGTGCGCCAGTGTCTCTGTTGCATCCGCCGCATTAACGAAACCGTCCATGTTAACATCGCCCATTTCGTACATCTCAACTATCATCGGCGCCGTAGCAAAGTAGGTTTTTGTCGCCTTTTCACGTATAGCGAGCCTGTCACCTACGTGGAACTCGTTATCTCCCCACCACGCTCCTATCAGCGAATCAAGATAACTGTCATCTTCTCTGAGGTTATATCGATCCAGCAGCAGTTCCTTCAATTTTTCAAGAGATGTATATCCCCTGGATTCCGCCAGCATTTCAAACAATCCGCCTGACGAAGGCTCTATCAGTGCCGCTTCATACTTTTCAGGATCATCAAACGTTATAACGCCTGCCTTTGTGGTGTATGAAGGAACTTCGGGAGCCATTCCCCCTGCATAAGGTATGACCATATAGGTTGCAAGACTTGCAAAATGCGTATCATCAGCCTTTAAGCGAATGTTCAGTCCCTCTCCGGGTATTACGCTGAAATCCAGATAATTCTCGTCATCTTTTCCGTTTTCGTCCACTGCAAAAGTGGTCATACGGTTTGCGGCAGGCTGATAATTTGTGGGCACGTCGAATCCCTCATCGATACAGAATTCTATATCGGGAGCAAGTTCCGTGGGGATACCTGTGATAGTCTCGGCTTTAAAGTTGATGACCAGATCGGGCATAACTCTCCTTGAAGGAAGCCTGTATTCGGCCTTCTTATCGCCTATATACGCAAAAACTCTCTTTCCTGCGATACCTCCCACATAAGCGCCGTCATCAATAAAATTGCCGAATTCGTCATATACTTTTTCCGCACCTTTGTAGTACAGGCGCTCATCCTGCATATCCACTTTAATACAGTCACGCACTATTTCAAGCTCGTAATCACCGTTCTTAATTCCAGTCTGCTTCGCAGTAAGATTTATTGTACAGGCTTCTCCGTCTTTAGGAAGTTTCTGCCACTCTGAACGCGAATAACCGTACACAATTTCGTCTCCTATGCTTATTAATGCTGTGGTTACGGGGTAAAGCTGCACCTGATCTATAGTAGCATCAAGAATGACATAAAATTTGCCGTCCTTGTAGTAAGCACGCTGATACTTTAATTTTCCCCTTTCAACGTAGTAAACGAAGATGTCGTTTATTGCCGCCGTCTTTTCTGTATAGTTTACTATACGCGGCTCATCGGGACTGCCGTTTGTATAAGCCGAAACAGTATCAGGGGGAACGATCTTCTCTGTCACCTCGTGTACTCCCGAGAACTCACCGCTTCCGCCGGAACATTCTATCTCAAAGTCGCCGTAGGAGGTCAGGGTGAGTGGTGTTCCCGGTTCAACCGCACCTTCAGGTTCGGAGAATTTTACGTCATTATCCTTTGTACCAAATGCCTTAAGGGAAATATTGCCCAGAACTACGGTTATCGTTCCGTTAGCAAAGAGCGTCTTGTAGTAATCGAGCTTTTCATCGGCTTTCTTCATTTCCTCTTCGTCATCCTCTATACCGAAGTAGAGATTGGATTTCAGATTGGTGTAAATAGCATTTTCCTCTGCATCGCCGTAAGTTTCTTCGTCATCAACAACGTCGAACCATGTTTCTCCGTCCGCACTGAAAAAGCTTTCTCCTCTGTTGGTATTGTTTCTGACGCCGTCTTCTGTAGTATTGCTGCCGATATTCGTCTTTTCACCGTCTCTATCATCAGTAACATACATAGCTGTCTCGATCGGGATTATGAATGTGGTTTCCTTATTGTAAAGCTTCACTACAACGCTGAAGTCGGTGCCGTACTTTACAGCTACAGCTTCATCAAGGGGAATGGTAAAATAGCCTGTATAGTGGCTTACGCCTTTCGTAACTGACGAAGGTGTACCCGAAGAAGGATCAGTACGGTCCTTAAGGTCTGTATATACAGTTATTTCATATTCTGTTTCGGGTTGTCTTATATATGTAGATATTGCTTCGATGTGCTGATCCGTTTCATCATTATAGAATATATTCGCCATGTAGGAAGGTGTATTTTCCTCCCCTGAATCAAATATTGAGAGCGACTGGTTCGGGACAAAAGTATCATGGTGGAAATTAGTCGAGTAGTTATACTTGTCTACGAGCTCAAACACTGCAAATTCTCCCAATGAAGGATCATCATAGGATATCCATACGAAACCATCATCACCGAGATCTGTTCCCCAGCTGTTCTTTACGAGCCACGCTCCGTCATGCTCGGGAGCGTTTTTGAAATAAGATGCAGGAAAGTCGTCATCCCAGCCGACTATTACCACAGAGTGGTTTGAAAATCTCGGAGGTCTCTTTGATTTGGTACAGAAATGCTCGGAAGAATAGTTCGCCGAAGAATCAGAATGGAACGCAACATCAACAGCCTGTCCGTTTGTAACGAAATGCTTTACAAGGCTGTCAACGTAATCCTTATTCGTCCTCATCCTGTCATAATCGAACATATATGCATTTTCAAGGTGATAATCCGAATCATACTTGATGTCATACATTTTCACGTAGTCATTGAGAGCGTTGATATCACCGTACCGCAGTTTTGATTCGTTAACAGGTCCCACCCACTGAGACCACAGATTTACTACGATTTCACTGCTTCCGCCGACAGACATGATCTTCTTTGGATCGGTTTCCATGGAATCTATCTGGTCGATTCCGAGATAAGCACAGTAAGCAGTATGAAACTCCGAAAGGTCAATATTCGGCAGTCTGTCTATTATGCTCGTTTCCGCACTTGCTGCTGCTGAATGTGCCCAGCAGGTACCGAAGGTCTCCTGGTTCTTTACAGCTGTAAGCGGCAATACACCTCGCATATCGAACTTTGAAGGGTACTTCTCATCGCCTTGTATCAGCTCGCTCATCTCCGCTGTATTGAGAACATCCGGAGAAAGCATATCTTCAACTCCGTCCAGAGTCAAAGAATCGGGTACAGACAGGGAACAGACTATATCGTCCGCTGCGCTGTCAGGCGAAATAACTGCCGCTTCCGAGAGAAACGGCATCATATAACTTAAAGAAACAGCTGCTGCCGAAATTATAGCAGCAGCTCTGTTCAAACATTTTCTCATAAACACTCCTCAAACCTATCACATCAAACCCTGTTTACATATACATCATATTCTTGTCCGCAAAAAGCAGATGTTTCGCCGCTTTCTGTATATCCACACTATAGAAAAGCTCACCGCCTTCATATTCCGACTGAACTGCTGTATATCCGCTGTTTTTAAGTCCGTTGGAACGGAGATACGCTTTAGCCTGCTTGACGGTCTTGAAACGTTTTCCATACATCTCATGATGTGCATAAACATTGCGCGAAATGAGGTATGTACCTGTTTTTTCATTTTTCAGAACAAACACTTTATTATCCTCCTAACCGAAAAATATAAAATAAACAACCCCGAACCATTCTCTTACCCAATATGTAGGCAAAAGCCAGTATGGAGTATGTGCCGAAATGTTACGGGCATCCATTCCGAGTTTACGGGCTATCAGGTCGGCCCTCAACTGATGGAAGCCGTCTGTAACGATAGTGACATCACCGCAAAGTGATCTTTCCTTTATCAGCTTTTCCGAGAATCTCAGGTTCTCTTCGGTATTCACGGACTTATCCTCCATAAATATCCGTTTACTATCGATACCTCTTGCAACGAGGTAATCCCTCATGCACTGCGCCTCGCTTACAGCCTCGTCCTCGCCCTGTCCACCAGAGACGACAGCCTTTACATCCTCATGCTCCGAGAGATAATCGTAAGCGGTATCAAGTCTGCGTTTCAGCATAAGGCTCGGACGTCCGTCCTTTACCTTGCATCCAAGTACAACAAGTGTCGTACTGCTGCTTTTGGGTGCATCACGCATTTCCCTGACCATAAATCCGCTTATCACGGCGGCTGTAATAACTCCTGCAAGGAAAAGTCCGCCTACAGTACAGACTGCGGCTTTCCCGAAAGGTCTTTCCCACATACGGCTTACAAGCTTCATGAAGCTGCCGTTAAACAGGAATATCCCCGTCAGGATAAGTGAAACAGCTGCTCCTGCGGCATTTCCGATATTGACTATCCCGGAGCCTACAGGAAGCAGAAATAGTATAAAAAGTGCAAAAGAGGCAAGAGCAGCTATCACTCTCGCCTCGTTTTTCACAAGTAAAAAACTCATGCCGATCAGTTATTCCTTTGCTGCTTTAGTTTTTGATGTCAGACGAAGGATCCGTTCAAGGTTCTCTTCGGTAGTTGTACAGCTTCCGAGATGAGTCGGAACGCTGTTGTAAAGTCCGTGAAAATCTGAACCGCCTGTTTCGATAAGTTCGTATTTTTCAGCAAGCTTGTGAAGTTCGCTGCGGCAGGCTTCATCAGCTGAATAATGAGCAACCTCAACTCCGTCTATCCTGCCCTCGGAAGCAAGCTCCTCCAGCAGTTCAAAGTTGTCATACTGCGCAGGGTGAGCCATTACAGCCGCACCGCCCGAAGTATGGATAAGGTCGATTACGAAGTTCACATCGGGATATTCTCTCTCGATATAGCAGCTTCCTGTTTTCGGGTTAAAGAGCTCGGCATCAAGTTCGCCGTAGAATTCGAGAGCATATCCGTAATCGATAAGTGCGCGCATGATATGCTGCTTGAATATGCTCTTTGAGCCTGTGGTATTTTTCAGTATGCTTTCAAGTGTTATGGGGTATTTTTCCATAACCTTGTCTATCATTTCCTTCGAGCAAGCCTTTCGTATCTCGCATGACTTAAGGCATAGACCTTCAAGTCTTTCGGGTTTGCGTGGATTGTAGCACAATATATGGACTTTTCCGTTTCTCTTTTTATCCCAGGCGGAAAGTTCAACTCCGCGCAGTATATTGACTCCTTCACGCTGACCTATAACATCAGCTCTTGAAAAAGAAGCCATAGTATCGTGGTCAGTAATGGAAAGCCAGTCGATACCTGTTCGTTTAGCCTGTGCGATGACGTCCTCGATGCCGAGAGAGCCGTCAGACAGGGTCGTATGACAATGCAGATCGCAGATCATGATATAACCTCTTTCACCGCAAAAAGGTGCGGTCGAAATATATTAATTATGTCACAAATAAATAACGAAAAATATATGCTTTATCCATTATACCATATCCGCTCACAAATTGCAAGCTTTTTTGTGCAATTTTATTCCTGCTGCAATGCCGAGTACAATTCTCCCTTCTTGAATCCCGTTTCCTTTGCCACTGCCTTACATGCGTCCGTAGGCTTTTCACCCATATCTATGAGCTTTTTGACCTGCTCCATAGCCTGTTCTATAGTCATTTCGCCGTCCGCAGAAGGATCTCGTCCCTCCAGCAGGAGTACGAATTCTCCCCTCGGTTCATTCTCGTTATAGTAGGCTACCGCCTCATCAAGGGTGAAGTGAAGTGTCTCCTCGTATATCTTGGTTATCTCACGGCAGATAGTTATCTTTCTGTCTCCTCCGAAAAACTCCGCCATTGCCGAAAGAGTCTTTTTCAGTTTGTGTGGAGCCTCGTAGAATATCATAACCGCAGTTTCATTCCGCAGTAGCTCGAATCGTTCAAGGCGTTCCTTGTTTGCCACGGGAAGAAAAGCTTCAAAGGTGAATCTTCTTACGTTCATACCAGAAAGTGCAGCGGCAGTAGTCACCGCAGTAGGTCCAGGGACCGCCTTTACAGGTATGTCATTTGCATAAGCCTTCCGTACAAGTACTTCACCGGGATCGGATATACAGGGCATACCTGCATCCGTAACGAGTCCGCAGCTTTCGCCTTCAAGCAGTCTGCGGATTATCCTTTCCGAGTCCGCAGGAAGACTGTGCTCGTGGAAAGAGACTATATTCCCGCCGCTTTTTTTTATATCGTAATGGGCGAGTATCTTGGAAGTCATGCGGGTATCCTCCGCTGCAACGAAGTCCACCTCCTCCAGCATTCTCAGCTGACGTAGAGTTATATCCTCCAGATTGCCTATGGGAGTTCCTATTATATACAGTGTACCGCTCATTGCTCATCCTTTCCCGTATCGTAGATACGCTGAAGTTCTTCCGTAAAACCGTTCTCGCTGCGGATGTACAGCTGTGGCTCGACCTTCATAAAAGGCTTGGAGCCTTTCTTGCCCTCTATCAGGAACAGCCACGGTGCTTCATCGGGATTCTTTGATACGAAGCGAAGTCTTTTGGGTTCTATGTCATTGTTTTTCATTGCGAAGATAACGTCACTGAGCCTCTCGGGACGGTTGCAGACGCAAAGTCTTCCGCCGTATTTCAGAAGCTTCTTAGCAGCTGCACATACATCGTCTATCGTGCAGAGTATTTCGTGACGGGCTATTTTCTGTGCTGTGATAACGCTCTGAAAGCCTGCGTTGTTCACCTTGTATGGCGGATTGCAGGTAACGAGATCAAGCTGACCAATAGGAGCGTCCTCCCACAGTTCTTTCAGATCCGCACATATCGGTACTATCCCCGAAGTTTCGCTCTTTTCCAGACCAAGGCGAAGCTGCTCTATCGCGCCCTCCTGTATGTCCACAGCATAAGTGACCTGAGGTGGACGGTACTTCTGCATGATGAGCGGTATGATACCGCATCCCGTACCAAGGTCGCAGGCTTTGTCCTTCTGCCTGTACTGCGAGAAATCCGCAAGCAGAAAAGCGTCTGTACCAAAGCGGTGGTCGCTGCTGGCACAGACATATATCTTATCAGTTAGTTTTTCGTATTTGTATTCCATAACGCTCCTATCAGAGTCTGTTTTGCTTGTCTATGATCAATTTCATATTGTGGTATTTAGAGACAGCGTCCTCAAATCCAAGGGACTTGTAAAGCTCATATCCATCATCGGTAGACTTAAGCTCCAGAAAATCAAGTTTCATTTCAGATGAATCAGCGATCAGCATTTTTATAAGTCTGCCTGCAATTCCCTTGCGTCTGAATTCCGGACGTGTATAAACGTTGAGAAGAGTGCCTGTCTTTCCGTTGATAAAAGACGGATTCGGCGGTTTCTCCGATACGAACAGAAAGCAGCATCCTGCAATAAGCTCCCCTGCCCTGCATACGTATGCAAAAAGATCAACATTCAGATGAGATTTGAAGTAATGCGGCAGTTTTTCCCTGAGCTGTTCGAGTTCAGTCAGCGAAAGTCCGCCGTAATCCTCTGTCAGATACTCTATCCTCAGTTCAGTCAGCGCTGACGCAAACTTCTCCGCATCGGTTATTTTCTCGTATTCCATTCAGATTATCGTACCTCCGCCGACTACAGTATCACCGTCATAGAGGACTACCGCCTGTCCGCTTGTTACAGCTCTCTGAGGTTCGTCAAACTCTACCATATACTCGCCGTTTCCGAGGTATGAAACAGTTGCAGGCTGTTCCTTCTGGCTGTATCTTGTTTTTGCGGTAACACGCATAGGTTCGGTGAGTTCCGCAACCGAGATAAGGTTGAAATCATCGGCAATAAGGGACTTTGTATACAGGTCGGATTCATCACCGAGCGTCACCGTATTTGTACCGACGTCCTTGCGTACCACGTATGCAGGCTTTCCGAGGGATATGCCGAGATGCTTACGCTGTCCCACGGTGTAGTTTATTATGCCCTTGTGGGTTCCCAGCACCTTTCCCGAAGTATCAACGAAATTACCCTCTGGCACATCCGCACCTGTGAATTTGCGTATGAATTCGCCGTATTTTCCGTCGGGAACGAAGCATATATCCTGACTGTCAGGCTTATCTGAGTTGACAAGTCCCGCCTTTTCGGCAAGCTCTCTTACCTGAGTCTTTTCAAGCTCTCCCAGCGGAAAGAGAGTATGTGCAAGCTGTTCCTGAGTCAGGGCATACAGCACATATGTCTGATCCTTGCTGCGGTCCTTGGGACGCTTAAGGAGGTATCTTCCCGACTTCTCATCGTACTCCCTTACGGCATAGTGTCCCGTAGCTATATAGTCGTATCCAAGCTCCAATGCTCTGCGGAGCATCTTGTCGAACTTCACATGTCTGTTGCACTCGATGCACGGATTCGGAGTTCTTCCGCAGAGGTAGCTTTCCGCAAACTGACTCATAACGTGCTCGCGGAAATTATCCTTGAAGTTGAACACCACATGCTCGAAACCAAGGCGGTAAGCGACGCTCCTTGCATCCTCAACATCGGAAAGGGCGCAGCAGGTCTTGCCTTCTTTTTCCGCCTGAACTATATCCTCATCCGAGAACAGCTTAAGGGTAACTCCCATTACATCATATCCCTGTTCTCTGAGCAGCATAGCGGCTACGGAGCTGTCAACTCCACCGCTCATGCCTACCATTACTTTTTTCATATCGATTATCCTTTTTAAATTATCTTCGGAACAATTCTTCCGCTTCTTTAAGCGAACTGAAATAATAGTCCGCCGCAGCTTTTATATCGTTCATTTCCTTTTCAGCAGCCTTATCGTAAACTGCCGCTGTTATGAAGCCTGCATCTGCCGCAGTGCGGATACAGTGCAGTGAATCCTCGATAACGAGCGTTTCTTCGGGAGAAGTACCCAGTCTCTCGGCAGCTCCGAGAAAAATATCGGGACGTCTTTTCCCCTCGGGATACTCCGCATCCGTCAGTATAAAAGCAAACCTCCCGCAGATACCGCAGCGCTTCAGCACTGCCTCCGCAAGAGATCTGTATGTAGCTGTGGCAACTCCGTAGCGAATACCCTTTCGGTCGAGAACATCAAGAAGCTCGGAAACATGGGGTTTAAGGGGGATATTCTCCTCATACTCACGTCTTACGAGCTCCTCTATACGCTTTATAACGTAATCCTTGGTGCAGTCAAGACCGAATTCACTGATGAAGTATGCCGAGGATTCATCGATAGTCATTTTCTTCATCCTGTCGGAAATATCCTCGGGAGGATCGGTTATACCGTTCTCCCTGAGGAACTCCCTGTCTATCCTGTACCATATTCCCATAGAATCGATAAGAGTACCGTCCATGTCGAAAATCACGCTTTTAATCTTCACTTGTTTCTCCTTCGCCGCTGTTTTCCTGCTGTTCTTCCTCAGGCGGATCCTCCTGCGGCGGTTCAGGCTCGGGCTCCGGCTCAGGCTCAGGCTCAGGTTCCGGCTCAGGCTCGGGCTCCGGTTCGGGCTCAGGTGCAGGTTCGGGCTCAGGCTCAGGCTCGGGTGCAGGCGGCGGATCAGTCTTTGGTGCCTTTGGTGCTTCTGTTTTCGCCTCTGTAGGTGCCTTTGTTTCAGGCTGAGTCGTTTTCTCCTCTGTAGGAGGCTCGGTAGGAACGAGGTCGGGACGATTCTTCTTCATCCATTCCTCTTTCTGCTTCTTGGAAGAATACTCCTTACCCTTCGATTCTTCATTGCCCACGAGTATGACAGCCTGTTTGTTCATATTACCGTAGATGCGTTCAAACAGTTCCATATCATACTTGATATTGCCCTTCAGAGGATCGGCGATATGTACTTTCTTTTCGTTATAGTCAAAACCGTATATAGTTACGCAGTGCTGGAAAGGATTGAAATAGAAATCCTCACCGCAGCCAAGTCTGAACTGGAACTCGGATACGGTATCTCTCTGGTCGATGGTAGTCCATATAATAACGGGACGTCCCTGTTCTATCTGGTAGTATATCTCCTTGATATCCGAACCTGTAAGGTCTACGGCATACCAGTCCGAACCGATATAGCTGAAATAGTCGTTTGCAGTTTTCACTATGGTCTTTGCACTGCATCCGAATCCGTAAGTGGTATGGGGATCGCCGAGATAGCGATCATCCATTGAATAATATCCGCTGTAATCGGTAAGCAGGAAGGTATCACACAGAGTCACCTTATCTATTCCGAACCCGTAGTAATTAAGAGTCTGCGCAAGTGCAGTAACCTCGCATCCTGTAGGAAGTTCGGGTTCCTGAAGAACTGTTTTGAAGTCGAGTGCCTTATCTTTTCCGAGTTTATGGTCCTTAGGCATCCTGACATTGATCTCAAGCTTCGGAGGTGCAGTTTCCTCTGTAGGCTTCTCAGGCTCTTCCTCTTTTTTCTCCTCGACAGCAGAGACAACAAGCTCGCTTATACCGATATTATTGTCCTTATCCGCTTCAGCGTCGTTGAGCTTTACCGTCTGACCGCAAGACGCAAAAGTCATCAGGGACAATGCAGCTGCCATCAGGCTTATGAACCTTTTTATCATTTTTCACTCCATATCGATCATTATTTTTGCCCTGAAATCATTCTGGGCTGACATGATATTATCAAGTGCAAGTCCGTAAACGTCGGAAGCTCTGCCTTCGAGCTCGGCAAATCTTGCAGACACCCTGTTTCTCTGAGCAAGCTTGGCAAGCGATACCGCATACGGTATGACAGCTCTGCCCTTTGCCTCAGCAAGTATCTCTCTGCCGTTCTCATTCATAGCAAGTATCCTTCCGTATGGAGGCATATGTGTCATATCCTCCGCCGTTATCCCTATCAGAAGGGAAAGGATGATGCGCTTGATACGTGCAAGTGTGTACCTTTTCGTCTTGACGGTATACAGCAGTTCTTCAAGAGAACCCGCCGATCTTGCACTGTATATGCGATTTTCAAGTCCTTGTCCAATGTCGCTTAATTCTGAAATCTCTTTTATGGATGAAGTTCTGAGTTTATATAGTATTACCCTTTCAAGTCGTGATAACGAAGCCGTTTCGCCTGATGATACAGCATTTCTTACTGCTTCCGCACAATTTGCGGGCATATATCTCTCTATCCCTTGAATATTCCCTTCTCCGATAATACTGCGTATAATACCTGCACTTGCACTGTTGCCTTCAGCCTGACTGTCGTTATGACCAGCGCCGCTTCGCTTTACAGTGAAAGGCTTTATCCTTGAACCCGATGCCTTAAGAGCATGAAGATACTCGATACCAAGCGTATTGTTCGGTTCGGAGAGAATAGCCGCCGCATGAGCGTCAACTCCGCTCATTACCGAGCAAAGAGCCCTCGGATAGGTATATCCTTTTTCCATTATACTGCGGATCTCGTTTTCTTTTTCTTCCTTCACCTTTTGCATTACGGAAAGAGAATCCTGCATTTTCCCTATATCGCCGCATTCACTGCCGAAAGACAATTCATCGACAACCCCCAGCGAATTAAGGAGCCATACTCCGCCTGCCGCAAAATTCTCGGCAGAGGAAAGGCAGTATGGTACAGGAAGCTCTATAACAAGGTCGGCGCCGTTTTTTACGGCGAGCCTTGCACGGGTAAGCTTGTCCATAATGGCGGCATCGCCTCTCTGGACGAAATTTCCGCTCATTACCGCAACGATATGAGTTGCACCGTTGCGCCTTGTTTCCTGTATATGGTGAAGATGTCCGTTATGGAACGGATTATATTCGCAAATTATACCGCTGACTTTCATTTTACTACCTCTCGCAATAAATTTCAATGGGTTTGGCAAAATTTTCATTTACTTTACATTTTCTTTGCTTACAAAACCTCGTATTTGTCACTTTTTTACTATATATCGCCAAATATGTGTAATTTTTATTCAATTTTCTCCTTAAAGTATACTTTTTCTTCTTCAAATCTGCTCTTTTCATGGGAAAATTTTCAAAAAGGACTTGAAATTTTCCGTAAATAGTATATAATAGTATATGCAAAAAATAATTTTGAAAGGAATTTGTATACATGATTATTTTAGTTGTTAATGCAGGAAGCTCTTCTCTGAAGTACCAGCTCATCAATATGGAGGATGAAAGCGTTATCGCTAAGGGCAACTGCGACAGAATAGGTATCGACGGTCACCTCTCCCACAAGACAAGCGACGGCAGGAAGGTTGAAGCAGACTGCGATTTCCCGACTCATACCGAAGCTTTCATGAAGCTTGTTGAAACTCTTACTACAGGTGACGCAAAGGTCATCGACAGCATGGACGAGATCTCCGCTGTAGGTCACCGTATAGTACAGGGTGCAGACGTATTCGATAAGTCTGTTCTCGTTACAGATGAGATCATAGATAAGATAGACGAACTCCGCGAGCTCGCTCCTGTTCACAACCACGCTCACGCTCTCGCTCTCAGAGCATGCAAGAGCGTTATCCCTGCTGACGTTCCACAGGTCGTTGTTTTCGACACTGCTTTCCACCAGACTATGCCTGCTAAGGCTTACATGTTCGGTCTTCCTTACGAGGACTATGAGAAGCTCCACGTAAGAAAGTACGGCTTCCACGGAACTTCACACCGTTTCGTTTCAAAGGCTCTTGCTGAGGCTATGGGCAAGGACGTCAAGGACCTTAAGATAGTTTCATGTCACCTCGGAAACGGTTCTTCAATCACTGCTGTTGACGGCGGCAAGTCCGTTGATACTTCTATGGGATTCACTCCTCTTGACGGTGTTGTTATGGGTACACGTACAGGTTCTGTAGATCCTTCTGCTGTTACTTTCGTTGCTGACAAGCACGGCTTCACACCTTCACAGATGAGCGAATACATGAACAAGAAGTCAGGTTTCCTCGGTGTTTCAGGCGTTGGCTCAGATAACCGCGATATCCAGGAAGCCGCTCTTAAGGGCAACAAGAAAGCTCAGCTCGTATCTGATATGCTCACATACGAGATCCAGAAGTACATCGGCGCATACGCTGCTGCTATGAACGGCATCGACGCTATCCTCTTCACAGGCGGTATCGGTGAGAACTCATGGGAAGTAAGAGAAGATGTATGCAAGAACATGGACTACTTCGGAATCAAGATAGACAGCGCTCTTAACAAGAGTATCAGAGGCAAGCTCCAGAAGATCTCAACTCCTGATTCAAAGATCGAAGTATGGATCGTTCCTACAAACGAGGAGCTCCTTATCGCAAGAGATACTCTCGAACTCATCAGCAAGTAATTCCTTTAATTGAATTATACCACGCTGACGATCCAAAATCAAGTATAACACAAGGGGGACGTATAAGGACGGTCCTCTTATAGAAGTTTTTACACGTGATATTGAGGGAAACCCTTTTGAAAAAGGGTTCCTCTGACGGAGGCGGTCCCCTCTGTCACTGCGTGACATCTCCCCGCACTGCGGGGAGTCACCCTCAAACTCCCTTCCTAAAACTTTCGCCTTAAATTTTCAGCCTGATATATCCCTTACAAAAAATTGCTGCTTATCATATATAGCAGCAAAGGGATATATCAGGCTGAAAATTTGGAGCAAAAAGTCTTTGGAAAGGGGGTACGGGGGAAGAACCTTTCCTCAGAAAGGTTTGCCCCCGATAATTACATATAAAGTTGCTATATGAGTACACCCTTTATACGTCCCCTTTCTTCTTTATATAACGTAAAACCAGTTATCATCCTCATCAAGTTCCTTATGTTCGGGCTTATCAGCAGTTTTTCCGTAGTTGACACGAAGCTCCTGATTCTTGATGCTGACCTTTGCACCTGCTGATACCGAACTCGTAATAAAAGCGTTGCCTCCTATAACAACATCCTTTCCGATAACTGTATCTCCGCCAAGTATCGACGCTCCCGAATAGATAGTGACGTTGTCCTCGATAGTAGGATGACGTTTTTTATTTTTAAGAAGCTGTCCGCCTCTTGTGGAAAGCGCTCCGAGCGTTACGCCCTGGTATATCTTTACATTATTGCCGATCTCAGTTGTTTCTCCGATAACTATGCCTGTACCGTGATCTATGAAGAAGTACTTTCCTATCGATGCTCCCGGATGTATGTCTATACCCGTCTCGCTGTGTGCATATTCCGTCATTATACGCGGTATCATCGGAACTCCAAGCAGATGCAGTTCATGGGCTATACGATTTACCAGTATCGCAAAAAGTCCCGGATAGGAGAAGATTATCTCATCCTTGTTGAATGCGGCAGGATCACCGTTGAATGCAGCTTCCACATCCGTTTCTATATATTCCCTTATCTTCGGTATCTTTTCAAGGAATGCAAATGTAGTTTCCTCCGCATGCTCCTCGATAACTCTGTCAGGAGCACCCATATACTCGGGAAGATACCTCAGCACTATCCCTATCTGATTGTTCAGATTATATATAACGTCCTCTACAAGCGTTGAGATGCTGTTGCTTACGGTATATACCTTGTAATGTTTGTTCCTGAAATAACCCGGATAAATAATATTTCTCAGCTTGAATATGATATCTATGACTTTCTCCTTGTCAGGATGATCGAAAGTCTTTATCTCGTCAATAGTCCTTCCCTTATTGTAGTCAGCAATGAGAGAATCCACTATACCGTGTATTCTTTCTTCTATCTTCATTTTCTTGGTCATAAAAAGCCTCCTATCAAGTCTATCGGTTATATATATTATATCATTCTGCGTTCTCGTTGTCAACAAACAGCCCCCGCTTTATAACCTTGGTTTACAATTGCAATCGTTACGGACGAACAATTCGTTTGTACTCCTTTTATGCCGCTATGATACGTTTGACACTGCAATATTATTGTGGTATAATGAAAGGTGCGAAAGTCGAAAAACGGAGGTGAGGAAATGTCGGATGCAAAAGAAGTACTTGAACACATACTCAATGACGAAAAATTGCTGAACAGCAAACTGTTCAGGGACAGAGTCTTTACTGACGAACCCATAATCCGCCGTGCCTCACAGATGAAAAATGCTCCCGTACCTAAAGAGATAAGCGAAATGAAAGCTATCGCCTATACTCCCGAAGCCTACTGGAAAACCTCTTCATGGCTTTTCTATCAGCAGGGATGCCTGATGAAGGACTACACCGACGATCAGGGACTTTGCGAAAACTTCGTGATGTACTATCCCACCTACCGTGATATGAACACAGTACAGCTGAGAAGCTATTTTTCATGGCGTACACAAGTCAGAAACGGCATTTTCAGCGAAACGAGACTGCCCTTTATCTTACTCTATGCATATGAGCTGATAAACGGTATAGGCACTTCATCACCGTGGGAAGGCTACGAGAAGCTATGCGCCCTCCGCAGGAACTATGGTCCGACATTCCCCGCCATAAACAAGTACCTTGCACAGTGGATAACAGACTATTCGGTATGCAATCAGCTCGATCCGCTGATGCTGAACGATTCACCTGAAATGGTATTCGATAAACTGCTTATGGTACTTATCAACTACGAGAATGCTTCCGATGATGAATTGTGGAACTCTGTCACTCGGCTTTCTTCATTCCCTATCGATAAATCACGCTTCTATAACGAAAACTCCGAACTGTTCAGACAGGTAGCCGTAAATGTATACAGAAGGCTGTCGGATTTCTTCCGTGACAACCGCAAGAACAGGCTCGTGGACAAGTATTTCGGACACATATCCACATCCGAATATCACCCATACTACGCCGCTGTATACTACAACAGCCGCAGGATAAAGTCCGCAGAATACAAGCTTAACGATATACACAGATACTGGTGCGCAAACGGCATGTGGTACTGTGAAAAGTACTCCTCATCCCACGGCAGGAATAAAAAGCTCGGCGACCTGATGCGTACCATAGACAGTATGCTTCGTGAACGTTTCGGATTCAAATACAAAATAAAGCCCGGAGATACCACGAAGATAGTGGTAAACTTCATAAATGAGGAAACCGACAGTATCATCCGTGAAAAGCAGCGCAAAGAAGCTGCCGAGATACGTATAGACCTCTCACTGCTGGGCAATATCCGCAGTGCTGCCGATTCCACCCGTGAAAAGCTCCTTGTGGATGAAGAGGACGAATATCTTTCAGAGGAGATAACCGAAACTCCGGCAGTTGACACTCCCGAAACCGTTGACGATACTGAAAGCGGACCTTCTCTGCTCGATACCGCCGAACAGCTTTTCCTTGCCGCTCTGCTTTCAGGCGGTAACTACAAGGAAGCTGCAAAAAAATCAGGTTCTATGCCTTCTATCCTTGCCGATTCCATAAATGACAAACTATTCGACGAGTTCGGCGATACGGTCATAGATTTCTCATCAGATTCACCTCAGATCATCGAGGACTATGCTGAGGACTTAAAAAACTATATCCAGGAGGTAGACAATGAAAATACCTAAAAGAATAGCCTCTGCTGTTATAAATTCACTGAAGGGCGGAGTTGTGCCCCGTACAGGTCTGCCTTACATTACTGTCGGACGTGAGACCGAGATAGACGCTCTCCTGCGTGACGTCGAGATAATCGCAGACGGAGGCGCTTCATTCCGTTTCATCGTCGGCAAGTACGGAAGCGGTAAGAGCTTCATGCTCCAGACTATCAGAAGCCACGTTATGGACAGAGGTTTCGTTGTTGTAGATGCGGACCTCTCACCCGAACGCCGCCTATTCGGTACAAAGGGACAGGGACTTGCCACCTATAAGGAACTCATCCGCAACATGTCCACAAAAACTCGTCCCGACGGAGGAGCACTTTCCCTCATACTCGACAGATGGATAAATAACGTTCAGACCGAAGCAGCTTCGGAATCAGGACTTTCCCCCGACTCCCCCGAACTGAACCGTGCTGTGGAAAAGAAAATATTCGAAGTTATCGGCGCACTTAACGAAATGGTACACGGCTTCGATTTTGCAAAGCTGCTGACCATGTATTACCGCTCCTATGTAGACGGTAATGACGAGAATAAAGCTAAAGTCATCAAGTGGTTCAGAGGAGAATACTCCACAAAGACCGAAGCACGAAACGATCTCGGCGTTAATATAATAATCACCGATGACGACTGGTACGAGTATATAAAGCTCTTTGCAATGTTCCTTAAAAAGGCAGGCTACAGCGGTCTTCTCGTACTTATCGACGAACTTGTAAACGTATACAAGATACCAAACAGCATAACACGTCAGAACAACTATGAAAAGATACTGACGATGTACAACGATACCCTTCAGGGCAAGGCTCACTACATCGGCATCATAATGGGCGGAACTCCGCAGTGCATCGAGGATACAAGACGCGGAGTATACAGCTATGAGGCTCTCCGTTCACGTCTTGCAGAAGGAAGATTCGGCAGAGAGGGAGTACGGGACATGCTTGCTCCCGTTATACACCTTGTTCCCCTGACATACGAGGAAATGCTGGTGCTTATCGAAAAGCTCTCGGATATCCACTCGCAGCTTTTCGGCTACGAGCAGAAGATAACTCAGCAGGATATGATAAACTTCATCAAGCTTGAATTCGGACGCATCGGTTCGGACAGTCACATAACTCCCCGTGAGGTCATACGTGACTATATCGAACTTCTGGATATAGTTTATCAGAATCCCGATATAGATGTGAGCAGCTTTATCGCTTCGGACGCAATGCCCTCTGCAAAATCGGATGAGACGGACGAAGAAGCTGAGTTCGCTGAATTTGACATATGAAACTTGCAGCCTGACACGGCACTCCGTTACAGATCATCTGTAACATTTACGAGTGTGCGGTCGGGCTGTTTTGTTCGGTCCGAACTGCTGCGGACTGCATAATGCAAAAAGATACAGAATGGAGCTTCGGGAATAAAACGGAGTAGAAAAAAGTATTTTCCCCTGATATAATGTAAAAGGCCTTTCTGAGAAGGCTTGATTTTTATTACATAGGTTAGTTTATTCTAACTATCGGAGGTTATCATGAAAGGAAAAGATCTTATCAACATCGGAATCTTCTCGGCGATCTATTTTGTTATCGTCTTTATTGTGGCAATGCTCGGTTTCATACCGATATTCCTGCCGCTGCTGGCTGTTATCGTGCCTATACTCGGCGGAATTCCCTTCATGCTATTCCTGACTAAAGTCAGATCATTCGGCATGATATGGATAATGAGCATAATAATGGGACTACTTATGCTCCTTACCGGCATGAGCTGGCCGCCTTTAGCTGTATCCGTTGTAAGCGGTCTGCTTGCTGAACTCGTATACAAGAGCGGAAACTACAGGAGCGCTTCAAAGGCTGTCATCACCAATGGTATTTTCAGTCTCTGGATCGCAGCCAATTACCTGCCGCTGTTCTTTGCTGCCGAAAAATACTGGGCATCGCGTCAGAACTTCGGACAGGACTACATCGACACAGTTACAAAGCTAATGCCGACATGGATGTGTCCCGTTATGTTCGCTGTTGCATTCATCTGTGGAATTATCGGCGGACTCCTCGGCAGAAAGCTCATGAAAAAGCACTTTGAGAAAGCCGGTATCGCATGAATCAGGAGCTTTTCGATATGCTCGACAAAGCAGGCTTCGGCTCGAACGTACATGAGGTAGCTGCGGACGGCGAATGCAGAGTCCTTCGGCTCGACGATGAAACGGGCGAAGGCTTTATGACCATGTACCGTGTGTTTGAAGGCATATACCTTATGTACAACGATTTCCACCTGAAAAGCTGTACATCCGAATATCAGAACGCCGAGACCGTCCTTTGCATCGACCATTGCCGTGAGGGACGCATAGAGCATGAGAATCCACTCGGCGGACGCTACTACATGGAAACGGGAGATGTGCGTATCGACAAACGTGTACACCACGAAGGCAGAGTTGAACTCCCCCTTTCGCATTATCACGGTATAACAATAGGATTCATGCAGGATCTTGCACAGGCTTCGCTTAAGCGAGAGATACCTTTTCTGTCCGTTGAACTTGAAGCTGTGGCTGAAAGGTTCTGTGCGGACAACAGTGAGTTTCTTCTGCGGGGTGACGAGAGACTGAACGTGTTTTTCTCACAGCTCTATCGGACTCCGAAAAGCATACGTCCCGATTACTTCAAAGCAAAGATTGCGGAACTGCTCATCATGCTGACTGCTGTCGATCCTGCGGAGAACACGGAGCAGAGGCAGTACATCCCTGCAAGTCAGAGCGACAAGATAAAGGACATACATTCACTCATAACTGCCGACCTCGAAAAGACATACACAGTGGAAGAGCTTTCGGAAATATCAGGTATGCCCCCTGCTACACTTCGTAAGGTGTTCCGTGCTGTTTACGGCTTGCCTATCTACCGCTACATCAAAGGCTATAAAATGAAAGCCGCCGCTGCAATGCTGATATCTGAGCATAAAATGCACATCTCTGATATCGCACAGCGTCTCGGCTATGATAATTCATCTAAATTCTCGGCGGCTTTCCGTGATGTTATGGGAGTTACGCCGCAGAATTACAGAAACAGACAGGAGGATAAATAATGGGAAAGGATAAAAACAACTCATTCGGCTGGCTTCTCAGTCAGTCGGGAGAGAGAAAGGGGAAATTCATCGCAAGCGTCATTCTTGCACTGTTCAGTATGCTCTGCGGAATAGTCCCCTACTACTTCATTGCAAGAATAGTAAGAAATCTGCTGGACGGGAACACCGACAAAGGCGTTTATATTGCAGACTGCGTAATCATACTTGCACTCTGGCTGGGACACGCACTGTTCCACGCATTGTCCACTGCAAACTCGCATCTTGCGACCTTCCATACGCTTGCCGTCATCCGAAAAAAGGCTCTTGACAAGCTTGCAAAGATGCCGTTGGGCGACGTTATCAGTCAGCCTTCAGGCTCTCTGAAAAGCACTATCGTAGAACGCATCGACAGTATCGAGACTACACTGGCACATATTCTCCCCGAGTTCACAACCGGTATCGGCGCACCGATAATCGTACTGGTCTGCGTTTTCATAGTCAGCTGGAAACTCGGACTTGCCGCGCTTATCACCATTCCCCTCGGTGTCGTATGCTATGCACTTATGATGTTCGGCTATGAAGAAAACTACAGCAGGACCGTAAGAGCTACAAAAGCGCTGAACGCCGTTACCACTGAATATATCAACGGTATCGAAGTAATCAAGGTGTTCGGCAAGGCACAGTCAAGCTATGAGAAATTCGCAGACGCCGCAAAGGAAAGTGCCGCAAGCTTCGTTGACTGGATGAGAAAATGCAATGTATATATGACATTCGCAATGTGCATAATGCCTGCTACAATGCTCTCGGTACTGCCTATAGGCGGCATAATGGCTATACATGGTACTATTACTCCATCCGACTTCATCACTGTTATCATCCTCACCGTTGGACTTATCGAACCTCTGCTGGGAGTTATGTCCTATTCGGACGATATTGCACAGATGGATACCATCGTTACGGAAGTACGCAATATCATCGATGCACCTGAAATGGTACGTCCCGAAAAACTCACAAAGGACATCAAGAACGGCGATATCGTACTTGATAACGTTCGTTTCAGCTATTCCGACAAGGAGATACTTCACGGTGTATCAATGACCATACACAAGGGCGAATTCATAGCGCTTGTAGGACCTTCGGGAAGCGGTAAATCAACTATCGCAAGACTTATCGCAAGTCTCTGGGATACCGACAGCGGAAGCATTTCTCTCGGAGGCACCAATATCAGGGATATCCCTCTTGAAGACTACAATGACAGGATATCATATGTTTCTCAGGACAACTACCTATTCGACATGTCCATAAGAGAGAATATCCGCCTCGGAAGACAGTCCGCAACAGATGAAGAGGTGGAAGAAGCCGCAAAGAGATGCGGATGCCACGATTTCATCATGGAGCTCGAAAACGGTTATGATACCGTTACAGGAACTTCGGGAGGTCATCTCTCGGGCGGTGAAAGGCAGCGTATAGCAATTGCAAGGGCAATGCTGAAAAATGCTGAAATAGTCATACTGGACGAAGCTACTGCATACACGGATCCCGAAAATGAAGCTATTATACAGCGAAGCGTTTCAAAACTCGTTGAAGGAAAAACTCTTATCGTTATCGCTCACAGGCTTTCAACAGTAAGAAACGCAGACCGCATCTACGTTATAAAGAACGGCAACATAGAAGAACAGGGCACACACGATGAACTGCTCGGAAAGGGCGGTCTCTACAGCTCTATGTGGACAGCTCATATCTCTGCAAAGGACGGTGAGGAAAATGTTTAAGATACTTAAGAACTTCTTTGATTTCTGCAATCCCGAGGACAGAAAACGCTTCTATTCCTCTATCGTCCTCAGTCTGCTCCAGGCAATATTTGAAGCTCTGAAAATACCTGCTATCGCCTGCATGGTAAAGGCTCTCCTTGAAAATAACGTATCCTCAAAGACCTGCCTTACCTGTCTCGGAATAATGCTTGTAAGCATCATCGGTTCGGGCATATTCAAATCCAAAGCAACTATGCTCCAGACCGAAGGCGGATACAATACCTGTGCTGAAAAGCGTATGCATATCGCCGAACATCTGAGATATCTGCCAATGGGCTACTACAACGAAAACAGTCTCGGACGCATAATGTCGGTAACTACAAATACTATGCAGAACCTTGAAAACGTAGCAACAAGAGTTGTAATGCTCGTTTGCTCGGGACTTCTCTCCACAGCAGTAATTACTCTTATGCTCATCATTTTCGACTGGCGTATCGGACTCATCCTCTGTGTGGGACTTGTCGTATTCTTTGCCATAAACAGCGGAATGATGAAAGTATCGGCAGGTATGGCAAAGCAGAAGATCGAAAAGGATTCAGCTCTTGTAGCTAAGGTCATAGAATACATTCAGGGCATATCCGAAGTAAGAGCATTCAGACTCACAGGCAAAAGAAGCAAAGACCTGAACAAGGCTATCGATGAAAACGAACATGCCAATTCCGCAATGGAACTTAAGCTAATCCCCTTCATGACAATGCAGAGCTTCTGGCTCAAAGCACTGGGCACTGTTATCGTACTTGTTTCCGTACTGCTCTATATAGGCGGCTCTATGGAGCTTCTTACCTGCATCATAATGATAATCAGCTCCTACCTTATCTACGCTCAGCTCGACAACGCAGGAAAATATTCCGCACTTCTCCGTACAGTTGACGTAAGTGTTCGTCAGGCTCAGGAGATACTTGAAACTCCGCAGATGGATATTTCAGGAAAAGATATCGTTCCCGAACATTACGACCTGTGTGCTGAAAACATAGGATTCGCTTACGAACAGAAGAAGATAATCGACGGTATCTCCCTCAGTATCCCCGAACATACCACAACTGCAATAGTCGGTCCGTCAGGCGGCGGAAAAACTACCCTCACTTCCCTTCTCTCACGCTTCTGGGATGTGGATGAGGGAAAGGTCACTCTCGGCGGAACGGATGTACGTGAATACAGTATGGATGCGCTCATGAAGAACTACAGCTTCGTTTTTCAGAGAGTCTACCTGTTTGCCGACACGATAGCTAACAATATACGTTTCGGCCAGCCTGATGCACCTATGGAAAAAGTCATCGAAGCTGCGAAAAAGGCTTGCTGCCACGACTTCATAATGCAGCTTCCCGAAGGCTACGACACAGTCATCGGCGAAGGCGGAGCAAGTCTCTCAGGCGGCGAAAAACAGCGCATATCAATTGCCCGTGCGATAATGAAAAATGCGCCTGTTATCGTACTCGATGAAGCTACAGCAAATGTCGATCCCGAAAATGAAGCCGAACTTATCAAAGCAATAGACGAACTTACCAAAGAAAAAACGATCATCATGATAGCTCACCGCCTCAAGACCGTGCGTAATGCAGATCAGATAGTCGTCATCAAGGACGGCAGGATCGCTCAGCAGGGCACTCATGACAGTCTTATGCAGCAGAAGGGCATCTACCGCACCTTTGTTGACAGCAGACGTGAAGCAGCATCATGGAGACTCTGATATGGCAGGTCTGTTTACAACCGATGTAGAAAACAGAGGACTTGTCCTCGATCCAAGAACAAAGCTTGCTGTAATGATAACACTTGTGATTTTCGCACTTGGCAGCACGGGCAGCGGTATAACGGCAGTACGCTGGATGACAATAGTTGTCAGCCTTCTGCCGATGCTGCTTCTCGTTTCAGCAAGAAAATACAAAAAAGCTGCAATATTCACAGCAGTATATGCACTTATGAAAGCTTCGGAACTGCTGCTTGCACCTAAAATGGCAGGACCTGCACTCAGCATTATAGGTATGTGCTGTATGATATTCGTGCGTCTGTGTCCCGGACTTATCATGGGTTCGTATATGCTCTCAACTACAACAGTGAGCGAATTCATTGCCGCTATGCACCGTATGCACGTTCCGCAGCAGATAACTATCCCGCTGTCGGTAATGTTCCGTTTCTTTCCGACTGTACTTGAAGAATTCTCGGATATCAATACAGCAATGAAAATGCGTGACATACGCTTAGGCGGCAGGAATGCAGGAAAATTCATAGAATACCGTCTTGTTCCGCTTATGGTCTGCTCGGTCAATATCGGAAACGAGCTTTCAGCTGCGGCACTTACAAGAGGTCTCGGTACAAAAGTAAGGCGCACAAATATATGCAGGATAGGCTTTCATACAGCTGATATCGCAGTTATTCTGCTGACTGCTGCACCTTACATACTTCTGATACTCGGCATGATTGGAGTGGTAAAATGAACACGGCAGCAAAGATACAACAGGTTGATTTCAGATACGCAAACGGTGACACCGGCGCACTTGAAGGACTCGACCTTGAAATAAAATGCGGTGAGTGCATACTGCTCTGCGGCAGCTCCGGCTGCGGAAAAACTACCGTGACACGCCTTCTCAACGGTCTTATCCCCCACTATTACGAGGGTGAACTTACAGGCAGTGTGACGGTCTTTGACAGGGATATCCGCAGTACTCCGATTGAGGACCTTGCAGGTACCGTCGGAAGCGTTTTCCAGAACCCGAGAAGTCAGTTCTTCTGCGTTGATACTACGGCTGAAATTGCATTCGGATGTGAAAATATGGGAATGCCCGAAGAAGAGATATTAAGCCGTATCGATAAAACAGTAAAGGACATGCATATCGAGAAGCTCCTGGGACGAAGTATTTTCAACCTCTCAGGCGGCGAAAAACAGAAGATAGCATGTGCAGGCGTTTCCGCAATGATGCCCGAACTGATAGTGCTTGACGAACCCACATCAAATCTCGACCTTGATGCAATAGGCGAACTCAGGAACATCATTTCAGACTGGCGGTCACAGGGTAAAACTATCGTTATCGCCGAACACCGTCTCGGCTGGCTTAAAGGACTCTGCGACAGGATAGCTTTCATGGAAAACGGCAGAATATCAAAAGAATTTACGGGTGAACAGTTCTTTTCTCTCAGCACTCAGGCTCTTAATGATATGGGACTGAGAGCATTACATACTGACACAAATTATCTTGAAACAGCAGCAGGCTGCTCCGCTATAAAACCATTCGATAACAAGGAAGTCATAACTCTTGAAGATTTCTGCTTCAGCTACGGCAGACAATCGGCTCTCAACATCGACAGACTGGAGCTTCCGTCAGGAGGAGTTATTGCAGTCGTGGGACACAATGGCGCAGGCAAATCCACTTTCACACGCTGTCTCTGCGGCCTGCAGAAGGGCTTCAGGGGAAAAGTACTTATCGGCGGTAAAAAACTGCGTCCCAGGGACATGATGAAGCTGAGCTACATGGTAATGCAGGATGTCAATCATCAGCTCTTTGCGGAAACTGTTACGGAGGAAGTCCTTCTCGGTACTGAATCCGACGATGAGAAACCTGCACTTGAACTGCTTGAACGTCTTAACATAGCCGAATACAAGGAACGTCATCCCATGTCGCTTTCGGGCGGTCAGAAACAGCGTACAGCTATTGCTTCCGCACTTCTTGCAGGAAAGAAGCTTCTCGTATTCGATGAACCTACCAGCGGACTTGATTTCAGAAGCATGGAATGTACTGCGGAGCTTCTACGCTCCATTGGCAATGATGTTACCGTGCTTATCGTTACTCACGATATGGAACTTATCGACCGCTGCTGTACTCACGTACTTCACATTGAAAACGGAAACATAACTTAAAAATAAGGGACTGTGTAACCTCAGGGCTGCACAGTCTTTTTTATACATTAAGCATATAAATACACAGTTGGTTATAGATACAGTCTATAATACGCAAGAGTATTTCGGAATACCGAATTCACAGAATTCCTATTGACAAAGTATGTAAACTATAGTATAATATATTCATACCAAACAAGTATGTATTCTCAGCTGTATGAGGTGATAAATATGATAGAAAGCAAATACTTTTACAAAGGAAATTTCGGTATAGAACGTGAAACGCTCCGTGTTGACAGTCAGGGAAAACTCGCTCAGACCAGACACCCTTTCGGCAATGATGAGCATATCACCCGTGATTTCTGCGAGAATCAGATCGAACTCGTTACGCCCGTATGCAGCAGTGTGGCTGAAGCCGTTGAAGCTCTGGCTGAACTGGACAAAACCGCAAGAAAAGTTCTTGCCCCAAACAGTGAAAGTATCTGGCTTTACAGCAACCCTCCGCACTTTGACAGCGAAGATGAAATTCCTATCGCCGATTTCACAGGAGACCACTCCTCCAAACGCGCATATCGTGAGGTACTCGAACGCAAATACGGTAAGAAACTAATGCTTTTCTCGGGAATACATTTCAACTTCTCCTTTTCTGAGGAATTTCTTCACGAAATAAATACTGAAAATGAGGACTTCCACAGCTTCCGTGACAGTCTGTATCTGCGTCTCTATAAGCAGCTTATGACTCACAGCTGGCTGCTTGTACTCCTTACCGCTTCCAGTCCCTACTATGATGCATCTCTCGACAAGGACGGAAAAAGCGGTATAATCCTGAGCGAGTATTCCTCGCTCCGCAACAGCAAAAGAGGTTACTGGAACAAATTCCTTCCGATACTCGACCACAAAAGTCTCAGAACTTTCACAGGGAGCATCAAAAAGCATGTCATAACAGGTTCTCTCTATTCGGCAAGCGAACTGTATCTGCCTATACGTCTGAAACCCAAGGGAGTCAACACCCTCGAAAACCTTGCAGCAAACGGCGTTGACCATATTGAACTGAGAATGTTCGACCTGAACCCTTCAGCACCTCTCGGCATAGACAAAAGAGACCTTGAATTCGCTCATCTGCTCATCCTTTACCTGCTTTCACAGCCCGATTTCGATTTTACTCCCGAATTGCAGGAAAAAGCAGTCAACGAACATAAAAACGCTGCGCTTCTCGAACCCGATGCAAAACTGCTTGAACGAGGCGACGATATACTCGAAAACATGACCGTGCATTTTTCGGATAACGAACATGCACTCGAGATAATTTCTTTTGAAAGACAGAAACTTAATGGACGCAAGGTCTGTAACAGCATTGTCAATAACATCTATGAATAAGGCGGTGATATGAATGTGCGAGCTTCTCGGCTTCACTTCTGAAAAAAACACAGATATTTCGGACTATCTGAGGACGTTCTTTTCCCACAGCAGTCAGAATCCCCACGGCTGGGGTATGATGTACGAAAACGGCGGAAGAGTCATCCTGAAAGAACCCGTTTGCGCCAATGAAAGCTCTTTTCTCGGCGATATGACAGATAGTCTTTCTCCTCAGAAAAACTTTCTCGCACATATCCGCTTCGCCACAGTAGGTTCAATCAGCGAAAATAACTGCCATCCTTTTACGGGTACGGACATTTCGGGCAGAGAATGGACGCTCATCCATAACGGTACTATATTCAACGGCAAACATAATCATCGTTATGCCGCAGTACAGTCAGGTGATACCGACTCGGAACGATTTTTCCTTTCACTGATAGACCATATGAACGAGCATATTTCAAGAGCTGTTCCCAGTGAACGTGAACGCTTTGAAATAATAAGCGGCTTCATAGCGGAAAATGCTCCCCGGAACAAGCTTAACCTGATAATTTACGACGGCGACCTTATGTATGTACATAAGAACCTGAAAAACACCCTTTGCTTCAAGCGCCTTGAAAACGGCATTATCTTCTCCACCAAACCGCTTGACGACGGACTGTGGATACCGTTCCCCATGGCACAGGTCATCGCCTACAAAAACGGACATGAGGTCTACCGCGGAGACCGCCATAAGGGTACTTTCGTCCCCACGCTCGAATATATAACTGCTATGGATGCAATGTATATCTGAGTAGCAGCAAAGCAGCACAAAGCCACAGCGTAAGATTTTTCATACAGAAACTTTTACGTGTGTTACAGAGGGAAACTCTTTGAGTAAGGGCTTTCCTCAATCATTTTCAGAGCCTTTACTTTAAATTTTCAGCCTTACAGGGTACTCATGTAAACTACCGTTTCAGTAATACTATGAGAGAGTACCTTGTAAGGCTGAAAATTTGGGGCAAAAAGTCTTTGGAAAAGGGGTTCGGGGGAAGAACCTTTCCTCAGAAAGGTTTTCCCCCGATAAATGCACATAAATTTTCTGTATGAGTATTATACTTAAGCTGCGGCTTTATGGAAGTATTGTTTTATGCAGCTTTAAGGAAATTCTCAAAGCTTTCGGTTCCTCCGGTAGAGATATAGGAGTAATACTGAAGAACATTGGTTGCATCCGTAGCATCTATCTTGCCATCCTTGTTCACGTCAGCAGCCTTTTGCTGGATTTCGGTAATTGTGTAGCTGCCGCCTGTTGAAGCTATTGAGTACTGCTGCAAGATCGAAGTTGCATCAGATGAGTCGATACGTCCGTCATCGTTTACGTCGCCGAGAGTGTACTCTTCCTCAGGAGTCTCCTCTCCCTTAGTCAGCGCCGATTTAACTGCCTTTGAAGCCGTACCTGCATAGCTGAGCGCTTTCGCTGTAAGATTAACAGATGCACCTGAAAGGTCAGTATTTTCAGTAGGAGTAAGCGTGTAGGTTATTGAACAGTCGGTATCGTTGAAGCTCTCCTTGACTGTCTTTATTTCTGTCGGTATCACTTTACCGTCCTTATCGGTGAGGTAAAGGCTGTCCTTGTTTATGGACTTATCCTGCATATGCTTCGTGAAGGTTATCGTCGCTCTTGTGGAATTGAACTCCGCACTGCTCAGCTCTGCCGCAGCTTTGCTCTTCATGTTCAGATTAACATTTACCTGTACAGGCAGTACGGGAAGCCACTCTGATTCAGCACTTTCATAGCCTTCAGCAGTGAGCTTGATCTTCCATTCGCCTTCGGGTACATCCCATGCGAACCAGCCTGCGCTGTCCGTTATCTGAGGATTAAGCTGTTCGTAGTCCACTGCATTCCACAGAACTTCCTTTCCGTTTTCATCCTTATAGTATATCTCTGCTGTCACACCCTCTATCGGATTTGAAGGAAGGAACTCGTAAGCTATACCGCTCGGATCGATAAGATATCTCATATTGCCGTCGTTTTCGACCTTTGCATCGCCGATTATAACTTTCTTAAGCCAGCCGCTTACGCCGTCTATCGCCTTTCCGACCAGCCATACACCTGCTATAACTGCGCCTACTGCAAGGAGCTCGGGAAGAATTGCTGCTCCTCCTGCGATAACTGCCGCAGCAGATGTTATGGTCGCTCCGATAGCCGCACCGCCTGCAAGTGTCAGTGTAGCCTTGCTCATGCAGGTACCTATAGATACAGCCAGCAGAGCATCCTCATGCTTCTGAACTCTCGGATCGTCCGAATTGATTATTTCACGCATCTCGTGAAGCATACCTGTACAATGTGTACCTATCTCGAGAACAGTAAGAGTATTTCCGGTATATCCGAGTGTACGGCTATATCCTGTATATTCTTTTTTAAGAAGCTTGGATACCTTTGCATCTTTTGCTTTTGCCCAGAGGTCAAGGAGTCCCTTGCTGCTTTCGGTAGTTTCTGTTACCAAGAAATCGTATACCTGACTGTCACTGTGATCGCCTGTAAGTAAAGTTACGGGACAATCGATAACTACGCTGCCGCTGGTCACTTTTGAAGCAGTATCGGTGTATCCGCCGCAATCAGCAAAAAAGTTGAGTATCCTGCTGCCTAATGTTGAACCGCCTGCCTTTTTCTTTGCAGAGGGATCAAGAGGTAACATCTCAGCCTCGTCCGTCTCAGGTTCGGGTATGTTATTCATGATGTCGAGCATTTCCTCGCCGTCGGTTACTATCTTGACCAGATACCTGTGCTGCTCTCCCTTTTCATCTGTGTAGATCATCGGAGAAAGTGTGAAACCGAAGCTTTCGGGATCTGCTATAACGTCCTCGGGAGTTACTTTGCTGCCGTTCATAGTGATAGTTTTTTCACGTGTCTCGATATGTATTATACCTGATGGTTCGCCCAGAGAGTCCGAGAAATCGAAAGTTGCTATGATAGTATCGTCATCACCTGTAACGGTGTGCTTGGTATCTGCAATTATTTCATCGGAGATATCGGGAACCTTTTCTTCTGTGTCTGTTCCGAGGAACTCATGGTCATTGATATACAGCTTTCCGTCTGATTTTTTTACTACCGAGCTTACGGTATTGTCTCTTACTGCGTTTATGTTCAGAGTACCGGGTACTCTTGTGTCGAAGAAGCCCTCGCCCTTCCAAGTACCGCTTTCCTTATCGAATGTAAGTGGAATGTCGGACTCCTGACCGTTGACTGTCGAGCTGACATAAACTGCCGCAAGATCGTTGTCGGAAAGAGTTACCTCGAAATTCAGGGGATGACTGGGATTTAATGTGATATAGGGTGAAGCGCCTATTGTGAATACATCTGTTATATCATCTGTAACAAGATCATGTGTGTAGTGAGTAAGGATGACCTTTTCGATGTTTACAGTATTTTCAGTACATACAACAGTTCTGGGCTCAGACTTGTTATCGCCTGACTGAGCATAGAGGACGATCTGCTGACCTTCCTCGGCTTTGACCTTGACTGTTCCTTTGAATTTGCCGCTGTACTTGTTGGCGGTAAGTGCAGCAACTTCCTCACCGTCTGCAAAGATCGTAACATCATCGCTGCCGTGAACATAGCCCACAACATTTATCAGGGATATGCCGTCCTTCAGAACCGCCTTCTGCGGAGCTTTCATCGTAACAGCACCCTGTCCCACAGCGTAATTGTCGATCGGGATCGGGTCAGCGAATTCTCTGTAGTGGTTGTTGTAAGTAACGTAAAATTCAGCGTTGACCGATGTATCTGCGCCCGGCTCAGGCACGGTGCTGAAACGGAAGACGCCCTCCTTCTCATTCGGATCGATAGTGAAGTAATGAGAATACTCATAGCCTTCCGTATCGTCTGACGTGAAGCTGCGCTTGGCGATAGGATTGCCGGTATTAGTGCTGACATAGATGCCGCCTTTTTCAAACAGATCATCGAATGTTGGATTCAGCTTGTAGTAAACGGTATAGTTTATCAGACCGTTATCTCCGACAGAGGTCTCCACCTTATTGATGAAGGTATTGGGGCGGTCTGCAACATTGACTCTGTTGTCGTTAAGAGCCTCGCAGTCGCGGAATGTGAAATAGTAGTAGTTTACGTTGGGAACAAGCTCTCCTGGCTCGAAGGGCATATCCAGCTTCTCCAGCTTGTGGCACTTATAGAACGCCTGATTGCCTATCTCCTTAACAGAGCCGGGGATATGAGCGACTTTCAGATTTGGAGAATCTCCGCAGATATCCGCAGGGATGACCTCTATGCCGTCCTCGAACCATATCTCGGTTAGAGCGCTGTCGTAGAAGGTGTTACAAGCCTCATTGATGTTCTTGGGGATAGTGATACTGTTCAGTGCAAAGGTCTTTCCAAAAGCAGATCCTCCCAGAAATTCAAGGTTTGCAGGAAGATGAACAGCCTCCAGTCCGGTACACCAGTAGAAAGCGTCGCCGCCTATCTTAGTCACGGAATCGGGAATATCAATGCTTCTCAGGCTCGGACAGTCCCAGAATGCACGGTACTGGATCTCGTCCAGTCCATCGGGCAAATTGACCTCACAAAGTGAATCGCAGCCATAGAAGCAGGTGCCCGGAACAATGGTCACACCATCTGCAAATGTAACTGACTCCAGAGCATCACAGTTTTCAAACAGAAAATTAGCCTGAAAATTAGCGCCCTCATAGATCAGACCTGAGGGAATAGTCACAGATCTCAGCGAATCTTCACGGGCAAAAACGTAGCTTCCAAATTCACAGCTGTTTTCCGGGAGACGAAGGTCAGTAAGAGACTCACAGGCGGAGAAAGCCCAGCCGTCTATACTTGTAACGGTATCGGGGATATGGATAGTTTCGATACCTTTACATTCAGAGAAGGCATAGCCGCCTATGGTGGTCAGGTTTGCAGGCCAGTTTATTGTTTTGAGAGCCTCTGCTTTTTGGAACATAGACTCCGGTATCTCAGTGCGGTCTCCTTCAAAGCTGATCGTTTCCACGCCGGAATATGAGATAACATTAGTGCCGGCGGTTATCTGGGCAGGGAGCGTGAATTCCTTGATAGCCTTATCATAGTTGAAAAGGTTGTTTCCCAGATCGGTTACGGAATCAGGTATATTCAGCGTAGTGACCACAGAGCCTGCACACAGGCTGTTTGGTATCTTTTCCATGCCGTCGGCAATGGTGACGGTCTCAACATAGGACTTCTCAAAAGGCGACCAGACTTCTGTCAGTGTCGAAGGAACAGTTACCTCCTTCAGCTTTTCGCAGCCGTTGAACATACATAATCCCATGTGCTCCAGACCTTCATTCAGCTCCACCTTTTCAAGAGAGGTACAGGTATGGAAAACTTCATTTCCAAGAGTTTTCACAGTAGAGGGGAGTTTTATTTCAGTAAGCCCGTCGCAGCTCTCAAAGGCGTTGCGCTCGATAGTTTCAAGTCCTTCCGGCAGATCAATGGTGGTAAAACCGTCACTGCCGTTGAATGCATAAAACTCGATTGTCTTGACACTTGAAGGGAGGTCGATGTCGGTAAGTGCGTCAGCATCTCCGAATGCACGGTATCCGACTGTGGTAACGGAATCAGGAACGACCACCTTGGTCAGCTTGTCCTGATATACGCACAGATAATCCGGTACAGCCTCGATTCCGTCCTCCAGGATGATCGTTTCCAGAGGTGTATCAGCAAAGGAGTTCCTTCCGCCTACGCCGTAGTAGCTTCCGCAGGAGATACCATCCTTCTTGAGAGTCTTTGGGAGAGTTATCTCCTTCAGGGAAGCGTTGCTGCCCAATGCCCATACGCCCATGGATTCCAGACCTGAGGGCAGATCAATGGAGGTGAGCAGGGGCATTCTTTCCAGAGAGCTTTGTCCCAGGCGCGTGACGGTCCTGCCCTCAATGGTGTCCGGCACGTCAAGAGAGGTAACGGTCTCCTTATCGCCTGTCCAGCCTGTAATGGTAACGTCCTCGTCGGTTATTTCATAGGTAAAGCCGTCCGCGGTTTCACCCTTTATCGGTTCAGCGGCTCTGACAGGCAGAATGAATGAGCCTGCAGGGAATGACGCAAGTCCTGCTGAAGCCGTCATAGTAATAGCAGTAACAGCTGATATCAGTCTTTTTTTCATATGCAACACCTCCATAAAGATTAACATTAATCTCTTTAATATGTATCATTATACCATATACATATGAACAAATCATTAAATGTCACATATCAGTCATTGACAAAAATCGTGTCATATATTATTATAGTACTGGAGGTGTAAATTATGTTATCTGACAGAATAACTCTTCTTATGAGTTCCATAAACGCCGAAACTGCTGATATCGCTGAACTTGCAGGCTTCGACCGCTCAAACATCAGCAGGATGAAAAGCGGCGCAAGAATACCGAAGAAAAACGGCAGATGTATGGACAGGTTCGTTGAAGCAATGATTGATTTTGCCGAGAACTGCGGCAAATGCGAGACTCTTTGCAGCGTTATATCCTATGAGGGAGAGTTCTCACGAAGTGAGCTTCATTCATATCTTCTGGAGTGGCTATACAAAGAACCGATACTGCCAAAGCTAAAAGAGAAACATCACGATCCAGAAGCAAAAAGATGCTTCGGCAAAAAGCTTGATACACTTATGGAGATACTGGAAATTTCCAACGTAAAGCTCAGCAAGGCAGTCAATATCGATCCTTCCTATCTCAGCCGAATGCGTACGGGAAAGTGCCTGCCAAACGAACGCTCAAAAGTTCTCGAACGCATCTGCAATGTACTGATATCCCGTGTTGCAGATAAAGGAAAAATGTCCGATCTTTCGGAGGCAGTGAACATACCTGAGGAGTTTCTTTCCTCTGAACCGAGGCTTCTTATGGAATGGATGCTCAGCAGTAAAGAAACTGCGTACAAAGCTCCCGTGGGACAGCTCCTCAACACGATAGAATATATAGACATCAAACCTGATATACCTGTCCCCGATCTTGATATATCTGCCTTTGCAAGTGAACTCAGCGATACTTCGGTGCAGTACAACGGCATTGAAGGTCTTCGCAGCGCTGTAATCAGATTCCTCGGAACTACTATCAGAAGCGGAGATCAGCTCCTGCTTTACTCGGATCAGAGCATGGAGTGGATGAACGGTGATTTCCGTAAAATATGGCTCGCCCTTATGATAGGAGTACTGAAAAAAGGCGTTCACATAAAAATAATCCACAATATTGAACGTAATTCCACCGAGATGCTTGAGGCTATATCAAGCTGGATGCCCCTTTACATGTCGGGACTTATCGAACCATACTACTGCCTTAAACGTCAGGGTGAAAGATTCTGCCATACTTTCTTCCTTGATACGGAAAATTCCTGTATTGAAGGTGTCTGTGTCAACGGATTCGAGAACAGCTGCACCTACCGCTATATCACGGATAAAACTGAACTGGCACAATGCAAGATGCAGTTCGATTCCCTACTCTCGGAATGCAGACCGCTTGTAATGATAAGCCGCGATATCCATACTCCGTCCGAAAACGGCATACATAAGACAATTGGAGGGATACACCTTGATATCATGGATAACAAGGCTGTTATCAGCAGACTTTCTGCCCCTTATTACTCCTTCAGCTTTGATCATCCGCTGCTGCTCGGAGCCTTCCGCAGCTTCGTGCTTTAAAAGCATCTTAACTGCTGCTTGTACCGTTATTGGTACAATATAACAATTCGGGTATCGCATTACAGTGCAATATGACGAATTAGCGGAAAAGAATATTTTTCTATTGACGTCGTGTCAGAATAGTGCTATAATATCATTAATGACACAATGTCAGTTGTTCAACAAATCATTTATCTTGGTTTCAGGAGAAAGGAGGCATTATTATGCCTAAGGGATCACCTGAACTTACAGCTTCACGAAAAGAAGAGATCGTGAACGCCTGCGAAAAGCTCTATCAGACCATGAGTTTCAAAGAAATAACTATCAAGGAAATAGGTGCTGTAACTTCGTTTACAAGAACTTCCATATACAATTATTTCCAGACTAAAGAGGAAATCTTCCTTGCACTCATGCAGCGTGAATACGAGGAATGGTCAGCTGAAATGTTTGCCCTTGCAGAAGAGAACAGTGCTATGTCAGCTGCCGACTTTGCAGACGCTATCGCTCATTCACTTGAAAAGCATGAACAGCTTCTGAAGCTCCTTGCAATGAACCACTACGATATGGAAGAGCATTCACGTCCCGAACGTCTTACGGAATTCAAGCTCGCTTACAGTGCTTCTCTCGATGCTGTAAGAGCATGTATAAGGAAATTCTTTCCAGATACAGACTGCGAAAGCTTCATATTCGTGTTCTTTCCTTTTATGTTCGGTGTATATCCTTATTCTGTCGCAACTGAAAAACAGCTCGAAGCAATGCGTGAAGCTAAAATGAACTTTAAAATGCACAGCATCTATGAAATGATATATTCCTGCGTAATACAGCTTCTGGGAGGTAAATAATGAAGTACACAAAACTCGGAAATTCCGACCTTTATGTTTCACGTATCTGTATGGGATGTATGGGTTTCGGCGATCCACAGAACGGTCAGCATTCATGGACTCTTGACGAGGAACACTCCCGTGAAATAATCTGGCGAGGTCTTGAAGTTGGAGTCAACTTCTACGATACTGCCATCGGCTATCAGTCGGGTACGAGCGAACAGTATGTAGGTCGTGCTCTGCGTGATTTCGCAATGCGTAAAGATATAGTTGTGGCTACAAAATTCCTGCCGAGAACTCCTGCGGATATCGAGGCAGGTATCACAGGTCAGCAGCACATTGAACGCATGATAAACAAGAGTCTCGAAAATCTCGGCATGGACTACGTTGACCTTTACATCTATCATATGTGGGACTGGAATACACCTGTCTATGACATACTTGACGGTCTCAACAGAGTGGTCAAGGCAGGAAAAGCCAGATATATCGGTATTTCAAACTGCTACGCATGGCAGCTTGCAAAGGCTAATGCACTTGCCGAAAAAGAGGGATTCGCTAAGTTCGTAAGCGTTCAGGGACACTATAACCTCATCTTCCGCGAGGAAGAACGTGAAATGGCTATGTTCTGCGACGAGGACAACATCGCTATGACTCCCTACAGCGCTCTCGCAAGCGGACGTCTTGCAAGACTTCCCGGAGAGACTTCCAAACGCGCCGAGGAGGACTCCTATGCTAAATTCAAGTATGATGCCACAAAGGAACAGGACGAGGTCATCATAAGACGAGTTGCAGAGCTTGCAGAAAAACACGGCGTTTCAATGACGGAAATATCTCTTGCCTGGCTCCTCACTAAGGTAACTTCTCCCGTAGTAGGTGCAACGAAGCTCCACCATATCGAAGACGCTGCAAAAGCAGTTGATACAGAACTTACATCCGATGAGATCACATACCTCGAAGAACCCTATGTCCCCCACCCTCTTGCAGGAGTTATGGCACAAAAAAAGCCTGCAAACAAGAACGACAAGCCTGTCTGGTCCACAGGCAGTCAGAAAATATAAAGACAGGAGTGTTTATTATGAGTGAAAAAATTGTACAGACAGCAGGAAGAGATCAGCTTGGTGAATTCGCCCCTATGTTCGCACATCTCAACGATGATGTGCTGTTCGGCGAGGTATGGAATGAACAGGCTATCGACGTAAAGACAAAATGCATAATAACAGTGGTATCCCTTATGGCTTCGGGCATAACGGACAGTTCCCTCCTTTATCATCTTCAGAACGCAAAGGCTCACGGAGTTACAAAAGAGGAGATCGCTGCTATCATAACTCACGCCACAATGTACGTAGGCTGGCCGAAGGGCTGGGCTGTTTTCCGACTTGCAAAGGAAGTCTGGAACGACACAGTCACAGAACAGACCGACAAGGACAGATATCAGAACACCATATTCTTCCCTATCGGAGAGCCTAATCCGTACGGTCAGTTCTTCGTAGGTCAGAGCTATCTTGCTCCCGTTTCCACAGAGCAGATACCGATTTACAATGTTACTTTCGAGCCTGCATGCCGCAATAACTGGCACATCCACCACGCTAAATCGAACGGCGGACAGATGCTCATATGCGTCGGCGGCAGAGGATACTATCAGGAATGGGGCAAGGATGCTGTTGAACTGACTCCCGGTTCAGTCATCAATATCCCAGCGGAGGTAAAACACTGGCACGGTGCAGCACATGACAGCTGGTTCTCACACCTTGCAATAGAAATACCGGGCGAAGAAGGCAGCACTGAATGGTGCGAAGCTGTATCTGACGAGGATTACGGCAAGCTTAAGTGAGGTCATTGACAAATACACCCTTATCTGAGTAACAAAATGCGGACTGTAGTGATATCATTACAGTCCGCATTACTATTATTTCTTTTCAAGCGCCGTATAAGTCCAGTCGGGATAGAGCATATGATTATCATCAGGTGTGCCTGCATAGATACGGTAGGAGTTATTATGCGGCAGTACGCCTATGAAGATAGAATCGCCGTTAGAGAGCTTCCAGTGGAAGTCCTCCCCAAGATCATTGCGCAGCTTCTTGAAGAACTCATCATCCTTCTCGTACATAAGTCCAAGCTCATATACGTTCCACTGTCCTCCTGCGCCGCCCTTTTTGAGCATAGAGGTGTTTTTCATGGATTCCATTTCATCATGTACCTTCTCTATCGCAGTATAATCCAGTGCAGTCTTATCCTTCTCAGGCGACTTGTCTTTCATTAACACGATTCCCAACAGAACTGCTGCCACTAATCCAATAGCAATACATATCTTTTTTAAATCCATACCGCTTCCTCCAGACGGGTTATCTCTTTACGAAGTACTCCTCATACCATACGAGGAATGTGTAAATTGTCCATACCTTGCGCCAGTTATCGGAATTTCCGCCGACATAGTCGTTGAATATAGCGTTTATCTCATCAAGATCAAAGAACTGTGCAGCCATATCGCTTCCGAACTTTGCTCTTACATCAGCATTGTATCTCTCATCTGCGAGCCATATACGGATAGGTACGATGAATCCGAGCTTCTTGCGGAATGCTATCTCTTCGGGAAGTACCTTTGCAGCAGCTGTACGGAATGCAACCTTGTTCTGCTCCTCTGTTACCTTATACTCCGAAGGCATACGTGAAGCGATATCGAATATACGTCTGTCGGTAAGAGGCATACGTATTTCAAGTCCTGCTGCTGTACTCATCTTGTCAACATTGAGGTAAATATCGCCCTCGAGCCATATCTGTATGTCCACATCGGACATCTTTGTAAGCGGATCAAGTCCCTCGGTCTCATCGTAAATGTACTTAACGAGGTCTATCGGGAGATAATCCGGATCGTAATGCTTGAGTATGCGCTGTTTTTCGTCCTCCTTCATAATGTTGGTATTTCCAACGTAGAAGGTCTTGAGGTTATCACCATAGCGCTCTGCATTGCGGTACATATTGTAACCGCCGAAGAACTCGTCTGCACCCTCGCCCGAATAGCATATCTTGGTATGCTTTGCAGTTGCAAGGCATCCGAGAGTGAATACGATAGCCGAAGCATCACCTAACGGCTGCTCCATATTGTACATAACATAGGGTACTATATCGAAGTAATCCTTTGGCTGGATATTTGCTACAGAGTGTTCAACTCCGAGAAGCTCGGCAGTCTTTGCTGCAACTCTTGATTCATCGAAGCGTTCCTCGTCATATCCGCAGGAATCAGCACGCTTTGCATCGCTCATAGCAAGCACGTATGAAGAATCTACGCCGCCTGAAAGGAAGGATTCAACGGTTTCGCCTTCCTCTTTGACTTCGGTGAATATGTGTTTGAGAGTTGAGTGTATCTCATCTGCCCACTGTTCAACGTTTTTGGACTTATCGGGAGCAAATGTGGGAGTCCAGTAGCGTCCGATCTCAAGCTTTCCGTCTGAGAATTCGAGCCAGTGTCCCGGCATGAGCTTCTTTACGCCCTTGAAGAATGTGTCCTCTCCTGCAACGTAAGTGAGAGTCATGTATATCTGGAGCATCTTCTCGTTCAGTTCCTTAACGAAGCCTTCCTGTTCCATTATACCGCGTATCATGGTACCGCAGAGGAGTCTGTTATCCTTTGTTATATAATAGTAAAAAGGCTTTGTACCGAACTGGTCTCTCATTGCGAATATCTTGCTGTTCTTCTCATCCCAGAGATAGAAAGCAAACATACCGTAGATGTGGTCTGCCATTTCGCGTCCCCATTTTTCGTATGCAGCTTCGATTATAGCTGTTTCACGCTTTTCACGGGGAAGACCTGCATCAAGTCCGAGCTCCGAACAGAGTTCTCTCCAGTTGCGGATATGTCCTCTGTACTCTTTTATTTCTGCCATTTACGATCACCTCATATTATTATTACATTTTTTGCGTCCGATCATTCTGCATCTTTTTCAGAATATGCAGTTTTTATGTCTTTTATGCAGTATTATTTTCCTGCGTATTTTCTGAAATCAAACTTAGGCTCTGTTTCATTCATAAGACGTTCGATGTTTGAACGGTGCATCCATATAACTATTGCAGCCATTGGCAGTGAAAGGAGCATATACAAGAAGCTTCTGCCGAAGGATGCTCCGCAGTCTATCCATGAGACCAGCAGAGTTGCAAGCGGACAATAGAGTGCAGCCATGATGGATGAAAGCGATACGTATTTTGAGATAGCAAGCATCGCTATGAATATCAGCAACAGACAAAGGAAAACTCTCGGGGAAACCATAAGGAATGAAGCAACTCCCACGAGTACGCCCTTTCCGCCCCTGAACTGGAAAAAGCAAGGGAAAACATGTCCGATTATTGCAAAAAGACCTGCTATATAGCCTATGTACTGTGTATCGTTATCGGGGCTGAAGCCTGCGTGGAGTCCGCCTGCGATAAGTCTTGCAAGACCTACAGCCACAACTCCCTTGCACAGGTCTCCTATAAGAGTGAGAAGTGCAGGCACAGGACCGCAGCACCTGTAGGTGTTTGTGAGTCCTGCATTTTTGCTTCCCATTTCACGTATATCTTCGCCCTTCATTATCTTTACGATAATTATTGCGAAATTGCAGCTTCCGAGGATATAACCCACTGCTGCAGCAAGTATAATAGCTAACAATACCTTCATTATTTATCATTGCCTCCCCGCTCTCTGACTATGAAGCGAACGGGAGTTCCTTCAAGGCCGAATGTCGAGCGTATCTGATTTTCGATGTATCTTCTGTATGAAAAATGGAACAGGTCTGCCCTGTTTACAAAGGTCACGAATGTCGGAGGCTTTGTAGAAGGCTGAGTCATATAGTATATTTTCAGTCGTCTGCCCTTGTCGGAAGGCGGCTGTACCCTTGTAGTGGCATATGCAAGAACATCGTTGAGCATACCTGTTGATATTCTCATGCTGTTCTGACCAAAGGTGTATTTGATGAGCTCATAGAGCTTATTTATCCTCTGTCCTGTCTTTGCGGAAATGAATACAAAGGGCACATAGGACATAAAGCTGAAATCATTTTCAAGCTTTGTGCGGAATTCCTGCATGGTCTTGTCGTTCTTCTCAACAAGGTCCCATTTATTTACGGCAACTACGCAAGCCTTGCCCTGTTCGTGAGCATAACCTGCAACCTTTGAATCCTGTTCGGTAAATCCCTCGGTCGCATCGAGCACTATAACACAGACATCCGCACGGTCCACAGCCATGTAAGCTCTCAGAACGCTGTAATGCTCCACCTTTTCCGTTACCTTTGATTTCTTTCTGATACCTGCTGTATCGATGAACACGAATTTACCGTATTCGTTCTCAATGACTGTATCCGTTGAATCTCGTGTAGTACCTGCGATATCGGATACTATAACACGTTCTTCTCCTGCGATCTTATTTATCAGCGAGGACTTTCCTGCATTAGGCTTGCCGATAACAGCTACCTTGATAACGTCATCGTCATACTCCTCCTCTTTTGATTCTGGGAGAAGATCATAGATATGATCCAGCATATCTCCCGTACCGTGACCGTGTACCGAGGATATCGGGAACGGATCGCCGAGTCCGAGGTTATAGAACTCGTAGAGCTCCAGCGGAGGTTCACCAAGCGAATCCACCTTATTTACAGCAAGCACGATAGGCTTGCCGCTTTTCTGGAGCATATCCGCAACAGCATAATCATCAGCTGTTACGCCGCACCGTATATCGGTAACAAAGACTATCACATCAGCTTTTTCTATTGCAAGCTGTGACTGCCTTCGCATCTGAGCAAGTATGACATCATCACTTTCAGGTTCGATACCACCTGTATCCACCACCATGAATTCCTTGCCTCTCCATTCACACTTGGAATAGATACGGTCTCTGGTGACACCGGGAGTATCCTCTACTATGGAAAGTCTCTGACCGATAAGCTTGTTGAAAAGAGTGGACTTTCCTACGTTAGGACGTCCCACAACTGCAACTATCGGTAATGACATAGTTATGTTCTCCTTTCTTTATATCAGAATGTTTTGTCTGCTATCTCTATTGACTGAGCGAGATATCCGAAATTCTCGCTTCTGAATTTCTTATACCAGTAACCTCCCTGTGCAAGAAGGTCGCCGTAGGCTATCCATACGGCAATTGTAGCAGCTCCCATAAGGAACCTGCGGAAGGCGTTTTTAACGGGACCTGTTCCGAGAAGTCCGAGAGTATGGGACTGGAGCACTATATGCGGAAGCTCGTCATGGAGCATCTGTCCGCAGATATCGGCAAGTGCGGGACTGTCGATCATTCTTGCGACGTTACCCAGTGCAGAGTAATACGAAAGAGCGATCATCTCGGCGGTAACAAGTACCGATACTTCCATGAAGAGACCGCCGCTCTGTCTGAGCTTGCGGAAGATATGGTCGAGTCCGTTATTCTTTTTCAGCGGCTCGTTGAAATGGTTCATATACTGTGCAAGATAGGAGGAATGAAAATTCTCCTCGCGTATAAAGAGCTTCATTACGTCGGGATATTTATCCTCGCCGTACTTTTTTGCGAAGCGGACAGCGGCTTTGACAAGGCATTTTCCGTCGCTCTGCTCTCCCCGCTGGAAAGCTCTGACAGATGGGAAGATTATCTCCCTTTCCCTGTTAGTGAGCTCATGCTCGGAAGAAAAATCGATCTTAAGTCTTTCCCTGTCGTTACGCTTAAGGTAACGAAACCAGTCATTGTAGTCATAGCCCGTGAATTTCGAGTCTTTGATATTAAACATCTTACACCTCCAAAAGCATTAGTATTTCACCATGTAACGCCCATTATGGCGTCAAGAAGCTCGTATCCGTCACTTGCGGAAGTACGGACACTGGTATTGAGTTCCCTTTCAACGTCGCCTATAGTAAGGTCATCAAGGAACACATCGCTGTCACGCCGCACCATTGACGATGAAAGCAGCAGCTGATCGCCTATGTCATGGTCTCTGAGCTGAGCAATAAGGTCCTGAGCGGTAATAAGTCCAGTAACGGTAATAGTATCGCCGAAAAAATCGTTGCGGATACGTACCACATCGCATTGAAGAAGCGGGAACTTTTCCTCAGCTTTTTTTGCAAGCTGACATATTATGGGGTATGGACTGTACCCTGTAGCGATAGTGACATGACGTTTACCGCCTTCCCATTCAGCAATATCAAGCGCTTTATCGAATTCGTCCATAAGAGAGCGGAGCATACCTACGCCGTTCTCATACTGCGAGAAGTCCTCGTAGAATTCCATATCGGGGATATCTCTTTCAGCAAGAAGAAAGAACTCATCGGAAGGGAAAACAGTTCTCGTTCCGAATTTTTCAAGGAACTGTTCCTGAAATTCAGCGATGATATCGATAGTCTCAGCAGCACCCTCCTTCGTGAAGCCCTTCAGCGGATAGAGCCCCTCACGGAACTTTGTAACACCAACGGGAACTACAGCCATACTTGTTATATTCGGCATCAGTTCACCGAGATCACGAAGCGATCTGCGAAGCTCATCACCGTCATTCAGTCCGGGACAGCAAACTATCTGGCAGTTAAGCTTGATACCGTTGTGAGCAAGCTGCCATATGAATTTCAGCTTCTCGCCTGCGAACCTGTTATGCATCATTTTCACACGAAGTTCGGGGTTTGTGGTATGGACTGAAACGTTGATATTAAGCTTCATTTCGATTATTCTGTCGATATCGGACTGTTTCAGGTTAGTAAGGGTAACGTAATTTCCCTGCAGGAAGGAAAGACGAGCATCGTCGTCCTTGAAGTAGAGAGTTTCACGCATACCCGGCGGCATCTGATCGATGAAGCAGAACACGCATTTATTGCTGCATGACTGTTTCTGGTCCATAAGGAAGGTCTCGAATTCGAGTCCGAGGTCATCGTATTCGTCCTTTTCGATGGCAACAGTCATTTCCTCGCCGTGGCGGACTATTTCAAGCGTTACCGAAGTTTCGGCAGCATAGTACATATAGTCCAGCACATCCTTTATGCCGTGACCGTTTATTCTGACCAGTATATCGCCTTCCGTGATCCCTTTTCTGTCAGCAGGAGAATCAGGGATCACGCTGTTTATCTTTACCATAAATATTCTCCTGTCAAAAGTTAAAAAGGAGAGAAGGATAACTCCCTCTCTCCTCCTCATGTATCGGAATCAGCCGATTATTCAGCGTCCAGCTTAAGAACCTCAACGCCCTTATAGAATCCGCAGTTCTTGCAAACCTTGTGCGGAGCCTTGAATGCGCCGCAGTTATCACACTTAGACATTGCGGGTGCTTCCAGCTTCCAAACAGCAGAACGTCTCTTATCACGTCTTGCCTTGGAAGTTTTTCTCTTTGGTACAGCCATTTTGGCACCTCCTTACAGGAGCTTCACAGCTCATATTAGTTGAGACAATTGCAGACCGACTCGTTCAGATCACAGCCGCAGACCATACAAAGACCTTTACAATCGTCCTTGCACAGCATTTTAACAGGCAGCTGAAGCAGAAGATCGGTAACAGCAATATCATTCAGTTCAATGCTCTCTCCCTCTGCGACGATATAATCATCATTATCGTTATTACTGAGGGAAGGAACGACAATATGCTGGAAATCAAAGCTATAGCCGCGTTCAAACTCTTTCAGGCATCTGTCGCATGCAGCGAGGAGAGTGAACTCAACAGAATAATCAAGGTAGATAACTCCTGCCCTGTTATAGACTCTTCCGCTTACGGCAACAGGTGAACTGAACTGATATCCTTTGATATCAGAAAGCTCGTCCGCTGTTATATCATAAGATATATCCTTTGATTCTCCGACGATATTGAAAATCTGCTTTAAATTAATTTTCATACAAAAAATCCTTTAGAGCACCATAAAATACATTATACACCAAACCACGCGATATGTCAATAGTTCGGCGCAAAAAACCTGAAAAATCCTTATTGTGCTTTAATTACTTAAGGAACTGCTTTACATTTTCAGAAAGCTCAGACTCATCAGCAGAAACTGTGAATACAACAACAGAATCCTCGCCTGTGAGCTTGTCGAGCTTTTCGAGCATCTTGCCGAAAGCGTCGAAGTCACGTCCGCCGATCTTAAGGATACCGTCAACATAGATGTTCTTGATATCGTAGTTGCCTGCGAGCATACCAGCTACGAAGCCGTAGAAAGCATCGAAGCCCTCGATAGCAAACTGCTCAACATCGCACCATCTAACCTTGTAGCTGATAGAACGTCTGATGTTCTCGCCCTTTTCGATACATACGAGATTGCCGTTTGTAGATCTTACAGCCTCGTTGATCTGGTCGATGATGATCTTTGTCTTTCCTGTACCCTTTTTACCGATGATAAGTTTAATCATAATTTACTCCTTCCAATGCCTTGCGGCAAAGTAATTTTTTTGTTATATTGTGAACCCTTCTCAGCCAAGTTTTGCTTCAAGAGCTGCTTTAGCGCCCTCATAGCCCGGTTTGCCGAGCAGAGCGAACATATTGGACTTGTAGCTCTCTACTCCGGGCTGATTGAATGGGTTAACTCCGAGAACGTATCCTGAAACAGCGCATGCTTTTTCAAAGAAGTAGATCATATATCCAACGCTTTCCTCAGTTGTATCCTCAAGCTCGAGTATCATGTTAGGAACTCCGCCCTCTGTATGAGCGAGAACAGTACCCTCGAAAGCACGTCTGTTAACTACTGACATATTCTGGTTTGTCAGGAAGTTAAGGCCGTCAAGGTTCTCAGCATCAGGCTCGAGGAAAAGATCTGTCTTAGGATTCTTGATATCAACAACAGTCTCGAACATGATCCTTGCGCCGTCCTGGATGTACTGGCCCATTGAGTGAAGGTCTGTAGAGAATGTAACTGAAGCAGGGAAGATACCCTTGTTGTCCTTGCCTTCGCTTTCGCCGAAGAGCTGCTTATACCATTCCGACATCATAACGAAGCTTGGATCGTAAGATACGAGCATCTCAACAGACTTGCCCTTTCTGTAAAGGATGTTTCTGAGAGCAGCGTACTTGTAGCAGTCGTTGTTGTCGAAATCAGCGCAGAGGTCCTTCTGAGCCTTTGCAGCGCCCTTCATGAGAGCATCGATGTCGCATCCTGCAACAGCGATAGGAAGAAGGCCAACAGCAGTAAGAACAGAGAAACGTCCTCCAACATCATCTGGGATAACAAATGTCTCATAGCCCTCTGTATCGGAAAGGCTCTTGAGAGTTCCTCTTGCCTTGTCAGTAGTAGCAAAGATACGGTTCTTAGCCTCTTCCTTGCCGTACTTATCCTCTACCATCTTCTTGAATATACGGAAAGCAAGTGCAGGTTCTGTAGTAGTACCTGACTTGGATATAACATTAACAGAGAAATCCTTACCCTCGCAGAGAGCGATAACTTCGTTGAGGTAAGTAGGATTGATGCTGTTTCCAACGTAGTAGATATCAGGTGTATCCTTCTTCATATTATTATAAAGAGGCGATTTGAGAAGCTCGATAGCAGCTCTTGCGCCGAGATATGAACCGCCGATACCGATAACGATGAGGATATCGGAATTCTTCTTGATCTTCTCTGCAGCAGCCTTGATACGTGCGAACTCTTCCTTATCGTAATTTGTAGGGAGCTCTACCCAACCTAAAAAATCATTTCCGAGACCTGACTTGTTGTGAAGGGTATCAGCAGCAGCTTCGACCTGAGCTTTGATACCTGCCAGCTCATCGGGATTTACAAAATCACTAAGGTATTTTGTGTTAAGTTTTAATGACATTTGATTTTACCTCCAGTATTTGGGGCGCACTACGCCCTGCAAATATAAATTACCATCTTTATGATACTATATTTTCGGATTTTTTTCAAGTACCTTTATCAAACAATTTCAACATTTGTTTACTATCAACAATTTTCGTTGTTATTACTCCAGCAAATTAAACAACATTTTTCCGAATACAAATTTGAAGTCCATTTTTCCAACACTTGTTTTAACTATCACGTCAGTTTCGCAAACAAGCGTCTTGCCGCTGTAGAATCCGACTGTACCTACACGCTGTCCCTTTATCACAGGCGCTTCAAGATACGCAGGCAGCACAGCGATGCTTGTCAGTTCGCCCGACCCCACCCTGACTGCTGCAAGTCCGCTTCTCTGCAAAGCCAGTTCCACCGCAGATTCTCTGCCGTGACTGACGTGTACGGGCATTATCATCTCATCGGGGAATGATGCATCCACCACACGGTAATTCCTGAATCCGCTTTTCAGCAGTTTCTTCGACAGCGCAAAAGAGACTTCATCGCTCTCCGCGCCAAGCACCACCGATATGTAAGCGCTGTCACCGTCCGCCGCACCCTCTGCGGCACAATATCCGCTCTGATCGGAGTGACTGGCTTTAAAGCCTATCATCGGCTCGTAAGTACGCGCGAATACGTTCTCGTTGACGAGTTCAGTCTGCTGTTCTCTAACGAAGTCACGCCATGTGTGAAAATACGGCCGCAGGAAATCAAATCCCGACAATCGGCTGCATATTACAGCAATATCACAGGCAGTAGAGTACTCACGTTCATCGTAGTAACCGTATGGCGAATAAAATACGCTGTCACGCAGTCCCAGGTCGAAAGCTTCCATGTTCATGCGTCTTACGAAATTCTCCACTGACTGCTCCGAAGCCTCTGCAAGCACCGTCATGGCATCGTTTGCATTGCCGATTATAACAGACTTAAGCAGTTCGTCCACGGTCATCCTGTCCCCTGCCCTCAGCCATACCACAGAGCCTTTGGTTCCCGTCACGGAATCTGACGCTGTAAGTTCCTTATCAAGCGTGTATTTCCCCGTTTCTATGTCCAGCGCTATGACGTACAGTGCCATGAGCTTGCCGAGATACCCCACATTCAGTTTTTCCCTGCCGTTTTGCTCCTCAAGGACTGTTTCCGTTCTCGGTTCCATAAGCACATACGCCTTAACACCGCTTTCTTCCGCCTCCTCAGCATAGGTCCTCATCGGGATACTGAACAGTAAAAACGTCAGCAGAAGAATAAATGTCCCCGTTTTTTTCATATCATCACCTCTGCACTATTCTATGGTACAGAGCGGCGGTTTATGACCTACGAGACTGCAACAAAAAAGGCGGCCGTTTCCGACCGTCCTTATCATCTTTTTGCAGTGATTATATAGTTTCCGAGATTATCTCCCGAGACCTCATAGCTTCCTGCCACGGGAACTCTGACTGTAGTTCCGCCTTCAGAAGCCTTCTGACTGTATATCACTTTGGCACTGCCGTTGAGAGTACACTCGAAAGGCTCATCATAGCTGAAGCCGCTCATATAATCAACGTACTCTTCAAGGCACATGTCCTTATCTTTCATGATCGCTGCATGAAGGCTTCCAACGTAGCGCAGATGCCATGGACAGTACGATTCGCCCGTCTTATCAGCCTTGCCCTCGGGATATCTTACGATAAATCCGTACTTATGGCAGTTCTGTACTATCCAACCCTCATCGTCAAGTCCGTCATAGGCAATGGTGCCGTAGCTTGAAATAAGTGCAAGGTCAACAGTATAACCTGTTGCCGACTCTGCAAATTTTCTCGGACAGCATGAAGCGTAATCATCGGTCGGTGTATCATCCGTACCGTAAACAACGAAGTCATTAAGCTCTGTAGCCTTATGGTAATCCTTCATCATACGGCATAAAGCATCAGCCGCATCCTCTTTAAGGACTATATCCTCGCTGTAGACTGAAAAATCATCGCTGTCATATGCAGTAAGACTAACAAGATTCCTGCTGTCCGGAGTTATATCAGGGTGCTTCTCGTTGATCACCGTAAGCATACCCTTTGAGAGACTTGCCTTATCAAGAGTCACTTCAGCTGTACCTACATACTTTACATTTTCGATAGCCTCAGCCTCACGAGGAGCGTCCTCTTTATCCCAGGGCGTTGTACTGTTAGTCGCCTTTTGTTCAGCAGGTGCTTCCGCACTGCTGACTGTATTTAAAAAAGTTCCACGCACATCAACTATCTCATTGATGCTTTTCTTGTGCAGATCCTTGAAAAAGCTGCCGCCCAGTATGACCAATACCGAGCATACACACATTGCCGCAGCCAGTCCGCTCTTTTTTACGTGGAGCTTTCCGTTCTCCTTCCGCATTTCACTTGCCCCCGTTTGAATGTTTCCTTTTGTTCTACTTCTCTTTTTTCACATGTTACTGCATGTGTCTTTCTATTTCTTTGGCGGTTCATAGTCCTTGCCGCCTGCACAATAAGTGCTGTATATGCTCAGTGTATCATAGATCGCATTCCAGTTTGTTTTATCTCCTGCGATAACGAGTATATACTTTTTTCCGTTCACGTCCGCAAAAGTCTCGACGCAATTCTTAGCCTCGTCGGTGTAGCCAGTCTTACCGCCTTTGACGGTAACATTCGGCATCTCATCACCGAACATCCTGCTGAACAGAGTGCTGTTGAAGGTAAGTCCCTCGGGACTCTCCTTAGTGGGCGGATATTTATATTCCACCGCAGTAAGGTACTTCAGGCACGTCTCGTCCTGCATGGCATAATCAAGTATCGCTGCCATATCGGCTGCGGTACTGTAGTGATCCTCCGCATGGAGACCGACAACATTCGTGAAATGGGTATCCTTAAGCTTCATATCCTCAGCCTTCCTGTTCATGAGTTCAACAAAGGCTTCCTCGGAACCTGCAACGTATACCGCAGCAGCAAGAGCGGCATCAGCGCCCGATTCGAGCACCATACCGTAAAGCACCTGATCCAGCGAAGGCTTTTCGCCCACAGCGAAACCTGCCCTTGAGGCATCCAGTGCTATCATAGGGTTTACCATTTCTTCTGTTATCTCGACCTTATCGGACATATCCTTTATATTTTCAACTGCCACGATAAGAGTCATCACTTTAGTCAGGGAGGCGGGGTAGATCCGGACGTTTTCGTCTCTGTAAGCGACTACCTCTCCTGTTTCAGCATCGTAAAGAACCACATTTTTTCCGTCGTATTTCTTATCCAGCTTCACGGATGCGTCCGTTCGCTTCGGATAAACAACAAAAGGCACAGTTTTGTTCCCGTTTTCTGCTTCTGTCAGCGGTTCTGCAACAGCTTCCGCCGGGACGACGTTCTCAGTGTACTCAGACACAGCAGACACATCGTTTTCCATTTCGGGTATCATCTTTTCATGGCTCTTTATATACGCCATAATACCCGCACTGATCAAAAGCAAAGGGATCACAACTGCACCAACTCTGGAATAGCGGATCTTGACCTTGCGTTCCCTTTCCTTGTTCATTACACACCTCTTTACAGACATACCTTGTATCTTTTTATTTGTTATATCGACTGTATATCTGTATATATCTTTATACTTAACATTATACAACAAATTAATTCACTTGTCAATAACGAGGACAAAATCTACAGATTGCACAAACAAGCAGTACATGTTTGCTTGAATTTTACAAAGCAGCGGTTGACAAATTGTGGATAAGTGTTGAATAGTCTGTTGGTTTGCTGTTGACAAAAGTGGAAACAAGTTGAAAGTGAAAATATGTTCTGACAAATTGAACAAATCGGCACCTCTGACATTACACAAACGGACAAAAAAATTCCGCGGCACTTCACAGATGTGAAATACCGCGGTTGTCTGCAAAGCAGATAATATTACTTGAATACTGCAAGAAGGAATCCTGCTGCGATAGCAGATCCGATAACACCTGCAACGTTCGGTCCCATAGCATGCATGAGAAGGAAGTTCGAGGGATTAGCCTTCTGACCTTCCATCTGTGAAACACGCGCTGCCATTGGTACGGCAGAAACGCCTGCGGAACCGATAAGAGGATTGATCTTGCCGCCTGAGAGCTTATACATGATCTTACCTACGAGAAGTCCGCCGACTGTTGAGAAACAGAATGCAGCAAGTCCGAGGAATACGATCTTGATAGTCTCAAGTGAAAGGAATCTGTCAGCAGCAGTAGTTGCGCCGACTGATATACCGAGGAATACAGTTACGATGTTCATAAGAGCATTCTGTACTGTATCTGAAAGACGCTCTGTAACGCCGCATTCTCTCCAGAGGTTGCCGAGCATAAGGCATCCGATAAGGGGAGCTGTTGAAGGAAGAAGAAGGATTACGAACATTGCAACGATGATAGGGAAGATTATCTTCTCTGTCTTTGAAACAGTTCTGTTCTGCTCCATCTTTACCTCGCGCTCCTTCTGTGTTGTGAGGAGACGCATGAGCGGCGGCTGTATCATAGGGATAAGAGCCATGTAGGAGTAAGCTGCGATAGCTATAGGTCCGAGAAGTTCGGGAGCCAGTCTCGTTGTAAGGAAGATAGCAGTAGGACCGTCAGCACCGCCGATGATACCTATTGAAGCTGCCTGTTCGCCTGAGAATCCGAGGCATACAGCACCGAAGAATGCAAGGAATACGCCCATCTGTGCAGCTGCGCCGAGAAGAAGGCTCTTGGGGTTTGAGATAAGCGGACCGAAGTCGGTCATAGCACCAACGCCCATGAATATGAGCGACGGGTAAACACCGGCTTTAACACCTATGTAAAGGATGTCAAGGAGTCCGCCGTGAGCCATGATAGCTCCGTAGCTGTGATAATCGGGATGCTCCGAATTCAGGAAGTTATCCCATAGATCCATGTGATAGAGCGCATCTGAAGTATCTCCTGCTGCAAAATAGGAAAGGTTTACAAGCAGACAGCCGAATGCGATACCAACAAGAAGAAGAGGTTCAAATTTCTTTTTGATACCAAGATAGAGAAGGATGCATGAAATGAATATCATTATCAGGTTCTTCCAGCCGCCTTCAATAAGGAAGCTGTGGAAACCCGAGCCTTCCCACAAGGTCTCAAGTGTTTCAACTATATTCATACGGGCGCCTCCTTATGCTATTACGATCAGCGGAGCGCCTGTATCTACAACCGCACCCTTGCTTGTAACAACCTGTGCAACAGTGCCGTCCTTAGGAGAAACTATCTCATTTTCCATTTTCATTGCTTCAAGAATAACAAGTATCTGACCTGCCTTTACAGTGTCGCCCTGCTTAACATCAACTCTGAGGATGTTTCCGGGCATAGGAGCGTTAACAGTCTCGCCTGAAGCAAGGTCAACGGGAGCAGCAGGTGCAGGAGCGGCAGCAGGTGCTGCAGCAGGAGCAGCGGCAACAGGAGCAGCAGCCGCAGGTGCAGCAGGAGCAAGTGCCTCATACTCATCGAGAAGTACAGCCTTGCCGTGCTCTACCTCTACTTCATATGTCTTACCATTAAGTGTAACTTTATACTTCATGATCATTTTACCTCCTTGATAGAAATAAAGTGAAGCTCATTGATAGGCTTCTGCATCTGATCGGCAACGATAGCCATGATCATAGCGGCTTCCTTATCGGGAACGCCGTGGAGCTTTACATGTCCTGCAGAGCCGGGAGCCTTCGGAGCTTCGGCAGGTATAACCTTAAGGGGATTAGCCTCGACCTCTTTTGCAGTGTTCTCGAGAGCAGCCTTTGCAGCAGCCTCAGCCTTGGCATCCTTGCTTTTGAAGTAAGCGCCTGTGCAGTAGAGCACTATCATAAGAAGAACGAGTCCCACGAATACTACGCAGTATCCGAAAATAGCAGTACCTGCGGCTTCACCTACAGAAAGTTCACGGAGCGCATATAAGTTATCTGACATAACGCACCCTCCTTACATTTCCTCGATAGTGTAAACTACCTCGTTCTCTTCCTGAGCCTTGCGGTCCTTAAGGAACTTGAGAGTCTGATCGGGATAGCAGATATAGCTCATTACGTCCTCTTCACTGCGGCAGAGGTCTCCGAGAGCTTCCTTTGCAGCTGTGAACTCTTCACCTGTACGCTTCTGATCTTCGTCACGGCAGTCAACAGGCTGACCGTCTGCGCCGAGCACCTTTTCTATAAGGCTGCTGTCAACAGGTGCAGGAGAGATTCCGTATTCGCCCTTGATGTAGTTCTTTATTTCCTTTGAGATATTCTTGTATCTCTCGCCGATAAGTACGTTTGTAACAGCCTGATTTCCCACCATCTGAGAAAGAGGAGTTACCAGCGGAGGATAACCCATATCAGCTCTTACCTTCGGTATCTCGGCAAGCGCTTCATCGAATCTGTCCATAGCGTGCATATCTGTGAGGTTAGCGATCATGTTGGAGAGCATACCGCCCGGAACCTTATAAACAAGTGCCTGAGCATCTGTAGCAAGGCTCTTGGGGTTGAGCTGACCGTTATCGATATACTTCTGCTTAACGGGCTTGAAGAAGTCATTGACCTTATTGATTATATCCTCGTCCAGACCTGTCTCGATGCCGTACTGCTTAAGAGCATAGAACATTGTCTCTGTTGAAGGCTGTGAAGTACCGCCGGAGAAACATGATGTAGCGCAGTCGATAACATCGATTCCGGACTCTATAGCCTTTGTAAGAGTCATGTAAGCCATACCTGTAGTGCAGTGTGTATGGAGTATCAGAGGCATATCGCCGATAGCATCCTTGATGCCCTTGATAAGGTGCTCTGCCTCGTATGGTGACATAGTACCTGCCATATCCTTAAGGCAGATAGTATCGAATCCCATTTCCTTGAGTTCCTTACACATTTCTATATACTTGTCAACTGTATGTACAGGGCTCTGAGTGTATGAGATACAGCCTGATGCAACAGTCTTCTCCTTAGCGTACTTCTTTGTAGCTTCGAGAGCTGTGCGGATGTTTCTGAAATCATTAAGAGCATCGAATATACGGATAACGTCGATACCGTTCTTTATTGAAAGCTCAACGAACTTTTCAACGACATCATCGTGATAATGCTTGTAACCGAGAAGATTCTGACCTCTCAGAAGCATCTGGAGTCGGGTATTCGGAAGGTGCTTTCTCAGGTTGCGGAGTCTCTCCCACGGATCCTCGTTCAGATAACGAAGACAAGAATCGAAGGTAGCTCCTCCCCAGCACTCGATGGAGTAATAACCAGCCTTATCCATATCATCGAGGATATCCTCGTAATCGGCATAAGGCAGACGTGTTGCCATAAGCGACTGCTGTGCGTCACGCAATACGGTTTCTGTCAGTTGCACTTTTTTCATGTACAAGCCTCCTCTAAAAATAACTCTGCATTGCAGAAATAAAATAATACCACGTTCAGAAGAACACAGTTTTTGGTCAGATGCGCCTTTGCAAATAAACCAATCAAAATTAATTATAACACATAAAGCAAAAAATTTCCACTGTTTTTTCAAGTTTTTTCTTTTATTTTTATATATTTGTTATCGCAACCTAACAAATCATAAAACTACATCCTCCGCTAATAAATGGCTCGGTAAGTTTTTCTTACTGAGCCATTTATCTTTCTGATCTGACAGTATCATAAAACCGATACATCAGTGCGTTCCGCTGAGGAATTCCCTTATCTCCGCCTCTGCATCGTCCACTCTCTTGCGGAACTCCGCCGCAGAAAGTCTCATTGCACCGTTGCCCAGTATTATCATCTGTTCAAGGCCGTCGGAAGTTGCAACTCTTACTCTGTGCTTCTTTGAGAGTTCGTGCGTAACTCGCTCGATGTAGCTGTCGGCAGTTTCTGCCTCCTGAGTGAAAACTATGCTTATACCGCAGTAATTCTCCACCTCACGGTGTCTGCCCTTTACACGGTAAGCATCGAATACGAGTATCAGCTCGCAGCCTGCATAGCCTCTGTAATTGCACATCCTGTTTATCAGCTCGGAACGTGCCGCATCGAGATTATCCTCGGCGATACGGCTGAGATCATCCCACGCATAGATTATATTATAGCCGTCCACAAGCAGATAATCGGGGCCTTCATAATCGGGCAGCGTGGACTTCTTACTGTAGTCCGTCTTTTCCTTGAATGTCTTGAACGAGCGTCTCGGATCGCGATCTATTTTACCGTAGGTACGCTCGAATATCTCCATAAGCTCCTTATCTGATACAGCCGCCGCTACGAATCTCTCAGCACGAAGGCGCTTTTGCGGAGCTTCTTCCTCGGGTTCAGCAGAAAGACACGAGGGCAGATGCATATGGCTTTCTACCTCGTCCCACTTTACAACGAATCCTGCACCATGACTGCAAAAAACCGAATCTGCACTGTTCTCAACGTCGCTGTCGCAGTCGTAGTCTACTGCGGCGATAACTTCCTCTGCATTGTGGCACTCACGGAAGCCCGAGGTGATACAGCTGAGGTGTCCCCTGCCCCTTGTATAGCTTATTACCTGTGACTGATAATCGTTCATTTCAGAAACGGGAGCGCTTCCTGTTATCACGGACATATCTCCCATTGTTTCGGGCGTATCGAACTCCGCGGACATATGCTGAAGATCAGCTATAGCTCTGCCTACGCACTCCGAGGGCACTTCCAGTTCATAGTCGTAATAGGGTTCAAGGAGGATGCTTTCAGCCTTGCGGAGACCGTTTCTTACCGCCCTGTAGGTAGCCTGACGGAAATCTCCACCCTCGGTGTGTTTAAGGTGAGCTCTGCCAGCGGCAAGAGTTATCTTCATATCGGTTATTGGCGAACCCGTAAGGACTCCGATATGAGTCTTTTCTTCAAGGTGAGTGAGGATAAGCCTCTGCCAGTTGCGGTCCAGGTCATCCTCATGGCAGGTGGTATCGAACTTAAGTCCGCTTCCTCTGGGGAGTGGTTCAAGTATCAGGTGTACCTCGGCATAGTGACGGAGCGGTTCATAGTGACCTACTCCCTCGGTGATACCCCTGACAGTCTCCTTGTAGGCAACTGTACCCCTGCCGAATGAAACGCTGTAGCCGAAACGTGACTCTATCCTCTCGGTCAGCACTTCAAGCTGGACTGCACCCATAAGCTGGAGATGTATCTCTCTCAACTGTTCGTTCCAAAGTACGTGGAGCTGCGGATCTTCGTCCTCTAAGCGCCTCATATCCTTAAGTGCATCATATGCGTTCTTGCCCTCTGGAAGCATCACCTGATAGGTCATTACAGGTTCAAGGACAGCTCTCTCGGAGTTCTTAATACTGCCTATCCCCTGACCTGCATACGTGCCGTCAAGTCCCGTCACCGCACATATCATTCCTGCCTCTGCACACTCGGCAGTTGTGAACTTCTCGCCCGAATAGAAACGAACGGAGCTTACCTTGCAGGTGACTTCTTCGCCATCCTGGTTGATATATGTAATCTCTTCCCTGACATGCAGCTCTCCGCCCATCACTTTCATATGAGTCAGACGTACTCCCTTGCTGTCATAGGCTATCTTGTAGACCTTTGCACCGAATTCCTGCTGACGTTCAGGCTCGGAAGTGAATCTGTCAAGGGCAGTGATGAACTCGTCCACACCGTCCATTTTCAGAGCAGAACCGAAAAAGCACGGGAAGATGCGCCTGTCCGAGACTGCCGAAGCAATATCGCCGTCCGAGAGACTGCCCTCTGCGAAATACTTCTCCATAAGCTCCTCACAGCAGCCTGCTGCGGACTCGTATATCTCATCATCGGTGAGAGTGAAATCCACACAGCCCTCCGAAAGCTGTCTGCGGAGTCCTTTGAGTACGGCGCTCCTGTCCGCACCTACAAGGTCCATTTTATTCACGAATATGAATACGGGTACTTCATATTTCCTCAGAAGTTTCCATAAAGTAGTGGTATGGCTCTGAACTCCGTCCGTACCGCTGATAACGAGTATCGCATAGTCCATCACACGCATTGTACGCTCGGTCTCGGCGGAAAAATCAACGTGTCCGGGAGTATCGAGCAGTGTTATCTCAGTATCGCCTGATTTAAGCTGAGCCTGACTTGAAAAAATAGTTATTCCCCTGTCACGCTCTATGGAATCTGTATCAAGGAATGAGTCGCCGTTATCAACTCTGCCTGCTTTGCGGATGCTGCCTGTTTTATAGAGCATGGCCTCTGCAAGAGTGGTCTTGCCTGAATCGACGTGTGCGGTTATTCCGACTGTTATACGCTTCAAATCCTCACCTCCTCACTTCTTTTTCATGAATTTCGGACGCATCCTGTGTCTGTAAATGATACAGATGCGGTCCAGAAGATAATCATACATCACGAATATGAAATTGCATACTATCAGTGCCGCTATCCAGCCGTATCTGCCGATGCCGTTTATACTTTCAAGCATCTGTTCTATGCCGAAAAGGTACACTGTAGTATAGAAAAATGCGGCAAAGCCTGCATTGAAAACTATGAGCTTTACCGCAAACCTCAGCGGACTGAATCTGATGCGCTGAAGGAAATAACGTATTATCGGATAGTGTCCGAATATCATGACGAAGAGCAGTGCAGCTTCCTTATCTGCGGTTATGAACATGGAGAGTATTCCTGTGGATATATAGGTAAGCAGTGCCCATTTTGTACTTACCTCCTCTGCGATTATCATAAGGAACACACCTGCTATCATCGGAAGCAGTATGTAGAGCGCAGGCATTATGCCTGCAAGAAACATAGTTACAAGGCAGAGCGCCGAAACTATTCCGCCAAGCGCTACTCTATAGCTTATATCCTTCATCTGTGCTTTTTATCCTCCGCGACTTTCTTGCTGTGCTGGATGTTATAAGTCACGGCAGATATCAGCTTCTCGGGAGCGAAATTTGATGCAATAACACCTGCATGCACCATAAGTCCGGGAATGGCGATGAGCTTTCCGCGGAAGGCTTTATTCAGTGCAAATTCTGCGGCGTACTGCGGAGATATCGGCTTGACGCTGAACGAAACTCCTGCACGGTCATTGAAATGGGTATCAACAGGTCCGGGACAGAGTACGGTTATGGAAACATTGGACTTATCCCTGCGGAGCTCCTCGGCTATAGCAAGAGATAGTCTTACCACGTAATTTTTTGAAGCATAGTAGGATGAGAGAAGAGGTCCCGTCATGAAGCCTGCACTGGATGCCACATTCAGTATGATACCGCTGTCCTTTGCCTTGAAATCGCGCAGAAACAGCTTTGTAAGTATATGAAGGGCATTTATATTCACGCTGAGCATATTCAGCTCGTCATCAAGGTCGGTCTCGTCGAACTTTCCGAAGAGTCCGTAACCTGCATTATTAACAAGCATATCTATATCCTTGCCGCGGCAGAAGTCATATACCTTCATTACCTCGTCACGGTCTGCAAGATCAGCGGCAACTATCTCGGTATCCTCGCCGAAACGCTTCTTCAGCTTCTTCAGCTCTTCGGTGTTGCGTCCCGTGAGTATCAGGTCCCAGCCTCTGCGGTGGAGGTTGAAGGCAATGCTTCTTCCTATGCCCGATGTTGCTCCTGTAACAAGTGCTTTCATTTTTATTCCTCCTCTTCTTCAAGCGGACTGAGCATATCCTCATCGCCAAGGCTGTCCGCACCTATCAGTATCAGTGTCTGTTCATAATCATCCGCATTTACATATTCTTCAAGCTTTCCCGTCATCTTCTTCGGACATACCACGCCTATCTCGCTGTAGTGCTGTATAAGGAACGGTACAAAATTCCTGCCCATATCATCCGTTATCACAAGAAGCTTCCTGTCGTTGTTGAGCGATGTGCGTATCCGCATGAAGGGACACGTTCCGCAGGTATATATATCATACTTATCACCCGAATCAAGTGCGGAAAGATCGTAAAGCTGTGCAGATTTACTGTCTCCGTTGTTGTAATAGCAGGTGCAGCTCTCTGCTTCTGCACCGTCGCTGTATTCGTAGATATCAAGCATGTCCTTGTTGGACTTCATATACTGCGTTCTGTTGTAAAGGTTGCCGCAGTAGTCATCGGATACATGGCGGACGGTGTACTTGCTGTAAGGGGACGGCAGGAATCCGAGCTTCTGGATCACCGTCTTATAAACACAGTATGCCCCGTAACCTGTCCATTTAGTATCACTTCTTAAGAAAATATAATCGTCCGTCTGCATTTTCAGGATGCTGTAAGCGTCTATCTTTCTTATGCTTCTGTCAAATTCGGCATAGAATCTGTCTATCTGCTGTTTTTCGGTATTATAGGAAAGATAAGCAGGAAGCATCGAGCTGTAGACTCCCGACGAAGTAGGAACTGCTGCAAGATAGACTGCGCCGCTGTAATTTCCTGCAAATCTCTTTATCCTTTCCGCATTCAGTTGAGACTTTCCCCTTTCGGACACCTTGGCATCGATAAGCCTTGTATTTCCGATATAAACGCCGTTGACTACCCTTTCGCACATTCCCGATGCAAGCTTTGCATCGGAAGATACAAAAAAGTGACGGAATGCAAAGTGGTCCGTAAAGCAGCTGCTCAGTCCGCTGAAATAGCTCCCGTCAGCAAGGGCGGACCATGAAAGCTGCGGTATACCCTGAAGCATCCTGTTTTCGTTTTCGGAGTAGGTTTTCTTTGGTACGGTAACTGTAAGCAGTCCGAGCGTTCCTGTTACTGCGATAGCTGCAACAGCTGTTATCTTTTTTATCAGCCTTGTCATACTCTGCCTCCTATAACGTTACAGGTGAAAGCGAAGAAGCTCCGCCGTAAGCGATAAATGCAGTACATACAAGCAGCAGAACGATAACGATAGCGGGAGTTGCTGCCGACAGTACGGAATTCACCTTGTGCTTGCGCGAACGAAGGAGCATATTGCGGAAAAGGTCCGTTGAGGCATAAACAGATACAAGAAGTATGATTATATACGACCTCAGAAGATATACCGTAAGCGAATCCGCAAGCATACGGTTTCCGCCGACCATTGCACCAAGATAGCGTATGGAAGCGGACAGATTATCCCCTGCAAGGAATACTGATGAAACGGTCAGGAACACGAATGTCACTATGATACCTGTTGCATTGAGCATTTTAAGCTTTGCAAACTTTCGTTCAACTACTATGCCGATGCCTAAAAGGAGTCCCCATATAAGTCCGCCTGCCCTGAATGTGTACCAGAATCCGAAGAATCCCCATGTTGCAATGAATATCAGCTTCTTTATCCAGCGTACACTGCTCTGAGCCGAGAGCGGCGAGGAGATATACCTTCTGAACCAGCGGACAGCCTGCATATGCCATCTTGATGCGAAGTACCTGAGTTTACTGACAAACAGCGGATAGTTGAAGCAACGGGGGAAATGCATACCAAAGCACCTTCCGAGACCGATGCCCATATCCGTAAGTCCCGAAACGGTAAAATAAAGACACAGCACATAGGCTATCATGCCGAGCCACGCATTTACTGCCGCAAGCTCTCCCGATTTCACATTCCGTACAGCTGAATACAGCATGAAGAGATTATCGGCTGCAAGGACCTTCTTTGCAAGTCCTTTAACGAAAATGGTCATACCCGTACCTGTTTCCGCAAGACTGCATTTCCTGCGGCTGAGTATCTTCACAAAGCTGTCATAACGCAGAACAGGTCCCATTATGATACGAGGGAACATGAGCATGTAAAGTCCGAACCTTACAGGATCGCTCTCCGCACGTATACGGTCGCTGTATATATCTATGAGGTAACCGACGGCGGACAAAGTGAACAGGGATATACCTACAGGCAGAACTCCCTCGGGCAGTCCGATCTTTTCTCTTAGTTCCGCAAGATCTGCCGCTCTGAACACGAAAAGCATCGCTATATTTGCGGTAATACCTGTTAAAAGGGGCAGAGTTCCGCTTTTTTTCCTGACTCTGTGCGTATCGATGATGTGTCCCACAAGAAAATTGAAAGCCGTATCCAACACAGTAAATGCAAGGCATTTAAGTCCGCAGAATCCGCAGAATATGAGACTAAGTCCCAGAAGTACTGCATTGCGGTATTTCTCCCTTGCAGCGTGGTATATCAGCAGGGACAAGGGCAGGAACCCATATATGAAAATAAGACTGCTATAGGTCATTTTCTGCTCCTTCCAGTTTTTTCATATGCTCCGAAAGCTCTTCCGCAGTCATCATTGTGTTGAGCACTTCCATAAGCGCCGATGCGGACATAAGTGAAGGAAGTCCGAGACTGCTCTGAAGGCGCTTTCTCAGCTCCGAGCTGTTCTTTCCTCCGCTGAGTCCCAGCTCATAGAGTACCGCAGTAGTGATATCGGGAGCAGAAGTACGCTCCTCTGAGGTCACTCCCGCTTTCCTGAAGGCTTCGAGTATCAGCTTCTTGTCTATTCCTTCAACTCCGAGCTTTCCCTCTGCCGAAGGCTTCTCCTTGCGCTTTTCCTTGCCGAAAACATCTGGGATGAATACATTCCTTACGTTGCCGTTTGGTACAGCACCCTTTATATATCCGCGGATCTTGCGACCTGCACTGTCCGAATCAGTAAGTATGAGTATACCCGTTTTTTCGGCGTAGTATCTTATAAGTTCCAGCTTTTCGCTGTCCTTGAATATACCGAATCCGTTGGTAACTATGATAACTGCGTCAACTATGGACGACAGCTTTATCTTATCGTATTTTCCTTCTACTATTATTGCTTCTTTTATGCTTATCATAGTACCTCCGCTAATTGTTTGTCATGAACATCATTGTCACTGCCTGTTCGAGGGCAGTTCTCGGATCGGCAGATGTGGAATTCAGCTTTACCGCGGTATCACGGAGTATGGCAACGCATTTCCTCAGCTTCCTTACGCTCATTCGGCTGCTGTCACGGAAAGCGTTCTTTACCATGAAGTCCCATTTATAGCTGAAATCCGCAGTCATTTCATTGACACCTCTGCCTGACTGTCTTGCACAAGCCGCACGATACATATCTATAAATGTACCTGTTACTGCTCCCAGAACCTCTCCCCTGTTCTTATTGTCTATATTCAGTTCGTCTATAGCTTCATAAGCTGCTCTGCGGTTCATCGAAGCGACAGCGGAAGCAAGCTTGTATACCGTCATATCGCTCTGTACGTGAACAAGCTCACGGAGCATATCCGCAGTTATCTCACGTCCGTTTGCATAAGCGCACAGCTTGTCTATCTCATTGTCGATGGCAAGAGTATCGGAAAGGCACATCTCAGCAAGTCCTCTTGCATTATCAAGGGATATCATTCCTCCCCTTGCCGAGACCTTTGCCGCAATATCCTTTGCAAGCTCATCGGGAGTCTTTGCACCGAACTCGCAGACAATGCCGTTCTTTTCGATAAAGTCCGCAAGCTTCTTGTTCTTGTCTGCTATCTTGCCCTTCTTTACCTTTACCTCGAAGCCTGTGACGTTGAATACAACTACCGTCTGAGGAGGAACTTCCTTAAGCACCTCGATGAGCTTCTTGTTCAGGTCGTCGGCAGTATATCCGCGCATATCCTCACGGGGCTTCTCGCAGTTATAGTCATTTACGAGTATGCAGTTATACTCCGACATCATCGGCATCATCTGGACTGTGTCATACAGCTCGTTGAAGTCGATCTTCTTGCCGTTCATGCGTGTAAGGGCAAATTCCTCGTTATCGCCTACAGCAGCCTTTATTATCTGCTTTGTAAGGCGTTCTACCCTTACAACGTCCGCACCGAATATATAGTAAAGATTCCGAATTTCGCCTTTTTTAAGCTGTGAAGCTATTGTACGTGCATCTGTATAAGCCATTCAGAGTCTCCTTATCTTTATTGTTTCACCGAAAACGATCTCGGTGTTGTTCATGCTGCACAGTACCCCATCCGAGACCTCGTCAAGATACATACTGCGGCTGACGGTAACATTTGTTTTCTTTCCGACATTCCCGTAAAATACGGTAAGTTCGCTGTTAGCATCCGTGTCCTTACCGACAGGCACCACATCCACGCGCTTTCCTCCGCTCTCTACAGTAAGGCAGCCGTCAGCGTAAGTAATGATATACGTACCGTTGTCTATTCTGACCGCATCATTACCAAAGTTAACGCAGTCCTCTCCGCCTGCTACAGGCACCTCTCCGCTGACCATACATTTTTCCGCAGGGAAAAACTCCAGCTGACCTTTATACGCCGCATACTGTGACTGAACATTCTCCCCGAGTATCAAAGAGTCCACATGGTCCGCACCGTTTATGGAAAGGTACTTCCTTACGTATGCCGCTTCCCTGTAGTGACCGCTGAGGTCGATAACGTCCGTCCTGCCTTTACAGGTCACGACAGCGGCAGTGTTGTAACCTTTTCCCAGTACAGCTACCGTAAGTCTGCTGCGCTGTACGAGTCCGATACCCATGTATCCGAATGCAAATACTGCTGCTGAAACTGCTGTTGCGGCAATGACTGCACGGCGTCTGCCTGTGTAGAAATATATCAGCACGACGCATGTACCTGCGGTCAGGAGAAGTACAGGGACAAGCTCTCCGCTGCGGGATGCGTGAAATATGCCGATACGGGAGAGTTTTCCGCTTATATGGAGGACTATGCTGATAAGTCCCCCTGCTGAGGGAAGAATCGGAAGCAGTCCTCCCGTAAGAAGGTATACCACACCGATCACCATTGCAATTGTACAGAGAGGTACGAGCAGCAGATTTGTCAGCGGTGAGATCAGCGAGGTCTCATCGAAATACAGCATGGTAAGAGGAAATACGGATACAGCTGTACATATACCTGCGATAAGCGCATAACGCAGCTTTCCCCATACTCCGCTGTATTTCCTTTTGCCTGCGGCAAAGGGCGCAAATACCGCTATACCGAACGTTCCCGAAAGAGACAACATGAAACCTGCGCTGTATATGGAATACGGTCTGAACAGACATATCAGCAGAGATGCCGCCGCCAGTGAATTAAGGGGATCGTTCTGACGTCTGAACAGCGAGGCAGAGTACATGAAATTCATCATTATTGCCGCTCTGACCGCTGATACGGGAGTATTCGCCATTACCACGAGCAGAACGAGTACTGCATCCATTATTCCGAAAGCCGCGAACCTGTTTACTCTCAGTCTGCGAAGCAAGGTCATGAGAAGTGCAGCTATTATGGAAACATGCAGTCCCGAGACTGCAAGGATGTGACCTATACCGCTGCGGTAAAGAGCGGTCTTGGTGTTATTATCAAGTCCCTGCTTTTCGCCGAATACCATTCCTGCAAGAAAACCGCCGCATTCTGTACCGAGCACGGCATTGAAGCGCTTTATCATGTGCTCCCTGTAGCTGATAAGAGCGTTTTTCAGGGGACGTCTTCCTCTGTGGGTACAGACGGCATCCTTGATATTTCCTGCGGAAAGAAAGACGCCCTGCGCCTTATAATAGGTCTCGGCATCGAAAAGCCAGTCCTTATCGGGAAGCGAAAACCTGCACTGACCGATGGTCACGGTATCACCGTACTCCGCACCGAGGTCACTTCCGTAATAAGTTATCCTTGCCTTCTGACCGTCGCCTGTCCTGCCCTTCAGTATGTATGAAGCGTTTCCGCCGTCATGTACCGAGATATCAGTGACTTCGCCTGTAAAGCTGCCTGTTTTTCCGTCATAGACAACAACTTTGTCATGATACATCAGCGTATAGACGTTGAACACTGCAAAGGCAGCAGTGAACGCAGCCGCAATAACTGCATAGTCCGCTGTTTTAAAGCCTCTGCGCTTTCCGAAGATAACAAGGACCAAAACTGCGGCAGCCACTACAGCAAGGATCATCGGTCCCGTAAAAAACGAAGCGAAAAACAATCCCGACATATATGCTGCTGCCGCTCCAATCATTTTTCGCTTCATAATATTACTTAAAGTTTATAGAAAAGAGGCAGCTTTTCAAGAAAGACTATATCATCTCTTTCAGCAGCGTCGCCTTCAGCAAGAACTGCAGCCTCGCAGACGATATTTCCGCCTGCAGCCTTTGTAAGCTTTTCAAGCGCTATAAGTGATTCGCCTGTACTGATAACGTCATCAAGGATAAGCACCTTTTTGTCTCGCAGCATTGCTGCCTTATCCTCTGCAAGATGCAGCACCTGTTCATGTGCTGTGGTTATGGACTTTACCGTGACCGAGATAGGGTTCTTCATGTAAAGCTTTACCGACTTTCTTGCAACTACATAGGGTTTTCCGCACTGTCTTGCCATTTCAAAGGCAAGAGGTATTCCCTTTGATTCAGCAGTCAGGATAACGTCGAAATCTCCGCACTTTTTCAGAAGCTCGGAAGCTGCCGCAACAGTGAGTTCAACATCGGAAAACATAACAAAAGCCGCAATATCAAGCTTTTCATTCAGTGGACATATCGGCAGTTCTCTTTCAAGTCCTGCAATAGTCATTTTATAAGTTTCTGCCATTTTTATTGCTCCTTATTCAGTCTTGCCCAGTGACTCGGGGCCCCAGCCCATTTTAACTCCGCCGAGAAGATGGAAGTGGAGATGCTTTACGGTCTGACCTGCATCGTCGCCGCAGTTGTTGATTATACGATAGCTCTCATAGCCCTGTTCCTTGGCTATTTTTCCTGCTGCCTCAAATACCTTTGCAACTACAGCTGAATTTTCCTCTGTTATGTCATTTGCACTTGTGATGTGTACCTTTGGGATGATGAGGATGTGCATAGGTGCGATAGGAGCGATGTCCTTGAATGCGTAAACGTATTCGTCCTCATACACCTTTGTGCTTGGTATTTCTCCGTCGATTATCTTGCAGAATAAGCAGTCCATAAATTTTACTCCTTTACTATTTTTCATCGAAGTCCGAAGCCGCCGAAAAGCTGACGGCTTCAGTCTTGAATTTTATTACTTTATGATACCTGATACGATATCTTCAAACTTAGCCAGTGCTTCGTCTACCTTAGTGATATCCCCTGCACCTGCCATAGCTCCGTCGGGCTTTCCGCCGCCCTTTCCGCCTGTTACTGCCGAAACTTCGCGTACTATCTGACCTGCGTTTCCGCCCTTAGCGATAGCGTCCTTTGTACAAACGCAGTAGAATGTGCCCTTCTCGCCGTTTACTGCTGCAAACAGAGCGATGATAGCCTCAGCCTTGTCCTTTACGCTGTCGCCAAGCTTTCTGAGAGCGTCAGGTGCAGAGCCGTCCATTCTTGCGGATATCACCTTAACTCCGTTAACTTCCTTAGCGTTATCGAATATAGCTGCAACCTTTGAGTTAGCTACCTGCTGATTAAGAGATTCAAGCTGCTTTTCCTTGTCCTTGAGCTCGGATGCTACAGAAGCACACTTCTCGGGAAGCTCTGTGATATTTGCAAGCTTGAGAGCCTTTGCGGATCTGATGATAGTGTCCTTGAAGCTGTTAAGCAGTTCAAGTACACCCGAACCTGTAACTGCCTCGATACGTCTTACGCCTGCGGCTACGGAACTTTCGGAAACTATCTTGAAGAGTCCTATCTGAGCGGAATTTGATACGTGAGTACCGCCGCAGAACTCGATAGAATCACCTGCTGTTACAACTCTTACAACATCGCCGTACTTCTCACCGAAGAGAGCCATAGCTCCAAGCTTCTTAGCCTCTTCGATAGGCATTTCCTCCATAGTAACAGGGATAGCGCTGAGTATCTCATTGTTTACAAGGCGCTCTACCTCTGCTATCTCCTCATCGGTCATAGCGCTGAAGTGGTTGAAGTCGAAACGGCAAGCCTTCTCGTTAACGAGCTGTCCTGCCTGATGAACGTGGTCGCCAAGTACCTTGCGGAGTGCGTTCTGGAGAAGATGTGCTGAAGTGTGGTTGCGCATGATAGAGTTTCTTCTTGTAACATCTATCTCAGCTGTTACCTTCTCGCCCTTTGTAACAGTACCCTCGGTAACTGATGCGATGTGGAGGAAGTGTCCCTCGCTCTTGATAGTATCATCCACCGATACAACGTTCGGACCGCATGTGATAGTACCTGTATCGCCTACCTGTCCGCCGCTTTCAGCGTAGAAAGGAGTTCTGTCGAGTACGATAACAACGTCCTCGCCTTCGGAAGCAGAATCCACCTCTGCGCCGTCCTTGTATATAGCAAGTATCTCAGCCTCTGCCGAGTTGTCAGTATAGCCAGTGAATACAGTCTTTGGAGCATCTACCTTGATGCTGTTGTCAGCCCATGATGAACCTGCCTTAGCTGCATGGTCAGCCTTTGCTCTTGCGCGCTGTTCCTTTGCAAGCTCGGTGAAGCGGTCACGGTCAACAGTAAAGCCCTTCTCCTCGCATATCTCTTCTGTAAGGTCTATCGGGAAGCCGTATGTATCAGCAAGCTTGAATGCATCGTCGCCTGAGAGCACTTTTTTGCCCTCTGATGCAAGCTTCTCTGTGAACTGGTTGAGGAGCTCTGTACCCTTGTCTATAGTCTTAGCGAAAGCCTCTTCCTCAACGCTGATTATCTTCTTTATGTAATCCTTCTTTTCAGCAAGCTCAGGGTAAGCGCCTTCGTTCTCCTTGATAACTGTATCGCATACCTCGGAAAGGAAAGGTCTTGTGATGCCTAAGAGTCTGCCGTGACGTGCAGCTCTTCTCAGCAGACGGCGGAGAACATAACCGCGTCCCGAATTTGAAGGCTGTATGCCGTCGCCAACCATTAAAGTAGTGCTTCTGATATGGTCAGTGATAACACGGAGAGAAACATCTGTCTTAGCGTCCTTCTTGTACTCAACGCCTGCGATAGATGAGATGTGCTTCATGATATTCTGAACAGTATCGACCTCGAAGATATTGTCAACGCCCTGCATAACGCAAGCAAGTCTTTCAAGTCCCATACCTGTGTCGATGTTCTTGCTCTTCATTTCCTCGTAGTGACCGTTTCCGTCGCTGTCAAACTGGCTGAAAACGAGGTTCCATATCTCGATGACACGGTCACAGTCGCTTGCCTGCTCGAAGTTCTCGAAAGGGCCGTAAGCCTCACCGCGGTCGAAGTGTATCTCGGAACATGGACCGCATGGACCTGAACCGTGCTCCCAGAAGTTGTCCTTCTTACCGAGACGGATTATCCTGTCGTGAGGGATGCCGATATTGTTCTCCCAAATCTGCTCTGCCTCGTCGTCGCTTTCGTATATAGTTATCCAGAGACGGTCAGCAGGTATCTCCAGTGTCTTTGTAAGGAACTCCCAAGCCCATGCGATAGCCTCGGGCTTGAAGTAGTCGCCGAATGAGAAGTTACCGAGCATCTCGAAGTATGTACCGTGTCTTGCAGTCTTACCAACGCTCTCGATATCGGGAGTACGGATACATTTCTGACATGTTGTTACTCTTACGTTCGGAGGTGTAGCCTGTCCCAGGAAGAACTTCTTAAGGGGAGCCATACCCGAGTTGATAAGAAGGAGGCTCTTGTCGCCCTGAGGGATGAGAGAAGCGCTTGCCATACGAGTATGGTTCTTGCTCTCGAAGAATGATAAATACTTTTCACGTAGATCGTTAAGACCTGTCCACTGCATAAAAATAATCTCCTTTTAATAAAATGCATAATTCATAATTCATAATTCATAATTAATGTGTACTCAGTAACCGCCTTTGGGCGGTTACTGCCCCGAACTTTGTTCGGGGAGCGCAAATTCCCTAAAATATAAAGAATTTGCGCGTCACATTTCTTTATGTCAAGCTCATTTTGCCCGAAAGGGCAAAACAAAGTGCAAGAAAAAACTTTAATATCATTATTTTCTTGCACTTTGACAACTAAAAAATGGCTTTGGAAGCTATAATAAGCCATTTTTTAGTTGTTGAGCAGACATTAATTAAATGCATCTCTGACTTATCAGAAAGATTATGCATTATGAATTATGAATTGAAATGGTGCGCCGTTTAGGAATCGAACCCAAAAAATGCTGTACCTGCCTTACACAAGACAGTTGTTCACCAATTGAACAACGGCGCTTATTGTTAAATTCCGGACTAAATAAAAAGGCCTCGCCGCCAAATGGGACGAAGGCTCTCGTGGTACCACCCAAATTCAAAAGGGGAACTCCCCTTTCCTCGGCTATCCTTAACGCAGAAATACGCTCCGCTTTCGCAGAGAGACTCGGGGGTAGCACCTGTCTGTGATACGAAAGCTCTCACCGTCCGCTTTCTCTCTGAGGTATCACGCATACAGTCAGTCCCTTCACTGCCATACATTAGTATTATAACGCTGTTTCCGTGAAAAGTCAAGTATTTTTCAGCATTTTATCTTTAAAGGTAATTGTACGGACTCCAACGTGCGAGCGCAACTCGTCCCTACATGGGTTCAATAATTGTATCCGGTCATAACGGGCGCAAACTGTGTGCCCCTACACTAAGCTCTGAGTTCTAATAACTGCTCTCTGCACTCTGACAGCACCCCTTTTGTACCTTTTGTACCACCGTCCATGAGCCGCTGCATCAGAAAAATGCTGTTACACAGAATATTCATGCATCAATTAAATAATAATTTAACTATTATTCAAAACAGCTTATTATTGATTTGTCAGATATGGTACAGGTACAAAAGGTTCAAAAGGTACAAAAGGTATGGATAACGCTGCACAGCAATAATGCATATTCTTAACTGCACAGGCTAATAGTTAAATGAAAAATATTTCAGTAATATCTTGACAAAATCATATTTATGTGATATCATAATGATATCAAATCAATACACCACATTCACATCACGAAAGGATGAATAATCATGAAAGAAAAAGTTTTATCAACAAGAAAGAATGGCTGGTCAGCCATCGTTATCATCACACTGCTCTACATAGGCTCGTTCTTTACGTTTATCTTAGGCATTGGCGCTGAATCTCTGCTGCTCATAATACTCTCACTGCTTTGGTTATGCATCGGCTGGGTGCCGTACCTCGGACTTAAAGTACTGAAGCCGCAGGAAGCTCTCGTACTCACCCTCTTCGGCAAGTACAAGGGAACTCTCAAAGGCGACGGCTTCTACTGGGTAAACCCGTTCTGCACAGCCGTTAACCCTGCCGCTTCCACAAAGCTCCGCCAGAGCGGTGACGTGGACGGTAATACACGCGAATCATCAGCAGCTACCGTTAATCTTATGACAGGCTACAGATCAACTCCTGTAATGTCCAAGAAGATATCCCTTAAGATAATGACTCTCAACAACAACCGACAGAAGATAAACGACTGCCTCGGCAACCCTGTTGAGATTGGCATCGCTGTTATCTGGAAGGTTACCGATACTGCTAAGGCTGTTTTCGATGTTGACAACTATAAGGAATACCTCTCGCTCCAGTGCGATACTGCCCTCAGAAATATCGTTCGTCTTTACCCCTATGACGTTGCTCCTAACGTTGATACTACAGGCGACGGCATCGCTGACGAAGGAAGCCTCCGCGGTTCAAGCGAGGTAGTTGCAGCACGTATCCGTGACGAGATACAGTCAAAGGTCGAGAACGCAGGTCTTGAAATAATCGAGGCTCGTATCACTTACCTTGCATACGCTCCCGAGATCGCAGCAGTAATGCTCCAGAGACAGCAGGCTTCCGCCATCATCGACGCAAGAAAAATGATCGTTGACGGTGCTGTAGGCATGGTTGAAATGGCTCTTGAAAGACTCAACGAGAACAACGTTGTTGAACTGGACGAGGAGCGCAAGGCTGCTATGGTATCAAACCTGCTGGTAGTTCTCTGCGGAAACCACGACGCTCAGCCTGTCGTAAACTCAGGCTCGCTCTATTGATATGGCAGCTAAAAAACAAGTTCCGCTCAGATTATCGGAAAAGCTGTATAACGATATCGCTGCATGGGCGGAGGACGACTTCCGTTCGGTCAACGGTCAGATAGAGTACCTGCTGACCGAATGTGTAAAGCAGCGCAAAAAGAACGGCAAATACGTTTCCGATGAGATTGACGCTCCTCTCGATGTGGACGTTGAAAAGTTCGGTAAATAACAATTAAGGGACGCACAGGCGTCCCTTGTTTTTATTATTCGTGAAACTTTGCCTTGTTGAGAGGAAGGTCTGCAAGATACTGCATCTCATCAAGTTCTGACTGTGCATCAGACCTCGTAAATGACATCCACCAGAGAACCTGCTCATTGTCAACAAAAGCATAATTCAAAATATAATGAACTTTTTTCTCTTCACCCCTGAAAGATATATTTCCAGAATAGCGTTTCACTTTGTATCCAAGCATTTCTTTTTCTTCTTCTGTATCAATTGTATCGGCTGGGTAATCATCTGTAAGCCATTCTCCATAAGCATTATTCAATACTTCTTTCGTTTTATTTTTGATTGTATAGTTTATCAGCTCTTCTGCTGATAGATCCTTGTAAGATTCAAGACCGCTCCAATAACTTGGATCATCTGTTCCCCACATATAGAAAACTACATCTTCCACATCATGGTAATCTCGATGGTCAAACCCGTGTGTAGCATAGTAAGAGAGTCCTAAACCTCCGTTTTCCATTCGTTTCGGTATTGGCACATCAATACACTTCATTTCAGGATCAATAGTATCTTCATAGATCAATTCCTCGTCTCCATGAGCGTCGGATTTTTTCTTATCCTCCTTGCTTTCATTATCTGAAACTGCCGAAGAAGCTGTATCAGCCTTTGAGCTTGTATCTGCGGTGCTTCCCCCCGTTGTTGCAGCATTTCCGCAGCCTGTCAGCATGATAGCTGCCATACAGATTGCAAATAAACCCTTTTTCATTATTTCTCCTCCTGAAAAAAATTTTACAGGAAAAGTATATCACACAAACACAGCTTTGTCAAGAATTATCCGATTTTCATTACCCTGTCCGCAATTTCGGCAAATACAGGCGCTGCCGCATCATTTCCGTAGCCGCCGTCCTCAACAAGCACCGTCACCGCATACCTCGGTTTGTCAGCAGGAAAGAACCCCGTTATCCAAGCGTGACAGAACTCCTCTCCCCTCTCATCCATGCGTCCCGTCTGTGCAGTGGAGGTCTTTGCGCCGACCTTTACCCTCTGCGGCTTTGCGTTTGAACCCTCGGTATCGTACACAGCCGATATCATCATATCCCTCAGCTCCTTCGCCTGTATCTCTCCCATAACTCGAGTATACTGCTTCGGCTTTTCGTTGGAGACTGTTTCGCCGTCCGCAGTTATCCCCTTTATAAGCCTTGACATGTAAAGCTTTCCGCCGTTTGCAATTGCCCCGGTCATACGGTTTATCTGAAGCGGTGAAGCAGTAAGCTTTCCCTGACCGAATGAGAAGTTCGCAAGTTCGGCAGGTACAAGGAGTTCCTCAACGGTGGGAAGATGTCCTGCGGAAGCGGTAATCCCCGAACACAGCGGTATCTCTTTACCGAACCCCATGTCATAGGCAGTCCCACGAAGCTTCGGTATATCAAGGCATCTGCTGAGACTGATAAAGTAAGTGTTGCAGGAATTGGCTACAGCTTCGGTCATATCCTGGACTCCGTGACCGTCATAGCGATGGCAGTTGAAAACCTGTCCCGAAATATCGATACTGCCCTTGCAGTCGTATACGAATCCGCCCATTCCCTCGTCCAGAGCTTCACAGGCTGTCACAAGCTTGAATATAGAACCTACGCTGTAGGAATAAAGCGCACGGTCTATAAGGGGACTGTCCCCGTCGGTCAGTGCGGCTTCGATATTATCAGCTGAATACTGCGGATAGCTTGCAAGTCCGAGTATATCGCCGCTGCCGATATCCGAAACTATAACGGTACCCTTTGCAATCTCACGGGAAAAGGACTCGCATACAGCCTGAATTTCCTTGTCCAGCGTTGTAACGACTCCCGTTTTTTCATTGCTGCTTCGCTGTACTCTTTTGCCCTCACCGATAAGCACATTTCCTCTGCCGTCGGTGGTATAGCTTACTGTGTTGCCGACACTTCCGCTGCGAAGAATCTTCTCGTATGCGTACTCTATCCCCGAAGCACCTTTCCCTTCGGACAGATACCCGATAACATGCTGTGCAGTCTGGTTTTCGCCGTATCTTACAGGTATGCGGAAGTAAGTTTTCCTGTCCGTATCCTTCCCCGACTCCCTGCACCTGTAAGCAAAGGGACGTCCCTTAGCATAGTTCTCCGCAAATTCTTCCTTGTCCACAGCATTTTCCATTGCTTCCGCATCCGTCTTTCCGTCAGGCACTATAACGCATACCCACTCGTGACCGCAGTTCACCAGCGGACGCATTTCCCTGTCGTAGACCGTCCCCTGACTGTCTCCCGCATTTACAGTAATATAGGGACTGTTCACCGCAGCGCTTATATATGCGCCGTCCTCGGAAATGCGGTAGTAGTTCAGTACCACACCAGTAAACAGCAAAAGAAACAGCAGTGTAAGTATGAGAATTCCCCTGTCTCCACGATAACGCAAAAAGATCACCTCACGGATATTATGCGTCCCGAAAGGTGATCTTATTCATTATTCAAGAATAACTGTGAACGGTCCGTCATTTTCGAGCGAGACCTTCATATCAGCCGCAAAGATGCCTGTTTCCACATGCTTGCCCTTGCTTCGGCAGTAATCAACGAAGTAGTTGTAAAGGCGTTCCGCTTCATCGGGTTTGCCTGCCTGAATGAAGTTCGGACGGTTTCCCTTGCGGCAGTCCGCATAGAGCGTGAACTGCGATACTACCAGCAGTTCTCCTCCCACATCATTCAGCGAGAGGTTTATCTTATCATTCTCGTCCGAGAAGATACGCAGATTTATTATCTTATCCGCAAGTCTCCGGCAGTCCTCCTCGGTGTCCTCATGACCTACTCCCAGCAGTACCAGATAGCCCTTGCCTATCTGTCCGCATATCTCTCCGTCAACTGTGACGCTTGCGTGGTTAACACGCTGTAAAACTATCCTCATACCTGTTTACTTCCTTACTACATCCATTTCAAACGGCTTAAGCTGAAGCTCGTCTTCTACTATCGAATAAATAACGCTGTACATAGGCTTTGGAAGCGGTATCGAAACGTCCTTTTCGGAGTTGTTGAAGAAGAAGATATACTCATCCTTACCGTTGGTACGGGTAGTTACTTCCACTCCTCGCGGCAGGTCCTTAAGGCGAGGAATACCTGTCTGCATCATGAGGTTTGATGCGAAGCTCTCATAGAAGTCGAGTCCGCAGACTGTTCCGATGTAGTAGGCGATACCGTTGCAGTACCTGTTCATGGTAACAGCAGGCAGACAGCGGTACCAGCCGTCGGTATACTCAGCATAAGCCTTTGCGGAAGTCGCCTGTATAACATCGCACCATGCATGACAGCTGAATTCGTTTCCTGCGAAATCACGGATAACGTGCTTTTGTTCGCCTATCGGATCATATTCGGTTATCTCAATACCTGCAAGCTCCTTGTATACGGTAGGCAGTGTATCGATTATGCAGTTGTTATTGGCGTCCTTTACGCCGCTTCTTGCGGTAAGTACGAGAGTACCGCCGTTTATGACGTATCTGTAGAGATTTTCGGTAACGGCAGAGTTATTCACGTACATTGAAGGTGCGATTACCAGCTTATACTCGCTGAGGTCTGCCTCGCCTGACACCACATCCACATTTGCACCGAAATGACTGAAAGCCGAGTGGAACATCTTAAGCTGCTCCATATAGTCGAATGTTCTGACCTGCGGCTGTATCTTGAAGGCGTGATCGATCTCGGGAGAATAAACAATTGCAATGTCCGCTATGAGGCGTGTACTGAGGAGAGGTGTAAGCTTGACTGCCGACTTGCACAGCTCCGAGAACTCATAGAATCTGCGGTTCGGTACATTGCTGTGGTCGAGAAGTCCGTGCCTGAACATCTCCGCACCTGTTGCGGCAGTTCTCCAGCGGAAATGCAGTACCGCATCCGCACCGTGAGCAAAAGCCTGCATAGCGTAACCCATAATCTGTCCCGGCTTCGGTGCAGGAGACATATATGCGTAGCTTCCCGTGGGACCGCTGAGCTGTTCCATTACCCAGAAATCGGCTCCCTTGACTCCGCGCATCATATCAAGCTCGAAAGCATGCGAGCTAATGGTCTCTTCCTCCGCTTCAAGACTTATCGGAGGATAATTGTCGTATGAAACGAAATCGAGCTCCTCAAAGAGATGATACAGGTCGGGAGTATTATTGCTGAACACCGTATTGGTAGTAAGTATCACTTTAGGATTTTCAAGACGTACAAGCTCCGCTATCTCCTTGACGAAATCAGCCGCACTCTGGGATGTGAACCTGTACCAGTCAAGACACAGTGAAGGGTTCTGCCATGCCTTAGGGTAAGCGGTAGGCGGTTCTATCTGCGATATGTCGCTGTAGTCGCCGCTCCATACGCTTGTACCGTATGCAGCGTTTATGCTGTCGAGGTCATTGTACTTTTCTATCAGCCACTTGCGGAATTTCTCCTTGCAGACATCACAGCAGCAGGGATAAGCTTCCAGTTCACTGTCTATCTGCCATACTATAACGGACTTTTTCTTGCCGTAGCGCTTTACCATCTCGCAGGCGATACGTCTTGCGTACTTGACAAATACGGGCGAATTGACGCAGCGGTGTCCCCTGTTACCTATCTGAAGTCTTTTTCCGTCAGGTCTTATCTGTATTATCTCAGGATAGGACTGGTACATCCACAACGGTGGACAGTTCGTAGGTATAGAAAGGATTATACCTATACCATACCTTGAAAAGATATCTATAACATGGTCGAGCCAGCCGAATGTGAACTCACCCTCACGGGGTTCCAGCTTGGACCACGCAAAATCCGAAAGTCTTACGAGCTTTACGCCTGACTGCGCCATTTTTTCAGCGTCGCTCTGCCACATCGAGCTTTCCCACTGTTCAGGGTAGTAATCAACACCTACTCTCATTTGGTTCCTCCTTATTAATGCATTTTCATCCTTTTCAGATCTGATATTCTATTATCTGACAGTTATCCATGAACCAGCCGCTGAACTCCTTAACGGTCATATCATGGAAATAAGTTTCTATAACGCGGCACACTCCGCCATGACAAACCACAAGCACGTTTTTTCCGCTGTAGTCTCTCCTTATGTCATCAAGAACGGAATAGACTCTGTGTGCAAGCTGCATGAGCGATTCGCCGTTTCTGCCCATTCTTACGCCGAATTCCGTCTTATTCTCTGCGAACCCGTCAGTGAAGCGTGATTTTCCCTCAAACTCACCGTAGTCCCATTCTCTCAGTCTTTCATCGGTGACTATATCAAGTCCGCAGCGCTCTGCAACCGCCTTTGCGGTAGTCTGTGCACGTTTCATGGGCGATGCTATGATGATGTCCACATCTCCGAGCTTTTCCACATTTTCCGCAAGTTCAAGCGCCTGTGCCCGACCTGTTTCATTAAGGGGCAGATCTGTGGTACCGAGTATTATCTCCTGTTTATTGTAATCCGTCTGTCCGTGACGGGTAGAGTATATCTTCAAGTTATTTCCTCCGTGGATATGATTTTACAGCTGTCAGCAGGAGACAGCCTTTTCTATCTCAGCCCTTGCATTATCGAGCATCAGTTCACTCGGATCATCTCCGCCCATGATACGGGCTATCTCGGCAACTCTGCCGTCCATATCGAGCTGAGTTACGTGGGTTTCTGTACGGTCTCCCACTATCTGCTTTTCTATCATAAGGTGGTTATCAGCCATTACCGCTATCTGTGAAAGGTGGGTAACACATATGACCTGTCTTACCTTTCCTATCTCACGCAGTTTTATGCCTATTTTCTGAGCCGCCTTGCCGCTTACACCGGTATCTATCTCGTCGAATATCATGGTGGGGATGCTGTCCTTGTCTGCGATAACGCTTTTCAGCGCCAGCATTATCCTTGAAAGCTCACCGCCCGATGCTATGCGTGATATCGGCTTGGGTTCTTCACCTCTGTTTGCCGAGATAAGGAACTCCACCGTATCCATGCCGTTTACAGTCAGCTTGCCCTTTTCGTGGCGGACTGCTATGACTACTCCCGCCATATTAAGGAACTCCAGTTCTTCTGTTACACGGCGTGTAAAGCGCTCAGCCACTTCCTCGCGGTAGTCATAAAGTGCCTTTGCCTCCTCAGTGACCTTATGAAGAAGCTGTTCACGTTTTTCGCTCAGTGACTTTATCTCGTCCCCCGATCCTTCAAGCTGCATTATCTCACGGCAGGCATCATCGTAGAGCTTTACAAGTCCCTCGCAATCGAGAGCGTATTTGCGCTTCAGCTTATTTATCGTATTCAGCCTGCTGCTGAGATATCCGAGGCGCTGACCGTCCAGCTCTACCTGCTCGGCTGCGGACTCCAGCTCGTCTGCAATGTCCGCAAGCTCTATCTCGGCTGCGGAAAGGCGCTCGTAAAGTGCGGAGATACGTGAGTCTCCGTCCGCAAATGAAGCTATCTCGGTCTCAGCGGACACGAGCATATCTGTAGCCGCATCGTCACCTGTTATCGCCTGAACTGCGTTCTTAAGGGCGATAATGGTCTTTTCGGAGTCACGGGCGGACTCGTACTCCTTTTCAAGTGTCTCATCCTCTCCTGCGGAAAGCTCCAGCTCGCCGATATCGTCGATGATGCCGTTAAGATAACGGCTGCGCTCGATACGGGACTGCTCCTGCTTTTTCAGTTCGCCGAGACGTCTTGCAGTTTTTTGCAGTTCCCTGAAATCGTTCCTGTATGAGTCAAGAAGGGTATTGTCTCCGCCGAAATCATCAAGTATCTGCATATGCTTTTCGCTGTCGAGAAGTATCTGATTGTCATGCTGTCCGTGGATGTTGATAAGAAGGCTTCCAACCTCTCTGAGCATTGCGGCAGTAGCTGTCCTGCCGTTTATTCTTGCAGTGCTTCCGCCGTCCGCACTTATCTCACGGGTGACAGTTATCTCATCGTTATCATAGGGGAAACCGAGTTCATCGAGTTTCTCACCTACCTGTGGAGGTATATCCGTGAAAAGAGCGGTTATTACCGCCTTGTCACATCCTGTACGGACTATGTCCTTATTGCTTCGCTGACCAAGCACAGCGTTGATGCCGTTTATGAGTATCGACTTACCTGCACCTGTTTCACCTGTAAATATATTCAGCGTACCCGTAAGAGGTATCACCGCTTCTTTGATAACTGCAAGATTTCTGATATATATTTCCTTTAACATGACAAGATCCTTTATTTATCCGATAATAATTCGTTTCTGAATTTCTTTGAAAGCCGCTTTGCGTCCGCTTCGCTTCTTACGAGTATGAATATGGTATCGTCACCGGCTATAGTTCCGACTATCCCCTCGTGGTTCACGGAATCGATGGCCGCACAGGTTCCCTGCGCCATACCTGCCCTGCATTTCAGGACTATCGTATTCATGGCGTAGTCTACCGACACGACAGCTTCTGCAAAGAGACTTTTCTCGGTAAGCGCAGAGGCAGGCATAGCATAACGGTAAACGCCGTCCGCGTCCCTCTGCTTGACAAGTGAAAGCTGTTGTATATCACGAGAAAGAGTTGCCTGAGTTGTGACAACTCCCCTCTCGGCAAGAAGCTTCATAAGGACCTCCTGAGTCCCTACAGCCTGTTCATTGATTATTTCAAGTATCAGATCGTGTCTGCGGTTCTTCATATCATTCTCCGTATCATTTTAAGGGCTTGCACATTTTCCTGCAAAGGGATTCATGGAAGGAATTGCCGATAAGGTTCACGAAATTCAGATCGTTCTTTCCGCGGCGTATCTCTATGGATTCATTCTCGCCGAGTATCTTGTTGACCTCTCCGTCAACGCTTATGACCATTGAACCGTCGCCCTTTGTCCTGTCTGTTATCCTCAGCTGTCTGTCAGGAGCGAACAGAGTTGCACGGGAAAACAGTGAGTGGGGACAGATAAGTGTCATTTCGATACATTCAAGGTCGGGTTCAACTATGGGACCGCCTGCCGAAAGGGCATAGGCAGTCGAACCAGAGGGCGTTGAAAAGAGGATACCGTCCGCACGGTATCTTCCTACGAGATAGCCGTCCGAGAACACATCAAAGTCGCATATCCTGAAGCTTCCCGAACGTGCAGAAACTTCGTTGAGAGCGGTATAGACTCTTTCCTCATCGCCGTCATGGATAACGACTTCTATGGTCATGCGTTTTGATATCTCATACTCGCCGTTTGTAAGGAGCACCAGCTTATCCAGCTGGTCAGCCTCGAGACCTGCCATGAATCCGAGAGTACCCGTATTGATGCCCAGAAGCTTTGTATCTGTTCCCATAAGGAATTTAGCACAGCGAAGGATAGTACCGTCGCCGCCGATAGCAATGACTATATCCGCAGTCTGTGCAGAGACCTCGATATCCTCGAAAATAACGAAAGGCTTATCCTTGAAGTCCTCTCTGAATTCTCCGCTTACGGAAACCTCTATACCCGATGCGTTAAGCACGTCACAGGTATCACGCGCACAGCTCAGGGCGTTCTTTTTCTGAAAATTCGGATAAAGTGCAGCTTTCATATTTCCTCCTAAAGCTCAGCGAAGGCATCTCCCACAAGCTTCCTAAGGTCGGTATCAGCCGATACGGAAGCATCTCTCCGCAGATGAGCAAGATATTCTATATTTCCGCTCCCGCCCTTTACGGGAGAATAAGTGTAACCGACGGGTACAAGTCCCGCAAGCCGCATAGCGCTGTCAGTGTCGGAAAGTACTCGTTCGTGGACCTTTCTGTCCTTGACTACGCCCTTTTTGCCGATATCCTTTTTGCCTGCCTCAAACTGCGGCTTTATAAGCACTACAGCCTCGCCGCCGTCCGACATGAGCTCAGCTATCTTGGGAAGCACCTTTGTCAGGGATATAAAGGATACGTCAACACTGACGAAATCGGCTTTTCCGCCGATGTCATCGGGAAAAACGCTGCGGATATCAGTACCCTCCATGTTAACTACTCTGCTGTCACGGCAAAGACTTTCTGCAAGCTGACCGTGTCCCACATCAACGGAAAAGACCTTTTCGGCGCCGCATTTCAGCATATACTCGGTGAAACCGCCTGTGGAAGCACCGATATCAAGGCATTTCCTGCCTTTCAGGTCTATACCGAAAAACGCAACGGCTTTTTCAAGCTTAAGAGCGCCTCTTCCCACATATACATCGGTCTCGGACGAAACTATCTCATCCTCGGGACAGACCTCGTCGGAGGGCTTTTTGGCAGTAATACCGTTGACAGTAACGGCACCTGCCTTTATCATATCCTTGGCGTTCTCACGGCTTCTTGCTATGCCTCGTGAGACAAGTTCAGCATCAAGTCTCGGCATCGGCGTCTATCCTTCCGCGTATATATTCTGCCATTTTATCGCAGGTAAGTCCGAGTTTTTCAAGACACGAGGTCACAGATGCCTGTTTTACGAAGCTTTCGGCAGTTACTCTGCTGTAGTCTCCGTTATATCCTATCTCGGCAAGCTGTTCTCCGAACAGTTCGGAAATACTTCCCTGACCGATAGACTCCTCGAAGAAAACTATCCTCTTGTAGTAAGATGCGGACTCTATCACCTCGGGTACCGCAGGGAATATCCTTGTGAGCTTAAGTACATCGCAGTCAATGTTATCCTTTGCAAGCATCTTAATCGCCTTGTAAGCCTCGTTATACAGCCTTCCGTAGGTTATTATGAGGGTATCGCTCCCGCTTGTCTTGTGGAAGATGTAGTCTGTTGAAACGTAGCTCTTGTTGTAGTCAACCTTTTCAGCACCTCTCGGGTAGCGGACAGCAACAAGTCCCGTTTCGTCGTATATAGCCTTCTTCATGCAGAGTTTGAGTTCATCGTAGCATGAAGGGGAGTAAATAACGGTATTCGGTATAGTAGCAAGCATAGGAACATCGAGAAGTCCCTGATGAGTTTCGCCGTCCTCACCGACGATTCCTGCACGGTCCACCCCGAGAACTACGTGGAGTCCTCCGATAGCAACATCGTGAACGAGCTGGTCGTATGCTCGCTGAAGGAATGTGGAGTAGACTGCAAATACGGGAGTCATCCCCATTGAAGCCAGTCCGCCTGCAAATGTAACTGCATGCTGTTCGGCAATACCAACGTCATAGAAGCGCTCGGGGTGCTTCGATGCAAAGAACTGAAGTCCCGTTCCGTACTTCATAGCCGCAGTTATAGCACATATCTTCTCATCATTGTCAGCGATTCGGGCAAGTTCCTTACCGAAAACGGTTGAGAAGCACTCATCCGCTGATACCTCGGGATTTCCTGTGACTATATCGAACTTCGAGATACCGTGATACTCTCCCGGATTCTTTTCAGCAGGGAGATAGCCCTTTCCCTTAACGGTCTTTACGTGGATGAATACAGGACGGTGGAATGACTTTGCCATGTGTATGACCTGTTCAAGTTCCTGCAGATTGTGACCGTTTACAGGTCCCAGATATATGAATCCCATATCCTCGAACATATTGCTTTCGAGTATTGCGGACTTTACCGAATCCTTGACGTTCTTGATGCCCTTGGCAAAAGGTGCGCCGACTATCGGTACTCTCAGGAGCTTCTTTTCAACGCGTCTTTTAGTCTCAAGGTAGTTCTCGGTATTTCTCAGGTTGGTGAGGTACTTTGAAAGCGCACCGACACTCTTGGATATGGACATATTGTTGTCATTGAGAATGACTATCATGTTCCTGTCCTGATGTCTGCCTGCGTTGTTCATAGCTTCATAGAACATACCGCCTGTCATTGCGCCGTCGCCGATAACCGCAACAGCATAGCCTTCCTTGCCCTGAAGCTTCATAGCCTCCGCCATACCGTATGCCGCAGATACTGATGTACTGCTGTGGCCTGATATGAACGAATCATGCACCGACTCTGACGGCTTCGGGAATCCTGATATACCGTTCTCCTGCCTGAGTGTTGAGAACTGCTCCGCTCTGCCTGTCAGTATCTTATGTACATAAGCCTGATGTCCAACGTCCCAGACTATCTTATCATCAGGCGAATCGAAATTCCTGTGAAGCGCCAGAGTAAGCTCCACAACACCGAGATTTGATGCAAGGTGTCCGCCTGTCTTTGAAACTGTCGATACGAGCAATCCCCTTATCTCACTGCAAAGGTATCTGCACTGCTTATAGGAAAGCTCGCGCAGATCAGCCGGAAGATCAAGCTCAGAAAGAGTGATCCTCTCACTATCTTTTAAATTTTCCTTCATTTTCTCTTTGCGGACTGTTTCCGCAGCTCCTTAAATTATTTTTTACGCTTCAGCAGCATATTCGTCAGCTCTCTCAGGAATGTGCTGTGCTCAATATTGTCAAGGCAGGATAACGCCTGAGCTGTGACGTCATCTGCTATCTGCTGAGCCTTCTCAACGCCGTAAAGTGTTACGAAAGTAGTCTTGTTTTCCTCCTCGTCGCTGCCGACAGGCTTGCCGAGTTCCTCGGTAGTGCTTGTAACATCGAGAATATCGTCGATTATCTGGAAGGCAAGTCCGAGCTTGAAGCCGTACTCCGCAGCGATACCGAGCATAAGGTCCGAAGCGCCTGCACAGATACATCCCATAACGCAGGATATAGCTATGAGCTGACCTGTCTTGCAGCGGTACATATTTCTCAGGTTCTCCTCATCCACATCGGAACGCTCCTCGTTCTCGATATCGATGACCTGGCCTCCGCCCATTCCTTCTCTGCCTGCACCCTTTGCAAGGCAGGAAACTATCTTCACCTTCTGCTCGGGAGTGAGCTTCTCATCATCTGCTATTACCTCGAAAGGCAGCATACAGAGTGCATCACCTGCAAGTATGGCAACAGCCTCTCCGAAAGCCTTGTGGCAGGAGGGCTTACCGCGGCGGAAATCATCGTCATCCATTGCAGGAAGGTCGTCGTGTATAAGTGAAAATGTGTGTATCATCTCGATAGCAGCCGCAGGTGCATCCGCGGAACGCAGATCGCCGCCCAGAGCCTCACAGAAGCCGTAGACCAATGCAGGCCTAACACGTTTTCCGCCTGCTTCAAGCGAATAATTCATGGCATCTATCAGACTTTTCTGCGGCAGCATATCCTCCGACATAGCATTATATTTTTTAAGGTTAGCTTCTGTACGTTCTATATACTCAGCAAGCTTTTCATTGAAGTTCTTCATGATCAGTTCAGCGGCTTTGAGCCGTTATCCTCCGTTATTTTTATTTTAGCCTCGGCAAGCTGTTTCTTGCAGTCTGCGGCAAGCTTTACGCCCTGACTGTACAGCTCTATCGCCTTTTCAAGGGAAATGCTCCCCTGCTCCAGCTGAGAGGTTATCTCGCTCAGCTTTTTCATATTCTCCTCAAAACTGATATTTTCTTCCATATCCTCACCACTTTTTCTTTATCTCAGCCTCTGCTCCGCCCTTAGCGAAACGGAGGGTTATGATATCTCCGCATTCGGTCTCTGCGGAATCCTTTATGAGACTTTCACCCTTATACGCCAGTGAATAGCCTGCTTCCATTATTTTCAGCGGACTTCTTCCCTCCAGCACCGCAATGCAGCGTTCAAGGGAGGAATCAAGGCTCTGAAGCTTTCGTTCAACGGCAGAACCAAGACGATTTTCCATACTGTTAATGCGTTCCTCGGCAAGCTTAAGACGGTTCTCGGGAGAATTTGCCGCAAGTTTAGCCTGTGCAAGCTGAAAAGAGCGTTCCGCATTGCCGATGATATTGTTCATAGCTTTGCCAAGATGCTCCGAGTAAACGGATACGTTACGCATTATCTCGCTTATATCGGGAGAAACCGCTATAGCCGCCCTTGTTGGAGTAGACACGTATCTGTCCGCCACATCGTCTATTATAGTGTGGTTCTGTTCGTGTCCGACCGCAGAAACTACAGGTACAAGGCAGTTATACACCGCTCTTGCAATGCGCTCGTCATTGAAGACGCTCAGTTCCTCATCGGAACCGCCTCCGCGTCCCACGATAATGACGTCACAGCCTGCGGATTCCGCCCTCATGATGCCCCTGACTATCGACTCGGGAGCTCCTGCACCCTGCACCTGGCAGTGTACCGCATAGACCTCGCAGAGAGGATAGCGTGTAGTCAGGGTATCCGTTATATCGTGTACCACCGCACCCGTAAGTGAAGTTACAACGCCTATCTTCTTAGGCATATAGGGCAGAGGTCTTTTATGCTCCTCGGAGAAGAATCCTTCCTTGGCAAGCTTTTTCTTCAGCTCATCAAGTGCAGCAGCAGCAAGTCCTGCACCGTCCGCCGCCATATCCATTATCGTAACGCTGTAAGTGCCTCTCTTTTCATAGACCGAAACGCTGCCCATAACAATGACGGACATTCCCTTTTCGGGACGGAATTTCAGCCTTGAAAGCACTCCGCTGTATAAATTTGCTTTTATCTCGCTCTGCTCGTCCTTAAGGGTAAGGAACAGCATAGTTCCGTTTGCGGCACGGAACAGATCTACCTGTGCGATCTCTGCACGGAGCATAAAGCCTTTCAGCTCACGGTCTCCGCTTACAAGTTCACTTATATGCCTGTTGAGCTGCGAAACTGTTATCATTGACATCTATTTTACCCCATTACTTTTCAGATAGCCGAATATAGCCATACCTGCCGCATTATCGCATGAAAACTGCGGCTCGGCAAAATCGGCTCCGGGAAATTTTTCAAGAAGCCGGTCACGTATTATCACATCGGACATAACTCCGCCTGCAAATACAAGCGGCAGACTGCCGTATCTTTCCAGTGCGGAAGAAGTCATTGCAGCTATGGTCTCAGCGATAGTATCAAGGCAGTATCTTGCGATATTCTCCGGACTCTCGCCCTTTTCAAGCATAGTCCTGCATTTGTTCTCAACTCCCGAAAGGCAGCAGTTCCCGTCCTTCAGCACCGCTTTCGTCTTTATCCGCTTATCCGCACCTGCCGCCAGCTTTTCCAGTTCGGGACCGCATGGGAATCGGAGTCCCAGCATGACGCCTGTACGGTCCACAGCCTGTCCCGCTTTTAGGTCGAGGGAAGTGCCTGCTTCGGTAATGCGGAGAACATCCTCCTCATCGGGTTCACAGAAAAGGCAGTCGGTAGTACCGCCGCTGACGTGGAAGGCAATGAAAGGCTGACGGATAAGGTCGAGCCTGTCCGCCGAATAGAGCGCAGCGAGTATATGGCCTATCTGGTGGGATGTGGTATACAGCGGAATGTGTTCCACCGCCGCAAGAGAGCGTCCGAAGCCCTCGCCCACAAGAAAGCAGGGCATATACGAACCCTCGATATTTCTCGGCCTTGCAGAAGCAGTTACCACGCTTGGCGATATATCACTGTACTGCGCCGAAAGCTGCTCTATCATGTCGGGGAGCTGTTTTGTATGGTGAAAAACTGCATCGCTCTGACGCAGTCCCAGCTCGCCCGCCTTTACGGGAAGGAGCTTTTTCGCCTGTACTATGCGATTCTCCTCACTTATGTAAACTGCCGCAGAGGTAGTGTAATTGCTTGTATCTATGCCGAGGTAATCAGGCATTTTCCTTCTCCAGGTCGCGGGAGAATGCTCCGAGGACTCCGTTTATAAAGGAAGCGTCCTCAGAGTAGGTATAGGTATTTGCAAGCACCATTGCCTCGCTGATAGCCGCATTGACGGGAGTATTCTCATCGTACAGCGACTCGTAAAGAGCTATGCGGAGTATAGCGAGATTCAGCTTAGAAATTCTTGCAAGCTTTCTTGACTTGCTGTAGTTCTCAACTATACGGTCCAACTCTTCACGGTGAGCGAGTGTACCGTCCACGATAGCCTTCACCTGATCATCGACTGTTATCTCATCGATCTCCTCGGCGATATCGTAAAGTTCCTGTATATCATCATCGCGCAGAAGCTGCTCAAAAACCAGCTTGAATGCGCTGTCTCTTACTTCACGTCTTGACATTTAAACTCTCCTTTGCTTTGGATAAGGCGTTATTCAAAAACTGCGCCGCTGATAGTCACGTTCACTCTTGCAACAGCCACACCTGTCATATTCTGGATATTCTCCTTGACTGCGGACTGTACTTCCTCAGCGATAGCAGCTGCCTTTTCGCCGTATTTAACTTTTATCTTCATATCCACTGCTGCAACGTCGCCCATCATGCTGACCTTTATAGGACCGTTATTTCTCAGCTTGCTCATTTTGCCGACCTCTCCTCCGAGACCTGCAACGCCCTTGACGTCAAGGGCAGCGAGTTTGGCAACAGTGATTATTACATCCTCTGATATCTTAAGCTTGCTCTGAGCTTCTTTTTTAACTTCGCCCATAATAAACCTCCGTTGACTCAGATTTGAGTGCATTTTTTAACCAAAGTCAGGCATACACTCTTACTTTTATATTATACCAAATATTTTTCAATTGTTCAACTACTTTACCTCAAAAATTCTGATATTTTCTGCTGAAACTTCAGTTTCACCCAGTATTATGTCCTTTATCGAGGCTGCCTGCGCCTTATCGAGTCCCTCGGTCTTGACCACTACCTTTGCTGTTTCACCGTCCAGATAGGCAACGCAATCCTCGAAACCCTGCGCTTTTACCAGTGATTCGATAGTTCCCTCGGACTCGATGAGACGTGAGACCTCAACCGCATCGATAGCATTCACTACCATTTCCTCGTTCGTGATATCTCCGCCGCCTATCATGGTCTGGAGAGTCTGTACCGCCTCGTCACGGTTCGTCATCTTGTCGAGACGTGCCTGAGCGAAGTAATCCGAGGACGAAGTCTTTGCAAGCTCCGCATCTGCGTTTACGAATTCGGTATCGCCGTAGCTGACTGTATCACCTGTTTCGGCAGTCTGCAATACACCGTCCCTGCCGAGTTCGGGTGCAGCGGCGTAATTTATGTATACCGCTATCGCCAGCATGAGCGTCAGGCAGGTCATGATTATCTGTTTTTTTCCTATAATTACTGTTGGCTTTTTCATAGCTATCTCTCCTTATCCAAGCTTGGTCACGTATATTTTACCTGTTGGCAGTCCGAGTGCTGCCGAAACCGTGCGGTATATCCTTTCCCGCACCTCGGGTATGTCTCCTCCCGTACATATCACAGCCGCACCTGTTATCTCAGGGAGCTCCACTCGCTGTATCACGGGAGTTTTTCCGTTCTCACCTCCTATTATCACGTATTTCTCCTCCTCTTCCGACCTTTCCTCAGTCCGGCTTTTTTTACCTTCGGCAGCGTATACATAACGTTCACTGCTTCCAACCGTGATATATACTCTCACATCGCCTGCACCCTCTATCTGTTCAAGGAATTCACGAAGCTCCTTCTCAGTATCCGAACGATAGTCCTCCGAAAACTGCGGAACATTTTCTTCCTTAATGTTCACGGGACGCTCCTTATCGGGTATAACTGACGACAGAAGTATAAGGAACATCCCCGCCGCTCCGAGAATGACCGCAAGCTTCGTATTTTTTTCTTTTCCGAAGAACTTTTTTATCCTATCCGTCACTTCCATTTACTACCTCCGTATCCGTCCCGAGACTGCTCCTTACAACAGCTGCCGCACTCTCAAAATCCTCAGCTTCTATCTCAACCCTTATAATAGATATGCTCATATCCTCAGAAATATTAATGAACGGCACTATACTTTCGCAGTGACAGCCTGCCGCATCTGTCTGCTCCGCAAGAACTTCCGCTATGTTTTCGACGGTCTGCATTTCAAGCGCCGAGCGGTAAAGCTCCTCGGAGCATGAATAATTATCCGTTATAAACGTATCAGGCTCAGGCATCCCGAACTCTGCACCGCCGCTGACAAAGGGAGTTATTATCACCGTAAGAAGCAGCATATCCATTATCATCAATAGCTGTCCCTTAAGTTTAAGTCCCCCTGCAAATACACTTATAAGTCCCGTAACAGCCGAGACCGCACATACTGCCGCAACAGCAGTTCTCATCGCTTCCATAAAGCCCTCCTAACCCACTGACCGCAGCATAAGTGCAGTACAGATCATGAACATCAGCGAATAACATACCATAAGGCACTGCGCAACTGCCGCAGCACTGCCGAAGCCGTTCAGAAGCCGTGAAACAGCTTCCGCACCGAATATGTCCGCCGCAGCCGCACCTGTTTTAAGCACTATCCTGTAGGCAGCAAGCTCCAGCACAGGGGGAAGCATTATCAGCAGCATCGCCGCTGTACCTGCAAGACCTATTCCGCCGCGGATTATCTCGAAGCTCCCCCTTACTGTGGAATACGCATCCGATACTGCTCCACCGACTATGGGTACCGCTCCCGATATTGCGAACTTTGCCGCCTTGACTGCAAAACCGTCCGTTTTTCCCGATATAGTGCATTTCAGTCCCAAGAATCCCGTAAAAAGGCTCATGGAAACGGTTATACACCACACTGCACCTTTATGTATAAGCTCCGTGAGACTGCTGAGGGAACGTTCGGGGAATACGCTTCCGCTGACGGATAGCACCATTATCATGCTCAGCACAGGCATAAGCCAGCGCTCTGCACAGGTCACGAAAACTTCCGAAGCACCAAGTATCAGCAGGTCGTATACTCCTGCTGAAAGAGTACCTCCGCAGACTGCGGTTATTGCAGCAAAAACAGGTACGAACACCATAACGAAGCCTCCGCCACGTTCCATTACCGTAAGGGCACGCTCAAGAACTCCGAAAAGCTGCGAGGATATGACAGTTACCGCAGTTATGACGCATATCGTATCGTAAAGCTCCGATACGCTGTCTGAAAGCAGTGTACCTCCGAAACTTTTCAGCACTGCTGTAAAAACCGTTATTATGAGCAGCTCACCCAGCAGCCGCAGCGGCGCACGAAGCCTGTCCCTCATCCGCTCCCTGATCTGTTCCGCAACATCAGTCAGCTGTATGTCCTTAAGTTCATCGAACGAACTGCCGATGTCGTATTCCTCCAGAAGCTCGTCCAGCTGTTCGGTTATTTCCTGTTCGGGAGAATACAGCTCTTCACAGCGACCATAAACAGGAACGCAGAAAACCGATACCAGAAGTACTGCTATCAAAAGGGGAAACACAGCCCTTCTCACCATATCGCACCTCCTATCCTGTCTATCAGTTCCCTTAATATGGGCAGGGACATGAAAGCTACCGCACCTCGTCCCCACATCTCAGCAGCAGATGCTACAGCCGTCTCTCCGCTGTCACGGCATACGGAGCAAGTAAGCTGAGTTATGAAACAAACTGCCGCAGCCTTGAAAACTATAGCGATATAGCTGTCAGATATGCCTGCCTCGCTGAAAATGTCCCTGACTTCACTTATCATCGGCGAAAGATACAGCATAAAAGCGGACATTATGCCTACACAGGCACCAAGCGACACAAGGAGCGACTGCTCACAGGCATAGCGTTTAAGCAGTACCGCAGTCAGTGAAGCTGCAACGGAAAACACCGCTACAGATAAGCAATCATTCACCATAGGCCGAACACGCTCTTGACTGTATCGAACAAGCCGCCTATTTCCTGAACTATTATCATAAGCACAACGATAAGTCCTGCAAGAGTAGTCATCATCGCCTGTTCCTCTCTTTCGGCACGTTTCAGCACCAGATTCAGCACTGCAACGATTATCCCTATACCTGCTATCCTGAATATAAGATCAATATCCATTCTGCACCTCTGAAAAAATCATATTACTGCAAGTCCTGCCACTATACCGAGCATCGGACCGATACTGCGGCAGACTCTGCCTTTAGAGCTGTATTCGTCCCTGCGTCTTGAACCGAGTATATCAAGTTCCGAGCGGAGAGCCTCAACAGCGTTATGAAATCCCTCTGCATCGCAGGTTCCGAGGACATTTCCGAAGCGTACAAGGAGATTTTTCTCCTCATCACCGAGTTCATCCTGACTCGTCACCGCACTGCACCACGCTTCGTGAAAATCAACACAGGGAGAGTAATCAACAGGCAGCAGCGATATAAAGTCAAGCGAGCTGAAAGAAGCTGCATCCAGTTCTCTGCATATCTCGTAAACGTCGTCGCAGCGGTACCTTACCCGCATATCAAAAAAGCGCAGCAGTTCATCAAGCTGCACACAGACTTCGACTTTTCTTTTGAGCTGCATGGACCTTGAATTTCCCCACATGAATCCTGACACCGCAAACAGCAGTGCAGCTATAAAACGTATCATGCCAGACTCCTCACTTCCCTGATATTTCCCACTTTGCCGCCAAGAAAAACTACGTCGCTGAACACGCCCTCGGATATAAGACGGCTGCCGACTCGACGTGCCATCAGCTCCTCATAGTTCTCAGCGTGGATAGTCGCCGCAAAACGCACACCGCACCCATGACCGCTGAGTATCGCCTCGCAGTCCTCATCCGAGGCTATCTCGTCGCAGAAAATAAACTGCGGAGAAAGAGTGCGTATCGCCGAAATGATACCGCTGTACCTGCTTATGCCGCATATCACATCGGTGAAGGCTCCCACATCGTTTGCAGGAGTACCGCATACAAGCGCAGATATCTCATTCCGCTCGTCTATCAGTGTAACCTTTTCGCAGTTCCCGACAATACGGCAGAGGTCCCTCAGCAGAGTGGTCTTGCCCGAATTGACACCGCCGCAGATAAGCATTCCCCTCCGACTGTTCAGCAGTACACTTCCAACAGGCTCTGCACAGCCTTTCACTTCTCTTGCTATCCTGAAATTCAGTCCGTTAACTTCGCGTATAACAGGTTCAGCTGAATCGGTATAAGTGCCTGCAAGTCCCACACGTATGCCGCCTTCTATAACGAATACCCCCTGACGGAGCTGTCTCGTGCAGCTGTGCAGCGAATGCCGTGACAGGTTTTCAACTATACGGCAGATATCCTCATAGTCTGCCGTAAGAGCGTTTTTCCGCTCTGTACACCTTCCATTCGAGTCAATAAAAAAGCTTGTACCCTCACAGAAAAAGCTTACAGGTCTGCCGCTTCTTATCCTTATCTCACTGAGTCCGCTGCGCATGGATACACTTACAAGCTCCATTGCACTGCGCAGTTTATGTGGCATATAGTCCAGTATCACTTCATAAGCACTTCGCTTCATATTTTTTCACTCCCGTTTTTTCTTCTGATACATACTATTCAGGCTCGTACAGGAATATGACAAAGGGGACGCAAAATGCGTCCCCACAAAAAAACTGCTGCCCGAAGGCAGCAGTTATAAAGTTCAGTATTTAATCATATGAGACAGGAAGATCTGACTGCTTATATAAACCTGCATCGATCTGCTGGATAACAAGTGCATCAAGAGCAGTTACGCCGTCGCCGTTTCTGTTAACATCGGCATTCTTAAGTCCCTCAGGAGTGATCGTGTACTTCTTTGAATTTGCTACGTACTGGAGTATAAGAAGTGCATCAGAAAGATTAACTTCTCCGTCACATGTAGCATCTCCCCATAAAGGAGTCTTTACCTCAGTAACGACCTGACCATTTGAAGCGGTAGATGAAGACTTTGCAGGATCCGGCTTTGTTCCGTCAGGCTCAACGCCCCATACAAGCTTGTCGTCACAGTAGAGAGTGATCTTGTCAGTGATAGCTGAAGCAGCGTTGTCGTCCTCGAATGAAACGAGGTCAGCGTAACTGTAGTCGTTCTTGGAATCCCATGCGATGTCTTCGTAAGTTTCCTTATCCTGGTTGAATCCCAGAGCGAACTGGTAAACACGGCTTCCGTAGAAGTCGCAGTCCTTCCACTGCATCTCTACGTAGTATGTACCGTTGTCGTCGTACTTTGTAGGACCTGAGAATTTAGCCTCATTCTGGCCGTTTGAGAAGCTCTTCTCCTGATCGTAGTCTATACGTGCGAAGATGTACTCCTCGGGATCGTAGCCCTTGTCAAGGAGTTCCTTGATGTTGAAGTAATATCTTGCCTTCATATCGCTCTCGAACTTAGGAGGATCAACTGTACGGTTGTGAACAACTACCTTGAGCTGAACACTGCCTGTCTGCTCCTGGTTCTTTCCGCCTGAGATGTAAAGGCCTGTAGGAAGCGGATTGCCGTCTGCATCTACCTGATCAAAGCCGTGAGCATTAGCGGACATATCGAAGTCTTCGATTATGTGGTTTTCCTTTTCATCAATGCCGCCCTTTCTGCCGTAGAAATGGTAGAGACCTGCAAGGTCGCCGCAGAAGCCTGCATTGTAGTCGTCTGTAACTTCGTTGTAGATATAGTCCTTAGTCTCGTCGTTATGGAAGTCCTTGAGGTCAGGACCGCCTACGAGAGCACCCCAGAGGGTATGTACCTGTGTGATAGGATCGTCCATTGACTGAGTAGGTGAGCAGTGAGATGAACGGTGGTGAGGATGAGAAGCAAAGCTGTTCTCATAGCCTACCTCATAAGCGTAGCCCATAGGGTTGTCGCCAAGGATATACTGCATCTGAGCTCTTGCCCATGGGAGGAATGTATCATCGCCGGTTGTCTTAGCATATACGCAAGCGCAGAGACCTGCTGCTGTATTGTAACGAGCTGAACCGTAACCTGATACAACTGCCCAACCCTTAGGTGATTTAGCGATAAAGTCGCTGCTTGTATCGCTGTCAGGAAGATCAGGGATCTGATCAGCAGTCATAGGTGTATTCCAGAGATAATCGTCTCTGCCGAAATACTTATGGCCGTGTACAGGCTCATAGTTCCAATCCGAGCAATCAGTTGAGCTGGAACAGCCTGACCAGAACTCAAGGTTGTAACGGAAGATATACCAGTCACGTGCAGTATTTGTAATAGGAGCAAGCTTTGCGAAAACTCCGCCCCAAACAGTATCCCAGCAGTGAACCCAGATATTCTGCCAGCAGTTACCTGTATCAGTGATGATACGTTTCATATAGCCTGTGTAAGCATAAGAAGGCTGCTGACCTGTCTGAGCCTGTTCATCATATGAACCGCTGTCTGAGAGTGGCTTGGAAGTATCAACTCCGATGATATCTTCGATATAATCGTAGTTTTCTGTACAGTAGTAGAGCCATACAGCAGCCCATGCCAGTTCATCGTAGTCATAGCTTGAGGTGTAGAAACCGCCGTCGTAGCCGAGGCTGTAGCAGTTAGGCACCATACCAGGCTCCCATTCCTCAACGTGAGTCTTAACAGCAAAATCGTAAAGAGCGATAGCATAGTCAAGGTTCTTCTTAGCATAGCCAGGATCTGTATCCTTGAAGTTGAGGTAGTTGATAGCCAGTGAAGCTGCTGCACCTGCTGCCTGGTCGGAAGCGGGCATTTCCTCGGTAGCGAAGTAAGCAGGACGCTTAACGCCGCATGAAGAAGAAGCAACGAATGTGCCGTCTATCTGGAGCTCTGGAGGGCACCAGTAGTTATGGTCGTTATTACCTTCGCCGACCTGATAGCAGTAAGCAACAACGTTTCCGTCGTCGTCGAGGAAGGTAGCCTTCATGAAGTAGTCGTTGATCCAGCGGAGCTCGTCCTCAACATGCTCGTCGAGGTTCATTTCCTTGTAGTCCTCACGGAACTCATAGTAGCCCCAGCCTACAGTTGAAGCAGAGTAGCTTCCGGGGAGACCGAATTTAACGTGGTCGCCGGCATCGTGCCAGCCGCCTGTCAGGTCGAGAGTGCCGTTTCCGTCGGGATCAAGATATTTTTTATTCTTGGCGATGAACTCTTCGCTCATGTTAACGCCGACATAGGAATCCGGATTGTTAGAGTCAGTGGCATTCTTGGTCTTACCGTCCTCGCCGGCACCGAGGCCCTGATCTTCCGTAAGTTTATCATCGGTCTTGCCCTTGTTTACCTTAGGCATAGGATCCATTGGTACCAGCGGGATCTCGCCATCCTTTACATGACAATCTTGACGCCATGAATAATAGCCGTCCTCGCCGACCTTATCTCCGCACTTGTTGGCATCATAGAAGCAAAGTGCGAGCTGAAGCGCTTCAGCATAGTTATGGTAATTATTGGGATTTTTTTCGTCAATAACTGCCGCATTAGCATTGGGCGCGATCGTTGCTGAAAAGATCATAGCAACTGATGAAACCGCTGCTGCTGATCTTTTGATAAACCCTGCTTTTTTCATTTAGATCTTTCCCTTCTCAATTAATAAATTTTATTTGAGCAGATCTTTCTTCTTGAGCCTGTCAAAGACTATATTATAGCCGTCATTACCGTCCTTAAGAGAACGATTTACGCGGCTTATAGTAGCCGTACTTGCTCCTGTTTCCGTTACGATGCTGTTATAAACTCTGTGCTCATCAAGAAGCTTTGCAACATGAAGCCGCTGTGCAAACGCCTTCAGTTCGATGCTTGTACAGAGATCATCGAAGAATTTATAGCAGTCGTCCACAGATTCAAGTGTAAGGATCGCCTCAAAAAGTAGATCCATGCTGTCCGATTTGATCTTGTCTATCATTATAGTAACTCCAATCCGCCGTAAGGCTAAAAACTCGGAACAATTTCCTACTTTACATTTTAACACAACAGAGTATAAAAGTAAAGAGTTTTTTGGAGTTTTTTCAAAGCATTCACCTACAGTATAATAATATCACAGCAATAACTGAAAGTAAAGTCAAATCTTGCGATTTATACAATTTTGTTGACTTGGATAAGGTAAAATTATCGATTCAGTGAAATTTAACCAAGCCGTTCTTAAATTACGGATTAAACGATCATATGGATTTAAGTATTTTACCAATTCCTTGCACTCTTATGCTTTATGTGATATAATCAGTTTACAGAAAGGAGTGCTTTTATGATACACATTTACACAGGTGACGGAAAAGGTAAAACAACTGCCGCTGTCGGACTCGCCGTAAGGGCATCAGGTGCAGGCAAAAGAGTGTGCTTTGTGCAGTTCCTCAAAAACGGCACTTCATCAGAGATAGAACAGCTCCGCAAGCTTGGCATTAACGTAATGTGCGCCGAAAGCTGCAGCAAGTTCACCTTTGCCATGAACGAAGAAGAACTCAACGACCTTATCGAGGACCACGATTCTCTCATTCGTGAGGCAGGACGACTGATATCAAAAAAACAGCTCGACTTGCTCGTTCTGGACGAATTCATAGGCGCATACAACAAGGAACTGTTCGATACAGTAAACGCCGAAAAGCTCATAGCGCTGGCATCCGCAGAAGACTGTGAATTAGTGATGACAGGCCGAAACGCTCCCGAGTCCCTTTGCAGTTTTGCCGATTACATAACAGAAATGAAGGCGGTACGCCACCCCTACGAAAAAGGGATACCTGCCCGCCGCGGTATAGAATACTGAATAAAAAAAGAGAGCCGAAGCTCCCTTAAAGTGACCAGACCGATAAGCCGAGTTCTGTCGTGTGCGGCAATTTATCTACTCTTATCGTCGCCGATAAGCTCAAGCCGTCATTACTTCGCATCCGCCGAGCCGACGTTGAGATACGAAGCACCAATAGACGTTGCATCGGATAGGGTTTACATAGCAGTACGGTCTCCCGCACTCTGGTGAGCTTTTACCTCGCCTTTCCACCATCACCGCCACAAGGACGGCAGTATATCTCTGTTGCACTTGCCCTAAGGTCGCCCTCGGCTGCCGTTAACAGCTATCCTGCTCTGTGATGCTCGGACTTTCCTCGTGAACTATAACGTTCCCGCTGCCGCATAGTCTGCTCAATGATTATTCTATCATTTTTTCCGAAATTTGTCAATAGCAAGGAAATGACATAAAAGAAAAAGCGCCCCGTTATTACGGAACGCCCTGGTGAGACATGAGGGACTTGAACCCTCGACCCTACGCTTAAAAGGCGTATGCTCTACCGACTGAGCTAATGTCTCACAACAAATAATATTATACCAAATCTGCACATTAATGTCAAGCGCAAAAACAAGTTTCCCCAAATATGACATTTTATTCAAAGGAGATACTGATTATTTGTTGAATAAGTACATTTTACTTATTTCCCCTTGACTTTTTCCTCCGGATGAGCTATAATATATATCGTTGTGAATGTGCTTGTAGCTCAGCTGGATAGAGTGACTGGCTACGAACCAGTAGGTCGGGGGTTCGAATCCCTCCAGGCACGCCAGCACAGAGCCTGTGCCCGCGACCACGTTGTCGCTCGCAAAGCTCGCTTACCGTTATCGGAAATGATAGTTGTACATCGCTTACGGCACTGTCATCTATTTAGTACAGATAACACACATAAGTCTCATTGATATCAATGAGACTTATTTTTTTGCCCGAATAAAGAATAAGTGATACAGAAAGATCCTCCCGTCGTCAAAAGCAACGGGAGGATCTGTTATTTTACTTTGCTATTATTTCAGCCGATCGATCAAACGCAGCCCTGAGCCTTCATAGCCTCAGCAACCTTGAGGAAGCCAGCAATGTTAGCACCAGCCATGTAGTTGCCTTCCATGCCGTACTCCTTAGCAGCATCGTCGCAAGCCTTGAAGATAGACTTCATGATACCGTGGAGCTTCTCGTCAACTTCTTCAAATGTCCAGCTGAGTCTCTCGCTGTTCTGTGACATTTCAAGACCTGATGTAGCAACACCGCCTGCGTTAGCAGCCTTAGCAGGACCATAGAGAAGACCGTTTGAAAGGTATGTCTCGATAGCCTCCGGAGTTGAAGGCATGTTAGCGCCCTCAGCGATAGCGAAACCGCCGTTAGCAACGATAGCCTTAGCACCGTCGCCGTTGATCTCGTTCTGTGTAGCGCAAGGAAGAGCGATATCGAGCTTGATTCCGCCTGCATTGCACTTAAGTGTCCAAACGCTGCCCTCATGGTACTCAGCGTTCTTATGAGAAGTTCTTGAAGCGTACTCCTTGATACGTCCGCGCTCAACCTCCTTGATCTGCTTAACGAGATCAAGCTCGATTCCGTCTGGATCGTAGATGTAGCCGTTAGAGTCTGAAACTGTAACTACCTTAGCGCCGTACTGAGTAGCCTTCTCTGTAGCATAGATAGCAACGTTACCTGAACCTGAGATAACAACTGTCTTGCCTTCAAAGCTCTTGCCGTTAGCCTGGAGCATTTCGTTTGTGAAGTAGCAGAGACCGTAACCTGTAGCCTCTGTTCTTGCGAGTGAACCGCCGTATGTAAGGCCCTTACCTGTGAGAACGCCAACGAACTCGTTGCGGAGTCTCTTGTACTGACCGAACATGAAGCCGATCTCTCTTGCGCCTGTTCCGATATCACCTGCAGGAACGTCGCAGTCAGCACCGATGTGCTTAGAAAGCTCTGTCATGAAGCTCTGGCAGAAACGCATGATCTCTCCGTCGCTCTTGCCCTTAGGATCGAAGTCGGAACCGCCCTTACCGCCGCCCATAGGCAGAGTTGTAAGGCTGTTCTTGAATACCTGCTCGAAGCCGAGGAACTTGATGATTCCGAGGTATACTGATGGGTGAAGTCTGATACCGCCCTTGTAAGGTCCGATAGCAGAATTGAACTGTACTCTGAAACCTCTGTTTACCTGAACCTTGCCGTTGTCGTCAACCCACGGTACACGGAAAATGATCTGACGCTCAGGCTCAACTATTCTCTCGAATACGCCTGCATCGATAAGATCCTGTCTCTTCTCAGCAACGGGCTGGAGAGTTTCGAGGACTTCTGTAACAGCCTGGATAAACTCAGGCTCGCCTGGATTTCTTTTTTCTACTCTTGCTAAAAGATCGATAAGATACTGATTTTTTAACGCCATTGTTAAAAAACCTCCTTTAATAAATTCTGCTTTCGCAGTTCAAAAGTTATTATATCACTATAGCCAAAAATTTGCAATAGTATTTGTGAGCTTTTTTGCGTTAAAGTGATGTTTTCGTCATTTTGCACATCAAATCAACGTGTTCGATTGTTAACTCTTATGCATCATTTCTCCATGTTAAGATACTTGCTTGCAAGATACAGTGAACCGCAGATAACAACAAGTCCGTCGTTTTCAAGCGCAAGACGTTTTGCCTCTGCAACAGCTTCCGCAAGAGTCGATTCCGCAGTTTCGGTATAGAAGCCTGCGACCTCGTTCATTGTCTCGGCAGGGACCGCATTAGGTGCAAAATCGTCCACTGCAAAAAGCTTGTCCGAATGAGGAGCGATAAGCTTGACGCAGTCCGCAAAATCCTTTGAGTCTATCATGCCCATAACGGTGTATATCTTGCTGCTTCGTGTACTGAGATACATCAGCATAAGTGAAAGCATCCTCACACCTGCAGGATTATGTCCGCCGTCAACGATAACGGGAGGCTCACCTTCGATATACTGCACTCTCGCACATACCTGAGCAGTCTCCACGGATCTGATTATGCTGTTATCCGATACTTCAAAGCCCTTTTCACGAAGGTACAGACAAGCAGTTATAGCGGTCTGGGCATTGTACTTCTGATGCAGTCCGGGCATAGCAGGAGTGAGCTTTATCCCACGGTAGAAGAAAGGCGCATACATACCTCCTTCGTGGTAAGGACGGCAGGGTTCATTCTCTATGTAGAGTGCTCCCCTCTCCTCAGCCGTTTTCCGCATTATTTCAACCACGCTTGCAGGGTTGTCCTCGGAAACAACAACTGCCGAACCACCTTTGATTATGCCTGCCTTATGCACAGCTATCTTCTCCACCGTATCCCCAAGCAGTGCGGTATGGTCCAGTGAAATTGAAGTTATCACCGAAAGAAGCGGCGGAGGGATAACGTTGGTGCAGTCCAGCAGACCGCCTATACCTGTTTCCAGTACGACTATATCGCAGTTTTCCCTTTCGTACCATAGGAACGCGATCGCCATAGTTATCTCGAACTGGGAATAGGGACGGTCTCCTGCATTTTCCTTTACTGTTTCCGCAAGCTCCGCAAGAGAATCATCGTCAATCTCGGTTCCGTTGATTCGTATCCTGTCGTTGTAGCGGAGTATGTAAGGCGACGTGAACTGTCCCGTCTTATAGCCTGACAGTATAAGCGCATCCGAGATGTACTCCACCACCGAACCCTTGCCGTTAGTTCCTGCTATATGCACGAATTTCAGACGCTTCTCGGGATTGCCGATACGTTTCATAAGTTCCTCTGCACGGGATAGATCGGTTATTCTTCCGCCTGACTTGCTGTAGGAATTTATGTACTCCATACACTCGTTTATATTCATATTTTCACTACCTTAATAATGTAATATCTGCATTTTCAAGTATAACACAAACGCATTTAAATTGCAAGCTGCTCGCTGCGGCACATTCTCAGGATAAAGGCATAAAGTTCGGGACCGTATTTCTCGTATATCTCATGGAATTCCTGTTTCATCTTCTCACCTCCTCACTTATTTAGACGAGTGACTTTTGTTTTTATTACAGACTTTTCAAAAAAGTTTCACCTGCGGAGAACTCAGGAAAAAAATTACCGAACCCGTTATTCACAGGCTCGGTAACTCAATTTTTAATTAAGGGAGGCTTAACACTCTTTCAAAAGGTTTATTTATGTACCATATAGTAAAGCCACCCCAAAACTGCTATTCCTATCAGAAGTTTGACTATCAAACCGATCATTTCCGTACCGTTAATGACAGAAGTGACTGTTTTTTCCGACGTATGTATCTTCTTCTGCCTGTAAAGCTCGTCCATGAGGCAGAATTTCGTGTGATCAAGAGGATCAACGCAGATATCTATTGTTTCTCCGCGTCTTACAAGCTCTTCTATTTCCTCTTTCTGCATATAAAACGAACCATCAAGTGTACCGGTGATCCACTCTCCGTCGATCTCATATGTCAGTCTGAGCCGTGCTTCCGAATCCATATCGTACCATATTTTCGGATCACTGCCCTTACAGCTTATGCCTTCAAGCTTATATTTTTTGACGATCTCGGTATCATCAGCCGAAGAAGCGTATTCAGCGCCCGATCTTGTCACGTAAACTATCCCTGCAATTATCCCGCCTGCAATTATCGTAATAACCGTATTTGACAGGGATCCGATATCAAGGAATAAATACACTTCAGCTAAGCTCATACTGCTTCCCCTTTCTTTGATAAAGTCCCGAATCTGATCGGGGCGTACAATGTACGCCCCGATATCATCATTTTATACTGCTGTAACGTCCGCAGTTTTTCAATACTCGTAGTCTATGCATGCTCTGTCAGTCTTTACCGTACCAATGAACTTGCCGAACTCAACATGTGCAGGATGCACCTGATATGCATTCAGGTCGTCAATAGTCTTGAAATCGCAGAGCAGAGAGATAGTGTAGTTGCTCTCGGGAGCGTCCTTCGAGTTGATAACTACCTCGCCCTTTACCAGTTCCTTTACGTTTGCAATGACATTGTCGAAGCGCTTCTGTGCTTCAAGAGCATTCTCGTACTCGCTTCTGCCGTCTGCTTCCTTGAGTTTGAACATTACTATGTGCTTTATCATTGTTTTAACCCTCTTTCGATTCATATATCAGGGAACGGAAGGTCTTTGTTCCGTCCCAGCTTGTATACTCGCCTTTTCCTGCGAGTTCAAGTCCACATTTTTCCATTACTCTTGCAGAGCCTATGTTCTCCTCGGCGCACTCCGCAACAAAGTCCACATTTCCGTATTCGCTTCTTATGAACTTCATCATGCCCTTTACTGCCTCGGTAGTATATCCCATGTTCCAGCAGTCGAAGCGGACATTGTAGCCGAAGGACCACCTGTTCTCGTCGGTACGGAACCTCATGCTTCCCGAGCCGATGAGCTTTCCGTCGGACTTTCTTACAAAGCCCCATGTATACTCGTTTTCCAGTTCGGGTATGGAGCTTAGCCATTCCCTTGTCACCTCGGGACTCTCGTGAGTGGAGTATATCATGTACTTTGCAACTCTCGGATCACCAGTCCACACGAAAGCGGCATCCGCATCGTCCTCTGTCAGGGGACGGAGAGTAAGGCGTTCAGTCTCTATTATCGGTATATCGAATATCATATTATCATCCTTTAAAGTGTTATCATTTACCGCCTATCTTCTCAACCTTCATGAGATTGGTAGTACCCGATACACCAAGGGGTACACCTGCTGTAATTGCAACAAGGTCGCCGTCCTCGACGAGTCTGTGGGACTCGGCAGCTTCCACGGCAGCTGCAAAGAGGTCGTCCGTATTGGTCTTTTCGTCGATGATGAAAGGGATGACTCCCCAGCTCATATTCATCTGACGGCATACCACTTCGCTCATGGTACAGCTGATTATTGGACAGCTCGGACGGTACTTCGAGATAAGACGTGCAGTCTGTCCGCCGAGAGATACGGTTATTATAGCTCTTGCGTTAAGGTCGTGTGCGGTAGTTACGGTAGCATGAGCGATAGCCTCGGCTACAGTACCATTCTGGTCGGCACGTCTTGAAGAGAAGCGAGCCTTGTAATTGATGTTGTTTTCGGTAGTCTCGGCGATAAGTGCCATTGTCTTGACAGCTTCAACAGGGAAAGCACCTGCGGCAGTCTCTCCCGAGAGCATTATAGCGCTTGTGCCGTCGTAGAGAGCATTTGCAACGTCGGTTATCTCCGCACGGGTAGGACGGGGATTGGTTATCATGGATTCAAGCATCTGTGTTGCGGTAATTACCTGCTTTCCTGCGTTATAGCCCTTCTTTATGAGGGACTTCTGTATCGCAGGTATCTGCTCGAATGGTATCTCAACACCCATATCTCCTCTTGCTACCATGATGCCGTCTGCGGCTTCGAGTATCTCGTCGATGTTCTCAACGCCGTCGGTATTCTCTATTTTGGCGATTATCCTTACGTCGAACCAGCCAAGACTCTGAGTGAATTTTCTCAGATAGTTTATATCAGCCGCTGTACGCACAAAGCTTGCGGCTATGAAATCGAATCCCATTTTAGAGCCGAACTCCAGATCGTCCATATCCCTCTCGCTGAGGTAAGGCATAGAGAGCTTGACTCCGGGTACATTTATGCCCTTGTTATTGGAGAGCGTACCGCCGTGAACTACACGGCATACTATCTCATTGGTAGTGACCTTTTCCGCAAGAAGCTCGATAACACCGTCATTGATGAGTATCCTCGTACCCATGCTGACATCCCTCGGAAGCTTCTTGAAGCTGATGCTTCCCACCTTGTCATCACAGAGAACATCCTCGGTAGTAAGAGTATAGGTATCGCCGTCGTGTATCTCAACGGGCTTGTCGTCCACGAATTTGCCGAGTCTTATCTCGGGGCCCTTTGTATCAAGAAGTGTGGCGATAGGAAGGTCCAGTTCCTTTCTCAGCTTTTCAATCACACGGAAGCGCTTCTCATGTGTCTCGTAATCGCCGTGTGAGAAGTTGAATCTTGCAACATTCATGCCTGCAAGCATGAGTTCGCGCATGATATTCTCGTCATCTGTTGCGGGACCTATGGTACATACTATCTTGGTTTTTCTCATTGTGATCAGACTCCTTTGATATTATATCTTCCTGAGTTTAGCATAATTTGCCATGAGTTTCTTTGTTCCGACCTTCTCGAAGGCTATTTCCAGCATGGAATCGTTGGACATCTTCGTAACGGATATGACAGTACCATCGCCGAAGATATTGTGCTGGACCTTTTCGCCTGCTGTAAATTCCACAGCCGTCTGAGTGTTCCTGCCCGACATCATCTTGTTTCTTGCAAGCTGCTGCTGAAGTGACATAGACTGCACCTCAGTAACGGAATTATCGTTCTCTGCAAGACGGCTCTTCATTTCAGCCGCATGGTCGTTCTTGAAGATAAGCTCCTTGCCTATCTCCTTCACGAAACGTGAAGTCACATTGCGCTGTGTCTGACCGAAAAGCATACGTCTGCTTGCACTTGTTATGTAAAGCTGCTTCTTTGCTCTGGTAATGGCAACATAGGCAAGACGGCGTTCCTCCTCCATATCCTCCTCGCTGTCAAGTGAGCGTGAGCTTGGGAAAATGCCCTCTTCAAGGCCTGTTATGAATACATTGCCGAATTCAAGTCCCTTTGCGGAGTGTACCGTAAGAAGAGTTACCTTGTCATCGCTTCCGTCATCACGGTCAGCCTCGGTGTAGAGTGCGACTTCTTCAAGGAATCCGCCCAGTGAAGGCTCTTCAGCCTGCTGCATGTACTGGACCATAGATGTGCGGAGCTCCTCAACGTTCTCTATCTTTGTCTCTGCGTTTTCAAGCGTCTTAAGGTAATCAAGGTATCCCGTCTTGTCAAGCACCTCGTCAAGGAGTTCATCAAGTGGAAGAGTCTCGGCAGCCTCTGTAAGCTCCCTGAACATCTCTCCTGCCTTCTTAAGCGCCGAGACCTTCTTGGAAAGGGGTGCATAGTCCTCGCATGAGCATATAACTTCATAGGGAGATATCTTAAGGTCACGGCTTATATCGTCAATAAGTGCGATAGTCGAATCGCCTATTCCTCGCTTGGGTTCGTTGATTATCCTTCTGAACCTGAGCATATCGTTGTGGTTGTTTATGAAGCTGAGGTATGAGGTAACGTCCTTTATCTCCTTGCGGTCATAGAATCTCATACCGCCGTATACCCTGTATGGTATACCGCTTCTCACAAGGGCACGTTCAACCGTGTTGGACTGTGCGTTCATACGGTAAAGCACCGCATTATCCGCATATTTTCCGCCCTTTTTGTAGTTTTCCTTTATGGTGTCGGCAATAAATGCCGCCTCGTCAGTTTCGTCCACAGCCTTGTACCAGTAGACCTTCTCGCCCTTTTCGCCGGCAGTCCAGAGAGTCTTCTCCTTGCGTCCGAGATTGTTGGATATAACGGAGTTGGCTGCATCCAGCACGGTCTGTGTTGAACGGTAATTCTGTTCAAGGCGGATGACCTTTGCTCCCTCGAACTGCGACTCGAATCCCAGTATATTCTCGATATTTGCACCGCGGAACTTGTAAATACTCTGGTCATCATCGCCGACAACACATATATTCATGTGCTCGCTTGAAAGGAGCGATACAAGTCTGAACTGTACGTGGTTGGTGTCCTGATACTCGTCCACCATTATGTACTTATAGCGGTTGCGGTACTTTTCAAGTACCTCGGGGAACTGCTCGAACAGTTCAACGGTCTTGCAGAGTATATCATCGAAATCAAGTGCGTTTGCAGCTCTCATTCGCTCCATATACTGCTTATAGAGCTTGGCAATGGTCTTTTTGCGGTAATCCGCACCTGCGTCCTCCTTCATTTCCTCGGGAGTTATCATCTTGTCCTTTGCAAAGCTTATCTCGCTGAGGACTGCCTTAGGTGCAAACTGCTTCTCGGATACATCGATATCTGCCATGCAGTTCTTTATCATTCGCTGACTGTCGTCGGAATCGTAAATAGTGAAATCGCTCCTGTAGCCAAGTGCAGTTATCTCGCTTCTGAGTATCCTTACGCATGCCGAATGGAAGGTGGAAGCGTGGATATTTAGTGCTTCCTCTCCGAGCATAGCGCTGAGACGCTCCTTAAGCTCGGCAGCAGCCTTATTCGTGAAGGTTATAGCAAGTATGTTCCAGGGCTTTATAGGTGAAACGGCAACAGCGTCCCTGAGTGTATCAAAGTCGTCAGTTTTTCCCTCTGCGTAGTCGTTGAGGAATGCCGTATCCTCGTCCGTACCCTGTCTGCTCTCGTCGAAGTAAGCATTGCCGAAGTTTATCATATTTGCTATGCGGTTGACTATTACTGTAGTCTTTCCGCTTCCTGCGCCTGCAAGTACAAGCAGAGGTCCGTTAACGGTGAACACCGCTTCCTTCTGTCTGTCGTTCATACGGCTGAAATACCGCTCAAGCGCTTTTCGTTTTGCTTTAATATAATTATTATCCATAAAAAACTCTCCATCATTCAGTAGTACGTTTCTGCCGCAAAGCGGAGCCGCCTCCGAAAATGCTGCGTCTGTTCCCTGTTAGAAAGGTCAGTCATTTTCATTGACTCATCCGAAGGCATCATGTCTTCCGCAGGCAGAAAATTTTTCCAAGATATATCACTTTCTATTATACCACATTTGTCAAGTCATGAAAAGAGGGTTTTGATATTTTTTTGCCCGATCCGATTTTTTCTGTGAAGATCTCACTCTTTGCGACTCTGTTAACCAAAGCTGACTACTTGATTTTTACTGCGGAATGTGTTACTATATTAATATATTGGAGGCTGTTCTCCGCAACAAAGCATCTCTAAGAACATCAAAGGAGCCTTACATGGGAAACGAACTCAATAACACAGTAAGGGCGCTCAACGCTCTGACTCAGCAATACAACGAAAAACGCTGCACGGATATAAAGTGTGTACATAAAACACTTCTCCTGCGTTCACTTATAATACTAAAGCACATCGATCCCGAATCAGAGAAATTCTTCTCGCCTATGGTCAAAGGAATGATGTATTTCTCAAAGCGTCCCGACAGAAAAGGCGACTATGAAAAGGGCATGGGCAGACATTACTACTGTGCCGTAAACTACTCGGGCAGGAAACAGCAAGCCGTAAACGGCTACTACAGAAACGGTATCGGTAACCTCTATTGCAGTGCCCGTACAATGTTCGAGGAAAACTATACAATGGCGCTCACTATGCACCGTGCTGGTCTTACGGAACAGTGTGCGGAGCATCTTGGCAGATCGATACATATGATCTCGGACATCTGCTGTCTCCCCCACTCTACGGGAATGACCTACTACTCCTCAGCAAGGAAAATGCACAAGGCTTACGAGAATTTCGCAGAAGCGATATACCCTGAATTCGTCCCCGAACAGCGTCCCGAAAAGGTAAAGGACCTGTTCCCCGACAGAACGAGCTTCGAGGCCGATATAAACGCCATTGCCGCAGATACTGCCTCTGAGATGGAAGCTCTTTACTCCGATCCGGAAAAAGAAGTGACCGAACGTCTCTACGCTACCGAACGGACGATAGTTTCACTGCTTCAGCGCTTCATGGCAGATACGAGCCTCCCCGAGAAGGAAGCTCACTACATAACAAACAGCTCAGGATTCAAGATACTGCCTGATTCGGCATATCTCACGATAAAAGTAACCGAAAAGGGACTCGTTTTCCACGGCGTCAATCCATCTCCAGAATCCTCACTGAACGTTACCCGCGGTATATTCTACGCCGCACACCGTCACGACGGTCTCTATACTATCTCGCCTGCAAAGAACAGGGAAGGCAAGGTCCTTGAGATAATAAACGGAAAGATATATCTCAGGAAGTTCAACCCCGTACACGGCGAACAGCTTTTCAGGCTCTGAAAGCCTGATACAAACATTACTCCGTTCAGCATAAGAGTAATACTCATACAAAAGTTTGATATGTATTTATCGGGGAAAACCTTTCTGAGGAAAGGTTCTTCCCCGAACCCCTTTCCAAAGACTTTTTGCCCCAAATTTTAAGCCTTACAGGGTACTCACTCATAGTATTACTAAACTGATAGTTTTACATGAGCACCCTGTAAGGCTTAAAATTTAAAGTAGAGGCTCTGAAATGATTAAGGGAGACATTTGCTCAAAACGTCTCCCTCAATAATATACGTAAAAACTTCTATAAGAGCACTGCTCTTAAACTGAACGGAGTATTTTTATACACCATCGACAGTGAATTGTTTTCCGCCGATCATAAAGGATGTGGGCAGAGTTCTGACCAATCCCGCATCACGCTTCTGAAGTACAAGCGCATCCATAGCTGTAATACCGTCGCCGTTATCGAAAACGTCTGCATTTGCTTTTCCCTTTTCGCCCAGACGGTACTTCTTCTCATTTGCGATATGCTGGAGTATTGCAAGGGAATCTGCAAGTCCGACATCACCGTCCTCGTTCGCATCGCCCATTTTGTACGAAAGCTTTTCAAGGCCTGCCGCAATATCCGCAGCCGTAAGCTTTCCGTTGTGGTCGAGATCGCCGACTACGTTGTACTCACTGTTTTCAGCAATAGAGTTGCGAAGCATACTCATATCCATTGCGCCGAAAACGCCGTCTCTGTTCAGGTCTCCCATGAGAGTACTGCACTCTGGAAGTTTTGATGTCTGGAAGGCATGAAGGACCGAAGGACACTGTACTATCCAGCTTGCATGTGGACCGCCTGCATTTTTCATCTGCTGATCTGTAAGCATGAACCAGTTATAGCTGCCTTCCTCATCATCCCATGTAGTATCGATGTGGAAATATTTTCCGTCTATATTCACCACATTCCACGAGTGATCGTCGCCGACAACAAAGCATGTCTCGAGTCCTGCCGCATGGAGAAGAAGATTATACGTCTTTGCGTAGCCGTCACATACTGCTATGCCATTAAGCATGATAGAAGCGTCCGTATGATTTTTCGGATCATCTCTGTTATCAAAGTCATATACTGCGTGATCGCAAACCCAGTCGTGGAGTACTGCGGCTTTTTCTATATCGGACATATCATCATCGATGAGTTCTGATACGATCTTCTGGATATTATTGCAGAGCCAGTCATCAAGAAAAGCGATATTTGCAGCATTGTAGAAGTTTTTCCTGATAAAGCTGTCCAGCTCGGGCACAAATTCTGTGCCGTCCTCATTGAGGACATCAATGCCGTTTATGTATTTCAAAGCGTTGCATCCGTTGAACGCCATACCGTTTATCTCAGCATCCAGCGGACACTCTATCTCTTTTATCTTCTTGCAGTTGCTGAACACCTTGCTTTCAAGCTTTCCCACACGTTTGAAAACTACTTTTTCAAGAGAATTATTTATCCTGAAAGCACTTTCGTCTATCTCAGCATCTGTATCGATAACTACGGAAGTAAGTTTGCTGCAGTTCTCAAAAGCGCTCTTGCCGACTTTTTTTACGCATGAAGGAAGGAACACCTTTTCAATATTAGTATTTGCAAATGCTTTTTCCTTTATATATATTTCCTTGCTGTCCTCGGGGAACACCACTTCTTCAAGCATACGGCAGTCCTCAAAGGCACCGGGACCGATAACTATTTTTCCGCCGCCATTGAAAGATACTTTTTCCAGAGACTCGGGAAGAGAACCGTCGCACTCGAAGTTTGCAGGGAGTTCAAGGGTTCTGAGAGTGTTGTTTCCGAAAACATTGTCTCCCAGTTCCACAGAATCTCCGTTGAATTCGATATTGCAGAGGTAAGGGATAGTTTCAAAGGCTCTATCATCTATCCTTTTCAGGCTTTTCGGACATATAACGGACGTAAGCTTATTGCACTGGAAAAAAGCATAAGTTCCTATACATTCAACACCTTCCTCCACCGTATGTTCGCCCTCTGTATCATCAAGCAAGAGAACAAGTTTTTTCTTATCGGCTGAATAGACAGCACCGTCCTCGATAATAAAATTCTTGTTAGTGTCCTTAAGGCTTATCTTGGGCATATTATCGCGGCTGTAGAACAGCATCGAATCCCAGTTGAAAGAATCAGCCACAACAAGTTCCGATATATTTATCCTCTGGTCGAATGTGAAAATCATACCCGTATAATCGATCTCGGGCATAATAAACGTTCCTTTTTTTCCGCAAGGGAACAGATATATCTGATTGGTAGACTTATCGTAAAGAACTCCGTCGGAAGAAAAATACTTCTCATTCTCTTCAGGAATACTTATCTTTTCAAGCTTGTCTGCGTCTGTAAACGCCTCCTGTGAAAGATCTGTCATGGAAGCAGGCAGGTCTACCGTCTTCAGAGCTGTTTCTCTGAACGTGCCAGAGCCTATCGACTTCATTCCTTCGGGTATATTGCATTCCGAAAGAGCATAGCAGTATTCAAAACAGTAAGAGTCTATCTTTTGTGTGCCTTCATGCAGAATGACCTTTTCAAGCGACTCGCACCCATTGCATGTGCCCGTCTCGAGCACTTTTACACTGCCCGGTATTTCAATGGATACAAGACCGCTTTCTGAAAAAGCATAAGCGCCTAAATATTCAAGTTCTGACGGAAGCTTTACCCTTTCAAGAGCACTGCACTCTGCGCAGAATCCATCGGGAAGTGACTTTATCGTATCAGGTATTTCAAGATATCTCAGTCCCGAACCCAAAAATGCTGATCTGCCTATCGAATTCAGATCCTTTGGCAGTTCTATTGACCTGAGAGACATGCATCCCATGCAGAATCCATCCGGAATGTCTTTTATAGCTTCAGGTATATTGATCCTGGAAAGGGATCTGCATGCTGAGAAAACGTTTGGCTCGATATCGGTCAGAGTATCAGGCAGTTCGATCTCCGTGACACCGCTTCCTGCGAAAGCAGAGTTTCCGAGAGATGTGAGGTTTGCAGGCAGTTTAACCGTTTTAAGTTCCGGGCACATATTACAGAAATTAGGAGGAATCTCTGTGATCTGATCAGGGATCTCGAGTGATTCTACAGCTGTATGGCTCAAAAAACTATCTCCTATTTCTTTAATACTGTCAGGAAGAGTGACCTTCCGCAGATTCTCACAGCCTGAACAGAACATACTTCCTATGCATTCGGTTCCCTCACCGATAGTGACTTCTTCAAGCGTACTGATACCTGTAATAAGATAGCTGTCGATCTCCTTTATTGTTCCCGGAAAAGTTATCGACCTTGCGTTTGAATTAGAAAAATCTATAAGTATGATATCTGTGACAGGATAGCCGTCTATATATTCAGGGATAACGATATCGCCGCCTTCACCCTTATAATCAACTATCATGATCTCTTCGCCGGTTTTATAATAGACAAATCCATCCTCGGTCTCTCCCTCATAAGGAGCAACATAATCAGGATCTTCATAAGAATCAGAGGGTTTTGTGGCAAATGCGGCACATTCACCTACACTCGATGCTGTTATCAGTATCGCAGCAGCTGCCGCAGCAAATTTCTTTATCATTATTCTTTATCCTCCCTTGTAAATTATGTCAAGCCGAACAATTATTCATTAACAGAAACGCACAATTCTGTTTTAATCCTATAACATTAACTATAAATCCATTATAATCCACACTTGTGTTTTTGTCAATACATTTCCCACGTATCAGGCTCAAAAATTATTTCATCGTTTTAATCCGATGTATGTTATAATCATATCTTTAAAACAGATATGTTCCGCAAAATACTGAAAAATGACCTTATGTCCAAAAAGGGACTTAATATCATTCTTTTTATATTCATAACCGTTGCATCGATACTCGTATTCGCCGGTACATGCCGGTTCTGCACTCAGATAACAGACGGTAAACGCACCGCAGAGGGTGAATTGCAAAACAGGCCGGTTGACTGTTTGAAAAAAAGGGAACACCCTGCAAGAGAAGGCGTTCCCTGATCGATTCTTTTTTGATTCATAATTTATACTGCATGAAATTATTATTCTTCGTGAATCCGAAATCTGTGTACAGCAAAACTCCCATATCCGAAGCAGTTATCTGTACAGTTCCGCATCCCTTTTCACGTGCTTCATCTACAACTCTCGAAAGCAGCTCTTTTGCAATGCCCTGCCTACGGTAGGCTCTTTCAGTGAACATACTTGAAAGAAGCCCGATCTTACCGCTGGGACAGCCAAAATACGGCGGTTTTTCGACAATGGACATACCGCTTGTACCAATTATCTTTTCGTCGTCTACAGCAAGCCATGAGAAAAACGTGCCGTCTGCCATGTGACGGGAATAGTAGTCCATAAGCGCAGGACGCAGGTCGATGTCCTCCTTTGCACCTTCCTCACGAAGCTGGATTATTCGCATCTCAATAAATGTATCAAGGTCATTTTCGGTCAGTTTTCTGTAAGTTATGGCCATATTCTAACCTCTCATCTTACGAAGATATAAGCAGTAAAAGCAGCGTACAGTGCAAGCATGGAAGCGCCCTGCCAGCGTACAAGTTTTCCCTTGCGGAAGCAGTAAGCCAGTACCAGCTCACTCATACCTATGAGAAGTGCAGTATCGGTAAGGTTCTCCATTGTGAAGCCTACAGGTGATATAGAAGCTGCTATACCAAGCACGAAAAGTATGTTGAATATATTGGAGCCGACTACATTTCCCAGTGCCATATCGACTTCGTTCTTACGTGCCGCAACTATTGAAGTTACAAGCTCGGGAAGGCTCGTACCAAGTGCCACAATAGTCATTCCGATGAGGTTATCGGACATACCGAAGGCTCTTGCGATGTCAGAAGCGCCGACAACGACCATTCTGCCGCCTCCTGCGATAGCAGCGATTCCGCCTGCAATAAAGAGGGCACATTTCCAGCCCGGAAGCACCTTTATTTCCTCGTCTTCATCTGCCACATCCCTTGCCTTCTTCGCAGAAGCTATCATAACATAGAGGAATACCGCAAATACAGCAAGAAGGATGATACCGTCCAGCCTTCCGACTGTCATACCGATACCGCCGAGTAGCATCAGAAGTCCTGCAACGCCAATTGAGAACGGAAGGTCACGCTTTATCGTATCCCTGCCCACAGCCATCGGACACAACAGCGCACACACTCCGACTACGACCATAAGATTGAATATATTCGACCCGACCACATTACTTATCGCAAGGTCATTTTTTCCTGCGATCGAAGCAAAGACACTTACCGAGGTCTCGGGAAGGCTCGTACCCATAGCAACAATGGTCATACCGATTATAAGCGACGGTACCCTCAGTATTTTGGCAACGCTCGAACTGCCGTCCACAAAGAAGTCGGCGCCCTTTATCAGCAGGACGAATCCGACGATCAGCAAAACATATTTCAGCATATTACAACTCCCTTTGATTTTAAGCACACCAATCATTTAACACGGTGAGCGGTTCGCATGAACCTGTATGTTATTATATCACATTCCACAAAACAATGCAAGTCCTTTTGTGAAAAATGCATGTTAAATCAATGAAAAATTGCAAGTCTGAATATGTACCTCAGAGAGTTTTCAGCAGTTCGTCTATGAGCGCTCTCTTTGCAAGTCCGTCCGAGAAGGCAGTCGCACCGCCGCAGGCAGTGCCAAGCTTAAGAGCGTACTCGAATCCGCCCTGTGAAAGACCTGCAATGAAGCCTGCAAGCATCGAATCCCCTGCCCCGACCGAATTCTTTACCGTACCGCTGCACACTCCGCAGCGGTATTTCTTGCCGCTCTCGTCCAGAAGGAATGCGCCTCTCTCCGCCATAGATACAAGCACGTTGCGGGCTCCCACTTTCTGCAATTCAGCGGCATAGAAGGCTATATCCTCATCGCTGTTTATTTCCTTGCCGAAAAGTCCGCCAAGCTCATAGTCATTCGGCTTTATGAGGAACGGTCTGTATTTCAGTACCTTCATGAGCAGTTCTCCCTCAGCATCCACTACAGTCATAATATCCTTATGGGCAAGACGTTCAAGGATATGCTCGTATATGTCGGAAGGAAGGCTTTTCGGTATGCTTCCTGCAAGTATCAGCGTATCGCCTTCATCAAGACGGTCCAGCTTTTCAAATAGACTATCAAGTGCCTTATCATCGATATCGGGACCTTGTCCGTTCAGTTCGGTCTCCTCGGCGGACTTTATCTTGATGTTTATACGTGAATTGCCCTTTTCAAGCCTTACGAAGTCCGCCTCGATACCCATTGAGCAGACTCCCTGTTCGATAGCCTTGCCCGTGAAACCTGCTGTGAAGCCCATTGCTCTGGACTTTACTCCAAGCTCCGCAAGAACTGCCGAGACGTTTATTCCCTTTCCGCCGAAGTATATCTCCTCCGCTGACGAACGGTTAACGCATCCCAGCTTCATGCCCTCGGTGTGGACAACGTAGTCCACGGCAGGATTGAATGTAACGGTATATATCATAATGTCTCCGCCTTTCGTATCAGTTGTTGTAGTCATAGAACAGCTTGTCTATCAGTTTATCGTACTCCTCGGGGTGTCCGAAAGCAGCCTTCAGCATGGCAGTGATATTGCTGAACATAAGCCTGAAATAGAGCCAGTCGCCCATATCGTCCATTTTTCGGGTGGAATTGATAAGGAAGTTCCGCTTGAGACAGCCGTATTTCCTGCCTGTTTTTCTGCCGAGTGCCTTAAGGTTCTTTGCAGTAGCCACATCTTCCATTGCCCTCTTGTCGGCAAATCCTCCGACCGCTTCAAAGGTGGACTTCTCCGCCCAGAACATACCGCAGTAGAGTCCCGTAACAGCGAACCCTATGCGGCACATGAGTTCGTTGAGCTTAAGGGGAAAGGAAGTCCGCTCGAACCTCATGGGAGCACCTCCGCCTATATATCTTCCGCTTGCAAGGAGCGAACACACTTCACGGATAGTCCCCACAGTCATGCGGTTATCGCAGTCGATAGTTATAATGACCTTTCCCCGTGCTGCGGCGATGCCCGTATTTCTTACCTGAGCTATACATCTGCTCTCATCCTTTACAGTCCTTGCACCGCATTGCTGAGCTATCTGTTCCGTGCGGTCGGTGCATCTGTTGCAGACTACTATTATCTCGACCTCTCTGCCGTATCTTTCAGCCGCTTTCTTTACCGAAGCGATACACCTTGCCACGTAGCGTTCCTCATTATGTGCAGGAATTATGACCGAAACCACAGGTCTTTTCATTTTCATCCCTCCATGAAAAAAATCGAGCGCCATGATCTCCAGGAAAAAAGGTCTCAGCGCTCTAATTTATATATTATTATAAGGAGTGAGTTATTCATATATTAAAGCTGCTGTTTTGCAGCGGTAAACGTCTAACTCGTTTTCGTTGATTTTATTATATCACCTGTTTTCGGGCATTTCAATAGAATCAAAGTTTTTTTACGAGTCGTACACATTAAGTTTACAAATGGTTAAACATTCGGATTCAATTACGCTCTGTTTATGAACAATTTGTCAACATGTACAAAAAAGTTCAGAACCATCAGCATTATTTACAATTCAGACACAGTTATATTGTTCAAATCAACAAATAATAGAAAAACAGGCTGCCGTTCATAAAATATTCTCAAACTTTTTCTCATTTTGTGGTATCATTATATTGGATTTGTGTAATCAGCAACGCTGTATATACACATAATAATAAAGGATGATCATGGCCTTTTTGACCATACAAGGAGATGTTTGGAAATATGAGTAGTGAGCCTATTGATAAAATAAACCTTAACGAAGCACTGGATATCTTCAGCAACAGTGTTGATGCGCTGCTTATCGTTGACGGTAATGCAGATAAATACAACTCACTGGTACGCAAAGGATTCTTTGAGGACTTCATCGACGAAAGCGGAAGCTACCACTCTCTTATCGAAAAGCTGTGGTTCCATTTTGGCGACACTCAGGACAGCATAACTAAGGATTATAAGGTATTTCTGCCGATATTCGGTGAATTTTCGGGCAAATACAGCAAGCGCCTGAAAGTTGTCCTCAACGAGGAAACCCACATTATCCAGATGACTGTATACCCCATAAAGGAGAAGGAGCTTTATCTCTTCCTTCTTGACGATCTCGATGATAAAGAAAATATCGAAGAGACTCTTACCAGCAAAAAGGTCAACACTATACAGAGTACATACCTCTTCTCGATGTATTTCGATATCGTGAGAGATACTACAAACAGCATCTGCATTTCCGAGATATCCGATGAAACGGTCAATTCTCCGATAAAGTATTCAGACTGGAGAATGATGATCGTCAATATGATATGGCCCGATGACCAGGCGCTGTTCCTCGAAAAGACCGATCCCGAATACCTCAAAACTCATTTCACTCCGGGACAGACTTCTTCCTTCGATTGCCTTATGCAGAACCTTGAAGGCAACTACATCTGGGTAAAGCTCATATTCTGCCGTGCAGAGACTAACTATGACGATGACTACCGTTTCGTATTCATGGTACAGGATATCCACGAGAACGTAGCTGAACTTATGTCCACACTGAAAAAATACGAGGATCTCGCTTCAAAGGATCCCCTTACTTCGGTATACAATCACGGAAGAATCTCCACAGAGCTCTACAACGCTCTTGATAAAACTCAGAAAATGGGCAGAAAGGCATGTATCATAATGCTTGATATAGATTACTTCAAGCACGTAAACGATGATTACGGCCACTCTGTAGGCGATATAACCCTGATACACTTCGCCGAGACTGTCAAAGCTGTCATAAAGGACAAGAATGCCGTACTCGGACGCTGGGGCGGTGAGGAATTCGTCGTTGTAAACTATGACGATGATATCGAAGCAGCAGGAGAACTTGCAGAGCTTCTCCGCAGCACGATAGAAAAAGAACCCTTCAACAGAGTCGGTCATCTGACATGCAGTATAGGTGTTACCGATATCAGACCTGACGACTCCTTCAAGACCGCTTTTGACCGCATGGACAAGGCTGTTTATCAGGCAAAGGGCAACGGAAGGAACCGAGTAGTCGTAAGATGATACGGCTAATAATAGTTCTCAGTCAATCAAAAGCGGTATCATTCGCTTAAACGTAAAACGCTCCCCGAACTTAGGAGTACATTCGGGGAGCGCTTTTATGATAATAAATGTGAACTCAATAACCGAATCCTGACAGCTATTGCCCCGTATTATCGGGGAGCGCAAATTCTTTTCAGAATAAGGGGGTTGCGCGTCACATTTTATGTCAGTCTCATTTTACCCTTTTCGGCAAAACCGCTGACATTAATAAGGGGGGGAGGGATCGTATGATAATAAACAATGTGGGATTTAACCACTGTCATGACGCCGATTTTATCATCGAGCGTCCCGAAGGAAGCGGCGACGAACTGCTGCTTCTTATCAAGACCGAAGCTGTCTTTACCATAGACGGCAAAGATATCCGCGCACCGCAGGATTCTGTATTCTATTATCCCAAGTCGAGACCGCAGTTCTACAGGTGCATACCTCAGCACACATTCGATAACGACTGGATACATTTCGAGCTTGATGACGAGGAAAGAGCCTTGCTCCACCTGGACATCATACCTGCCGAAACACCGATACCTATGGATATAAGCTTCCTTAGCTTCTGCATCAAGTCGATAGCCTATGAGCAATACTCCGATCACCCATACAAAGATCAGAGCATAAAAAGCTATATGACGCTTTTGTTCACCAAGATAGCCGAACGTGTAATGCAGAACGAAAAGTACCATTCGGGAAAGCAGTATGAAATGCTCTCGACGATACGAAGCAAGATATATGCCGAACCCTTCGTACAGCGCAGTATAGGCTACGCTTGTCACGAGGTCAATATGAGCCGTTCAGCATTCCAGCATGCTTACAAGAAGCTGTTCGGTGTAAGCTTCATCAGGGACCTCATCAACAGCAGAACGGAATACGCCAAAATGCTCCTTATTTCCACCGACCTTACATCGGAAGCCATATCAAAGCAGTGCGGCTACCGCAGCTATGTCCACTTTGCACGTCAGTTCAAGGAACAGACGGGAATGAGTCCCCTTGAATACAGAAAAAGCAAGAGATAAATGAACTGCCCTCAACGGAGGGCAGTTCCGTTTTTTATGCTCTGTCGGGGAGAGAAGCTATCACCTTTGCATCAAGCTTCTGGATAGCAAGTGCATCCTGACCTGTTATGCCGTCGCCGGGGTTAAAGCAGTCAGCGTTTACAAGTCCCTGTCCGTCGATATTGTATTTTTGGCTGTTTGCAACATACTGGAGTATGAGCAGAGCATCAGAAAGTGTTACATCACCGTCAAGGTTAGCATCACCGTATTTTACATTTGCAGGCTGTGTAGGAGCTTCTGTAGCAGGAGCTGTTGTTACAGGCTCTGTTGTGGGAGCTTCTGTAGCAAGAGCTGTTGTTGCAGGCTCTGTTGTAGGTGCCTCAGTTGCAGGCTGTGTAGGAGCTTCTGTTGCAGGCTGTACAGGTGCGGGAGCAACTGAAGGATCTGTAAGTGTAAGGAGATATGTCAGAGGAGAATTCCAGTAGATAGTTATCTCGTTTGTTGAATAGCTCTCTGAGTTGTCAACATAGCACTTTGCAGCAGGTGCATCAGCAAGATATGCCTTAGCAGCACTGTCTTCAAGGTTCTCATTCACACCGCCAGCAAGCATGCCCTTCATTGCCTTTCCGGCAGCCATTGAAGGACGGTGGTGAGGATTCTCGGGAGAAACTGTACCATAGCCCGAAACGAAGCATGTAGCAACAGGGTTAGCACCAAGGAGATAGTTAAGCTGTGCCTGTGCAGCTTCACCGTAGTTTTCGCCGCCTGTTAACTGCTGAGCAAGACCGAATATGATACCTGCGTTTGCGATAGTCATATTGCTTCCCCAGTTATACTTAGTGAGAGGTGAACCGTAAGGTGAGCTCTCAACATTGCCTATCATCTTGTCAGCCTGCTTGAGAACAGCAGCCTGTGCGTTCTTGTAGACATCGGAGTTCTTGTCTGCGCCGTTCATAGTAAGGATAGCGATGTTGCCGTAATCGCCTACTGTTGACCAGTCGAGACCTGTATAAGACTTACCTGCGGAAGCGAGGTACTTATCGTCCTTTGTTGCGCGGTACATCTGAACTGCTGCCCAGTAGCGCTCATCCTTGTCTGTCATATCGCCGTATTCACCTGTAACGATGTCCTCGGGATTCTTGAACAGGAAGTTCGGATTGGATTCGAGCCATGCCCATGACTTGTTTGCAGCTTCCATGCACTTCTTAGCGAAATCGCTGTCATACTTCTCATAGAACTCAGCTGCGAGTGCCATAGATGCACAGAAATCAGCTGTAGCTGTTGAGCTTACGGGAGTTACGATGAGCTCGTCCTTTTCCTCTGTAGGAGCAACATATCCGGGGAATGTAGCGCAGGATACCTTATGGTAAGCGCCGCCGTCGGGAGCCTGCATCTTCATCATCCATTCAAGCTCGAAACGTGCTTCGTCGAGGATATCGGGAACACCGTTGCCGCTCTCGGGGATACCGAGGCTGTCGCTGTAGAGTGAAGGTGCAGCCTGATAAGCGTAAAGCAGGTCTGCAACAGTCTTTGCAGCAGGAACTACATAACGTCCGTAGTCACCGGCATCGTGCCAGCCGCCGCTTACGTCTATCTTCTGGTTTGTACCGTATACTGTAGCCTGACTTGTATGGCAAGCAGCGTGACCGAATGTCGCATCCTCTACCTTAACGCCGCAGCGCTGGAGATAAAGCATCTTTACGCTGTCATCGATGAGGTTTGAGTAAACCTTATCGCCTATCTCAAATGTATAGGAATCATCAAGTCCGTCGCAGGAGATGTAGTATTTGCCTGCTTTTGTAACAGATGAGAAATCACCTGTATAGTTTGTTTCGCCTGCGCTTGCATTTTCCTTCTTGTTTTCAAGCTTGCCTGTAAATACCTTTTCCTTTGTATCGGCATTTACAACAGAGAACTCTGTCTGGTTTGTAACATCACGGAATACAGCAGTCTTTTTGCTGTCAGGTCTGTAGCCTACCTGGTTGATGTTGATAGAAGGTGCATAAGGCTTGTCTGCATCATAGTCAACGTTGCTGTCGTCAACGAGTTCGAGAGAAACGTTATCGATGTAGATAGTGTGCTCGGGAAGCTCGCCCTCGTACTTCTCCTGTATACCGCAGTTGAACACGAGTTTAGCCATGATATCTGTTTCCTCTTCCATAGTGAACTCATATTCTACTGTCTGAGGAGTTGAAGTAAGATTAAGTCCCTTCCATGTATAGGCTCTGTAGTCGCCGCCGTTCATCTGTATCATACCCTCAACGAAGCGGTCAACTGTTGATGAGATGTCGTACTTAAGGCGGTATACACCGTTCTTATAAAGCGGAATGATATCGTAGTATACCTGAACTGCGTAGTTTACCTTTCCAACGTTCTTTACAGTCAGAGCAAGTCTGCCGTCATCGGTGGAAAGAGCGCAGCTTCCGCCGCTTTCCTTATAGGTACCCCAGTCTTTGGTACCATTTTCAAAAGTTGAATTCTTGATGAGATTTCCTGCTGCATTTCCGCTGAGCGGTAAAGCCGCAGAGCCGCATGAAGCGATAAGCATGCCTGATATCAGTGCTGAAAGGCATCTTCTCATTATTTTGTGGTTCATGTAATTACTCCCTCTCATGGTGACATTGTCACCGTATTTTTTTACAATACAATTGTAACATAACCGCCAGACCATTTCAATGATAAATCGTGCATATTCTGAAACATATCGTGCAGAATTAATGAATAAATGATAATTGTGGTGTCTCCTGTCGGGGACGGATTTGAAATTAATTTGTAGGGGCGCTTTCCGAGCGCCCGTGATATCCCCGATAAATATGAATAGAACATTGTAGGGACGGCGTCCCTACACTACTTTCTACTTTCTGATATCTGAAAACTAAAGGGGCGATGTAGGCATCGCCCCCTACACGGTATCAGGGTTGCATGTGGTTGTACGTGTATCGACGGGCGCTCGGAAAGCGCCCCTACACTGCTTTCTACTTTCTAATCACTGATTACTGCTTTCTGATTTGCGACAACTAAAAGGGCGCACAATGTGCGCCCCTACAAACCGATATTACTTCACAACTACCTTCTTGAATACCTTCTTGCCCTTGCGGATTATGGTTTCTCCTTCAAGCTTTATCTGAGCCTTTGGATCGGTCATCTTCTCATCGTTGACTGTGATACCGCCCTGCTGTACAAGTCTGCGAGCCTCTGAGATAGAAGGTGCGAAACCTGCCTTGACAAGTACGGTAAGAAGTCCCATAGCGCCGTCTGTAAGCTCTGAAGCCTCTATCTCTGCAACAGGCATGTTCTCATCCGAACCGCCGCCGCCAAAGAGTGCCTTTGAAGCTGCCTTTGCCTTTTCAGCCTCTTCCTCGCCGTGAACAAGCTTTGTAAGCTCGTATGCAAGGAGCTCCTTAGCCTCGTTGAACTGTGCGCCTTCCATAGTCTTTTCCATTTCCTCTATCTGCTCTACAGGTACGAATGTGAGCATCTTAAGGCACTTGATAACGTCTGCATCAGCAACGTTTCTCCAGTACTGGAAGAACTCGTATGGAGTTGTCTTTTCGGGATCGAGCCATACTGCACCCTTCTCGGTCTTGCCCATTTTCTTACCCTCGCTGTTGAGGAGAAGAGTTATAGTCATAGCGTAAGCGTCCTTGCCGAGCTTACGTCTGATAAGCTCTGTACCGCCAAGCATGTTTGCCCACTGGTCATCGCCGCCGAACTGCATGTTACAGCCGTATTTCTGGAAGAGTTCAAGGAAATCGTAGCTCTGCATTATCATGTAGTTGAATTCAAGGAATGTGAGTCCCCTCTCCATTCTCTGCTTGTAGCATTCGTGTGAGAGCATACGGTTTACACTGAAGTGTGCTCCGACATCACGGAGAAGCTCGATGTAATTCAGCTTCATGAGCCAGTCAGCGTTGTTAACGATGATAGCCTTGTCCTCAGAGAAGTCGATGAAACGGCTCATCTGCTTCTTGAAGCAGTCAACGTTGTGCTGTATGGTCTCGGGAGTCATCATCTTACGCATATCTGTCTTGCCCGAAGGGTCTCCTATCATTGCAGTACCGCCGCCGATAAGTACGATAGGCTTGTTGCCTGCCATCTGGAGTCGCTTCATAAGGCAGAGTGCCATGAAGTGTCCTACGTGGAGAGAGTCCGCTGTAGGGTCGAATCCGATGTAGAATGTAGCCTTGCCTGCGTTTACAAGCTCCTCTATCTCCTTTTCGTCTGTGAGCTGTGCGAGAAGTCCTCGTCTTTTAAGTTCTTCAAAAGTGGTCATAGTTATTTCTCCTTTATTAATATTTTATTCTCATCTATAAGAGTATCAACGATGTGCTTCAAATCATCAAATCTGCATTCTTTTACAGGTAGTTTTTTTAAAGCTGACAATGATATTGTTTTTGACATGGTTTTATTATCATCTAATGATCTGGTCGGCAAAACATAGAATACCCATTGCGTAACTTCAGTGGGCTGAATAATATCCTGATCTTTACAATCAAGAAGACAAAACACATATATATCTGACTGTCGTTTTCTTATTTTTTCATATGAATTGTCAGAAGCCTCCCACCCCAGTGACGGACTTATACCGAAACTTATCGAAGATAATTCCTTTTGTCCCCAGGTCTGTATATAGGCTGAGGATTTAACCTCAATTCGTATGCCTTTATATAATAGATCGTATTTACTCCAAGAATTTCTGTTTTCTTTAATTCCAAGAGCAAGACGTACCAAAAATTCTGCAAAAATACCACGTTCAGTATTACCGAGCAAATCGGAATGAGCCCAGCTCCAATAATCGTTCAAATCAGCAATTTTTTCGCCGTTGCCGCATGTAATAGGATCTTCACCGTCTAATTGACAGGGAGGAATAGCAGGATATTTAATCGGCGTTTTCATGTCTATCACGACCTTTCAAGTCTGATATATGCTCAGACATTTTCCATTGAAGCTTTAAACGCCTTCAGCCATTCAGGAGCTATACCGTCATAGAGCGTCAGTATCCCGTTCCTGTATTCGCCGACCTGGGAAAAACCGTTTTCGTTATCCCAGAATTCAGCTTCGCTGCAATAGGGCAGAACAGCGGCAAGGTCGCTGAAACGCTTGTCATAACGGCGCTTAACATCCTCCGACGGGATATCATGTCCGCCTTTTCTTACCCGGTTTTCGATGCGGCTGAGACTTTCTTCGCATGAGCTTACGCCGATATAGCACAGCTTTACGTAATAGCCTGCTTCAATCGCACGTCTGATAGTTTTCAGCGTTCTTACACCTGAGAGCGTTGTCTCCTGAGTGAAGCTTATCCCTTTTCTGATGCATTCATCAATAAGACGTATCGCCTCTTTTCCGCCTTTTATACGATCGCCGCCATATTCAGCATTTATCTTGTCTGTATCTATGACAAGTCCGAGGTCACTGTTCTTCCTTACAAGAACTCCCGTCAGACTGCTCTTTCCTACACCATTGACTCCGCCTATGATAGTATATTTCTTCACTTATATCCACCACACTTTGCATAAGCAATGAAAACGTCGGGCGTTTTCATGTCTATCACGACCTTTCATCTGCTCTCATCTTCCTATAAAAAACAAGCGTAAGTTTTTCGTTTATAATCTCAGTTTTGCCAGTCCGCTTATATCCAAGCTCTTCATAAAAACGGCACAGCGCTTCCTCTTGCAGGATAGTATCAAGCTCCCAGCAGTTACCGCCATGAATCTTTTCGGCTTCGAGAACCGCTTTTCCTGCAATGCCCTTATGTCTGTGCTCCGGAAGAACGAAAACAGGCGATATCCTCTTAGCAGAACCCTTTCCTTTGTCTATTATCCGAATTGCACCGACACTCTTACTGTCAGCTTCTATTATGTAGTAGTATGTGAAAGGCTGTTCAAGACGTTCTATCATTCGTTCAAGACTTTCCGCAGCAGGATTAGTCTCAGTGTCATTGTACTTTGTATAAAGTCCGGAAAAAGCCTCGACCTGCATTTCCCATATACAGCGTGCATCGTTTACAGTTGCTTTTTTCAGCTCTACCTTCATAGCTTTCTCCCCGCGATCAAACAAAAAGCCCTGACACTCCGCAAAGGAATGTCAGGGACGAATTTACTCGTGTTACCACCCTGTTTTATGCGTGGATACGCACCTCATTGCGCTGTAACGGGCTTACCCGTCCGAACCTACTTCATTTGCTGAGTTCACCTCAGCCGACCTCGGCACGGCAGCTCCCGAATGTAATTTCCTCTGCGCCCTCATCCCCTTCCACCACACGGGAACTCTCTGTATCAGGCTCTGCACAGGCTTTATCCGTTCATAGCTTTTTTACTATGATAACATATCTTTCACAAAATGTCAAGGGCGGCGCTTTAATTAAATCAGTAAAATATATTCCACCTCTATTGACTTTTCTTTCCTCTTAGTGTATAATTATTAAGGTCGAATTGCTGATGTGGCACAGTCGGTAGCGCAACGCCTTGGTAAGGCGTAGGTCGTCGGTTCAAGTCCGATCATCAGCTCCATAAAGGTGAAACGATATGGATTCACAAGGAAAAACTCCCGAATATTCGGGAGTTTTTTTGTTTCAGGTGCAGAGTATTGGGTAGAATATGGACTTCCGGAACGATGTTTGCAGCAATAACCTACTTGTTACAGATATTGAGAACGCATTTCTTGTAATCTCCTCTTGACAAAATGTGTCTGTTCTGTTATACTGTATATATAGTCACATATACAGTATAACAGAAGGAAGTAATTATGGTCATTGTAATAAAGAATAAATCAGAACTGCCGATCTACGAGCAGATAAAGCAGCAGATGAAAGCGCAGATACTCGACGGTTCGTTAAGGGAGGACGAACAGCTTCCCTCTATCCGTCAGCTTGCGCGTGATCTAAAGATCAGCGTTATAACAACAACAAGAGCCTACAACGATCTCCTTGACGAGGGGTTCATAACCTCTATAACAGGCAAGGGCTACTATGTTGCGCCGCGCAACAACGAACTGCTGCGAGAGCGTATGCTATTTGAAATGGAAGAAGGATTGCAAAAAGCGATCGAAAACGGACGGAATGCAGGACTCACCGATGACGAGATCGCTGCTGCCCTGAAAAAATTTATGGAGGACTGATATGGAAAACATTCTTGAAATAAACGGACTATGCAAAACTTACAGAGACTTCTCGCTGAAGAACGTCACCTTTGCCCTGCCGAAAGGCTATATCATGGGATTTGTCGGACAGAACGGCTCAGGCAAGACAACAACGATCCGTTCCGTTATGAATATGACTAAGGCAGACAGCGGAAGCATAAGCGTATTCGGACTGGACAGTGTAAAGGACTCCATCGAGATCAAACAGCGTCTCGGCGTGGTTTTCGACAGCATGTACCTTGCCGAGCATCTCACAGCCAAGCAGATAGAACAGCAGATACGTCCCTTCTACAAGAACTGGAACAGCGATGATTTCTTCGCATCACTGAAGCGGTTCAGCCTGCCCGATGACCGCAGTGTCGGTGACTTTTCAAAGGGAATGAAAATGAAGCTTATGATAGCGATAGCTCTCGCACACAAGCCCGAACTTCTCATTCTCGATGAACCTACAAGCGGACTCGATCCAGTTGCCCGTGATGAGCTTCTCGATATACTTTCGGACTACATTCTCGACGAGAACCGGGGAATACTCTTCTCCACTCATATAACCGCTGATGTTGAACGCATTGCCGACTATGTAACTATCCTCCATAACGGCACGGTATGGTTCACAGGCAGCAAGGACGACCTTACAGAGAGCTATGCCGTTGTCAAGGGTGATGAGGACGCTATACCCGAAGGACTGAAGGAACGTATGATAGGCTTTCACAGCTATCGCAACGGTTTCGAGGCTATGATAAGAACTGAAGATATGAGATCTCTGCCCGAAACGCTGGTGTGCGAAAAGGCAAGCATCGATGAAATACTGGTATACATCGCTAAGGAGGCTAAGAATGCAGGACATACTGAAAGTGATACGCTTTGATTTTCTTACGATGAGCTCTGTTTCTATGGGAGAACTGGTATTTGTCATACTGTTCTGTCTGGTCCTTAGTATGCTTCTGTCACCGCTTATCGCTGTAATGATAACCTTCTGTGTATTCGGTTTCGTTTATCCTTTGCAGGATATCGCCGAAAGGAACGGGTTCAGCAAGCTCTACGGCACTCTTCCCGTCGACCGCAGAAACGTCACAAGGGCAAGGTTCATATACATATTTGCAGCATTTCTGATATGTGAGTTAACAGAACTGGTAATTGCAGCTTCATCAACGATACTGGATCTTAACAAGCTCATATTCAATATCGATCGGAGTGCGGAACGAAGCAGAGAAATGCTTACCTATATGCACATGATATATGACACTCCTGCTGTAGTGTATCTTGCTGTATTTGCTGTAGCTGCGGTTTGCTGCATAGCTGAGGCTTATATGGAAATGATGAGTCAGATATACGGCAGGGAAAACCTCTTCCGTTCGGTGATGATAGGTATCGCAGCGCTGTCGGCTGTGATAGGCGGAGTGTATTTACTCTCATCGCACACCACGCTGATACCGCAGTTTCATCTGATGCAAATGGCAGAGAACTATGCAGCAATATCCGTCAGCGAGTCCGTCATATTCGGCGCAGCTTCCAATGCAGCAATGCTTGCCGTCTGTCTTGTATTCGGCGAGATAACGACACGCATAGTGTCTGAGCGTGAGATATAGGAGGATACGAAAATGAATAATGACAGAAAAAGAATATTCTCAATTATGCGCGCTGACCTTATCATGATGAACGGCGGCAGGAACAATCTTAAGCTGATCGTACTCATAATGTGCCTCACATTCGGTGCAATGACCTATATTGCACCGTTTATGGCGATACTCCTACCGCCTCTCATGAGCTTTTTCTTAGTGCCCATGCTGTTCGGGAACGAGATGAAATACCACTGCGAGAGATTGAACACCGTCCTTCCCGTAAGCAGAAAGGATGTTGCAGATTCACGCTTTTTGCTGACAATGTCGCTGTATACGGGGATAAGTCTGCTGTTCTATGTATTTATGGTCCTTGCGGTCATAAATCAGCAGCATCAGGGCATCATACTCTTCCTTTCGTCCTTCAATGCACCCTATGCCGCTGCATTTTCAACAGGAGCTGTTATCATCTCGGGCAAACTGCGAAAGTACTTCTCAAACGTCGGAAAGTCGTCAGGAGAAGCGAAAACAGGCGGGATACGCAAGGCAGGGATGAAAGAATATATCCGTGCTGTCGTCGTTTCGGGTTTACTTATATTCCTTTTCCTGCTTGTTTTTGCAGATCTTCTTCCGACTATCCCTCTGCTTGAATTCGTCGCTGACCTTATGCGTATACTCGGAAATGCTGCCGACGGAATGCTGCTTTTTGCTGCATTTCTGACCATTGCTGCACTGTCAGTGACCTACAGATATATATGCACCGTATGCGAATACGAAGACAAAGAGCTGTGAGGTGATACTCTATGAAAAAACTACTCGGAATTGCGGCTTCACTTCTCTGCTCCGCAGCTATACTGGTGAATCCGCCTTTACTTTCTGCAAGAGCCGAGGATATCGTTTTCCCTTCGGGAGTAAGTCAGAGCGATTTTGAATTTTTGCTTGATTTTCAGGAAAACGATATAGATATGGCTGAAAAAAAGTGGGGAGCTACCGCGATAGGTGCATTCAATGCCGATGAAGTCCTCTGCACGGGATATTATGCCTGTACCGATTCCGCACTGAATGCCCATACCGATGAGAACTCGGTATTTGAATGGGGAGAGGTCTCGCAGACTCTTATATGGGTAAGCGCAATGCAGCTGTGGGAACAGGGAAAGCTTGACCTTGACCGTGACATCAGGGACTACCTGCCTGACGGATTCTTCAGGCATCTCACCTACGATGAACCTATCACTATGATCGATCTGATGAATGGCACCGCAGGCTGGCAGGAAAGTTCATCTCAGATATGGAAAAAGGACGAGGCTTCTGTACTGTCCCTTGCCGACGAGCTTCAAGCAGCCGAGCCTTTACAAGTCTACCGTCCCGGTGAGGTACCTGTCGGTTCACTTTACAGTGCGGCTGTTGCAGGCTATGTTATCGAGTGCGCTGCGGGACAGGACTACTGCGGCTACGTTCATGAACATATACTTGAACCTCTCGGAATGGAGCACACTTCCATAGCCCCGACTCACAGCGATAATCCGTGGGTATATGAACAGCGCAGGAAAATGAAGACATACGAAAAGGGTGCTGCTCTGACAGACAAGGGAACTTGTCTGAACTATCTTACCCTCTATCCGGCAGGCTCCGCAGTAAGCACACTTCCCGACCTGATGACTTTTTCTCAGGCTCTGCTGGACGAAGATTCTCCGCTGTTTCAGAGTGCCGATACCCGTGCGGAGCTCTTCAGTGCCACATCTTTTTACGGCGGATCGGATATTCCACTGTCCGCTCACGGCTTGCAGTGTCAGGAATTCGCAGTCCGTACATACGGTCACGAGGGAGCAACTGCGGCAAGCCACGTAAAAATGCTCCTTGATCCCGAGTCCGGACTCGGACTTGTGGTGATGATAAATCAGTCTGACGACGATAATCACTACTTCCTTGACTTCCCCGAATGGTTCTTCGGTACGCTTTCTTCGCGGAAATACGCTGACAGTACATCGAAGGATGTTAAACTCAGCAGGTATTATCTGCCTGCGGAGCTTCCGCGTACAGGTATACTTAAATTCATCACATTCTTTAATGCGGTCAGAGTAGAGCATGTTCAGAGCATCGGCAGCGGTGCATATCAGTTGATTTATGATGCAGAGGATGAATACGGACTTTCAGATGTTAATAAAGAAAGCAAGAAAAGGCTCATCAAACAGACAAATTTCAATGCTGTTAAAGAGGGCGCCATACTTATGGGAACAGAGGACTATAATGACGGCACATCGGTCCTCTCTTATGCTCAGCTCGTAAATATGCCTGTACACAGCGGAGTTTTGGAGCCCCACTATACTGCTGAGCTCTGCCTGTTTACGGCTTATCTCCTACTCGCCGTTGCTGCCGTTTACCTCATGCTCATACGCCGCAAGCTGAAAAAGCACAATGCTTACAGCCCTTGCAAGGGTTCCGCAATAATGAAGGCAGGACAGACAGCGTGGCTTGCTTCTGTGTTGATATTACTCATCACATACACCGTTTACGTAAGCAGTAACGGCATCATGAGCAGTGCAGTCTCTGCATTCATAGGCATATCGCAGACTATTTGTATGACCGTATGTGCAGCAGCTGCAATATCGGCTCTTGTGGGAGTAATTTCAGAAAAGCGCCGCATTTTCCGCTATATCACAAACGCTTTAGGCAACATCACTGTTATCGCAGCGATAACAGTCTTTGAGATGTACAAATTCCGGTAAGCATTTCGGATGATATCCATAAAGAGCATGATCTTTGAATATCCCGACTAATAGTGTGTACTGAGTAACCGCCAAAAGGCGGTTACTTTTTTGTATCCCGAAAACTCCGACAGGTGTCACAATAAAAAAAGTCTTATCCCCGCTGTCACACAGGGATAAGACCATTTACGGAATAATAATTCCTAAATTCTCTCATTATATCGTTCGGTGCGGCTCCGTACCAACGTGTCGGAGCATTGTTTATTCAGCCGAAAAGGTTTTTCCGTCTATCAGGTATGAACAAGGAAGTGAATTAACTATCTTTGCATCCATCTGCTGTATCGCCAGTGCATCCATAGGAGTTACACCGTCGCCGTTGTTGTAAACGTCCGCATTTCTGAGAGCCTTTGCCGAGAGACCGTATTTTGAACTGTTGGCTGTATACTGCAATATGCATAGTGCGTCCGCAAGACTTGCTTCGCCGTCCTCGTTCACATCGCCCATAGTGATAGACAGCTTTTTGTAACCTGCCGAGATATCTGCGGCAGATATCTTTCCGTTGCCGTCGAGGTCGGCAGCAACGTTATAGTCAGGGGTTTCCGCAATATAAGGACCGAGAAGCTTTATATCGTGAGTTGTAAACGCTCCGTCGCCGTTGATATCTCCCATGACCGTATCACATTTCGGAAGCTCTACGGTCTGGAAAGAGTGAAGCGGTGAAGGCTTGAACTGGCGCCACTCATTATGCGTTCCCTCAGGCTCTAATATCTGTTCATCCGAAAGCATGAACCAGTCATAGTTACCGTAAACATCGTCCCATGTAGTATCTATATGGAAATTTTTTCCGCCTATATTTACTATGTTCCACGCATGGTCCTTGGTTTTCACATAACAGGTCTCAAGACCTGCTTCATTCAGCAGAAGGTTATAAGTTCTTGCATAGCCTTCGCACACAGCGATACCGTCCATGAATACGGATGTATCAGCGTGATTTTCGGCATCATCGTTATCTGCCTTAGCGTATTCCGTATTACTGCATACCCAGTCGTGAAGGGCTTTTGCTTTTTCTATGTCGGACATGTTCTCGTCTGTGACCTCGGATACGACCTTCTTAGCATTGTTTAATATCCAACGGTTCAGGAAACCGACATCTGTACCTCTGTAAAAGTTATTTCTGATAAAAGGATCATATTCCTCAGCAAACTCAGTGCTGCTTCCCTCTACAACTTCTTTGCCGTTAAGCATCATAAGAGACTTACAGCCGCAGAAGGCGTCGTCGGTCAGAACGGAATCATCCGATATATTCAGGTTTGTAAGTGAAGAACAGTCATAAAAAGCGTGATCGGCTATCTCCGCTTTCTGCTTAAAAGTAACTTCTTCCAGTGCGGTGTCCGAGTGGAAAGCATTATATCCTATGGACGAGGTACCGTCTATAACCAATGAGCTTAACTTATCGCAGTTTGTAAATGCAAGACTATCTATCACTGCCGAACCCTTTACATATATTTTTTCAAGGTCTTTTTTGTTTGAAAATGAACGTGATTTTATAACTGTCTTTCCCTTCGGAAGGACGAGTTCTTTTACATTTGCTCCTTCTTTGATATACAGTTCATCTATATCAGGCGAAAATGACAGCTCAGTCAGGACAGTTTTTTTAGGCAGTGTTATGATATCTACGCAGGAACCCGAACGGAATGACAGCTTTTTCAGGTTATTGCCGATTATATGTGAGGCATTAAGAGTACAATTTCCGGGAAGTTCAAGTTCTTCATTGCCGATATGAAGTACAAGCAGGTCATTACGATCAATATCATCATTATAATAATCATCGTTGGCATAATAAAATGAATCTACGATCCGTATATACTTCCAGTATTCAGAAACATCCCTGCCACCGTCAATATCCAGTTCATCGCTATTTATGATAAGCTCTCCCACTTTTCCGCTTATCGAACAGCAATTCAGTTCCTTTACACCTGAAGGGATAGTCAGCTTATCAAGGTCGATATTCTGAAACGCATTTCTGATGACTTCAACGTCTTCGGGTATAGTGAATTCGCCTGTTCTGCCTGTCGGGAAAAGTACCATTTCTTTTCCGTCCTTTGTATAGATACAGCCGTCGACCGACTTATACTTTTTATTTGAATCACTTACGGAAAAAGATGTTATATTCTTATTCAGTCCGATAAATAATTTATCGTATCCGTCATAGTTGTCGGGGAAGCTTAACTCTCCGCTTTTTCCGATCGGGATAAAAAGAAGATCATCATTTCTCTCCGTAATTTCAGGATCAACTCCGTAAAAAGGATCTGTCGCGAACGGAACACCGTCTATATCATAATATATATTATTATCATCATCTATATTGACATCTGTAAGATATTTGCACTCACTGAAAGGAAACTTATCACCGTTTCCGATACTTATCACAGATGCAGGAATATCTATAGATTTTATTTTAGTACGTGAAAAGGCACCTTCATCTATAAACTGTAAATTGCTTCCGAGCTTTACCTCTTCAAGACTGGTGCAGCATAAAAATGCACTGTACATAATATCTTTCACACTGTCCGGAATAGTAATTTCCTTTAGTGAAGTGCAGTATGCAAAAGCCATTCCATCTATCATTTCCAGTCCTTCAGGAAGATCGATATGCTCAATTGCCGTGCAATCAGAAAAAGCAGAGTAATTAATTGTGGTGATATTCTCGGAAAGCTTTATCTCCTTAAGCTCCTTGCAGTAACTGCAAAATTCATAGGGAATAGTTTTTACCGAATCAGGGATCGAGATACTTTCTATTCCTGAATATGAGAATTGACCATCGCCCAGATCAATCAGACCTTCAGGCAATTCAACTTTTTTCAGTAACGGACAGTTTGAGAAAGAAAAAGCACCAAGGCTTTCAACTCCCGGCAGTATAATGACCTCTTCAAGAGAGTCGCTCATTTCGCATAAATAGTTTGGGAGATTTTTAATCGTCCCCGGGATAGTCAAAGACTTTACAGGGCAGTCTTTGTTATTGAAAACGTAAGGCTGTATGTCTGTAACGGGAAGCCCGTCGATATGGTCTGGGATAACAACTTTTTCATTTCCACCGTTATAAGAGAGTATCCTGATGCTGTCATCATATTTTAAATACTCAAACCCATCCTTGTTAAATATCCTTTCAGCTTCAAGTTCATAATCAGATTCATATTCATAAGGCGAATAGTAATCATAATCAGCGAACGCTGTACCTTCTCCGATGCATGTGCATGACAGTGCAAGCGCCGCTGACAGTGCTATAATTCTTTTTTTCATATGTTAGCCCCCCCCTAAAGATATGTCTATAAAATAATTGTACAACAAGTAATTCCGAAAATCAATGTTCACTTGTTGTTTTCTGCGTCTTGCACAAACATACAAGTTTACTGCTGTACAAACCGCACAGGCAAAATAAACAGTACGCTTTATCCGTTTAAATGATACAGCCGCAAAAAAACGCTGAACTTATCGTATCCCCGACTGTTTCAACCATAGCAGTGAAGGAGGATGATCTTCAACATTTCAATATTGTAATGTTCAGTAATATAAAAAACAGGACAGATCATCATAACTGAGTTATAATAAATGTGTACTCAATAACCGCCTAAAGGTGGTTATTGCCCCGAACTTTGTTCGGGGAGCGCAAATTCTTCATGTCAAGCTCATTTTGCTCTTTCGGGCAAAAAAGCAGATACGAATAAAGGTTCAATAAAACAATAATCTCAGGAGGAATACACAAATGAAGAAAAAGACTTTGATAATCGCAGGACTTATGATAGCAGCAATAGGTGCAGGCATAACAGCAAAGGTTCTTAACAGACCTGAGAAGATAAGCACTTTCAGCGATAACGTGACCGCAGTAAATGAACTCACAGTTCCCGAAAATGCAAGAGTGATAGCTTTAGGCGAAGCCACTCACGGCAACAGTGAATTCCAGCAGCTGAAACTTACGGTATTCAAAAGACTTGTTGAGACAACCAACGTCAGAGCCCTTATCATTGAGGGAGATTTCGGCGGATGCGCTCTCGCAAATGAATACATTAACGGCGGCGAGGGAACAGCTGAGGAGGTCACAAAAAAGCTCGGATACCGTATATACCACACCGACGAGATGTGCGAGCTTGTGGAGTGGATGCATGACTATAACGAGACCGCAGCAGAAGATGACAAGGTTCGTCTCTACGGCGCAGATATACAGAACGATATGTGCAATGTACAGCTTATCAAGGATTTCTACGCTCAGGCAGCTCCCGATAAAGCGGCAGATTATTCCGCTAAGTTCGACGAGCTTTTCGGAACAGAAGAAGACTCATATAATATTGCAGACTATGATGAAATGATAGAACTTATCGATGATGTCGCAGAAGATATGGACAAAAGCTGTGATTCATACGAAGCAGCAGTCGGCAAGGAGAAGTTCGAGACAGTCCGTAATGCAGACGAGATGCTCAGATGCTATCTTGATTACCGTGAAAAAGAGCGTTTTTCCGCATACTACCGTGACACAAAGATGAAGGAAAACGTTGAACGTGTTCTTGAGATCGAAGAGAAAGAGCATAACGGCAGACTCATGCTTGCCTGCCACAACGGTCATATGTCCAAGAACCAGTCCACTAAATTCACATTCCTCGGCAAGTTCCTTCACGAGGAAATGGGCGATGAATATTTTGCAATAGGCACCGATTTCTACATCTCCAGAGATAATCTTCCCTCAGGCAATGACGGCAGCAGAAAGGTCCATAAATTCTGCTCGGCTGATCCGCTTGCTTATCAGGCAAAACAGTACGGCAAGGACGGCTGTTATCTGGATATGACTGCTATAAGTGAAAGTGATCCCATGTATCACATTGTAAACAGTCCCATGAAAACAGGAACACTCGGTGAGCAGTACAACATAATGATGCGTCTCCTGAAGCAGAGCTATCAGCTGAACTATGCCCCTACAGAAATGTACGATGCCATGATCCTGATATACGAAACCAGTCCCGTAGAAATATGGCAGAACTGACATGTCGGATTTTACAACGATGATACGATCAGCGCTTTATCCTGAGACTGACGATATTTGCAGCCTGCATCAAAAGATCATCTCCGCTGTCTGATTTCACAAAGACATCATATTCAGGCATCAAGACCTCAAAGCCGCTTTTACTGTCCCCTTTTACTTTTCCAATGGTCTTTTCACCAAGATATATTTTGCAAGGGGTAACGGCTCCGTAGCCATACTCACATTCGGTAATATCATGTTTCTTGCAGTGCGGACAAAAAGCTATTGGCAGAAACATACAATTATCCAAGGAAAATTTGTGCAGCTTTACAAAGTTTAAAAAAAGGTGAGACTTTTTTCGTTCTGAAAAGACTAAGTTATAGAAGCAGATAAATGCTTTAGTAAAGGAGGTAATTGCAATGGATATGAACCCCTCATTCAAAATATGTAAACATTACATTCAAGGAGGTCTTACTATGAGAAAGTTATTTACATCGTTAGTAGCTGCTTCAATTGTAGCAAGTTCAGCTTTTGTTCCGTTAAGTGCAATTGCAGATGAAAAAAATATTGATTTTGATGAACCGGAACTCTATCATTCTGTAAATGATTACACTGAAAAAGAGAAGCAATTATATGAATTGTTACAGAGGCATGATCCGATTCCGCTGTCTGAAATACAAGCAATAGTTCAAGCAATAGTTGGTACATATGAACCTGTATCACAAGAAGAAATAGATGCTGAGAATAAGTATTACGCTGAACATTATGGTTTAGGAAGTGTTCGAGGTAATAATGATGATGAGTTAAATAGGCATTCAGATATAGGCACGACTATCATGAACGTCAGTGCGGAAGATGATGTTATAAAAAACTATTCCTATTTCAATTCTCTCAACAGGGAAGAATTACTGGAGGAATACAACCTGTATTGCAGGGAAATAGGAAAAGATGAGATCGTTCCGCTTTACATTACAGAGGAAGGTATCATCAAAGACGATTTCATAAAAAACCATGCCATAAACATGATGAAACACAATTTTGCTCCAACACATTATAGGCTTGAACCATCATATAAATGGAAGGCTGAACGCTCAAGCTACGGTTGGAATAGCAAAGCGTTTCTATCTGCTGTGAATAGCAAACTTGAAGCAGGCAAACTTGAAGCAGGCAAACTTGAAGCAGGCAGACTTAGAGCAGACACAGAATATGATCTATCATATTACGGCTTTGATAAAGCTGAAAATGATATTGAGGAAGTTCAAGTGGAATATGATCAAAGCAGAATACGAATAGCGTATCAGGATTGGACGAAGAGTGTTTATAATAATATCACAAGTATTAAAGATGCCGAAGAAAGAGTGTGTGAATTTTTACGCTGCGAACTGACACTTTATTATTCTGATTTCTTTAAGGATTTTTGCCGTAACTGCGAAGGAGATATACCTGAATTCGATATGACATGGACGGGATGTTATTTATCCGGAGGTTCAAAAGAATTTAAACTGGATAAAGGAGATGCCAATGTTGACGGCGAGGTCGGACTTGCTGATGCTCTGACAATACTTCAGTTTATTGCTAACTCTCAGAAATATCCTATGTATGAAGAAGGCTTTGAGGTTGCTGATATCGTCGGCGACGGCGACGGCGTTACTCCTCTTGATGCACTCGAGATACAGAAGTGGGATGCAAACATATTCTGACGCCTTTATAAATCCACTCTCTTATAAAGCCGAGTCCCCTTTATGGGGACTTGGCACTGATAAAAAATATTGGTTATCAACCGCCTGAGTATCGGATCTCACCGTTATTCAGGCGGTTTTTTATCGTAACCTTGCAGCTTTTCAAAAGTTAAAGACTTGTTAAGAATTTCCGTGTTATAATCAAAGCATAGAGAACACCGATACAAGATACGGAGGAATGAACTATGTTCTGGAGAATACTGAAAAAAGATCTGAAACGAAAGAAGACAATGAATATCATTTTACTGATGTTCGTGATACTGTGCTCAATGCTTGCGGCGGCAAGTCTGAACAATATCGTCGCAGTAACGGGCGGCATTGATTACTTTATAAAGACCTCGGATGCCCCCGATGTAAAGATCAGTATGCCGTTTGATCAGGATCTGGATAAGAAACTCATCGCTCTCCCCGAAGTGGAAAAAGTGAAGGTCGAAGAGGGATTCTACCTGACACCGGATCATTTCAAATTGAACGGAGAAAAACACAAGGACCTTATCAACGGAACAGGCTTTTTCTCTGATAAGGAGTTTGGCTGTAAATATTTTGATGCTGAAGATCGTGAGATCACAGGTGTTCCTGAAGAAAGCTTTTACTGCACAAAAAACTTCTTGCAGGGTGTTTCATTGGAAAAGGGTGATTTTTTGACTGTCACTATCGCTGAGGAAACCTTTTCTCTCAGGTTTGAGGGGATATTCAAAACAGCTGCCCATGATACTAATAATTCCTCCTCACCCCTTATCATACTCAATGGCACTGACTGGGATAAGATGAACAAGGCATCGGAAAGCTCTGCTTTCATGAAAGAAAAGACCTTATATGTTAAAACCAATGACATTGATGCCGTTACAAAGGCGGCCGGAGATACAGAAGGCATTTCCATTTACACAAAGGACCACTTTTCAAGCTATTTTATGTATGATATGATCACTGCCTATATTCTGCTGGCAGCTTGTGTTCTGCTTGTGGCAGCAGCCTTTGTAACGCTTCGTTTTGCCATCGGCTTTACGATCTCGGAGGAATTTCGTGAGATAGGCGTTATGAAAGCAGTCGGCATTCAGAACGGCGGTATCCGCAGTATTTATATCACAAAATACGCGGCTATTGCTATTATCGGCTCTGTGATCGGATATGCAGGCTCGATACCGCTCAGCAGCTATCTACTTAAATCGGTATCACGAAATATCGTGTTCAGCGGAAACAATACCATGATCGGAATTGCCGGTTCTGCCGCTGTAATCGTACTGATGCTGTTATTCAGCTACGGATGCACAAGAGGGATAAAAAAGATGTCACCGATCGATGCAGTCCGCAGCGGTCAGACAGGTGAACGTTTCGGGAAAAGAAGCGTTATGCACCTGGGACGCTCAAAGCTTCCTTCAACGGGGTTTATGGCGGTGAATGACGTTCTCAGCGCACCTAAGCAGTTTTCGATCATTACAGTCGTATTTACTCTGTGTGTGCTGATGATGACAGTCATGTCCAATATGGCAAATACACTGTCCAGCGACAAACCGATCTTTTTATTCGGGATACCTGTTGAAACAGATGCGTCTATCCTTGACAATGAGATCAACAATAACTCTATCAAACAAGCTATGGAAGAATCCATGAAAACCAATGACGGCTGGAAATCTCTTGTGAAAGAAACGGAAAAGATGCTTGAAGAGAATGGTATACCGGGGAAAGCCACCATCACAATGAGCTGTATCTATACAACTACCCATAACGATAACAACGCAGGTATCTCTTACCTTGTCACAAGAAATGCACCGGCAGACGGATTTGTTTATGATGCCGGCAGCGCTCCGATGAAACCCGATGAAGCAGCACTTACCTCTGCTGCTATGGAAAAGCTGGAGACAGAGATCGGCGACAGGATCAAGGTCAATATTGGCGGTACTGAAAAGGAGTTCATCATCACAGGTACATTCTCAACCTTTATCAATAATGGTATGGCTGCAAGGCTTTGTGAAGATGCAGAGCTGAATCTGGAGAAGATCAATAATAACATGGGTGTTCAGATACAGTTCGACGGAACGCCTGATAAAAAGCAAATCGAGAGAAATATTGAAAAACTGAAAGAAGTAACAGGCGGCGAAAAAATTTACACGAACGCCAAGATGGTGGAAACCTTTACCGAAATGTCCGGCACACTGAACAGCGTCAAGCAGATGATGATGCTCATGACAGTTATCGTTACAGCACTGATCGTGATACTGATGGAGCGCAGCTTCATCTCAAAGGAAAAGAGTGAGATAGCACTGATGAAAGCAGTGGGAATTCAGAACGGTTCTGTGATCGGACAGCATACTCTGCGTTTCGTTATGACTGCTGTCATTGCGGTTATTCTCGCATCTGTGATCGTACTCCCGATGAGTAAGGCACTTCTCACATTCATCTTCGCTCAGATCGGAAGTGTTTCCTCCACAGGGATCGCCTTCGATGCTGTTGAGATATTTGCAGTCTGCCCTGCTATACTGATCGGTGTGGCGTTCATTGGTACGCTTCTGACCGCGCTTTATACGAAAACCATCAAGGCAAGCGATACCGCTTCTATTGAATAAGGAGGATATTATCATGAATACCGTTTTACAGACAAAAGGACTTTGCAAGACATACATCGTGAACAAGCGTCAGAATAACGTTCTGAAAAATATCGACCTGACTATTTCCGAGGGCGAAATGGTAGCGATCATGGGACCGTCAGGTTCCGGAAAATCCACACTGCTCTACTGCGTTTCGGGAATGGACAGAGTTACCGCAGGCGAAGTCATATTTAACGGCAAAGAAACTGCCAGACTCTCGGACAAGTCACTTTCACAGCTCAGACTGGATGAAATGGGATTTATCTTCCAGCAGATGTATATGATGAAAAATCTTTCCGTACTGGATAACATTATTCTTCCGGCAGTCAAATCGAAAAGGAACACCGAGAGCCGCAAGGCGACTGAGGAACGCGGAAGGCAGCTTATGCGCAGGCTCGGTATCGGCGATGTGGGAGATAATGACATCAACGAGGTATCGGGCGGTCAGCTTCAGAGGGCGTGTATCTGCCGCAGTATGATAAACTCACCCAAAATGATATTTGCCGATGAACCTACGGGAGCGCTGAACCGTTCCAGCTCTGATGAAGTCATGAACGAACTTCTCTCCCTTAATCGTGACGGCACAACGATCATGTGCGTAACGCACGATCCCAAGGTAGCCGCTAAGTGCAGCCGAATTCTTTACATAATGGACGGCGGTATCATGGGCGAAAAGGAAATGGGACATTTTAATGGCGGTGACAAGGAGCTTCGTGACCGTGAACGTGAACTGAATAACTGGCTGATGGAACAAGGCTGGTGATACTTGTAATATTGCTGCCGATATGGTACAATAGTGGTAGGTGGTGATTATATGACCGATATTCTGATCGTTGAGGACGATAAGGAGCTTAGTGTTCTGCTTACGGATTTCCTTCGTGCGGAGGGCTATACAGTTTCGGCAGTGGAAAGCGGTGAACGTGCTGTACAGCTTTTCGAGAGATACGGCGCAAGGCTTGTGGTACTTGACATAAATCTGCCTGATATGAACGGGTTTGCAGTATGCTCAAAACTGCGAGAGAATGCTGATACGCCGATACTTATCGTCAGTGCAAGAACAGACAAGGAAGATAAACTGAACGGATTGGACTTAGGGGCTGACGATTACATAGAGAAGCCTTATGATATAGATATTCTGCTTGCAAAGATCAAAGGCATCTTCAAGCGCAGGTATCAGCGGAGTATGCTCTCCGCAAGCGGTGTCACGCTGAATCTTGCAAACAGGACTGCGGAGATCGACGGTAAGCCTGTTGAACTTGCTGCAAAGGAATTTGACCTGCTTGCTCTCCTGATCGAAAATCAAGGCAAGGCACTGAAAAAAGAATATCTGTTTTCTACAATATGGGGCAGCGACAGCGATTCGGAGCTTCAAACCCTTAATGTGCATATCAATCGTCTGCGTCAGAAGCTGGGCGATGATCCGAAAAACGCAAGCCGTCTGCTGACCGTCTGGGGTGTGGGGTACAAGTTTGTATGAACGCATTCAGAAGACTGTGTATTGCAGCAGTCACCATATTTCTGATACTTGCTTCGACGTTGAATATCGTCATGTTACAGAACCGGAAATATGCTGACGGACAATACCGTGTAGAAGCAAAACGTCTTGCGGACGAGATAGCCGAAACAGGCAGCTATGACCTCTCAGGCTATCCCCATATCACCGGAGTGTATACGGGTGATGACCTCTATAAAAGCGATGAACACTATGTTATCATCGAAGCAAACGGAACGCTGTACCGTGTGGAATATGCGCTCGGGAACCACCGCAGCCTGATGATAATTGTCAATTGTATTTTAGGAGTTATATTTTTATTGCTGTGCGGTGTATTTGGATATATCCGGCGGAATGTTATCACTCCATTCGGAAGGCTCAACAATGTTCCGCAGGAGCTTGCGAAGGGAAATCTTGCAGTGCCGATACCCGAACAGAAAAGTCGCTTTTTCGGAAAATTCACATGGGGTGTCAACCTCCTGCGTGAAAAGATCGAGGACGACAGGAATAAGGAGCTATCCATGCAGCGTGATAAGAAGCTGCTGTTGTTATCCCTCTCCCATGATATCAAAACTCCCCTCTCTGCAATTAAGCTGAATGCAAAAGCTATTGCAAAGGGAATATACAGTGACGAGGAAAAACGCCGCAGTGCCGCAGAAAGCATCAATGCCCGTGCGGATGAGATCGAGCAGTTTGTCAGCGAGATCACAAAAGCGGCAAGTGAGGACTTCATGAGCTTTGAGGTAACGCAGGGCGAGGCGTTTCTTAGTCAGATCATCACAAGGATCAATTCAAGATATGCGCCTCAGCTCAGTATTTCGGGGACGGAATTTATCATACAGAAATACGATGACTGTATCCTTTCCTGCGATGCTGACCGTTTGGCTGAATGTCTGCAAAACCTGATCGAAAATGCGATCAAATACGGTGACGGCAAACGGATAGAGATAAGCTTCGATAAAATGGACGGCTGTGAGCTTATCACAGTAACGAACACGGGCTGTACTCTCGAGGCAAAGGAACTTCCGCAGATATTCGGGAGTTTTCATAGGGGAAATAATGCCGATAAGATACATGGCAACGGTCTGGGACTGTTCATCTGCAAACGGCTCATGTCACTCATGGGCGGAGAAGTCTATGCTGAAATACATGATGACTGTTTTAGTGCTACACTGGTGGTCAAGCTGGCGTAAATCCGATCTCGGTCAATTGACCAAATAAACGTTCAAGCAAGGAATGATATATCATGGATTATAGTACACTCAATACCTCGTCAAAATTGAAGAAAATGGAATGATCACATATGGAAAACACTGCAAAAAACAGAGCTTATTTTCATCTTCCGGGACTGTTTGAATTCTATGACCTGTACAGTGTGTTTCTGCCGCTGTACCGTAAGCACCGGGAGTATTTCTACGACTGGTGTGAAATAGCATCTGTCTATGGTGCTCCTGCGGATTGTATCTGGGGCGGCGGACGTGCCGGATTCGGCGAATGTGAAGCTGAAGATGTACTCGCGCTTATGAATGAATACGGTATTTCTTCAAGACTCACTTTCAGCAATTCGCTTTTAAAACCTGAACATCTCACCGATAAGAAGTGCAATGCCCTGTGTGAACTTTTTGCCGTAAACAATGGTGTACAGAACGGTGTGATAATCCACTCGGACCTTCTGCTTGAACATATTAAAAAGAATTATCCCGGTCTTTATTTTGTTTCATCAACTACAAAGGTACGGACTGATTTTGATCAGTTTTTAAAGGAAACAGAACGAAGTGATTTTAAATATGTTGTTCCAGATTTCAGACTCAATAAGCAGTACGATAAACTTGATACACTTTCGCAGATCCGGAAGGATAAAGTAGAATTTCTGTGCAATGAATGCTGCTCGTTTTACTGTAAAGACAGAAAAGCGTGCTACGAAAATGTCAGCCGTAAAAATCTCGGAGAGAACTGTCCCGATCACATCTGTACCGCACCTGATGCCGGAGAGGGATACCGTTTTTCAAAGGCAATGAAAAATCCCGGGTTTATCAGTATCGATGACATCATCAGCACCTATCTGCCCCTCGGTTTTTCTAATTTCAAAATAGAAGGCAGAGGACTCGGAAGTGCTGTCAATCTCGAATTTCTGCTTTATTATCTCACAAAGCCCGAATACCGGCTTACTGTCCGTGAAGAGGTCTATCTCGACAGTATGCTGGATCTGTTCTGAATATCATAATTACGTATGATATAATTATTCTTGTTAAAACTGAAAGTCATTATATATACGGTATTAAGCTTATCTCTCATTATCATTAATAAATCTCTACAAATCTTAGAGTAGTCCCGTCTATCAGTTTCTTAAGTTCATCCTCAGCATCAAGGTGCATAAGGTATACGTGAACTCCGCTTTCAGCAAGTTTCATTAACTCAGGCAGCATTTCTTTCAGACAGAGATGAACTGCACTTTTGTAGTACGCTGCTTCGGTATACAGGAATGAACCTCTTTTCAGCAGCGGCTTGAATGGCTCAAGAGTTGCCGTATCCCCTGTGTAGACTACGTTATTTCCGTGGATATTAAGATGATAGCCGAAGCATCTGCCCTCAAGAGGCTTAACGTGTGTTGTCGGCACTGCTGAGATGAACCACTTCTTATCCAACTCATCAGCTGTAATAATATTGAACCACTCCTGTTCGCAGCCCTCTATCCTCATAAGCAGCAGGAGCAGGTCCTCCTTAACTTCTGCTGAAGGTGCAACAATAGTAACTTTTTTCTTCATATAGCTTGCAAACCACACATATTGCAGCATAGTTCCTATACCGCCGCTGTGGTCGCCGTGAGTATGAGTGACGAGGATATAGATATTGTCATACTGCTCCCAATTCATCTTCTTAACCTTCTGATACGAAGTCGCAGGACAGTCAATAAGTACAAGCTCATTATCCTCCACAAAGAAAGCAGAATTATGCTCATCTGCAAAAGCTGAACCTCTGCCTAAAAACAAGAGTAAATTGTCATTTTGTATCTCGGTCAGCAGTTCAGAAATATGGTCTCCCACATTTTCAATAGTACTGTGACTTCCGTGAACTGTCTTCACAGTAACGGACAGCTTATCGCAGTTTTGGTAATTGTCAGGCAGAATAGTATCCTTGTCGCTGCACAGAGTGTAAGCACGTTCATTCTGAGTGCTTACAGACATTTTACGGTACTGCTCCACAAACTCAGAAGATATACCCGAACTTGTGATGATCTCCAGCTCATGTGGATAATAGCATGGATTTGTAAGTATACACGGACGCTTGAACTTTCGGCTCAGCTTGTCAGCATACATACCTCCGAGGCTTTGTCCCACAAATATAAGATCATCGGTATCCACCATATCTGAAAAACATTTCATCAGTTCCTCGGGAGCAGTATTTATATAATCTATCTTCGGCGAAATTATATCCTCTGCTGGAAAAATTTTACAAAGTGCCTTGTAGTTCTTGTTATCGGCTTCTCCCATGAAGCCGTGAAGATTAAGTATTTTCATATTATCATTCCTTTATTCAGGTTCTTTTCCGATAAGCTTTATTATTTCAGCTTCATCAGCATTCTGATACAGTTCCTTTACCCTGTTTATTATGCGCTTCCATGATTCATGCGGAGATTCGCTGTATGCGGAAGTGACCGTATCATATCCCCACACAGACTCCGGCGGAAGAATTACCGATACCGGCATACCGTACTCCGCACCTTTCTTATTCTTTCGCCTGTGGAAATCCGCAGTAACAAGATACGTTTTCATCATCAGTTCAGTTGTAATACCCGGGAAGTTCTTTTCACCGCCCTTGCCGAAGCCAGCAAGCTTTTTCAGGTCTGTCGTGAGTATCTGTTTGTCGTTCCAGATGATATCACCATCGCTGTTGGTATCGGTCAGAACGTCCATTATCAGCTTCTCTCGGCGGTTGACTTTGCTGTCTTCCCACGCTGAGTCGAAGTCATATCCGTCACGCCTGTAATTCGCAAAATACGGCAGCCATTCAAGACTGATAAAGCCTGCCTTCTTATCGAAGAATTTACCGTATGCTACCTCGTGACCTGCAGCGATCATCTCTCGCCACTCCCACGGATCCTGTTCTCTGTCTCCTGTCCACCAGTAATCTGCCGATACGTGCTCCTCAACAGAAAAGCCTTTTACTCCATTGCCAAACAAAGGCAGAAAACCCACTTCATTTATCCAGTTCACAAGCTCTTTCGGACTTCGTATCCTGTATGGATCGTCCCAGGCAAGCCCGCGCATTATCCATTCACCGTTTTCTACTGACATAATCTGCTCCTATGTTTTTTCTTTATTATAGCATACTGATACTCTATTTACAATAGCGGTTATTGAGTACACATTAGTTATATTTCTCAGTGTAGGCTTCTTTATAATAATTCCACCATGATAATCCACCACCGTGAAGCAAAATAACAGCTCGTGAATTCTCTTTTCCATATTCCTTGTATCTCATATATTAATCCTTATTTATTGACGTTATACGCCTGCCTTCCAGTATGATCTCGCAGGTGCTGCACTTATCAGATACCAATGTTTCAAGCCATTCAGGGATAGGCTTGTCTTTGGATAATTTGCCGTATAATTCTATTGTCTCAAGTGTGTCGCAGCCTTGCAGTACATCTCTTCCAAATGACCTCAAACTGATGGGCATACGCATTGTTTTCAGCGAAGAACAGTTCAGAAATGCCTCAAACCATATCTCCTCAACATTCTCGGGAATACTGATCTCAGTCAGCGATGAACATCCTTGAAATGCATTATGGATTATTTCTTTCAAAGCAGACGGCAGTTCCACTGTATGAAGGGATTTACAGCCTGAAAATGTATATTCACCAATACTCGTTAATGCCGACGAAAGCCTGATCGATTCCAGCGATGTACACCCTGAAACCATCATACGATTTATATCCTGTACGCTGTCTGGAAGTTCTATTGCACGAAGTGACTTGCATTCGCGGAATGCACCTTCACATATAGTCGTGACACCATCCGGAATATGTATTTCCTTTAAATTCTCACAGCCAAGAAACGCACAGTATCCGATAGTTTTCAGACTTTGCGGCAGAAAAACTGTTTCCAACTTCTTATAATTTGATAATTCCAAATATCCAATATCAGTTACTCCTTCAGGCACATCAATATGACTTGCCTCAGGAAATCTTCTGTTTATGGGTGTATCATAGCTGCGATCGTCCCACATTGTTTTATTCCCCCTTTACGCAACTATTTAGTGTATACTCTTTCACAAATATACTTCACAGGTACTTCTTCTGTACACCACACTTCATTCTCAGTCACTCCGAACGTGTAGCCGTCATGTGCCATTTCCGAAGCTGATATTTTAAGTACTACGGGAGTCTTATGCCATCGTTCTGCTGACTGCCATGCTTTGTCTATATCAGCCTGCATATGTACAGCATGACGCTTCATCTTTTTTATTGCTCTGCTTTCTTCGATAGCTTCAAGTGCCTTTGTTGTGGTTCCGTGATACAGGAACACAGGCGGTTCGCAGTAATTCAGTTCAGGCTCAACCCATGGGATCGAGTGTCCCTGACAGCACTTGATCTTCTTATGCTCGTCGTCAAAGCGGTATCTGCCTTTTTTGTCGGCAGATACTATGCTTTCCAACATAGTACGGTCAATATGGTATTGGCTGTGACGGTTGACTCCGCTTATGAGCTGTTCAACTGATACCCAGCCATGCTCGTCCATGTCAAGCTCAGCCTTATCAGGCTGATGACGCAGCAGCAGGCAAAGATATTTTGATATCTCATCCATTTGCTTCATAGTTATTCTGTATCTCCTTTCTGATGTGTTACTCTTACCATATTAATTATACACCTTACCTGTTTCAAAATCAACCAAAAGAAGGATCTTATTCTTAATAATGCATATTATTCTTTACCGTTTGAACAGCCGGAGAGGTTGGAATTCTTCAGGCTGAATTATCAGTCCACGCTTTTATTGTTGATAAATATACCAACAGCACCCGTATCAGCTATGGATAATCGGCAATTCAACGAATAATATCAACTAAAGTGCTTGCTATGCAGTGAGTATTAACGGAAACCTCACGCAGATCATATCGTTGGCACGATCCCTGAAAGGCTCCAGCCGGAAATTTATCAAGCGGTTGATATGCGGAAAATCCGCCTGTTATAGCTGCTTTTATAAAGGCAGTAGCTGTTGATCAGCTTAGTTAAAACAAAAACAAATATCATCGATTGCCATTTGTTTGACACACCAAAAATGCGGCAGTAAAATACTATACAAGCGAGAAACGCATAAAAGCACAGAAAGACATAAGAATACGAGATAAACAATTGATGATAAGATAATAGTGTCATTATACTATTATGAAAACAGCAGCGGTCAATCCGGGCATAACGCCCGAGATAATACAGAGCGATGCAGTAGATGTATAAAGCTTTGGAGTTATCAGTGATCCGGAAAACTGATATGACAATGCGATACACAGGTACCGGTGTATCAGACGAAGTATTTATCGAAGCAGAACTCGGGAATAAAAAAGCATTGAAAGGACTTATTTAAAATGAATAAACTTGTAAAAGCTATCTCAGCTATAGCTGCGGCTGCAATTTGCGCAGTGCCTATGATGAGCACTATAAGCGCCAATGCCGCAGTACCAAAGGATTATGACTACTTTGACTTCAACGAGGACGGCAATATCAATTCAGAAGACACTGCTATTATGGAGAACTATATAATTGCAAAGACAAACGGATATGAGAGTCAGTGGAGGAGCATGTGGGACAAATACGGTATTGACCACTTTTTCTGGTTCCGTTTGCAAAACGGTACAGATTACTGTCAGGCTGATATAAACCGTGACGGAAAAGTGGATTCAAAAGATGCAAGAATGCTTTCTATCGCCGGAAAGTACTATCCTTCCTATAAAAGCAGCTCTCATCCGAATCAGTATGATTTCATCTATAGAAAAAACAAAGCATTTATAAAGGGCGATGCTAACGGTGACGGTGTATTCAATATCAATGACGCTAATGCACTGGCTGCTTATCTCATGTGTCCGGTAGAGGATACACCTGCTGTTCTCTTTGACCGTTCTAACTACTACGTGGAAAAAGCACTTGAAAGATATTGCGAACTCAACTGGGACGATTACAAGAAGATGCTCCGCGCTTTGGGTGTTGAAAATGATTGGCAGGGAATCGCAGCTGACAAATCAACTATTCAGAAATTACTGGATGCTATCAGAGACGGTAATATAGATATTAAGAATTACTTTCCGGAAAAGATACTGAAGGGAGATACAAACGGTGACGGAAAGGTCGATATGACTGATGTTATCGTGTTACAACAGTATCTTATTAATCCTGTTAAATATCCTGCAGCAGGAAAATATGTATTAAATGGTAATAATTTCGGTAATCCTGATAAATATAATCCGAAACTCGATATAGGAGATCTTGTTGCTGTACAGATGATCGTTTCCGGATATAAACTATCAAACGGACACGTTGATATTAACGCAAAAACAAAAATCAAGGGTAAAGAAACCTATGTATTCGGTTACTATTACGATATTTACCAGGCACAGGCTAAAAGGGAAGGATGGAATATTCAGTATTAAAAACTGTATCCTTCTGAATAGTATAAGCATTCAATATGGGAGGACTTAGGTCCTCCCCTTTTGGCAGATAATACCATTTCCAATAACTAATTACTCCCCTTTTTTCTTGACATGAAATTTCACAGGTGTTATAATAAAAAAATAGTAGATTGAACACAACGAAAGGGTAAATCAATGAATAATGCAGGAAAAACTACAAGGGATAAACTGTTGTTTGCAGCTCTTGATCTGTTTTCAAAAAATGGATATGATGCCACGACTGTTGAAGAAATAGCAAATTCTGTAGGCATGAAGGGACCTAATGTGTACAACTATTTCAAGGGAAAAAAAGGCCTTATGGAAGGTATCGACTCTATATTCAAAGAGTCATACAAGGAAAAAATGAGGTTCAAGGAAGGCAATGCCGAGAGCATACAGACTGCTGAAGATCTTAAAAAGTTCAGTATGAAGACGATAAGATATACTCTTAACGATGATATCATACGGAAACTGAGAAGAATAGCAACGATGGAACAATACAAGATAGATTATTTTCGTGGTAAAGCTTCTGCTAACCAGCATTCAAACATAATACAGTTTTTTACAAGCGTTATGGCAAGACTTATGGAACAGGGGAAAATAAAGAAATGCGACCCTCATATCCTTGCTCTTATGTATACTGCACCTGTATCTCAGCTTATCCAGATATACGACCGTGAACCAGAGAGAAAACGGGAGATCCTTAAAATAGCGGAGGCACAGATAGATCTCTTTATCGATACCTATTTCATCAAAGAGCAGTAATACACCGTGCACCCTTTCCGGTTAAGTGACTCATCATTGATAAGTAAACAAAGTTCCATAGGATAATCCCTTTTTGTATCCTCCGAGAATATCTTAAGCAGGAAGGCTTCATATTTTTTATACCCATCCTGAAATAGCCTGTCAAGCCGAGCATTCTCATCTTCAGTCAATTCTCTGATATCAAAAGAATAATCAAGACTTTTGAAGTATTCACCTGCAATATCATAATCGTCCTCAACATCAATCTCTGAACATAAGGATTTGATGGAATGCAATATGGCTATCAGAGTTTTCCATTCACTTTTCTTTTCATTCCGTCCTTTTTGACTGTTTTCTATAACCAGAGAATCCGGCATCAGTCTTAACCTGCTCCATACTGTATTCTCAGACATAATTTATTGAACGTTATCAGAGTATATCAAAGAATTATGTCATAAACGTTATCCGAATATCAATGCAACTAATTATTATAAAGCAATAGAGCTTGCCGATGAAGCGAAGCATGAATACGATGAAATAAAAAATGAAGTTAGATCTCTTGAAAAAGAAATACGTGAACTTAGTGGCGCTTCTCTTGTTTTGGATAAAGGTGATGATCCGGTTTGATAATCAAATTAAGTTACTAAAATATTATCATCTCTGTAATTTTTCTCACTTTTTTACCGTGAATTATATAAAAAAACATGATATAATACAGACAACAAAGAAAAAACAACCTATATAGTATCTAAATCAGTCCAGAATCAACTTTTTTATGAAAAGCGCTTGACATTTGTGTATTATTGATGTATAATACAATTAAAGAGAACTATGCTTTGTATAGTTTCCTCAAGTAAACCCCTACCAACTGGTCGGGGTTTGAAATTCAACGCACCGTGTCGAAATGACTACATCTACAAGTAAACCCCTACCAACTGGTCGGGGTTTGAAACCGTGATATGCAATCCAATCAAAATCTCTCAGCAAGTAAACCCCTACCAACTGGTCGGGGTTTGAAACTGAAGTTCTCGTCCTCCTCGCAGCTACTCTCTCAAGTAACCCCCTACCAACTGGTCGGGGTTTGAAACTCAACGCACCGTGTCGATTAAGCTAGGTCTAACAAGTACCCCCTGCCAAGTGGTCGGGGGTTCTTACTTCTAAAACAAAAAAGCTGCCTGAGCATTTTTCAGCTCAGACAGCTTTTATTTGATATAATTTTGTTTTCTCACTTTTTTTACTTGCATTTACCTCATTAATGGTGCATAATAGTTACAGAGAAAGGAGAGATGCTATGATAAGGATCAGCGGTGAATATACAAATGCTTTAGTTTATACAGGCAACATTGATGAATGTGCTTACTCGCAGATCATGGAACTTTGTAATCATTTCGCTTTTAAGAATGCTGAAGTAAGGATCATGCCCGATTGCCATGCAGGAAATGCCTGTGTTATTGGCTTCACAGCAGTTCTGAATGAGAAGAGGATCATTCCGAATATTGTGGGCGTCGATATTGGATGCGGAGTTATGGCTACACTTTTCAGAACTGAACAGGATATTGATTTCAAGAACCTTGATAACTTTATCCGTGCATCTGTTCCAAGCGGAATGTGTATCCGTGAGAACCGTTATACGTATATTGAACCCGAAATTATCTCAGAAACAGATGATATCTGCCGTATCATCCACGCAGAAGACAAGAGGGATATGTTCCTCAACAGTCTCGGAACACTCGGAGGAGGAAATCATTTCATTGAGATCGGAAGAATCAATGATGACACATATATGCTTACAGTCCATACAGGAAGCAGAAGTCTTGGGCTGAACATCTGTAAGTATTTCCAGAGACACGGATCAGTAATTGATGAGGATTTGAAGCGCAGTCTCATCGAAAAGCATAAGTATGCTGAGTCTGAGGAAGAACATATTGCGATCCGGAATGAAATAGAATGCTTGAAGACAGTGAGCAACGACCTCGCATATATCTATGGAGATATGTATGATAACTATATCTCCTGTATGCTCAGCGCAATGCGCTACGCCCGTGAAAACCGCACTATTATTTCGGATATGATCATGAATCACCTCGTAACAAGCGTTGGCGCAGATGTTTCAGAACGTTTTGATACTGTACACAATTATATCGATTACTATGATGATGACAGGATCATTATCAGAAAGGGAGCTGTATCGGCGAATACAGGTCAGATGCTCTGTATTCCTCTTAATATGCGTGATGGTATAGTAATAGGAACAGGTAAGGGCAATTCAGAATGGAACAATTCTGCACCGCATGGTTCGGGACGTGCTTTAAGCAGGTCACAGGCAAGAAAGCAGATCTCGGCTCAATCCCGAATTTTGTGTAAACGCAAAACAGTGCATATTGAAAACATAGATTGATTATGATGAGACCGGCAGATGAGATGTCGGTCTTATCTGCATTGTAGCATGATCCTGTTCATCTGTCAAGAGGGGCTAGCCCCTCTTGACAGATGAACGCGCGCGCCGTCCTCACTCAGGCAGGCGTTCACCATAGTAGATGACCAGCTGGGCATAGATCCGGCTCCAGTCCTGCCGCCGGCCGGTCCATTTCTTCGTAATATCTTTCATCGCCAGATACAGCAGCTTGAACAGACTGTCATCAGTCGGGAAGACCGAGC
>FPJT01000023.1 GCA_900119535.1 Ruminococcus sp. XPD3002
AACATTTGTGAAGAACCTTACAGACGGTATCTACACACTCCACGAAGTAGCAGCACCAAACGGCTACAAGGTAACAACTGATATCGTATTCACGATAAAGGACGGAAAACTTGCAGGTGAGACAGGTGTTAACAGCGACAGCTCAACAGTCACAATGATAGACGAGGCGATCGCAACTACAACAGCAACAACTGCTAAGCAGACTACTACAACTACAAAGGCAACTACCACAAAGGCTACAACAAAGAAGGCTGATGCTCCTAAGACAGGCGTTGCAGGAGTAGGCGTTCCGGCAGCAGTACTGGTACTTGCATTCGGCGCTGCATTTGCAGTTCGCAGAAAGAAGAACGAAGATTGATCATAGTTGATCGATCATCTGATTAAAGAAATCGGCTCTCGTGTTTCACGGGAGTCGATTTTTGTATATGTAGGCTTGACAAAAAGTAATATATATGATAAAATTATTTAATGGATTACACTTATGTTTTCAAATACAATATTAATGGAGGATAAAAATGAGCAACGAACCTACTATAAGACATGACAAGAAATTTACAAGATATACAAACGGAAGAGTATTATACCGAAATGTTAGCTGCCGTACTTCACTGTACGAATACGATATGCTGAAAGAATATTGCAGAAAGAACAATATTTCAATGAGTTATATGCTCAGTGCGTCTGCGGTATATTGTATACGGAACAACATTGACCCGGATGTGATATATGAAGCTGCAAAAGAAAATAAGTAGAGAAATATATAATCAATGTGAATTATGTCCGCGACGGTGCGGAATTGACAGAACTAAGCAACATGGTTTTTGCGGAATGGGAGCTTTAATTACTGCCGCAAAAGCAGACTTGCATAAATGGGAAGAACCTTGTATTTCGTACAAAAATGGTGCAGGAACAGTTTTTTTCTCAGGATGCGGATTGCACTGTGTTTTCTGTCAGAACAATGTGATCAGTAATGAGAACTACGGAGCTTCCCTGACGAACGAGAAGCTTGCGGATGTTTTTCTTGCATTACAGAACAGGGGAGCAGATAATATCGAACTTGTTACCCCTACACATTTCATACCTGATATAATCGAGGCTCTTGATAAAGTAAAGCATCGTCTTACGATACCGATAGTTTATAACAGCGGCGGATACGAACTTAAAGAGACTATTGATTCTCTTGACGGATACATAGATGTTTATCTTCCTGACCTTAAGTATTATTCTTCGGAGATCTCAGCCCGTTATTCATCTGCACCGGATTATTTCAGATATGCATCCGAAGCCATTATTGCTATGACTGAACAGGCAGGGGAGTTGAAATGGAACTCCGACGGAGGATTGATAAAAGGCACGATAATAAGGCATCTTGTACTTCCTTCCTGTCGTCATGACAGTATAAGGATCATGGAATGGATCGCTGAAAACACTACAACGGATGAAGTACTTGTAAGCATAATGAATCAGTACACTCCATTTGATCATATTCCCGAAGAGTATCCTGAGCTTAGACGACGTGTAACAAAAATGGAATATAACAGTGTAGTAAAACGAGCCGCAGAACTTGGACTTAATGGATTTACTCAGGAAAAGTCATCTGCATCAGAAAAATATGTACCTGATTTTGATCTTAAAGGTATAGAATAAAAAGACGAACCCCGAAAACAGCAGAAACTGCTTTCGGGGTTCATTTTGAATATTTTATTGGAGGACTATTTCATTATTGATTCCGGGAGTGAGGAGATAAGCTTGGAATCAAGCTTCTGGATAGAAAGTGCATCCATTGGAGTTAAACCGTCTCCCGAATTATATACATCGCATTGTTTTACATATTTATCTTCTATCGGATATTTTTTAGAGTTAGCTATATTCTGTAAAATCAGAAGTGCATCTGCAAGGGTAACATCTTTATCACCGTTAGCATCACCCCATATAATATCACTTTTTGTTGTGGAAGCAGTAGTTGTTATTACAGTAGTTGTAGGAACTGCTGTTGTGACTGCGGAAGTTGCTTTCTGTGTTGTTACAGGTTTTGTAGTATCAGTTGAAGGACTGCTTTCACTTATAGGATATTTCTTAAGGTCGGGAAGTTCATCAAGCGTTATACAGTAATCGCTTGTATAGATCTCCTTAAGATTATCCGCAGGGTTATTTTCTGGACTTGTAAGGTAATTCATGTACCACGGACAGAAATAAAGCCATGCAGCCTTGTCGTTAACAAGGTTTTCAAGAGAGGGGATAGAGTCATTTTCGGACATCGTTACCATTTTCTTACCATTAGTACTCTGTACGAGACTGTAGAAAGTGGATGATATGGAACTCAGATTAGGTTTGCCGTCAACAGCGTTATACTTATCATATCCTATAAGGTCAACAACATCATCACCAGGGTACCAGTCGGCAGATGTTTCGTATGTATAACCTGTCCACACCCATATGAGATTATCGAGTCCGTATTCATTTGTCAGCTTATCATATAACAGGTGATAAAGCTCCTTGCAAGGTTCAGCGCCTTCTGCGCCCCACCAGAACCATGCTCCTTCTGCTTCGTGGAGCGGTCTCCAAAGGACAGGAACATCAGCTTCTTTGAGCTTAGTCAGCTGTTTGGCGATAGCGTCTATATCTTCCATAAGTATTTCATTTTCCCATGTTCCTTCGGTAAGCGCCTTTTTTACGCTGAAAGTGGTGAAGGGAGTGTTTCCCGTTGATTCGACATAGAACGCACGTTCAGTCCTGTTCTTTGCACAGGGAACATTCCAGTGCCATGTTACTGTAGCAATTCCCTTGTATTCATTCACCCACTGGATAGTACGTTCAGCGGCATTATCATCCCATGTGGAATCGGAATTATATACAAGAAAATCGATGCCACGGATCGCAGGCTGTTTACCGGTTAACTCAGCAATGTACTCAAACTCTTTCTCGTTATCCTTGATGTAGTTATCGGGATCGTTCCAGAGGTTGTAATTGTGAGATCCGCAGTATTCCTGCTGACCTGAGAGGATATGAGAACCGTACTGATCGCATAGATAGCTGAAAAGTCTCTTTGCTGAATCAGAAGCTTTCGGGTTTGAGAGAGTTCTGTCGGGAGAAAGGTTTGTGATGTTTTCAGGCGCAGGACGGAGCTTGATGTAGTCAAAGAATGTATATCCCCAGTAAGCCTTGAACTCAATAGTATTCTTGCCTTTTTTGAGGTTGACGATACCGCCTGAAGTTTCGGAGAAGCTGAGATTGTGTCTGAAGCTGACTTCACCCTGATTAACACCGTTGATATTCAGATACTGGACCTTTTTGTTAGTATCGTAAGGTTCGCAGTAGCATATATCCATTTCGTAGAGACCGTCCTGCGGCACATCAACATCTATACTGACTGTAGTGCCTTTCTGATCGAGGTATGAAAATCCTTTACCCGAAAAGCCAGTAAGGTCCATATCTTCGCCGGAACCGTCTTCCTGAGTGTTCCCTTTCCAGCCCTCATTGTAGATCTTACCGCCGTCAGTTTTGCCGTCCTCGAACTCGTACTGCATTTCAGCAGCTGCAATAGTGCTGTTTGCAGGCTGCATAAGGGCAGGGGAAGAGGAAACGAGTGATATACTTGCAGCTAAAGCGGAGCATATCGTTTTCTTAAGTTTAACATTCATGTTTTATCCTCCTTAAATTATCTTTCATGTTAATTACATTTTATCACATCATTTGAAGAAGGTCAAGCCTGAATAGTGCATAAACTTTACTTAAATAATGCAGAAATTAAGCTGTGGAGTTAGTGCCTGACGTTTAGAAGATATGTTTTTAACTTCTTAAAATATAAGTAAATTTAAAATATGAATATATTGTTACAAATATAAATAAAAAAATCATTGTATCTATATTGACGTGTAAGAGAAAATAATATATAATATAATATATATGGGTTGATAAAAAATAACACCTCAGGGGAAAGGTGTATAATGGAAGAAGTGATTATTTGAGTTGTAAAGTATCGGCATCTGTACTCAGTGCAGATATGCTCAATCTTAAGGCCGAGATCGATAAGCTCTGCTCAAGCGGAGTTGATATGCTGCACTTCGATGTGATGGACGGAGTATTTGTAAATAATATAACGTTCGGACTGCCTGTTCTCGAACAGGTCAGAAAAGCATCGGATATCACACTTGATGTACACCTGATGATAACCGATCCGTTAAAATACATTGGCGCTTTTGCTGATGCAGGTGCGGATATAATTACTTTTCACGCTGAAAGTGAAAGCAACATATCAGAAACGATAAAGGCTATCAAAGATCACGGTGTTAAAGCGTCTCTTTCAGTTCGTCCGTCAACGCCTGTAGAAGTTGTTTATCCATATTTAAACGAACTTGATATGGTGCTGATAATGACAGTAGAACCCGGATTCGGAGGACAGAGTTTCATACCCGAAACTCTTGAAAAGATACGTCTTCTGAAGAAAACAATAAGCGAGATCGGGTGCTGCACTGATATCGAAGTAGACGGAGGAATAAACGACAAAACCGCTGTTCTTGTTAAAGAAGCAGGAGCAAATATTCTTGTTTCGGGAAGTTATCTTTTTACAGCGGAAAAAATGCGTGATGCAGTCAATAAAATTAAGGATGAAACAAGATGCTGAAAAATGCAAAACAAGAACGCCTCATTTGGCTTGATATAATCATAACACTTATCACTTCACAGATAATGGCATATTTCTATTATGGTGCGAGGTCTGCTTTTGTAGCAGGTATAGCTGTTGTAACAGCGGCAGCTACAGAATTCATCTGTCTCAGACTAAGGAGAAAACCTTTTACTGCGGATGACCTTACCTGTACTTCGGATGCAATGATACTTACCTTGATGGTCCCGACAGTAATTGACTATAAGATAATGGTGATAGCATGTGTATTTGCTATTGCTGTAGCTAAGAATGTTTTCGGCGGTAGAAAGAACATGATCTTTTCTCCGGCAGCAGCAGGATATGTTTTTCTGCTGACATCATGGAGATCACAGACTCTTCAGTTTACAGAGCCGCATGTCCATACAGGATTATTTGAAAAGGCGGCGAATCTGGTCAGCTCAGCAAGTCATACTTTTAATGTAAGCGGAAAACTCGAGTATTCAAACTTTGAGCTGCTTATGGGTAACTGTGTAGGTCCTACAGGCTCGGCGTATGTGCTTCTGCTTGCAATATCAGCACTGATACTTCTTTTCAGACGCGATATATCAGCAGGTGCGTTTATCGGTTCTATATCTGGCACGGTCATAATGTCTTTACTCTCGCCAACTGCCGACTCGTTTCACACCTCTGTAAAGTATGCACTTATAACAAATATGGTGCTGTTTGCAAGCGTGTATATCGTTGCCGATAAGAGAATAGCTCCTAAGAAAGACTACTACGCCTTTTTCTACGGACTGTTCATAGCTATAGTTTCGTATATACTTGTTCTTACAATGGCGAAAGAAAATGCTATAGTAATAGTGTCACTTCTGTTCACACCTGTAGCTCTTGCACTTAAGAACCTCGAAAAGCGCATAGAGAACGAAAAGAAACAGGAAGAGGATACAGCTGCTTCCGAGAATGAAGAAAAACTGGAGGCAGAGACAAATGCGTAAAAAGAATTTGATTTTAGAGGGACTATGGAATGATAATACTGTATTATCAGCGTTCATGGTCATCTCACCTGTAATAATCTGCGGTGACACGCTGCGAAATGCGCTTGCGCTTATTTATGCGTTTTCTGCAATAACTTTTGTATCGGTTCTAATATCGTCATTTGTTCCGCAAAGACTGCCGTATGCAGCTAAAATAATGATATATGCTGTTATTTCGTCCATTGTATTCATACCCGCAAAACTTGCGGCACAGGAATTCTTCCCTGGAGTTGTAGAGAGGATAGGCATCTATTTTCCTTTGCTTGCGGTGAATTCCCTCATTGTATTCCAGACGGAAGCACGTTTTTTCAGGATGAAAAAGTCAAGGATGATGATAAGTCTTATATCGTATATACTCGGATTCGATGCAGTAATGCTGATAACGGCATTTATCCGCGAATTATTCGCATACGGTACTATAAACAGCAGAATGGTCGATATGGATACGCTTATAAGCGGACTCGGTCTTCCGTTCGGCGGCTTCATATTTCTTGGACTGTTCAGCGGAATATTCCGTAAACTCCGTTCCGCAACTGAAAGAAACAAGGATAAGGAGGATGCCTGATGTTTATAGTCAATGACCTTATTGCTTTGCTTGCAGCTAATCTGATACTGAATCAGGCGCTTGGAACAAGTACTCTTTTTATAGCTGCAAACAACCGAAGAAATCTGACATGGACGGCTGTTGCAATAACCTTATTCACCACAGTCGGATCATTTGCTGCGTTTTTTGTTGCAGCATTTCTGCCTGAGAGCGTCAGGGATCTGACACTTCTCATTTATACTTTGATAATCAGCATAATTTATGCTTTGATACTGTCTGCTATGTTTTTTTTCAGCAGAAATCTATTCGACCGCATAAAGAAATACGTCCACATTTCGGCTTTCAACTGTGCGGTAATGGGAACACTCTTCACGATAACGGATAGAGCAAGAGCAGATGCCTCTTTCATGCACCTCGGCGATTTCGTCCTTTCGGGACTTGAAGCAGGTATCGGATTTGTGCTTACCTCGCTGATACTGACAGCTGCGTACAGAAAGCTCAATTCAGCAAAGGTACCGTCCTCGTTCAGAGGATTCCCTGCAATGCTTATTTATCTTGGCATAATATCAATGGCTGTATATGCACTTAAATAAATAAAACAGCATAACAGCTTCATAGGAGAAATAAAATGAGACAAAAGAACAAAGGAAGGAAAATCTATAAGACCAAAGAAAAAAACTACTACGGAAAAAGTCCTGTAGCCAAGTTCTTTTCCACAGGCCTTACTGTTCTGCTTTTCGGCGGAATAGTTTTTATCGGCTACAGTGTTGCTGAACCGATAATCAATCACACAAAAAAGGCAGGAGACAAGATATCTTCTGCACTGAATACCAGTGAAGACATACAGGAAGCTACTGAAGCAGCTACAGACGAAACATCGGATGAGCCTTCAGGTGCAGATCAGAATACAGCCGCTTCGAACAAACAGACATTTGAGCTGTATCGTGCATATGCACTAAGGACGAATGATATGGTCAATACTGCTTCTGTAAAGGATGCTCTTTCACGTATCCAGAAAAGCAGCGAGGTCGAGTATGTAGAAGTGCCTCTTAAGGCAAAAGGCGGATATATCTATTACGCTTCATCTGTTTATGATACCTACCTTGCTGATGCGGTGCAGTCTACAATAACGCTTGACGAGATAGTAACTGCCATAAAAAATGCAGGATACAAACCTGCTGCGGTCGTAAGCACATTCAGAGACAATATTCTGCCGCTCACTTTCCCTGATACGGGATATAAGACCTATGATTTCGGCGAGATGTGGATCGATGATGATTACGACGCAGGCGGAAAACCGTGGACGACTCCTTATTCCAGCGCTGTGCAGAACTATCTGTCTGCTATAGTGGGAGAGATCTCTGAAGCGGGATTTGAAAGGGTTATCTGTTCGGACTTTGTCTTCCCTCAGTTCAGACAGACAGATCTTGACTTGCTTGATCCTGCTCTCAGCAGAAGTGACAGGTATATGGCGCTTACTTCTGCGGCAAATTTGTTGTATGACAAGATAATGTCATCAGGTTCGCGTATGCTGATAGAAGTTTCGGCTGCCGATGTTATCTGCGGACGTGCAGATGTACTTCAGCCAATGCTGCTTACAGCTAACACAGTTGTTGTCAATATAGACATCGACGAGATAAGTCACGGTGTTTCCGACGGCTGGACGGTTTATGAGTTTGAAGGAAACGCTTCGGATATGACTGTAAAAATGCTTGATTTTATCGGAGATAAGCTCGATGATTTCAATGTGATCATACGTATATCAGGTACTTCGGTACCAACAGAAGATCTTATAAAGGCAAAGGATGAACTTGCAGCACACGGCTATCAGTCGTATGTTATAGGCTAATAATTTCGGCAACGCCGAGGAATGGAGTTAATTATGGCTGAAAAATTTACTGTTTCATTACAGAAGATAATTGATGAATTCAAGCTTGAAGTCATCTACATCCACAAAGAACCGGATACTGTAATGATCGATGAGAACGATGTAAACAGACCCGGACTTCAGCTTATGGGATTCTATGAATATTTCAATCCCGAGCGCATACAGATAATAGGAAAGATGGAGTTCGCTTACCTTTCAACTATAGACGAGAAAACAAGAAGAGAGCGTCTTGAACTGCTCTTTTCTCAGAGACTGCCTGCTCTTATCATTACAAGAGAGCTGCCGTATTTCTCTGAAATGCTGGAACTTGCAAAGGAATACGAGGTTCCGCTTTTAAGAAGTAAGGAAAGCACATCCAACTTCATGTCGGGACTTATAGCATTCCTCAACCTCAATCTTGCTCCTCGTATAACACGTCACGGAGTTCTCATCGAGATATACGGTGAAGGTGTATTTATCACAGGTGAGAGCGGTGTAGGAAAGAGCGAGACAGCTATCGAGCTTGTAAAGAGAGGACATCGACTTGTTGCAGATGATGCTGTTGAGATAAGAAAGGTTTCTAACATCAGTCTTGTCGGCAGTTCACCTGATAATATCCGCCATTTCCTTGAACTCCGCGGCATTGGAATCATCAATGCGAGAAGACTTTTCGGTATCGGTGCCGTAAAGATGACGGAGAAGCTTGATCTTGTAGTTGAGCTTGAACAGTGGAACTCAGAGAAAATCTATGACAGAATGGGCGTTGATACTGAATTCGTTTCTCTTCTCGGTGTAAAGGTGCCTGCTCTGACAATACCGGTAAAACCCGGCAGAAATCTGGCTGTTATCCTTGAAGTTGCAGCTATGAACAACAGACAGAAGAAGATGGGCTACAATGCTGCAGCAGAGCTGCTTAACAGACTCGGTATGGAGTCAGAGCCCAAGGAAACTGTAAGAAATTACGAGTCGTTCTGACATAACCCATAAATAATTCTCAGGGGGAGTATAACTTTGGATATAAGTGGATTAATTGAGCTTTGTGACAAGCTTGGATGCCGTGTTACGCCTGAATGTTCACTCAGTGAGTACATCACTTTCAAATTCGGCGGACCTTGCAGAGCTTTGATAAGCATAAATTCAGCTGAATCAGCTAAGGAGATACTTAAGTATATCAAGGATAATGGTATTAAGTACGGTGTACTTGGAAGAGGAAGCAATATTTTAGCATCTGATGAAGGTTTCGACGGTGTTATCCTTCTCTTCGGAGGAGATTTTGCCGAGATAGAAGTAAACGGTGATCTGATGACTTGTCAGAGCGGTGCCCTTCTTGCAGCTGCATGTGTAAGAGCACAGCAGCTCGGACTTACAGGTATGGAGAATCTTTTCGGTATTCCCGGTACTATCGGCGGAGCTCTTTACATGAATGCAGGTGCTTACGGCAGTGAAATGAAGGATATCGTGGTTTCTGCGGAATATATCGATGATGATTTCAATATACGCAGTATCAATGCAGAAGACATGGACCTCTCATACCGTCACAGTGTATTCTCAGGCAAGAATAATATCATAACATCCGTTACTATTCGCCTGAAAGAGGGAGATCCTGACGAGATAAAGGAAGCTATGAACGAGTGCATGCATAAGCGCAGTTCCAAGCAGCCTCTGGAATATCCGAGTGCAGGAAGTACATTCAAGCGTCCCGAGGGAAGTTACGCATCGCTTCTTATAGAACAGTGCGGCTTAAAGGGACTGACCTGCGGCGGAGCGATGGTCAGTGAAAAGCACAGTGGATTTGTTATAAACAAAGGTTTCGCCACATGTGCTGATGTATTGGAGTTATGTGACAAAGTCCAGAAGATAGTAAAAGAAAAAACAGGCTATCAGTTGGAACTCGAACCCGAGATACTAAAATAATCTGAATTAAAGCGGAGGGCTTATATGCAGCTGTTGATCGTAACAGGAATGTCAGGTTCCGGAAAATCCAGTGTAATGGATGTTATGGAGGATATCGGTTATTATTGTATAGATAATATACCGCCGAAACTAATATCCAAATTCGTTGATCTTTGCAGAAAATCAGAAACGAATATCAGTAAAATAGCTGTTGCTGTAGATATTCGTACAGGAGACATGTTCGCTGAGATATTCCGCTCGTGGCAGGAACTTAAAAACGAACAGGATGTTGAAGTAAAGGTACTCTTTACGGAAGCAAGTGACGAGGTTCTGATAAAGCGCTATAAAGAAACAAGGCGTAAGCATCCCCTTGATGAGCGCTTCAACGGCAATCTTCACGAGGCTATACAGTACGAGTGGCAGCAGCTTTCACAGCTAAGAGAGATCGCGGATTATTACATAGAAACATCAAATCTGAGTGCATCAATGCTTAAGGAACAGGTCAAGGAGCTTTTCCTTGACAAGAGTTCTGACTCTCTTTCAATAAAGGTAATGTCATTCGGATTCAAATACGGTGTTTCAACGGAATCCGATCTGGTATTCGACGTAAGATGTCTGCCTAATCCTTATTATATCGAGGAACTCAGGAATCATACAGGACTTGAATCCTGCGTAAGGGACTATGTTATGGGCTTTGAGGAGTCTCAGGTAGCTTTTGCCAAACTTACAGATCTGATAGACTATCTTATCCCTATGTACGTACACGAAGGCAAAAGCCAGTTAGTAATAGCTTTCGGATGTACAGGCGGCAAGCATCGTTCGATAACTTTTGCAGAGCTTATGTCAGCGCATCTTGAAGAAGCGGGATACAAGGTCCAGAAGTATCACAGGGATATTACTAAAGACAAGCACTATTAAAAATTAAGATGTCCGCATGCGTAAAGTGTGCGGACAGTTTTGAATGAGGTGAAAAAATGTCATTTTCGGGAAGAGTTAGAGAAGAGATATGCAGCAGTATAAACGATAAGGACAAAAAATTTGCTTGTCTTTACGGTATGCTTCTTTTCTGCCGAGACCTTACTCCTGAGCGGATCTGCTTTCAGACAGAGAGCACAAACTCGTCGGAAAACTTTGGCAGACTTATGAAGAGCATCTTCAAACGTGAGCTGAAGTGTCAGGAAAAGATGAGAAAAAACGGAAGTATAATGTATACTTATGATATCAACGATGTTGTATTCATAAATAATGTTTTTTCTGCCTATCATATCAGTACAGGCACAAGGACTATAAATACGGATATTATCGCAACAAGCAGCCTCGGAGTTTTTACTGCGGGAGTTTTTCTTGCCTGCGGAAGTGTAAATGATCCTTCAAAGGAATATCATCTTGAGTTTGCCTGCCCTGAGGAATCCATAGCAGGCGAGCTTATGACTCTTCTCAGGGATATAGGAGTAACTGCTAAAATAGTTCTGAGGCGGGGACAGTACATTGTCTACGTCAAGGACAGCGAATCTATCGAAGATACACTTACCTTTATCGGTGCATCACAGTGTACCCTTGAGATAATGAACGTGAAGATATACAAGGATATGCGCAATAAGGTGAACCGTATCGCAAATTGTGATAATGCAAACATAGATAAGGTAGTAAATGCGGCAATGAAACAGATCGAGGATATTCTTCTTATTGACCGTACTGTCGGACTGGACAGTCTTTCTGCTGAACTTAGAGAAGCAGCTGAACTGAGGCTTGAAAACTCGGGAATGAGTCTTCAGGAGATCGGAGATAATCTTAGTGTACCGATAAGCCGTTCGGGAGTCAATCACCGTTTCCAGAAACTAAAAAAAATAGCTGAAGAGATACGAAGCGGAGGAGAAAAATGAATCCCGATCAGTTCGTAAATCTTCATGTACATACCGAATACAGCCTTCTTGACGGCGCATGCAGGATAAAAGAGCTTATTTCTCGTGTAAAGGAACTCGGACAGAAAGCCGTAGCTATAACAGATCACGGAAATATGTACGGTGTTGCGGAGTTCTGGAAGGAAGCAGTAAAGCAGGGGATAAAGCCTGTCATCGGATGTGAAGTCTACGTCGCAAGAAGGAGCAGATTCGATAAAGAGCCGCGACTGGATTCCAAGCCGTATCATCTTGTACTTTTATGTGAAAACAATACAGGTTACAGCAATCTTGTAAAGCTTGTCTCACTTGCGAGCATAGAAGGATTCTATAATAAGCCGAGAGTTGATATCGGGCTTCTTAGGCAATATCATGAGGGACTTATCTGTCTTTCTGCCTGTCTTGCAGGAGAGATACCACAGCTTCTTCTAAATGGCGATTACGATTCGGCTAAGGCTAAAGCATCAGAGTACCGTGAGATATTCGGCAGTAATAATTACTACATAGAGATACAGAATCACGGCATTGGTGAAGAGGTGAGGATCCTTCCGCAGCTCCTTCGCCTTTCTGCTGAAACGGGTATCCCTCTTGCAGCTACAAATGATTGTCACTATATAAATAAAGAGGACTCGAAAATACAGGAGATACTTCTCTGTATACAAACAGGCAAGAATCTCGGAGAACCCAACGGTATGAGGTTTGAGGGCGAAGAGTTTTATGTCAAGTCAGCGGATGAAATGATGAAGCTATTCGGTTCTCATCCCGAAGCAGTTACTAACACGGCGTTGATAGCTGAAAGATGCAATGTTACCATGAATTTTGACAGCAGTATAAAGCTTCCGAAATTTAAGGTTGAAGGCGTCACAGATAATGACGCCTATTTTCGCAGCATGTGCGAAAAGGGACTCGTAAAACGTTACGGCACTAATATTACTCCTCAGATACGAGAAAGGCTTGAACATGAGCTGAATATTATTTCAGAACTGCATTTTACCGATTATTTCCTTATAGTATGGGATTTCATCAGATTTGCAAGGGAGAACGGTATACCTGTAGGTCCCGGCAGAGGTTCGGGCGCAGGAAGCCTTTGTGCTTACTGTATGGGAATAACAGGTATTGATCCGATCAAGTACAATCTGCTGTTTGAGCGCTTTCTTAACCCCGAACGCGGCAACATGCCTGATTTTGATATTGATTTCTGTATTGAAGGCAGACAGCGCGTAAAAGATTATGTGGTACAGAAATACGGTTCGGACAGAGTATCTGAAATAATCGCATTTGACACGATGAAAGCTCGTGCAGCTATCCGTGATGTTGGACGAGTAATGGGTATGTCCTATCAGATATGTGATGCAGCTGCAAAACTGATAGATCCGAGACTTACGCTGCAGCAGTCCCTTGACAGTTCGGAAGACCTGCGCAAGCTTTACGATTCGGACAGGAACGTTCACAGACTTATAGATGTTGCAGGACAGATCGAGGGTATGCCGAGACACACATCGGTTCATGCGGCAGGAGTTGTTATTTCAGCTGTACCCCTCAGTGATCTTGTACCGCTCCAGAAAAATGACGGAACTGTTGTAACGCAGTATACCATGACATATCTTGAAGAACTGGGACTTCTTAAGATGGACTTTCTTGGGTTGCGTAACCTGACTATAATCCGTGATACAGTCCGGGAGATTCGCAAGACCGAGCCTGATTTCAACATAGACAGGATTCCGATAGATGATCCCGAGGTATATAAAATGCTTGCAAATGGCGATACAGCAGGCGTGTTTCAGTTTGAAAGCGACGGAATGACTGCAAGACTTATGGAACTTGTCCCCGAACGTATCGAGGACCTGATAGTTATGCTTTCGCTTTACAGACCCGGACCGATGAAGTCTATACCAATATACATACAGAACAAGCGTGATCCTTCAAAAGTTAAATACATGCATCCCATGCTGGAAGATATTCTCGGTGAGACCTACGGAGTAATGGTTTATCAGGAACAGGTCATGGAGATATGTCGAAAGCTTGCAGGTTATTCATACGGACATGCAGACGAGATTAGGCGTGCAATGGCGAAGAAAAAGCAGGATGTTATGCTAAGAGAGCGAAGCAGCTTTGTAGAGGGTGCAGTAAAGAACGGTGTTTCGGAAAATACTGCAAACAGTATTTTCGACGAAATGGTAAGTTTTGCGTCCTATGCTTTCAATAAATCCCATGCAGCAGCCTACGCTTATCTTTCCTATCAGACAGCATATCTGAAATGCCATTACCGCGGAAAATACATGGCTGCACTTATGTCGAGTGTAATGGGGAATACAGACAAGCTTTCCGAGTATATCGATGACTGCCGATCAGCAGGTATCGTTATACTGCCGCCTGATATAAATAATAGTATGAAGAATTTTGCAAGTTCTGTCTCTGAAGACAAGACTATCAACATGTATTATGGTCTTCTTGCGATAAAGAACGTCGGCAGTAATCTTGCTGACAAAATAATTGCTGAAAGAGCTATGAATGGCAATTTCAAGGATATTTATGACTTCTGCGAGAGGATACAAGGACATGAACTGAATAAGAAGGCCCTTGAAAACATGATAAAAGCAGGTTCTTTTGACGGCTATGGCCTTAACCGACATCAGATGCTTGAACACTACGAGAGCATAATGAGTGATGCGAACAGTTCCTACAGCGGCGTTATAGAAGGACAGCTTAATTTCATGGACGGTGTTTCTGAAGAGAACGTCCGTAAAAAAATACCGTTTCTTCCCGAATTTGAACACAGTAAACTGCTTAGTCTTGAAAAAGAAGCATCCGGAATGTATCTCAGTGGCGATCCGTTGTCTGTACACAAATATCTCTGCGAACTTCTTAAGACATCAAATACCGCTAAGATAAAAACTTTGAAGGACGGAGATAACGTCAGGCTTATGTGCAGTATAAAGGCGAAAAAGCTTCATACTGCAAAAAACGGCAAAAAAATGTGCTTCATGGACCTTATGGACAGCAGCGGAGAAGTTGATTCTGTTGTATTTCCTGATCTCTACGCTCTTTCATACGGCAAACTGAATACGGATAACATAATTTTCGTAAAAGGTACAGTTAATGTGAAAGATGATTCTGTATCGGTACTGTGTAATGTCATAGCAGAGGAGCATGAGTTCACAAATATGGTCAGAAACATGAAACTTTGCATCAGAACAGAGTCCGCTGAACTTGGGAATATGCAAGCTATAACCGATATTTGCGGCAGGTTCAGGGGAGAAACTCCTGTCTGTTTCTATCTTTCCGATCTTCGCAAGACAGTTATGCCTAAAAACAAGCTGAGTCTTGAAGTTAACGAAAAAAGCTTTGAAGAACTGTTAAAGGCATATGGTGCTGACAGGATAGGTCTTATCTGACGGTTTAACATTAAGTTTACGGATTATTTTTTCAGATAGTGAAAAAATAAGTGAATTTATACTTGACAATAAATCAACAAAGTAGTACAATATAAATGTATGGAATTATTTTGCTGATATACAATTAGCAAGTCTAATAAATATTCAGAATGGAGAATAGTATATGATCAAAAAAATCGGTGTATTAACAAGCGGCGGAGATGCTCCCGGCATGAATGCTGCTATAAGAGCGGTTGTCAGGACCGCTATCAGCAAGGGCATGGAAGTTTATGGTATCCGCAGAGGCTATGTAGGACTTCTTACAGGTGATATTATAAAAATGGATGAAAAAAGCGTATCTGATATAATCCATAACGGCGGAACTGTATTATATACTGCAAGATCACCCGAATTCAGAACTAAAGAGGGCGTAGCAAAGGGTAAGGCTAAGTGTGATGAACTCGGTATCGAAGGTCTCGTTGTTATCGGCGGTGACGGTTCATTCAGAGGTGCTGCTGACCTTTCTGCTGAGGGTATGCTTTGTATCGGCGTTCCAGGTACTATCGACAACGATATAGCTTGCACTGATTACACTATTGGTTTTGATACAGCTATGAATACAGCTATGGAGCTTGTTGACAAGCTTCGTGATACATCACAGTCACACGACCGTATCTCTGTAGTTGAAGTTATGGGACGCGGAGCAGGTCATATTGCAGTAAATACAGGTATTGCATGCGGTGCAACTGATATTATAACAAAGGAAGTTCCTTATGACCTCGATTCTATAGCAAAGACTATGCTTGAAAAGAAGGCAAAGGGCAAGCAGAATTTCGTAGTTATCGTTGCAGAGGGTATTGGCCATTCTCAGGAGATCGCAAGCGTTCTTCAGGAAAAGACAGGCATCGAGGCTCGTGCTACAATTCTTGGTCACGTACAGCGCGGCGGTTCACCGACAGTTAGAGACCGTGTTGAAGCTACAAGAATGGGTTATTACGCAGTTGAACTTCTTGAGCAGGGCATAGGCAACCGTGTTGTTGGAATCAAGGACAGCCAGATCGTTGATTACGATATTCAGGAAGCACTTTCAATGTCTAAGGACTATGATGTTCATCTTCACAAGATAGCAGAGCAGATCGCATTCTGATAAAAAGCAGCCGAAAGGCTGCTTTTTTGTTTAGAAAAATGATGCAATCGTTCTGTTGCATTCTTCAGGAGAGTAAATCCAGCTGTCTATATGTTGTCCGTCGACAAAGTAACGGATAGGTACATCTTCACTGTCTGTTCCGCATACATCAACTATTACAAGCTTGACCTTCATTTTATCAGGAATGACCGATTTTATGTAGACACTGACATGCTGTCCCGGAGACATTCCTGTTTTGAATTCTGCTAATCCTGCAAGATTAGGAGCAAGTTCCACGAATATGCCGTATTCTTCAATAGAACGTATTATGGCAGGTACTGTTTCTCCTGTATGAAAGAAGGACATATTTTCTTCCCATGTTCCGAGAAGTTCTTTATGGGTAAGGAATACTCTGTCGCCTTCTTTTCCTTTAACTATAGCTTTAATGCGCTGTCCGCATGTGAATCTGTCCGAGGGGTGAGATATCCTTGAAACAGAAATGGAGTCGATCGGTATCAGGGAAGGTATTCCGCAGCCAATGTCCACAAAGCTCCCGAATTGTTCAAGGTGTGTGACAGTTGCATCGATGATATCTCCCGAAGTAAGAGTGCTTACGTATCGTTCCATACATTCCTGCTGTACCACACTTCGCGAGAGATAGGCCACTGTTTTTCCGCATTGATCTATTGAAAGTCTTATGACACGAAAGCAGATTATCTTGCTTACACGGGAAAGTATAGCTATATCACGTGTTGTGCCTTCATTGATACCTAATGCACATTCTTCTCGAGGTACTATTCCTTCACAGCATGGCAGGTCCACGATTAGATCATGGGAAACAGTGCATAGCTTAACACGGGCTTCAAGTATGATTTTTTTCTCCATTGCTTCGGTAAGTCCGTCAATAGACGAAATGAATCTTTTGTTCTCATCAGTATAGTATAGATTTCCTTCGGGCATATACATCTTTTTTACCTCCGATATAAATTGTTATATCAGATGATATGCCGGAAAAATGATGAAAATGACTGCTGCAACTTATTTTGCTGCTTTGATGTTAGTTCCGCCCATTTTCGACAGAATTGAGCATATATCATCATTGCAGCTTTTCTCTGCGACTATATAGACAGTACAGTTTCTTTGAGTTATCAAATCATCATGTCCGACAGCGGAAGTAAAACCTGATAGCTGTTTCGCAGATGAGTCAGGATTTTGTGGACGTATACTTGCCGAGTATATCCACATCAGTCGGCTTTTTACTTTGTTTACAGCTTCTTCTGCTTTCAGACTGTCCTTGAAATCTGCTGAGATACTTGATATCATATATAAATCCTTTCAACAATCGATTTTATGCGACTTTAATATGTTTTACAATGCGTTTTTATTGTTATTACACAAATTTTAAAAAATATACATACAACGTATTGATTTAGGAAGTTTTTTGGGGTATAATTATAAATGCACGAATTTCAGCAGGGAGTGAATGGTTTGTGGATATAAGGCCCGGAGACATTTTAAAAATGAAGAAAAAGCACCCGTGCGGAGCTGATGAGATGCTCGTAATACGTTCGGGTATGGATTTCAGATTAAGATGTGTAGGCTGTTCCAGAGAATTCATGATCCCGCGGAATAAGATCGAGAAAAATATAAAAAGTGTTAGCAGAGAAGAAAAGGGATAGCAAGCTTGGTATATTCATTAATATACATACTTATAAGGAGTAGATCAGATGTTTGAAAAGCTTGCTTTAATGGAAGAAAAATACGAAGAAATAAGCAATCGATTATCGGATCCCGAGGTAGTTAACGATAACAGATTATATACTCAGCTTATGAAGGAGTTCAAGAACATGACTCCTATAATAGAAAAATATCGTGAATATAAAAAAGCACTTGCTTCATTTGAAGAAGCAAAGCAGATGCTTGAGGACGGTGGACTTGATAAGGATTTCAAGGAGCTTGCTCAGGCTGAATACGATGAGAATAAAGATGCTGTAGAACAATATACCCAGGAATTGAAAGTCCTTTTACTGCCAAAAGACCCCAACGATGATAAGAACGTTATCATCGAGATAAGAGGAGGCGCAGGCGGTGAAGAGGCTTCATTATTTGCCAATTCTCTGTATCGTATGTATACAATGTATGCTGAAGCCAAGGGCTGGAAACAGGAAGTGCTCAATGCTAATCCGACCGAACTTGGGGGATTCAAGGAAATAAGCTTCCTGATAGAGGGCGAAGGAGCATACTCACGATTAAAATATGAAAGCGGTGTTCACAGAGTACAGCGTGTTCCCGAGACCGAATCTCAGGGAAGGATACACACTTCAACTGTTACTGTTGCTGTACTTGTTGAGGCTGACGAAGTTGAACTCGAGATAAATCCTGCCGACCTGAAAATAGATTATTTCCGTGCAAGCGGTGCAGGCGGACAGCATATCAATAAGACTGAATCTGCGGTAAGAATAACATATCTGCCGACAAATGTTGTTGTTGAGTGTCAGGATGAAAGAAGTCAGCACAAAAATAAGGATAAGGCTATGAAGATACTCAGAAGCCGTATCTATGAAGCTCTTCAGGAGGAACAGTCCGCAAAGATAGCTTCTGAAAGAAAAATGCAGGTCGGTACCGGAGACCGTTCCGAGAGAATAAGGACGTACAATTTCCCACAGGGAAGACTTACCGATCACCGTATAGGACTGACTATTTACCGTCTTGAAGATATGATGAACGGAAACCTTGATGAGGTATTTGACGCTCTTGCTACTGCGGATCAGGCTGCGAAGCTTGCTGCTCAGGAGGGCTGATGCTATGGAGACATTATTGCTCGGCAGCTCTGAAGCAGAGCTTCAGATAGCTGCAAATATCCTTCATCAGGGCGAAATAATCGGAATACCGACAGAGACAGTTTACGGACTTGCAGCAGATGCATCAAACGAGGAAGCTGTAGCAAAGGTTTTTGCCGCCAAGGGCAGACCTGCCGATAATCCGCTCATAGTTCACTTATCTGATTTTTCACTTGCTGTGAACTATACTTCATATATTCCCAAGCTTGCATATAAGCTTGCGGAGCGTTTTTGTCCCGGACCGCTTACAATGGTCCTTCCTAAAAATGAAAAGATACCTATGATAACATCAGGCGGACTTGATACTGTAGGCATACGAGTGCCTTCTCACCCTGTAATGCACCGCTTTCTTGAGATTTCGGGACTGCCTGTTGCAGCTCCTTCTGCAAACAGATCGGGATATCCGAGTCCTACCTCAGCAGATCACGTTATGAGAGATATGGACGGGAAAATCTACGCAGTTGTTGATGGGGGAGAATCGGAATTCGGAGTTGAATCAACGGTTATTTCTTTTGACAGCGATAACAGTATCCGTATATTGAGACCGGGGTGTATTACAAGAGAGATGCTCCTCGAGATATGTCCTGATGTAGTCATTGATCCTGCGATACTCAACGATATCGCCGAGGGACAAAGACCGGCTTCTCCGGGTATGAAATATAAGCATTATTCCCCGAAAGCTGATATAATCATTATTGAAGGTACACTTGAACAATTCAAAGAGTATGTATCTGATAATTATGGCGACGGGGTGTATACTCTGATCTACGACACAGATGCGGAAGGTTTTCCTTTCAGATTCCTGACATACGGTAAAGACAGCTCAGAACAGGCACACTATATATTTTCAAAATTACGCGAACTTGACGACATTGGAGCTGAAAAGGTCTATGTCAGAGCTCCTTCAAAGGAAGGTGTAGGTCTCGCTGTCTATAACAGGCTTATCAGAGCCGCAGGATTTGAGGTGATAGCATTATGAATATACTTGAAGGTGTGATGGTCGTAGGACTTACAGGTCAGACAGGCGCAGGAAAAAGTACTGTTTCACGCGAATTTTCCGAAAACGGATTTGCAGTTATCGATGCTGATATCGTATCCCGCAAGGTAGTTGAAAAGGGAACACCGTGTCTTGCTGAGCTTTCAGATTTCTTCGGTGAAAACATCCTATGTCCAGACGGAGAGCTGGACAGAAAAGCTCTCGCCTCGATCGTCTTTACAGATAAAGCAAAGCTTGAAACTCTTAATACCATTATTTATCCGTATATCCTCAGGGAGATACTTCAGCAGATAAAAGCTTATTCTGCAAGCGGGGAAAAACTCATATTGCTTGACGCTCCTACTTTGTTTGAAAGCCATGCAGATGATTTCTGCGATTTGATCATATCTGTGCTTTCTGATGCCGAACTAAGAGAACAGCGTATCATAAAACGTGACGGACTTACTCACGAACAGGCTCTTGCGAGGATGAACTCGCAGCTTAATGAGGAATTTTTTGTATCTCACTCTGATTTTACGATCACAAATAATGACAGTATAGACAATCTCTGCTGTATTTCTAAAGAGGTGTCTGATAAGATAAAGCTTTTGTACAGAAATCGTAATGACTGCACTATAGAGGCGAAAAGCTGACGAAAGGAGTAATTATTAATGTCAGAAAAGAAAAACGCATCAAAGGAACTCAAAGAAAAGCTTTTCCTTAAGAGGAAAAACGGCTATTTCAGAACGTCAGATAAGGAAGTTGCTGACTGCGATAAATTTGCAGATAAGTACAAGACATTCCTTGATAAGGCAAAAACTGAAAGAGAAGCCGCTGCCGAGGCTATAGCTCTGCTTGAAAAGGCGGGATTTACTGAGTATAAAAAAGGCAGTAAGCTCAAAAAAGGCGACAAGATATACAGAAATAACAGAGGCAAGGCTGTGATCGCTGCGATCGTCGGAAGCGCTCCTATAAGTGAAGGTGTTCGCCTTTGCGCAGCTCACATTGATTCTCCTCGCCTTGATCTTAAGCAGAATCCGCTTTACGAGGATAATGAGCTTGCACTTTTCAAGACACACTACTATGGCGGTATCAAGAAGTATCAGTGGACTACTATACCTCTTGCTCTCCACGGTGTTATCGTAAAGGCAGACGGCACTAAGGTAACTGTTTCTATTGGTGAAGATGATAAGGATCCTGTATTCTGTGTTACGGATCTTCTTCCTCATCTCGCTACAGAGCAGATGACAAGAACCGCAACTAAAGTCATCCGCGGTGAAGACCTCAATCTTCTCATCGGTTCTCGTCCGTTTAAGGATGACGAAGCAAGTGAAGCTGTAAAGCTTGCTATAATGAATATACTTTTTGAGAAATACGGCATGACAGAGGCTGACTTTATCTCTTCAGAGCTTGAAGCTGTACCTGCATTCAAGTCCCGTGATGTCGGCTTTGACAGAAGTCTTATAGGCGGATACGGTCACGATGACAGATGCTGTTCTTTCCCTGCACTTATGGCTACTATCGACTGCAAGAAGCCTGTACATACAGTAGTAACAGTCCTTACAGATAAGGAAGAGACAGGAAGCGACGGAAATACAGGTCTCTGCTCATCATATCTCAAGTACTTCATTGAAGATATAGCCGAGGATCTCGGTTCAAACGGCAGGGATGTCCTTTCTGCATCTGAGTGCCTTTCTGCGGACGTAAATGCTGCATTTGATCCTAATTATCCGGAAGTAAACGAGCGAAACAACTGCGCTTACGTAAATAAGGGCGTTTGCATCACAAAGTATACAGGTGCCCGCGGTAAATCAGGCACATCTGATGCTTCAGCTGAGTTTGCAGGCAGAATCCGCAGATTAATGGACGCAAATAACGTTATCTGGCAGACCGGAGAGCTTGGAAAGGTAGATGCAGGAGGCGGCGGTACTGTTGCAGCTTACATAGCTAACCTCAATGTAGATACTATTGATATCGGAGTGCCTGTACTCTCTATGCATGCTCCTTTTGAGATAATCTCGAAGCTTGATCTTTACAGCGCATACAGAGCGTTTGCAGTATTTATGGCTGACTGACAATTCTTTAAAATTCTGAATCGTATTATTTCAAATGTCATTCCACATATGTTATAACTATCTGATTGTTAAATGTATATAATTATTTACACAGGTATTGCATACTTTTTGTTTTTATGTTATTATGTAATTACAGAGATAAACCTACTCCTATGGAGGTGTGTTAACATGAAAAAAAGTATATTGTTATTTATGACATCTGTGGCTATGGTATTATCCGCAGTACCATTCGGTGCTAATGCGGAGGACAATGATTCTGCTGAAAAGCAAGCGGAGTTCAGTATCACAGACGGAATCCTTACTTCTGTCAATCTCAACGGTGAAACTTCTGTAGTTATTCCTGATGATGTAATAACTATCGGTGCAGGTGCTTTTAGTGACTGCTCGGAACTGATGTCCGTAGTTTTCCCCGAGGGACTTGAAGAAATAGGCAAGAACGCCTTTGACAAATGTAACCTTAGTTCAGTAGAATTACCTGAAAGCCTTAAGGTTATAGGCAAGGATGCATTTGCTGAAAATACCGAGCTTAAAGAAATAACTATCCCGGAAGGTGTAATAAGATTTTTTGAACCGTTTGAAGGATGCACATCACTGAGTGACATTACATTCAAAAGAGAAGATGATAAGCTTGTAGACACTCTTCTGAGTTCCTATGGACCTGCTGAGGATGATGCACTTTACCTCGGACTTTTTGGAGATAATGTTTCTGAGGAACTTTGCAAGGTATTTGTACCCGATTCAGTTTATTGCCAGTATATTCAGGTTTTCCAGAATGAATGCAATGCGTTCTTTATCCCTGAAAGCATGAGAGACAAGTCGATTCTTGATGGTGACGTTAACGGTGACAATGATGTTTCCATTGCTGACGCAGTAAAACTTCAGAACTATCTTATCGGAAAGGATAGCGATATTCTCTGGTTCAATGCGGATCTTGTATCTGAATATCCTTATCTTAATTTTAAAGAAGGACGTATATCAGCATTTGATCTTATCGAACTGAAAAAGCTTGTTATCAACAAGGGTATAGAGTAAACAACATAAAAATATCGCCTGAGAGCAGAAATGTTCTCAGGCGTTGTTTTTTCATTAATAGAAAGTAGCAACTTCCTTTTCGGGAGCTTCAGAATCCTTGATATCGGTCACGATCAGAACAGGACCTTTACCCTTATACAGCTTATGACGCTGTACTTTTATTTTTGCTGTTACATATACCCAGTGCTTTTTCTGAGTAGGAGTAAATGTATCGTGCTGAGCTACCATCCAGCAGTACTGGATATCTTCAACGCAGCATGTCATTATATGACGTCCAAGAGCGAAGCAGCCTTCCGGAAACTTGGAATTGATAGCAGCTATCGCCTTGAATGAAACTGTTTTTCCGTCATACTTTTCGGGTTCTTCCATTATATCACGGTACCAAAGTGCGTAGTCCTCATCATTGATAACGATGTTTGCTGCTTCAACGTCAAAGGGCAGGGGATCCTCGATATCATCATAAGCAACTTGACCGTCAGTATATTCATAGCAGATATCTGTACGTCTGCTTACACCGCGGACAATTTTATGGAACTCATTAGGATCCATTGACTTCTCGAAGCGGTTGAATACTGCAAGCTCGCACATATTGAGCTTATCTACAACTAGATTACGCATATTAGCGTTGTACTGCATGAATGTAGTGGCATCAGCAAAGAACATAGTCTGATAGATCCCCCAGTTATCGGGCATGTTCTCAAAAAGGTCATTGACAGGCCACATTCCGTTATATTCGAGAACGATCCTTTCTGCCTTAGTCTCACGGACCAGCTTTTCAAGGTTAGCCTCTGTGAAATCCGATTTATCCTCGATAGTACGGAGAATTATACAGTCTTTTTTTGGAAATTTTGAAAAATCATATTCCTCAACACCTTCTTCACAAACGAGAAGGAGAGTTCGTTCACCTGTATTGAATCTTTTGTCCTCAAAGGTTTCCTGAATGAACTTAGTTTTACCTGATTCAAGGAAACCCAGGAACAGATAGACAGGAATGAATTCATCCTGATTATTAGGCATATTTTTCCTCCTTAATCAACGAGAAACAGCTTAGCTATAGCTTCTTCGTTAAGCTTTGAACCAATAACACATAAACGTCCCGTAGTTTCAGCACTTCCTGTACGAACATCAGGCACACCTGGAACATAGTCGAAATGGATCCACTGACCGTCCTCGCCTGCAACTATACCCTTTGCACGTAATACAAGTCCGAACTTCTCTTCATCACCGAGCGATTCAAGAGCAGCAGTAATAGCTTCCATAGTGTATGTTCTTGGAGTCTCCTTACCCCAGCTTGTGAATACTTCATCTGCATGGTGGTGATGATGTTCATGGTCATGATCGTGGCATCCGCATGTACAGTCAGGACCGTGATCATGGTGATGATGGTGTTCATGCTCCTCATCATCGTTATCGTGGTGATGATGGTGTTCGTGCTCTTCATCATCGTGATCGTGGTGGTGATGCTCGTGTTCCTCATCATCGTGATCGTGGTGGTGATGATGCTCGTGTTCTTCTTCAAGAAGTGACTTCAACTCATCACTTAATGTATTTTTCTGAGTCATTGCATCAACTATCTGAGCACCTGAAAGTTCATCCCATTCGGTTGTAACAATGGGAGCTTCCTTATTGAATTCTCTTATTCGCTGTACAGTATCGTTGAGCTGCTCCTGTGTAAGTCCGCTTGTATGGCTTAAAATAACGCAGCTTGCATATGTTATCTGGTTGTTGAAGAATTCACCGAAGTTTTTCTGGTACATCTTGCACTTCTTTGCGTCAACGATAGTAGTAAATCCGTCCAGCTCAACATCATGAGCATCGATATTTCTTACTGCATTTATAACGTCGCTGAGCTTTCCGACGCCTGAAGGTTCGATAAGTATACGGTCAGGCTTATATTCATCAAGCACCTTTACGAGTGCTTTTCCGAAATCACCAACAAGGCTGCAGCAAATGCATCCCGAGTTCATTTCTGTGATCTCTATTCCTGCGTCTTTGAGAAATCCGCCGTCGATACCTATCTGTCCGAATTCGTTTTCTATGAGAACGAGTTTCTCACCTTTATAGCCCTCTTTGATCAGTTTCTTTATAAGTGTAGTTTTACCTGCACCAAGAAATCCTGAAAAAATAGTGATCTTTGTCATTATTTATGCACTTCTTTCTTTAGTAATTTACCTTTATAGGCATCCAACTTATATTATATCACTTTTTTCTGATTAATGCAAGAGGTGAAAGGTGAGTAAAATGATCATTAATCTTTTTAGATGTTGCGCAGGTGCAATAAATTGACAAAACTGTAATAATATGATAAAATATTATGGAATGCATTATGCATAATTCTACACACGGAGGAATTTATGAATCTTAATGAACATTTACATGGTTTCACTGTTACACGTATAAGAAATATCAGCGAACTTGATGCTGAACTTATAGAAATGGTCCATGATAAGACAGGTGCAAAGCTTGCATGGATGAATAATAAAGAAGAGAACAAATTATTCTCGATAGCTTTCAAGACTTTGCCTTCGGACGATACAGGCGTATTTCATATCCTTGAACACTCAGTACTCTGCGGCTCTGAAAAATATCCTGTAAAGGAACCGTTTCTTGATCTGCTCAAGAGCTCGATGAACACTTTTCTCAACGCAATGACCTTTCCCGATAAGACTGTTTTTCCTGTTTCAAGCAGAAATGATACGGATTTCATGAATCTGACAAAGGTATACCTTGATGCCGTATTCAGACCTGATATCTACAGGAATCCCAGCATTTTCCGTCAGGAGGGCTGGCATATAGAAATGCGCAAGGAATCTGACGAACCTCTTTACAAGGGTGTAGTTTTCAATGAGATGAAGGGAGTTATGGATTCTGTTAACAACAGGATAGAGCTTGCTGTTCTGAGAGCTCTATATCCCGATAACTGCTATCACTGGGAGTCCGGTGGAGATCCTGTTTCAATACCCGATCTTACCTATGAGCAGTTCATCGAACATCACCGCACATTCTATCATCCTTCCAATTCATATATTTATCTTGACGGTCCTGTTGATATTGACAGTGTACTTGAACTGATCGACGGCGAGTATCTTTCAGGCTACGACAGAAATGATACTGTACATGATATCCCTATTCAGAAGCCTGTTCCGAATGCAGAGCACAAGGCTTATTACAGTATTTCTGCTGATGAATCAGAGGAGAAAAAGTCACATTACGTTTCAGCTAAGATACTTGCTGACTGGAGCGAACGTGAGAAGATATTCGCTTTACAGATAATTGCGTATGCACTTACAGGTACAAATGAGTCACCGCTAAAGCGCGCAGTTCTCGATTCAGGTCTTTGCCTTGATGTCAGCATGGATGTTCTTGACGGCATATCACAGCCTTATGGTATGCTTCATATCAGTAATACCAATCCCGATAATTTTGATACACTGAAGGACATCATTGATAATAAAGTGAAAGAGATAGTTTCTCAGGGCATAGACAGAAAGGATCTATCCGCAGCTATAAATCGTTTTGAATTCAGATTCCGTGAAGGTGACGAGCCTCAGGGACTCGAGAGGAATATAAACGCTTTGTCATCATGGCTTTACGGTGGAGATCCGCTTATGTATCTTTGTGCGGATGAGCTTTTTGCATCATTGAGAAGCAAGCTTGATACCGACTATTATGAGAAGCTTCTTGAAGAATGGATGATAGATAAGACAGGCACAGCTGTTGTACATATGCTTCCTTCAAAGACGTTAAGTACAGAAGAACGAGAGGATGAAAACAAGAGACTTCTCAATAGAATGGAAAAAATGTCCTCGGAAGAAAAGGCAGAAGTGATAAGGATCAATAAGCTTCTTGATGAGTGGCAGGAGAAGCCTGATGCTCCTGAAGATGTAGCGAAACTTCCAAAACTTCCGCTTTCTGAGGTTTCCGAAAAGCCTGTTATAACCCCGACATATGTTTCAGAAAAGGACGGCATAAGGATAATAAGACATCCTGCAAAAGAAAAAGGCATAATAACAGCATCCCTGTACTTCTCTGCTAACGATCTTACACCTGATGAGATATTTATGGCTGAGAGAATGTGTTCAGTCCTTAAAGAAATGCACACTGATAAGATGTCAGCAGCTGAGATACAGCGCAATATCACATCATTATTCGGTGGATTCGGCGGTTCAGCAAAGATATACAGCGGTAAGGAAGATAAGACCGTATGCTTCCCTTATATCAGTATTGGTATGCGCTTCCTGAGACACAATGCGGATGAAGCTCTTAAACTCGCTTCAGACCTTCTTACCGATCTTAAATTTGACGACACCGCAGCATTAAAGAAGAAGATAAAGCAGTCCTTTGAATACAGCAGAAAATCGGTTATTTCAAGCGGACACTCTTTTGCTGCCCTTCGTGCTAAAGCTCGGAATTCAGCAGAGGGTGCACTTAATGAGTATATCTCAGGATTCACCTGCGTTGAAAAGCTCCGTGATCTTTCACAGGGCATTGATGAAAATGCAGAAAAGGTACTTGCTGAGATGTCAGCGCTTTATAAAAAGCTGTTCTGCCGAAGCAGACTTACGGTAAGTATCACTTCAGATGACGAACATGATTTCTCTGCGCTTATCAATGCACTTCCTGTCGGTGAGGCGCCTGCTGCTGACGGTTTCACAATGAAATGCGATATTCCTGAAAATCAGGGTATAATTATTCCTTCGGGAGTCTCATATGCTTCGATAGCACTTAACGGAACAATTACCGAGCGTCCCGTATGGCAGGTACTTTCCAATATTATTTCGCTTGATTATCTCTGGAATGAGGTGCGTGTGAAGGGCGGTGCATATGGAGCCGGTTCACTTCTTGATGCTAACGGTACATTTGTATACTATTCATACCGTGATCCTGATCCTTGCAGAAGTATCGATACCTATAAATCTGCGGCTGATTATGTAAGGAAGTTCTGTACCGAAACCGATAATATAGACCAGTACATAATCAGTACAATTGCAAAGCAGGAACCGCTCTGCTCTGATGCAACATCTTCTTCGGCAGCTGATAGTCTGTATTTCCGTGGAATAACCGAAGATGAGCTTATTGCAAGACGTAAAACTATGCTTGCAATAAAGCCAGCCGATCTTCTTACACTTGCTGATAAGCTTGAAAACACAGGAAGCAAGTGTGTCATAGGCTCTGATGCAGCGATCGGAAACTGCAAAAAGCATGAATTAAGCGTGGTAACTCTGCCATGAATTCAGCGATGAATGATTTAAAAAAAGCAGTCTCATTCATTATTGCAGGTTTGTTGATAGCATGTACTTCATGCGGAAAAAATGATAAAAAAGCCAAAACTGAGAGCAATGTTGGTTCTTCGATAAGTACATCGGTAAGTACCGCTGAAACAAGCGGTACTTCCACCGTCTGTACAACGTCATCTGCGGTCACAACAGCGTCAGCCAAACCGAGAGAGCAGGGGATAAACGATATTGCCGAAGTTGCTCACAGTGACGGAGATTATCCTTCTCTTAACATAGCGAAGCTAAAAGATGCTCCTAATTATCGCTCGGCTGCGGTTTTGTCTGTAGATGACGGAAAAATGCTTTTCAGCGATGATATTCATACCCACACAGCTCCTGCAAGTCTTACAAAGCTCCTGACGGCTGCTACAGTTCTTAAGTATGTTGATACTGATGAGATATTTACAGTCGGAAGTGAGCAAGCACTTGTCAGTCCATATTCCAGTATGGCTTATATACAGCCGGGACAGCAGATATCTGTATATGATCTGATGACAGGTATGCTTATGGCATCGGGAAACGATGCTGCATACACTCTTGCAGTCTGTACCGCAAGGCAGAAATTTCCCGAAGAAGATTTATCCGATCAGGAAGCCGCGGACAGATTCTGTGAACTGATGAATGAAACAGCTGAAGAGATCGGTATGAAGGAAAGTCATTTTGTGACTCCCGACGGCTGGGACGATCCGGATCATTATACTACAGTAAACGATCTTCTTGTGCTTGCGGAATATGTTCTTAAAGTTCCTGAGATCAAGGAAATAACAGGTACTTTTACAAAAACTGTTAATGTAGCATCGGGTGACGAGTTTACATGGACGAATTCAAACTACCTTCTTGATCCTTCAAGTCCATATTACTGCGAATATGCTGTGGGAATGAAAACAGGCACTACACTCAGTGCGGGAAACTGCCTTATTGCGGCTATTGAAAAAAATGGTAAAACATACATAACAGCTGTTACAGGATGCGATACCGATGACAGCAGATATGTTCTTACTCTCAAACTGATAGATACATTTATATGAATAAAAAACCCGGAAACTTTAAGCCGTTTTGGCTCAATCCCGAATTTTGTGTAAACGCAAAACAGTGCATATTGAAAACATAGATTGATTATGATGAGACCGGCAGATGAGATGTCGGTCTTATCTGCATTGTAGCATGATCCTGTTCATCTGTCAAGAGGGGCTAGCCCCTCTTGACAGATGAACGCGCGCGCCGTCCTCACTCAGGCAGGCGTTCACCATAGTAGATGACCAGCTGGGCATAGATCCGGCTCCAGTCCTGCCGCCGGCCGGTCCATTTCTTCGTAATATCTTTCATCGCCAGATACAGCAGCTTGAACAGACTGTCATCAGTCGGGAAGACCGAGCGGGTCTTGGTCACCTTCCGAAGCTGACGATTGAAGCCCT
>FPJT01000008.1 GCA_900119535.1 Ruminococcus sp. XPD3002
TGAGAATGTCATTTGCTTTACGAAGTTCAGCGTTTTCACGCTCGAGCTCTGTAATACGCAGTTTTGCTTCGTCATCGGTCATCTGATACTTCTTAGCTTTGACAGCGGCATTTCGCTTTGTACGCCAGTCTGAGAGTGTGTAATACTGGATACCTAACTGCTGAGCAGCCTTTTTCAGTCCGATCTCATCCGAGAGCTTTAATGCTTCTTCTTTGAATTCTTTACTGTACTTCATAGTCGTTTTCCCTTTCTGGTTTTATCATTTATATTCTACCAGATTATTGGGCGTTTGTCGACTGCTCTTTCAGTATAACACTTCACTGCGAATAGACAGATAGCTCCGAAATTTGCTATAATATTATCGTGGGGTTAAATCAAATCTTGCGATACTCAAAACCGAAAGAGGTGATGCGAATGAGTAAGAAAGCGAAAGCTGAGGTCGCTGACGAGTCCGCCGTTATCATTACGGATGCCGTGCTTGCCGAGAATCAGGCGAAGCTCGATAGCTACGAAAAGTCTATCAAGGCAGCGCAGGAGCGCAGACGTAAGGTCATCATCGAAAGCAAGCTCTACACCTACGATAAGCTCTCACAGCTTTACGGCGGTGCTGAGGGGCAGGCACTTCTCGATGCAGTCACTGCGGAGCATACGCTCATCGGCAAGCTGACCGACAGTGGAATGTCCTACGCTGACATTGAGGGGCTTGTCGATAGCTCTGACGGTGTAGACAGCAAGTCGGGCGATGATGCCGACAGTGGCTATGCCGATGATGAATTTGTCGGACAGACTTCTTTCTTCGGAGATAATTCCTACAAGGATTAACATATTTCCGACAACAAAACGATAGCTGTGAGAGGGGCGGCAGCAATGCCGTTCCTCACGGCTATAATCACAAACAACAACCATGAGGGTAAGAGATATAAAGCGATGCCCTCAGACCTATAAGCGTAGATATAGATAAGCTAAGGAGATAAATTCGCTATGAATGAAACAACAACTGCCGCCGTTGCGGTAACAGATAACGTGTCCGAGTACCATATCGGGCATACGATTTACAGAGTAAAAACCGTCTTTAACCCAGCTTTTCGGCAAAGCCTGAGCGACATACTTGCAAGGCTCATCGCGGCTGACTGTGAAAAAATGCTCGGTGATAATGAACAGGAACAGGACAAGCAGGCTGTGTGAAATTTTAGCTTCGTGTGTATTGACTTTTTCGACAATGCGCGCTAAACTATTATCATAGCTTGCTGTATCCTGTCGGAAAGTGAGGTTAAAATGACAGACAAGATAACAGCTTTATACTGCCGTCTTTCGCAGGACGATATGTTGGACGGCGAGAGCAACAGCATTACGAACCAGAAAGCGATTTTACAGAAATTCGCTGAGGACAACGGCTTCCCCAATCCGACTTTTTATGTCGATGACGGAGTTTCAGGCACGACTTGGGAGCGTGATGGCTTCAAAGCGATGATGTCGGACATTGAGGACGGCAAGGTCGGTATCGTGATAACGAAAGACCTTTCAAGGCTCGGTCGTGACTACCTGAAAACGGGTGAGCTTATCGAAATGGTGTTCCCCGACTACGATGTTCGCTACATTGCCGTCAACGATAATGTCGATACGGCAAAGTCCGAAAACGAACTGCTTGCTTTCAAAAAATCTTCAATGACTGGTACGCCCGTGACTGTTCAAAGAAAATTCGTGCGGTGTTCAGAGCAAAGGGTCAATCGGGCAAGCACCTGTGTCCGCCCGTGTACGGCTACAAGAAGTCCGATACCGACAAGAATTTGTGGGTAATTGACGAACCTGCCGCTGAGGTGGTACGCAAGATTTTCAAGCTCTGCATTGACGGCTACGGTCCGGTGCAGATTGCCCGTATCTTAACGGAACAGGGTATCCCCACGCCTACCGCCTACGCTCTCTCGCAAGGCAGGGACAATGGGAGACACAATGCTAAAACATACCGTTGGGGAGCGCAGACAATTGCCCATATCCTTGAACGCTATGAATACTGCGGTCACACGGTCAATTTCAGAACGAAAATGAAGTCCTACAAGGTTCACAAGATCGTCTACAATCCGCAGGACGAGTGGCAGATATTCGAGAATACGCAAGAGCCTATCATCAGCCAGCAGACCTTTGACTTGGTGCAGGAGCTTCGCAAGCACAAGCGCAGATCGCAGAAAATGCAGACGGTCAATCCGTTCGCAGGAATAGTGTACTGTGCAGACTGCGGAGAGAAGATGTATCTGAGCCGCCGCAAGAATGAGCGTCCAGAACAGGAGCATACGCGTTGTTCTACATACGCAAAAGAACAGGATAAATGCACTGTGCATTATATCCGCACTTGCGTACTAAACGAAATTGTCCTCGGTGAGCTGAACAAGCTCCTGACAATGGTGCGTGAGAATGAGGACGAGTGTATCCAGACCGCTATGAGCAGTTCCGTTCAGCGTAAGTCATCGGAGCTTACAAAAGCGAAAAAGACCTTAAAGCAGGCTGAAAAGCGTATCGCTGAACTGGACAAGCTCTTTACAAGGCTCTATGAGGACAATGTTCTCGGCAGGCTGTCTGACGAGCGTTTCACGATGATGTCGGCAGGGTATGAGGACGAACAGAAGAAACTGAAATCTACTGTTTCAGAACTGACCGCCTTTGTCGAAACGGCAGAGCAGAAGTCCTCCGATGTGACAGCATTCCTCAAAGTGGTGCATAAATACGAGCATATCGAAAAGCTCACGCCTGAGATCATGCATGAACTGGTTGACAAGATCATCGTCCACGAACCCGACAAGTCCAGCGGTAAGCGTGTGCAGGATATTGAGATACACTTCCGCTTTGATGTGGCGGTTTCCACGATCTCCGTGGAAACAGGTAAATATGGAAAAAAGGTCGCATAATGCCTATTTTATGCGACCTGAATTAAGGGAGAAAAAACTTCTATATCACCACTGTGGTTTTGGATATGGTTTCAAATTAATTACTTACAAATTTCAAGCGTTACTCCTGATTTGAATTCAAATACGAGCTTGCTTTCAAAAACAGTCACTTTTGACAGCAGGTGCTTCACAAGGCTCTCGTCAAACTCGGTGATCGCATCAGGCTGTGATGTGATAAACTTCTGCAGTTCCCTGATACGGTCAAGATTATCGTTTCTGGAGGTATCATTCTGCAGGGCGTTTTCTTTCTGCTGGCGGAGCCTGAGTACCTCCTGCGCAGCTTCGCTGTAGTCCTCCTGACGGCTTGCCTTATCTATGATCTCCTGCTGAAGCGCACTGATCCTTGCCTGAATACTTTCGGCGGACTCAGGATTCATTGTCATAAGGACCGATGCGATATTCTTCTGCAATACCGGAAGGTAGGAGTCGCTGTCTGCTATCAGCTGGTTCAAAGCGGCGATAAAGGAATTTTTCAGTTCTGTCTCGTGTACTGTTCTTGCACAACAGTCACCGGCCTTATCCACTCTCGTGATGCATCTCCATACTACAGACTTGCAGCCGTGGTTGTTCCAATGGATCCTGCGAAATCGCTCACCGCATTCGGCACAGTATATCAGTCCTGAAAAGCAGTGATTAGAACTAAATCCTCGCTTTCTGCCGTTGCAGTCAATCAGCGAACCGCGCCGTGACATTTCTTCCTGTACTTTCATGAACAGTTCCTTCGGGATAATCGCTTCATGGTCATCTTCAACATAGTATTGCGGAACGTCGCCGTTATTCCGGGCACGCTTCTTGTTTAGAAAATCTACAGTATATGTTTTCTGTAGAAGCGCGTCACCCATATATTTTTCATTTTCAAGGATGCGCCTGATTCCACTGTCGTGCCATCTATTGTTTCCTCTGGCGGTAGGAACGCCGTCACGCTCCAGCCCTCTTGCTATCTGCTGACAGCTTGCGCCTTCCAGATACTCACGGAATATACGCTTGATTACTTCTGCCTGCTCAGGATTTATGACCAGGTGGCCATCTTCATCCTTATCGTACCCGAGAAAGCAATTTGCATTGACCATGACCTTACCCTGTTGAAAACGGTACTTGATACCTAGTCTTACATTCTGACTCAGCGATTCGGATTCCTGTTGAGCTAGGGAAGCCATAATGGTTATCAGGACTTCGCCCTTTGCGTCCATTGTATTTATGGACTCTTTTTCAAAATATACCGGGATATTCAGCGCTTTTAGTTCACGGATGTAGTTCAGGCAGTCCACAGTATTGCGGGCAAAGCGGCTGATCGATTTTGTAATGATCATATCGATCTTACCGTCCTTGCAGGCCTGAATCATATTATTGAACTGTTCTCTGTTCTTTGTCGATGTTGCACTGATTCCGTCATCTGCAAATATCCCCGCAAGCACCCAGTCCGGTTTTTTCTCGATTACATCGGTATAGTGCTCTATCTGCGTCTGATAGCTTGATGTCTGTTCTTCGTAATCAGTCGATACTCGGCAGTAGGCAGCTACACGTAGTTTCCGTATCTCTTCCTTTTTTGCGATGCTTCCGACCGGTTTCTTTGCCGGGATCTCGGTTACTTTTGGCATTTGACCACCTTTCTTTCTATGAGGCTGTACAGGTACTGAGCTTGTTCGTATGGATCGTTATACTGTGTCTGCGGGGGAGAGAACGTGAACTCCGTTTCAGGCTTTGGTATTATTCTTCTTGTTTTACCTGTCTGGTTCTTATTATCAGCCCGCCGTTTCAGTTCGCTGTTCGCTCTGTGAAATACTGCGGCATCAATAATTGCAGGGTAAAAATCATCACCGCAATAGCACTCTCGGTTTAGTATTCGTTTTACGCTGCTGTGAACGACAGGGTGACCTGCGGCTTTTGCCGATTCAGCAAGGCTCATTCCGCTGATGTAGTTATCGAAAATGCGTCTGACACAGTCTGCTTCAGCTTCGTTTATCACGGCAGCACCATTTTCGATACGGTATCCGTATGGCGTGTGTCCCATCACAGCACCTCCTTCAGCGTGAGCCCGCATTTCAGCTTGAACTCAATGCAGTCCCGGTCATAAACAATAATGTGATCTACAAAAGCAGTGAATAGCTCATCGCTGAACTCGTCAAGTAATGTCGTTGTTTCAGTAAATTTCAGAAGCTTGTCCAGCTCTGTGATCTCATAGGCTTCAGCAGAGGTATATGTTCCCAGGACTGCAAGCTCATTTCTGTAATCTTCTGCCGCTTTTCTCAGCATGTTCATTTCCTGATTAAACATCACATTATCGATAATATCCTGTGCTCGGAGCTGCCGCAGGGTGTGCTTTTTCTCAGAGTTCTTTTCCAGCAGCTGCTGAAGCTCCTGCATTCTCTTAATGCTTTCATCCGTACTGTCTGCTCTGAGCGTATCGTACAACGGCTTCAGGATCAGCTTTCTGCTGAATATGAGCTTATTGAGCATCGTTACAAATGTAGCTTTCAGTACATCGTCACGCACATATTTGGCGGAGCATCTTCTGATATCCTCTATATGTGTATTGCAGACCCATGCTATTTCAGCACCGTGACTGTGGATCCGACGCTTATACTTACCGCCGCATATCCCGCAGATGATCTTACCGGAAAATGCGAAGCGGTTCTGATACTTTCCGTTCTCCCTTACTATGCCCTTTTCTTTGCTACGCTGTCTGACCAGGGCATTTGCCCGTTCATAGGTTTCACGGCTGATAATTGGCTCATGATGTTCGGAAACAAGATATGTTTTGACCTCACCGTGATTATTATGCCTGCGAAATGTATCGTCTGTATATGTTTTCTGAAACAGTGCATCGCCGACATATTTTTCGTTTACGATAATATCTCTCACAGTCGAGCCTGACCATTTTCCGCCTTTCCTTGTGGGGATGCCCTGCTGCTGCAGAGCGGATGCGATTGTATCAGTGCTATTTCCGGCAAGAAGCGTTCTGAAGATAAATCTCACAACGCCGGCTTCGGCGGGTTCAATTACCATATCCCCGTTTTCATCTCTCTGGTATCCGTAGGGAACATAGCCTATTTTGAAAGTGCCGGCTGCCATTCTTCGTTGTATCGACCACTTTTCGTTTTTTGATATGGAAGAAGATTCTTCTTCTGCCATGCTGCTGAGTATAGATAGGATCAGCTCACTTTCCATATCGCCGGTATCGATGTTTTCCTTTTCAAAATAGATTGTCACACCGATATTCAGCAGTTCCCGGACAATGGAAAGGCAGTCCGTGGTATTTCGGGAAAAACGGCTGATAGATTTCACAAGGATATGCTCCACCTTTCCGATACGGCAGGCTGTCAGAAGATTCTGCAGCCCATCACGGATCTCAGCCTTTGTGCCGGTAATTCCGGTATCATAATACAGGCCGGCATACTCCCATTCTGAATTAAGCAGGATATATGATTCATAATGTGCTTTTTGTGTTTCAAGGCTCTCAAGCTGATCGGAATGATCTGTTGAGACGCGGCAGTATGCAGCCACACGCCGTTTCTTCTTTTTAACACTCGGCTTCTGCGCTTCGATCACTCGAATGTTCATGGAAACACCTCCTTTTGTTGGTATCTATATTAGCTCTGACTTCTAGATAAATCAAGCGTTTTCGGCAATAGCTCCACAAAAAGGGGAGAGAAAGACTGCCTGTTTAACTGCGTCAATTTGTCATACTCGTCAAAGGAAATAAGTCCGCTTTTGTAAAGGGATTCTGTGATCTTTTGTGCCTTATGGTAGTTTACTTCGTCAATGATTTTCTGCTGTTCCATAGCATACCTCCTGAAAAGCTAATGTGACATTTCTGTCAAAAATATGAAACCTGTGTGAAAATTAGCACTCTCCCCTTGACAGTGCTAATCCAGAGTGCTATAATATAATCAGAACAAAGGAACAGAGAAGCACCAAAGGATCCGGGTGCTGAACCCTCCGTCCCCTTGCTCGAAGCAATGGAAACAATGTGACGAGTAAAAGGAGGACTGACCTATGTTGTATCCTAGCATTTTCGGTGAAAACTTATTCGATGATTTCTTCAGATTCCCTGACTTCGGCAGAGACGTGGAGAAGAAGCTGTACGGCAAACATGCTGCACAGGTTATGAAGACGGATGTCCATGAGCATGACGACCACTATGAGATCGTTATCGATTTGCCGGGCTTCAAGAAAGACCAGATTAATCTTGAGCTTCAGAACGGTTATCTGACAGTCAGTGCCGCAAAGGGTCTTGACAAGGACGAAAAGACTAAGAAGGGCAAGCTGATTCGTCAGGAGCGTTACGCCGGTGCAATGCAGAGAAGCTTCTATATCGGTGATACTGTTACAGAAGCCGATGTGAAGGCAAAGTTTGAGGACGGTGTTCTGAACATTTGCGTTCCGAAGGCAGAGCCTAAGAAGCTGGAGAATCACAAGTATATTGCAATTGAGGGATAATACCTCGCTAAGATATGATTCCAAAATAATGCTCCCCGGAGCTGTTCTTTTTGAGCAGTTCCGGGGAGTTTTTGTGCCTGATGGCTATGTGGGCGTAACACATTGACTTTTTCCGGGATTGGATGTATAATTAAAACAGACAGGGGCAATCTAATCTCCCCTACAAATCGGAATTTGGAGAAGAAAATGGACTACATATCTGAAATCAGGGCACTTGCACAAGAAGGACTTCGCAGAGATCCTATGTGCATAAAATTCGGTGCAAATCATCATAGATGGCAGTTTGCTAAACCGGCTAATAAGCGGGCTATACGAAAGTTTGAAAAAGATATGAAGCTCACTTTGCCCAATCCGCTCGTTAGGTATCTTACCGAACTTGGAAATGGCGGTGCAGGTCCGGATTATGGTATTTACAGCCTTGAAGTGATGCGTAAAAGAAATGGATTCGTTCCCAAAACAGAAAAAATGCCCGTCATGCTTGATCATTCCATGACAAATGAACAATGGACGAATTTTGCAAGAAAATATGAAGAATTAGATGACATTATGTGTTCAGCAATATTTGAAGAAAAAACTAAGGAACAGCAAGAATGTTTTTTCCATGAACAATCGAATATGCAATTGGCATTGTGCGCAGGAGGTATTTTTATAGGCACACCGGGCTGTACCATGAACTCGATTCTTATGTGCCGTGGAGCCGCCACAGGTGAAGTGTTTATTGTTGATTTTGATTACATTTTCACGTTACGCTCAGAACCATATTGCTGTGGGAAATTTGAGGACTGGATTGTAAATGAAATGAGAAAGTCTCTTGAGGTATAAATTCTGAGTTGTCACAGTATGTACCGGGCAGAGAACTACCTCTGCCCTATTGTTTTACTCCTTCATAAGCGTGCCCTTGTAGGTTTCCGTGCCAATCATGATGGTAGCGGTCACGGTGGTATCGGGCTTATCGGGTGCAGGCGTGGAAGTTGGCTCTGTCTTACTCCAACCGTTCAGCCCCTTGCCCTTGATGACAGTCGGGAAATCCTTATAGCAGATGTCAAGATCCACATTGCCGTTGATTCCCGAAACCCTGCCCTTTTCACTATGCTGCCAGATTCCGTAAGCGCCGCTGTAATTGGTCTGATCGACCCAGTGCGCCAGCCAGATCGTATACCAGGACTTTATATCATCAGCAGTATGCGTGGTCAGCGAAGAAGCAGAACCGTACAGACCGACAAAATAGCCGGCGCTCTCAACCTTTTTGAGGAACGCACGCATGATAGCGGAGACCTGTTCCTTGCCGAGGTCGAACTGCTTCTTTTCCTCAAGGTCGAAGTACAAAGGCATCTCGAACTGCTTTCCCTTAATAACGGACAGGAACACATCAGCTTCCAGTTCTGCTTCCTCCGGGGTCATGGCATAGGAGTACCAGTATGCGCCGACGGGAATACCAGCGGCTTTTGCACCTGCGTAGTTCTGCTCGAACTTCTCGTCCTTCTGCGAAGCAAGCCTGCCGTAGCCGGCACGGATAATGGCGAAATCAATGCCGTCAGCTTTGACCTTACCCCAGTCGATATCGCCGTTGTGTACACTTACATCAATACCCTTCATATCCTCACCCCCGAAGTACTTGTAGAAATCATCGGTCACAGTGCAGTTGCCATGCACTTCGTCGCCGTACCAGTTGCCGTTGGGACGCACATCAACGTGAGTGTACTGGTAAGCGGCGGTAATATTTGCAATGCCCCTGAACCCGATATCCTGCGCCTTGCAGCAGACCACCTTGGAGGAAATAGGCTGCCCGTCCTGACCGTAACAGCAGATGTCAGCTGCATTACCGAGTGTATGCTGTCCGGTTCCGCTGCCCTTCACTGCTTTATCGTGAGCAGAACATCTGAAGCCGGAAGTCACAATGATCTTGGAGCAGTTCAGGGCGGCATAGAACTGTTCCAGCTTCTGCACCAGCTCATCGGACACACTGAACTCGTGCTCTTTGCCGCACTTGCAGCGGAACTCACAGGAGTTGAAATGCGGTGTGATCTGCACGGAATCGGAATACTGATACTTCATTTCTCATCATCCTCCATTTTATCGATCATTTCCTGAATATCATCGTCAATGTGCTGCGCTCTCTTCTGAAGCACCTCGATAGCCTTTTTGATTGCAGGCGGATACGGGATACCCATGAGACTTGTATTTTCAATGATTGAGAGCAGTTCATTGACACAGAAGCCGATGCAGGTCGCGTCACGGATATATGTGGTGCCGATCAGAATATCCATGCGGACAGCCACTACGACCATGAGCAGAATACAGAATTTCTTCGCAAGTCCGACCCAGCCTGCCTTTGAACTCAGCCTGCCGGTCTTGCTGTGCTTGCTTCTGCCCATAGAAGCGGTGATCAGTCCGGTTGTGAAATCAATCGCCATGAAAATGAGAAGTGTTGCCAATGCTGAATCCCACCCTCCGAGCAGCGCCGCAAAAAAGCCGCCGATGACTCCGGCGGCTGTACAGATATTTTCTTTCATTGTATCATCCTTTCAAATTGTCACATCCACTACCTTCACAGCACGGATCATCGGACTGGTATTGTCGGTGATTGCTTTCCATGCAAGGTAATACTCTCCTGCACTGATACCGCTGCACTCATGCAGTACATTGACATAGTTGCCCACAGTGCCGAGCCAGCCGAAAGGAACTGCAATAGCACTATGATTCTGGATCGATTCATAGATATATCTTGCAGTTTCTGCTGAAGATAACTGCTGATTGTTTTTCGGAACAAGCCACATCTCACCGATATCCGTAGCACCCGACTTATAGCTCATCATGATCTTTCTATTGATGCTGATGTGAACAGGCTCAACACACATCGTATAAATGGTCTGCCCCCAGTTGAAATCTGGCTGATTGTAGTAGATCGCGTATCCGTTCTCTTCGCAGCAGAAATGCTGATACGATTCTGTAAAGCCGGACAGACTGCGGTAGCCGTCATTGTAGAAGGTATAGACCTTTTCACCGTAGTCATGGAGCGTGTCAATAGAAGCCCTGAACAGCGTGACATCCGGCTTTGCCTGCGGAATTTGCAGCACCTTCGGAACAAGGTTATTCAGCTTTTCAGTCTCCGATGCCTGCACGCCCATTGCTACAAGGTTCCTTGCAAGCTGATCGCGCTGATTGTCTAGCTCGGTCAGATAGTTTCCGATACTCATGCTGTCACCTCCACAATATTGGACAGTGCCTCCTCCACTCCGGAGAGTGCATTTTCCACAGCTTCAAGGCGGGTGTAAATATCCGTGATAGAGGTCTTTGCACCCTGCATATCATAGAGAATTTCCGTCTTGAAACGCTCGAACACGCCCTCATTGACACCTACACGCTCATTCAGGTTCATTGCTGCGGTGTATGCTTCGTTCCATCTGCTCACATGGGATTCCGTGATGGAGTTGAGCGTTGTGAGGTTATGATGCCAGTGTGCCTGTCCGATCACCGTTGCGATAGAAGCCATGTCATCGAGCATTTCCTGCGTAATGCCGTCCAGAACAGCTTTATTGGCATGGGAATGCGCCTGTGCCGAAACCTCGCTCAGTCCTGTGGACAGCCCATGCAGTGCGCCTGCGGTCGAAGCCTGAAATGCAGCCTGATCACGCATATACTGCTCCGTGATCGTATCAAGAACAGCCTTGTTGTCATGTGTATGCCGCTGTGCATTCAGTGTCAGGAGCGCCTCGTTGATCGTCTGGATGTCATACTGCGTACTGTCCTCAAACTGCTGCAAGCCTGCGAGATCGGAGAAAAGTTCCGGTGTCAGGGCATCGAGAGTGACCTTGTTTTCGTGGGTATGGGCTGTGTTGCTGAAATTGTTGACCATTTCAAACAGCGTGTGGATCTGCTCTCGCGTCCAGTCCTCAAAGGGCGGATATTCCGCAATCGCATCGATCATTGCTTCAGTGATGCGGTCAAGCACAGCTTTGTTATTATGCGTGTGTGTGCTCGGTCTGAGGTTCTCCACGGCTTCATTCAGTGTCTGAAGCTCATAGGTCGTGCTGTCCTCAAACTGCTGCAAACCGGAAAGGTCAGAGAACAGTTCCGGTGTGATGCTATCGAGCGTTGCTTTGTTATCGTGTGTGTGTGATTCCTCCGCAACAGGTGCGATCTCACGCTCGATAATGGTCGTGACCTCGGAGGTTTTCGGGTATTCCGACATATCCGGTGTAATGCCGTCCTTGCCGTGCAGGGATGCCAGCCACTCCTCCTCGGTGCCGACATAGCCGTGTTCCACAGCAATCTCATAGGCACTCTTACCGTCAAGACCGTGTTCAGCGTCCTCGATACGCTTCAGAAGCTGCGTATACAGATCCGGTGTCGGCGGGATAGGCGGTTCATCACCTTCAAATCCGGATTCACGGATATTCAGTGTCACAGGAACAGTTGTCGCCCTCACAGTCGTATCTGATTCCGTATCATAGCCGAACACTGCCTTTTTCACCGCACCTGCGTGAAGCTCCGCAGGCAGGTACAAGGTTGTTCCCTCTGTGCCGAGTACAACGGAATACACCTCATCGCACTGCGAAAACTGCACCACCTTGTGAAAACGCTTCCAGTCACCGTCAAATGTGAATTTGAACTGCACATACTGGATCTGATGGTCTGCAAGAATCTCTCGCTCCACGATCTCAATGCTCTGATTCTTTACAAGGAATTTCCACATTATTCTTCACCAACTTTCCACTCATGATTCTCTGCATTCCATTCCATAAATCCGTCAAGGCACTGGATACGGGTAAGCCCCGACTGTCCGACCTCCATGCCGCCTTTGCCGTCCCAATTGTTCTGCTTTGTGATCGCTGCCCAATCCGCAAGACTGCCTTCGTAAGTGATTGTTTCAAGTGCGCCGCAGTAATTGAAGCAGTGTTCACCGATTGTTGTGACCGTGTGCGCCATTGTAAAGCTCGTGAGAGCTGTGCAGTTAACGAACATAAAGCCGCCAATCACAGAACCTTCATAACGGACGGAGGTTAGTCTCGTACAATCACGGCAAGCATACTTTCCAACCGTCGCTACATTATGAGGAACTGTGAGAGAATTAAGAGCGGCACCCCAGAAAGCACCACCGCCGATTGTTGTAACGGCATCTGGAATTGTAATGCTGTTCAGCTTTCCGGCTGCACTCGGATATTCATCTGCAGGCATAAATGCACCGCTGCCGATCGAGGTGAGTGATGTCGGGAGAGATACAGATTCCAGATTCAGACAGCGTTCAAAGGCATCCTCACCAACGGTTGTAATGCCTTCGGAAACAACAACTGATCTCACTGCATCGTTTCTGTAGAACGGCGAACGATTGGATTCGAGGTCGTAGTCATACATTGCGCCAGTGCCTTTCACAAGCACCTTTCCGCTGGAATAGAGTGCATAGTACGCATTTTCGCCGCACTGACCAGCGGCAATGATATCGCCAATATCCTCGATCTCCGCTTCCAGCTCTGCCACTCTCGCCGTCAGTTCAGCGACCGTATCGTTATATTCCTGCATCTCCGCCGTGATCTGCGCCATCTGTGCCAACATATCCGTCACCTTGCATTTGCCGAGGATACACCTGCAATAGCCGCAGACGTTCCTGTCCTCACGGTAGTCGTACCAATCACGCTCTGTGAGAGATTCAGCCCCCGGATTCAGGCGCACCGCATACATCAGCAGGCGCACATGGTCTGCATCCTGTGGAATAGACGGAAGCTGTGGACTCTCCGCAGGCGTTCCGGGAAAGAGCTTCAGCGTGACGCTGCGGACTGCCTCCGTGGTATCCAGATAAATGCAAATACCCACATACCGAGGAAGCGACTCGTCCTGATAAGAACTGAGGTCGATGCTGTATCTCGCATCGTTGATGAAATAATGCCCGTTGATCCACGCCTTACCTCTGCCAACTGTGACCTTCAGCCCGGAAGATGCGGCTGTCAGCTTGAAGCAGTCGCCGTAATTGTCCTGAATGCCGTTGCAGATGATGCTGCCGAGGTAGTCACAGAAATTCTCCGCAGTATAGGTGCGGTCAAGACCTTTTGAATTGAAAAATCCGCTTGAAAAAGCCATAAAAATCACTCCTTAAATGTCGGTGTCAGGCTGCGCCCGTTCTGGTCAAATGCTTCTATCATGCCGATAAGCTGCACTTTCGGTTGGATCATTCCGAAACGCTTATGTTCTACGGTCACATAATCACCGACGAAATAGTCACGGTTGTAGACATACTGCGTGCTATCCGCTGCAATCTCCGATTCCGATGCAGTTTTCGGATCGACCAGCTTTTCAGAGCCGCGGGTTTTCAGCAGTGCGATATACTGCTCCTCGGGAATCGGCACAGTCTCGCCCTCGACCTGTTCCTCCTCTGAGATATCCTTCGCATCCACATATAGTTCGTAGCGTTCGAGATAGGTCGGCTCATCAGAAACACAATATGTGGTATGTTTTCGCTCCCAGCCCTCACCGTGACCATAGATATAGGCGAAGTTGCGAGTAACAGCAGAATCAGAAGCATATGAGAATGACAGCAGATTGCTGTAGGCATCAGAGAAGATAATATGCGGATTATCTTCCTGCATCAGACTTCGGTCTGCGCCTTCTGCAAGGTCAAGCACCATTTTGTAGGTTTCACCAACAGCCTTCACAAGTCGGATATTTGCAGTGCCGCCGATCTTTTCGCAGATGGTATACACCCACTCCATTAGATTTTCGTAGGATACCTGCAGCGTTGTGGTCTGCTCCCAGCAAGCACCCGATACTGCGCCGAGTGATAAGCCCGGAATGCGGCGGTTATCATTGAGAAGCGTATTCTGCCTGACAATATCATGCACAATTTCGCTGTATGCCTTCTGCGCCGTGACATTATATGTCGGGTGAATGATGCGGCGCTCCAGCAGGCACATGAGAAATCTTCCTTTTACGGTCAGATAGTCGCCGTTTTCGGCATCAGTGTCTATCTGCACCGACTCAATAATGCCAAAATGCTGACTGTCATCATCTCTGCCCACGATGCGCCCGGTCTGAAAAATCGAAAGATTCTCCGGATTGGCGGCGATATACACCTCAAAGCTGCCGCACTGGTAGTATTCGATATCCCACAAGAGCGATGAAAAGCTGTCACATACCGCTTCGAGGGTGATCGTCAGGCTGTCCGCTTCAGCATTCATTCTGTAAACTTCAATCTGCATATATCACACCCCTAGATAAGCATTTGTGTGGACGATAGTCACTCTCAGATTTTGCAGTCCCGTGCCACGGAGATAGAACCGGTTCTTGCCCTCACGCAGCGTCAGCCAGGTCGAGCCGGACACAAGCCGGTTAATGATATTGGTTTTCACACCGCCTCGGTCGAGCGTTACCGTTTTATGACCTGTCTTTGTTGTAACAGTAATGATATCGCCTGCGAGGATGTCGCCGGTGATTTGCAGATACTCATCTGTATCCGCATTGTACAGAGTGGGTGATCTGGCGTCCTCAAGGGCTTCTATCTGCAAAGTAAATCCTATTTCGTCGCCGTCGTTGATGATCTCCATGATGTTTTGTGTATTGTATTTGCCCAGTACAAACGGTTCTGGATTGCTTTCAGTCGGGAATGGGAATGTGAATGCACCCGTGATCTGGCTGTAGTATGCCATGACGGATTCTGTGGAATACCAGTAGATATCTGGACAGAGAATAGAAATTTGTCCGGTGACAAGCTGCTCAAAGTTGCTGACCTCGCAAGTCTCCACATAGCCCTCGGTAAAAACATCTATGCCTGCTGTCTTGTAGTAGACCTTGACATATCTGCTCGGTTTCGCTACTTTGTATAGCTGGTGACGGCGGGCTTCTACACCTACACCACGCATCTCAAAGTGAATTACCACATTCCGCTTTTCGATGAAGGCATTGTTCAAGTAGCTGCCGTCCATGCCTGCGTAGGAGGAGGTGCTGATCGTTCCGGGCGGAGGCGACAAGCCCTCGACCTTTGCTGTCATATACTGGTTGGCGGTCGTGGTCATGTCAACACGATCACCATTGGCATTTTCAAGGATAAGTTTGAAAAACATGGTTGCCCCCCCTTTACTTATTCGGACCGGATATGCTATAATAGAAAAAATGAGCGGAGGCTCTCTGCGCTAAATCGTAGTTTATCAAGCTATCTGCTAAAGAAAGGAGGAGGCAGTGACTATGATTGAGATTTCCTATCTACAGATGTTTATTTTTATAACTCTCATTTGGATACTTGTGCGATTCATAATTGCGATCAGATTCATGAAGTTTTCAGTAAAACGCGAACTACAGATGCTTCTTGTCTATATATGCCTTGTAGTTATTGCAAGATTTGTATACTTTCCGTTACATTTTATTAATGGAAAAATAGGTACACTAACAATTGGATTTTCAAAGACACCGTTTGACATGATAAGCTTAATCCCGTTCTATTTTCTCTTTGACAGATATGATGGATGGATTATCAATATTATCGGGAACATAGCAATGTTTATACCTGTAGGAATAGTATGGCCTATCTGTTTTCGCAAGCTTGATAATATCAAAAAAACTGTATTCGCAGGGATTTGTTTTATTATCTTTATTGAGTTGTCCCAATTGCTATGTCCCGCAAGGCATACAGATATTGATGACATAATATTAAATACGAGCGGTGTTATGATTGGGGCGTGTGTCATATTTGCTATACGAAAAGCCGCAAATTCTGATATATCGCGGCAATAGGGCAAGCATAAAGCCCACCCCATCACACATTCAGCGCATTCCGCGTCTGACGATAGATCTCCAGCCGTGACAGCGATTTCGGACTATTATTGGTCTGATTCACTGTACGGCTGTTGTCGTTATTGTAGTTGTTTACAACTGTCGTACCGCCTGCGCCTACCATTGCGCCGGTCACGCCGGACATATCCACATTGAAGTCGGAATTCATAGCAATAGTCATAGCATCAGCCACGCCGGAAATCGCTTTCTCGACATATTTCTTGCTCTTGTTGATACCGTCAGCCAGCCCCTTCATGAAGTCCGGCATCCAGGATTCAAATTCTGTCAGAGGTCCCTTATCAGGAACGGAGAAATGCAGATAATCGCTGATTGCTCGCGCTACATCCGCAACTGTATTGATGAGATTGCCGAGCATATAGTTCAAACCGTTGATAAGGTTCTGCATGAGGTCACGTCCCCAAGACCATGAGCTGTTGACTTTCTCCATGACAGCCTGATATACCGCATTCATCGCTCCGGATACTGCATCGCGCACTCCGCCGAGCCTGTCGCCGATGCCGTTTTTGATGTTGTCCCAGATCGACAGCACAGCGTCCTTGACCTGATTCATCGGGTTCCGGACAATATCCGGCATGGTATTCCAGATCGTCTGCACCACGGATTTAATACCGTTTAGGGCTGTATTTACTACATCCTTCGCAGCATTCCACGTTGTCGAGATCACATTTTTGATGTCAAGCTGTCCGGTATTGATGAGCGTTTTCATCGCCGTCCATACCGTTGTCACGATCTTTTTGATACCGTTCAGTGCGGTTTCAATAACAGTCGCCGCCGATTTCCATGTTGTGGTGATGACTTTTTTGTTGTTTTCGAGCGCGGTTTCAATCACGGACACAATGGTTTTCCAGCCGCCCGTGATGCCGTTTTTGATCTGCGACATTGTTCCGTCGATTGCAGCATTGGAGTTCGACCAGACCGTTTTCACGGTTTCAAAAACCTGTTCCATGAAGCCCTGCACCGCCGTCACCACATTGGACAGAGCGTTTTTGATAACAGTGCTGATCGTTTCTGCAAGATTGCCTGCAAAGCCGTTGACTGCATCGCCGACAACATTTGCATTGGCATTGATACCGTCCGCAAGTCCCTGCATGAAGTCAGGCATCCAGCTCTCAAAATCAACCAGAGGGCCTTCATCCGGCACTGAGAAGTGCAGGAAGGACTTGATCTTGTTTGCCACGCCCTTTACTGCATCTGCGACCTTGCCGATACAGTTCTTGATGCCGTTGACAATGTTGTTGATGATATCCGCGCCCCACTGAAATGCCTGAGAGCCGAGATTTTTAATGAAGTTTACTGCCGCATTGAAGCCGTTGACGATAGTGTCTTTAATTGCCGTAATCTTTTCGGTGACCGCTGATTTCACACTGTTCCAGATATTGGAGACAGTGTTTTTTATTGCGTTCATGACTGTGCTGACTGTATTTTTGATGCCGTTCCAGATGTTGGATACTGTAGTGGAGATTGCATTAAGCACGGATGATATGAATCCGCTGATTGCATTCCACACCGCAGAGGCGACCGCATGAATCGCATTCAGCGTATTGGTGATGTGATTTTTGATGCTCTCCCAGATAGAGGAGATCACCGACCAGATGGCGTTCAGAATACCAGAGATGAAGCCGGAGATCGCATTCCATACGGTAGAGATCACATTGGAAATGGTATCCATTACCGTGCTGACAGTCGTGGAGATCGCATTCCAGATCGTTTCAAAAAATGTCCGGATTCCTTCCAGAACGATAGTTACGACCGCCTTAATGGTCTCCCATGTTGTAGTGATCTTTTCGTGGATCCAGTCCATAACACGGGAAATAATCACATGGATCGCTTCAAAAATCGTCTCAAACAGATATCTGAAAGCATCTAGCAGCGGAGAGATGAAATCATAAATGGTCTGCCATACAGTTGTGATAACCGACCAGATCGCATTCAGCACCGTGCTGATAGCAGTATGAATCGCATTCCAGACAACAGTAATAACCGTCTTAATTAGGTTGATTTTCTCTGCGACGCTGTTGTAAATCGCAGTCCAGATACCGACAAAGAAATTCTTGATACCCGTCCAGATAGTTGTGAAAAAGTTCTTGATCGCATTGAGGACTGTGCTTACGAAGTTCTTTATACCGTTCCAGATGTTTACAAAAAAGTTCTTGATGCTCGTCCAGACGCCTACCCAGAAGTCCTTTACTTCACCAAGATCGGTGCCGAAAATACTGCAGATCATATTCAGCGCATTTTTCAGCGTATCCTTGATGAAATTCCATACAGCAGAAAAGATACCCTTGATGCCGTCCCACACTCTGCTCCAGTCACCGGTAAAGATGCCGACGAAAATATCCAGAACACTCAGGATAATGTCTGTCACAGCCTTGAAGATATTTGCAATCTGCTGAAACTGCCCCTCAAAGACCGGTTTCAGGAATTTGCAGAGCCCGTCCCATACAGCCTTGATGACCTCGCTGATGTTTTTGAAGTCGAAGCCGAGAGCGTTGATACGGTCAACGATGCCCTGACAGAAGCCGGAAAAGATGTTCTTGATCTGCTCCCAGATCGCAGTGACCTTATTTCGGAAGTCCTCATTCGTGCGCCACAAATGCACAAAAGCCGCTACCAAAGCGGCAATGACCGCAATGACAGCGACTACGGGTGCGGATATACCGCCAATGGCTGCGCCGAAGGATGAAAAGGCGGCTTTTGCGCCTGCGATCATGGAAGGCAGGTTCGCTACAAGCTGCATCAGTTTGCCAATACCGACCATTGTTTTGCCGATAACAAGAAGCAGCGGTCCCAGTGCCGCCGCCACAAGTGCAATTTTCACGATAGTCTCCTTCGTTGCCGGAGACATCGCATTGAATTTATCAATAAGTCCCTGAATACGGGATACAATAGAACGGATTGCAGGCATCAGGATCTCACCGAAGCTGATTGCAAGCTCCTGCAGCTGTGATTTCAGAATCGTGATCTGACCTGCGAGGTTGTCCTGCATGGTGTCTGCCATGCCCTTTGCAGAGCCTTCACAGCCGTAAATGGCGGTAGAGAGCTTGTTGTAGTCCTCTTCGCTGGCATTGATGATCGCAAGCATACCTGCCATATTCTGCTTACCGAAGATAGCGGCAGCCGCCTGCATCTGCTCTGCCTGTGCAAGACCCTCTGTGGTCGTAGATAGTTCTGCAACAATATCATCGAAATCACGGGCATTACCCTCCGCGTCTGTCAGTTCCACATTGACCTTGCCCATTTTCTCACGGAGCATACCCATGATATCTCCGAGCGACCGCATATTGCCGTCTGCATCGGTCATGAGTGTATTTGCCCCGGCGATCTCCTTTGAGACACCTTCCTGTTCTTTGGCAAGTGCCTCTTGTGCTCGAGCAAGTTTCAGCTGTGCTTTTTCGTAGTTGTTGCTTGCGATTTGAGCCTGTGAGCTGCCTTCGCCGTACTTGTTGATTGCATCGTTCAGTTTTACCTGTGCATTATCGAGGGAGATAGTCGCATCCTCAACAGCGTGCTCTGCCTTCTCGACCTTCTCAAAGTCGATTTTCTGAATCGTTTCAGTGCTGATAAAACCGAGCTGCTGCATTGCGGCAGCCTGCTGTTTTGTCGGCTTTGTGAGGTTTACAAGAGCGTTTTTCAGACTGTTACCGGCCTGAGAACCCTTGATACCTGAATTAGCCATAAGACCGAGTGCAATAGACAGGTCTTCCGCAGATGCTCCCATAGAACCGGCGATCGGCGCAACATACTTGAAGGATTCACCCATGAGAGACACATTGGTATTGGCGTTACTCGATGCTGCTGCAAGGATATCTGCGAAGTGTGCAGAATCATCTGCGCTCATACCGAGCGCCGTCAGAGCGTCCGTAACAATATCCGATGTCGTTGCAAGGTCTTCACCGGAAGCTGCAGCGAGGTTCATAATACCCTCGACACCGTTCAGCATATCCTCGGTTTTCCAGCCTGCCATAGCCATGTAGTTCATAGCGTCAGCGGCTTCCGATGCGGAGAATTTTGTCTGAGAACCCATCTCACGGGCTTTTGCACGCAGCGCCTCTAAGTCCTCACCGGTAGCACCGGATACAGCAGAGACTTTGCTCATAGAGGCATCAAAATCCGCTGTCGTTTTGACCGCAGCAGTACTGAGTCCAAGGATCGGCACAGTTACATATTTTGTCAGATTTGTGCCGACTGTAGCGATTTTGTCGCCGACCTTTTCGATAGATGCTCCCGCTTCACCGATCTTTACAAGTGCTGTCTGAGAATTTGCGGCTTCCTGCTGCAGGTTCTGCAGTTCCTGTTCCGTATCAACAATTTCACGCTGAAGGGCGTCGTACTGTTCCGGTGGGATCGGATGTCCGAATTCATCGGAGACATCCTTTGCCTGCTGTTTCAAGCCGTTCAGCTCATCGGTGGTCTGCTTGATCTCACTTTGCAGGGCATCATATTTCTCCTGCGAAATTTCACCGCGGGAGAGCTGCTCATCGGCAATGCGGCTCTGCTCCTTCAGTTCCCGGAGCTTTGTCTCAGTTTCACCGATCTTCTGCTTGATAGGGTCGTATTTTGCCTTCCACGCATCGTAATTGTCTTTGGTTTTGGCGGCCTGTTCGCTGGCTTTTTTCAGCGTTTCGAGCTTATCACTGGTCGATGATACGGCATCGGCAAGCAAGCGCTGTTTCTGCGACAGCAGTTCCGTATTGGTAGGGTCGAGCTTCAGCAGCTTTTCCACATCCTTGAGCTGCGTCTGCGTGTTTTTGATGTTTTTATTGACACCTTCAAGGGCTTTGCTGAGTTTCGTGGTATCGCCGCCGATCTCAACGGTAATACCCTTGATTCTGTTTGCCATGCGGATCACCTGCCTTTCGCATGGGTATATTCAAGCATCATATGTGCTGTTATCATTTCATCAGCCTGAATGTTTCTGACAGGCTTTTGTGTTTCAGCTTCCTCGGCTCAAACCCGATCACGTCAAAAAACAGGTGCATAACAACACCGCCGACAAATACAGAAATGATAGTTCCAATACCAACAGAGCCGCCGAGTAACCACCCAGCAAATGTGATAACTGCCCACAGCAGTATCTCAACCACCCCGATTGGCAACTTCGGCATTCGTTTCCCGATAGCAATCAGCAGTCCGTCCTTCGGACCGCAGCCCTGTTCTGCGGACATATACAGATACATTCCGAGTGAGATAAACAGAAATCCGAACAGCATCAGTACGATACCGAGCCAAATGCTGTGATTCTCAGGATATGGGGAATAATCGTTCAATAGTTGTGTCAGGTTTCCGGTTATAATAGCATCCAGTAATGTCGCAAATCCGATGTTTTCTCTGAGAACAAGCTGTATCAGAACAGCAGTCACAGAGATCAGCACCATAGAACTGCCGTAGTTCAGCGGAGTGTGCTTTGCAATACCCATGCCGAGGCAGTCCCACGGTTCGAGACCTATGTTTGCGGCTATCGTCAGATGCACACCGAAGGAGTAAATGGCTAGCCCGAACAGGATCCGCAGCCAGCCGGAAAGAATGTGCTTTTTAGAAGGCATCGAAGTTTTCCTGTGTTGCCTTGATCGGGTAATCATAGTCGTCATTATCCTTTTCAATGAACATTTCGTTGACCATTCCGATAGTGAGCAGATCAAGGTCGGAAAGACTCAGCCCGATCTGCACACATCGGAGAAGGAACAGCGGCGTTGTCATCTCGCGGTCAACTGGGCGAGATTTTTTTTTGACTCCGCCTGTGTCTCCAGATTCACACCCCAGAGCTCAAAGAGCTGCGGGAGCACTTCGTAGATGGAGAAGGTGTTGAACTGCTCCAGCCACTCGTCGGGGCTGTCAGGAACGCCCTCCGGATCGGCGTGCTTCGCCATCGTCCAGGCGATATTCTCGAAAACCTCAAGGCTCTCGATGCCGAGACCGGAATTCTCCTCATCGCTCTCGTCAACAGAATCCTTCAGCGCAGAAAAATCCTTGAAGATATCCTTGCGGAACTTTGCACGGTAAAGGCGAGGCAGTGTTGCACTCGCCTTGAAAGGAACCTCGATGCCGTCAACAGTAATTGTTTTTCTGATAGCCATATTCTTTCTCCTTTATCAGTCTGTTGTTGCTGCGGCTGTGCTGCCGCCCTTTGTGGTACTTGCGGAACGTGTACCGGTGCTGTTGTTGGTGGTTGCTGCAGTCGGGATATAGACGGCGCTGTACCAGTTGTTATAGGTGGTCTCATCTGTGCTTTCACAGGTCTTGGACTTTACCAGACCGGAAGGCAGCGCAGAAGCCTTCAGCGACAGTGTCTCTGTCTTGACTTCCTTGCTCTCCTCAGTGGTCTGACCTTCAGTTGCAGGACGGGATGCAGAGCAGCAGTACAGCACATCACTTTGTACTGCCCCGGATGCAGCTTGTCGGGAATGGTGAGAAATGGTCCTCTGTCAAGATATATAGTCATTTACGCCCTCCTGTTTCGCAACTTGTGTTTCTATGATACTGTCCCTATCTCTTGTTCTGTATTTCTCTATCTTTCGTGGCGAAGTGGGTTGATGGCGAAGCGGTCCCCTGAACGACTGCTGCCCCGTCTGCCACACACCTTAAGGCGGACTGAGGTATCATTTTTCCGTAGACCGGATACCGACATTAACATATTACATCATTATCACGAAAATGTCAATAGAAAATGTGCTTGACATTTTCGTGATAATGTGATATACTAAACACAAAGACGGCATGACAGCTAGAGTTTTCATACTCCGGAGCAGAATGCCGACAGGAAAACTTTGTAGGGCTGCACAATTTTTTTACAGAACATTTGTTTGATTTGTGCGTTGATGAACCCGGCAGCCAGATCAATACCATATTGTACCAAAGGAGTCTATTATGGGAGCTAAGAAAAAGACAGGTGAACCGACTTCTGCTGCATTTAATGTGACAAAGCAGGAGGAGGTCGTCAAAAAGGAAATACACATTGTAGGACAGCGTGTAAAATATTACCGTGAGAAAAAGGGGATAGAGCAGATGGCGCTTGCAGAGATGCTCGGCGTCAAGTCCAATGCCATCAGCAACTGGGAGCACGGCAGAACACGCCCTGATCTCGACCAGATTCCGAAGATATGCAAGGCTCTCGGGATCGGATTCTACGAACTGTTCGGTGTTGACGACCCGCTTCGTACCTTTACAGCAAAAGAACGCGCTATTATTGCGGATTACAGATATCTGAATGACCAGAACAAGTCCGTATTCAATGCAGTCCTCGACACACTGACAGAAAGACAGCGTGCGGAGGAGTGTCCGCCAATCACAAAGCTTATCAAGTTCCAGAAGCAGCTGGCTGCAGGATTCGATGTTTCTGCAGACTTTGATGACGAGGGGGAGGATATCTATCTCTATTCATCGGAAGAGGTTGACAGTGCCGATTGTGTATTTACTGTCAGCGGCAACAGTATGGAACCGGAGTATTATGACGGTGATCTTGTGCTGGTACGACGCTATCCCGGCTGCAGAAAGCTGAAGCCCGGTGATGTCGGTGCATTCATGATCGGCAACGAGACATACATCAAGGAATATCAGAAAGACGGCCTGCACTCATTTAACGAGGATTATGATACCATGCATTTTAATTCCGATGAGCACGTTATCCTGATTGGCAAGGTCATGGGTATTGTTGAAGAAAAGGATCTCGCATCGGATGAGCATATTGAGCTGTATCGTGTCCTGCATCCGGAGGATGAGGAGGAATGATCATGAAAAAAACGGAGAACAAAGCTATGACCAAACGATCTATTTTTCGCTGTTTAATTGCTGCACTATGCCTAGTTGCTATTACCGGATGCAGTGAAAAGAACGGCTCTGATGCAGGAGTTGAACCAACTTCAAGCCATATCACAGCGGCAGTCACGACTGATACAACAGAGACAGCAACGAGCAACTCAACAGCTGAGACTACTACAACGACGACTATAACAGCGGTTACAACGACTACAACAGCAACTGAGACAACTGCCGAAATTACCACTGTCACTGAAATTAGATTAAAGGAGCTTGACAGGATTGCAGATTCTTTGGATGAACCATCTGAGCTGACCTCTCCGTTCGGTGATATCAGCGACGCTTATGTCTGCTTCGGAGGTACGGCACTGTTTCCGAGCGTTCGTGTTCTGTCTGCTGATGAAGTAAAGAAACTGTCAAAGATCCTGAACTCAATGGAGTGGGAGGAATTTCCTGATAAACCTGAGACACCTGCCACGCCCGGACCAAACGACCTTACCCTTTACATAAATGATAACGGAAAGCGCAGTCAATTAGGTCTGCTTGGTGATACATACTGTGATGAAAACGGATACAGATACTTTAGGACAAGATCACCGGAAAACGTTGAAGAAAACATTTCTCTTCATCAGATATGCAGCGATCTCCTTTTTGACAGTGACTTAAAAAACGTTTCAACGCATTTATCCAGATTTCTTGAGATAAGTCAACCGGATGGAAGCTATGACATAAATGAATACTGGGATCTGATATGGGATGATGTTATGCAGTATATAAACGATGAGGCAACCCAGGACGATGATATAGAATGAGGGAAAATAAATGGCAAAACTAATATTCCGCTACGGTGCGATGGGCAGCTCCAAGACTGCCAATGCACTTATGGTGCGGTATAACTACTATGAACGTGACAAGAAAGTTGTACTTCTAAAGCCACGCTGCGAGGACAGAGACGGCACAAAAGTTATTAAGTCACGCATTGGTTTGGAGGAACCCTGCGAATTTGCTGAGGACTTCCTCGAAAACTATAGCGGAGAGCATTATGACTGCATTATCGTAGACGAAGTACAGTTCCTTGCGCCGGAGATCATTGACAGGCTCAGTAATCTGGTTGATACCTACGGCATCACCGTTATCTGCTACGGCCTGCGTACAGACTTCCAGAGTCATTTGTTTCCCGGCGCACAGCGGCTTATGGAGCTTGCAGACGATATAGAACAGATACGGACGATCTGCTGGTGCGGCAAGCGGGCACATTTCAATGCAAGGCTGCTGAACGGCGAGATGGTCACAGAGGGCGAACAGGTACAGCTCGGCGGCAACGAAAGCTATATCTCGCTTTGCAGGAAACATTATAAGGAAAGACGAATCAAGCCACAGATATAAAGGGGGCGGTGGCATGAAACAGCCGGTAATACGGATGGAGCGAAAATATGTCAAGGTCACTTCCGATTTTGATGCAACAGGCTATATGCAGCCGAGAACGATAACATGGGAGGACGGACGAGTATTCAGAATCGAAGCGGTCAAGGATTTCAGGCCTGCCGGTGCGAACCACGACAGCCTGACCTGCGGCTGCTATACGGTCGTTATAAAGGGAGAGATCAAGTATCTCTTCTTTGAAAAAGCGAATACACATCATGTCAGCAGTGTCGGCAGATGGTATGTGGAGTGTCCGGTCGTGATACAGTAAGGTTAGAACATAGGGGGCGTAGGTTATGGACAAGGTTTATATCGCTATCGATCTGAAATCATTTTACGCCTCGGTCGAGTGCGTTGACAGGCATTTTGACGCTCTGACAACAAATCTTGTCGTCGCAGACGAATCCCGCACCGAGAAAACGATCTGTCTGGCGGTCACACCCTCGCTGAAAGCCTACGGCATTTCTGGACGCGCCCGACTGTTTGAGGTCGTACAGGCTGTCAAGGAAATCAATCAGAAACGATTCAACGAGGCGTTCCGCAGGAAGCTGCTGCCGAAGGACGAGAACGGCAAATATCATTTCAGCTCAGCCTCTTTTGATGCAGAGGCGCTTGCCGCCGATCCGTCTTTGGAGCTGTCATACATCATAGCACCGCCCCGCATGCGGCTATATGAGGAAATCAGCACGAAAATCTTCTCAATCTATATGCGGTACATCTCACCGGAGGATATCCATGTATACAGCATTGACGAGTGCTTCATCGATGCGACCGGATATCTGAACACCTACCACATGACGGCACACGAGCTCGCCATGACGATGATTCGTGAGGTGCTGTACGAGACCGGTATCACCGCAACAGCCGGTATCGGAACAAACCTCTACCTTGCCAAGGTCGCTATGGATATCGTTGCAAAGCACGTTCCTGCTGATAAGGACGGTGTCCGTATCGCAGAGCTTGACGAAATGAAATACAGGGAATTGCTCTGGTGTCACACGCCTCTGACTGACTTCTGGGGGCATGGCGGCGGTACCGCAGCCCGTGTTGCTGCGCTGAACTGCTATACCATGGGCGATATCGCAAGGCTGAGTACGATCAACGAGGATCTGCTGTATAAGGCACTGGGCGTAAAGGCTGAAATCGTGATCGACCATGCATGGGGCTGGGAGCCGACAGAGATCGCAACGATCAAGTCCTACAGACCTTCCACAAACTCGCTTTCTTCCGGACAAGTGCTGAAAGAGCCGTATACCGCAGAACTTGCAAGGCTGATCGTCCGGGAAATGACGGAGCTGCTTGTGCTGGATATGGTCAGAAAGTACGTTGTTACGAAGAAGCTGACACTGACAATCGGCTACGACCGGACATCTGTGCAGCTGGTACGCAGAGGCAGAACGCCCAAAGAAGACGAATACAAGGTCACATCAACAGGAAAGCGATACAACGGAGTCGTTCACAAGGATCACTACGGCAGACCTGTTCCGAAGCATGCGCACGGTACGGGGAACCTCGAAAGCTGGACATCTTCTACTTCTGCGATCGCTGAGTGCATGATGCAGCTTTATGACAGAATCATTGATCCTGATCTTATGGTGCGCAGGATCAACATCTGCGCCTGCAACCTGATCTATGAGAACAATATCCCGGACGATGACGCTCCTGTTCAGCTTGAGCTCTTTGTGGACTATGAAGAGGTCGAACGTCAGAAGGCGGAGAAAAAGCGCAAGGAAGAACGTGAGCGTGCTCTGCAGCGTGCAACATTGCAGCTACAGGGCAGATTCGGCAAAAACGCCGTTCTGAGGGGCATGAACCTGATGGAAGGTGGCACTACGATTGAACGAAACGGCCAGATTGGCGGCCATAGAGCTGAGGCTTCGGAGGTGAAGAAGGATGGCAAAAGGGATAAAAAGCAATGAACCTGATGCAAGAGTGGTTTATGCAGACATTATAAGACTGCCGCACTGGCAGTCACCCACACGCACGCCGATGTCCGCCTATGAGAGAGCCGCGCAGTTTTCGTCCTTCAACGCTCTGGCGGGCTACGAGGACATGGTCGGTGAAGAAGCACGAGAGGTCGGCAGTTTTCAGGAATTGACAGAATCTGAGATGGAAGTGCTGAACCAGAAAATCAGTCTGATAGCGGATGCGTTGGAGAACGGACATCATCCTGTTCTGAAGTTTACGTACTTTATAGCGGATATAGCCAAAGTCGGCGGCTCCTATGTTACCATGACCGAGCGTGTCAGGAAAATTGATGCTGTCGGAAAGAAGATACAGCTATTCAGAACTGTTGGAGCCAGCAAGAGCTATATGGAACTTGATATGGACAAGATCAAGGATATTTCCGGAGAACTTGTGAATTACATCGAATGAGGAGGAAGCTGCCATGAGTGATATTTCGACTCCGAATGACTTACTGCCACCGGGAATCATGACTCCGGGAGCATTTATAGCAGATAAGCATCCTGACCTGCCTGATTATGGCGTAGATACAGGCGATCTGGTGATTGTGGATTCCGGAACTAAATTCGTAAACGGCGAGTTATCTGCGTTTCAGAGCAAAAAGAATGCCGGATACCGACTGTCGAAGGAAAAGCTGCGGGGATATACGCACTTTAGCAAGGTCGTTATGGTTATGAAGTATTACGGGAGAGGCCCCTTCAGCAACCAAGCATAAAACATACTTGTGATATGGACTCTGTGAAATCGATGTTAAAAACATCGCACCACAGGGTCCTTAATTGTTATAACGAACAGCAATGTTGACATATAACATACCAATTCAGCATTAGTAAGTGTTTAATCCATACATCTAAACAGAGTATCGAAATTTTGTTGAAAATAACCAACGAAAACCTTGACATTTCAACTAAAATGTGATATAATATAAAAAGATATACATTCTCCCGTTTAGGCCGTATTGTTATGAAAATAACTCGGCAATTTTGGAGGATAGAAAGAGAAAAAACATGAGCATAAAAAAACACTATAGCGGCGGCCTGACAAGGGAACAATTCTTGTTCTACGAAATTAGAACAATTGCCTCTTTATTATGCGCAGGAAGCGACCGTAATGAAATATATGATAAAGTTGCACAGGAAAACCTATTTCAGTATCCGACAGAGCGGATGATACGTTCAATGACAAATATCTGTTTTAAGCGGATTGATGCACTAAACTCACAGACACTGGTGGAACTTTTGGCAGATGCTTCAACAAGTGTTGCAAAACAAATCAATCTTTATGCAATCATGCGTGAAAACAGTATTGTATACGATTTTATGACTGATGTTATTGGAGAAAAATTCAGAACTCAGCAGATGAATTTTTCACATAAAGATATAAATTGTTTTTTTGACACATTACAAGAATGCTATTCTGCCGCAGCAGACTGGTCCGAAAGTACGAGGGCCAAGATTCGACAAGTTCTCACAAGATTCCTTGTCGAATGCGAATATCTTGAGAATGTGCGTTCACAGGCGCTCAAGCCTGTTTTTTTGTTTCCGGAACTGGAAGAAGGAATCCGGCAGTTAGGTGATGAATCTGCTTTGTGTGCTTTTAACTGCTTCCACTGAGGTGTAATATGAGTAATATAAGAAATGATTTAGAATCAATAAAAGAACGCTTTTCAGATGAAGTGTTTCTTAGTAATAAGGGACTATCCAATGAAGTTGGCATCCATGTTTTATGCTATGATCCGCATGACGAGATGATCGTTCGTGATTATATGGCAAACCTGATACAACAAACAGATTTGCCGTTCCGATTGATTGAATGTGATTTGTACAAAATCTTTTTGCAGATATGCGAGGATAAACGTATATTGAAAACGATTCCCGCAATGGAACAGAAAAAAGGATCTGAAGGCTTACTCAAGCAACTTCAGAAAATTGCAACACCGGAGACTTTTGTTGAACGTATGCAATATGCTCAGCATCAGCACGGAGATATCCTACTTATTTCAGGAGTGGGTAAAGTATACCCGTTTATGCGTTCGCACAATATATTGGACAATATACAGCACCTGTTTTCGGATATTCCAATTGTTATGCTATATCCGGGAAAGTTCAACGGACAGGAACTTTCATTGTTTGATGAGTTCCATGATGGAAACTATTATCGGGCATTCAATATGCTATAAGGGGAAAAGAAAATGAAATTACAGACTATGTATAAAGCGGATATTAACCGCGATATCAACGGTGTTATTAAGGTCGCACAGGATGATGAACGTTCTCTTGAGCAGGAACTCAGAGAATACATTATCACAAAGGAGCTTCGCCGTCATTTCAGTACTTTTCTGAATCATTATGAAGCATCACTGGAACAACCGACAGATAAGATTGGGGTATGGATCTCCGGTTTCTTCGGAAGCGGTAAATCTCACTTTCTGAAAATACTATCCTATCTGTTTGAGAATCCCGTTGTTGCCGGAAAGCACGCTGTAGATTACTTTGCAGATAAATTTGATGACCCGATGATGTTCGGAAGACTCGAAAGCTGTGTTAAAGTGCCTACCAGAGCAATTCTATTTAACATTGATTCCAAGAGCCCGCTCACTAAGGATAAGACAGCTATTCTGCGCGTATTCGCAAAGGTATTCTACGAGCATCTTGGCTTTTATGGGAACGATCTTAAGGTTGCGAAACTTGAACAGTTTATCGCAAAATCCGGCAAAACAGAAGAATTCAGACAGGCTTTTGAAAATGTCAACGGCGGCACATGGGAAGAATCTCGTGATTCGTTTGCTTTCTTTGAGGATGATGTCGTAGAGGCAATGACAACCGCCCTTGGAATCAGTGAAACTGCCGCACGAAACTGGTTTAACGGTGAGGAAGAGATCGACCTGAGCATAGAGCAGCTCGTTAAGGAGATCAAGGAATATATTGACAGTCAGGGCAAACAGTTCAGGCTAATGTTTATGATCGATGAGGTTGGTCAGTATATTGGTTCTGATTCAGATCTGATGCTCAATCTTCAGACGATCGTAGAAGAAATCGGTACCAAATGCGACGGCAGAGTATGGGTAATGGTTACCAGTCAAGAAGCGATCGACAGCATCACAAAGATAAGCGGAAACGACTTCTCCAAGATTCAAGGAAGATTTAATACTCGCCTGAGCCTTTCTTCTTCCTCTGTAGACGAGGTTATTAAAAAGCGTATTCTTGCAAAGACAGTCGCTGCCGAAGGCGTTCTCAAGCTGCAGTATGATAAGAATCAGGCCGTACTGCGCAATCTCTTCTCTTTCAACGGCGCGGTGCTGGATCTGAAGGGCTATGCTGGTGAAGGTGAGTTTATAGATACATATCCCTTTGTTCCTTATCAATTCCGCCTGATGCAGAATGTTCTTGCACAAATAAGAAAACACGGCAACTCAGGAAAGCATCTTTCCGGCGGTGAGCGTTCGATGTTGTCAGGATTCCAGGAGGCTGCACAGGCAATTCAGGATAAGGACGAGTATGCTCTGATTCCTTTCAGCTTATTCTATGATACGGTTCACACATTCCTTGAAAGCTCAATTCGTCGTGTTATTGATCGCTGCCAGACTGCAGCAGATAATATGGATGGTATTGAGCCTTACGATGTCAGTGTATTAAAGCTTTTGTACCTTATTCGCTATGTTGACGATGTCAAAGCGAATCTTGATAATATCACAGTACTCATGACTGATGACATCCGTGCTGATAAGATCACCATGCGTCAGACGATTCAGCAGTCTCTTGACAGACTCGTTTCACAAAACTATGTTTCTCGTGCAGGTGATACCTATACATTCCTGACAGATGATGAGCAGGATATTGCAAGAGATATCCGTAATACACCGGTCAACAGTGCCGATGTTACACTCGCTATTGGAGATGTGATTTTTAATAAACTTTATGCAAGCAAGAAATTCCGCTATGGAAAATATGATTTCGCCTATGATCGCCAAATTGATGAAACTCCGATTGGTCAGCCAAGCGGAAATATCATGCTGCAGTTTATTACGGTAGCATCCGAAATCTACAGCACTGACGATAATGTGTTTCAGCATAAATCCGGTACGAATAATGCCGTTATGATTGTTTTGTCTGATACCATGCCATATTTTGAAGAGCTTGAATTCGCAATGAAAATCCGAAACTATGTCAAAGGAAAAAATGTCGCACAGCTTCCGGAGGCAATTCAGACGATTATCCGCAGCCGCACATCGGAGGCATCTGCACATGAAAAAGAAGCAGAAAAACTCATTACACAGGCAATCTCTGACAGCCGTATCTATGTAGCTGGAGAACGTCTGAATTTGAGAATTTCTTCTGTAAAGGATAGAATTGAACAGGCTCTCTCGACACTGATTGAAAGTGTTTATACAAAGCTTGAATACATTCGTAAAAACTATGATAGTGATGCGGAGCTGCTTGAGATACTTTCAGGCGCAAATAAGCAGATGAGCTTTGGTGATATCGGAACACCAAATGCTGACGCTGTAAAGGAAATGAATGAATATCTGGTTCGTCAGAAAGAAAGAGCGCTGCCCACTTCTATGGGTGATATTCAGCGACGATTCTCGGCTATCCCATATGGCTGGCGTGAAATTGATATTGCTGCAGTAGCAGCGGAAATGATTGCCGACGGTAAGATTACTCTTAAGTACGCAGGCAATGTAATTGCTGCATCTGATAAGAAACTGCCTGACTATCTGCGCCGCAAAACTGAAATTGATAAGGCAATCATCAGCTTCCGTGTAGCTCCGCCTGTTGCTCTCATCAAGAAATCTCGTGATTTCCTTGGTGAATACTACAACTGCGGTCTTGGTGCAATCCCGGATACAGAAAACGAGTTGATTACATACATTATCGACAAGTTCACAGATCAGCGTAATAACCTGAACGATCTGCTTTCTAAGCAGTATGCGAATCATAACTATCCCGGAAAGGCAATTGTCGAGCAAGGTGTGAGGCTCTGCAATGACCTGTTGATGCATAAAAACGACAGCATTGCGCTTCTGGAGCAGGCTGTCAAGATGCAGGATGACTTCCTTGATAACGCAGAGGATATCGCCGATGTTCTGACATTCTTCCGTGTTCAGCAGCAGATTTTTGATAAAGCACAAGAAAAACTGGATGCTGTTTCTGCCGAAAAGGAGTACTTTAGCGCAGAACAGGCTGCTTTATCGACGCTCTCCAAAATGAAGGAGATTTTGACAAGTGCAAAACCTTATCGCCGTATTTCCGAACTTCCGGAGCTGACCCAGAGCATTCAGGAAGTGTATAACAGACTTCTGAACGATAAGCGTGAGGAAGTATATGCGGAAATCCATGCAGCGATGGGTGAAATTCATCAGACAGCGGCAATTGAGCAAACCGATATTGTTCGCAGAGCAGATGCCGAACTTGAAGATAAAAAGAGTAGTGCTGAACAGTCTGATAAGCTGACTGCTCTTGATGCAATGAAAATACAGATAGCAAACATCAGACAGAGATATCTGCAAAAGCTGGTTACGGTCGAACCGAGTGTTGATACGGTCACCATGAACCGCAGCACTGTCTGCCATACAATGAAACTTCAGAGCGAGGCAGATATCGATGCATATCTCGCAGAGATCAAGAAAACACTCATGGAGAAACTGGAAGGTCACGATGTTCTGCACATAATCTGAGGTGAACTATGGATAAAACAGCTATAAAGAATTTCGCAATCGCTGCACGACTCACTCTGATTGATGCCGTAACGCAGCGTGCGTTTGAATATGAAATAACAGAAAACGGTAAAAACAATCCCAATCAATCCGAGGTCAACGGTAAGGCTTTGACACCGACTGAACTCAGTCAGCGTCGGCAGCTCATTGACCGCATCCGTCAGAACGGCTTTGCGCAAACAATGGAGGAAGCGGCATACACATGGTTCAACCGCTTTATTGCGCTGCGTTACATGGAGGTAAACGGCTATCTGCCGACGAGAATCCGTGTGTTTACTGATGAGAATAACGCTTTCAAGCCGGAGATTCTCGCTGAGGCATCACGGATTGAGCTGGACGGCATTGACCATGACTATATCATGGATCTGCTGGACGCACAGCAGAACGATACGCTGTACAAGTATCTGTTGATTGCACAATGCAACGCTCTGAATACCGGACTTCCGGAGATGTTTGAGGAGATCGGCGGCTGGACGGAGCTTTTGTTCCCGAACAATCTACTCCGCAATGACAGCGTGATCGCACACATGGTTGAGGATATCCCCGAAGATGACTGGCGCGACCAGGTACAGATCATCGGTTGGCTGTATCAGTACTACAACACCGAGCCGAAGGACAAGGTATTCGCTGACCTGAAAAAGAATATAAAGATTAGCGCAGAGGCTATCCCTGCGGCAACACAGCTTTTCACGCCGGACTGGATCGTGCGCTATATGGTCGAGAATTCCCTCGGCAGACTGTGGACGGAAGGACACGGCAAGCCTGAGAATGCTGACTGGAAGTACTATCTCGAAGAAGCCGAGCAGGAAAATTCGGTCAAGGCGGAGCTTGAAAAGCTGCGTGCGGAGTACAAGAGCATTCAGCCGGAACAAATCAAGGTCATCGACCCGTGCATGGGTTCGGGGCATATTCTGGTGTACGCATTCGATGTGCTGATGGACATTTACACGTCCTGCGGATGGTCGGAGCGTGATGCGGCACTGTCGATCCTGCAGCATAACCTCTTTGGTCTGGACATCGACCGTCGTGCGTATCAGCTTGCATATTTTGCTGTGATGATGAAGGCGCGTCAGTATAACCGCAGCATCATCAAGAGCGGCAAAATCCAACCGCAGCTTGCGAATTTTGCGGATGTAATGGGCGTGGACACAAGCCTGATCTCTGGCAAGATCAGAGAGTTTGCGGAGCAATTCAAGTTTGCGGATACCTACGGTTCTCTTATGGAGATCAAAGCGCCGGCAGGACTGGATGAGGCCGTTTCGGATTTCAATGTGTCTTTTGGTATCAGTAAAAAGCAGCTTGATATGATGCTGCGGATTTACAAGAACCTTTCACAGAAATATGATGTTGTTGTGACGAATCCGCCGTATATGGGAAGTTCTGGTATGGACACAAAACTGTCCGATTTTGTGAAGAAGTATTTTCCGGACAGCAAGAGCGACCTGTTTGCGTGCTTTATCGAGAAGTGCGGACAGCTTGCAAAGCCACACGGTTTCTATGCGATGATTACACAGCACGCTTTCATGTTCCTGTCAAGCTATGAAAACCTGCGCCGTAAGCTCATGAATAAAACTACAATTAATATGGCTCATTTAGGGATAGGTACATTTGAAGATTTGAATAGTAAGATCGTCCAATCGGTTGCTTTCATAACGCTGAACACTCATATCAATGAATATCTTGGAAGATACGATAGATTATTTGAAAAGCAAGGATTACAAGAAAGCAATTCCGATAAGGAAGTATGGTTGATTACGGGGAAACATAGTTTCTATACTTCACAAGAAAACTTCTCCAAGATTCCGGGTATGCCGGTGGCTTATTGGGTGAGTGAGGCGTTTATTAGAGCTTTCAAAACTGGAAAACTTCTTGGTTCAATCGCTGATTCAAAACAAGGCGTAGCAACTGCTGATAATAATCGATTCCTTCGAGAATGGTTTGAAGTCTGTGCAGAAAAAATCAAATTTGATACATTGACGCATGAAATGTCTCAAAAGGCGTCTGAAAAATGGTATCCGTACAATAAAGGTGGAGATTTTAGAAAGTGGTATGGTAATAACGATTTTATTGTGAATTGGGAACATGATGGGTTTGAACTAAGAAACTTCAAAAAGTCAGTCATTAGAAACCCAAATTATTTCTTCAGAGAGTGCTTTAGTTGGTCTCTAATTTCCTCAAGTGTAGCAGCATTTAGATATAAACCAGTAGGTCACATATTCGATGTTGCTGGGATGAGTTGTTTTTCTAATGAAAACTTGAAATATCTGCTTGCGTTATGTAATTCTAGTTTTGCAATGAAAGTTCTTGAAGTAATAGCACCTACAATTAATTATCAATGTGGAGACATTGCTAATATTCCTGTTATCTTCCCTGACACAGCAGAAGAAAAATCTAAGGTTGAGGATATGGTACAAGAAAACATCGATCTTTGCAAAACTGATTGGGATAATTTTGAAACAAGCTGGGATTTTGAACAGCATCCGCTGATTTAATGGAGGAAGAAATGAAAACGATTACAATTACTAATGAATACAAGGATACTTTACGCGAATTTGTAGAGTGGTTTCAAGAGAAGTTTGAACCAACTGACAGAGAAAACCAGATTGTATTGAAGCGGCTTATGGCTAAATTAGACAGAACAGAAGGAACAACGGAGTCTATTGAAATCAACGAAACCGAAATCTGGTTTCTGAGAAACTATCTGCAATCTGCATGGCAGGATACTTCTTGTACTGTTGACTGGAATGCTTTACATGAATTATTTGATTATATAGTGGAGAAAGACAATGGGCAGACTAATAGCTGACAAATACGCCGAATGGGAGCAGGAATGTGAAGCACGCTTCCAGAAGCTCAAGGCGAATGAAGAAGAACTTAACCGCATTTTCATTGAAATCTACGGCTTGCAGGACGAGCTGACACCCGAGGTCGAGGACAGAGACGTGACCGTGCGCCGTGCCGACCTCACCCGAGAGATCAAGAGCTTGATCTCTTATGCGATCGGCTGCATTTTCGGGCGTTATTCCGTAGATACCAAAGGGCTTTGCTATGCAGGCGGAGACTGGGACGACAGCAAATACAAAACGATCACCCCAGACAAGGACAATGTTCTGCCGATCTGCGACGATGACTACTTCGAGGACGATCTGACCGCCCGTGTCATTGATTTCGTGGCAAAGGTCTACGGAGAGGATACACTGGAGGAGAACCTCCGATTCATCGCAGATGCACTCGGCGGCAAGGGTACGCCCCGGGAGGTCCTGCGGAACTATCTGCTGACCGGATTTTTCGCCGATCACTGCAAGATCTACCAGAAGCGTCCAATCTACTGGCTGTTCAGTTCTGGAAAGAAGAATGGCTTCAAAGCACTTGTGTATATGCATCGCTGGCAGAAAACTACTGTTGCGACCGTCCGCACGGACTATGTGCATGAGTTACAGGAGCGTTATCGCACACAGCTTTCGCTCCTCGAAGATCAGATGCAGACGGCATCGGCGAGTGACCATGTCAAGCTGAAAAAACGTCAGGAGAAGCTCATGGCGCAGCTCACCGAGATCAACGCTTATGAGGAAAAAGTGCATCATCTCGCAGATATGATGATTGACATTGACCTCGATGACGGCGTGAAGGTGAATTATGCAAAATTCGAGGATATACTTGAAAAAATCAAGTGATCTTTAAGGGGCAATGTCTATGAACAAAACATCTATCAAGAACTTCGCAATTGCTGCACGACTCACACTGATTGACGCCGTCACGCAGCGGGCGTTTGAATATGAAGTCACAGAAAACGGGAAAAACACCCCCGATCAGACCGAGGTCAACGGTAAGGCTTTGACACCGACTGAACTCAGTCAGCGTCGGCAGCTCATTGACCGCATCCGTCAGAACGGCTTTGCGAAGACCATGGAAGAAGCGGCATACACATGGTTCAACCGCTTTATCGCCCTGCGTTTCATGGAAGTCAACGGCTATCTGCCTATGCGAATTCGTGTGTTTACGGATGAGAATAATTCTTTTAAACCGGAAATCCTTGCGGAGGCATCCCGGATTGAGCTTGACGGCATCGACCATGATTATATCATGGATTTGCTCGATGCGCAGCAGAACGATACACTTTACAAGTATCTGTTGATTGCACAATGCAACGCTCTGAATACCGGACTTCCGGAGATGTTTGAGGAGATTGGCGGCTGGACGGAGCTTTTGTTCCCGAACAATCTACTCCGCAATGACAGCGTGATCGCTCACATGGTCGAGGATATCCCCGAAGATGACTGGAAAGACCAGGTGCAGATTATCGGCTGGCTGTATCAGTATTATAACACCGAGCCGAAGGACAAAGTGTTCGCTGACCTGAAAAAGAATATAAAGATCAGCGCAGAGGCTATCCCTGCGGCAACGCAGCTCTTTACGCCTGACTGGATCGTGCGCTATATGGTCGAGAATTCCCTCGGCAGACTGTGGACGGAAGGACACGGCAAGCCTGAGAATGCTGACTGGAAGTACTATCTCGAAGAAGCCGAGCAGGAAGAATCCGTCAAGGCGGAACTTGAAAAGCTGCGTGCGGAGTACAAGAGTATTCAGCCGGAGCAAATCAAAGTCATCGACCCGTGTATGGGTTCAGGACATATTCTGGTGTATGCATTCGACGTACTGATGGCTATTTACACGTCCTGCGGCTGGTCGGAGCGTGATGCGGCGCTGTCGATCTTGCAGCACAATCTCTACGGTCTGGACATCGATCGCCGTGCATATCAGCTTGCGTATTTCGCTGTGATGATGAAGGCACGTCAGTATAACCGTAGCATTATTAAAAACGGCGAAGTGCAGCCGCAGCTTGCGAATTTTGCAGATGTGATGGGCGTGGATACAAGCCTTGTTTCCGGCAAGATCCGGGATTTTGCAGAGCAGTTCAAGTTTGCGGATACCTACGGTTCGCTTATGGAGATTAAAGCACCTGACGGCCTGGATGAGGCCGTCTCGGAGTTCGATGTCTCCTTTGGCATCAGCCGCAGACAACTTGACATGATGCTGCGGATTTATAAGAATCTGTCTCAGAAATATGATGTTGTGGTGACGAATCCGCCGTATATGGGCGGAAGCGGCATGAATGCAACTCTCTCTGATTATGTCAAGAAAATTTTCCCTGACAGTAAGAGTGATCTTTTTGCATGCTTTATGGAAAAAGCTTATCAGCTTGCAAAGCAATCAGGATTTACTTCGCTTATTACAATGGAAAGCTGGATGTTTCTTTCAAGTTTTGAAGATTTCCGTAAGAGAATCTATGATTCTAAAACCATTATCAATATGGTGCATATGCCATATTTAGGGAAAGGCGGTACAAGCCTTGGTATCAATTTTGGTACGGCAGCTGTTGTAACTCAAAATAGAAGAATATGTAATTACAATGCACAATATGAATGTATCGTTTATTACGAAACTGATGATGAAGGAGTACCTTTTGTATTCCCAACAATTAATAAAAGATGGAAAACAGCTAAGCAGGAAAACTTCTCTAAGATTCCAGGAATGACTGTAGCATATTGGGTTAGTGATAGTATAAGAAAAGCATTTTCTGTAGGAAAACCAATTGATGAAATTGCTTCACCTAGACAGGGAATGGCAACATCTGATAATGATCGTTTTTTACGATTATGGTATGAAATTGATTCGCATAAACTAGGATTAGGATATAAGAATAGAGAAGAGGCTATGCTGTCTCGAAAAAAATGGTTTCCATATAATAAAGGTGGTCCATATAGAAAATGGTATGGGAATGCATGCTATGTAGTTAATTGGCAGAATGATGGAGAAGAAATAAAGAAATATCGTGAATATAAGAATTCAACTCTTACATCTAATATGGGAGTTGCTGGCCTTCCATTTATATTCAAAGAAAATGTTACTTGGTCAAAAGTTACCAGCGGGAAACTTTCAGTAAGATATTTACCTGAAGGATTCTTATTTGACGTCTCAGGATGTTCTATTTACTCTAAACACGAAGTTATTTATATTGTCATGGCACTTCTTAATAGCTCTGTAGCAGAGTTACTAGTATCCGCTTTGTCACAAACAATAAACTATGAGGTTGGTTCTATAAAGGCTATACCTATGTTTGACTTAAACTTTGATTGTCAAAGTATTGTTAATGATAATATTAGAATTTGTAAAGACGATTGGAATTCGTTTGAAACAAGCTGGGATTTTGAGGAGCATCCGCTGATATAATCACCTCTGAATGGAGAAACACTAATGACAATAGATAATATAGCGGCTTCACTTCGCGAACGATTTGCACAGCCGCTTAAGGATTGCTATAAACGCAGGATTATATTCTGGTATGACTCCGAACGCGAATTCGAGCCTATGCTCGATGAGATTGATCTGCCGGATGTAAAAATTCTGCGCCTTACGGGAGATAACTTTTTTGAAGCGAAAATGCTTCTTTCGGAGACTGATACAACGAGTAATTATCTTGTGTATCATCCAATCTCCATGCCTCATGTATGGGATGACTGGCTCAGAGATATTGAGCTGTACAGCGAGGAGTTCCGTGCTGATCTGATTTCCATGCAGATGGACGATCTGCATATTCCGCAGACAGTTTCTTTCCGCAGAACAGTCAAGACCTATCAAACGTTCTTTGGTAATAAGGAGCGTGTGGCAAAACTTGCATCACTGCATACAAAATATGAAACAGCAGCACAGCTCCATATTGATATCATGGCAGTACTGACCGGAGCAAAGGATAATTCTGCGCAAGGCGTGATTCGGGCTATTCTATGCGAATCGCTGTATAATGACGATAATGCCGCTCTGGAGCATATCCGCAAATTCGGCAATGAAGACGCGTTGAAGGATATGCTTACAAAGTATACCGGATATCATGCAGACGAGATCGTACTTTCCGATCTTGCTAAGCATGTTATGATCACTGCGCTTTCGGGCGTTGTGCAGCCTCAGACGCTTTCAGGGTTAGAAAAATACATATCCGCTGACAATCAGGCTTTCTGCTATAATGTGACCGATGAATGGGCGCATTCAGAAGACAGTGCAAAGCTGTTTGAACTCGCAAATGAAATCTCGCAAGAGCTTGGTCTCAGCGCAAGGCTTGAAAAGCAGGGCGTGGAGACTCTCCTTGACGCCGACTGTCTGCCATGTATCGGAGAGTGCGTCATCTCGCATTATATGAACGAGATCAGCGAGGATGTCATAAAGTCTGCTGATATTCTGGCTGCAGTCGATAGGCGCAGAACCAGTAAATGGGCAAAACACTTTGAAATCTACTATGATGGACTGTATGCGTTTGCACAGATGCACACATTCTATTTGGAGCATATAACAGGTTTCCACTACGGAACAGCAGAGCAGATTTGGAAGGCGTACTGTGATGAGCTGTTTCTCATGGATACTTATTACAGAAACTTCCATGTTGTCTTCCGCAAAAGCCTGAAATTTGCTGCCTCTGAGTTGGATGATCTGTTTAAGAATGTAGCGGATGCAGCAGAGCGTATTTATAAGAACTGGTATCTGACGGAACTGAATAGCCAGTGGTGTACTCTAATCCGAGACGGTATGGAAACAGAAGGTTGTGTAGCAAAACTACCGCAGCAAAAGGACTTTTACACAAGAGAAGTTCTCCCCTTTGTCAAGAAAGAGAACCGTGTCTTTGTTATTATCTCTGATGCTATCAGATATGAAGTAGCGGCAGAACTCAGTAAGAAACTGGTTCAGGAAACAGGTGGTACCGCCGGAATCACTGCCATGCAGTCTGTTTTCCCCAGCTTAACAAAATATGGAATGGCAGCCTTACTTCCGCATGAAGCTTTTACACTGACAGATGATTTGCAGGTAATATGTGATGGACAGTCCACTGACGGAACAGAAAGCAGAGATAAGATACTTAAAGCGGTAAATAGCGGCAACTGCGCCGTGGTATACGAAGATTTGCTAGCAATGAAACAGGCACAGCGGCGTGAACTAGTTTCCAAAGCTGAAGTTGTATACATCTACCATAACAAGATTGATGCTATTGGCGATAAAGCAATGACTGAAAATCAGGTCTTTGATGCCTGTGAGGATGCAGTGGACGAGCTACTGAATCTTGTAAAACTCGTTGTCAATTCGATGAATGGCACGAACATTCTGATTACAGCAGATCACGGCTTCCTATATTCCTTTCAACCTCTGGAAGAGAGCGACAAAGGAGATAAATCATTTGTTGATGGTACAATTCTCAAGACAGATCGCCGCTGTATTGTTGCTGAGACAGGTGCGTCTTCTGAATACTTGATGCAAATTCCGATGAGCACATTCGGTTCTGATAAAATCGGATTCGCACCGCTTGATACTATCCGCATAAAAAAGCAGGGCGGAGGAATGAATTTTGTTCATGGCGGTATTGCTTTACAAGAGTGCTGTGTGCCGGTAATTACATTTAAGAACATCAAGGCGAGCTCCAAACGATTTGTGGATACTAAGAAAGTACCCCTGCAGCTTCTAAGCCGAACCCGGAAGATCGCTAACAACATCTTCTTCCTTGAATTCTATCAGCCGGAAGCAGTCGTTGGTAAGACCGTGCCTGCAACATACGAGATGTATATCTGTGACCGCCTGAGTAATATTGTCAGCGACGTACAGACAATCATTGCTGATAAGACTACTGAAAGTGTGCAAGACAGAGTAACTCGACTGCGTTTCACACTGAAGGGTCAAGAATTCAGCAGTACTGATTCTTACTATCTCAACATTGTCGATAAAGCCAGCGGAGAAGTTAAGGAACATATTGAATTCAGCATAAAAATCGCATTTGCCAATGACTTTGGATTTTAAGATATGAAGACAAAAAAATATAAATTTAGGCCTAAAAGCCGCTTCATTTCACATGAAGTGTGGGTTACCCAGCAACATTCTACCAAACGAGAGGTTCAAGCCAAAAGAGACAGGGAAAATGACCAAGCCTTGAAAGATATCATGTCATGCGGAGCGCTTGCTTTAAGACTCCTGCTTAAATCAGGAAAAAAGCCTAAGATAGCAAGAGTCGTATCATTTGAGCCTCGCCGTGAAGTTGATTATGCTGCAGCGGAGCGGCATCTGGAGACGATAATGGATGCCCCGCAAGGGCAATTTACTGGAGGAATCGGAATGGATACGCTTGATAGAAAAATAATTGATGCATTTCCGGGAAAAGTCGTTCGTAAGGATCTGACTGCTCTCATGAAAAAAGGCGCGAATGTTCCAACGTATGTGCTGGAATACCTTCTCGGAATGTACTGTACGACAGACGATGAAGAAGCTATCCAGATCGGTATGGAAAAGATTAAAAGAATTCTTAGTGAGAATTATGTCCGTCCCGATCAGAGTGAATATGTTAAGTCGAAAATTAAGGAAAACGGACAGTATACAATCATTGATAAAATCACAGTCGAGCTTGATGAGCGTGAGGATAAGTATATCGCCCGTTTCACCAATCTGAAGATTTCTCCATTTGAGGTGGAATCCGACCTTGTGGTACATCATGAGAAGCTCCTGATTGGTGGAATCTGGTGTATTATCCAAATTGAATATGTCGGTCTGGAACCGGAAGAAGGACAGGAAGAAGAAATAGAGGAAGATATCTTCGGTGATCAGAAAAAGGCTAAGAAAAAGCTTAAGAAGAAACGTTCTAAATATGAATCGCCATTCAGTATTTCCGGTCTGAAGCCGATCCAGATGGCAAATCTTGATCTCGATGAAATCATGGATGCAAGAAGAAGTTTTACTGATGATGAATGGAAGACACTGTTACTACGTTCGGCAGGATATGAGCCGGATGAATTAACGGAGAAGCAGAAATGGCACTATCTACTTAGATTTGTGCCATTCATTCAAAAAAACTATAACCTTGTAGAACTCGGTCCTCGCGGCACTGGAAAATCTCATGTCTACAGTGAATTGTCACCGTATTCTATCCTTATGAGCAGCGGACATACCACAGTATCCAATCTGTTTTATAATATGGCATCCCGTCGTGTCGGCCTTGTAGGAAAGTGGGACTGTATTGCCTTTGACGAGGTTGGTGGTATTACAGAAACCTCCGGTGATATGGTACAGATCATGAAGAACTATATGGCGAATGGCTCTTTTGCACGCGGCACCGATTCTATCAATTCAGATGCTTCTATTGCTTTTGAGGGTAATACCTTCAGAAGTATCTCGGATATGCTCAGAACAACAAATCTGTTCGAGCCGTTCCCTGATGGATTTAATAATGACTCAGCATTCTTTGACCGTATCCATGCCTATCTCCCTGGATGGGAAACGCCGAAGTTGAGAGCCAGCCTGTTCACATCAAAGTATGGTATGATATCGGACTGCTTCTCTGAGTTCTGTCATGTTATGCGTAAATATGACTTTACTAACTCCTTCGGTATGTATTTTGAGTTGAACCGCAATTTCAACACCCGCGATGACACGGCTGTCCGCAGAACCTTCTCAGGTCTAGCAAAGTTGATGTATCCGGACGAGCAGATCAGCAAGGAACAGGCAAGAGAATTGCTGGAATATGCGATTGAATGCCGCCGCAGAGTAAAGGAACAGCTCCGCAAGATGAATCCTGCTGAATTTAGCGATGTTGCACTTGGTTACATAGATCTCGATACCGGTGTAGAAAAGATTATCGAAGTACCGGAGATTTCCGATGGCACTTTGATTCCGGCTGTATTCGAGCCTGCTGGCTATGTTTATGCGGTCGGACGCAGTATGGATAACAAGGTCGGTGTTTATCGACTTGAGAATAAGCTCGTTGAAGGCAACGGCAAACTTAGCTTCCGAAATGTGGAAGGTCTGTCCGGTGCGCCGAAGGCTGTGCGCGACAGCATTACAGCCGCATTTAATTACTTCGGAGAGCAATCAAAGAAACTGGTGTCTGGCAACTTTGAAACATTTGACTACAGCTTGTATTTCAATGACCTGCAGAACCGTGGCGTAAGCGAAGAAGTATCTGTTGCTGAAGTTGTAGGATTGTTCTCTGCGATAGTCTCCCGCCCTGTAATGCCGTCTTTGATTATCTGTGGCAGAGTAGTGATGTCCGGCGGCATGATGCCGCTGACGACTGAGTTGGACGAGATTTTTGTGACCGCCGCAAATGCTGGAGCAAGGAAGATACTGCTTCCAGAAGACTGCCGTGAGAACTACGAAAAGCTGTCTGCTGAACTCAAAAGTGAGGTGCAGGCGCTGTTCTACAGCACACCGCTGGATGCTGCAAAGATCGCATTGGGAGTTGATTCATAATGCCTGAATTTAAATGTATCAGTTGTGGGAATAGCGTTGAACACGAGAAACAATGCACCTGTCCGCACTGTGGTTATACGATGTATGAGCTGCCCTATGACAGGGCAGTTCTGCTAAGAAATGAAATTATCAGATTTGTGATGACAGTCAGCGGGCAGCCTGCTGATATAAAACTGCTGATCTGGGGAACAAAAGCAAAGGATGACAAAAGATTTCCTGATTTTGGAAAGATACAAGCCTATGCCTGTACCGCTCAGAAAACAGAGCTTTTTCTTAGTCGGGTGAGGGAAAGTATTGAAAAGATCAGGCAGCATATACATACCCCATTTCAGAAGAAATACCGTGCGGAGACAAAGTTCCTGCAAGAATGGAGCGATGATGTCAAAGATCAGCTAGCTGAAGCTGCTGCTGCGCTTTCAGTTGAGTGTGAACTTCCTGAGCTGCTGCTTCCTGAAATGATGCTACATCATACTGAAACGCCTGATATGGAGCTTGTTGGTCTGGCGGATTTGGTTTTAGACAAAGCCGAACAGCTGGCTGATAAGATTCAGAAGTTCATAAAATTGAACAGTATCTATGGTAGGTCTTTCTCGAAAACAAAGAATCCTCCGAAAACCAGTGATCACTGGGCGCAGGAACTTCAAAAGCGTTCTGAAAAGCTTGATAAGATTCTGCAAAAGAAATATGTCGTAGATATTTTAGACGATGGAACGAAAGAGCTTCAGGAGATGCTTCAAGCTCTATGGGATAGTATCTACACTGTTATGTCTTTACCGATCCTAACACTTGAAGACAACTATGATATTGGTGAAGCCATCAGCCTTTCAAAAGAAGCGTTTGCTGAAAAACTGACGGCGCTGATTACAGCTCGATTCTCTGACATTCGTAGACTCGTCAATGAAACAGCCTTTCTTTCTGAATACGATGAGGATAAACTATTTGAGCTATATAACGCCATGCTCGATCTTGACACAGACGGCTGCATGAAACTGCAAAAAGGCATTACCATGAAAACTGGATCCAGCGAACAGCAACTGAATGCTCTCATCGGCTTAGACTCAGTAAAAGAGAGTATCCGAAAGCTGAAAGCATTTGCTTTGGTTAATAAGGGAAATACCGATTTCAACCTTCATATGACCTTCTGTGGAAATCCCGGAACCGGCAAAACGGAAGTTGCACGCATTATTGCCGGAATTCTCCATGAAAACGGTCTGCTGCCAACAGCCAAGGTTGTCGAAACAGATCGCAGTGGACTTGTAGCTGCTTATGTGGGTCAGACTTCTCTGAAAACGATGGAGCGCATTGAAGAAGCAATGGGCGGTGTTTTGTTTATCGATGAGGCATATGCGCTCACACAAGGTGAAAGCAAGGGTGATTATGGACATGAAGCCGTTGCAACACTCATCAAAGCGATGGAGGATTATCGCGGAAAGTTCTGTGTAATTCTTGCAGGATACAGAAATCCGATACAGGCAATGATTGCTTCAAATCCAGGATTCCGTTCAAGGATACAGTTTCATATTGATTTTCCGAACTATGCTCGAAATGAGCTTGGAAAGATAGCAGCTCTCATGCTGAAAAACAAGGACTATACCATTAGTGAAGAAGCACTTGAGAGGATTCTGGATATAACTGATATTAAACGGAAAGAGCCGGATTTTGCCAATGCTAGAGAGATTAGAAACATTCTCGATCAGGTAATGATCTGTCAGAATCTGCGTTGTATGGACGCAGAAGATAAAAAGTTGGAGATTGTTGATGTCAATAAATACATAAAGGACGCACATCTGAATCTTCCCACAAGCGGTGACGGTGTTGTCAAAAAGATCATGACCGCAGAGGATGAATTGGACGCATTGGTCGGATTATCTGCTGTAAAGCGGATGGTTAAGAAGATTAAAGCGTATGCGAAGCGAAATAAAGGCGATCCCGATTTCAATTTACATATGTGCTTCTACGGCAATCCCGGCACAGGAAAAACAGAAGTTGCTCGTTTGCTTTCAAGTATCCTTAATGAAGCAGGAGTGTTGCCGGAGGCAAAGCTGACTGAAACCGATGCCAACGGGCTGATCGGTAAATATGTCGGAGAAACGGCACCCAAAACCCTTGCAAAGATCAACGATGCAATGGGTGGCGTTCTGTTTATAGATGAGGCGTACAGCCTGACTGAAACAACTGGTAGTGATGGCCATTCTGCCGGATACGGTGATGAAGCTATTGCCGTTCTCCTAAAAGAAATGGAAGATCGCAGAGGACAATTCTGTGTTATTCTTGCTGGCTATCGTGAGAATATGGAATCTATGCTGAACAGCAATCCTGGCATGAAGTCACGGATTCAGTTCCAGCTTGACTTCCCGGATTACATTCGTGAGGAGCTTGGCGATATTGCAGCAGCATTTCTCGTTAAGAAGAAATATGAGATTACCGATGACGCATTACAGCTCGTATTGGATGTAACGGAGTATTATAGAAATCGTCCAAATTTCGCTAATGCTCGAACGATCAGAAATATTCTCGATCAAGTAATCATGAACCAGAATCTGCGTACTGAGGATGAACCTGATAATACGATAGTAAGAAGCGATGTCCAGGACTATATTGATGACGAAAATATCAATTTGTCTGATACATCTGGTGGAAAAAGAAAAATTGGTTTTTAGGAGGAAATGCTTGTGAACACAGGGGAAGAAGTGATGAATCAACCTTATTACAGTGCAGAAATACTCGAAAAACTAACTGACGACATGACTAGTTTTATGAAAACAGAGCATCCTGATGGCAAGAGCGTTTTCCACTTTTTTGGGCTGAAATTGCAGAAATATGCCGATGATGAGGAAGACGAATGAAATACTCCGTACACGACAAGAAATATCATTACAAGTATTTCTTTGATACCGAAACTGGTTTCTATATGCGCACCGGCATACTCGATAAGAACGGCAGGGATACAGGCGTTGATCCATTCATGGCTTCGTTTCCGCATCTGATAGATATTGGAATTATGGGACATTGTATCCACGGTGAAAGCGGTCTGTGCAGGGCGGCAGGGGTACAGTGCTACCAGAGCGGTTATTCAGTGAAGAAGCCGGATATGACTGTTGAAGATTTTGAAAGCATCGCAAAGCAGTGCAAACATATCACCAACCAGCTTGCACTCGGCGGACGTGGAGACCCAAATCAACATAGGGATTTTGAGCGTATTTTGCAGATAAGCCGGGAGTATGATCTTGTCCCGAATTATACAACGTCGGGCTTTGGCATGACTGACAAACAGGTGCAGCTCACAAAGGAATACTGCGGCGCAGTTGCTGTGAGCTGGTACAGAAGCGAGTACACTGAATCTGCGATACGCCGCTTTATAGATGCAGGCTGTAGGACGAATATCCACTATGTGCTGTCAAAAAATACGATTGCTGAGGCAGTCGAACGTCTATCCGGAAAAGGATTTATTGACGGCATCAATGCAGTCATATTTCTTATGCACAAGCCGGTCGGACAGGGCGAGCGTGAGAATATGATCACTCTTGATGATCCGCTGCTGAGAGAGTTCTGCCGACATGTCAACGAGCAGGAACAGCCGTACAAGATAGGCTTTGATTCATGCAGTGTGCCTATGATAGTGAACTTCTGTCAGAATATCGCAAAGGCCACGCTGGACACCTGTGAGGGCGGACGGTATTCCTGCTACATTTCAAGCGAAATGGTGATGTCACCTTGCAGCTTTGATTGCGAGGAGAAATACGGCGTATCACTTAGGAATATGTCTATCCGTGAGGCGTGGGAAAGTCCGCAGTTCGAGGCATTCCGTGACAGCCTGAGGAAGTCGTGTCCAGATTGTCCCGACCGTGAATTCTGCATGGGCGGCTGTCCGCTTGTGCCTGATGTTGCTCTTTGTTCGAGTAAAAACAAAAAACAGCTTTACGCTACAAAATAGGAGGGAATCGATTATGATGATTATAAATGGGAAAGATGCTTTAAGCCTTAAAAAATACGATTACAATGTTCTGAAAAAAATATATGACCAAGGTACTAAACAGATTATGCTTGATAAGGACTCTCTTTCAGATACAGAATTAGCCCTTATCACTTCGGCAGGGCACGCTCTTGATCTTGTTGACAGTCTTAAATCAGAATCCGCTAAGAAAATCAAATGTAAACTTGATTTTCAAATTGAGACTCAGGTAAATATAGGTAATGCTGTCTTGGTAATGTTTATTTCGAAATTACAGAAAGGGACAGATGAGCGTGAGATACGCAATGACGTGGCTAAAAAAGTAAGCTCTTATCTTTTGTTTGAGATGTGGAATTTTTTTAATCTTGACAGTGAGGGCGTTGAGATTGAATTTGATCTTGCTATGGGATTTGATCTGCTTCAGGGGTGCAGAACTATGAGCAAACAGGGAATCAGGCTTATCAACAGTGAAGATAGAACTAATACGCATTATTTTGATGCTCTCAGCATAGGAAGAGATTTTTCCAACGAAGATGTACATATCCTTGATCCTAAAAATAATCTTATCGGAATAGACATGCCATCTTTTTCTGAAAGAATACAGGATGTACTTGTTGGATTCGTGTGAATAAGCGGTTTTGCCAATTTTACACCAGCTTTGTGCTGTGGAGGGGAGGAATCATTATGAAAATACGCACGGACTTTGTTACGAATAGTTCCAGCAGTTCATTCGTTGTTGTAGGAATACACAGCAAAGAGCTTGCTGATTTTATCCGCCGGACAGCAGAAAACTTCCAGAAGAAGGTCGATTCCGGCATCGAATATGATATTATTTATTCAGCAGGTTCCGAAGTAGGAACTCTCTATATCAAAGACGATGTAGTCAACATTGACGAGGAGTGCCGTGGATACTATCTGACTGTAAATGAGCTGATAAAAACAAAAATGCCTCACTATCTTCCGGGACTTAGTGAGGAAAAGTATGCAGAACTGACGGGTATTATCTCAGGCATAAAGGACAAGAATGCTGTAAGACAAAGCTATGAGGGAATGACTGACGGTATGCGCTCGCCGGAGCTTTTCAGCAAGTATGAAATTATCGGAAGCAATAAGAACATAAAATATAATGACAGGGTTTATAACATTAAACGCGGTTATTTCTGCGGTTCAGTCCACAACCGCAAGGAGATTGACATTCCAAAGGGCGTTGTGGGAATAAAAAGCATTGGTTTTGCTGAGAAAGTCATTATCCCCTCCAGTGTTGCGGATATATGTCCGGGGGCATTGGATCCTTCCTCGTTGAAGAGCATTACTATCGATGAAAAGAACAAGTTTTTTACCTCTGTTGACGGAGTGCTTTTTGATAAAAAATGCAAAAAGCTTATACGCTTTCCAAGTGAGCATAAAGCCGCTGAATATACAGTCCCGGACGGCGTTCAGGAAATTGGCAGCAGAGCATTTTATATGTGCTATGATCTAACAAAGGTCACACTACCGGAAAGTGTCAGGGTAATTGGTGACGAGGCATTTGCGTTTTGCTCCAGCCTTGGTGAAATAATTGTTTCCAGCACATTGACTTCAATCGGCAGCGATGCTTTCAAGAATTGCAGTAAGCTTGAAGTGAAACCTGAAATCTAACAGGAGTGATTTCTGTGCCGCATTTGACAACACTTTTAGCGCAACAGTGTTCAACTTTTGTATTGTGTTTATAAAATTTCTGCGAATTGCTATAGAAATATATTGACATTGCCGGTGGACAGTGATAAAATATAAGACAGAAATACCAGCAGGAGGATTTATTATGGGATTCAGAATCAGTAATGGTGAACTTATAAAATATGATAGCGAATCGGGAATTACAGATATCACGATACCGGATGGTGTGATAAGAATATCCGAAAGGGCTTTCAAGTGCTGTACAAGCATTACATCGATCATAATGCCCGACAGTGTGAAATGGATAGACGATTTAGCTTTCTATAGCTGTACAAGCCTGACTTCTGTGAAGCTGTCAAACAACATTACCAAAATAGGGTATTGTACTTTCAAAGGCTGTACAAGCCTTACTTCGCTCATAATACCTGACAGTGTGACTGAAATTGGCAGTTTTGCTTTTAGCAACTGTACAAGCCTTTCTTCTGTCACAGTACCCGACGGTGTGAAATGGATACCTGGCGATGCTTTCGAGAATTGTCCAAACATCGAAACAATAAATGTCTCAGATAATTCTACAGCCATTAATTACTACCATATAGAAAAAACAAAATGGGCTGAATACCATAAAAAAGATGATTTTGTTATTTTAGGCAAAAGGCTGCTCCGGTGTAAGGATAATGCTGATTCTGCCACGATCCCGGACGGTGTAGTATCAATAGGTACTCGGGCTTTCGAAAAATGCGAACGGCTGAGGTCAATCACGATTCCTGACAGCGTGACAATAGTAGCTGGACTTACTTTCGAGGATTGCGAAAGTTTAGAAACAATAAATGTCTCAAAAACTTGTACAGCAATTAATTACCACGATATAGAAAACACAAAATGGTATAAAGACAATACTGATGATTTTGTTATTTTAGGCGCAAATCTTATCAGGTATCAGGGCAAAGCTGCTTCTGTAACTATCCCGGACAGCATAACAGCAATAGGAAATAGCGCTTTCGAAGACTGCGATAATCTGAAATCTGTTACGATACCGAGCAGCGTTACTGCAATAGGAAATAGAGCTTTCGGAGACTGCGATAATCTGAAATCTGTTACGATGCCGTGCAGTGTTACTAAAATAGAAACCGATGCTTTCGCAGAATGCTCTGTCAGCAAGCTTAATATTATTCTTCCGGACGGCAGCACGATGCCTGTGGATTTTGGTGCGCCATTAAGGGAAAGCGATTTTGCAAAGGTGATAGATGCTGTGCAAAAGGGCGACGCTGCGGAAAAAGTGTCCAGCACAGGATTGAAAAACAAGCTGCTGATGTATCAGTATATCTATACAAGAAATGAGACCATAGAGAAGAAATTCAAGACAGCCATTTCCAAGCTTGCCGAGACTCTAATTGACGAAAAAAATGCTGATGCATTTAAAGTCCTGGTTTCGACAGGTCTTATAGATGAGAGAAAGCTTGTCAAGATCGAGGACTATGCCAAAAATAAAAAGAACATCAAAAAGATCAAGGATATCATCGCAGATATGAGGAACTCTCTTGACGGAGCAAAGGAGACAGCACCGAAAAAGGCTGCCAAGACCTCGAAAAAGGCTGCCGATACACCTACGGACGTTTTCATTATACAAAGCGGACGTCTCAAAGGTCTGTCAGGCAACGATTTTAAGGAGATCATACTGCCCGATAATGTAACGAACATCGACAAGGGAGCATTCCTGTCGGTGAAGGTGAAAAAGCTTTTGCTTTCCGGTAGCCTTAAAAAGCTGACAGGACAGGTGTTCAAGGACTGCACAGGTCTTGCCGAGGTGGTCATTTCCGAGGGCACGGAAAGCATCGGCAAGGAAGCATTCAGAGGATGTACTTCACTTAAAGCTGTGACTATCCCATCTTCTGTGACGACAATTGGAGCGAGTGCTTTTATGGGATGCACCAAGCTGAAGGAAGTGAATATCAGTGAGGGAACTGCGGAAATCGAGGACAGCGCATTTGCTGAATGTTCAGCCCTTACTGAGATAGTGATTCCTGCAACTGTAAAAAGTATCGGCAACAAGCTATTAAAGAACTGCAAAAAGCTGACAAGCGTTACTATGCCTGGAAATCAGGTCATCAATTTTGATGAATGCTTTGACGGCTGTAAAAAACTCGAAACGATCACATTCGCCGCAAAAGACTCTAAATATCGCTTTGAAAACGGCATAGTTTTGAGTGGAAAATCGGGGGCTGTGGAATATATAGCGCCCGGCAGCAGTACTATTATCATACCAGAAGGAACAAAAAGAATAACTGTCAAAACAGCGATAAAGGAGCTGACAATCAATTATTCCAAGGGGCAGCATATTGACATCAAGACTACCTCTGTCAATATCCTGAACTTTATCCATAAGGGCAAAACCTACACTATTGATATCTTAGAAGCAAAGGACATGCTTGATTACGCTCCATTTGATTTTATTACCAGCAGATTGTTCCCCCGAAAAAAGGAGGCAACGCTCAATCTCATCAATGGCATAGTGGATATCATAATAAAAGGGGATATTAAGTCGTATACCAACTACTGTTACGAGGCATTAGGTGAGGTCTGCTATTCCGACGGCTATGAAAATACCACTAAAGTTGAGCCACTGCTTGATCTGAGAAAACAGCTCTCGGAGATCACTGCGGAGATATATGGCACTGACAGGTTCAGGAACTTTTCTGACCTTATGTTTCCGGTCATTGAATGCTATTATAACGATGATGACATTGATCATTTTATCGGCTATGCAGTTGCTTTTTTTGCCAGAAATATTGAATACTTCGAGTGCCTGTCAGATTATCCTGAGATGCAGGAAAAGATCCTGAACAAAATCGCAGAAGCTATGATAAACAATGATGAATCGGATATAACTGAAATACTCGACAAATTCAATCAGAAACAGTTCCAGGTGCTTATCAATGCAGCTCAGAATGCAAAGGCTGCCAATGTTCTTGCGCAGCTCCTTGAGTATAATAACAACAAATTCGGAGGAAGTGACCCTCTTGGCGATCTTAGTCTCTGATAAAGCAGCATCCTGAATATCATAGAAATATTGAAGGCGGCTTCCCGGAAGCTGATACGGGAGCCGCTTTTTTTGTGCTTTGTCAGATTTGTTTTAGGGAACGAAAGGCGGTGGTGTTTTTGGACAGAGATGAGATAATCATTCATCTAAGCGGTCAGGTGTTGAATAATTGCAGAAATACGATAATTCTGAATCTGCGTTTTATGGACTCTGCTCTGAGCAGACTGAAACCTTTGCCGGTAGATTTTATGAAATTTGGCTCTGACGGAAGGCATCTGGTTTATTACCCGAATTTCCTGCTGAAAAGCTATGTCGATAATAATGCGCTGACTGTGCGGCGGTATTTTCATACTCTTCTGCATTGCGTGTTTCGGCACAATTTTGTCAGACTTGATATTGATCGCCGGCTTTGGGATATTGCCTGTGATGTTGCAGTTGAGAGCATGATCTACGGAATGTCTCTTCCACAGCTCGAAGCGGGACGCAGCAATCTTCTGATGCGTGAACTATGGCACTTTGAGAGTGAATTGAATATCATTACCGCTGAGAAGGTCTACAAGCTTTTCAGGGATGACCCTCCCGATGAACAGCAGCTCAGCGAACTGGAGGATAATTTTTCCCTTGATGATCATCGGCTTTGGTATATGCCTCCGAATGAGAAGGAGCAGCTCGGCATAGGTGGGAACAATAACGAAAACAGCAGCGATGATGAACAGATGCTCGGAGATAAGCAAGGCAGCAGCACTACTGAGGCACCAGCACTCTGCTCCGAGGCGGATTGGGCAGTTATTTCCAGACGAATACAGGTAGATATGGAGACTGTGTCAAAGACTCAGGGCGATAAGGCAGACAGTATGCTCCAGAGCTTGAAGGCACTCAACAGGGAAAAATATGACTATACCTCATTCCTGAAGAAGTTTGCCGTTATGGGAGAGGCAATGCAGGTGAACGATGATGAATTCGATTATATATACTACACCTATGGACTAAAGCTTTACAATAATATGCCGCTGATTGAGCCGCTGGAGTACAAAGACGTCAAGCGGATAAGGGAGTTCGTCATTGCCATTGATACGTCCGGCTCTGTGTCCGGAGACCTTGTTCAGACCTTTCTCAACAAGACATATAATATTATGAAGCAGACAGAGAGCTTTTTCAGAAAGATAAACGTCCACATTATTCAGTGTGATACCGAAATACAGGAACACGTTATGATCACGTCGCAGGAGGAATTCGATAATTATATTGCTCGTATGGCGCTTCACGGCTTTGGCGGAACGGATTTTAGACCTGTGTTCTTACTTGTGGATAAGCTGCTTGAACAGAAGAAATTCACCAATCTGAAAGGGCTGATTTATTTCACAGACGGTTACGGAGACTTTCCTGAAAGGAAGCCACCTTACGAGACTGCATTCGTTTTCGTTGAGGAGGATGAGACCTATGTGCCGCAGGTTCCGCCCTGGGCGATAAAACTTGTTTTAATGGAGGATGAGATCTGATGAATATTGCACAGGCAAAGGAACAAATAAAAAACACTATGACGGCATACTTCGCAAAGGACGAATTCGGCGAATATCTGATACCGGAGGAGGAGCAGCGCCCGGTGTTCCTTATAGGACCTCCCGGAATCGGCAAGACAGCCATTATGCAGCAGATTGCACAGGAATTTGGAGTCGGTCTGGTCTCATATTCAATGACCCACCACACAAGGCAGTCCGCTCTGGGACTTCCCTTCATCGAGAAAAAAACATTCGGAGGCAAAGAGTACCGCATTTCGGAGTACACAATGTCAGAGATCATCGCCAGTGTTTATGAGGTTATGGAGAATACAGGCGTAAAGGGGGGCATACTCTTTATCGACGAGATAAACTGCGTCAGTGAGACACTTGCCCCGTCAATGCTACAGTTTTTGCAGTATAAGGTCTTTGGCAGCCACAAGGTGCCGAACGGCTGGATAGTTGTCACTGCGGGAAATCCGCCGGAGTACAATAATTCTGTCAGGGAGTTTGACATAGTTACATGGGACAGACTGAAGGTCATTGAAGTCGAGCCGGAATTCAGCGTATGGACGCACTATGCCGCAAAGAAAAATATCCACCCGTCCATAACGACCTATCTTAACATAAAGAAGGATAATTTTTACCTCATCGAGACTACGGTCGATGGCAAAAGCTATGTAACTGCCCGCGGCTGGAACGACCTGTCAAATATGATATGGCTGATGGAGAAGAACAATATCACTGTAAATGAAATGCTGATCTCGCAGTATCTCCGCCACAAGGGCATAGCAAGGGATTTTGCGATATACTACGACTTGTTCAACAAATACAAGTCTGACTACCAGATCAAGGACATCCTTTCGGGAAAGGTCACCAAGCAGCTCCGGGAAAGAGCCTCCGCTGCCGCCTTTGATGAAAGGCTCAGCATTATCGGTCTGCTGCTTGACGGCCTCGGACACGAATTCAAGAGCATCTGTATTGCAGAAATGGCTCTCAGGAAATATATGATGTTCATTAAGGAACTGCGGCGGAATAAGACTGACTACAACGGTATCACCGCAGAAATTGTCAGAAAGGGTCTGGATAAATACAGGAGTGATTTTTCGGCTGCGAAGCTTGCAGCGGGTGTATCTGCTGACGAAAAAGCCACCTTTCACAGAACTGTGAAGATCATAGAGGTGCTTGAAAAAAAGCTGACGATCGACAGAGGTTCAAGCGATGACATTATACGGTCAGATTTTCAGGTTCGCAAGGAAGGGCTTCTGGAAGTATCGCCTGCAGCTGGCAAAATGCTGGAAAATGCTTTCGGATTCGTTGAGGATTGCTTTGGCATCGGTCAGGAAATGATGATATTTATAACCGAGTTGACAATCAATCCCTATGCGTCATCATTTATCTCAAAATATGGCAGCGAGAAATATTTCAAGTACAACAAGGAGATGCTCCTGCATCAGAGAGGTATGCAGCTCACTGCCGAGATAGCAGAACTGCAGCTTGATGAATGAAAGCTATGAGCCTTATCAATTTAGAGTATGATTACTGCTGCTTTAGAAAAACTGCCTCAGAAAACGCTTTTGATTTCCATTTATAATGCCTACAAGGGACGGCTGAGACTCCCTTTGACTGAGTATGAAGATTATTATGTGGATATCGCTGACCCTGAAAATCCACAGAAAAGCATTAAGAAGCGTGGGTTCAAGACTTCTCTTCCAAAAATTGATCATATCACTCATACAAACTAGTTCTAATTAAGGCAATACTGTCAGAGTGTGATTCTAATGGTCGAGTATCGATTGATCGAATCGTAGATTCCTTCAGCGACTACTACTCTGCTCGGAAAAATGCAGGGATACTTTCAGAAATAAGTGATAGTATATTTGCAAAAGAAACATGTGATAGAAAGTCTGTTCAAATGCTGATTCTCCGATATCACAAATTCTTTCCCATACAAAAACACTTGGAATGCTTGAAATAGAATCTACAATATGGAAGAACCTGACTTCGGATGAGAAATTATCGCTCATTCAATTATGCGATGAGAAACTCGATTCGTATTTTTAGCATTTACAAGCATAAGTGTTTCCAAATTGCGTCACTGCTCAGATTTTTTCCCTCCAACTACATAAGGTCGGGTGCTTTTAGTAAGTCAAAGCGCACTGTATCTCCGAGAGACACTGGACTTATTTCCAAGGACAGGAAAAATCCACTCCGCGATAATTTCATCATTTCTGCATAATAGAAAAAGTGCCGAATTTTCGGCACTTTTCTTATGCTCTCTATTTTTTTCTTGACATCAATACCACGCACTCAACGTGCCTCGACTTTCTCGATTTGATGTTTTGGCGTGAAATACTGTGACTTTGAGTAGCGGGGGATATAAACAATGCTCTTATCGCTACGGGGAGATATGGCTGCAATAATGCTTATATTTTCCATAGATTACGAGCCTGAATATAAAGCCATTGAGCGCGAGCTTCTATTTCAGATTCATCCCATACATCTTTTTCAAGGGCTGCACTTAATGTGATGAGTCCATCAGCGCAAATTTTTAATCCAAGTTTATTCCTCTTACCTGTTTTCTTTGTAGTCCAGTTTGCATCTCGAATAGAGGCATTGAGGGACTGTGTAATAATTGCAAGATTTCCAAGAGTAAGTAGCTTTGAGTCTCGTTCTTTAGCGAGTTCTTCAGTCTGCAAAGGCTCCCAGTTGTTACGCCATTTTTTAGGAATAAGGTGCTCCAAGCTATAGCCATCAAAGCCGAGTAAGACTGTTGCACTATTCGCCGGTCTTATACCGCTTTCAATAAGATATAGTATGCCTCTCGTCTGCAAGTTATAAAGCTTTGAAAATTTGAATCCGTTTTCAAGATCAGCGTCTGAAGGAACATAAGATGTACTGTCGTCTGCTTCAAGTAATCGCTTACTCAAAGTATCCGCATCGCAAACCTGATTCAGTATCAGAGAAGTATATAGATTATTATAGTTTTTCGTTGTTGCATGAACTACCATTCGTCTCATAACATAGCTTTCAAGCACTCTGCATAACTGATTAAAATCGTTTTGACTGGTTACTCGTTTGGCAAGGAATAAAACGTATGGAATCATAGTGGCGTTCTTTAAACCAAAAATAATCACATTCAATCTCTCAATACCATATGTAGCAGGCAATGCACGCTGGCAACAAGAAGGATCGAATATTTCGCGGAAACAATCCGCATATTCCTTAAGTTTTGACAGAATGACATTCTTATCGGAATTACAGTACTTATTAATGAAATGCTGATATGATTTTGAGAGGTGATCAACTCGTGCGTACATTAGTTTATCTTCTGTAGAAACACTGTAGGTGCTGTCCTGAACGAATATTTGGAAATATGAGTCGAAGAAAATATCAATCATACTTCTACGGATTCGTCCGGATTCTATTTCAGTATCCCAAAATGTTTTTGCGTCATCATCTTTCTCAAATACTCCAGCCCATTTTTCTTTATACTCAGACACATTATTACGATTAAAGAAGTAGTTTTTTAGTAATTCAGCAGTTGTCAGTCTTACACCCAGTGAATTAATTGTGTCAAAAACCTGCTGCTCGTCTTCATCTTCTGCCAAATCAATGCATACAAACTGAACGTTCTGACGTATAATCGTTCTATCAAATTGTGAAGCATCAATATTCTGGCAAAAATAGTTAAAGGCTTCAATTATCTGCGATTTAGGTTCACGGTTATCAATGGGATCGGCTGACTGTGCATCGACGACTTTTTTGAATGAATCAATGTCGTTTTGACCATGTCTTAATGCAACAGACTCGTCTTCCAAGACAAAATCTCTTTCAAATAATCTGTTTTCATTATTTTTAAGACATAAGACCTTCATGAAAATCAATAACGTGGTCAACCTTTGCTGCCCATCAATTATAACCTTGCATTCGGAATATCTTTCCCAAGTGTTAAGTATTCTGCCACTCTTCAGGATTATTGATCCCATAAAATACTGCTTCCGTGTGGATGTAACGTATTTTAAATCTTCCAACAAGCGTTCCCATTGCTCCTCGTTCCAGACATAAGCCCTTTGATAAAAAGGAACCTCTAATAAACGAGAACCGTTGAATATTCCGCTTATTAATATTTCGCCTGCTTTCATTGATGTTTTGACCTCCTTCTGCCTTTTCTAAGTCTGTATTTATACGCCCAGATGCTTCTCGAAAACTGCCATGATTTCCTCGACGCGCTTGTCGCCGATGCCTTTGATCTGCCGGAGGTCTTTTTCAACCTCCCGCAGATCAATAGACTTGCCGTCTTTCTCCAGCAATCCGTCAGCATAGCGCATCAAGAAAGCTTGAAGTTCTTCACGGCTCATTTTCTTTATCGCTCGGTAGGTGTCCCGGTCGATAATCTTCTGTTCTGGCATTCAATCACTCCTGATTATTTTTTACTCATCTCGATGCTCAGCAATAGTCATATGCAGATATTATAAAACAGCTTCAATATCTTCTATCAGTGACATGATCTCAACATTGTTAAACATCCCATTGAAATTCAACTCTTCTTTGAGTAAATCTGCTCTTGAAAAGCCGCCGTTTTGTGCTATATAGTCAAGTAAAATATCTACATATTTGCACTGCATATCATTTAAGCCTTTGCTTTTCTGAGTGGTCACAAACTGTTGCTTAGCAGCTATATTTATACCTATCGTTTTTCTGACAAACCAGATAATATCGTTATCAGTAGCGAATATGGTTTCATACTCTTCTGAGGTGGTTGCTAAAGAAGTCGTTTCATCTTTAAATGCTGTCAAATCCTCGGATGTAGGCTTAATCAGATTAAAGATAGTATTAACCAAACTGTTATCTAAATGTGTTTTGATAAAAAACTCTATCTTTTCTTCAAGGCTCTTAAAGTCTTCAACAGTAACGCTAAAATCAACATCTTCGTCATCAGCATCCTCTGTAGAAGAAATCTTATCATTAAAGTCGGAAATGATAGGCTCAATAATCTCCTTTTCAATATATCGCATTAAATCTCTTATGCCCACTCGAATGGAGTCCATTTTAGTAACGGAAGTGTTTGTAAGGAAATCATCAGATTTTATATACTCTAAATCGCTCATGTGACTTGCAACTTCTGGAATATGAGATTTATTGATTGCTAAGTATGTAGCTAAAGTATATATTGTTTTAGCTGTCATTGCAAATGTGTTGTTCTTGTTAAACTTCGTAGCAGAGAATTTATAGCATAACAAGTCAAAGAAGCGAGCAGAGCTTGTATCAATCTCTCCAACAATGCAGGGAGCAATGTGCTGTTTGATCTCAACAAAGTTCGCCTGCTTAAAGTTCTGCCAACTTGATGATTTGGCGTATTTCTCTACATATTTGAGATTTTTTTGAACGCTAATAAAATTAGAATTGAGTGCTGCAACCTCATCAACCAATGCAGAATATAATTCGTTGTAGTAAGTGATCTCCTCAGAGTTGAGTGAGTTCATATTAACTTGCATCATACGAAACAACGCAACTTTTTCCATAAAGATTTTCTGGTTGAGTGAAAGAACAGCGTCCGACCTATCTTCTTTTCCGTCTGGATTCAATTTGAAGAAAGGAAAAACATTGCAAACATCAAACACAAGAAAGCCCTGTTTTGACTTGTAATGCTGTCGTTCTTTGTCGTTTGTCAATCTTTCAAAATATGCTTTTGAAGGTGAAACGATATCTAATTCATCACAGGTGCGAGTGCCTCTACCTATCATTTGCCAAAACTTGATTTTTGAAAGGATACGTTTAAAGAACACCAGATTAACCACTTCCGGAATATCAACACCTGTATCCATCATATCTACAGAAATGACAATTCTTATATCTTGTTTATATTTAAACTCCTTTTGAAGCACATCATTATATTTGATTTTATTGTCAATAACTACACAATAATCGACGCCATTGCTTCCTTTAGGATTGCATAATTCAGGATACATTTTTCTGAAAGCATCTTGTATCAGCAAAGCATGATTGTGATCACGGGCAAAAATTATGGTTTTACCCAGTAAATCGCCATTATTGACTTTCAATCCTTCTTCCATTAAATCTCGTAGAACTTTCCTTATTGTATCAAGATTCGTTATTTCGGAATAGAAATTCTTACCCTCGATTTTCTCAGGGAGACTTCCGTCATCTTCAGTAAACAATTCCTCATACTTTTCCTTATCTTCATCGGAAAGTCCTTCGTAAGTCAAGCCGTACTTCAGTATGTCGGGTGTTCGATCTAACGCTCTAAAGTATCTGAGGTAGCCATCTTTTACCGCCTTTATTAAGTCATACTCGTAATTAGGCAGCTCGTTATCGATGTTGAAAACAGTGAAAGTAGATTTATGAATATCGTTTCTTGGAGTTGCAGTTAAGCCAATCATCATCGAATCAAAATAATCGAAAATATCGGCAAACTTGTTAAATAGACTTCTATGTGCTTCGTCTACGATAATTAAATTGAAATGCCCGATACCATATGGACATGTTGAGGTATCCTTTATCATTGATAGCATTGATTGATATGTTGAAAAAACAATTCTTGCATCAGTTGAGCCAGTCACCTTGCCGTCAATAATCGTTGCCATCGGAACTGTAGGAAGGTACTTCTCATAGGTTTCTTCTTTTGCCTGTGTAACAAGGTTTTTTCTGTCTGCAAGGAATAGTATTCTTTTAACAAAATTGTTCCTTATCATTATCTCAGAAACGGCACATGATACTCTGGTTTTGCCTGTTCCTGTAGCAAGAACTATCAACGAACGTGAACGCTTTTTCTTGATGTTTTTGAATATCTCCGCTATCGCATCTTGCTGATAATATCTCTCACATATCTCAGCTTTGGGAGTAATATCAACAAGATCATAGTTCCTTCGTTGCAGTAAGTATTCAAGCTCTTCCTTTTTATGAAAACCGAACACTGTTCTTGGAGGATATACTCCGTCAATGATAGTTATGTTATATCCATTTGTATAATAGATTATCGGACGGATGCCATACTTTAGCTCCAAAGCATCGGCATATAAGCAAGCCTGAACCCTGCCTTGTTCTTCATTAGCGACAGATTTTTTTGCCTCGATTAATGCCATTGGCTTTCCATCATCGCTAAACAGCACATAATCAACAAAGCCGTTGCCTGTCGGATTATCACTGGTTTTCGGCATATTGGAAACAGGAATCTCAATACAAGCTTTGTTTTTTTCTATTAACTGCTTTGTTGTTAATACATTCCAACCTGCATTCCTTAGTTTAGGATCGATAAGCTGATCTCTGGTTTCTTTTTCAGACCTTGCCATTATTGCACCTCCAATGAAAAGTATTTATCTAATTGTTTGTTAAGTAACTCATAGTAAAAGCTTTGACGTTTTTTTAGAACGGCAATTACATTCTCAATATCATTTGCTAAATCTATGAATTCTTGTTGAACATCAGTTGGTGGCACCGGAGCAATTACTTTTTTGATGTCTTTAGCTGCGATATTCTTTTTGGCAGTTTTCTTAACATACGCATCAAGTCGTGCTTGTCCCAAATCACCCGTCATGAAATAGTATAAAAACAGAGGCTTGATGCAATCAGGGTTTGCTTTGATTCGTATTAAATTTGGGCTTATGTTTGCACCAACAAGTTCTTCATCAGTTATTATACCTATTCTTTTGGCGCAAGAACCATCGCCACGCACTGCCATTACAATATCATTCATTTCAATAACTGTTTCTGGGAAATCAGAATTTGCTTTATCATATACATACACATAATTTTCATGTCCCAATTGCATATGACCATCTCTTAAAATGTTTCCAATTCTAATAACCTTAACGCCGTCTTCCAAGTATTCCATACCATAAAAAGTAGGGTATCTGTAAATCGTGTCGCAAATCTTGTCTAAAGGCTGTTGGTTCCATTTTTTGGATTGTTCTGGTTCCTCAAATAAAGAGAAGAAACGTGAGGCTAATAGTTCACGATATAAGTCTATCTGCTTATCGACGGCATTGATTGTTGAAAGAATATGATCTAATTCTTCAATCACTCTTCTCTGAACAGGTAATTCGGGAATATCTACGATTAACCGTTTCATATTGTCATCATTTATCGCAGACATTGTTGAACCATGACTTTTACCGTCTTTAATGCTATTAAATAATGGTGACATGAATAAATATTTAAGATATGACGGCTCAATTCTACTGTCTCTAAAACAATAAAAGCCAGTGGAAAAAACATAATCCTGAGATAAATCATCTACTTGAACAACTTTTATTGAATCTTGCATTTTCGCAAAAAGCACATCTCCGACTGTCACACAAATGTTGGCTCTTGAAGGCTTTTTTTCATAAGTGACCATTTCACCGTCGATGATTTTATTGTTTTGCACTGATCCAGTATCAATGTAGAGGCGTTCACCATCATATGGTTTACACGATTTACCGCTTTTTTTTATATCCGTTATAAAGCGTAATTTCATAGCTTCACCCCATTATAGCTTTATTTTATCTCTTAATTCAGCTTCTTGCTCAACAGTAGCCATTATATCAGCAAAAATCTCCTCTACAGAACGGTGTTCTCTTTCGCAATATGGCATATCTTTATATTCGTTCAGTGCGAGAATATAGTTTTTAGCTCTTATCTCGTCAACAGGAACAAGAAATGATTTGTCTTTTCTTGAACGAGATTTTTCATCGGATAGATGTTTGTATCTTTTGATAATATCTGGAATATCTGTACCTTCAATTGGAGTACGCTTTACATCTAAAGAGAAACCATCATTTTGCATATCGTAAAACCAAACATTATCAGTTCCACCATTATCAGTTTTTTGAAAAATTATAAAGTAAGTCTTTACACCAGCACCTTTTGATGAAGAGCCTTTTTTGCTTGGGGCTGCAAAAATACCTGATGGCATAGATATTACGCCTATAAGTTTCTGACGATCTACCAGTTCTTTTCTAAGACTTGTGTAAGCATTTTCATTTGAGTTTTCCAAAACGCCACTTGGAACAATCGACATACCTCTTCCGCCTATTTTGAGAAGCTGAATCATCAAAGTGACAAATAATAACTCTGTTCTCTTGGTCTTGGTTATCGTAAGTATCTGACCATTAGTTGCGGATTCAACAAGACTTCCTGAGAATGGTGGATTCTGTAACACGAGGTCAAACTTTCCGATAAGGTCTTTGGCGTTTTCATGCTCCAGTAATGAATCAATGGATATAATTGGCGATTTAATATTATGAAGAATACAATTCATATATCCGATACGAGCCATATTAGTATCATTATCACAACCATAAAACATTTCAGAATTAAACTTCTTTTTCTTTTGTGCGTTAAGAAGTTCAGTTTCCTGATTAAGTTGGATATAACGGGCAGATTCAATCAAAAATCCTGCTGTTCCCATTGCGGGATCAATGATTTTCTCACCAAGTCTCGGCTGCATCATTTCCACAGCCATATCAATAATATGGCGAGGAGTTCTATACTGTCCTGAGATTCCTGATCCGCACATATACTCATAGACATCACCCATGACATCGGTTTGGGTAAAATCAAATTCATCGTCAGACAGCTTATCAACAACGGAAGTCAAAAGACGCTCCTTATCATCAAATCCGAATGTATACTTTTTAGCATAATCGGCAAACTTTCCAACTGCTGTATTGTTCGGATCCTTGATGAATGGTATCACATAATTCTTTATTCTCGTTGCAAGATCTTCGGCATTAAGGTGTTTGAAATTGCGCCACCTTAAATCTGCGTACGGAATTTCAAAACGTAGCACCTTCTCTCCGTTTATCATTTCATAATACTTGTATTTGCCACCTTTAAATGTCAGCTCGCTTTGAGGCGGCTCGACTCCGATAATAGAAGCCTGAGCTTCAACAGCAGCTTGCTTATCATCAAGCATCTTAATAAACATAAGTGTTGTAAGCTGATTAACTATTTCAGAAGTCTGTGCCATGTTTTCATTATAAAAGTCTTGCCAAATCGCGTCAATTTTACTTTTCAAACTACCTAAAATCATGTTATCCTCCTTAGCTACGCATTAGATTACATATATTTGATTGCTTTTCTACATTCAGCCGCAGGAATATGTCCCCACAGAACACACGCTGCATCCCACAATTGCTTTTCAAAGCCGATGTTGGCGTTTGTCTTATCAGCCATGTTAATTACCTCCATTGTGAAGTAAGCTTTGTAGCTTACTGTTTATCATTTATAAATAGTTCAGGAACATTGTTGTACACAGCTTTTGCTTCCTCCTGAACGCTCCTTCTTGAACAAGCTAAAACAGCCATATTCAGCTTAATACCATCTTCGGTGTGCTCTAAATATTGATTCCCATGCTTTTGAATATAGGTGGCAACCTCAGATGAGAAACCGTTTTTCTGTAATAGTATACAAGTCTTTTCTGTTGTGCCATATTCGACATACTCATACCAGTCATTAGTAAGATATTCTTTGTTACCAAACTTTTTTAACTCGGTAGACACACGCATGAAGTAGTTTGATAGCCTAAACAAAAGAATGTCATTTATATCATTTAAAGTATCCTCAACCACTTTGTTATAGTGCTCTGCGCAATCAACAAATGGGATGGATTCGTGATTGATATAAATTGTTTTCCCCCGCCTATAGTTAATGGCTTCTTCAATCATATATTTTGTACCTTTTCCGGAGAGCCATTGAATCAAAAAATTAGCGTAGAACTTTAACTTACTATGAACACCATCCTTGATATATCCAAGCGTTCCTGACTCGTATATTTCCCAATCAAAAACATCACACAACTTTTCTAAAAACTCAAGTGTAGCTTGATAATTAATGTTTCCATAATAGTCTACACGTGGATATTTCAGACCACCTTCGATCGCATTAACAAGAGCACTTACCTGATCCAGAGATAAGTTGATATCGTCGTCTGGCTCAGTTTTTCTGCCTGTAAATTGCTTCTTGATTAGTATAATATCTTCGGCTGTAATAACGCACTCAAATTCTCGACTGATTCTTCCTTTACGATCAAGCATGATATCACGAAGCAAAATATTTGCTGTTTTTCGCATAAGAGCGAAACCTTCATCAGTTTGACCGTTGAGTTTTTCAAGTTTAGTCTTTCCAGCTTTCAAGCATTCGCGGATGTATGCTTTTTCTTCATTGCTGATCGTGTTAATCGAAAGAATCTGTAGCTCTATATCTTTTCTGAGAAGAGTAACATAATTATGAGGCTCAGTACTTCCATTCGGCAGACAGACCAGAAATGCATTTCCAAATAGACTGTATTGTAGCCTACCAACACGACCGATAAGATTTCTGAATTCTACTGCTGACATCGGAGAGGAGCCGTTTTTGTAATCTGTAATGAACAGATTGTCTGCAGGAAGATTAACGCCTTCCAATAAAGTACTGGTGCAGAAGATCGTATGTACACCACCGTCTCGCTTTCGGAACAGCTCTTCTATTCGTAGGCGAATGCTGGTAGGAAGATAGCCAACATGATAAGCTACGCCTCTTTCGATAGTATCGGCAAGATAGTAGTGGTCGTGTATTTCCTCTCGAATTTCATCAGCAAGGGCGATCAAATCCGGATCATTTATCACTGGGAGAGCATCTGCGTATTCTCTTGCAAATTCAACGACCTTCCATTTGGCATTGCAATATACAAGGTTCTTTTTTCCAGCTCCCAACTTTATCAGGAAAGATTGCAATGTCATGCTCGGATCAAATGATGCAAGTGTGTGCAGTTCCTGCGTCAACGGATTATAATAGCCCAAGTCTTGAGAACGTAAATCAATCAAAAATTTCTCTTGACTGACTGGTGTGTACGTTGATATATAATGAGTACGTTCACCAGTTATCACACTGGGGACAAGTTCAAGGTAAACTCCGGGATTAGGTATATGCGGTGACGCAAAAATAATATGTGGGTGCGGTTCTTCTCGATAAAGCATCTCTACGATCTGATAGTAGAAAGCACTACGTCCTTCTTTGTCAGAGATTTTCTGCGCTTCATCAATGAACAGATAGTGTATCGGTATATCTGGATATCCGATCAGTTGATACATTAAGCGTTCCGGCGTCATTACGAAGATATATTTATGTTCGTTCTTATCCTGAAGGATAGCAGCACCCGCAGATGTGACAATTCTATAATCATGCGCTCGAAGCAAACTGCCGAGATTATCAGACAGCTCCTTCGATACCTCGTTTATCAGTGCCTTTGTCGGAATGATAACAGCGAAGTTGCAATTGCTTTCATTTTTGATTTGCTCCCTTATAAATGTGCGCATCACGAAGGATTTACCCATTGATGTCGGTCCCGAATAGCTGAAAAAGCTATCGCCAGCCATGTGGTCAAATACTTCTTTTTGAGAATCCAGAAAAAACTTGTCTTGCTCCGAAGGAATACGCAAATATTCTTTTATCGTTTCCTCCGATAGCCGTTCAAGGATTCCTGCTTCCTGATAATCAGGCGTACTGTTCTGCAAGCCGAGATAATTGTTTGTGCTTGCAAGCACGGAACCCATTACATATTCTATTTCCTTGTCGCCGGGGATAAGCTGATTCAAAAGTGTGACAATCTCCTGCGCCAAAGAACGATGCATTTCATATAGAGGTACCTGTACAGATTTTGAAAGCAGATCAGCAAAAGTCAATGCGTCTTCTGTGTACATCTCTTTCGGCGCAATAGTTTCAATATGAAATATCCGCAGGAAGTAGTTATGCAATATCGCATCGTATATTTCACGCAGATATTCATTCTGTTCTAATCCGTGAAATATGGAATAGCCGAGCTTGTTGTTCTGTTCAGTCATTATCATGCACCTCCCAACAGCTCGTCCATGATCTGTTTTTTGTCATTCTCCGCATCATTGAAAGGCAGGAAATAGAAGTAATACGAATGCATTGTCAGGTTTAGCTCTGTAGCCTTCTTTTCGATATATGGTACAGCCTCACGTATATCAGCCTTCATTTTTTCAACAGCAAGTGTGCGGAAATCATCATTGTCATCTTCGGATACATTTATAGTGTATCCAATAAAAATACCGAATGCCATATCTGGTGCTGCGGTTCGCTGCTTGCTCGGAATGATAATCTGCTTTAAACGTTCAGTGGTTTCTGGATCATAAGTGTTGTTAAAAAGTGTGCTTTCGACCATCTGACGTTCATTTTTTCGACCATTTTTAATTACCGCAAGAACTTCAAATGCGGTATCTATAGCATCGATGATACTGCCACTGATACTGGATGCTCCAAACACAAGTTGGTAGCAGATTTCGCCGTTCACTTTTTTCTTTAATAAGTGAACACTATCACTTTTGCTTTTGAACCTATGCGCATCTGTTGTAATCTCAACCTTACTTAGAAGCTTTGGTGCATGAAGACCGCCCTCCATAAAAGTGAACAGCAACATTTCGCCCAGCTCATTACCAGTACCTTTTTCGTCTGGCTGCCCATTTTCTTTCATTAAACGCAGTGCTTTTATACCAATGCTCCGAGCTTTCTTTCGTTCTTCAAAGTTCTTAATCTGTGTGCGTGAGTACACATACATTCCTACGCTATCAAGGAGATACTCGTTAAGATTTTCATAGTTGAAAGCAGAGTCGGAAATATCCAAATAATACAATCCGATACCACTTTTATTCTTAAGCGCAAGAGCCTCATCGTGATCAACCTTACGGAATACCGCCTCAAAGTCATCGCAGTCCAGCGTGATGTCAAGCTCCTCAGTATTTAAGATTTTGCTTTCTTCAAGTCTTATAAGGCTTCCGTCAAAGCCCGTTACATATTCTTCAGTTACTTCAGCAATGTCATTCTTTCCGGATTTATTCTCTACTTCAGTAGCTGTGAAATGGAAAATGTCTGCAAAGAAGGCAGCAGGATCAAATGCGGTCTTATATGCAAGTTCTGCTTTGGATAAGGAGCCGATCTTTGTACTGTCACTTGCCGTAGACAGTGCCATATTCTGTAATGCAAGAATCGCCTGCGGGATCATTTCCGCTTTCAGCAAAGGCAGTACATACTTGCTCATTCCGCTGGATATCTGCGAAAGATCAGCTTCTCTCATAGGCTGAATCACATTTTTGGGAGAGAGATTGTTATCGCATGACATCAAACGGCTGATATGTCCGGCATCTGTTCCCATAATATTACCGGTATACTCATTCAGAGTTTTTACAACTGCTTCACAGAGGGTTTTATTATGTACTTGTGGCTTGGCACATATTTTTAGTACTGTTATAAATGCCGCAAAACATAGTGTCATTAATTTTCCCTCCGTTTTTTCTTTATTTTCCTTCTTTAACAAAATCTATGAGATCCCCTATATTGCATTCCATGACTACACATATCCTGCCAAGTACATCTAAGCTGACTGCTTCGCCTCTTCCCATTTTTGCCATAGTGGAGGAGGTTATTTTTGTTTTCTCCATGAGATCTTTTTTCATCATATTCTTATCAATAAGCAACTTCCAAAGCTTATTATAACTGTATACCATGATTCCGCCTCCTTCCTTTCAAAAATCTATGAGCATTGGCAGGCAGCTCAATAATAAACTTTATACTCTATTATAACACAAACCTCCACATTTTTCAAGTTGAAATTTGCAATTTCAACAAAAAACTTTGAGAAATCGAAGTTGACGTAATCTCCATTTTGGAGTACAAGCGAAATACAAGTCTCGTACAAGTCAAATACATTTTATTTGGTCGCTTTTTCAGTTAGAATGGAGGCAAGAACAGAACAGTCAAGTACTGTTTGCTATGAATACGGGAGGTCAACATCATGACAATCACTGAGAGAAAAACAATGGAAAATCAGGCTTTTATGCTGATAAGCCACATCAATACCCGCTATGAACCGGAAGTTAGCAGCTCTGTTATAACATTGCACGGCGGCACGCCGACCAGTGTCAGCTCGTGGGAGCTTGAAGCAATGCTGGACGATCTTCTCACTATCGAAAACGACCGATGATGGTTTCTGCGTTTTAGACAAAAGCTTATAGAAACATTCGTTCGCATCCATCAAAACAGAGATTTTATTTTGTAATATCAAAAAAGTTGCACGCAAACGTGCAACTTTTGGGCTTATAGGGGCTATTTATGGGAGGGTTTGTTGATTTGTGAATGTAAACTTTCAGTGAACATTTTTCAATAATCAACTGTTTTCCATTGTATGAACCCGTTTTTCAGCCCTATTATAGAAAACCTTTTATAGTAAGGGACAAGTTCATCCTCGCCGGGTGGCGGTCAAATAAATATTTTTAAGCCGGAGTGTGTACAGCTCAGGGCATAGGGATATTTCATACAGGACACCAGCATCGCTGGTGATCCGGTATCGAGATAGCCTTGCTTTGCTGTACCCATTTTTCGGTGACGCAGGAGCTGGCATCTCGCCGGTTCCTGTTTTTTTTATGCCCTTTTGCCCTTTCTGTATCCGGCGGAAAGGACAAGCTATGACAAATTTACCTTTCGAGAGAAAAAGCAAAGTCAACACAAGCAGCGACAACTATCTGGATGCCAACGGCAACTATGTGTACACACGCATGGTGCGACAGCCTAATGGGAAGTGGGAGCGTGAGGTTATTGACGTTGTTCCGCTTACCGCCGAGAACATGGAGTGTCTTATCGTTTTGGAGGAGAACGACCACGATGTCGATCTGGCAGAACGCTATGATGCCGAGAATGCCGACTACGGTTTCCTTGCTCAGAAGGAAGCAGACGAGGGTGATCCGTTCGACCGCATTGCAGTTCAGATGTTTGATGATTATGCTCCGGAGCATCCGGATATGGAAAAGGTTCTCGCATTCATCGAAACGCTCACACCTGCTCAGCAGGATTTGCTGTATGCCCACCTCGGTGAGAGAAAGTTCCTCGAAGATATCCGCAGAGAGGAAGAAGCAGCAACCGGAAAGAAAATCACCAAACAAGCGATGCACAATCGCTGGAATAAGATCATCACCAAAGCCTGTAAGTACTTCGGTGTGGAGAAGCCGAAGCAGAAGCATAAGCAAGAGGGTTGACTTTTTCGGCTTAGGGTGAAAGGCAGGTGAGATGCATGAAGCACAAGGTCAAGATCGCCGTCAGCAACGGCGGCACAAAAACACAGGTGCTGACCAGCGGCAGCATCAGGCTACCGATGAGACTTCTCCGCTGGCTGCTCGGCGACTTCTGCGAAATCCTTGTCCTGACACCCGGCAAGTCGGTGCAGGGCGTGGAAATACAGGAGGTCGTCGAGGAGGTTGACTTTTCCGGCTAACTATGAAAGGAGTGAAAATCATGGACAAAATGTTCGAGCTTATCAACTCTCTGAATGCGCTGACCAAAGCTGTCGTAGCGCTGACGGAGAAAATCACAAAGGAATATCTCGACACGTTCGAGACTATTTATGATCCCGCAACAGACGAGCCGCAAGTAGAAACACCGAAGGAACAGCCTGCACCGAAGAATGAAGAAGCGACCGTTACCTTCGTGCAGCTTCGCAGCCGTCTGTCCGAGATCAGCCGCAGCGGACATACACAGGAGGTCAAGGAGCTGATTGCCAAGTATGGCGCAGAAAAGCTCTCCGACCTTGCCGAAAGCGACTACGCTGCAGTGCTTGCAGAAGCGGAGGGATTGTGATGTCAGGACACGCACTTCTCTCTCCATCCAGTAGTGAGCGCTGGATTAACTGCCCGCCCAGCGCAAAGGAAAATGCGGGCGGCGATATCGGCAGCACCTATGCCCAACAAGGTACGGACGCACACGCCCTCTGCGAGTACAAGGTCAAGAAGGCACTCGGCTTCAAGGTTCGTGATCCCACCGACGATCTGGAATACTTCGACGAAGAAATGGCGGAATGTACCGATGCTTATTGCGAGTTCGTCATGGAGCAGGTGCAAGCGGCAAAGGAGACCTGCGCTGATCCGCTGGTTCTGGTCGAACAGCGCCTCGACTTCACACGTTGGGTGGCAGAGAGTTTCGGAACCGCCGACTGCATTGTTGTTGCCGACGGCGTTATGACTGTCATCGACTTCAAGTACGGGCTTGGCGTCCTCGTCGAAGCGGATGGAAACAGCCAGATGCGGATGTATGCGCTGGGCGCTCTTAATCTCTTTGAGTCGCTGTATGACATCAATACAGTCCGCATGATTATCTTCCAGCCCCGCCGCGATAACATCAGTACGGCAGAGGTCACAACCGAGGAGCTGCTTCGCTGGGCTGACGACGTCCTTATCCCTGCCGCAGCACTTGCAGCGAACGGTGATGGTGACTACAAGGCGGGCAAGCACTGTCAGTTCTGCAAGATCAAGGCGACCTGCCGGAAACGGGCAGAATATAATCTCCAGCTCGCGCAGTATGATTTCGCCGTTCCGGATACACTCGCAGACGACGAAATCAGCATGATACTCGACCGCGCAGATACCTTCATCGGTTGGATCAACGATATCAAGGACTACGCACTCGAACAGGCTATCAGCGGCAAATGCTATCCCGGCTTCAAGGTCGTGGAAGGACGCAGCAACCGCAGATACACAGACACCGATGCCGTTGCAGCAGCAGTTACCGAAGCAGGCTATGATCCCTTTGAGAAGAAGCTCATGGGCGTGACCGCAATGACTAAGCTGCTCGGCGCTAAAAAGTTCAACACCCTGCTCGGTTCTCTGATCGAGAAGCCGAAGGGCAAACCCACACTCGTACCAGAGTCGGACAAGCGTCCGGCATGGACAATTGATGATTTCAAGGAGGAAACTGAAAATGAGTAAAATGACAAATCCGTGCAAAGTGATCACCGGCAAGAATACACGCTTCAGCTATCTGATCGTGAACGAGCCGAAGGCAATCAACGGCGGCACTCCGAAGTACAGCGTGTCGCTTATCATCCCGAAGTCCGATACCGTTACCGTCGAGAAGATCAAGGCAGCAATCAAGGCTGCATACGACGAAGGTCAGTCCAAGCTCAAGGGCAACGGCAAGTCCGTCCCGGCACTGAAGGCAATCAAGACTCCGCTGCGTGACGGCGACGAGGAACGCCCCGACGATGAGGCATACGCAGGCTGCTATTTCATCAACGCCAACAGCGCTACCAAGCCCGGTGTTGTGGATGCCGACTGCCAGCCGATTCTCGATACCAGTGAACTGTATTCCGGTATTTACGGCAGAGCTTCCATCAACTTCTACGCTTTCAATACAAACGGCAACAAGGGCATCGCTTGTGGTCTCAACAATCTCCAGAAGCTCCGTGACGGTGAGCCTCTCGGCGGCAAGTCCCGTGCTGAGGATGATTTCAGCGACGACGATGACGACGACGATTTCCTTTCGTGAGGTGACGGCGTATGAGTACAGTATTCTCTCTCATTCTGTGTGTTTCCGGCAGTATCACAATGATCTGCTGGACGATTATGACGGTCAGTATTATGATTGACCACTTCAAGAACCGTAAGAAATAAGTAAATGTCGGGAGGGCGACTGGCGGTATGACCGTTCGGGTGGGTTTAAGGAAGTGCTACCATGAAAACTTTAGAAATTGATCTGGAGACTCGGAGTGACCGTGACATCACCAAGTGTGGTGTTTACGCTTACGTCGATTCTCCGTATTTTGCTATCACGCTGATGAGCGTGTCAGTGGATGATGGTGCAGTGCAGCTCTACGATCTGGCGAACGGTGACCATGTACCCGAAGCGATCCTCTCTGCACTCACCGATGAATCGGTCATCAAGCGGGCATTCAACGTGCAATTTGAACGTGTATGTCTCTCCAGATATCTGCGGGAGGAGTATCCGCAGATCTTCTGCAGTTACAGCATTGAAGCCGATACCGTCGGCGATTATCTGAGTCCGGTCGGCTGGCAGTGTACCATGATCCATTGCCGTACGCTCGGTCTGCCATCGACACTGGCTTCTGCAGGTGCTGCCCTGAAGCTGGAACAGCAGAAGATGCCGGAGGGCAAGGCGCTCATCAAGTATTTTTGTGTACCTTACGAAACGGTGAACGGTATTCCGAAGTTCCACACCCCTGCCGATGCACCAGATAAGTGGGAAACCTTCAAGGCATATAACAAACAGGACGTGGAGGCGGAGCTTGCCATTGACAAGCGCCTTTCTCGTTTCCCGGTACCGGATTTCATCTGGGAGCAATTTTATCTCGATCAGGAGATCAACGATCGCGGCATCCGTGTTGATATGGAACTGGTCGATGCTGCGCTGACGCTGGATGCACAGGCGAAGGCAACGCTGTCGGCGGAAATGCGCAGGCTTACCGGTATCGAGAACCCGAATTCCGTGTATCAGCTTCTGGAATGGCTCGACGAACAGGGATATAAGTCGGACTGTCTGGACAAGGCAGCCGTGAAGGAACTGCTCAAGACAGCGAAAGATCCGGTGAAGTCAGTGCTTGAGCTGCGGCTTATGCTGTCAAAGTCCAGCGTCAAGAAGTATCAGGCGATGCAGACGGCAGCCTGCTCAGATCACCGTGCGAGAGGAATGTTCAGCTTTTATGGCGCTTCCCGCACTGGACGCTGGGCAGGGCGCATTATTCAGTTACAGAACCTGCCGCAGAATCATATTCCTGACCTGACCGAAGCGAGAAATACCGTCAAGTACGGTTATTATGATGAGGTCGAGATGTTTTATGAGGATGTGCCTGATACGCTATCTCAGCTCATCCGAACCGCTTTTGTACCCAGACCGGGATATAAGTTTATTGTTGCCGATTTTAGCGCGATCGAAGCGCGAGTAATAGCTTGGATTGCCGGAGAGCAGTGGCGCATGGACGCTTTTGAAAACGGCGCGGACATATACTGCGCGTCAGCGTCAAAGATGTTCGGTGTACCGGTTGTGAAGCACGGCATCAACGGCGAACTGCGTCAGAAGGGCAAGGTCGCGGAGCTTGCCTGCGGTTACGGCGGAAGCGTGGGCGCGATGAAGGCGATGGGCGGCGATGCCCTGAACCTTTCCGATGCCGAGCTGAAGCAGATCGTGACCGACTGGCGGGATGCCTCGCCCAATATCGTCAAGCTCTGGTGGGCTGTCGATGATGCGGTCAAGAAAGCGATAAAGCAGAAAACCACCACAGAAACACACGGATTGCAGTTCAGCTATCAAAGCAAGATGCTTTTTTTTACGCTGCCTTCCGGTCGGAAGCTCTGCTACGCGCACCCGCAGATCGGTGAGAACCAGTTCGGCGGCGAGTCAGTCACCTATATGGGCGTGGGCGCATCGAAGAAGTGGGAACGTATCGAGAGCTACGGTCCGAAGTTTGTCGAGAATATCGTGCAGGCGGTCGCCCGTGATCTGCTCATGTTCTCTATGCAGACGCTGTCGCACTGTTTTATCGTCGGTCACATACACGATGAAATGATCATCGAGGCAGACCGCAGGATGTCACTTGATGAGGTCTGCCGACAGATGGAACGAACGCCTGCATGGGCGGAAGGTCTGCTCCTGCGGGCTGACGGATATGAATGCGAGTTTTACAGAAAGGACTGAGGATATGAAATACAGTATTGAATGGTTTTATGCGCTGGTCAGCGGCAAGCTGGTCAAGCCGGAGAACGTCTATGTGAAATGCCCCCGCTGTGGGAAGCTGTGCAACAAGGGCTGCGACAGGAAGCCATGCGGCAGAAACGAGGTCAAGCATGGTTGATTTCTATAACAGCGAGGGCTATGCCAGCCCGACGGAGTACGAGGCTTTTACGCATATTGAGAAGGAGGAGAAGGCTGCGGCAAAAGCTGCCGCCTTCCGTCCCGTCGTGTATATTTGTTCGCCTTACTCCGGAGATACTGAGAGGAATACTGCGAATGCCCGCCGATACAGCCGCTTTGCTGTTGACCGGCACTATCTGCCGATCACGCCCCATATATACTTCACGCAGTTTATGGACGACAATATCCCGGAGGAACGGGATACAGCCATTTTCATGAACTGGGTGCTGATGAGTAAGTGCGTAGAGCTGTGGGTGTTCGGCGAATACATCAGCTCTGGCATGAAGGTGGAGATCGAACGGGCAAAACGCAAACACATGAAAATCCGTTATTTCACGGAGGAATTGGAGGAAGTATGCAAGTAACAATTTATCAGGCTGACTGCTTGCATCAGTCGGCAAACTGCAACTACCCGCACAAGATGGTCGTCACATCAGATGCGGATATGGCAAAGGCGCAGAACCGCGACCATGTGTGCGCGGAGTATAAGAACGGATACCGCAGCAAGGATACCTTCGTCGTTTCGGATAATGCTCCGATGGACTGCGACAACGACCACAGCGACGATCCCGCTGACTGGATCACCCCGGAGAAGCTGGATGAGCTGCTCCCGGATGTCGCATATATCCTTGTTTTCAGCCGCAATCACATGAAGCCGAAGGGCGGAAAGACTGCCCGTCCCAGATTTCATGTATATTTCCCGATTCATGTGATCAGCGATGCCGATGCCTATGCTGCCCTGAAGCGCAAGATCTACGAGGCATATCAGTTCTTTGACGGGAACGCCCTCGACGCAGCCCGTTTCCTTTACGGCTCACCCGGCAGTGAGGTGCAGTGGCATGAAGGCAGTCTGATGATCGACGATTATCTCACCCTGAGTGCAAAGGCGGCAATCCCGCAAGGCAAACGCAATGCAACCATGTCGCATTATGCTGGCAGGATTCTCAAGCGCCTCGGTGCGACGGATAAGGCTCATCAGAAGTTTCTGGAAAAGGCACAGGAGTGTGAACCTCCTTTGGATCAGGAGGAGCTGGACAAAATCTGGACGAGTGCCTGCAAGTTCTACAAGAAGGTATCGTCCTCTCCGGATTATATACCGCCTGACGAATACACCGGCGATTCCCTGAAGCCGGACGATTATTCCGACATCGGAGAAGCCCGCACCTTTGCAGCGGTGTATGACGGCGAGGTCTGCTTTACGGAGGCGACCGGCTTCCTGCGCAACAATGAAATCTATTGGATGGAATCCCGCCAGCGTCCGATCGCAGCAATGATGGAACACACCGATGCACAGCTTGAGGAAGCAGGCGGTCTGATTGAAGCGGCTCTGGATAAACTGGAAGACCTCGGCGTTCCCCGTGGCGCTGCTATGGCAGGCGGCAAAAAGCTGCTGGAGGCTATGAACTCGGAGCAAGTTGCAGCATATAACGAGTATGTCTCTTCAAAGAACTATTATGCCTTCGTCATGAAGTGCCGCAATATGAAGGGACTGAAATCTGCAATGGAGGCGGCGATGCCGTTGCTGGAAAAACAGCCGGACGAGCTGGACAGCAATCCGTTCCTGCTGAATACACCGACCTTCACTTACAATCTGACTGAAGGGCTGACCGGAACGCAGGAGCATAACCCGGAGGATTACATCACGAAGGTAACCACAGTCTCTCCGGACGACACCGGCGCGGATATCTGGAAGGACACCCTTGACCTGATCTTCTGCGGAGACAAAGACCTGATTGATTATGTGCAGCGCATTGTCGGCATGGCGGTCATCGGCAAGGTGTATATCGAAGCTCTCATCATTGCTTATGGAGAGGGCAGAAACGGTAAGTCCACCTTCTGGAATGCAATCGCCCGTGTGCTGGGAAGCTATGCAGGCAATATGTCCGCCGACGCACTGACCGTCGGCTGTAAGCGTAATGTCAAACCGGAAATGGCGGAGCTGAAGGGCAAACGCCTGATTATCGCAGCCGAGCTTGAGGAAGGTATGCGTCTGAACACCAGCGTCATCAAGCAGCTCTGTTCTACCGATGCGGTGTATGCGGAGAAGAAATATAAGGCTCCGTTCAGTTTTATTCCCAGCCATACGCTGGTGCTGTATACCAACCACCTGCCGAAGGTAGGTGCCTCTGATGCCGGAACGTGGCGCAGACTGATCGTTATTCCGTTCGGTGCCAAAATAGAGGGCGACAGCGATATCAAGAACTTTGCCGATTATCTTGTTGACCATGCAGGCGGAGCGATCCTGTCTTGGATTATCGAAGGCTCCCGCAAGGTTATCGCAGAAGGCTTCAATATCAAGCCGCCGAAGGTGGTGCGTGATGCCGTTGCTGCATACCGTGAGGACAACGACTGGCTCGGAAGATTTCTGGACGAGAACTGCGTGATGGATTCATCATATCAGGAAAAGTCCGGTGATCTGTATAAGGCTTACCGCAGCTACTGCATCAATATGCATGAGTACACCCGTAGTACGGGAGATTTCTATGCTGCTTTGGAGCAGGCGGGCTATCACAAGCAGAAGACCAAGAACGGAATCATGATTTATGGGCTTATGCTGAAAAGTGATGATTTCGACGAAGATATGAGCTTTCTGGATTGAAAGGTGCAGGTGGTGAAGGTCATTTCTGTAAGTTATATATAGGATATTTTTTAGAAAAAATCATCTATATAAAGTTTATGTATAGACCTTCACCACCTGCACCAGAAAGGAATGAAAATGAGAGAAAAGACCGTAGAATCGAAGTTTACGAGTGCTGTCAAGGCAAAAGGCGGTCTGGCGGTCAAGTTCACATCTCCCGGATTTAACGGGATGCCCGATCGCTTGGTGATGTTCCCCGGCGGCAGAATTGCCTTTGTGGAGGTTAAAGCGCCCGGAGAGACACCACGTCCTTTGCAGCGGTCACGTCACCGGCTTTTGCGGAGGATGGGCTTCAAGGTGTATGTCCTTGAAAGTATCGACCAGATAGGAGGAATCATTGATGGAATACAAGCCCCATGAATATCAGAAATACGCAATCGACTTCATTGAGACGCACCCGCAGGCTGCTGTTCTCTTGGGATGCGGTTTAGGCAAGACGAGCATCACGCTGACAGCGCTGAACGACCTGATGTTCGACAGCTTTGTGGTTCGCAAGCCTCTCATCATTGCACCCATCCGTGTATGCAGGAACAGTTGGGCGGCGGAGCTGGCAAAGTGGGATCACCTCGACGGTATGACCTGCAGCCTGATACTTGGAACGAGGGAGCAGCGTCTTGCGGCTCTCCGGAATAAAGCTGACCTCTACATCATCAACCGCGAGAATGTACAGTGGCTTATCGAGGAAAGCGGGCTGCCGTTTGATTTTGATATGGTTGTCATTGATGAAATGTCCAGCTTCAAGAATCACCAGTCCAAGCGATTCAAGGCACTGCGGAAGGTGCGTCCCTTTGTGAAGCGCATCATCGGTCTGACCGGTACGCCCTGCAGCAACGGACTAATGGATCTGTGGGCGCAGTTCCGCCTGCTGGATAAAGGAGAACGCCTCGGCAAGCGCATTGGACAATATCGTGATGCCTACTTCAAGCCGGACTGGAACGGATACACCTATTCGCTTCTGCCGGGTGCAGATAAGGCGATCTACGCCAAGATCGCCGACATCAGCATCTCCATGAAAACAACCGACTACCTGCAGATGCCTGAACTGGTGTCTGTCTCTATACCGGTTATTCTTCAGGGCTTGGAATTGGAACAGTATCAGAAAATGGAGTCGGAAATGGTGCTGCCGTATGCGAACGATGAAATAACTGCGGCGAATGCAGCAGTGCTGTGCGGAAAGCTGGTGCAGCTTTCAAGCGGATGCATTTATACCGATAACGGCAATACGAAACTGATACACAACCGGAAGCTGGACGCACTGGAAGACCTGATCGAAGCGCAGAACGGAAAGCCGGTGCTGGTCGCATATTGGTATCAGCATGAGCGTGACCGCATCATGGCGAGATTTGATGCGAGAGATCTCCGGAGCGATCAGGATATTGCCGACTGGAATGCGGGCAAAATCCCAATCGCCTTGATACAGCCTTCCTCTGCAGGTCACGGTCTGAACCTGCAGGACGGCGGAAGCACTATCATTTGGTTTACGCTGCCGTGGTCGCTGGAACTGTATCAGCAGACCAATGCCCGTCTCTGGCGACAGGGACAGAGAGCAGAGTCTGTTGTTATCATACACCTGACTGCTGTTGGCACGATCGATGAAAATATCATGATGGCGCTGGAATGCAAAGACAAGACACAGGCGGCGATGATGAAAGCCGTGAAAGCGAGTATTAAATGAGTGAAGGATACAAATTACTGGCGGCAGCAATAATCAAGCAGTGTCTCTTGGATTACCGGGAGGCGCTGCTGTCACACGATATCATAACAACCCTTGAATGTGAACAGTTCCTGCGGTCGCAGTGGTTTGACTTCATGTCGGATATGAACGGCGAAAAGCTGATAAAAATGATGAGGGAGGAATTTGCATGAAAGAATACTGGGAACAGGCGGAACGACTCCGCCGACGCATCAATCGTAAGATACACGAAATCCACCTGCTGCGGCAGCGGGCAGAGGGCATGAACGGCAGCGGCATCAATGATATGCCGAGGACGGTATCGCCCGACCGCAGCAAGATGGAAGGTACCGTTTTCAAGATCATGGCGCTGGAACAGGATATTCAGGAAACGCAGGCGGAGTACGATGCGCTGATTGCCGGTATGGAAGCCCGCATTAATGCTGTGCAGGACAGCGATGCCCGTGACCTTCTTTCCAAACGCTATCTGGAGTTCAAGCCGTGGAGTGCCGTTGCTGCGGAGATGTTTATCAGCAAGCGCAAGGCTTATTATATCCACGCAAAAGCCCTTGAAAGTTTGCAGTACGATGCAGTCCAATTCACTTGAAAACACCGGTAATGTGTGATATAATGTATAATAGAAGAATATGTACAGAGCCGTTGTGGGTATCCGCAGCGGCTTTTGTTATGCCCGAAGGAGGTGTCGGCGATGCCGAGGAAGGCACTGAAACCGTGCAAGCATCCCGGCTGTCCGAGACTGACCGACGGTGCGTACTGCGACGAACACAAGCCCCTGCACCCTGAGCGTCCGTCAGCCGCCAAGCGTGGCTACGGCAGCAAGTGGCAGCGTGTCAGCAAGGCGTACCTGCGGAAGCACCCGCTGTGCGTGAAGTGTCTGGCGCAGGGAAAGTATGTGACCGCAACGGTCGTTGACCACATCGTTCCGCATCGTGGTGACCATTACCTGATGTGGAGTGATACGAACTGGCAGGCGCTGTGCAAGTCCTGTCACGACAAGAAAACCGGAACCGAGGACAGCAGACCGGAATACTCCTACTAATCTCAGGTTTCTCCTAAAATGATTTGCTTTTTAGGAGAATGGGGAGGGGCTGGGGGCTGCCCGGTGGGGGTATTGAAATCTCTACGGAGCAGCGAACACAAGACCGGCGCCCCCTCTCACGCGCAAAAAGTCCGGTTCAAACACCCGATTAACCCCCTCGAATATTTTACAAGCCGAAATCCGCGTGGTTTCGGCATTTTTTATAGGTAGGTGATGATATGGCAAAGGACGGTACAAACCGTGGCGGACGCAGAGTCCGTGCAGGCGACAAGCCGAAGCCTCTCGCCGAGAAAATTGCCGCAGGAGAGGATGCCGACATCATCGAATTCACCCCGACCACGCTGGAAGGTGCTGACCTTGATGATGCCGCTGACCTTGTCGGTGAGGATATGCCCTCGCCGAGTGAATACCTCTCGGCACGGCAGAAGGACGGCAAGCCCCTCGGCGCTGATGAAATCTACAAGGAAACATGGATATGGCTGAAGAATCGTGGCTGCGAAAAGCTGGTGAACAAGCGGCTGCTCGAAAGTTACTCGCTGGCGTTCGCTCGTTTTATCCAGTGTGAGGAAGCGCTCTCAACCTACGGTCTGCTCGGCAAGCACCCGACGACCGGCGGCGTGGTCGCATCTCCGTTCGCATCGCTCAGCCAGTCCTATCAGAAACAGGCAAATCTACTCTGGTACGAGATTTTCGATATCGTGAAGCAGAACTGTACAACCAAGTTCGACGGCTCTCCGCAGGACGATATGATGGAGCAGCTACTTCGCAGCAGGAAGTGAGGTACACATGAAAACAACGACAGACTTTCAGCTTGTCAGCATCGACAAGCTCATCCCGTATGTAAATAACGCCCGCACTCACTCGCCGGAGCAGATCAAGAAGCTGCGTTCCTCGCTGCGTGAGTTCGGTTTCGTCAATCCGGTCATCATTGACCGGGAGTACAATGTCATCGCAGGTCACGGCAGACTGATGGCGGCGAAGGAGGAAGGCATTACGGAAGTGCCGTGTGTCTATGTTGACCACCTGACCGACGCACAAAAGAAAGCCTACATCCTCGCGGATAACCGTATGGCGCTGGATGCAGGCTGGGATGAGGAGCTTCTCGCCGTGGAGATGCAGGAGCTGCAAGACCTCGGCTACGACCTCTCTATGACCGGCTTCGATGAAAAGGAACTGGCTGACTTGTTCTCCGACGGAACCGGAAGCGATGCGAAGGACGATGATTTTGACCTGACCGCAGCGCTGGAGAAGGCAGCGTTTGTGGAGCGCGGTGATGTGTGGATGGTCGGCAGGCATCGCCTCATGTGCGGTGATGCGACCAGTCCCGATGATGTAAATACACTTATGGGCGATACGAAAGCAAATCTCATTCTGACCGATCCGCCCTACGGTGTATCTTTCAAAAGCTCCAGCGGTCTGACCATTCAGAACGACAGCATGAAGAACGAGGAGTTCTACAACTTCCTGCTGGCGGCATTCCAGTGTATGGCGGCACACCTCGAAAAAGGCGGTGCGGCTTATGTGTTCCATGCAGACACCGAAGGGCTGAATTTCCGTCGTGCATTCGTCGATGCGGGATTCCACCTTGCAGGCTGCTGCATCTGGGTGAAGGACAGCCTTGTCCTCGGACGCTCCGATTACCAGTGGCAGCACGAGCCGGTGCTGTACGGCTTCATGCAGAACGGCAAGCACAAGTGGTATTCCGACCGCAAGCAGACGACCATCTGGAATTTCGACAAGCCGAAGCGCAATGCGAACCATCCGACCAGCAAGCCTCTCGACCTGCTCGGCTATCCCATTGGAAACTCCACGCAGGAGAACGCCGTGGTCATCGACACCTTCGGCGGCAGCGGCTCGACGCTCATGGCGTGTGAGCAGATGAACCGCATCTGCTACATGATGGAACTGGACGAAAAATACGCCTCCGTCATCCTCCGGCGCTATGTTGAAGACACCGGGAATGCCGAAGGCGTGTACGTAATTCGTGATGGACAGCAGATTCCTTATTCCGATCTGGTCAAAGAGGTGGAAACGAAGGAAGGCTGATGGTGTATTATTCGCGTAAATCAGAATTTATATTACTTCTTCGCAATAAAATTCATATATCCATTAATAGTATGAATTGCAAAAAATAATGCTGCTGAAAAAACCAATGGGTAATTTTGCTTCCACAATCCGAAACATAAATAGTAAAGCGGAACGACCGCAAATTGACTTATTACTATCACCCAACTGATTTGATGCCCGGTATAATATAACGTCCATCCGATAAAATTAATGAATATCATGACAAGGGTTGATACAAAAAATACTTTATCTCTTGTTGTTTCTATTGAGAAAAAGCCTACATCATCTCTAACAATCAGCATCAATAAAACCATTGAAAGCATACCAAACACGCCTTGTAGAATCTGGATGCATTTCAATTCATTTTGCATATTCATTATTGGATTTGATTCAGGTTTAACTAATGGCATTATTATATACGGGATTTCTTGTATCACGAATGCAATAATTCCAATAAAGGATATCCCTAAATAATAGTTCTTAAAAAGATGAGCAATTTTTATCATTATATAATTATCCTCTTTTAATTCATAAATTCCGATTTCTATTACTATGATTATACAGCACATCCGCCGATCTGTCAATATCCGGAAACGCTGTAATATGCACAAATCGGCGCAAATCCGCCCCGCACATATTCTCCGTTTTACAGTCTTGCTATCTATGCGATTCAGAGTTAATATGTGACTACAATCAAAACCGCAGCAAGCGGTGAAAAACAGGAGGTCACATCATGAATATCAAGTTCAATATTGAAAAGAGCCAGCGCAAGGGACTGGCACAGAAGATCGGCGAGCTTGCAGACATGGATGTCCGCTACTGCGGCGTTCCGAGCTGCGCCTACGAGATCGGGTTCTTCACCCTGAGCAAGGATGCTGTGCTTTCCTTCGCAGACCGCATGGACACTGAGGTCATCAAGAGAGTGCTGGACGGACTCAACAAGGCAGGCTACACTTCCGAGGACGAGCCGGAAGCCCTGACGATTTCGATGCCGAGGGATTTCTTCACGGAGCAGTCGATGAACAATCTGCTCCAGCTCATCGCCAACAAGGAAACGCTCCTGAAACACGCGCTGAACACGGAGAGCCTTGCGGTCAACAAGTGCGAGGAAACGGTTGAGTTCCCGTGGTTCACGGTCGAGAAGGACGGCGACGGCGATGCCTACACTCGCTTCATTACCGCCCTTTGTGAGTTCGCAAAGAACCTCAAGCGCGTGGTCAACAAGCCGGACACCAGTGACAACGAGAAGTACGCATTCCGCTGCTTCCTCCTGCGCCTCGGCATGATTGGCGAAGAGTACAAGCCGGTGCGCAAGGTTCTGCTCCGCAACCTGACCGGAAGCTCCGCCTTCCGTCACGGCAAGCCCGAAGGAGGTGCTGACGATGCGGTTTCCGAATGATGCTGAACTGAAAGCCCTACGGGAGCGCTATCCCGCAGGCACTCGCATCCGCCTGATTCGCATGGCGGACGACATCGCGCCAGTGCCGCCCGGTACAACCGGAACAGTTGCAATCATCGACGATGCAGGCAACATTCATATGAAGTGGGACAACGGCAGAAGCCTTGCGCTGATCGAAGGCGCAGATGAGTTCGAGGTCATCTCCGGCGGCTGATTTTACAGCCTCCGGGGGCTTCCGGAAATGTGACGACCTATTCCATCGTACCCCATATTACCACACTATTGCAAGTAAGTCAAGGGTGTATACTACACAATCATCAAGGCTGTATTTCCTCGATATTCTGTGGTTTTAGCGGCTTGATATATCCTCGGTTTAGAGTTAATATGTGACTACCGAAAGGGAAAACACACCAAAAACCAAACAGGAGGATACCACCATGAACGCAAAGACACAGGCACAGATCAACAGAATGAAGGAGCAGACGATCGGGGTTGAGGTTGAGATGAACAACATCACCCGCAAGGCTGCCGCAAAGCTCGCCGCCGAGTTCTTCGGCACAAACCGCAGCGAGTACACCGCACACCGCAACGGCTACGAAACCTACAGCGCCTGGGACGCACAGGGACGCGAGTGGAAATTCCAGCGCGACTGCAGCATCAGCGGACCGGACAGCGAAAAGTGCGAACTGGTCACACCGATCCTGCACTACGAGGACATCGAAACCCTGCAGGAGCTGATCAGACGCCTTCGCAAGGCGGGCGCAAAGAGCGACTACACCAGAGGCTGCGGAGTTCACATTCACATCGGCGCAGCGGGACACACACCGCAGAGCCTGCGAAACCTCGCAAACCTGATGGCAAGCCACGAAACGCTGATCGCCGAAGCAATCAAGGTTGACAGCAGCCGTATGAACCGCTACTGCAGAACGGTAAACCCGAATTTCCTGCAGCAGCTCAACAAGAAGAAGCCCACCACGATGGCGCAGCTTGCAGACATCTGGTACGGCGCACAGGGATGCGACTACGGCAGAACCCACCACTACAACGACAGCCGCTACCATATGCTGAACCTCCACGCCACCTTCACAAAGGGCACGATTGAATTCCGCCTTTTCCAGTTCGACAAGCCCGCAAACGGAAAGCAGAACGGGCTTCATGCAGGCAAGCTCAAGAGCTACATTCAGCTTTGCCTTGCAATGAGCCAGATGGCAAAAGACCTGCGCAGCGCAAGCCCGAAGGAACAGCAGAAGGAAAACAAAAAGTTCGCGATGCGGACTTGGCTGATGAGAATGGGCTTCATTGGCGACGAGTTCGCCACCGCAAGAGAAACCCTGACGCAGAACCTTACCGGCGATAACGCCTTCCGATTCGGCAGACCTTGAGCCTGCCGAGCCGCCGACCGCCCACCACGGGCGGTTTGGCGGAATCCGGAAAAGCCGCACACAGCGCCCACGTTGCCCCGTGTGGGGCGGGACGGGTATCCTCCAAGTAACTGCCCCTTTCGGTGAAAGCCCGCACACGGGCGCACACGGCGCAAACAGCGGCAAGGCATATTCTACACAAAGAACGGCACATTTTCCCCAGCGATGTTTTGTACATTTAGCGGCTTGCTATTATCCCCGAAAAGAGTTAATATGTGACTACCGGAACGGAAAACGACCGGAAAACAAAACACGGAGGAACGAGCAATGAGCAACATCGAATGGGGAACGGAAACCGACAAGAAGCTGGAGCAGATCGCAATGAAAGCGGACTACGCACTGGAACAGCGCGGCGGGCTGGACACACGCTGGAACGACACCGAGGACTTCCCGGAGGTGAGCGTCTGGGGCATCCGAGAGATGCTCCGCAAGGCATACGAACTGGGCAAGGCGGAAAAGTAACCGCCGCCTTTCCCCACCTGCCGCCTACGGGCGGCTCAGGGTGGTAGAAGGAGACTTCCTTCGGAAAGGACGATTGACATGGAAAAAAAGTACTACCTTGCCTACGGCTCTAACCTGAACATCCGCCAGATGCGGTACCGCTGCCCGACCGCAAAGCCCATCGGCATCACGGTGATTCCCGACTACGAGTTGCTTTACAAGGGCAGCAAGACCGGCGCGTACCTGACCATCGAACCGAAGAAGAACGGCATCGTTCCGATCGCGGTCTGGGAGGTCACCGCAGCCGACGAGAAGCGGCTGGATGCCTACGAGGGCTACCCGACCTTCTACTACAAGAAGGAAGTCCGCCTGCCGGTGAAGCTGGCAAGCGGCAAGACCAAGAAGCTGACCGCCTTCGTGTACATCATGCATGAGGAGCGCAGCCTCGGAATTCCGTCGCTTGCCTACATCCGCACCTGCGAGGAAGGCTACCGGAACTTCGGCTTCGACACCAAGTTCCTCGATGCTGCCTACGAGACCAGCGCAAAGGAGGTACAGCGATGAAAGACCGCAACAACGAGCCGCGCATCTGCCCGAAATGCGGGCAGGCGTACACCGCCAGACCAGCCCTTTCCCGCGTGGATAACAGCCCAATCTGCCCCGACTGCGGAACGCGTGAGGCGCTTGAAAGCATCGGCGTCGGACGCGAGGAACAGGACAAGATTCTCGGCATCATCCACGAGAAGTACGAAGGCGAAGAATAAGGCGCACAGAGCTGCCACGTTGCAACGTGTGGCGCGGGACGGATATCCTCCAAACGGTATCCCTTTCGGTAACCCGCCCCACACAGGGCGCGTGTGCGGCTCTTGTGCGATGTACAATTCAGCGGCATTTCCGCCGCGATGTTTGTCACATTTATTTTGCCGATTATGCTTGATATATCCTCGGTTCAGAGTTAATATGTCACTACCGCAAGAGAAGCGGAATAAACACAAAGGAGCATTCACATGAACATTTTAGTTGTTGAACCGGGCAAGCGCCCCTACTCAAAGGAGATCAGCGGCGAGCTTGAAAGCCTGCAGCAGACAGTCGGCGGGTACATTCAGGCGATTTACCCCTTCGATGATCCGGTCGCACTGGTGTGCGAGGAGGAAGCCCTCTACCACCCGGAGCAGAAGTGGAACCGCCCGATCAAGGGCTACGGCGTCATCAAGGGGACATTCTTCCTTTGCGGCTTGGGCGAGGATGACTTCACCGACCTGCCGCAGGAGCTGACCGAAAAGTACACGGAGTTCTTCCGGCAGGCATACGATTTCGTGCTGGTCGGCAACATTCTGATGCCAATTCCCCTCGGCGAATAACCGAAAAGCGGCGGGTGTAATATACACAACACCCGCCGCACATTTTCCCCGTATCTTCTGTAGTTTTAGCGGCTTGATATAATGTGCTTTCAGAGTTAATATGTACACAACGGAAGGGCAAAGCCCGCCGGAAACTACGAAACACGGAGGAAAAAACAATGATCAGCTACGGAATGGCAAAGGCAAGAGCAATGGCAGGCAGAGACGACTGGAACGAGCGCGAGGCGATCAAAAGCGCCACGATCCTTTGGTACGACACCGAAGAGGAAGGCTACGAACTGGAGATCGAGAACGAGGACGACCTCAACGCAGAGGACTTCAGGGCTTGGGTTGAAGAAAACGCCGACAGCCTTGCGCAGGAAGACGCAGCCGCAAACGGCACGACCTTCGAGGGCATCGAGGAGATCGAGTACGAAACCGAATGGATTGACGACGATGCCCTTTTTGACGAAGACTACGCAGCCGCCTGCGAAAGCGAATGGGAATGGATGACCGGCAGATAAGCCGGTCGCCCCACCGGGGCGGCATAGCGCCGCCCTGTGCGCGGGCAGCAGGTTCCGCGCAAACGGATGCCATGCCAGAACAAGCCCCACACAGCGCATTTACGCGGCTCCTGTGGGCGGGCGTAAAGTACACAAACAAGCGGAAAATACCGCAGCGATCATTGTTATTACTCACACTTGATATATCCGCCGTTTAGAGTTAATATGTGTACAACGGAAGGGCAAAGCCCACCGGAAACTACGAAAAACGGAGGAAAACATTATGTGGCACGAAGGTACGATTGGAGTTCCGAAGGGCGACGGAAAGTACACGGTCGTTCATTACTGGGTGAAAGCCTACGACGAGGGCAGCCAGTACGGGATCGACGGCGGCAAGATCAGCAAGGCGACGCTGAAGATCAACGGCGAGGTTGTTTACAACTACGACCGGGGGCTGGATGTCCCGCCGCAGAACGAGGCAGCGGAAACCGCGCTGGCGATCCTGATGCACGAATACAACTAAAAACACGAAGGCGGCTACCGGATGGCAGCCGCCTTTCTCATGGAGGTGAGGCACTTGCGAAAGCTGAAAGATTATACACCAACGCAGTTCATGGCGGAGGATTCCCATTACGACAAAGCCGCCGCTGACTATGCGGTGCGGTTCATTGAGTGCCTTGCCCATACCAAAGGCACATGGGCGGGAAAGCCGTTCGAGTTGATTGACTGGCAGGAGCGCATCATCCGTGACCTGTTCGGTGTCATCAAGCCCAACGGCTACCGTCAGTTCAACACGGCATACATCGAGATTCCGAAAAAGAACGGCAAGTCTGAGCTTGCCGCCGCTGTTGCGTTATTGCTAACCTGCGGCGACGGCGAGGAACGTGCCGAGGTCTACGGCTGCGCTGCCGACCGTCAGCAGGCTGCGATCGTGTTCGATGTCGCCGCCGATATGGTGCGGATGTGTCCCGCCCTGAACAAGCGAGTGAAGATCCTGACCTCGCAGAAGCGCATCGTGTATGTGCCGACCAACTCCTTCTATCAGGTGCTTTCCGCTGAGGCGTACAGCAAGCACGGATTCAATATTCACGGAGTCGTGTTCGATGAGCTGCACACGCAGCCCAACCGGAAGCTCTTTGACGTTATGACGAAAGGCTCCGGCGACGCACGAATGCAGCCGCTGTATTTTCTGATCACGACGGCTGGCACAGACACCAATTCCATCTGCTACGAGCAACACCAGAAGGCGCAGGATATTCTCGAAGGGCGCAAGATCGACAAGACCTTCTACCCGGTCATCTACGGCGCTCCCGATGATGCCGACTGGACTTCTCCAGAGGTCTGGAAGAATTCAAATCCGTCACTCGGTGAAACCATCGGCATGGACAAGGTCGAGGCTGCCTGCGAATCTGCCAAGCAGAACCCCGGTGAAGAAAATGCCTTCCGTCAGCTTCGTCTGAATCAATGGGTGAAGCAGACCGTCCGCTGGATGCCGATGCACAAGTGGGACGCCTGCAAGGTCGATTTCGACGAATCGCTGCTGGAAGGGCGTGTATGTTATGGCGGTCTCGACCTCTCGTCCACGACGGATATCACTGCTTTCGTGCTAGTGTTTCCGCCGACCGACGAGGACGACCATTATTATATTCTCCCGTACTTCTGGCTGCCGGAGGAAACGCTTGACCTCCGTGTCCGGCGCGACCATGTGCCGTATGACCTCTGGCAGCGGCAGGGCTTTCTGATGACGACCGAGGGCAACGTCGTTCACTATGGCTTCATCGAAAATTTCATCGACGAGCTGGGTACACGGTTCAATATCCGGGAGATCGCCTTCGACCGCTGGGGCGCAGTGCAGATGAGCCAGAACCTTGAGGGGCTGGGCTTCACGCTGGTGCAGTTCGGTCAGGGCTACCGTGATATGTCGCCGCCGACCAAAGAGCTAATGAAGCTGACGCTGGAGCAGAAGATCGCCCACAACGGGCATCCGGTTCTCCGCTGGAATATGGACAACATTTTCATCAAGCGTGATCCCGCAGGCAACATCAAGCCGGATAAGGAGAAATCCACGGAGAAGATTGACGGAACGGTCGCCACGATCATGGCTCTCGACCGTGCAATCCGCTGCGGGAACGACTCTGGCGACAGCATTTATGACAGCAGGGATATGCTTGTTTTGTAATGTCTATATACACAACACTGGCGGCTGATTTTTCCCGATTCTTCTGTGGTTTTAGCGGCTTGCTATTATTCCGGTTCAGAGTTAATATGTACACAACGGAAGGGCAAAGAAGCCCGCCGGAATAAAAACACGGAGGAAACCACAATGAAAAACATCACGAAGAAGGAACTCAACCGCATCGCAAAGGAGTACGGCTACGATCCGCAGTACCTTGAGGATCAGGTTCTCGACTGGGAGAGCGACGGCATCCGGGTGGATGCGCAAGACCTCGCAGACTACTGCGCAAACGGCGACATCTGAAAAGAAGGCAGCCCTTCCGGACGGAGGGGCTGTCTGCATAAAAAAATATTATTAGCGATTATTCAGTCTGGTTTCAAGTGTTTCCTTAAATTCAGCATTATTACATTTTGAGATCAGCATTCGATATCGTTCAATATTATCTGCATCAAAAACGCTCTCAATTGTATGCAGCAATCCCCAGTTCAGGTCATCACAATCGTCAGAGAACAGCGTAATCAGTAATTCTGCTTCTTCAAATGTCAGCGGTTCATCAATTTGAATCAGTTCATCATACTGATTGAATAATTCATCCGACATTTCGCTGTCATTTGGAATTTTACCGAGATTTACTAACTTCATAACGTTCTCTTTCATTTTTATCTCACCTCAGGATACATGATTTTCAGCGGAAACCTCCGCTTTTCCATATTATAACATACGCCCATAGAAAAAGTCAACCGAAAGGAGTGATGCACATGGGTATTTTCAGCGGACTGTTCCGGTCACGGGACAAGCCGAAGGACAGCTACGACAGCCCGTCCTACAGCTATTTCTTCGGACGGACTCATGCAGGCAAGCGAGTCAACGACCGCACGGCAATGCAGATCATCGCAGTTTATGCCTGCGTGAGAGTTTTGTCGGAGGCGATTGCACAACTGCCCCTGCACGTTTACCAATACACCGACAGCGGAAAAGAGCGAGTGCCGAGGCACCCGCTATATTTTTTGCTTCATGATCAGCCGAATCCCGAAATGACATCCTTCGTGTTCCGGGAAACGCTCATGGCGCATCTGCTGATTTACGGCAACGCCTATGCGCAGATCATCCGGAACGGCAGAGGCGACGTCATCGGACTGTATCCGCTGATGCCGGATAAGGTGCGTGTTGACCGTGACGATCGCGGCAGACTCATTTACTGCTACAGCCGATACGACGAACACAATCCGAATTTCAAGCAGCAGGGCGAGATCATTTTGCCGATGGAACAGGTGCTGCATATTCCCGGCTTGGGCTTTGACGGTCTGGTCGGATACAGCCCCATTGCAATGGCAAAGAATGCACTCGGTTTGGCGGTCGCCTGTGATGAGTACGGCTCGTCCTTCTTCGCAAACGGCGCTGCACCTTCTGCGGTGCTGGAGCATCCGGGCGTGATCAAGAATCCGGAGCGTGTGCGTGAGGCTTGGCAGCGGGCTTACGGCAGCAGCAATGCGCATAAAACTGCGATCTTGGAGGAGGGCATGAAATACACGCCCATCTCCATTCCAAACAACGAGGCGCAGTTTCTTGAAACCAGAAAGTTTCAGATTGAGGAAATTGCCCGCCTGTACCGTGTGCCGCTGCATATGATCGGCGACCTCGATCATGCTACTTTCAGCAACATCGAGCATCTGTCGCTCGAATTCGTAAAATACACCCTTGATCCGTGGCTGGTACGCTGGGAACAGGGACTACAGAAGGCGCTTCTTTCGGATTCCGAAAAGGGGCGCTATTTCATTAAATTCAATGTGGAAGGTCTGCTGCGCGGCGACTACGCAAGCCGTATGCAGGGCTATGCGACTGCAAGACAGAACGGCTGGATGTCCGCCAATGATATCCGTGAGTTGGAGGATATGAACGCAATTCCCGATGAGGAAGGCGGCAATCTGTATCTGGTGAACGGCAGCTTCACAAAGCTGGAGGACGCAGGCGCTTTCGCAGAGAAAGGAGGAAATGCAGATGAATAAGTTCTGGAACTGGGTACGCAATGAAGACACCGGCGCATCCGAGCTGATCTTCAACGGACCGATTTCGGAAGACACATGGTTCGGCGATGAGATCACGCCTGCCATGTTCCGTAACGAGCTTTCAAAGGTCAGCGGCGATCTCACTGTCTGGCTAAATTCTCCCGGCGGAGATGTATTTGCGGCATCGCAGATCTATACGATGCTCCGCAGTCACAAGGGCAAGGTCACGGTCAAGATCGACGGTATTGCGGCAAGTGCAGCTTCTGTCGTTGCAATGGCTGGCGACGAAACGCTCATCGCACCGACGGGTATGCTGATGATCCACAACCCCTCGACCGTCGCTTTCGGCAACAAGGAAGCGATGCTGAAAGCCATCGAGCTGCTGGATGAGGTCAAGGAAAGCATCATCAACGCCTACGAGGAAAAGTCCGGTCTGAGCCGCAGCAAGATCGCCCGCATGATGGACGAGGAAACATGGCTGAATGCGAAAAAGGCGCAGTCTCTCGGACTGGTGGACGGTATTCTGTTTGCAAGCGGACAGCCGTCAGCCGGACTCCGGTCGCAGCCGAAGCCGGAGGAAGATGAACCGGATGAGGATGAAAATACACCGAAGCAGGACGAGCCGAAGGAAGATAACCTGACGGCGATGTCCTATTCCCGTGCCGCTACGATGCAGAGCCTCATGCAGAAGGTCTCCGCCGAGCGCAGGGGTACACCCGTGGATCAGCTCATGAGTCGGCTGAATCTGCTGAAATACTGATTGGAGGTATGTATAATGACTATTCAGGAACTTCGTGAAAAGAGAGCGAAGGCGTGGGATACCGCCCGTGACTTCCTCGACAGCAAGAGACAGGCAGACGGTACGCTTTCCGAGGAGGACAGCAAGACCTATGACGCAATGGAGGCGACCATCGTCAACCTCGGCAAGGAAATCCAGCGCATGGAGCGTCAGGCGGAAATTGAAGCGGATATGGCGAAGGCTACCACTTCTCCCATTCTGACTGCGCCTGCTGCACAGAACACCGAGCCGGAAAAGACCGGAACTGCATCTGCAGCATACAGTGATGCCTTCTGGAACAGCATCCGCAACCGCAACTGGATCGATGTCCGCAATGATCTTCATGTCGGCACAGACACCGAGGGCGGCTATCTTGTGCCGGATGAGTTCGAGAGAAAGCTCATCGAGGCGCTGGAGGAAGAGAACATCTTCCGCCAGATGGCGACCGTTATCAAGACTTCCAGCGGCGATCGCAAGATTCCGATCGTCACATCGAAGGGCGATGCGGTCTGGATGGATGAGGAGGAGCAGTACACGCTTTCCGATGACACCTTCGGTCAGGCATCGCTCTCCGCATATAAGCTCGGCACGGCGATCAAGATCTCTGAAGAGCTTCTCAACGACAGCGTGTTCGACCTTCCGTCTTACATCGCCCGTGAGTTTGCCCGCAGAATCGGTGCAAAGGAGGAGGAAGCCTTCTTCATCGGCAACGGCACCGGCAAGCCTACCGGCATCTTCAATGCAACCGGCGGCGCACAGGACGGCGCGACTACCGCAGGCGCAAGCATCACCTTCGATGATGTGATGGAGCTGTTCTATTCGCTCCGCAGCCCTTACCGCAAGAAGGCTGTCTGGGTGCTGAATGATTCTACGGTCAAGGCACTCCGTAAGCTCAAGGACGGCAACGGCAACTACATCTGGCAGCCTTCCGTTGCGGCAGGCGTTCCCGATACCATCCTCAACCGTCCTTACAAGACCTCCAGCTATGTTCCGGAGATCGGCGCTGGCAAGAAGTGTATGGCATTCGGCGATTTCAGCTATTACTGGATCGCTGACCGTTCCGGTCGTACCTTCAAGCGTCTGAATGAGCTGTTCGCTATGACCGGTCAGGTCGGCTTCCTTGCAATGGAGCGTCTTGACGGCAAGCTCATTCTCCCCGAAGCGATCAAGACACTCAAGGTCAAGAGTGGCAGCGGTGCATGATCACTCTGGCTGAGACAAAAAACTATCTTCGTGTGGATCATACAGAGGATGACAAGCTCATCCTCTCGCTGATCGACACTGCCAAGCGGCTGGTGCAGGACGTCGGCAGAATGGACGAGGCGGCACTTGCGGTCAACGAGGAAACCACCCGGCAGGCTATGCTGTATACTGTTTCTTACCTCTATGAGAACCGCAACAGTGCTGACTACCACAAGCTGACGCTGACTCTCCGGTCGCTGTTATTTGCGCAGCGTGAAGGGGTGATCTGATGGAGATCGGAACGCTGAATCAGCGCATCGCCTTTCTGGAACACAGCACGAAGATAGACGGCATTGGCAACCACAAAGCCCGGTGGGAGGAGGCTTTCTCCTGCTGGGCTGCCGTGTCCGTAAAGACATCGACGGAAACAACCGAGGCTGGCGTGACGCAGGAAGTCGTATCGCTGGAATTCACTGTCCGGCAGACACCTGATACCAAGCGCATCAATACCACCACGCACAAGCTGCGCTTCCGTGGTCTGGTGTATGATATTAACGGTGTACTGCCGAATTATGAATCACTCGACTATATGAAAATTACGGCAGGTACACGAAAGGCTGGTGAGCAGGATGACTTCGATTGACGATATGGCGGCGGAGATCATGCGCGGTCTGACGGAATATGCAGACCTTGCAGATACCGCCATGAAAGCGGCTGTGAAAAAGACAGCGACCTCCGTCAAGAAGAAAATCTCCGCCAATGCTCCAAAGCGCAGCGGCAAGTACCGCAAAAGCTGGACGACCAAGAAAACGAAGGAAAACAGCCATACACTCGAAATGACTGTTCACTCAAAAGACCGCTACCAGCTCGCGCACCTGCTTGAAAAAGGTCATGCAAAGCGGAACGGCGGACGTGTATCCGGCAAACCGCATATCGCACCTGCGGAAGCGCATGGCGAGGAAATGCTCACGCAGCTCATCGAGGAGGCGCTGTCATGACCTATGAAGAAATCAATGAAATGATGCAGGAGATCGGGATGCCGTTCGCCTATCATCATTTTGCCGAGGGCGAGTCTCCGAAACCGCCCTTTGTTATTTTTCTCTCACCCGGCGAGGATACCTTCGGCGCGGATAATCTGATGTATTACAGTTTCAAGCAGCTTGATATTGAACTGTATACAGACGAGAAGTCGCCCGATACGGAAAGCCGTGTGGAGGAAGTGCTGACGCAGCACAATATCTATTACACGAAAACGGAAACCTACATCGAGAGCGAACAGCTCTATGAGGTCTTATACGAAATGGAGGTATAACAATGGCACTGCAGAAAAACAAGGTGAAGTTCGGTCTGAACAAGGTTCACTGGGCGAAGATTACAGCATGGTCTGATGAGGGCGTTCCGACATTTGCAACGCCTGTGCGCCTGCCCGGTGCTGTATCCCTGAGCATTGATGCGAACGGCGAAAACGAGAACTTCTACGCTGACAACAGCGTGTATTATGTAATCAATAACAACGCAGGCTACGACGGTGATCTGGAGGTCGCACTCATCACAACCGACTTTGCTACGGCGATTCTCGGTGAGCAGCTCGATGCAAAGGGCGTTCTGGTGGAGCGTAACGATGCGGAAACATCGCAGTTCGCACTCATGTTCGAGTTTGACGGCGACAAGAACCACATCCGCCATGTGCTGTACTGCTGCTCTGCATCCCGTCCTGCGACTGAGGGTGAGACCACGGAGGAAAGCAAGAGCGTCAAGACGGAAAAGCTCTCCCTCAAGGCATCGGCGCTGCCGAACGGTCTGGTGAAGTCCAAGACCTGCGAAAGCACTGACCAGACCACCTATGACAACTGGTACAATGCTGTGTATATGCCGACTGCTGCTACCAACAACAGCACCGGCACACGTTCCGCAGGCACAACCAAAAGCAGCAGCACGACCGAGTAAGGAGGTACAGCATGGCTATTAAAAAGACGATCACCGTTGACGGTATCGAGGTTCCTTTCAAGGCGAGTGCCGCTGTGCCTCGCCTTTACCGTATCAAGTTCCGCAGGGATATTTACAAGGACTTCGCTGCACTTCAGACTTCCGTGCAGGAGGGTGACGAGGAAAGTTCTGCTCTTGACATCGAGAGCCTTGAAGTGTTCGAGAATATCGCATACATCATGGCGAAACACGCTGATCCGGAAAACGTCCCGGACAACCCCGACGAGTGGCTCGAAGCGTTCAACACGTTCTCCATCTACGAGGTGCTGCCGCAGCTCATCGAGCTGTGGGGACTCAACGTGGAAACGCAGGCGGAATCTAAAAAAAACATCGAAAAACTGACCGCCCGATGACAACGCCCCTCTTCCTTCTCCGATGTGTGCAGATCGGGCTGTCCCTTTCGGAGCTTGATCTGCTCACGATCGGAGTCGTGAATGATATGTTTACCGAAAAGGAAAATGACGAATATGACGGCTGGCATGAGGTCGCTGGACAGGCAGACTTTGATGCGTTCTGATTGACTTTTTCTTCCTACTGTGTTATAATTCTGTTGTGAAGGAAACATGAAGCTTCCTTCGCTAAATCGGGATTTATCTTAGAGATAATTGATGGACGAGAATTACCAGAATATATGACAATGAATAAGGGGAAGATATGTGGCTGATCATGGCGGCTTTGTCCGCGCTCTTTGCCGGACTTACGGCGATACTTGCGAAATGCGGAATCAAAAAGACTGATTCAGACGTGGCGACTGCTCTGCGGACGGTCGTTGTACTCCTTTTTGCCTGGATCATGGTGTTTATCGTTGGCTCTGCTGGAACGATCACGGAAATATCGGCAAAATCTATCATCTTCTTAATTCTGTCCGGCTTTGCGACAGGAGCCTCGTGGATCTGCTATTTTAAAGCCCTGTCCGTCGGCGATGTGAACAAGGTCGTTCCCGTCGATAAATCCAGCACGGTTCTGACAGTGCTTATCGCAATCATCCTTTTCAGTGAGACAGAACATCTGGCGGTCAAGCTGATCGGTACTGCACTTCTTGCGGCAGGCGTGTTTCTGATGATCGAAAAGAAGAAAACTGAAGCAAAGGACACAAAGCGCACGTGGCTGCCCTACGCGATCGGTTCCGCTGTTTTTGCTGCCCTGACCTCTATTCTGGGAAAGATCGGCATAACGGATGTAGAATCAAATCTCGGGACGGCGATCCGTACTGGTGTTGTTCTTGTTATGGCTTGGCTGATCGTCTTCGTTAAAGGCAAAGGTGCTGAACTGAAAAATACTGATTCCAAAGAACTTGTATTCATAGCTCTGTCCGGGATTGCCACAGGCGCATCATGGCTCTGTTACTATTACTCCATACAGAACGGCGTTGTCAGCGTTGTCGTACCGATTGATAAGCTCAGCATTATCGTTTCCGTCGCTTTTTCCTATTTCGTATTCAAAGAAAAGTTGAGCAGAAAGGCGCTTGCCGGGTTGATTCTGATTGTTGTCGGCACTTTGGCGATGGCGATCTGGGCATAGGAAACAAATAACGGCAAATTCTGATTTAGCTTAGTAACTGAATATACACTGAGCAGTCCTTCGGGGCTGCTTTTTTCATGCCCTCACAGAGGAGGTGAAACCGCATGGCAAACAGAATCAAGGGCATCACGGTCGAAATTGGCGGCGATACGACCAAGCTGTCGAAGGCGCTGGAAGGTGTCAACAAAAACATCAAGAACACGCAGACGCAGCTCAAGGATGTACAGAAGCTGCTGAAGCTCGATCCCAGCAACACGGAACTGCTCTCGCAGAAGCATAAGCTCCTCGCCGATGCGGTGAAGGCTACCAAAGAAAAGCTGGAAACTCTGAAAACGGCAGCAGAGCAAGCAAATCAGGCGCTTGCGAACGGCGACATTTCGCAGGAGCAATATGATGCCCTCCAGCGTGAGATCATCGAAACGGAACAGGAGCTACAAAACCTCCAGCGTGAGGTAGAGGCTTCCAGCACGGCTCTTGCCAAGCTCGGTCAGGCGGGTGAAATGCTCGAAAAGGCAGGCGACAAAATCGCCGATGTCGGTACGACACTGACCACCCATGTGACCGTTCCCATTGCGGCTGCGGGTACAGCCGCCGTAAAAACAGCAGCGGATTTCGATTCTGCAATGTCGAAGGTCGCTGCTGTATCCGGTGCGACTGGTGATGAACTGGACGCACTGCGTGACAAAGCCCGTGAAATGGGCGCAAAGACCAAGTTCTCCGCTTCCGAGGCTGCCGATGCCATGAACTACATGGCGATGGCGGGCTGGAAAACCGGAGATATGCTGGAAGGTATCGAGGGCATCATGAACCTTGCTGCTGCTTCCGGTGAGGACTTGGCGACAACATCGGATATTGTAACAGATGCACTGACCGCTTTCGGCTTAACTGCTGCCGACAGCGGTCATTTTGCTGATGTGCTGGCGGCGGCATCGTCCAATGCAAACACGAACGTCAGCATGATGGGTGAAACCTTCAAATACTGTGCGCCTGTTGCAGGTTCTCTCGGATTCTCCTGTGAAGATACCGCACAGGCAATCGGTCTGATGGCAAACAGCGGTATCAAGGGTTCGCAGTCCGGTACTGCATTGCGTTCGATCATGACAGCACTTGCAGGTGAGGTAAAGTTCTGCGGTGCTGCCTTCGGTGAAATGGAGATCGCAACCACCAATCAGGACGGCTCGATGCGTGAGCTGAATGACATTCTCGCAGACTGTCGTGTGGCTTTTGCGCAGATGTCCGAATCGGAACAGGCATCGGCGGCGCAAGCGCTGGTCGGCAAGAATGCAATGTCCGGCTTCCTTGCGCTGATGAATGCTGCGCCTGCGGATATTCAGAAGCTGGAAGGTGCGATCAGCACTTGTTCTGATGAGATCGACGGCTACAACGGTGTCACTGAGAAGATGGCTGCCGTGATGCAGGATAACCTCGGAGGACAGCTCACCATTCTGAAATCCCAGCTTCAGGAGCTTGCGATTTCCTTCGGCGAAATCCTGATGCCCGCAATCCGTGCAATCGTCAGCAAGATTCAGGGGCTTATCGATAAATTCAATGGACTGTCGCCTGCGACAAAGGAAACCATTGTCAAGGTCGCACTTGTGGCGGCTGCTCTCGGACCTCTCCTTGTGGTGGTCGGCAAAACAATGGTCGGTGTAGGCAAGCTGATGCAGCTTGTAGCAAACCTCCCGACGATCATTGCAAGCGCAAAGGCGGCGTTCACTTCCTTCGGTGCTGCCATCGGCGGTATCAGTGCGCCTGTGGTCGCTGTCATTGCAGTTGTCGCTGCACTGGTGGCGGCTTTTGTTCATCTCTGGCGCACGAATGAGGACTTCCGTAATAAGATCACGGCAATCTGGGAGCAGATCAAGAGTATCTTTTCCGGCTTCTGTCAGGGCATTGTTGACCGCATCAACGCGCTGGGATTCGATTTCAAAAATATCACCGAGGTTATCAAGGCTGTATGGGACGGACTGTGTAAGTTCCTTGCTCCCATATTCGAGGGTGTATTTCAGCAGGTCGCTAACATCTTCAAAGCGGTCACAGATATTATCCTGAATATTCTGGACATTTTCGTCGGTATCTTTACCGGCGACTGGAGCAGAGTGTGGGACGGCATCAAGGGGATTTTCGTAGCAGTCTGGAATTTCCTGAAAGACACGCTGAAAAACTACCTGAATGTGCTGTGTAATCTGTTCGGCACAAACCTCGATGAAGTAAAAGAATTCTGGGTGAACGTCTGGACGAGCATCAAGAACTTTTTTGTGGGCATCTGGAACGGCATCAAAAACTTCATCACCGGCGTGGTCAATGCGATCAAAAACTTCTTCACAACAATCTGGACTGGTATCAAGAACTTTTTTGTCGGTATCTGGACGGCAATTTATAACTCGGTCGCTGAAAAGATCAATCTGATCAAGACAGTTATTACTGTTGTCTGGAACGCGATTCATACAGCGATCAGCACGGTGCTGAATGCGATCTGGTCGGTTATTACAACGGTATGGCAGACCATTTATGACTTCATCTCTCCGCTGCTGGAAGCTTTCAGATATCTGTTCGAGACGATTTTTGAGGCAATCCACGTTATCATTTCCCGTGTCATGGACTGGATTCACGAGAAGATCACCACGGCATGGGAAAACATCAAGGCGGTTGTTACGATCGTGCTTGAGGCGATCAAGACCGTGATTGAAACGGTATGGAACGCCATTCATACAGCAATCAGTACGGTGATGGACGCGATCAGCAATGTCGTTTCTACAGTATGGAATGCGATCTCCGGCTTTATCTCCGGAGTGCTGAATGCGATCTGGTCTGTGATTTCGAGCATCTGGAACAGCATCAAGGAGCATATCACAAATACACTGAACGCAATTCATGCGGTCGTATCGGCAGTGTGGAATGCGATTTCCGGGTTTATTTCCGGTGTGCTGAATACCATTTCTTCCGTCGTTTCTTCTATCTGGAACGGCATCAAAAATACAGTCAGCACTGTTATGAACGCGATCAAAACAACGGTATCGAATATCTGGGACAGCGTCAAAAATGCCGTTACCCAGAAGATAACGGCGATCAAGGATATGATTGTAAACGGCTTCAATGCTGCGGTCAGCTTCATCAAGAACCTTGCATCGCAGGCGTTCCAGTGGGGCGCTGATATTATCAACGGTATCGTCAACGGTATCAAGAACTGTATCGGCAAGGTTGCGGACGCAGTAAAGGGCGTGGCAAACAAGATCAAGTCCTTCCTGCATTTCTCTGTACCTGATGAGGGACCTCTTGCGGATTTCGAGAGCTGGATGCCGGACTTCATGCAGGGGCTTGCAGATGGTATCAATGCAAATACCAGCGTGGTGAACGATGCTGTCAACAGCTTTGCAGGCGGTCTTGCTGAAAAAATCAGCAGTGTAATTCAGAGCGCTCTGTCCAATGTTGTCACATCGGTACAGGGATTCATGACGCAGGTCTTTGATACCGTGAAAACGGTCTGGACAAACGCCAATGCTGCGATTGATGCAACGATGTCGCAGATCAGCAGCGGTATCACTTCCGGCTGGAAAACGATTGTCAGCACCATTAAAACCGCGCTTGAGAATATCCGCAATGTTATCACGACAACATGGAAGGCTGTATCTTCTGTGATCTCCGCAGCGCTGGAGGGTATCAAGAAAATCGTCACGGCTGTATGGACGGCGCTGAAGAACCTCATCAAAACGGGACAGCTCGATATCAAATCTGTTGTGACGACGACATGGGAAGCTGTATCCGATGTGGTTCGGACAGCAGTCAACGCAATCAAATCTGTTGTGCAGGCGGTCTGGGATGCAATGCCGGATACCGTGCGCAGCGCTATGAATCGTGTCAAGGAAGCTGTGCTTTCTATTTGGGACGGCATCAAAAACGGCATCGGCGACAGGCTCGGCGGTGTGCGGGATGCGGTCGTCAACGCCATGAACGCTGTATATCAGGCGGTCATGGAAAAGGTCAACAGCTCGTGGTCGTGGGGACGCGACCTCATGCAGAATCTCATCAACGGCATCACCTATATGCTCGGCAGCCTGATCAATACAGTCGCGGATGTTGCTCGTTCCATCTGGGAATACCTGCATTTCTCCGTACCTGAAAAGGGTGCGCTGACCGATGTGGAGGAGTGGATGCCGGACTTCATGAAGGGGCTGGCAAAGGGCATCAACAAGAGCAAAAAGTACGTCGAGGCGGCTGTGTCCGGTGTGGCTGATGCCATGACACTGACGATGCAGTCCGGGCTGAATGTCGATATGGACGGTATCTCCGGAGCCATGATGAACGGCACTCCCGCAGGCACGGTCATCAACAACTATAACAACGACAACAGCCGCACAGTCAACCAGACGAATAATTCGCCTAAGTCGCTGTCGCGGCTGGAAATCTATCGTTTGACAAGGAATGCGCTGAATGTGTGAAAATAGTCTTGTCAATGATCAAGTAAACCACGATACGTTTTATCAATCCCAATTGCGCCAAGCGGAGCGGTTATAAGAATTGCCAATACAGCTACCGATAGTACGATTTTACCGCATGGAAGACCAAGCGAAAGCGGTACAGAGCCAATAGCAGCCTGCACTGTGGCTTTGGGGAGATATGCGATAATACAGAATAATCGCTCCTTTGCGTTAAGGTCAGTACCGAGCAGACACAGAAATACACCGACAGCCCTGAATATGAGAGCTATAAAAATCATCAGTACAGCCGCACCACCTGCTGATAAGGTATAACGCACATCAACTGCCGCACCCACAAGCACAAATAGCATAACTTCTGCACCTATCCACAGCTTTCCGAATTTCTCCGAAAGACGTGCTGAAACAGAATTGACGGACTTCAGCTTTATAATACAAGCTGCAGCGACAACAGCGAGGAGTCCCGAAACAGCAACATAAGGCTTCACGAGCGTTTCTACGCTCATAAGCAGAAACGAAACACCAAGTAAGATAATGACTTTAGTACTGTTTCTGATCATGAAGTGATGTTGATATGATTTTTCAAACAGAAGATAGATACAATAGCCCGCAATCGCTCCGAGTAATATGCCAAGCACTATTGATACGGGAATATTCAAAAAGTCTGCCATTCTTGCCGATCCGCCCTGTGCCATCGTCACGAATGTGGAGAACAGAACAATAACAAAGATATCATCGCAGGATGCTCCAGCAAGAATCATTTGCGGTATACTTTTTTGTGTACCGCATTTTTCTTCAATCAGTTTTACCATTCTCGGCACAACTACCGCAGGAGATACTGCGCTTAACACTGCTCCCATAACGGCAGCTTCAACCCGGTTTACGCCGAACAGAAGCGGGGCAAAAACAACGTAACCGATTATTTCACAGCAGGCAGGTACAAATGACATCATAACTGCTGGTCTGCCAACACGTTTCAGATCTGATAAATTGAGTGAAAGTCCTGCTTTTACAAGTATTATGATAAGTGCTATTTGTCGCAGTTCTGATGATATTCCAAGTATCTTCGGATCAAGCAAATCAAGCACATATGGACTTATGATAATACCTACACCAAGCATTCCTATGATGCGAGGCAGCCCGATTTTATCAACAATAGCAGCAACAGAAAGCCCTAAAAGAATAATAATAGCAAGTGATAATAGCATTGTAATACCTCCAAAATAAAAAAGCTGACAACTTCTGCGTATAAGGCAGAAGTCATCAGCTTGATAAGCGGTTTAGGTTTCCCAAGGGAGAGCATCATTCCCTGTATTCTATTATTCATATTATAGCATCAATCTGCTTACGTGTCAAGTACACAGGAGGTGATTTCGTGTTTTTTACACTCATTCTTGAAAATGCCAACGGCGACCGGGTGGACATGACCGCTACCGCAAACCGGTATATAACCTCACGGGTGGAGGGACTAAATCCTCCCACCGGTACGATCAGCACCTCCAGCTATACGGGTATGGACGGCAGCTACTTGAACAACGCTTTCATCGAGAAGCGTAATGTCGTTATTTCCTTTGAGATGCGCGGCGTAGGCGTGGAAACCCGCAGACATCAGCTTTATAAGGTGGTGAAGCCTTCCCGCTACATCAAAATCTACTATGCGACCGCTGGCATTGATGTATTTGCGGAGGGTTATGTCGAGAGCTGCGAGGTGCAGAACTTTGAACAGCTTACAACCGGGCAGATTTCAATTCTCTGCCCGGATATTTATTGGTATTCCACGACCTCGGTCATGGCGTACTATTCGCAGATCACTGGCGCTTTCACTTTTCCGTTCCCGACGGAGAGCAATCCGGAGCCGTTTATCCTCGGTAAATACAACACGCAGAACATGATGACCATTGTCAATGACGGCGACGAGATCGGCTTCGCGCTGGTCATTGAAGCGCTGGAGGATGCGCGTTCTCCCACGCTGTATAATGCTGACACAGACGAGTATCTGCAAATCACCGGCGACATTCTCGCGGGAGATATTATCACGGTCACGACCAAAACAGGCAATAAGACGGTCACACTCGATCGCGGCGGCGTTAAAACCAACATCATCAACCGGCTTGTTTCCGGTTCGACTTGGCTGACACTGCGTGAAGGCAGAAACCGTTTCTACTTGCGTGGCACGGGACTGCAAAATCTGAAAGTCACCATTGTGCACACCAATGCGTATCTGGGGGTATAGTATGCAGATTGAAGTTTACCGCATGACGGCGGAGGAAGATACGCTGACGATTACCCTTGAGGCGGTCTGCGACACCTTTTCCTCGCTGCTCTGGGATATTGAATATTACAAGTGCGGCAGCTTTGAGGTGTATATCGCAGCGAACCCGCAGAATATTGAGATTTTTCAGACCGGCAGAATCGTCGGTCGTGATGATGATAATCAGCACTTCGGCATCATAGAATCCGTGCTGATCAATACAGATATTGAAAACGGCGACTACCTGACAGTGCGTGGTCGCTTTTTGATGTGCCTGCTGGAACGGCGTATCATACATCCGACATATAACATCACAGCGGCAAAGGCATACAGCGAGATCGTCCGGGAGGTCGTGACACAGAATGCGCTGCTCTCGGATAACCGCAGGATTCCGGGGCTATCCCTCGGAACGGTCACCGGCACCTGCTGGGAACTGACCGCTACGCTGCAAATCTCATACACGAATCTGATGCAGTGGGTGTATACAATCTGCGAGAAGCTCGGCGGTACAGCAAATATCCGGCTGGTGAAATCCTCCGGAGAGCAGTACCGTATGGTATTCGACCTCTCCGAGGGTGCTGACCGCAGTATCATGCAGGAGGATAATCCGCATATTATCTTCTCTGACGCATATAGCAATCTGCTCTCGTTCAGCTATGCCGAAGACAGCAGCGTCCAGAAGAATTTTGCATATATCTTCGGTCAGGGCAAGGGCGATGAACGCAAGCGCACCACATATTGTGACGGCGTTGAGCCGACCTATCTTGACCGCTATGAGGTGTATGTGGATGCGGACGATATTTCCGAAACAGAGCAGGTCGAGGGAGAAACGATACCGATTCCGGAGGAAAAGTATCTGGAATTACTGCGCACTCGCGGCTCAGAACGGCTTGTACTGCCTAAAACAGCATCGGAGTCAGAGATCGCAGCGCACAACACGCAGTATGTATACAACCGTGATTATTTCGTAGGCGACTATGTGACAGTGCAGCATCGGCGCTTCGGCATGATGCAGCCGCAGATACAGCTTATCGGTATGATTGAGGGCTTTGACCAGAACGGGCACAGCCTGACACCAACATTCAAGGAGGTATGACTTATGGCTTTTTACAGCGGTTTCTTTAATTCAAAAGGGCTTGACCGCACCTATACGGCAGAGGACTTCACAAGCTACCTCTCCAGCATTATCTGCAACGGTATCCTTGACACCTACGGGCAAAATTTCAAGCTGACAGCGGCGAACAGCGGTCTTGGCGTGGTTCTTGGTACCGGTAAAGCGTGGATCAACGGACACTACTTTATCAATGATTCCAGATATGTGATTGATCTCACATCGTATCAGGACGAGTCTTTGCCGAGATATGTCGGTATTGTAATCTATCTTGACACCACAGAATCCGTTCGCAGTGTTTCTCTCAGGCTGTTCGCCGGAACTCCGGCAGAGAATCCTTCACTGCCGTCCATTCCGCAGGATGAAGACCATGTCCGCCTTCTGATGTATGCGGTGCGCATGAATCCGGGAGCTTCACGGATTACAGAGAGCGATTGGTTTGATTACCGAGAAGACAGCAATGTCTGTGGCTACTGCAAATGCATTCTCGGTAAATGCAAGGTCACAGAACTGATGGCGCAGATGGCGCAGCTTATCGCTGAGGTAGCTGAGAATAATGAAACAATTGTGGCACTTTCAAATCAGGTAGAGACATTGCAGACAGAAGTCGATGATATCATCGGTGGTATCGTTGAAATCGGCACCTGCGGTGAGAATATACATTATGTTCTCTATGAAAATGGAAAGCTCCTGCTTCACGGCTCCGGTGCAACCTACGATTATGAGATCGGGCAATCTCCTTTCTGGGAAAATGAAAATATCCGTTCTCTTGTTGTTTCTGACGGCATCACAGAGATTGGAAGCAGTGTGTTTGAACGCTGCGTCAATATGGCATCGGCAAGTTTTTCGAATACGCTGACTGCTATCGGAGAACGTGCATTTTTTATGTATACTCACGGCGGTCTGACGGAACTTGTAATTCCGGCGTCTGTTACAACGCTAAGAGAGAAAGCTTTCGTAGATCAGGATATCACTTCTGTAACACTTCCGGCAACGCTCACTACGCTTGGCACATATATCTTCATGGGATGCGATCAGCTTACGACTGCAAGAGTTGAATGCTCCGAGTTACCGGGATTCTGTTTCGTGAGCTGCGGCAGGCTGCAAAACCTTACTCTCAGCCGTAATGTGACGAAGGTCTGCTCTCATGCCCTCAATTATACTCCGCTGAGAACGCTGACCTATGAGGGCAGCCTTGCGGACTGGGCTGCGGTAACGAAGCAGACAAACTGGGACGGTAATGCCGGTGATCTTAACGGTCTGGACAAGGTGCAGTGCCTTGACGGATATATGGAATACAATGATGAAACCAGAGAATGGGTGGAGGTGCATGATTAATGTGGAAATTCCTTGTAAAAAATCAAAGCATTGAGATTCTGGAGCGTGAGGTGCTGGCGGATCATCAGATCCAGTATGTACAGTTCCGCTTCACTTTTGATGGTGACTGGCGGCGCTTCCATAAGGTCGTGCAGTTCACGCAGTGTGATGAAACATATAACATCGTCCTCGGCACAGACGGTACATCGCTGTATCTGCCTGCGGAGCTTCATGTCGGCGCGGCAAAAATGTCCGTGTTCGGATACGACACCGAAAGCGACACGACCGTCCGTGCAACGACTGTGCCGGTTACGCTGAATATCCGTCCTTCCGGCTTTGTGGGCGATGACGATCCGCCCATTCCGCCGACGCCTGATCTGTATGCGCAGCTTCTGAAGAAGATCGAGGAAGCGGGACACGGCGCTGACGGAAAGTCCGCATATGAGATCGCAGTCGAGCATGGATATGTCGGTACGGAAACCGAGTGGCTGGCATCGCTCAAAGGTGAACCGGGTGAAACACCGGATATGTCTGAGTATCCGAAAACATCAGAAGTCACAATCATTGTCGAGCGTGAGATCGAGGCGGCGACCGGCGATTTCCATACTCATGCGAACAAAGCAACGCTTGACCGCCTGACTCCGGAACTGATGCAGGAGCTTTCAGGCTTGCAGCAGTTTGAGGACAGGACGCAGTATGAGATTCAGACCGTCAATGAGGAACTGCTGACGCTGAATGCACAGCGACATACGCATAACAATAAGGCGGTGCTGGACAGTATCACACAGGAAATGCTTGACGGTTTTGCAAGCACTGCGAGACAGGCGCATTCACATCATAATATGACCACACTGAACGGCATCACGGATTCTCATGTTGAACGCTGGGAATTGGCGTACACAAACGCCATGAACCTTAATGAGCGTGTGGGCGTGAACGAGGGTGTATTCGAGCGCTTCAAGACCGAGATTCTCTATGATATGCAGGGCTGCCGCACATCCATTTCGGATATTCTTACCCGGCTGTCTGCCGTGGAGACTGAGCTTTCCGGCGTAGAGACCGCACTTGCGGCTATAGTGGAGGTGACGACATGAGCATTGCAAACTATCTGACAGCGCTAGATGCGCAGCGCGACCAGCTTGCGAGAAACCTTGTAACAATGGGGGTGCAGGCTTCGGAGTCCGAAAAGCTGAATACCCTTGTACCGAAGGTGCTGCAGATCCCGTCCGGCAGACCGGAGGTGACGCTGTTCTGCAACGGAAATGATGCTCTTACCACATACGGTGAGAGCATCTACACTTTTTATATTGACGGCTACCGCAGCATCGCGGGCTTTGCGGATGTATATCCGCATTTCTGCTGTGCGGAGAATGACTACTCGCTTTACTACAATCAGCCGGACTTTAACTGGGGTGCAGTCATTTATACGATGTGTATCACTCCGGTACGCATCACACCTCCAAGCAGGATTCTGCTTACCTACAAGTCCGGAGCGACCGATGCAGGTGAAATGTGGCTGGTGCGCAAGAGCAGTCAGCAGATGTCGCCTGCGGAAACGGCAAGGTATATCCATGAAAAGCTCAGCGGCGGCGAGGCGATCTCCGTTCCGTTTGGCTGGCTTGGCTCCGTCGGAAACTATATCTCCGTCTTGCACGACTGCAGCGATGTATCTGCTGACGAGTATTATCTTGCATGGAAAGCGGTGACAGACAATACAAGCCCTATGATCAGAACGGTCAAGGTACTGGAGGTGACAACATGAAAGGAAGTATCTGTACGGTGATCGGCGCGATCGGCGGCGGAATCGCAGCGCTGTTCGGCGGCTGGGACTCCGCGCTGGTGACGCTCATCATCTTCATGGGCATTGACTTTGCAACCGGGATGATTACCGGTGCTATGGGCAAGTCCAAACACAGCAAGACCGGAAAGCTGAACAGCAAGGCTGGCTGGTACGGGCTTGCGAAGAAAGGCAGCATTCTCATGCTCATTATCGTGGCGGTGCGTCTGGATATTCTGCTCAATACGAATTATGTGCGTGATGCGGTCTGCATTGCATTCTGCGTCAATGAGCTGCTGTCCATTGTGGAAAATACATCGCTCATGGGAATTCCGTATCCTCCCGCACTGAAAAATGCCATTGAGGTTCTGCAGAAGCAGACCGGCAGAAAGGATGATAAGGATGATTAAGACCTACGGCTATACCGATAATACACAGCTCTCTCCGCACTTTAATGCGCAGGAGTTCCGCTGTAAATGCGGCAAAGCACATGATTTTCAGATCGACGATGATCTCATCACCAAGCTGGAGGCGCTCTATTCTACGCTGAACTGTTCCAAGATCATCGTGACCTCCGGGTTCCGTTGTGCTGCTCATGATAAGGCAGTCAAGGGCAGCGGCACGGGACAGCATACACTCGGCAAGGCTGCGGACATCTGCTGCTATGGTCAGGACGGACAGCCGATCAGCAGCAAGACTGTCTGCTGCAAGGCACAGGACACGGGTTTTACCGGCATTGCGAATATCACTGCCGCCTACATCTATACACACGTTGATGTGCGTTCCAGCGGCAAGTGGTACGGTGACGAAGTTCACGGCAACAGCTCTGTGACCGATGATTTCTACAAGTATTTCGGAGGTGAGGATATGAAGGGCATCGACGTCAGTGTTCATAACGGCAAGATCGACTGGCAGAAGGTCAGGGCGGATGGCATTGATTTTGCAATCCTGAGAGCAGGATACGGCAGGCTTGCATCGCAGAAGGATTATCGTTTCGAGGAAAACTATGCGGGTGCAAAGGCTGCAGGTATTCCGGTCGGTGCGTACTGGTACTCCTATGCGATGACACCGGAGGAGGCAGAACTGGAGGCGGATGTGTTCCTGTCGGTCATCAAGGGAAAGCAGTTCGAGTTCCCGGTCTATTTCGATCTGGAGGAAAAGAAGCAGTTCGATCTCGGTAAGGAGAAGGTGTCTGCCATTATGCGAGCGTTCCTTGAAAGAGTTGAGGCAGCGGGCTATTTCGTCGGTCTGTACGGCTCTGCTTCCTCTCTCACGACGCATACCGCTGATGACATCAAATCCCGATATACGATCTGGCTGGCACACTGGTGTGACCAGACGAATTACAGCGGCGCATACGGTATCTGGCAGCATTCCGAGAAAGGCAGAGTGAATGGCATCAACGGCAATGTTGATCTTGACATCTGCTATAAGGATTTCCCGACCATTATCAAGGGTAAGGGGCTGAATGGATACGGCAAGGAGAAAGCCCTGACAAATCCGCCTGCACCTGTTTCGGATGACGACATCACAGTAGAAGTCACTGTTGACGGCAAGAAGTACAGCGGAAAACTGAATAAGGCGTGAGACATGGGCTGTCGGAGATTAGTATTCTCTCCGGCAGCCCATATTATACTTTTATAGAAAATATGCTTTGTAGTATTTCTTTTTTCTTTTCCGCCTCTATTATTTCGTCTATAATGATCTCGCCTTCAGAAAACTCCTGATAATGTCCGTCCCATATCCGTATATTACTGTGATCGGTAAATATAGATACCTTCTCAAACTTGTTTATCCCCGAAAGTGGGTGAATATCGCAAAAGTTACACGGCATTATGTAGTCAATATCGAGCTGAGGTTCTTCGGTGAACCCATACAGCCTGCGCCAATCATTGTTTTTTAGTTTCTGCCACAATATCCAGCCGAAGAAATCGTCTTTTTCAAGGCGGTATTCCGAGATACCGTCGTTTTGAATAAGTCCCTCTGTAAGCAACAGCGGCTTTCTTGAACACTCGGAATTTACGCCTACATCGGTCAGATATCTTTCTCCGCCTACTGTGACGGTCATTACTCTGTGTGTTCGCTTATGTATCTCGCCTTCAGGAATTATATATCTGCTGAGATGGCTTTTTACATTGAACCCGATGCTTTTCAAAAGCCACGCATACAGCCCGTTCAGTTCAAAACAGATACCGCCTCTGTGTTCGGTTATCAGCTTGCGGTATAATTCCTTATGATTGAGTGAAGTAATCCTGCGTTCAAGGCAGTCATAGTTTTCGTATGGAATATGAGTAAGATGAGCTTTTTGCAGTAATGCAAGGCTATTCAGGTCTGTATTTATATCACACTCTATCCCGATACGTTTCAAATATCCCATGATCTCATCAGCGGTCATTGGAGTGTCATCAATACTGTATTCTATTTTATTGTCAGACATAGTAATCGCCTCTGTATTGCGTGTTCTTAGTATTTTTATTATATCACAAGGCATATATAAAGTCAATCTGCAAAGGTTTATCCGGATTCAGCCTGATTGACTTTTTGAAGCAATTGAAGTATAATAATCATTAAGCAAGCACTCGGCTTACTATGTTTGTTACAATATAGGAGGATACAATGAGAAGAAACGACAGAGAAATAACAGATAACAGCGTGATCGAATCCTTTATTGCAAAGGAACAGATCATAAGGATAGCTTTCTGTGATAACGGAGATATTTACATCGTACCTGTAAACTACGGATATATCAATGATAACGGAAAATACTGTTTCTATTTTCATGGAGCTAAGGCTGGCAGAAAGTATGAGCTTGCAAAAAAATCACCGAAAGTCGGTTTTGAGGTAGACGGCAACTATGAACTGCTTGAAGCAGATATAGCCTGTGACTTTTCGGCTAAGTTCCGGAGTGTTATCGGAACAGGTACTCTCAGCTTGGTAGAGGATAGTAGTGAGAAGATCAAAGGTCTGAACACTCTTATGAAACAGACTACCGCAAGACCTGAATGGAGTTATGATGACGCGATGCTGGGTGGCGTTGCGGTATTCAGGCTTGATGTTGAGAAAATGTCTTGCAAGGCAAAATAAGATCAACTCCCATCCTGCTGTCGATGACGGCATCACGATTGAGGTCACCGTGGGCGGCAAGAAGTACATCGGAAAACTGAATAAGGCATAACAGCAGCGCCCGTCGGGATTTTTTCTCGGCGGGCGTATTTTTTTCGTCCAAACGCACCTCGATTCTGTAGTGGTATATGAAGGGGTTGACTTTTCTGGCTATCAATAGGAGGTGCTATTATGGATCAGCAGAAAATCATTGATGAGATCAACTATCACAAGGCACAGGCACTCACGGAACTGCTCTATGCCAGAGGTATGATTACAGTTGTCGAGTATGACAAATTATCGGAATTAAACCGCAAATCTTTCTCTCCGCTATACGCGGACTTATTACCGAAAACGCTTGATAAATCATCGGTTCAGAGTTAATATTGTATACTGACAAAGGAGGGACAACCATTGAAAATCAAGAAAATCGAAGCACAGCCTGCTGTGGTGAAAAAGCTCCGGGTGGCTGCCTACTGCCGAGTCAGTACCGAGAATGAAGACCAGAAGGAAAGTCTGGAAGCACAGCGCGAGCATTACGAGTCGTGGATCAGGATGCACGATGACTGGGAATGCGCGGGCGTGTTCTATGATTTCGGCATAAGCGGCACAAAGGCGGATGCCCGTGAAGGCTTACAGGCTCTGTTATACGCTTGCCGTACCGGAAGCGTCGATTATGTGCTGACAAAATCCATCAGTCGTTTTTCCAGAAACACATCCGACTGCCTGTCGCTGGTGCGTGAGCTGCTTTCCTATAATATTCCGATATACTTCGAGAAGGAGAACATTGACACCGGCAGCATGGAAAGTGAGCTGATTCTGTCTGTTCTCAGCAGCATGGCACAGAGCGAATCCGAGTCCATTTCCAAGAATGTGAAGTGGTCGGTGAAAAAGCGAATGGAAGAAGGTACCTTTGTTTTCGGCTACCTTCCATACGGCTACACAAAGGACGCAGACGGAAAAATGGTCATTGATCCGGTCGAGAGTGAGATCGTCAGGCTGATTTTTGATCTTGCGCTGAACGGTATGGGAACATACAAGATCGCGCAACTGCTCGACAGAAAAAATTTTCCTACCCGCAAGGGCGGCAAATGGTCAGGTTCGACAGTCAAGGGTATTCTTGTGAATGAGAAGTACTACGGCGCTGCTGCATTCCAGAAAACCTACACCGACAGCAACTTCCGACGCCATAACAATCACGGTGAAGTCGATAGCTTCATAGCGGAAGATCACCACGAAGCGATTATCAGCAAAGAGGTTTTTGACCGTGTGCAGGTCATGATACAGAAACACATTGATGAACACGGCATCGTAAAGGATATGGGAAAGTACCATAACAAGTACCCTTTTTCCGGTATCATCATCTGCGGTGAGTGCGGCGGCAAGTTCAAGCGGCAGACGCAGAGCGGCGGAATTGCATGGGCTTGCTCTACACACCTTTATAATAAAGATGCCTGTTCCATGATGTTTATCAAGGATGAAGCGATAAAGGCAGCATTCGTGACGATGATGAACAAGCTGATCTTTGGCTGCAAGCAGGTTCTCGTTCCATATTACGATGCACTCAGCCTCGCCGATACGGACGAGAGCCTGCAAGGGATACTGGATCTTAAAAATGAATTGCAGCGCAACAGTGACCGCAAGAACGACCTGCGGAAACTGCGTGTCAAGGGCTTCCTTGATGCGGCGATGTACAATCAGGAGCTGAGGCGTGTCGAAATGGAGAGCGAGGAAATCCGCGCTAAAATGAAGTGCATTGACAGAGCCGGAGAGAACGGCGATATCAAGGAAACGAAAAAGCTCCTTCGCTTCGCAGAATCGGCAGAAATGCTCACAGAGTTCAGCGACGAACTGTTCACCGAATACGTTGACAGCATCATTGTATACACCAGAACCTGCATCGGCTTCCGGCTGAGATGCGGGCTGGCGTTAAAGGAGGAAGTATGTACGGGTACAAGATAGTGGACGGTAAAGTGATAGTTGACGAGCAGGAAGCGGCAGTTGTTATAAACATCTTCAACGGGTATCTTTCCGGCATGAGCCTGCGGGATGCAGCAACCAATGCAGGCAGACCGATGGTTCACAGCATGGTGAAGCGCATCATCAGTAACTTCTGCTATGTCGGTGATGACTTCTATCCTGCGATTGTCAGCCGCCAGACCTTTGCGAGAGCGAACGCTGAACTGATACGCAGGTCAGAAAAGCACGGCGGCAAGAAGCGCCTGCAAATGCCGCCAGTCTATACGGAGTTTGATATTTCAGAGCCGGAGATGCATTTTGACGATCCGATAAAGCAAGCCGAATACATCTACAGTTTGATCGGGGTGAGGAAATGAATGTTATAAAAATACCTGCCAAGCCACAGAAAGGCAATAATGCGGCGAAGGAGGAAGTCAAGAAGCTGCGTGTTGCTGCCTATTGCCGTGTTTCGACGGACAACGAGGAACAGGCTACCAGCTACGAAACACAGATCGAGCATTATACTGAATTTATCAATAAGAATCCGGAGTGGGAGCTTGTCAGGGTGTATGCCGATGACGGCATCAGCGCGACCTCGACCAAAGGCAGAGAGCAGTTCAATGCTATGATCGAGGACTGCAAGAAGGGCTTGATCGACATGATCTTCACGAAGTCGATCAGCCGGTTTGCCAGAAATACAGTTGACTGCCTGAACTATATCCGTATGCTCAAGGAAATGAATATTCCGGTATTCTTCGAGAAGGAGTCCATAAATACGATGGACTCGAAGGGAGAAGTCCTCCTGACCATTATGGCATCGCTGGCGCAGCAGGAATCGGAATCACTCAGCCAGAACGTCAAGATCGGTGTGCAGTACCGCTTCCAGCAGGGGAAGGTGATGGTCAATGCTCGCCGCTTTCTCGGCTACGATAAGGACGATGAAGGACACCTGATCATCAATCCAGAACAGGCGGAAATCGTCAAGCGTATCTTCCGGGAGTACCTTGAGGGCGCAAGCTGCAAAAAGATCGCTCAGGGACTGCAGCGTGATGGTATTCCGAATGCTCGCGGTAGCACAAAATGGCATGATAACAGCATACGCCTGATTCTCGGAAATGAGAAGTACATGGGAGATGCGCTCCTGCAAAAGACCTACACCGTGGACTGCCTCAGTAAAAAGCGGGTAAAGAACTCCGGTATCGTGCCGCAATACTATGTCGAGGACGACCACGAAGCTATTATATCGAAAGAGACATTCCTGATGGTGCAGGAAGAAATGGCACGACGAGCGAGAACGCAGCTCCCGTTCGGCGGAAAGAAGGGCTATAGCGCCAACCACGCATTCTCGCAGATAATCTTCTGCGCTGGCTGCGGAGAGCAGTTCCGCAGAATACACTGGAACAACCGTGGCAAGAAGTCGGTCGTCTGGCGCTGCGTCACACGATTGAAGGAGAAGGACAAGTGCCGTGCCAGAACCGTCAGCGAGGAAACCTTAAAGGCAGCATTCCTTGAAGCCCTCAACGAGATGGTCTGCGACAGCGACACCTACCTGAACAGGCTCCGGGAGAACCTTGAAGCTGCGATCAATTCAGCTAATCCCATGTCGGCGGAAGCCCTCTCAGCGAGAATGGCTGAACTGCAGCGGGAGCTGATCAACCGGACGGAGCGCCGGGAGAACTTCGATGACATCACAGAGGAAATCCTGCGCCTGCGTGAGCTGCAGGAGCAGAAAGGCATGGACGAAGCTACGCAGAAGGAACACACGAAGCGCATAAAGGAGCTTCAGAAATTCATTCAGTCTCAGCCGAGTGAGATCACGGAGTTTGATGAGGCTCTGGTAAAGAAGCTGCTCGAAAAGGTTACCGTCCACGATGACTACTTGGAATTCCGGTTCAAGTCGGGCGTGACAATCAGTATTGAAATGTGAATAGATATGAAGAGCCCCGCATCACTGAATTTCAGTGATACGGGGCTGTTTTTTATTCATAATCAAATCCAATTAATTTTCTGAATGCAAAAGCATTTTCACACTTCGGATCAATGCCATTATTGCTGTCGGAGATAAACGGCATCATCTGCCAGTCCTCCATCCCGCAGCCACCACACATAATAAGGTTCATCAAGAAAGTATCAAAGTCCTTTCCGAGGATGATACCGTTGCTGTCATCTCCTTCGTGGCTAAGGTAAACTACAGGAGGATTGTCAGGATTCGAGCCGATATCTAATGAAATAATGTCACCATTTCCTACATCAATGATACCGAGCTTGTTATGCCATACTTTATCGTATTCGTCTTCTTCATCAGGGAAGCATTCTGTAACCCAGTCTCTACGGATTATTTCGTTGCTCTCGACTTCTTCCAAAGAAATCACATATTGAGCAGCAAAAATACCTTTCAGCTCCTTCGGCAGATTATCACAGAATTCATCCGGCAGAAACGCATACATTTCAAAGTTTTCAGAGAAATGCAAAAAGAAGTCTCGTAACTGTTTGGGCAAGGTGATTCCTATGCGTTCCTCTACTGCTTTGATGCTTGCTTCATCTGAACAGGGAGCAGTTTTGTAATGGGCTTTGTCATCCATTTTCTGATAGCATTTTATCAGGCGATTGCATAACAGATCTAATTTCTGATAGTCCATAGTTCTGATTCCTTTCTATACTTTTCCGCATTACTACGGATTTGTTTCCACTTTGTACATTTTGACGAATGACAACCAATCTACGAAGTATCGAACCCTCTGTTATCCAATCTGCGCACTAACCTCACTGAGCAGATTGGTTGTCAGGCGTTTTTAGTTCGTAGATGTTTTTCCAAATACAGTAAAAAGCCGGTTAGGGTTGACTTCGCAGATTGACTGTATAGCCGAAAACTGCCGTAAAATCGGCACTTTTACGCCTTATCCCTTGACATCAATACTACGCACTCAACGTGCCTGGTTCTTGGGAACAGGTCAGCGCCGCAGACTTTTACAGTATTGTAGCCATGCTGTGAGAGCCATTTAGCATCACGAGCAGCAGTTGACGGGTTACATGATATCATGACTATTTTCTGCGGAGCGGCATTTGTTACGGTTCGGAGTGTATCCTCGGAACAGCCTTTACGCGGCGGATCGAGTATTATTATATCGGGTGAGCAGCCGTTTTTACTAAGTTCAGCGAATACGTTTCCTGCATCACCTGCATAGAATTCGGCGTTTGATATGTTATTCATTTTTGCGTTGAACTGAGCATTTTTAATGGCATCGGGAACTATCTCAACTCCGATTATCTTTCCCGCTTTATGAGCCATAGAAAGACCTATAGTACCTGCACCGCAATAGAGGTCCGCAATTGTGTCTGTTGTTGAAGGTGAAGCATACTCAAGTGCCTTGGCGTAAAGTTTTTCCGCCTGAACCGTATTGACCTGGTAGAAGGAGAGGGGAGATATCTGGATGCTGTTGCCGCACATTGTATCATTTATGTGATCGCTTCCCCATAAAGTGATACATTTTTCTCCGAGGATGACATTAGTGCATTTGGGATTGATATTAAGGATGATACTTTTTATGTCCGAATATTTTTCCGTGAGATTTCTGCAAAGAGAAGAGAACTGACGTGAAACATCCTTACGGGCAACGATACAGACCATTATCTCACCTGAATGTGTACCGCGCCTCAGGTAGATATGTCTGAGAAGTCCGTTACCTGAGACTTCATCGTATACGGACAGTTTTTTAGAGTCTATGTAGTCAAGTATATCATTGGTTATGCTGCTGAATATTTCAGGCTGTAGAGCACAGTCATGGACCGGTATGACACGGTGACTTCTCTGGGCGTAGAAACCACAGACAGCCTTGCCGTTCTGGACAGCAAGCGGGTATTGAGCCTTATTGCGGTAGTGTTCGGTAGTGTCAGCGGAGAGGAATTCCTCGAATTCGGGTTCGAAACCGCCTATCCTGCGGAAAGCATCACGTACTGTATCAGCTTTTGCTCGGCATTCTGCTTCGTAGGAGATATGACGGTAAACACATCCTCCGCATTTTTTATATACCTGACAGTTATCAGTAATTCTGTCGGGAGAAGACTCTGTGATCTCCTCGACGATACCGTAAGCATAGCTGGTGAGGACCTTTACTATCCTGACCTTTATTTTGTCACCTACAGCGGTATCGGGTACAAAAACAGCCATGCCGTCCACACGACAGACACCGCTGCCTTCAGATGTAAGTGCAGTTATCTCAGCGTTACAGACCTGATTTTTTTCAGGCATATCGCCACCTCTTTCCATAATAAAGTTGTATTCACAACGGAGCTGAATATATAGGATGTTTATTCGCCCCAGAATTTGTATTTCAGACTTTCGATATAATCAGGTATACTGATCTCTTTTCCCTTGGTATCGGTTGCCCGCCAGAAATCAGGTTGATACATTTCGGTTTCTCCTGCATAATATTGCATCAGGAAGTTGTGTTCATTATCAGCACTAAGAGTGTAGATTCGTTCATCTTTGTCACTTTTTCCATCCTGAACAATATATCCGATGCATGCTTCGGTATCTTTTGCATTTATTGATCTGCTGATAGTTCCATATGGCATATATTGTCTGCCTTCAAATTCAATAACGCTATATGCTGCATCGTCATCAGAAGTATCGATATATTCGCCCATTTCAAAAGCTATCGCTTTGTCAGTAAGGTCCGGGAAATCTTTTTTTCCGCAGCTTGGAAGTGAAAGAGCAAGTACATATGCCATAAAAACAGACAGATATTTTTTCATAATGAAGCCTTTCAAGGGAGTGGAGTTAAGAAGTTAAAAATCAAAAATTGTTGCTTCCTGATAATATCCTGAGACATTCAGCGGCTTCGTTTTTCTTCGTCAGAAGTTCGTCGAAGCGTCGGATATATTCATAGGGGTACTTGTGGTTGTGAATTCGTGTTATTTTTCCGTTGGGGTATACGAGCTTCGTTGAAGCGGCACATCCTACTCCGAGAATAGTCTGAGTTTCGTCCATGATGAAGATGTTGTAAAGACTCTCGAAGCCTTTCTTTGCATAGCCAACATTTTCGAGGTTATCAACAGTATTTTTCTGACGGTACATGTAATAGGGGAGATAGTCATTTTTCATGAGACTGTCAACGCTGTAACGAACCATGTCAGCGGCAGGTTCGTGGTCCACGTTGTAACCCTCGGAGAACAGCGTGGCAGAGCGCTTTATGGTAAGAGTATGGACGGTTATACTTTCAGGTGATAGACCGATGATGCGGTCGAGAGTATTGCAGAAGCTTTCAAGCGATTCAGTCGGAAGACCTGCAATAAGGTCGGTATTGATATTATTGAAACCTACCTTTCGTGCAAGCTCGAACGCCTTTACGGCATCCTCGCCCGAATGGCGGCGTCCTATGACTTTAAGGACATCGTCATTGAGTGTCTGAGGGTTAACTGAAATGCGGTCCGCACCGTATTCCTTGATGACCTTCAGTTTTTCCTCGGTTATGGTATCAGGTCTTCCTGCCTCGACACTGTATTCACGGACGTTGTCAAGATCGAATGAGCGCTGAACGCACTCCATTATGGTACGAAGATCTTCGGCTGAGATCGAAGTGGGAGTACCTCCGCCGAAGTATATGGTATCTATCTTAGTTCCTGTTTCACGTACCATTTCACCTGTATACTCTATTTCCCGGCACAGTGAAGCCACATATTCGGGCATCAGTTTTATAGCGGAGTCCATAGAGTGTGATACAAATGAGCAGTAGCTGCATCGTGTGGGACAGAAGGGGATAGAAACGTAAAGGCTTACAGCAGAAGTATCAATCCTGTCCAGCAGAGGAAGCTGGTTTTCGGCTGTAGCGCAGGCAAGTTCGAGTTTATCGGGAGATATCTCGTATTTTTCGGTCATGATGCGTTGAATCTCATCCCTGTCGAGTCCCTGACGTATAAGCTCGATAACCTTCTTAACGGGACGAATTCCCGTCATAAGTCCCCATGGCGGCACTATCCCTGTTTTGCGGCTGAGTATATGGTATATAAGCCTGCACAGTTCATGCTCGCAGGTGTTTTTATCGGAATCTGCGGGCAGAGTTATCTCATCCTTTTCGGGAGAACCTTCAAGACATACAACAGCTGAAAGCTTCACCTTGTCCCATGAGAAAGCTGACATCTCTGCTATAACGTAGCTTTCTCCCTGGGCATCTGATACATTATCGGAAAAGCTGAATCTTGATGTGCTGAAAAACAGCTTAAGAGTAGCCTCTACCTCATATTTGAATGAATTGCCCAGAAGTACAACGGGCATTCTGTAGTTACTGTCGTTCATTGGCACCTCTCAGACCTGCAAGGTATGGATTGTTCTCACGTTCATAGTCCAGTGTTGTGGACTCGTTATGTCCCGGATATACCTTATAGTCGCCTTCAAGCTCGCCGAGTCTTATCAGTGATTGTCTGAGGAACTGAGCATTTCCGCCCGGGAAATCAGTCCTTCCTGCCGAGCAGCAGAAAAGAGTATCGCCTGAGAAGATAACATCGTCACAGATATAGCACACACTGCCGTAGGAGTGTCCGGGAGTATGGAAAACACGGAAGGTACAGTCCCCGTCATTGATGAAGCAGTCGCCTACAACAACGGTATAATCGTTTATTGGTCTGAACTCCATTATCGACATTGCGCTGTGGAGCGATTTTGCGGGACTTGTCAGCATAGGTGCATCATTCTGGTGGATATACACCTCTGCGCCTGTAGCTTCACGGACCTCCTCAACACCGCCTATATGGTCAAAGTGACCGTGGGTAAGGAGTATTTTTGTAAGACGAAGCTGTTTCATCTTAAGGTATTCAAGGAATATCCTGCTTCCTCCGCCTATGTCCACAGCAACGCATCTTCCGGGTGCAGTTTCCACGATATAGCTGTTTGCATGCAGTTCACCGAGCTGGAGTATATGTATCCTCATAGTGCTGACCTCCGATCAGTAGCTTTAAATATTGGAACGTTCAACGGTTATTACTCCTTTTACATGGCGTATCTTATCGAAAACATGTTTAAGCTGATCAGTTCCCGATATAATGATAGTACCTTCAAACAGAGCGTTTCCGTTTTTCAGTATTCTTGATGATGAATGTACGATTGGTATCCTTGCTTCAAGGAGGATAGCGGAAATATCGTATACCAGTCCCACACGGTCCGTAGCAGTTACCTCGAAGCTTGTCTGCATCTGGGTATTGCTGTTGTCGCTCCACTGTATATCGCACCAGCGGGCGAGCTCCTCGGGATCGTTCCTTGCTAAAGCTGCTTTGTAGTTGGTGCATCTTGTGGTGTGGACGGATATGCCGTAGCCTCTTGTAATGAATCCGACTATCTCATCTCCAGGTAGAGGACTGCAGCAGTGAGCGAATTTTACTACCATATCGTCTATCTGGTCGAGAACGATGTTGCTCCTTCCTGTAAGCTTTGGCTTTATAGGCGAAGCAGGAGCGGTTTCCTCTTCTGTACCGTAAAGACGGACGTACTTGTCCTTAAGTCTTGCGATTATCTTGGAAAGGGATACGCCTCCGTAGCCTATGGATGCATAGAAGTCATTGAGGTCTGAACAGTTATGGCGCCTGAAATCGTCCTGAAGGAATTCTGTGTAATCCTCTTCGGGGAGGTTGATGTGGTGACGTTTGAATTCACGTTCAAGAGCGGCTTTTCCCTCGATGATATTCTCTTCGCGGCGTTCCTTCTTGAACCACGAGCGTATTTTGGAACGTGCCTCATTGGTCTGTACGATATTGAGCCATGCTCTGTTAGGTCCCTTATCGGGATCCTTGGTGGTGAGTATCTCGCATATCTGACCTGTCTGGAGCTTGTAATCAAGGGGAACGATCTTGCCGTCCACCTTAGCGCCGACGGTCTTATGACCTATCTCGGTATGGATACGGTAAGCGAAATCGATGACTGTGGAGTTGACAGGAAGGCTTACTGAAAGACCTTTCGGAGTCATAACCACAATATCCTCGGGATCGAGGTCGGTCTTGATGATACGGACTATTTCCTCAACGTCATCGGAGGTCTGCTGAGCCTCTATGACCTGACGTACCCACGCAAGACGCTGTTCCATTTTGTCCTGACCGTGTATGCCCTCTTTGTATTTCCAGTGTGCTGCGATACCGTATTCAGCTGTCTCATGCATGTCCCATGTACGTATCTGAACCTCAAAGGGGATACCCTCCTTGCCGAGAACAGTGGTGTGTAGAGACTGGTAGAAGTTAGCCTTCGGAGTTGAGATATAGTCCTTGAATCGGTTCGGTATGGGGCGGAACATATCGTGTATGAGACCGAGCACGTTATAGCATTCACCGATAGTTGTAACGATTATTCTTACTGCGTATTTATCGTATACTTCCTCGATACTCTTGTGGTCAATAAACACTTTGCGGTAAATGCTGTAAACGCTCTTTACTCTTCCGTCTATCTGTGGAGGTCGTGTGAATTCCTCACCCTTGAAGCGCTGAGCAATACGTTCCTTGATAGTCTCGATGAAAGCCTCACGTTCCTCCTTGTTGTTTTCAAGGATGTTCTCTATCTCGGCATAAGCGTACGGATCGAGATAGTGGAAGGAAAGGTCCTGAAGCTCCTCCTTTATCGCTCTGATACCGAGACGGTGGGCAATAGGAGCGTAGATATTCATTGTCTCGAGGGCTGTGTTGCGCTGTTTGTCAAGGGGACGGTACTTAAGTGTACGCATATTGTGGAGTCTGTCCGCAAGCTTGATTATCATAACGCGGATATCCTGTGACATAGCAAGGAGTATCTTGCGTATATTTACAGCCATTTCCTCTTCCTTGGTGTTTGTAGGGATCTTGCTGAGTTTTGTAACACCGTCAACGAGGTTAGCAACGTCCTGACCGAAGCGCTTTTTCAGATCGTCGAGGGTAGCGTCTGTATCCTCAACAACATCGTGAAGGAGCGCCGCACAGATAGTGTCTGTATCCATGCCGAATTCAAGGAGGATATATGCTACTGCCAGCGGATGTATGATATAAGCCTGACCTGATGAACGCTTCTGACCTTCATGAGCCTTTGCGGCGAACTCATAAGCAGATATGATCTTTGAAAGGTCGTACTGCTTGTCATCGGTAAGTATCTTCTCGATTATCATTTCGATAGTGAAATTATCGTCATAATCAGGGATATCCTTGAGAAAATCCGCCGAATCATCCGTCTGTTCGGGAATAAGTATCTCACGTTCCTGATGTGGGATATTGGAAACGTTCATAGAGTTGATGTCCTTGTTCTCGATGTTTCCGAAATCCTCGGTATTACTTTTCTTATCCATACTCTCATCCTCCTCAATAACTTTCACGCCCGCTTACTTGCGAGTCTTTTATTTTTTACGTTCTGCGGCATCTCCGCAGAGTTCCCTTAGTCTGACCAGTACAGGAGCAGATGCAAGGTCTGCACGTTCTGTAACTCTGACACGTGATACGTTCATATCCGCTGAATTCACACGGATAAGTCCGAGCTGACGGAGTGCTTCGACTGCTACAGCAAAGCGGCAGTAATTCAGTCTCAGGTCGCTGAGACGAATGAACAGCGTGTCGAAGTTGGTACCTGTCTCGTTAATGCCTTTATAGACCTTGATGACGTCTTCACGGGAAGGCATCATGCTCGGGTAGTAATTTTTCGGAAGCTCCTCATTACGAAGGAAAGCCTCGAAAACGTCCCTGCCTGCAAAGTATTTGCTCTGAGTGAATACGTGGGGGCGTATATCACTGACGAAAATGCTTGGGGATATGTTCCCTCTGAACTCATTAACGCCGAGCGAAACTATCATATCACAGATATCGCCCTTTTTCACAGTGAGCTGCGAGGGACTGCACCTGAATACCAGAGCCTCGGCAGTGGTGTATCCGAGTTTCAGCCTTAGCTTGGAGTGTGCGCCCTCTGAAAGGGGAAATATATCCATTACCTGAGCATTTTCTATGTAGAAAAGCGGTTTTTCGTTGTCCATACCGAATGGTTCAAGGACGGAAAGTCCGCGGATATTATCGATGTCCAGTTCTTCGGGAGTAAGCTGTGCATCTGCGGAAAGCTCTGCAACAGGCATCGTTTTATGGTTCTCCAGAGCGTATTTTTCAAGAAGCCTGCGGAACTCATCAGCCTGTCCCTCTTTTATTGTGAAACCGCCTGCACCGGGATGTCCGCCGAACTTGACGAGGGTATCGGCGGCATATGTAAGCGCTCCGAATACCGAGAATTCAGCGAATGAACGTGCCGAACCCCGTATCTCGCCGTTATCTTCGGAAGCGATGAAGCAAGGCTTTCCGAACTGCTCCATTATACGTGAAGCGACGATACCTATAACGCCGTGGTGCCAGTTCTTTCCGCAGATGAAAATGATTCTGCCGCGGATGAGGTCTGGGCTGGCATCTATCATGTCATAGACCTCGGAAATAATGGCGTTTTCCGCATCCTTGCGCTCGTTGTTCAGTCGGTCCAGCTCACGGGCAATGGGAAGAGCCTCGTCGTAGTCCTCACACAGGAACAGCTTAAGAGCGGTAAGAGGTGAACCGAAGCGTCCTGATGCGTTTATGCGCGGTGCAAGTCCGAATCCCACGGCTCTTGAATCGATAGCCTTTTCTGTAAGACCGCTTACTTCTTTCAGAGCGATAAGTGCGGGACGATCCGTATTGTTTATGAGTTCCATACCGTAAGCGGCAATGAATCTGTTCTCGCCCTTAAGGCTGACTATGTCCGCTATTGTCGCTATTGCTGCAAGGTCGCCGAACTGTTCAAGCGCCATTGTGTAGTCACCTCCGTCGAGGGCAGCAACAAGTTTCAGTGCTATGACTGCACCGCAGGCGTACTTGAAGGGGGAGAAGCAGTCGTGTCTGTGGGGATCCACAACAGCCTCTGCACGGGGAAGTGTATCTCCCTGTTGGTGGTGGTCTGTGACGATGAGTTTCATTCCGAGAGCGTAGATGTATTCGGCTTCGGAAATAGCGGTTATACCGTTATCAACAGTGATTATCATGTTAACTCCGCTGTCGGAGAGTTTATCTATGGCAGTTGTATTAAGACCGTATCCCTCGTTTCGTTCGGGGATATAGTACATTACGTCCGCACCTATTTCGGTGAGGTAAGAATAGAGTATTGCTGTGGACATTATACCGTCGCAGTCATAATCGCCGTAAATGCACAGCTTCATTCCCGAGTCTATGGCGTTATTGACAGCGTCCGCAGCTTTCTGCATGTCCTTTATGAGGAAAGAATCTGAAAGTCCCTCTGCCTGAAGGTCATTGATGACGGATTCAGGGGAAGAATAGCCTTTTGAAGCAAGTACGGCAGCTGTAAGGGTACTTACGCCGCATCCGAAAGTCAGCGCAGAAACTGTTTTGCGTTCTGGGATGCGGATATTCCATTTTTTCATTTATAAGCTCCTATACGATTCCAATTTATTACTTATTATTATATCATTAAGGTCTGATTATTTCAATAGCGGCTGAAAAAATCGTCAGTTTATCCTAAATGGGGTGTTGATAATTCATGACGGATATGATTTTTAACATTACAAAGCAAAAAGCGCGTATCGAAGGACGGTACGCGCTAACGCTCATGACAGACTTTCAAGTCTTACACGAAGCTTCTTGATGATTTTTTTCTCCAGTCTTGATATGTAGGACTGGGATATGCCTATTATGTCCGCCACTTCCTTTTGCGTTTTCTCTTTGCCGTCAAGGAGTCCGAAGCGCATTTCCATTATCTCGCGCTCACGTCCACCGAGCTCCGCAACAGCATCACGGAGCATTGTGCGTTCAGCTTCGTTTTCTATGCCTTTGCTGACGATATCATCATCTGTGCCGAGAACATCCGACAGCAGGAGTTCGTTGCCGTCATAGTCGGTGTTAAGCGGTTCATCGATAGACAGGTCTCCGCGGTACTGTGAAGCTTTCCGCAGGAACATGAGTATCTCGTTCTCTATGCACCTTGAAGCGTATGTCGCAAGCTTTATGTTCTTGGTGGGACAGAAGGTGTTCACAGCCTTTATGAGGCCGATAGTGCCTATGGAGACAAGATCCTCGATGCCTATGCCTGTGGACTCGAACTTCTTTGCGATATAGACCACAAGACGAAGATTGTGAACTATGAGAGTTTTACGGGCTTCGGTGTCATCCTCCATAAGACGGCAGAATACCTCCTGTTCCTCTTGCTTTGTCAGAGGCGGAGGGAGTGTGTCGGAACCGTTGACGTAGTGGACGTTTCCCGTAAAGAAGCGCTGTATGCACTCTTTTAGTTTTTGCAGTATATTCATGTTTTCTCCTTTCGTTTCTAAAGTATTTTAGGGTTGAAAATCGCTTTTCCGCCGGTCCTGCCGAAGCCGATAAGCACTTCCGCTGACTTGCGGCGGCTGTTCCTCATATCCTTTATTATCACTTCATCGGGACGGAATACGGGTATCACTCCTTCTGCTGAGACAGTCGAGCAGGGGATAATGCGGAACCCCTTCGGCAATTCGGTCATTGTCAGTTCTGAAATCCCGGTTATACGGTACGAGTCGGCAGTATCGCAAATTATGACGGGACTACCTGTAAACAGGTCCACAAGAGCGTTACCTGTATCAGCAAGTCCTTCAAGTGAAGTGACCCTTTCGCCGTATCGTATCAGGACCTGATAGCAGCCTTCCTCACATGGAGTTGAATCGGTAAAACGCCTGAATACGGACACTCCTGCGTATGCTGCGGCAGTAGTCACAACGAGGAGTATGAGTGAGAAGTCTATGTAGAAGTAGGAATTGCAGAAATGCATTGATGCAGGCTTTAGCCACGAGTAAACAGCGTAGACAATACCTGCAAGGACAAAGTTTGAAGCGAAGAATGCAGTTGTGTTCATGACAAGACTTCTTATGCCTCCGTATCCGAAAGCGGCTGCGACTATAGTGACTGCTGCGGCGGTACGTACAGCAGTTGTAAGCGGAAACGGCATATCGGGAGCGAGTATTAGGAGCGAATATATGCTGCCGTATACAGCTGCTGCGGTGCATCTGCCTGTTTTCAGCGGAGAATGAGTTAGCTTGGCGGTAATCTTCAGCAGAAAGAAATTCACGTAGATGTTGAGGATAATAAGAACATCGATATAGATTGTCTGCAATATACGCCTCCCTTCGACTGCATCTTCAGTCTGTCCTGAGAATATTATAATGCGGAACTTGTGCGTAATATGTCGGAAAACGTCGGCTGATGATAAGTAAAAATATTTTTGTATTTTTTCATCCCTTGACCTTTGCTGATATTTGTGGTATTATGATATATAGGAAATTAGCGCAATTTGTAAACAGAGAAAGGAAAATTATGCAATTCAAGGAACTTGATCTTTCACAGGAGATAATCGACGCAGTAGAGGAGCTCGGCTTCTCTGAAATGACAGAAATACAGGAAAAAAGTATTCCCGTTCTGCTGGAGGGCAGAGACGTTGTGGGACGTTCCAACACAGGTACGGGAAAAACAGCAGCTTTCGGCATCCCTGCCGTTGAACGTGTTACGGGAAGCGACAAAAGATGTGCGGAAGTGCTGATACTCTGTCCTACGAGAGAGCTTGCAATGCAGGCAGCAGGCGAGATACGAAAATTCGCCAAGTACAAGAGGAATGTCAGGACTTGTGCGGTCTACGGCGGTGCAAGTATGGAAAAGCAGATAATGGAGCTTAAACGAGGTGCAAATATCGTTATAGGAACTCCCGGACGTGTCATGGATCACATGCGCAGACGTACACTGAAACTCGAACAGCTAAAAACTGTGATACTCGATGAGGCGGACGAGATGCTGAATATGGGATTCCGTGAGGATATTGAAACTATCCTTGCAGAAGCTCCCGAGGAACGCCAGACTGTGCTGTTCTCGGCTACTATGCCGAAGGAGATCATGGCTATAACGGAGAAATACCAGCGTGATCCCGTTCAGATAAAGATAAAGTCCGCACAGAAAACAGTGGACCTCATCGAGCAGTACTATTTTGAGGTTGCTATGGGACGCAAGACTGATGCTCTCAGACTGCTGATAGCGGCATATTCGCCGTCCTCTGCAATGGTTTTCTGCAACACCAAGAAAATGGTGGACGAGCTTACAGAGGAGCTTATGAAGTCGGGACTCCGTGCCGCAGGACTTCACGGAGACATGAAGCAGGCTCAGAGAACTCAGGTCATGAACTCCTTCAAGGCGAAAAACACAAATATACTTGTGGCTACGGATGTAGCTGCAAGAGGCATAGATGTAAGCGGTATCGATGCGGTTTTCAATTACGATCTTCCGCAGGATAATGAGTACTACATACACCGTATAGGACGTACAGGCAGAGCAGGCAAGAAGGGTGCTGCATACACGCTGATAACGGGCAGAAGGCAGTTCTTCGACCTTAAGGCTATTGCTCAGTACACCAAGGCTGAAATAAGGGAGATGCCGCTTCCGGAGCGTTCGGATATAGTTGCTCTGAAAAAACAGAAACTCGTTGAGGATATCTCGGCTATGGCACATCCCGAGGACGGTGCGGTATATGACATACTGAGCGTACTGGAATCCATGGGCATTGGTCCCCGCGAAGCGGCTGCACGTATAATCGGCGGAAAGCTCAGCGAGGAGATAGCTGCACTTCCAGAATTCAGTGCGGCGCGTCCTCTCAAAAAGGGACACAGGAACGGTGCAAAAACCGTTAAGGTGGACATCAATATCGGACGTAGCAAACGTATTGCTCCGAATTTCATCCTCGGCGCACTTGTTGATGCTACGGGAATGTCGGGACAGGATTTCGGCAAGATAGACATTTATGACGACCATACTACGGTGGAAGTTCCCGAGACCGAGTATGACTATATAATCGAAAGCACCAACCCGATGAAGATTAATGGTCATCAGGTCGAGGTGAAGCTCTATAAGGGCGGACACGAAAAGGGCAGCAGACCTGTTTACAATGACAGGAAACAGCGTCCCGACCGCAGAAAAATGGCTTACGGCGGACGCAGAAAGCAGGATGTGTTCAGTGATTACACTCCTGACAGAAGAAAACGTACAAAAAAGAGACACTGAGAGGTGATCGGCAATGGGTAAATACAGCAGACCTGATAAAAAACTGTGGATGAGAGTAGCGGTGCTTGGAGTAGCTCTTATACTTATACTTGCATACGTACTGATGCTTTTCATATGAATTGAATAATCTTTCGTTTTTTGCCAATGCTTTCAGCTGAGGTGATAAAATGAAAAAATACACAGATGCTGTGATAGCAATAGGATTAATTGCAGCGGTACTTATTTCACAGGTCGTATCCTTTTTCAGGGATGGTGATTCTCTTGAACATATCAGGGGGAACGTTCTTCGGCTCCACATTCTTGCGGATTCGGACAGTCCTCGCGATCAGGAACTGAAACTGAAAGTCAGGGATGAACTCCTTGAAAGCGGTTTGCTTTCCGAGGCTGATTCTCTTGCGGATGCAGAGGAAGAAGTGAGGGGACACATTCCAGAGATAGAACTGCTTGCTGAGGATGTTCTTCAGCACAATGGGTGCGATAAAAAAGTAAGGGCATACCTTACCGAAATGCACTTCGATAAGCGTGTTTACGGTGATATCACTATGCCGGAGGGAGACTATCATGCCCTTCGCATAGAGATAGGCAGTGCAAAAGGACATAACTGGTGGTGCGTCATGTATCCGCCACTTTGTCTGCCTGCGGCTTGCGAAGTCACGGACGATAAGGAAAAGGAGAATGACTTCTTTGACGAAAAAGAGCTTGATATACTCCGCAAACCTGAAAAATATGAGGTTCGTTTTGCTATCTGGGATAAAATCTGTGAGATGAAAGATAAAATGGTTGTGCAAAGTGATGAAATTCAGCCGACCACTTGACAACATCCGCAAAACGTATTATAATATTATGGAAAACAAAGCAGAGCGTACCGTTCTCACCGTAAGGCATTGCCGAAACGGTCAATATCAATGATCTATCTTCCCATAAGGGTTAATATATCAGAAGTATTGTGAGTGCGGATATTATCTGCACTCATTTTCTTTTATTTTATAGCTGGAGGTGCTTGACAATTAGCAAACAGGAACTGCAGATCAACGAAGAAATCAGAGACAAGGAAGTTCTCGTGATCGACGCTGATGGAAAGAAGCTCGGAGTATTATCCGCCAAGGATGCACAGAAATTAGCCTTTGAACAGGATCTCGATCTTGTAAAGATCGCTCCACAGGCAACACCGCCCGTATGCCGTATCATGGATTACGGAAAGTATTGCTTTGAACAGGCTAAGCGCGAAAAGGAAGCAAGAAAAAATCAGAAGGTAGTATCAATAAAAGAGATAAGAATGTTCTCTACTATAGATACCCACGATTTTGAAACAAAGGTCAATCAGGCTGTTAAATTCCTTCAGGGCGGAGATAAGCTTAAGGTATCCGTAAGGTTCCGTAAGCGTGCAATCGCTCACCCTGAACTGGGTAACGAGCTGCTCGATCGCTTCAAGGAGGCAGTTTCGGATGCTGGTGTCGTTGATAAGCCGGCTAAAATGGAGGGACGCAGCATCGTTATGTTCGTAAGTCCCAAAACCAATAAGTAAGAACCAGCCTGTTCTTAAATTAAGGAGGATAAAACAATGGCAAAGGTTAAGGTTAAAACTCACTCAGGCGCAAAGAAGCGTTTTAAGATTACAGGAAGCGGTAAGGTAAAGTACCAGAAGACCAACAAGAGACACAGACTTACTCAGAAGGACACAAAGCGCAAGAGAATCGCTCGTACAGCAGGCGTTGCAGGAAGCGCAAACGCTCCTACAATCAAGAAGCTCGTTCCTTATATGTGATCTGACGCCGCAGAGTTATTCGCAGCGGTATGAAAACTAATTTCGCAATTTTCAATTATTGGAGGTAAAAGACTATGGCACGTATTAAGGGTGCAATGATGACTCGTAAGAGAAGAAATAAGGTTTTAAAGCTTGCTAAGGGCTACTGGGGCGCTAAGAGCAAGCACTTCAAGATGGCTAAACAGGCCGTAATGAAGTCAGGCAACTATGCTTACATCGGAAGAAAGCAGAAGAAGAGAGAGTTCAGACAGCTCTGGATCGCAAGAATCTCTGCTGCATGCAAGATGAATGGTATGAACTACTCAACATTCATGAACGGCTGCAAGAAGGCTGGCATCACACTTAACAGAAAGATGCTCTCAGAGATCGCTATCAACGACGCTGCCGGATTCACAGCTATCGTAGATAAGGCTAAGGCTGCTCTTTGATCGGGATCAGAAACACGCTCCTTATTTATTAAGAGCGTGTTTTGTTGTATATCAGATAAAAGGGAGTGTGTGATATTGTCAGGAAATATGACATTCATCGGCGGTCTTCCCGTACCTGCCGATCACTGTATCACTTCTAAGGATAATCCCGCTGTCAAGCTGTATCTTAAGCTGTCCTCTCAGAAAAAAGAGAGACAGAGATACGGCTTGTTCGTGTTGGAGGGACTTCGCATCGTGGAGGATGCTGTGCAGGCGGGAAATGTGGAGAAACTGTTCTTTACAGAGGATAACTTCATTGCCTTTTCGGGTGAACATGACCTTTCCGATATTATGGACAGAGTGTTCATAATATCACCTGAGATAGCAAAGAAGATATCCCTCACAGAAACTACTCAGGGCGTATTTGCAGTTTGCCGTATCATGGACTGCGCCCCTGTTTTTACGGAAAACGGAAAGTATGTGGTGTTATACGGACTTCAGGATCCGGGCAATGTGGGAACTATTATCCGCACAGCTGATGCTCTTGGTATTGACGGCATTTTTATGTGCGGCTCCTGCGATCTGTATAACCCCAAAACGCTCAGATCAACTATGGGATCTGTTTTCCGTATGCCCGTTATGATAATTAATAACGATGACGAACTTTTCAGTATGCTGAAAGAAAATGAAGTAAAGACAATGGCTGCGGTCATAGATGCGGATGCTGTTAAAATAACGGATATCCGTCCGGAGGGAAAACAGGCTGTGTTCATCGGAAACGAGGGAAACGGTCTCTCACGTGAGACTGCGGACAGATGCGATATTAAAGTAACTATACCTATGCACGGAAATATCAATTCCCTTAATGCAGCTATGGCTGCGGGGATACTGATGTGGGAGATAAGCAGAGATAAGAACTGACGACCGAAGGAGGTTGCTGCCGTGAATGAAACTGTATACTGGCTGTGGCTGTCGATGGTTTTCGGCACGGGCAGCAGAAGGATTTGGGAAGCTATGTGCTTCTTTGAAACAGCTACAGAGGCTTACTGCGAGCTTTCGGCGGAGAACTGCCGCCTGAACCTTACGCAGGAAGAAATTGCCAATATACGCAGCATAACTCTGGATCAGGTACGTTCTCTCATGGAGGAATCCGAGAAAAAGGGCGTCAAGGCTGTCGGCTACAGTTCTGAGGAATATCCTCATCAGCTCAGGCATATTGTCAACCCTCCTGCCGTACTCTATTACAAGGGTGATATTTCCTGTCTTAAGGGTACACGCACTGTCACATCGGTAGGCGCAAGATACGCTTCGGACTATTCACTCAGAGCCGCTGAGGAGATATGTTCCGAGCTTGCAAGGAACGGATATGTCATCGTAAGCGGATTTGCACTGGGTATCGATATTGCATCGCATCTTGCAGCGGTATCTGTGAATCGTCCGACTGCCTGCGTTATGGGCTGCGGAGTTGATGTTGACTATCCTAAAGATAATTTCAGGTTCAGGGATATGATAATTGAAAACGGCGGTGTGTTCATTTCGGAGTTTCCCATAGGAACTCCGCCTCACTCATCGAATTTCCCTAAGCGAAACCGTATCCTTTCGGCGCTTGGCAGAGTATCGGTCGTGTTTGAAGCGACGGATCACAGCGGTTCGCTTATAACTGCGAACCTATCGGCTGAACAGGGCAGAGAAGTCTTCTGTCTGCCGCCTGCTGATATTTTCAGTTCTGCGTATTCGGGTAATATCCTCCTTCTCAGGGACGGTGCTACACCTCTTTACAGTGCCGAGGATATTATGGAACGCTTCCTGATCGGCGGTGTTAATGAACAGGAGATCAGAGAGGAAATGTACACAGGTATAGATACATTTGGCGTAGAACCTACTTCCTCAGCTGATAAACCCAAACTTGATATAACACGTCTTGCACGTCCGAAAAAGGGACGAAGAAAGAAAAAGGCAGAGAAGATTACAGAACATAATGAAGTCGTAGAAGAAAAAGAGACAGAACAAAACAAGGCAGATATCATCGGTAGTATCCCCGAGGGAACTCTTACCGATGTACAGGAAAGTATAGTGAAACTTCTGGAAGGCTGTTCGCTCCATGCAGATGTCATTATGACAAAGCTGGAGATAGAACCTGCATCACTTATGGTGGAACTCACCGAACTGGAGATGCTGGGGATAGTTAAGGCGCTTCCCGGAAAAATGTATTCACTTTGCTGAACTGTAGATTAAAGGAGAAAAAAGAATGTCAGATTTAGTGATCGTAGAGTCGCCTGCAAAGGCAAAAACCATACAGAAATACTTAGGCTCAGGATATGAGGTCATTGCTTCAATGGGACATGTTCGCGATCTTCCGAAGTCTAAGCTCGGTGTGGACACAGAAAACGATTTTGAGCCTCTTTATACCGATATGAAGGGCAAAGAGGATGTTATAAAGGAACTTAAGAAACACGCAAAGAAATGCGGAAAAATATATCTCGCTACCGACCCCGACCGCGAGGGTGAAGCTATATCATGGCATATAGCACAGATGCTGAAGCTCGATATGAACGACAATAACCGCGTCGCTTTCAACGAGATAACAAAGAGCGGCGTTCAGAATGGTATGAGCAATCCGCATAAGATAGATGTGGACCTTGTAAACGCTCAGCAGGCGAGACGTATACTGGATCGTCTTGTGGGCTACAAGCTCAGTCCTTTCCTCTGGAAAAAGGTCAAAAGGGGACTTTCAGCAGGACGAGTACAGTCTGTTGCTGTACGTCTTGTAGTGGACCGTGAAAACGAGATAAGAAGCTTCATACCGAAGGAGTACTGGTCGATCGATGCAAAGTTTACTGCTCCGGGTTCAAGGAAGGTCTTTGACGCTGCACTCGTTGCAGTGGACGGAAAGAAACTTGAAATACCGAATCAGGCTGATGCTGACGGACTTCTTGCACGTCTTGAAGGTGCGGAATACACAGTTACCTCCGTTAAGAAGCGTGTCACAAAGAAACAGCCAGCACCTCCTTTCATAACCTCTACTCTCCAGCAGGAAGCTTCGAGAAAGCTCGGCTTCAGCGCAAAGAGAACCATGAAAGCTGCTCAGGAGCTTTATGAAGGTGTCGATGTTGAGGGCGTAGGTGCAGTAGGTCTTATCACATACATGAGAACCGACAGTCTGCGTATATCAGACGAGGCAAAGGCTGCTGCTGCTGAGTATATAAGTACAGTTTACGGCAAGGAATATCTCCCCGACAAGCCGCGTACATTCAAGACAAAGAGCAATGCTCAGGATGCTCATGAAGCTATACGTCCGTCAATTACAGAAATGACGCCTGCAAGAGTAAAGAACAGTCTTTCAAATGACCAGTTCAAGCTCTATAAGCTGATATGGGAGAGATTCATCGCAAGCCAGATGGCAAATGCTCAGCTCAATACAGTATCTGTTGATATCGACGCAAACGGATGTACATTCCGTGCAACAGGCTATTCCGTCAAGTTTGACGGCTTCATGACTCTTTATGTTGAGTCTACAGACGGCGAGGAAAGCAACAAGAAAATGCTTCCCGAGCTTAAGGCAGAGGATAAGCTCAAACTGAAGTCCATCGCAGGAAATCAGCACTTTACACAGCCGCCTCCGAGATATACCGAAGCTTCGCTTATCAAGGCGCTTGAAGAAAACGGTATCGGACGTCCGAGTACCTATGCTCCTACCATAACCACTATCACCGCAAGACAGTATGTGGAACATGAGGGAAAACAGCTCAAACCTACCAACCTCGGCGAGGTAATAACCGAGCTGATGAAGGACCACTTCGAGAAGATAGTTGATGCCAAGTTCACGGCTGAAATGGAGAATGACCTTGATGAGGTGGAGCACGGTCACAAGAACTGGGTAACTACCCTCCATGATTTCTACGATGATTTCTCTGCAACTCTCCAGAAGGCAGAGGAAGCTATGGAAGGCAAGAGAGTAAAGGTGCCGGACGAAGAAACAGATGTAGTTTGCGAACTTTGCGGCAGAAACATGGTCATAAAGTACGGTAAATACGGTAAATTCCTTGCTTGTCCCGGATTCCCTGAATGTTCAAACACCAAGAAGATAGTTACAGAGACTGAGGGAAGCTGTCCGAGATGCGGAAAGAAAATGCTTCTTAAGAAGTCAAAGAAGGGCAGAAGCTTCTACGGATGTGAAGGCTTCCCCGAGTGTAATTTCATGACATGGAACGTACCTACTGCTGAAAAGTGTCCCGAGTGCGGAAAGACTCTGTTCACTAAGGGCGGCAAATCAGGCAGACTCGTTTGTGAAAACGAGGGATGCGGTTACGAAAGAGAGCTGAAAAAATGAGTCAGACCGTAAATGTTATCGGCGCAGGTCTTGCAGGCTGCGAAGCAGCATGGAGCCTTGCACGTTACGGGATAAACGTAAGGCTTTACGAGATGAAGCCCGAGAAGTATTCTCCTGCACACAAATACAGCGGATTTGCGGAGCTTGTATGCTCCAATTCGCTTAAGGCTTCAAGGCTTGAATCCTCCGCAGGACTTCTTAAAACAGAAATGGAAATGCTCGGTTCACTGACAGTACCCTGTGCAAAGGCTAATTCGGTCGAAGCGGGAGGAGCTCTTGCAGTGGACAGAGAGCGTTTTTCCGACAGTGTTACCGAAGCCATAAAGAATGAACCGCTGATAGAGGTCGTCGAAGGCGAGGTAAAAGAGCTTCCCGAGGGAATGTGCATTATTGCCACAGGTCCCCTCACTTCGGGAGCAATGGCAGACAGGATAAAGGAACTCTGCGGCGAAGGTCTCAGCTTTTACGACGCAGCAGCTCCTATAGTGACATACGAGAGCCTTGACAAGGAGAAGGTATTCTTTGCGTCAAGATACGACCGCGGTGATGCGGACTACATCAACTGTCCCATGGATAAAGAGGAGTATCAGGCTTTCTACAAGGCACTTATCGGTGCCGAGAGAGTTGAGCTGAAGGACTTTGAGACTCATCCCTTCAGTGTATACGAGGGTTGTATGCCTATAGAAGTCCTTGCTTCAAGAGGCGAGGACACTATGCGTTTCGGTCCCATGAAGCCTGTAGGAATAACGGACCAGCGAACAGGAAGACGTCCCTATGCGGTAGTACAGCTCCGAAGAGAGAACAAGGAGGCTACTCTTTTCAACCTGGTTGGCTTCCAGACTAACCTCAAATTCGGCGAGCAGAAGAGAGTTTTCTCAATGATCCCGGGACTGGAAAATGCAGAGTTCATGCGCTATGGAGTTATGCACAGGAATACCTTCATAAACAGTCCCACTCTTCTGAACAGTGACTTCTCCATGCGTGAGCATAAGGACATATGGTTCGCGGGACAGATAACGGGCGTTGAGGGATATATGGAATCTGCCGCAAGCGGTATCATCGCAGGTACTGCTGCCGCAAGAAGGATACTCGGACTTGAACCGCTGTGCCTTCCGAATGATACGATGCTGGGAGCGCTCTCGGCGTATATCAGTGATCCGTTCAACGACGGCAAGTTCCAGCCGATGGGCGCTAATATGGGTATACTTCCCGATATAGGCGTAAGGATAAAGGATAAGAAGGAAAGGTACGGAGCATATGCACGCCGTGCCGTTGAATCGCTTGAAAAGGAGCTGAAGAGGATCGGATATGACAAGAGTGATCGTTGATGCTTTCGGCGGAGATAACGCTCCGCTGGAAGTACTTAAGGGCTGCGAGAGAGCCGTCAGGGAACTGGGAGTTTCAGTCATACTGACAGGCAGCAGCGACAAGATAAAGAAATGTGCCGAAGAAAACGGCATAAGCCTCGAAGGCATAGAGATAGAGCATACGGATGATGTTTTTGATATACATGAAGAACCGAAGGAGATAATAAAATCAGGCAAGAATACTTCTATGGCACTGGGCTTGCAGCTCCTTGCTGACGGACGCGGCGACGCTTTCGTTTCAGCGGGAAGTACGGGAGCACTGGTCATGGGAGCTACCTTCATCGTCAAGCGTATCAAAGGTATCAAGAGAGTTGCTCCGTCACCTGTAATGCCTGCGGATAAGGGCAGTTTCATTCTTGTGGACGCAGGTGCAAATACCGAGTGCCGTCCCGAGATGCTGGTGCAGTTCGCAGTTATGGGAAGCGCCTACATGGAAAAGGTAATGGGAGTATCTACGCCTAAGGTCGGACTCCTGAATATAGGCGCTGAAGAGACCAAGGGCAGGGAACTGGAGATCGAGTCCTACAAGCTGCTTGAAAGCTCGGGACTGAACTTCACAGGCAATATCGAAGCAAGAGATATCCCGAAGGGCGAGATACAGGTCGTCGTTACGGACGGCTTTACGGGAAACGTTGTACTTAAGCTCTATGAGGGAATGGGTTCATTCTTCTCTAAGAAGATAAAGTGGATATTCTCAGGGGCAGGCAAAATAGGCGCACTGTTCTCACTTGGCAAGATAAAGCAGTTCCGCAAACAGATGGATTATAAGGAAGTAGGAGGCTCGGCACTTCTCGGCGTAAGGCGTCCCGTAATAAAGGCTCACGGAAGCTCGGACGCTACCGCATTCTACAATGCCGTAAGACAGGCAAAGCGATGCGTCGAGGGAAAAGTTACCGAAGCTATAGAGGAATACGTTGCAGCTATCGCAAAGGAGCAGACAAATGGAGAATAATTTTGAAAAACTCGAAGAGACAATAAATTATAAATTCAAAAATATACAGCTTCTCAAACAGGCGCTCTCACATTCGTCCTATGCAAACGAAAAGAAGCACCCCAACGGAAGCAATGAACGCCTTGAATTTCTCGGCGACAGTGTACTCTCTATCGTTGTTTCTGACTATCTCTACAAGAACCTTAACAACGTTGCAGAGGGTGAACTCACAAAGATACGTGCTTCGCTGGTATGCGAGAAATCACTTCATATTTTCGCAAAGCAGATAGAGCTTGGCAATTACCTCCGCCTTGGCAAGGGCGAGGAGAATACAGGCGGACGTGAGCGCCCATCGATACTTGCGGATGCTTTTGAAGCTGTTATAGCTGCTATATACCTGGACGGCGGTATGGAAGCTGCGTCAAAGCACATACTCCGTTTTATACCGAAGGACGTCGAGCATCTTCACCACCCTGCTTTCAGCGATTTCAAGACAGTTCTTCAGGAAGTAGTTCAGAAGAACCCCGAGGAAAAGGTGGAATACGTTCTTATAGGCGAAGAGGGACCTGACCACAACAAGAGATTCGTGGTAGAGGTGTGCCTTAATTCACAGGTTATCGGCAAGGGCAAGGGCAGAAGCAAGAAGGAAGCCGAACAGCTTGCCGCTAAGGAAGCTCTCGAGCTTATGGGCTATGAAACACAGTAATATCTCCATATTCGTACCTCATGTAGGCTGTCCGCATAAATGTACGTTCTGCGACCAGAATACTATCAGCGGAGCGCAGCATCTTCCTCATGGGGACGATGTAAGGGAGATATGCACAAGAGCGCTCAGCGAGGTTAGGTCTCCCGAGAATACAGAGATAGCATTTTTCGGAGGCAGCTTCACAGCTATACCTCACGATTACATGACAGAACTTCTCTCAGCAGCTCATGAATTCGTAGGCGAGGGCAGGTTCAGGGGCATACGCTGTTCAACACGTCCCGACTGTATAACTCCCGAGATACTTTTCGAGCTGAAAGCCGCAGGAGTTACCGCAATAGAGCTTGGAGCGCAGTCAATGGATGATGAGGTCCTTGCTCTCAATGAGCGCGGACATACGGCTCAGGAAGTAATTAATGCCTGTGAGCTGATACGGGCATTCGGTATTGAACTTGGCTTGCAGATGATGATCGGTCTTTACGGAAGCACTCCAGAAAAGGAATGGGAGACCATAAGGGCGATACATGCCCTGAGACCTGATACCGTGAGGATATACCCCGTGGTCGTACTTGAAGGTACCAAGCTTGCAGAGCTGTTGAAAAGCGGCGAGTATGTACCCTTTGACTTCGATACGGCAGTGGATATAGCCGCTTCTGCTATGGTAATGTTTGAGGGAGACGGCATCCGTGTCATAAAATGCGGACTTCATGCAAGCGAGTTCGTGGAGCACGATATGGTGGGAGGCTTCTATCATCCTGCCTTCAGGGAAATATGCGAAACTGTGATATACAGGCATAATATGGAATTTGAACTGAAAAACTGCGGTCACATGTCTGACACAGCAGTATTTGCGGTGTCCCCCTCATGCATAAGCAAAGCGGTCGGACACGGCAGAGCTAACATAGAATACTTCAGAGAGCGCGGTATAGCGCTTAAGATAACAGGGGATGAAAGCGTCCCGAAATACAGGTGCGAGCTCAGGAGGTGAGGATTTGTACCTTAAATCACTGGAAATACAGGGCTTCAAGTCCTTTCCCGATAAGATAAGCCTTACATTCGATAAAGGACTTACAGCAGTCGTAGGTCCTAACGGAAGCGGTAAGAGCAATATAGGCGATTCCGTCCGCTGGGTACTGGGCGAGCAGTCCACAAAGACTCTCCGCGGAAATAAAATGGAGGACGTTATATTCTCGGGTACTGTTGCAAGGAAACCGATGGGTTTTGCGGCAGTAACGCTCAACATAGACAATACAGACAAGACTCTTGCGGATATGGATGACGAGGTGGCAGTCACCCGTAAACTCTACCGCAGCGGTGAGAGCGAGTATATGATAAACGGCAAACCCTGCCGACTTAAGGATATAAACGAGCTGTTCATGGATACAGGTCTCGGAAGGGACGGTTACTCCATTATCGGACAGGGACGTATAGCCGAGATAGTCGGACAGAAAAGCAACGAGCGCCGTGATATATTCGAGGAAGCGGCAGGTATCTCAAAATTCCGCTACAAGAAGCTGGAGGCTGAAAGAAAGCTCACAGCCGCACAGGAAAACATGGTTCGTCTCACCGATATCATATCCGAGCTGGAAAGTCGTGTAGAACCTCTGAGGATACAGTCCCAGAAGGCGGAAAAGTTCGTAAAACTGGCAGAAGAGCGTAAGAGACTTGAAATATCCGTATGGGTAACACGTCTTGATGAACTCAGTGCAAAGGAACGTGAACTGGATGAGAAGATACTTGTAAGCCGTAATGAGTATGAGAACGTTGAGAATGACCTTCAGCGTCAGGACGAGAAGCTCCAGGAAGGCTACCGCAAGATGCAGGAGAGTACGGTACGTTCGGACGAGATAAGAAAAAAGATGCTGGAGGACGAACAGCTTTCATCCGAGAAGAAATCGGGAATTGCCGTACTTGAAAACGATATTCTCCACTGCAACGAGGCTGTAAAAAATGCAAGGCGCAGTATAGAGAACTCTGAGGATACAAAGTCCGAGCTGTTACAGCAGAAAAAGTCCGCAGAGGATAAGATAGCGGAGCTTAAATCACAGCGTGAGGCGCTTACCGAGGAGATAGATAAAGTAACTGCCGAGTTCAATACTGCCGAAGCCGAAAGCGACAAGCTGGGCGACAGCGTTGAGGAGGCATCGGGAGAGATAAATGCTCTGTACATAAAGCAGAGTGAACTAAAATACTCCGCCGAGTCTGCACGTCAGACCATTGAGGACGAGAATTCAAGACTTGCGGATCTGAAAAAGAGAAGCGAGGAAGCAAGGGAAAATACCGAAGAGTATAAACGAAAGCTGGAAGCCTGTAAGGCGGATTCCGGGAAGAATAAGGAAAACGCCGAGAGCATCAGGAATCGTTTAAGCGGTATTCAGCGGCTTTACGATTCACGAAAACAGGGATTCGAGCAGGTAAAGGCAGAGTTTGAAAAGGCTCTCTATGACCTTAAGGACAAACAGCAGAGACGCAAGATACTCAGCGACCTTGAAAATAATATGGAAGGCTTTGCGGGAAGCGTAAAGCAGGTCCTCCGTGCATCAAAGCAGGGCAGGATAGGCGGTATATTCGGTACGGTCGCTCAGAATATCGGCGTTGAACCAAAGTACGCCGTTGCTGTTGAAACCGCACTTGGCGGTGCGATGCAGAACATAATCGTCGAGGACGAGAATATAGCTAAGCGCTGTATCCGCTTCCTGAAGGAACAGAAGGGCGGACGTGCAACATTCCTGCCTATCACCTCCGTAAAGGGCTACGAGCTCCGTGAGCAGGGACTTGAAAACTGTGACGGATTCGTGGCTAATGCCAGCAGGATAGTTACTTATGACAGCAAATTCAGCGGCATAATAGCTTCACTTCTCGGCAGGATTGTTATTGCCGAGGATATCGATACTGCTACGAATATAGCCAAGAAGTACGGATATAAGTTCCGCATAGTTACTCTGGACGGACAGGTCATAAACGCAGGCGGTTCATTCACAGGCGGTTCGGCTCAGAAGTCGGGCGGAATAATAACCCGTAAAAATGAGATTGATACCCTTGACGGCGAGATAGAAAAGCTCACATCACTCCGTGACGAGCTCCGCGGCAAGGCTGAGAAGCTGAGAGCGGAGTCCGAAAAGCTGAGATACGATATGGAAGCGGCTAAGTCGGAACTTTCAGAATGCGAGAATGAGGGAGTTCGTCTCAGCGCCGAGATAAACAGCCTTACAGCTCTTACAGAGCAGGTTGAGGCGCAGTCCGAAAGCTCCGTAAAGTATGTTGCGGACGCAGAACGAAGGATAGCCGAAGCAAAGACGGCGATTGCTGACAGTGAACGTCTTATTGCTGAGAACAGCAAACTTATCGAAGAAGCTGAGGCAAAGCTTGCAAAGGGACAAAGCAGCCGTGAAAAGCTGAGACTTGCCCGTGCAGAGCTTTCAGAGAAACTTTCTCAGCTCCGTATCACCGATATGGAAAAGGATAAGGACATACAGGCTCAGCAGCTTGAGATACAGCATGCAGATGAACGTCTTGAAGAACTGAAAAGCGGAAACAGTCTTTTCCTCGAGGAGATATCACGTCAGGAGAAGCTTATAGCAGAAAAACAGGCTGATATCGAAAAGCTCCGGGGCGAACTCGAAGGAATGAAGAGTAATACTGAAAGCAGTCTTGAACAGATAAAGCGTTATCAGGACATTCATACCGAGCAGACACGTCTCGTAAACGAGATACAGAAGGGTATGAAAGGTCTGAACGAGGCAAAGGAAAATCTCTCGGGAGATATCACCCGTCTTGAAGAGCGAAGCGAGAACATCAAGCGTGACAGCGACAACATGATACGTCAGCTGCTTGAAGTCTACGAGCTTACCCGTTCGGAAGCTATTCAGATAGCCGAAAAGATAGAGGACCTCACTGCCGCACAGCAGGAGCTTACCTCAGTAAAAAACAAGATACGTGCATTGGGAAGCGTTAACGTGGACGCTATCGAGGAATACCGCGAGGTATCGGAAAGATACAGGTTCATGTCCGAACAGCTTGCGGACGTTCAGAAGTCCAAGAATGAGCTGGAGAGGATAATCGCTGAACTTACAGAGGAAATGTGCCGTATCTTCGAGGAGAGCTTCCGCATAATCAACTCTAACTTCAAGAGCATTTTCGTCGAACTGTTCGGAGGCGGCAAGGCAGAGCTGATACTCACCGATCCCGAGGATGTTCTCGGTTCGGGTATAGAGATAAGCGTTGCACCTCCCGGAAAGGTCATCAAGAACCTGATATCACTCTCGGGTGGTGAGCAGGCGTTTGTAGCTATTGCAATATACTTTGCGATACTTAAACTCCGTCCCGCACCTTTCTGTATACTTGATGAGATAGATGCGGCACTTGATGAGGTCAACGTAAGGAAGTACGCTCAGTACCTGAAGAACTTCACCGACACTACGCAGTTCGTACTGGTAACGCACAGACGAAGCGCAATGGAAGAAGCTAACGTGCTTTACGGTGTTACAATGCAGGAGGACGGTATATCCAAGCTCCTGAAAATGGAACAGGTGGATTTCCAGGAGGATGTTGCTGATATACAGTGATGTGTCACATTATCCCGCTTTTTAACGAATGTATTATATAGCCGCACCGCGGCAGATAGGAACAGATTATGAGTATTTTTTCAAAGATAGCAGAGGGACTTCGCAAGACCAAGGACTCCTTCCTGGGAGGTCTGCAAAGGATATTCAACTCGTTTACAAAGATCGATGAGGAGCTTTTCGAGGAACTCGAAGAGCAGATGATAATGAGTGATATCGGCGTTGATACCTCCGTTGAGATATGCGATAGACTGCGTAAACTTGTAAAGGAGCGCGGTATAACAGATCCAAAGGACATTATGGGACTTATCCATGAGGTAATTGCCGATATGATGGGTGATGATACAGGTCTCGACCTGTCGGTATCTCCCGCAGTCATCATGGTAATAGGCGTTAACGGCGCAGGAAAGACTACAACTATCGGTAAGCTCTGCCACCAGTTCAAGAACGAGGGCAAGAAGGTCCTTGTTGCAGCAGCTGATACATTCCGTGCGGCTGCTATAGACCAGCTTCAGGTCTGGACTGACCGTGCAGGGGTTGACATTGTAAAACACGCTGAGGGTTCTGATCCGGGTGCTGTAGTTTATGATGCACTTGAAGCTGCAAAGGCAAGAGGCTGCGATGTAGTCATTATAGATACAGCAGGAAGACTCCATAACAAGAAGAACCTTATGGAGGAGCTTAAAAAGATAAACCGTATCATCGATACAAAGGCAGGGGAAAGTTCTCGTGAGATACTTCTCGTTCTTGATGCCACAACAGGTCAGAACGCAGTAAGTCAGGCTAAGCTTTTCAGTGAAACAGCGCCTATTACGGGTATCGTACTCACAAAGCTGGACGGTACGGCAAAGGGCGGTATCGTTATATCTATCAAGAACGAACTGGGTATACCAGTAAAGCTGATAGGTGTCGGCGAAACTATCGAGGATCTTCAGCCATTCGACAGCCATATGTTCGTTGATGCACTCTTTGATACGACCTATGAGGAGGACGAGGAAGAGGAAGAAAACGAGCTTGAAGATACAGAGTCAGAGGACTATGATGAGTCTGAGTATGACGAAGACGAGTCCGACGATGAGGATGAAGACGAGTCTGATGATGAAGATGAAGATGAGTCCGACGATGAGGATGAAGACGAGTCTGATGATGAAGATGAAGATGAGTCCGATGATGACTCATTTGATGTAGACAACTTCGATGAAAATGCCGTATTTGAGGCAAGAACAGACTACAACTTCGATGAGAGCTTCATGGATAACTTCCCTGAGGATGCTCCGTCCGACGAAGATGAAGAGGAACAGGAAGAAGAAGCTGCTCCCGAGCCTGAGAAGAAGAAAAAGAAGGGCTTCTTCAGCAGACTTTTCGGCAGAAAGGACGATGACGATGATAACTAAGCTCGTTATGGCTACAAATAATGCCAATAAGCTCCGCGAGGCAAGAGAGATACTTGCTCCGCTGGGGATAGAAGTCCTTTCACAGCGTGAAGCAGGTGCAAACTGCGATCCCGAGGAAAACGGTACAACATTCGCAGAAAATGCGCTTATCAAAGCCCGTGCAGTTTTTGAGGCAACAGGGCTTCCCACTATTGCAGACGACAGCGGTCTCTGCGTGGAGGCAATGGACGGCAGACCGGGAGTTTACTCTGCAAGATATGCTCCCGAAGGTCAGCACTGTTCTAAGCTTCTGGATGAAATGAAGGACGTTCCCGAGGAAAAAAGGGGAGCTGCATTCATGTGTACTATCGCATATGTGGACGGCAATGAGTCATCGACTATGAGCGGAGAATGCAAGGGAAGCATCGGTCACGAGATGCGCGGAACAAACGGATTCGGCTATGATCCCGTATTCATGGTAGGGGACAGAAGCATGGCTGAACTCACACCGGATGAGAAGAATGCAATAAGTCACAGAGGTGCTGCACTTAAGGCACTGTATGAATACTTAAGCAAAAAATAAGGAGAGTTATATGCTTACAAGCAAACAGAGAGCGTACCTGAGAGGTATCGCTTCAAATTACGAGACTATATATCAGGTAGGCAAGGGCGGAGTTACCGAAGCAATGTGCAAGGATATCTCCGATGCGCTTCGCAAGAGAGAACTTATAAAGCTGAGAGTACTTGATAATTCAGGATGGACCGCAAGGGAAGCTGCTGATGCGATAGCAGAGCAGACAGGTGCGGACGTTGTACAGGTAATAGGCAGCAAGTTCGTACTTTTCAAGCGTAACGAAAAGGATCCCGTTATCGAGGGGATACCTAAGGCAAAATAATGAAGGTCCTTATTATAAGCGGAACGGACCACAAGGGTTCCACCTACAATATTGGCAGACTTCTTGCCGGAAAAATCACATCTGAGGAAAATATCAGCGAGATATTCCTTCCCCGTGATTTCGGAGAATTCTGCTGCGGCTGCACAAACTGTTTCGGTAAAAGCGAGAGAGAATGTCCGCACTTTGGTAAGCTTTCGCCGCTGACTGAAATGATCGACAGCTCGGATATACTTATCTTCACTACGCCCGTATATGTATACCATGCAACGGGACAGATGAAGGCTTTTCTGGATCACTACGGCTGGCGCTGGATGGTACACCGTCCCGAGGAGAAGATGTTCAGCAAACAGGCTGTTGTTATCTCCACGGCAGCAGGTGCGGGAATGAAGTCCGCAATAAAGGACGTCGCAGACAGCTGCTTCTTCTGGGGGATACCAAGAGTGTACAAGTATGGTAAAGCAGTTATGGAAGCACGCTGGGATCACGTAAAGCCCAAGATCAAAAAGAGCATTGAAGTAAAAACGGATTCGATCGCAAAGAAGATACTCGGCTATAAAGGCGGCATACCGCTAAAAACACGCGGTATGTTCTTCATAATGAGCATGATGCAGCGTAACGGCTTCAACGAAGCAGATGCTGGATACTGGAAGGAAAAAGGCTGGACAAGCGGAAAAAGACCATGGAAATGATCGGAGGTAATAATGCGTATAGGTATATACGGAGGCAGCTTCAACCCGATACATAACGGACATGTTCATGTTGCGGAAACTGCTGCGGAGGAATTCTCTCTGGACAAGGTGATATTTGTACCGTCGAAGATATCTCCGCATCGTTCGAGCGACGAGTATATAGACGGAAAAGAACGTATCAAGCTGATAAAGCTTGCCGTAAAAGGCAAGAAAAATATGAGCTGCAGCGACTGGGAACTCTCTCAGGAAAGAGTAAGCTATTCGTTGTATACGGTAAAGCATTTCAGGGAAAGATATCCCGATGCCGAGCTTTTCCTGCTTGTGGGAAGCGATATGCTGCTCTCATTTGATTCGTGGTTCTGCTTCGAGGAGATACTTGATGAGGCTTCGCTGATCGTTGTATCACGCCACGGCGGAGACATGCAGGAGCTTGAAGCAAAGGCGGAGGAACTGAGAAAATATGGCAATATTTTCATCAGCAAAAGCACTCCGTTGGAGATATCATCCTCTGAAATACGAAAAAAAATTGCAAAAAATGAAGATTTTGCTTGCTATCTGAACGAAAGTGTAGTACAATATATAAGTAAAATGGGTCATTATAAGAAAGAGGCTTTTACTGAAATGTACAAGATAGATGACAAAAAGAAATATCTGAAGGAAAATCTTTCTGCAAAAAGGTATCAGCATTCGCTGAATGTTGCTGCCGAATGCAAAAAACTTGCTGAGAAATACGGTGAGGATCCCGACAAGGCGTATTTTGCGGGACTGCTTCACGATATATGCAAGGAGCTCCCGACTGAAGAACAGCGCGATCTGGTAACAGAAAGCGGTTTTACTGTTTGCCGCGAGGAGCTTGAAACACGTTCACTGCTTCACGGTATAGCAGGAGCATATTTTATCAAGAAGGAATACGGTGTTGCCGATATAGATATACTTAACGCCGTGCGCTTCCATACAGTGGGACGTGCAGGAATGTCCCGGCTTGAAGAGATAGTTTATCTCGGCGACCTTGTTTCAGCTGAAAGGGACTATAAGGACGTTGACAAAATGAGAAAGCTGGTTTATACCGACCTCAATGAAGCGATGCTGTATGCACTTGCCTTCTCGATACGTTCGGTTCTGAAAAAGGGCGGACTCATACCGCCTTGCACCATAGAAGCCTATAATTTCTATACAAGGCTTATAAAAGAAGAAAAGGAAGAGCGGTCCGCAAAATGACTGACCTGAGCAAAATGAAAAGAGGATATTAATGGAAGAGAAAGATATAAAAAACACAAGCGCTCCTGAAAGTGCTTCTTCTGAAAATAAACCTAAACCGATAAGGAAATTAAAGAGAGTATCACATGAATCCGCAGCTCCCGTACAGCAGGCACCTGTACAGCCTCAGCAGCAGATGCCGAAAAAAGGCAAGTATGAAGCTGATACACCTTCTCCGCTGACTGCTGAACAGTACCACGGAACACACGAGGCTGCTCCTAAGCTTGTTTACAAAAACAGGAAAAAAACTCAGGAGAACGTACAGCCTGCGCCTCAGCGGGTATATCCTTCACATGTAAAGAATCCCGATCCGGTTGAAAGCGACGAGATAATCGTTTCTAACCTCAATGACGAGGGTTCGATAAAGGATGCACTGATAAAGATAGTTTCAGTCATCGCAAGTATCTTTATTATCGGTGCAATGTGCCTTAATATGCCGATGTTCGTGGATAAAAACACAAAGAAGAACGTTTCGGCAGTATATCTCGTAAAGCACTGGCAGCCTATTGCAAAGGAAGGTCAGCTCGATAAGACCGAGGTAATGAACATCAGCGGCGATACAGCCGATAACTGGGATGACGGTCTGGATCTTCCGCAGCTTGTAGAAGGTCAGTACACAGTTCTTCTTCTCGGCTTCGATGAGGACGAGTTCAACTCTGATGTTATGTGGATAATGCAGTTCGATATCGGTCACGGAGAACTCAACATCCTTCAGGTGCCCCGTGACTGCTGTCTGCCTGACTTCACAAGCAGTCCTACAGGAAAGATAAACAGCTGCTACTCAATGGGTGATTCAAGCATTATCCCGATACAGCGAGTAGTTAATGCAATGCAGCAGAATTTCGGTATCCCGATAGATGCCTATGTAACAACAGCATGCTTCGATATAGTTGATATCATCGACCTTATAGGCGGTATCCCGATACACCTTGACAACGAGATAATCTACGAAGCTGATAAGATAATCCCTGCAGGCGATATAACGCTTACAGGCGAGCAGTCCGAGTGGTTCATCCGTTTCAGAACAGAATGGCTCGAAGGCGATATCGGACGTATGATGAACCAGCGCCGTTTCATGGCTGCTGCTATGAACAAGCTTATGAGCGTTGTAAACGACGAGGGAAGACTCAAGCTTTACAGCTACCTCAAGCAGATATATGACAGAGAACTGGTATATACAGACCTCAGCCTTGACGAAATGAGCAAGATCGCTAACTTCGCTTCAACTCTCACAATGGACAACGTAAGAGTAAATATGGTACCGGGTGAGGGCGCTATATACTATGCTCCAGACGGAAATGAATATGACGTATTCTCAGTTCACAAGCAGGCAACTATCGACATGCTCAATGAGTACTACAGACCGTATCAGTCGGATATGACTTCATCTGATACAGCTATCGTTGAGCTTATAACAGACTACTCATACACAGGCTATGATGATACAGGTTCGACATTTGATGAACTTGAAAAAGCTACCGAGCCTGAAAGAGATCCCGCAAAAAAACCATGGTGGAAGGAATGATCTGATGACACAGCAGGAAAAACTTGAACTTATAATAAAAACACTCGACAGCAAAAAAGGCGAGGATATACAGGCTATCAGAATAGCTGATCTTACGATACTTGCCGACTATTTCGTAATAGTAAACGGTAACAGCAATACTCACGCAAGAACCCTTGCAGATGAAGTTGAATATCAGCTTTCACAGAGGGGGATCGAGCCTGAGAGACGAGAGTCCGATACGGGAAATACATGGATCATTCTCGACTATGCAGATATAATCGTACATGTATTCTACAAAGAGACAAGAAGTTTCTATAAGCTTGAAGGTCTCTGGGCAGACGGTGAACAGGTTGACATTACCAATCTGATAGAGCCGTAAAAGTGAGAAACGGTCATAAAATGCATTGTTTTTTGCACCTCGTTTTACCATTTCCTACAAAAATAATGCTATGTTTTGTGACATAATAACGAAATTTAATTAGTCGCAAAAAAAGCTTGACATATCATAATAAAAGTGGTAAAATAATATTATGTTAATTTATGTATCTGCTATGTTTCCGAGGTACAAAGCCGCTGACACTCATATAAAGGGTGATTAGTATAGAGCCTGAGGTCCGCTTCAGGCAACCTCTAAACAAGGGAGGGAAAGATAAATGGCAGAAGTTCGTGTTGGCAAGAACGAGTCCTTAGATACTGCTCTTAAGAGATTCAAGAGATCATGTGCAAAGGACGGAGTTATTGCTGAGGTTCGTAAGAGAGAACACTACGAAAAGCCTTCAGTAAAGCGTAAGAAGAAGTCTGAGGCAGCTCGTAAGCGTAAGTATTGATCTTGCGAAAAGCTATGAAATCGTTGATGAAAGCGGACTGTTATAGTCCGCTTTTTCATGTCATTGCGAAAAACATCGGAATATGTCGGAACATGTCCGGTAATGAGTATAATAAACTATAAGTCAGGAGAATATAATTATGATAAGGAAGATTCTTGTAATACACGGTCCAAATCTCAATCTTTTGGGGGAACGTGAACCGGGTGTTTACGGCAGCTCAGGAATCGACGTTCTCAACAGCAATATAATCGACCGCGCAAAGGAACAGGGACTTGAATGTGAGATATTTCAGTCCAACCATGAAGGTGCTATAATAGATAAGCTCCATGCAGCAAGAACAGAGTTTGACGGCGTTATTATCAACGCAGGTGCGTATACACACTACAGCTACGCTATTAGAGACGCTATTGCTGCTATAAAGATACCTGTAATTGAGGTACATATAAGCAATATAAATGCAAGGGAAGAATTCCGTTCAAATTCAGTTATCGCTCCCGTTTGCAAGGGCAGCATATGCGGATTCGGCTTCCTGAGCTACTATCTTGCGGTTCAGGCAATGTCAGAAATATGAGGTGAATTTAATGACAAGATTTGATAGATTGTTTGAGGAGCTCCCCGAGTCAATTGACTGCGCTCTGATAACATCTGACGTAAACAGAAGATACTTTACGGGAATGAAATCATCGGACGGTACTATTCTTGCTTTCCGTGAGAAGGCTTACCTGCTCATCGATTTCAGATACATCGAAAAAGCAAGAGATACAGTTACGTCCGCAGAGGTCATCGAGCAGAAGAAGCTCTATCATCAGATAGCTCAGCTCATCCGTGAACACGGTGCTGCAAATATGGCTATAGAAGCTCAGACAATGACAGTCAGCCAGCTGAGAAACTTCCGCAATATCCTTAAAGAAACGGAAATAATAGATACAGATGCCCTCAGCAATGCAATAAACAAGCTGAGAACAGTCAAGGACGAGGAGGAGATAGTGTGCATCAGGAAGGCACAGGAAATAGCTGAAAAAGCCTTCGACCACATTCTCGGATTTATCAAGCCCGGTGTTACGGAAAGGGAGATAGCTCTCGAGCTTAACCGTGTGATGTTCAATTACGGTGCTGAGGATCTCTCCTTTGAGACTATCGCTCTTTCGGGACCGAATACATCAATGCCCCACGGAGTTCCTTCGGACAGAAAAGTGCAGGATGGCGAGTTCGTTCTTATGGACTACGGCGCAGTTTACAACGGCTATCACAGCGATATGACTCGTACAGTATGTGTGGGTGAACCTACCGAGAAAATGCGCAAGGTCTACGAGATAGTACTTGAAGCGCAGAACACAGCTATAAATGCGGCTCACGGCGGTATCACAGGCTGTGAGCTTGACAGGATAGCACGTTCCATAATAGAGGACGCAGGTTACGGCGACTGCTTCGGACATTCACTCGGTCACGGAGTCGGTATGGAGATACACGAGAAGCCGAATGCTTCACCTAATTACAGGCTCGAACTTGAAACGGGAGCTGTTGTAACCGTTGAGCCCGGCATATATATTGCAGGAGAATTCGGTGTCAGAATTGAGGATTTTGTCATTTTAACTGAAAATAGCTGCGAAAATATGACAAAATGTGCTAAAAATCTCATTTCTTTATAATAATGTTGCTTTAGGTATTGCCAAAAAACGTTTTTTGTGGTAAAATAAAGTATGTAATTTTTGAGAAAAATACGGAGGTATTTATAATGATTTCAGCAGGAGATTTTAGAAACGGCGTTACTTTTGAGCTCGATGGACAGGTTGTTCAGGTAATCGAGTTCCAGCACGTAAAACCAGGTAAAGGCGCTGCTTTCGTTAGAACAAAGTATAAGAACGTTATCACAGGTTCAGTTGTTGAAACTTCTTTCAACCCAACAGCTAAGTTCCCAACAGCTTTCGTTGAGAGAAAGGATATGCAGTACAGCTACAACGACGGTGACCTTTACTACTTCATGGACCTTGAAACTTATGAGCAGGTTCCGATCAGTGCATCTATCCTCGGCGACAACTTCAAGTTCGTTAAGGAAGAGATGATCTGCAAGATCCTTTCATACAAGGGCACTGTTTTCGGTGTTGAGCCGCCAAACTTTGTTGAGCTCGTTGTAACACAGACAGATCCCGGCTTCAAGGGTGATACTGCTACTAACGCTACAAAGCCTGCAACTCTTGAGACAGGCGCAGAGATCAAGGTTCCTCTCTTCATCGATGAGGGCGAAAAGATCCAGGTAGATACACGTACAGGCGAATACATGTCAAGAGCATGATCTTGATTCATGCGGTCTTATAATGAGAGGAGGAGCTGTTATGAAGCTTACTGAGAAAATGTCATATTTAAAGGGACTTATCGATGGTCTCGATATCGATAATACTACCAAAGAGGGTAAGGCTCTGCTCCAGATGGCAGACATTCTTTCCGAAATGGTAATGTATGTTGACGATCTTCAGTCACAGGTAGACGAGCTTACAGAGCTTTGCGATATCCTCGATCAGGATCTCGGTGAACTCGAGGACGATGTCTATGAGGACGTAGATTTCGACTGTGAAGAGTGCGACGGTTGTCCTGATGATGACGACGACGATGATGATTTCGATGATGACGATGAGCTTTACGAAGTTACATGTCCTTCATGCGGCGACACTATCCTTCTTGACGAGGGTATGATCGACGAGGGCTCAATCAATTGCCCTAACTGCAATGAACTCCTCGAGTTTGACTATGATGACCTCACTATCGAAGACTTTGAGGACATCAACGAAGATCAGGATAAGTAATAACTGATAAAATAAAAAAAATAAGATTTTTCTTGTTATAAATCCTTTTTGTTCAGCGAGTGTAGTTTATGAAACCGTTAGTAACGGTTCACGGCTATGCCGAAGAGATTAAGGGTGGATGGAGACATTTGCTCTGTCCACTTATTTTTTTAGGAGGGTTTATTATGAAAACAAGAAGAAGCATATCGTTTGTAATGTCATTATGTCTTTTAGGTTCAGTTTTTTCTGCATCCTGTGTTTCGGCTTATGCAGTGGATGAAGTTACTGAAGCTGAAACTATCAGCACTGAAACCGAAGTATCATTCCGGTATGACCGCAAGGAAGGACCTCTTTATTTTTCAGGCAATGATGTTGTTAAATGTGATCCCGAATACAGCGGAGAGGTAGTGATCCCTCCTCTGCAGGACGAAAACAATATAGGTCATATCCTGGAAGATGCTTTTGACCGCTGTTATAACGTTACATCTGTAGTTATTCCCGATGGCTATATAGTGGATGAGAATGCTTACGGAACTATTGCCCGCGGTGATATAAAGCAGTTCTATCAGGAAGGTCCATTTTATTTCCGCTGTGACCTTGAACACGCAGTTCTTGTAAGATGTGCTGTCGACTATAGCGGAGACGTGGAGATACCTGCTTTTGTTCAGGGACTTCCTGTGACATTTGTATCGGGATTAGCTTTCAATGGCTGTGAGGATATAACATCCGTAACAGTTCCGTCAGGTGTCAGTGTAGGTCCAAATGCTTTTACAGGTATGGTACGTCTGGAAAAGCTGATATTTGAAGGCAGTTCATTTTCGTTCCTCGGTCTTGATTACGTTATGGGAAATACTATCCTGGATGATCTTATAATTGATTCACATTACTTTGTACCTCTTAAATTCGATGAATACAATGTGCCGGTCAATTGTACGGATAATCTCTCCTGCAGAGTAGGTATCCATAGGGGTTCCCGTGCAGATGAACTTCTGAATGACAGTGATTCAGGCTTTAAGCTCGGATATACGGAGTTATATTACCTCGAAGATGAAGCCGAGAACTTTGAAGCAGGGGATGTAAATATGGATTCAAAGGTTTCCATTGCAGATTCTGTTGCGATAATGAATTATATAACCAATTCAGAGAAGCACGGACTTACCGAAGCTCAGCAGAAGCTTGCAGATGTTGTCGGTTCGGGTGACGGAATAACCGCAGTTGACGCTCTCGAGATACAGAGACGAGGTACAGAGGCATCTCTGTAAACTAAAGTTCATACGTACAGAGTAATTTTCTGATGTGACATTCAGACGGATATTGCCGATAAAATTTTTTATCGGTCTTATCCGTCTGTTTTATTTGAAAGCGAGGAAGTTATGGGCAATTATGATGATATTATCGACCTTCCGCATCATGTATCCTCTACCCGTCCTCAGATGCCGAGGTATAAACGTGCGGCTCAGTTTGCACCATTTGCCGCTCTGAAAGGTTATGAGGAAAAGATAGCTGAAGTTCAGCGACTCACTGAGCCAAAACGTGAACCTGATGAGGACCGTATCAATAAGATCAATACCACGCTCAGGTTCCTGAATGACCATGCATCGGAACAGCCTGAAACTACGGTTGTTTATTTTATCCCTGATGAGAAAAAATCAGGAGGATGCTACACAGAGGTTAAAGGTAGTTTTCTCAGAATAGACGAGTATAAAAAGCAAGTGATCCTTGTAAGCGGAAAACAGATACCTATTGATGATATTTATGACATTTCAGTTGAGGGGGCGGAATTTTGACTCGTCAAAAGGAAAAGTCGTCACTTAGACGGCGTATTTTCGACATAATACAGATAGGCCAGAAAGAGGATATACCGAGCCGAGCTTTCGACTGGTTCATAGTTATCGTAATTATCCTCAATATCCTAACAATGTTTTTAGAGACCTTTGACGGACTTGCTCCATTCTACACGATAATGGAGGTCATCGAGTTTGTTACGATGATAATATTCTGCATAGAATATGTCCTGAGGATATGGACTGCCGATCTCTTATACCCCGAATTATCCAAAGGAAAAGCGGTTATACGCTTCCTTTTCAGCTTTGACGGTATAGTGGATCTGTTTACTATACTGCCTTTCTTCTATCTGTCAGGATTTATAGTTTTCAGGATGCTGAGAGTTGTAAGGATATTCCACCTTTTCAGAATAAATGCACAGTATGATTCCTTCAATATCATAACTACGGTACTGTATGAAAAGCGCAATCAGATAGTATCGTCGGTATTCATAATTCTGATACTGATGATGGCTTCTTCACTGGGAATGTACAACGTCGAGCACAACGCTCAGCCTGATGTCTTTAAAAACGCCTTTTCGGGCATATGGTGGAGCATGTCCACACTGCTTACAGTGGGATACGGTGATATTTACCCCGTTACGGTACTCGGCAGGATAATGGCTATATTCATCGCTTTTCTCGGAGTCGGCGTGGTAGCTATCCCTACAGGTATCATCAGTGCGGGATTTGTTGAGCAGTATTCCAAGAAGGCTCATTGTGACGCTAAACTCCACGATATAAATGAGATAGGCGAGATAAAAATAGGTAATGACAGCGAGTTTCTCGGACGTTCTGTTGAGGAGATACAGTATGAGTATGATATTCATGTCATAGTAGTTATGAGAAACGATCTTACTGTTATTGCAACCGATAATCTCATTGTTGCCAAGGGAGATATACTTGTAGTCAATTCTGAGAACATTAACAAGACTTCGCCGAGATCCCGCAGAAGACGAAGCGGAAAACGCTGACATAAGAAATGAGGACTGTGTGACATTTAGCTTGCACAGTCCTGTTTTTATTTGCGGAAAGCTCCTTTTGACTTTTATGTCATATAATGGTATAATATAAGATAACTCAGAGAAAAAACTCGATTATCAGAGGGAGATGAGAGTATGTCTACACAGGGTGCTGCAAAGGAACGTACAGAAAACAGAGTTAAAGAACCAAAGCAGTATAATGTTATAATGATAAATGATGATTTTACAACTATGGAATTCGTGGTTGATGTGCTGGTGACTATTTTCCACAAGGATGAGGTGACTGCACAGGCTATAATGATGAACGTACATAAAAACGGACAGGCAGTTGTCGGAAAATACCCGTATGATATGGCTGCAACAAGAGTCAAAAAAGCACTTACACGGGCTAAGGAAGAAGGATTCCCTTTCAGAATGGTCATAGAGGAGGCGTAATATGAATTTCTCAGAGGAAACAAGCAATATTATCTATCAGGCGATAGAATATTCGCATGAAAAAGGGTATGAGTATGTAACTCCCGAGATACTGCTTCTTATGATACTTGATAACGGGATCTTTTCAGAAGCTTTTGAAAACTGTGGAGGAAGTACGGAGATGCTTCGTGACTATCTTAAGGAGTATGCTGAGGAGTACATCGACAGAGCTGATACTGAAAAGCCTGAGTTTTCAGACGGTGTAAATGCGCTTCTCAATATTGCCGCAAGGAGCGCATACAACAGCGGAAGCAAGGAAGTCTGCCTGAGACATCTGATTCACGGACTCTGGCAGCTTGATGACTGTTATGCGGTTTATTTCATTGAAAAGCAGGGGATATCGGAAGCCGACCTTCTGCAGGAAATGGCAGTAACTGAGGAAGTCCTGAGCGAGATAGGGGAGAAATCCAAGAGTGAAGATTCAGATGACGCTCAGAGCGGCTGGAAGCTTTACGCACCTTGCCTTAACGAGACTCTTACCGATGTGAACCCACTTATCGGACGTCAGGCAGAGCTGGACCGTACAATACAGATACTTTGCCGAAAGGACAAGAACAATCCGCTTCATATTGGTGAACCGGGAGTGGGAAAAACTGCGCTGACATACGGACTTGTACAGCTTATCCGTAAAGGTGAGATTCCCGAACCGCTGAAAGATGCAAAGGTATTTGCTCTTGACCTTGGCGGAATGCTTGCAGGTACACAGTACCGCGGCGATTTTGAAAAGCGTTTCAAGAAGGTTCTTGCAGAGATAGGTAAGGAGCAGAGTCCCATAATATATATCGATGAGATACATAACCTGTCAGGTGCAGGCGCAGTGGGAGAGGGTTCGTTCGATGCCTCGAATATGCTGAAACCTTATCTTTCTGACGGCAAAATACGTTTCATAGGTGCAACTACCTTCGAGGAGTATAAAAAGTATTTCGAGAAGAACAAAAGCCTTGTGCGCCGTTTTCAGAACGTCGAGATAAAAGAACCTGATGAGGAAGAAACTATAAAGATACTTGAGGGACTGAAAAGCAAATACGAGAAGTTTCACAAAGTCAGGTATTCAAGAGGAGTTCTGGAATATGCCGTGCATATGAGCGCAAAGTATATCAACGAGCGCTGTCTGCCTGATAAAGCCATCGACCTCATAGACGAGGCAGGTGCTTACCGTAAGCTTCATCCTTCCGAAAAGAAGACAAATACAGTGGATAAGGCAGTAATAAATGAGGTCCTTACAACTATCTGCCGTGTCCCTGTCGAGACAGTTTCGACTGATGACATATCGGGACTTGCAGGACTTGAAAAACGTCTTAAGAAGCGCATTTTCGGTCAGGATGAGGCTATAGACCAGGTAGTTAATGCAGTTAAGTTCTCAAAGGCAGGACTCATCGAAGAGAACAAACCTCTTGCAAGTCTGCTTTTCGTAGGTCCTACCGGTGTAGGAAAGACCGAGATAGCTAAAAGCCTTGCGGACGAGCTTGGAGTTAAACTCATACGATTTGATATGAGTGAATACGGTGAAAAACATGCAGTTGCAAAGCTTATCGGTTCGCCTGCGGGATACGTTGGTTACGAGGACGGCGGACTTCTCACTGAAGCCATAAGAAAGACTCCTTCCGCCGTACTTCTTCTTGACGAAATAGAGAAAGCTAACAGTGATATATATAACATTCTGCTTCAGGTCATGGACTACGCCACACTTACAGATAATCAGGGCAGAAAAGCGGATTTCCGCAATGTGGTTGTCATAATGACTTCAAATGCAGGTGCGGACCGTATCGGCAAGAGTACTATAGGTTTTCAGAGTTCGGACCTTAATGCAAGTGTCATTTCCGAAGCTGTTAAACAGACATTTCAGCCTGAATTCCGAAACAGGCTCAATAAGATAGTTGTCTTCAACAGCATGGATGATAAAATGGCACAGCTTATAGTGGATAAGAAACTCAGTGAACTTGCAGTGCAGTTATCCGCAAAGAAGATATTGTTCAATGCAGACAAAAATGCCCGCACACTTGTACAGAGCAAGGGAATCAGTCAGGAATTCGGTGCAAGAGAAGTGGACCGTGTTATAAGAAACGAGATAAAGCCGCTTTTCGTGGACGAGATACTCTTTGGCAGTCTTAAAAACGGCGGAAGCCTTACTCTGTCCGCAGCTGACGGCAGCTTTACCATAAAGGCAGGCAGAAAGAGGGAGAAAAATGGCGGTATACAAACTTGACGATGTTGTATGGTTCCCGAAACCCGAGCTTGCCGACGAGGACGGACTTCTTGCAGTAGGCGGTGATCTTTCTGTTGAGAGACTGGTGCTGGCATACAGCAATGGTATATTCCCGTGGTACAATCCCGACCAGCCGATACTTTGGTGGTGTCCCCACAGGCGTTTCATAATCCGACCTGACTGTATACACGTTTCAAAGTCAATGAAGAAGTTCATGCGACAGCATGACACCGCTATACAGCTCAACCGTGATTTTGCGGACACTATCCACAGATGCCGAATGAAAAGGGAATTCAAAGAAGGTACATGGATAACTGATGACATGGAGGAAGCATACTGTCGGCTTCACAGCTACGGACTTGCAGTAAGCGTAGAATCCTATATCGACGGAGAACTTGCAGGAGGACTTTACGGAGTTTGCATAGGAAAGTGCTTTTTTGGAGAGAGTATGTTCTCGGATATGGAGAACGGCTCTAAGATCGCACTGATCCTCCTTGCAGAGCTTCTTGAACAGAACGATTTTACCATGATAGACTGTCAGTTCCATACCGATCATCTTGAAAGCATGGGCGGTGAATATGTCAGCTGGGAGGAGTACCGAAAGCTCCTTGATATCGGTATAAACTCATCGGACAGCGAGTAAGTTCTGGAACTAAACGCTGCGTTTGCATCGTGTGGAAAAAACGTTGATTGACTCTTTCCGAGATGTGATATATAATGAAATTACGGTACCGGAATAATTGCTAAGGAGAATACCTATGAATATATCTATCGGAGAAAATATAAGAGCAATGAGACGCAGATGCGGTTTTACACAGGAGGAGCTTGCTGCACAGCTTGCAGTTACTCCACAGGCGGTAAGTAAATGGGAAAACGGAAACGGTATGCCTGATATTACGCAGATAGTACCTCTTGCACAGATATTCGGTATAACTACCGACACACTTCTCGGAGTTGTATCTGCAAAATACGGAGATGTTCACACAGAAGCGGCGAAGTCCCATGTCAGAATGCTTATGGCAACTTCGCAGAGTTCAGCGGAAAAGAATCTTGCAGCGTATACGTATATGCGTTCCGAATCGGAAAAAGAGCCTGCAAATTACACTATCATGCGCCTTTGCATCAACTATGCCGCTGAAATAAGCAGATATGCCGATTTTGAAGGCTTTATGGCTGACAGACCTGATATCCGTGATGAGATATTTGCGGACTGCGAACGGAAAAATATCTGCATCTCACGATACTGTGAAGACAGAGCGAATGTTGAGAGCTCGGATTATGCAATGGCGTGGATATACATACACACGAAGCGCTATGATAAAGCAAAGGCAGTTATCGGAAGGCTTCCGGGACTTGAAAGTTCATTCATGCGCGAACACATGGAAACTAAGCTTACCATGTTTCAGTACGGATACGATAAGGCAAGGGAACTGATACCGAACAATATACGTAAACTTCTGGGTGTCAGCATAACCGAGCTTGCAAATGATTTCGAGAACGTTGCATGGTTCGGAGAAAGCAGTGAAGCTATTGAACTTGGAACAAAGATATCGGGGATACTTGATGCATACAAGGCTTTCGCCGAACTGAAGGATGAAGCGATACTCGGTGAACTGAGGATAAGAAGGTATTTACCCAGATGTTATGCTGCGGCAGGAGATATGGAGAAAGCGGAAAATGAATTCGTGACAATCGCTGAGAGACTTGCAGAAACAGTTAAAACCGATGTGTTTGAAAAGAACTGCGAGGATACAGCAGCAGAGGCAGAACAGCTTCTGAGTACGGCGCTTGAAAGTGTCGATGAAAGCAAAAGGGAAGCTCTCAGAATATCGGACGGATATAAAAAAGCCGCAGATATATTGAGAACTGCGCTTGAAAAACTTGCATAAAACGCTTACTTTTAAAGTGCGGTACTGACATAGAGCTTTAGCCATAGTATTTCTGATATGAGGTCGGAAGTACTATGGCTTTTCTGTTGACATTTCGTCTGCTGTATGCTATAATCATTCCTATCGTATACGCAGTTTATACGTACTTCCCCAAAAAACGAAATAAAGGAGAAACAAATGATACTATTGGTTGTAGATACACAAAAGGGATGTTTTGACGAAAGACTTTATTCCTTTGAAACTGTAAGAAAAAACATAAAACAGCTTATCGCTACAGCGAGAGAGAATAATGTTGAGGTAGTATACGTCCAGCATGATGACGGTCCCGGTACTGAGCTGGACAAGTCTACGGACAACTATGAAATATACGAGGATTTTGCGCCGATGAACGGTGAAAGACGTTTTGAGAAGAATGTAAACAGCGCTTTTCATCCTATGACAGGATTAACAGAATATCTGAATTCTAAAGGTGAAAAGGACATTATAACAATTGGTGTTTCGACAGATTATTGCATGGATGCAACAATTAAAAGCGGATTTGAAAAAGGCTTCAATATTTTTGTCCCTTCATATACAAACTCGACCTATGATAACCCCTACTTTGATAAGGAGACCGCCTATAAGTATTATAATGAATTTATGTGGGGAAAACGTTACGCAAAAGTGATCTCTGTTGAACAAGCGATCCAACTCTTGAAATCTCAATAAAAAATGCCCCTGAGTGTTTTGTAACTCTCAGGGGCAAAATGTATATGTATCTTCCTTAAAGCGTAAGTCTTGCTGTTACTTTGTATACTCCTCTATGGAGAGAGGTGTTTCGCCTGAGAAGGTCGAAAGGTACGAATAGTATGCAAGTATAGCAGTAGCATCCGATGAATTTATCTGAGTATCCCCGTTCACATCGGCAGCGAACTGCTGATTGTTTGAAAGGGATACTTCGCTTCCGACGGATAACTCGGAATATGCGATAAGAGCCTGAGTTGCGTCAGCAGAACTGATACTGCCGTCTTCGTCAACGTCACCGAGTTTATAGTCGGCAATAGAAATCTTCAGGTCATTTACTTCAGGTATCAGCTTGCGGTCTCCATCTTCGGTGTTAAGGTAGATTTCAGTGCGGCTCTGATTCTCATAGTCCACATCTTCTACGATGAAAAAGATCTTCTGGTCGCCTTCCTCTATGGAAGGATCAATTTTTACATCGAATGAAGTAAGCGGGAAAGAGTCCGAAGCCTCTCCGTAAGGAACGAGAGATGAGGTATCTCCGGACATGCTTGCACTCATGCAGACAAATGACATTATATTAAGGTCTTTGTTGTTGGAAACGATCACGGTGTATCTTGCAAAAAGTTCACCCTTGTCATTTTTCTGTGCATAGGCGAACTCGACAGGCGGCTTGTAGACATTTACCAGATTATCGAGTGCAAGAAGGGGAGAAGAACTTTTCCACTGAGGAGTCACTACTCCTGCGGCAAGTGATTCGTCGTGTACATATATGGAACACTTAAGTGCAAGGTCGGTATCTTTTGGAAAATCACGCTTGTTGATGACTACCGAACCGTCTGAGAGGACTCTTGCGTAATCTGAGGCCTCAGCTTTAAAACTAACGGAAGGAACATAGACCATTGGATCAGGAGCGGCGTTTGCGGGTGCGATCTGAACTGCGGATGCAGTAAGTACTGCGGCAGACATAATAGAGATAAGTTTGTTCATAGTTGTTTACTCCTTTTATGTTGTTAAGCTTTGATGTAAGTGTTAATATCAGAGTATTTCTGTCATTCTGAGAACTATCTCGGCAACGCGCTTTGTAGCGATCTTTTCAAACTCGTCAAAGGACATAGCACCTTCGTCATCGGCGTTATCTGAAATGCATCTTACACTGACGAACGGCATATCGTTAAGGAAACAGCAGTGTCCGACTGCGGCACTTTCCATATCAACGGCATGTGGTTCAAAGCGCTTCTGTATATCTGCTTTAACGTTATTGTCCGAGATGAAAGCTTCTCCCGAAACGATCCTTCCGCGGAAGCTGTTAACGCCGAATTCGGCGCAAACCTTTTCAGCTGCGGACATAAGTCTCTCGTCGGACTTGAAAACTCCGCAGTAAGGAGGATAGTCCTTAAGGAAGTGAAGGTCGAGATCGTGAGGGAGGACCTCAGTAGAAATAACGATATCGCAAACCTTGACGCTGCTGTTCATACCTCCTGCAATACCTGCATTTATAATGCAGTCGGGGTGGAAGTTGTCGGTTATTACCTGAGTGCAAACAGCTGCGTTGACCTTTGCGATACCACAGCAGGCGTTGACGATAGTTTTTCCTTTGTAGTTGTTGACATAGATATCGAAGCCTGAGATATGTTTTATCTCAGCTTCACCGAGCATCCTGCGGATGTCGGCGAGTTCTGACGGCATTGCTCCGATAATAGCGATAGTGTTCATTGGTATTACCTCCTGATGGTTATTTGTTATCTTTAAGCCCCTGTTTTATGCCGCTGATTATAGTTTCGCGGGCTTCGACAGCCTTTTCCTTCGGAAGAGGCGGAGTATCGGGCAGGGGATATTTTATACCGAGCTGTTCGTATTTTGGTATAGCCATATTGTGGTAGGGCAGAACGTCCAGAGCTTTGATGCTGTTGAGTCGTGAGATGAATTTTCCAAGTGAAAAAAGCTCGTCATGATCGTCAGTGATACCCGGTACCACTACATGGCGTATCCAGATCGGGATACCCTTGCCGCTTACGTATTCGGCAAAGGCGAGTATATTTGTGTTCGGATGACCTGTGAGTTTTATATGTTCATCGTTATCGATGTGTTTTATATCGAGCATTACAAGGTCTGTATACTTTAGTATCTCGTCGGTCTCAGCGGTATTGTCAGGACGGAATGTGACTCCGGATGTGTCGAGGCAGGTGTGTACCTTCTTTGATTTTGCAAGTGAAAAGAGTTCGGCGAGGAACTGCGGCTGAGCCATAGGTTCACCGCCTGTAGCGGTTATACCACCAGATTTGAGAAACTCTTTGTACGAGTTGTACTCATCCATAAGTTCCTGAGCTGTAACTTCACGACCGCCCGAGAAAGACCATGTATCGGGATTGTGACAGTATTTGCACCTCATGGGGCAACCCTGGAAAAATACTACATAGCGTATTCCGGGACCGTCAACTGTTCCGAAGCTTTCTGTTGAGTGGATACGACCTGTCATGTTAAAAACTCCTTTGCGTGTTCAAGAAGAATATTATGCTGATTCGGGAGCTCTCCGCTGACTGCAAGTTTCAGCAGTTCATTCAGTACATTGCCCGTATTTCTTCCTTTGATGCCGATATTATTGAGGTCCCTGCCGTTAACGTCAAGCTGACGGAGAGTGAGGCAAGCGTTCTCTTTTATCAGTTCGCTTATCATCTTGCTGTATCTGTCAAAATCGGCATTTTCAGCGGTCACGAATTCATTTTTTGCCATATTATCGGCTTTTTTGCACTCCATAAGCTCAGCGAAAAGCTCGGGACCTATCTCAGAGGCAAGAAGCTTTGCTTCCGTATCGTTATGAAGGTTTCTGCTGTGGAAGTAGATCAGCCTGCACATTTTTTCAACCGACTTGTTATCGTAACGAAGCCGCTTGTATATCTTTTCAGCCATTTCCGCACCAACTTCACCGTGGTGTTTGAAATGTCCCGTACCGTTCTCATCCATAGTGAAGCAGGCGGGCTTGGCAACATCGTGGAGAAGCATTGTGCGGCGCAGAAGAAGTTCATCTTCGGGGAGTGCGCCCACAGCACGGATAGTATGTTCATAGACGTTGTATTTATGGTATCTGGAATGCTGTTCAAAACCGATGCTTTCGCTCAGCTCGGGGATTATCTGACAAATAAGTTCGGGATAGCGGAGCATAACTTCTGTGGAGAATCTTCCGCAGATGAGCTTATCAAGTTCATCCCTGATACGTTCATATGAGACGTTGCTGAGACGTTCTTTCAGTGAGAGTATAGCATCCGATGTGTTTTTTTCTATAGTGAAGCCTGTCTGAGAAGCGAATCTTATTCCGCGAAGGATACGCAGGGCATCTTCGGTAAAGCGTTTTACTGGATCGCCTACACAGCGGATAATACCATTGCTGATATCTTCTTTTCCGCCGAAGGGATCGAAAATGTTCCCGTTTATATCCATAGCCATAGCATTCATGGTGAAATCACGTCTTGCAAGGTCATCACGGATATTGCGTGTGAACTCCACGCTGTCGGGACGTCGTGAATCGGAATAATCGCCGTCTATCCTGAATGTTGTTATCTCATAGGGAGTGCCTTCAAGTAGAAGGGTAACAGTGCCGTGTTTTATCCCTGTAGGTATAACTGTCTCGGAGCTGAATATCTCCGTTACCTGCTGAGGGAGCGCACTTGAAGCGATATCGTGATCGTGAACGGGACGTTCCATAAGGCTGTCCCTTACACAACCGCCCACAAGGTAAGCGCTGTGACCTGCATCGCCGAGTTTCTGCAGGATGAAACGGCATTTTTCGTCTATCATTTTATACACCGCCTTTTATATTGCTCCGCCGATTAACACTTGAAGAATTACAGCGAAGAACAGGCAGCGAAAGGCAAGAAAGAAAGTTGCAGGAATACTGTCGTATTTCAAGACTTTCTGACGAAGTATTTCGTTGTCAGGACAAGCAAGAAAATTCAAGAGTTAGTTGGTGGAGCAATAATATTATACTACATTTCGTGATATATTGCAAGTATTAAAGGGTTTGGAAATAAATATGAGTAAAATGGTCGGAATTAATAAAAAATTCACTATATTTTTTTAAGGTTCACTTGACAAGTTGTTGATGATGTGGTATAATAAAATGCATAGGAGTAAAACTCCAATGAGGGAGCTGTCTGTAGGGGATAGCTCCCTTGATTTTTATACCATAGGAGGAAATGACTAACGTTCATTTTTCTATTGACAAACGGGATGAAACGTGGTATAATAATCACATAATGACCAATGGTCAATTTATAAAGGAGGTATTTATGGCTTCTGAAACTGTAAAAATGGTACTTGATGCCGAGGCCGAGTCTGATAAAAAAGTTGCTGAAGCACGGGCTAAATGCGATGAGATCATTTCTTCCGCCGAGCAGAAGGCGGCGCTTGCTGTTCAGAAGAAGATCACTGATGCAACTATACAGGCTGATAAGATCAGAGCCGAAAATAAAAAACGGCTTGAGGAGTATACGGCTTCTGCACTTGAAAGGTGCGAGGATGAGATATCCGCTTTGAAAAAGCTTGCGGCAGACAATTCTGAAAAGGCTGCCGATGCGGTGATAAGCCGCTTTTTCAGCTGAACGGGAGTGTGATATATGGCAAAGCTTAAAATGAAAAAGATCGAGCTTATCGCTCCGCTCACCGAAAGCAAGAAGATAATAGAGCTTCTTCAGCGACGTGGAGTTGTAGAGCTGTGCAGGAATACCGACGAGGAGCTTGAACAGACCAACGTTAACGCTGTTAACGGCGAATTCGGAAAGTTCAGGAGCACCGTCCTACAGGCTCTGGATATCCTCGATACTTACGCTCCCGAAAAGCAGGGTATCAATGAGATGTTCGGGGGGCGCACCGAGGTAGATAAGCACGATTTCGGCTCTAAGGCTATGGAGCTTGAAAAGATAATGAACACTGCAAACGATATAATAAGGTGCAGGAAGACAATAGCCGATTCACAGGCAGAAAAGGCACAGCTTGAAGTCAGGGCGGATACTCTGCGCCCCTGGAGGGAACTTGATGTGCCGATGAACTTCAAAGGTACTTCGACTACAGCGGCATTTATCGGTTCTCTGCCCTTTGCCGTTGAACCTGATGAACTTGAAGAACAGCTTCCCGAGGGGACTTCTGCGGAAGTTGTGTCTGCTTCAAAGGAACAGACCGACCTGTTCATTCTGTGTGCCGATAACGTCAGGGATGAAGCCGAGGAACAGCTGAGGAAAATGGGATTCATACCCATTTCGGAGTCGGACAGCCGTACTCCCGATGAGGCTATCCGTGACTGTGCCGACAAAATGAATGAACTGGAAGAACGTGTGGAAGCTGCGGAAGAAGCTATCCGCTCACACGAGGAGGAACGCAAATCGCTGAAATTTGCAGTGGACTATCTGTCCATGCGTCAGGAAAAATATGACGCTCTTGCTGATCTTGGCTTTACGGGAAGCACTTTTGTACTTACGGGATACGTGCCTGAGAAGTACAGCGAAAGGCTTAAGCTTGAAATAGAAGCGAAGCATCCTGTTTCGATCACGCTTACTGATCCCGCTGATGACGAGGATGTTCCTGTACTGCTTGAAAACAACAGATTCTCATCCCCTGTTGAGGAGATAACAAAAATGTATGCTATGCCCTCGAAATCGGACATAGATCCTACTCCGGTCATGGCGTTCTTCTATTACCTTTTCTTCGGAATGATGCTTTCGGATGCAGGCTACGGTCTGGTCATGGTAATAGGAACTATGATAGCGCTTAAAAAGTTTAAGCTTGAAACTTCCATGCGAAAGACTCTTATAATGTTCAGAAACTGCGGTGTTTCAACGACAATCTGGGGCGCACTGTTCGGAAGCTGGTTCGGCGACATCATACAGGTCGTGGGAAGAGAGTTCTTCAACAAGGAGATCGGAAGTACTGCACTGTGGTTCGAGCCCCTTGACAATCCCGTAAAACTCCTGCTTTTCAGCTTCGGACTCGGTATAATCCACCTGTTCGCAGGCGTGGCTGTATCTTTCCACATGGCATGGAAGGACGGCAGAAAGCTTGATGCGTTTCTCGATACCATACCCGTCTATCTGACGGTTCTCGGCATTGCGCCTATTGGTGCATCCCTTCTGACGGATGTGCCGCCGATACTGAAAACTATCGGCACATATGTCCTTATTGCGGGCGTTGTGCTTCTGGTGCTTACTGCGGGACGTTCATCAAAGAGCATATTCGGCAAGTTCTTCGGCGGACTTTATGCGCTGTACAATACAGCTACGGGATATCTCAGTGACATCCTTTCATATTCAAGACTTCTCGCCCTCGGACTTGCTACGGGAAGTATCGCAGGCGTTATAAATCTCATGGGCACTATGCCGCAGAACAAGATACTTAAACTCATAGTACTTGTACTTGTTTTCATAGTAGGCCATACGGCAAATCTTGCAATAAATCTTCTGGGCGCTTATGTTCATACGGACAGACTTCAGTTCGTTGAGATGTTCAGCAAGTTTTATTCTGGCGGAGGAAGAGAATTCTCTCCGCTTACAGTAAATACAAAGTATATAAAATTCAAGGAGGAAAATTTAAATGACTAACGGTGTAGTATTAGCTTTCATAGGAGCTGCTATTGCAGCACTTCTCGCAGGTATAGGTTCGGCAAAGGGCGTAGGTACAGTCGGTGAGGCTGCCGCAGGTGTTATCTCGGTAGATCCTTCAAAGTTCAGCAAGGTTCTCGTACTGGAGCTTCTGCCGGGTACACAGGGACTTTACGGCTTCCTTACATTCATTCTTCTCATGGGACGTATCGGCGTATTCAGCGGCAATATCGCTCAGCTCACAACAGCTCAGGGCTGGAGCTTCCTTGTTGCATGTCTTCCTATTGCGATCGTCGGACTTATCTCAGGTATAATCCAGGGCAAGACTGCTGCTGCAAGCGTTGGCATCACAGCAAAGAAGCCGGAGCATAACACAAAGGGTATCATCATGTCTGCAATGGTAGAGACATACGCTATCCTTGCACTTCTTGTGTCTATCCTTATGATGATTAACATAGCTATCTGACGGAGGTGTTACAATGTCAGGAATCGAAAAGATCCTAAGCATCATCCAGCAGCAGGCTAAACAGACTGAGGAACAGCTGATATCTTCCGCAAAAAAACGTGCGGAGTACATCGAGTTTCAGGGTGACGAAAAGGCAAAGACAGCTTACGAGGAGCATCTTGCATCTTCAAAGGAGAAGCTGGAGCAGAGCTACGTCAATTCCTGCAAATCGGTGGATGCAGATATAAAGCGTAAGCTTCTTGCATGTAAGGTGGCGTGTGTTGACGAGGCAGTTAAACTCGCACTTGACAAGCTGAGGAACCTTCCCGACAAGGAGTACTTCGATATGATAGCTTCACTTGCAGGAAAGGCAATGCGTGAGGGAAGCGGAGTAATATCCTTCGGTGAAAGGGATCTTGCAAGATTACCCGATGATCTTGCGGAAAAACTCAGCTCTCTTGCAGCTGCGAAAAACGGTACGGTTACGATTTCTTCCGAGCCTGCCGATATTCCCGACGGCTTCATTCTCAGCTACGGTCTGATATCGGAAAATTACAGCTTTGATGCAGTTATAGAAGCGGAAAAGGAAAGAGTACGTGACACCGCCGCAAAGGCGATTTTCGGGTAGGTGAACGGTATGAGCAGTACAAAATACGCAAGTGCTGTTGCGGCTATAAAGGCGATGGAGAACACTCTTCTCACAAAAGCCGATATGGAGCAGCTTATAAATGCTGGCGGCAATGCAGAGGCTGATTCACTTATTGCAGCAAAACGTTCGGGTTCGGGAGAGCTTACAGCTGAGGGTGTATGGACGATGCTTCGGGAGTACGCTCCCGACTGCGATGAGATGAAGATACTTCTCTATCCGAATGATTTCCACAACCTCAAGGCTGCGCTGAAGGCTATGATCGCCGACAGAGCTCCCGAGGACTACTATATCCGTCCCACAAATATCGATACGGAGCAGCTTTCTGTCCTTCTCGGAAAGAAGGACTACGAGCATCTTCCCGCATATATCCGAAATACGGCAGAGGAGGCATATGAGCTCCTTACACGTACCCTTGACGGACAGCTGGCGGATTCTCTTATCGACTGCGCTGCACTTTCGGCAATGCAGAAGGATGCGGAAGCGTTCGGCGGTAAATTCATACAGGCTTATGCTGAACTGATAACTGCTTCCGCTGACATAAAGACTGCCTACAGAGCTATGCTCATGAAGAAGTCAAAGAACTTCATGGAAGGTGCAGTCTGCGGAAGTACGCATCTGGACAAGACGGACCTTATAAATGCTGCACTGGGCGGAAGTGAGAGCTTCTTCTCTTACCTTGATATGACTCCTTATGACGAGGCAGGAAAATGCCTTGCACGTTCTGCGGCAGCCTTCGAGAAATGGGCGGATGATGCAGTTATGGAGCTTGCTGAACCTGCACGTATGCAGGCTTTCGGATGCGAGCCGCTGGAGGCTTACTATATATCGGTCTGCGCCGAGCTAAAAAATCTGCGTATACTGCGTGTATGCAGGGAATTCGGTGCGGACAGGGAAACAATAACGGAAAGGATGAGAAAGCTTTATGGCTGATAATTACAAGGCTGCCGTAATTGGCGATACCGCAAGTGTTTCGGGATTTGCGGCTCTCGGACTGTCCGTTTTCTGCGAGACCGAACCTGAAAAGATATCAAAGCTAATCAACCGTCTTGCAGTAAATGATTTTGCAGTTATATATATAACCGAGCCTGCTGCAGCAGCTGCAGGTGATACTATAAAGAAATACAGGAGCAGCAAGCTGCCATCGATAGTCCTTATACCTGCAATAGAGGGTAATACAGGGGACGGCATGAGGGCGCTTCACGAGGCTGTTGAAAAGGCAGTCGGCTCTGATATACTCAATAAATAAAGAGAGGTGCGAAATTTGAGCAGCATTGGAAATATAATCAAGATCTCAGGTCCTCTTGTAGTTGCCGAGGGCATGAGAGATGCCAATATGTTCGACGTTGTACGTGTAAGCGAAAAGCGTCTTATAGGCGAGATAATCGAGATGCACGGCGACCGTGCGTCCATACAGGTATACGAGGAGACAGCAGGTCTTGGCACAGGCGAATCAGTTGAGTCCACAGGCGAACCGATGAGCGCTGAGCTTGGCCCCGGACTTATCGGCAGTATCTACGACGGAATACAGCGTCCGCTGGATGATATACGCAAGGTCTGCGGAAACAATCTTGCAAGAGGTGTTGAAGTTCCATCGATAAAACGTGACAGAAAGTGGCAGTTCACTCCGACTGTAAAGGAGGGGGACACTGTTGAAAGCGGCGATGTTATAGGTACAGTTCCCGAGACGGATATAGTTCTCCACAAGATAATGGTACCGAACGGCGTAAGCGGCAAGGTCAAGTCCGTTAAGGAAGGCGAATTCAACGTTGACGAGGTAGTGTGCATCGTTGAGACCGACAAGGGTGACAGGGAGCTTACACTGGTACAGAAGTGGCCTGTCCGCCGCGGAAGACCTTACAAGAAGAAGCTCTCACCTGATATGCCGCTGGTAACAGGTCAGAGAGTCGTGGACTGCCTTTTCCCTATAGCCAAGGGCGGAGTTGCAGCTATTCCGGGACCTTTCGGAAGCGGAAAGACCGTTACACAGCATCAGCTTGCAAAGTGGGCAGAGGCGGATATCATCGTGTACATCGGATGCGGTGAGCGAGGAAACGAAATGACGGATGTACTGAACGAGTTTCCCGAGCTTATCGATCCTAAAACTGGCAAGTCGCTTATGGAGAGAACAGTTCTCATCGCAAATACATCGGATATGCCTGTTGCAGCCCGTGAGGCTTCTGTATATACAGGTATCACCATTGCGGAGTATTACCGTGATATGGGTTATTCAGTTGCACTTATGGCGGACTCTACCTCACGCTGGGCAGAGGCTCTCCGTGAGATGTCGGGACGTCTTGAAGAAATGCCCGGTGACGAGGGTTATCCCGCATACCTCGGAAGCCGTCTTGCACAGTTCTATGAGCGCGCAGGACGAGTTATATCAACAGGCAGTGAAGGCAGAGAAGGCGCACTTTCCGTTATCGGTGCGGTATCGCCTCCGGGAGGTGACATCTCCGAGCCTGTATCTCAGGCTACACTGCGTATCGTAAAGGTTTTCTGGGGACTTGATTCCTCACTTGCTTATCAGAGACACTTCCCTGCAATAAACTGGCTCACCAGTTATTCGCTTTATGCGGATTCACTTGCGGACTGGTACGATAACAACGTATCAAAGGACTGGATGATATGCCGCGGACGCTTTATGCAGATACTCCACGATGAATCCGAGCTGAAGGAGATAGTAAAGCTCATCGGTATGGATGCACTTTCTGCTAACGACCGTCTTAAAATGGAAACAGCAAGGTCTATACGTGAGGACTTCCTGCATCAGCTTGCTTTCCATGAGGTGGACACATACACAAGTCTCAAGAAGCAGCTTTACATGATGAAGCTCATACTCGGTTTCAACGATGAGGCTTCCGAAGCTATCGCAAAGGGTGCTGACGTTGAAGAAGTTGCAGGACTTGCAGTACGTGAAAAGATAGGACGATTCAAGTATATAGAAGAAAAGGACACAGATGCAGAATACAGCAGACTCACAACGGAGATATCCTCCGAGCTTCACGAGCTGCTCACTAAGGAGGAAGACTGATGCCAAGAGAATACAGAACTATAGAAGAAGCGGCAGGTCCTCTTCTTCTTGTAAAGGACGTTGAAAACGTTACCTACGGCGAGCTTGCCGAGATACGTCTCAGCAACGGTGAGAAGCGCAGATGCCGTGTTCTTGAAATAGACGGCAGCAATGCACTGGTACAGCTTTTCGAGAATGCCGCAGGTATCAACCTTAAGGACAGTGCGGTAGTTTTCTCGGGACATCAGATGGAGCTTGGCGTATCGGAGGATATGCTCGGCAGAGTCTTTGACGGACTGGGACGTCCTATAGATGACGGTCCCGAGATAATCCCCGAGGCGCGTATGGACGTTAACGGTCTTCCGATGAACCCTGTTGCAAGAAAATACCCGCAGGAATTCATACAGACAGGTGTGTCGGCTATTGACGGACTCAACACACTGGTAAGAGGTCAGAAGCTTCCTATCTTCTCTGCAAGCGGACTTCCTCATGCTCAGTTTGCCGCACAGATAGCACGTCAGGCACGAGTTCTCGGCGATAACGAGCAGTTTGCCGTTGTATTTGCAGCAATGGGAATTACCTTCGAGGAGTCGGAGTACTTCGTCCGCAGTTTCCGTGAAACAGGAGCTCTTGACCGTACAGTGCTGTTCATTAACCTTGCAAACGATTCCGCTATAGAACGTCTTGCCACCCCGAAAATGGCGCTTACCGCCGCAGAGTACCTTGCATTTGAAAAGGGGATGCACGTACTTGTTATCCTCACTGATATAACCAACTATGCGGACGCTCTCCGTGAAGTATCCGCCGCTCGTAAGGAAGTTCCCGGACGCCGAGGCTATCCCGGTTACATGTACACCGACCTTGCTTCACTGTATGAACGTGCAGGCCGTCAGGACGACAAGGAGGGAAGTATCACTATGATACCTATCCTCACCATGCCCGAGGACGATAAGACTCATCCTATCCCCGACCTTACAGGCTACATCACAGAGGGACAGATAATACTCTCCCGTGAGCTTTACAGAAAGGGCATTAATCCGCCTGTGGACGTTCTTCCGTCGCTTTCACGTCTTAAGGATAAGGGTATAGGCAAGGGCAAGACTCGTGCTGACCACTCAGATACAATGAACCAGCTTTTCTCCGCTTATGCAAGAGGAAAGGACGCCAAGGAACTCATGGTAGTTCTCGGTGAAGCGGCTCTTACTCCAACGGACCTTATCTATGCGAAGTTTGCAGATGAGTTCGAGCGCAGATATGTTTCACAGGGCTTCAACAACAACCGAAGCATTGAGGAAACTCTCTCTATCGGCTGGGAGCTTCTTAAGCTTCTTCCGAGAAGCGAGCTGAGAAGAATCAGGGAAGAATATCTTGCCGAATACTACGACAAGCAGAACTGAGGTGAGCTGTTTTGGCACGACTTAACGTAAATCCTACCCGTATGGAGCTGAGCAAGCTGAAAAAGAAGCTGGACTCGGCAAGGCGCGGTCATAAGCTCCTTAAGGACAAGCGTGACGAGCTTATGAGACAGTTCATGAACCTTATACGTGAGAACCGTCAGCTCCGTGCAGAGGTAGAGGAAGCTATAAAAGCTGCGGACAGATATATGGCAGTTGCAGGTTCGGTAATGCAGAGGGAGGCGCTGGAAACAGCACTCATGCTCCCGAAGCAGGAGGTGGAGCTTGAAGTGGGGGAGAAGAACGTAATGAGTGTATATATCCCCGTGTTCAGTCCGAAATACCGCACCGACGATACCAACGATATATATTCCTACGGCACAGCATTCACTTCTATTGATCTTGACGGCGCTGTAAAGGCACTAAGCGAGGTGTTCCCGAAGATGATACGTCTTGCGGAGGTAGAGAAGGCTTGTCAGCTAATGGCAGACGAGATTGAAAAGACACGCCGCCGTGTAAATGCACTTGAACACATCATGATACCCGATTACGAGGAAACCATAAAATACATCACCATGAAGCTTTCGGAAAACGAAAGAAGTACCACAACTTCACTTATGAAGGTAAAGGATATGGTGCTTAAAGATAGTCACCACTATCACTGACGGTTATTATTACAAAAACTGCTCTCTGTTATCCGCAGGGGCAGTTTTTGTATGTGTACTCTTTTTGCAAAAAGGTTGACAGAATCACGTCTGTATGATATAATAATAAGGATATTTTGAAATATACCGTGGTCCACGCGGTTATTACCATATTAATGAAGGAGTTAAAGATAATGCATTGGTCCGAAAAGATAGCTGACGAGCTTATAAGCAGAAATCCCAACAAGGAGGAATATGTGTGTGCTGCGGGAATCAGTCCCTCAGGTTCTATACATATAGGAAATTTCAGAGATATCGCTACGAGCCTTTTTGTAGCTAAGGCACTTCAGAAAAAGGGCAAGAAGGCAAAGCTCCTCTTCTCATGGGATGAGTTTGACCGTCTCCGTAAGGTACCTGTAAACGTTGCAAAGGTAACAGAGGGATTTGAGAAATACATCGGCTATCCTTATGTTGATGTACCGAACCCGTTTGAAACCGAAGAAAAGACCTACGCTGAATACTTCGAGAAGGAGTTCGAGGCTTCAATAGACCGTTTCGGAATTAAAATGGATTATCGTCATCAGGCTGAGATGTACAGAAGCGGCAAGTACCGCGACCACATCCTTACAGCTCTTGAGAAGCGCGGCGAGATATTCGATATTCTTGACAGCTTCCGTACTCAGGATGCTCAGGAGGGCGAGCGTGAGGCATATTATCCTGTATCTATCTACTGCTCCGAGTGTCACAGGGACACAACTAAGATAACAGCTTACGATGATGCTTCAAAGACTGCAAAATACGAGTGCAAGTGCGGACACTGCGGTGATTTCGACTTCACAAAGGATACAAACTGCAAGCTTGCATGGAAGATAGACTGGCCTATGCGCTGGCTTTATGAAGGTGTTGACTTCGAGCCAGGCGGAAAGGACCATGCAGCTCCAGGCGGTTCATACGATACGAGCCGTGTTATTGCAGAGAAGATCTTCGGCATCAAAGCACCTATGTTCAAGGGATACGAGTTCATAGGAATCAAGGGTTCTACAGGTAAGATGTCAGGCTCATCAGGCCTTAACATGACTCCCGAGACTCTCCTTAAGATATACGAGCCTGAGGTACTTCTCTGGCTGTATTCAAGAGTTGAACCAAACAAGGCGTTCAACCTCTGCTTCGATGACGGTATCCTCCGTCAGTATTTCGAGTTCGACAAGCAGTACGACCAGTACATAAAGGGCGAAGCTGACGAGCATACAAAGTCCATAATAGAGTACAGCCTTATGACTGACCGCAAGATAAGCACTGTTCCTATGGGACTTCTTGTACAGCTTGGTTCTATCGTTGACTTCAACGTTCCTATGCTTGAAACTGTATTTGAGAAGATAGGTCAGCCGTACAAGTACGAGGACTTCGCAGGACGTCTCGACCTTGCAAAGTACTGGCTTGAGAACTGCGCTCCCGAAAACGCAAACAAGCTCCTTCCATACCGCAACTGGGATGTTTACAACGAACTCTCGGACGAGGGCAAGAAGGAGATACAGATACTCCACGATTACCTCAGCAGCAGCGAGTATACTCTCGATGAGCTGAACACAGAGCTTTATGCTATCCCGAAGCAGATATTCGGTGAGGACAACCCTGATATCAAGTCACTTCAGGGTGCATTCTTCAAGAGTGTTTATCAGCTTCTTCTCGGTAAGGAAAAGGGACCTCGTCTCTATCTCTTCCTCTACGCTATCGACAGAGACAGCTATGTAAGACTTCTTGACTTCTCAACACCAATGACAGAGGAGGAGAAGAATCCTAAGCCTGTTGAGGTCGAGGAGGAAGAAGAGCAGATAGTTTACGGCGATCCCGATCCTGTAAAGCCTGTAAAGGACGAAGTTCAGCTTGACGATTTCAGCAAGCTTGACCTGAGAGTATGCAAGATAATCAAGTGCGCAGAGATAAGAAAGTCTCACAGCTGCTATAAGCTTACACTCTCTGACGGTATCAAGGAGAGAGTTATCGTATCAAGCATAAAGCAGTACTACAAGCCTGAGCAGCTTATCGGCAAGAAGATAATCGTTATCGCAAACCTTGCTTCAACACGTATCACAGGTGTAACAAGTGAAGGAATGCTTCTTGCAGCAACCAACAATGCATGCGGATGCAAGGTCATCTTTGTTGACGATATGGTACCGGAGGGTACTCCAATCGCATAAGGATCAAAGAATGAAAATATGCCATAGTGTTTCCGAGATATTCGGGAGCGCTGTGGCTTTTTTGTTTACATATAAACGGTGATGGTTTTGCATGGCACATAATACGGGATTGAAAAAACAAAGCCCCGAAGCGATATAGACCGTTTCGGGGCTGTTTTGATATACGTGTTATTTCAGAGCTTCCCATTCACTGCGTGATATAGCGTAAGCGTAGGAAACACCGTTTTTTCGTCAGTTTCAATGATCATAGATTTTCACCATTTTGGCAGCGCTGAGAATTATTACTGCTTATATGATTCGGGAAGTGATGTGAGAACCTTTGCATCGTATTTCTGTATGCTGAGTGCGTCCATAGCAGTAACTCCGTCTCCGCGGCTGTAAACATCCGCATTGTCCAACGCACGTGCTTCCAGAGGATACTTTGTTGCATTGGCTACGTACTGAAGAATAGCAAGTGCATCTGCAAGACCTACATTTCCGTCCAGAGTGACATCGCCGTATGCAACCGGTCCGGAAATAATAGCTGTAGTTGGTTCTGTCGGAGGTTCTGTAGGTGCAGCAGTTGTTGGTTCCGTTGTGGGTTCAGTAGGGGCAGAAGTGGTCGGTTCTGTAGGTGCTTCCGTCGGTACGGGAACAACCTCTGCCTTAGTGCCGTAAACAGCGATCTCAGCAATGTTGCAGCAGTAAACGTCGTCCTTGTTGATACCGTTTTCGGGTTTGCCTTCGGGTACCTGATAACGTACATATCTTGCCTGTATGTTATCGCCGAGGTTATCGATGTAGTTCGTTCTGAAATCAGGCTTGCCGCTGATGGTGTAGATATCCTTCCAGTTCTGACCGTCCTGTGAAACAGAGAAGACTCCGTCAGCTGCACGGTATTCGTAGCCGTCTCTCGGGCAGAAGCTTATTGCGGAAATATCGTAAAGGTCACCGAGATCAGCCTGTACCCAGCCGTTTCCTACACCGTCGAAGTAGGTGGAATTATTACCGTCGAAGGCCTTTGAAGAGTCGTTTGCCGAGTCTTTGTATGCGTTGCTTCCTGTTACACTGACAGGCTTTATTGCAGTTGAAGCTGTACCGCTGCCTGCACTTCCGTAAAGCTCTATTTCAGCGATATTGCAGCAGTAAACGCTGTCCTTGTTGAAGCTGTTTGCAGGAGCGCCCGAAGGCACCTGATAGCGTACATAGCGTCCCGAAGCAGGACCTTCAAAGGATGTTACATAGTGCATACCGAATGAAGGTTCTCCGCTGATAGTGTAAACAGTGGACCAATTCTCGCCGTCTGAAGATACCATGAATTTTCCGTCACCTGCGCGGTATTCGTAACCCTTTCTGGGACAGAAACCGATAGCGGTAAGGTCGTAATCCTGACCGAGATCAACCTGAACGTAGCCGTCGCCTACACCGTCGAAATAGCTGGAGTTATTGCCGTCGAAAGCCTTTTCGCAGGTGTATTCGGAGTCCTTCCAGCTTTTGCTTCCGCTTATTACAGCGTTGCTGAGGTCTATCTTGTCATTGCGCTCGAAACCGCCGCTTACATTATCGATAATGAAGGTTGTAACAGAGTTTGCAGCAAGTGAAGCGTTGAGCTTTTTGCCGTTTACAGCAGTGTTTCCAACGTCCTTCCAGTTTTCGTTTGCGCTTGTTCTGATAGTCTGAGCGTGATCGCCGACTGTACCGAACTGTGAAAGGTCGACATTAAGGTCATTATTGCTGCCCGAAGTGTTAACAGCAACAATAACGAGCTGCTTGTTCTCCTTGTCGTAAGCCGCAAGGGTTGAGGATGAGGATTTGAGCATTATCATTCCGGGACGGATATAGCGTGAATACTGTCCGAATGCGTAATACTTTTTTGTGAGGATGATATCGTTCTTATCGTGATCTGCAACAGCAACTCCCCAGAATCCGCCGTTTATATTAGGCATACCGGAGTCCTTTTTGCCGTTGTAGCCCTGAGATGAGATATGGTTATCTATAAGCTGCCACATTATCCATGCGGAACAGTTCAGGTCGTTGCAGTCCTGAGTTATACGGCTTGCAAACCAGAGTGCAGCACCCATCTGACCTGCATTTGAGCCTGCTGTGCTGCTTCCGTCCACCTCGCTCATCCAGAGGTTCTTATTAGCCTTTATTGCAGTATCCTTAAGTTCGGTTCGTTTGCTTCCGCCGTATGTGTGAGTATCGATACGTCCAAGAACTCGTTTTGCATCGTCCGAAAGCTTGTTGAAGGAGGTTATCTGAGTATCGATTACGGACTCATCGCATCCGCTTATAATGATGTCGTTAAGACCGCGTTTTTTCAGGGACTTGTCAAGCTCGGTGAACGCCTTGTTCATGGATTCACCCTGATCGAAGTGGCAGCCCTCCTGCTTTTTGCTGAAAGCGCCCCAGTAGTTTGTATAAGGCTCGTTCATCGGATCGATACTCTGTATATCAACTCCCCAGTCGTGCTCGTAGTGGTAGCAGACCTCTGCGAGATACTCGGCGAAATCGTCGTAGTAGTCGTCCTTGAGATTGTTTGAGCCTGCATTGGTATTACCTGTACTGCATCCGCTTTTACACATGTAATACGGCGGAGAGTTTGAGAACATTTCAACTATCATGTCATCGCCTGCGGCGTCGATGCACTTCATGAGCACATTACGCTGATTTGCGTCAGCGGACCAGTCATAGGAAACGTTTCCGTTGTTATACTTGGTATAACCAGGCATATTTGAGTCGGTACGTGTAATGTGGTCATGAGTCGGATCATCACCGCCGCCGATATTGAATCTTGCAATGTTGAGCCTCAGACCGTCCTCACCGTAGAACAGGTCGGCAGCTTTCTGAGAGAGCGTATCCGAGTAGCCTACACGGTTTGCCCACCAGCAGAGCGATGAGCCCCAGCCCTCGAATTTTCCGCCGTTTATCTCATACGGGATATCGGGGGAGATGGACACATTTGTTGCCGCATCAGCAGAATCGTACCTGATGCATGGAGCGACCGACAGCAGCATTGCTGCAGCAGTTACTGCCGAACATAGCTTTCCGATAAGTTTCATGATAAAAACTCCTTTCGTTGTGCAGTTATGCACTTAATTCTGATTATCCGCCATTCAGGACATTAAAGTCCTTCGCAGAATTCCTCTGCGATAAGTTGTATTTTCTCAGCGCCATCGGGAATATTGCCCATATAGGTGATCATTACCCCTTTTTTCGGGTAAACTATACAGCGTTGTCCCCATTTTCCGCTGATACTGAACGAGTCATTTCCGCACCAGAAGAAATAGCCGTAGCCTCCTCTGTCGTTATCGATATGCTTTAATACTGCGAGCTTAGTCCACTCTTTCGGAACTAACTGTGTGCCGTTCCATTCGCCTTCCTGAAGGTAAAGCTGTCCTATAAGGCTGAGTTCGTGAACGGTAAGCTTCATACCTGTTGCACCGTTGAAACGTCCCTGAGGATCGTACTGGAATTCAGGAAGCGGCATGTCAAGGGGTTCAAATATACGAGGCTGAAGATATTCGGGAATCGGCATTCCGACAGCATTCTCGCAGGCAGCACCTACAAGGTAAGCCGAAACATTAGTGTAAGAAAAAGAAGGTCCGCTTTCGGTATCGGGATGCATTGCAAGTACTTCTCTGAGCCAGTCCTCTCCTTCGGGACGGAAGGGGTAGCCTGTAACGGACATCGTGAGGAAGCGTTCGATGCTGAGTTTTGAGAAGCCGTTTCTCAGTTCCGCAGGCATAGCATTTACGAGTGTTTCGTCCAGGCATTCTGCAAGGGGACGGGAGATATCCATTTTACCTTCCGAGACAGCAAGTCCGACCGCTGTTGAAGTTACGGACTTCGTAGCCGAATATGCAGGGTAGCGAACATCTCTTGAGAACATTTCACGCATTGAGACTCCGCCGCCGCGGAATACCTCTATACCGTATACTCTGAGTTTTGAAGCTCTTATTTTTTCAAGCAGCTCTCTGTAAATATTTCCTATTGTGACCAGCTCCTTTTTTTAAGTCATGTATTATACCTATATAATATCGCAAATCGGTATTTATTGCAAGAGTTTTTTTAAAAAAACATATTTACTGAATTTATTGCGGACTATGTGCGACTATGCGCATGTTATTGACCGAAATGTGGAATGACTATTGAATACAGGCTGATATTCTTGACAGGAATAGCAGAATATGTTATCATCATATTATACTTATTCGGAGGTCAGATATGGAAATAAGGGTATTGCGTTATTTTCTTGCGATCGCAAGAGAGGAGAATATGACAAGAGCTGCGGAACGTCTGCACGTATCACAGCCTTCACTTTCAAAGGAGATGAAGAAGCTCGAGGAAGAACTCGGACACGAGCTTTTTATCCGTACAAACAAGAGCATGCGGCTCAACGATGAGGGAATGCTGCTGCGAAAACGTGCTGAGGACATCATCGCAATGGTGGACAAGACCGCAGAGGAATTCAGTCAGATAGACAATATAATCGGCGGAGAGATAAGGATAGGCTGTGCGGAAAGTCACCTTATAAAGTACCTTGCAAGGAGCATAAAGGAGTTCAAGGAGAAATATCCGCGATTCGTGTTCCATATATTCAGCGGAGATACCGAACCTGTTGCGGAGCGCCTTGACAGAGGAATACTCGACCTTGCTGTAATTGTTGAACCGCCGAATCTTTCAAAGTACAACTATCTGACTATCCCTGAGAGCGACAAATGGGGAGTAGTAATGCTGAGTGACAGTCCCCTTGCTCAAAAGGAGGTGCTCAGCTTCGACGACCTTTACGGACTTCCGCTGTTCTGTTCGGAGCAGTCCATAAGAGTTGATTTTCCCCGCTGGTGCGGAGACGATATGGATAAGCTGAACTTTGCAGGTACGGTTAATCTCGCCTATAACGGTTCGGTACTCGTTAAAGAGGGACTCGGTTATCTGCTGACCTTTGAGCATCTTGTGGATACAAGTGAAAACAGCGGACTTTTTTTCCGTCCCATAACGCCGCTTCTTGAAACTAAAATGTATATAATCTGGAAGAAGTATCAGATATTTTCTCCTATTGCAGGACTCTTTCTTGAAAAATTACAAAAAGATTTCGCTGAGATCAATGATTTATTTTCTGCCGATACTTGACGTATCAGCAATAATAGTGTAAAATATAAAATATAAAGAAGATTTGTCCCGGCATCAGGTCGGGTATGATATACAAAAGAAAGGCAGACTTGTCTATGATAAGAAATATAAAGAGAACACTTCTTATCTTAACCTGTACAGTGCTTATGCTGCCTGCCGCAGGCTGCGAGGACAAAAAGGACGTTACTGTTGATCAGGCGGCAGATTATCTGACGAAAATATACGGCAAAGAGTTCAAACTGTCGGAAAGATGCCGTCTCCCGGGCTGTCACCCGAACGAGTACAGAAAGTATTACCTGTTCAAGGATCCTGACGGTATTGAGTGTCACGTTTTCTTTGATGTAGAACATTCCACCGACGGCTGGCATTATGATGTAACCGAGGATTATCAGGTAAAATATCTTGAAAATCACCCCGAGATATATTCTTCATTGTCGGAGGGAAACAGGGATGTAAAGCTTGAATCCCGTGATTTTTCCTTCCACAGTATGGCAAAGCTCGTGGTTCACTATTCGGACTATGATGACATCTCATCTGCTGTTAACTTTGCCTCGGATAAGCTTTCATCGGTAAGCAGGATATACGATCCTTCACCCGATCCAATAATACTTGAAGGACCAATATCCATAAAAAGTGAAACTGTAAAGGTGGTGTTCCGTCCATACGGCGCAGATAACGGTGAGAACTTCAACGAACCGTATCTGGAAATGCCCCTTAGCTTCGGTATCAGCAACAACAAGGATAACGTTATAAGCTCGCTTCAGAGCGGTATAACATACTATCCTTCCGATAACGGTACGGCAGAGACTACAGAACCGCCGTTTATCGCCGCTGAGGAAGAGAAATATGATACATACGAAGTGCCTGTTGTTCCACAGGAAGAAGTACAGGAAACAGAAGCTCCCGCGGAGTATCAGGATGACTACTACGGAGAGCATTACTACATCGACGGAAATTACGGCGATGAATACTACATGGACAGCTATTACGGCAACGATTATTATATAGACGGATATTATGAGGACACATATCAATGATATAACGTCCTAACAGAAGATAGATGACATAAAGGAATACTCTTGCATTACGGGTATTCCTTTTTATGTCTGAGGATACAGGAAGGTGAAATGATGAGTTATGTTCAGTTCAGGAACGTAAAAAAAGTGTACAAGACAGGAGAGGTCGAGATACATGCGCTGAAAGACGTCAGCTTCAATATCGATAAAGGAGAATTTTGCGTTATAGTAGGAGCTTCGGGAGCAGGAAAGACAACTATCCTCAATATACTCGGAGGTATGGACAAGCTCAGCGAGGGAAGCGCAGTTATCGACGGAACGGAACTGGCTTTTCTCAGAAAAAGGCAGCTTACAGCTTACCGCAGATATGATGTTGGATTTGTATTTCAGTTCTATAACCTTGTCCAGAACCTCACCGCACTTGAAAACGTAGAGCTTGCGGCGCAGATATGCCGTGAACCCCTTGATGCAGCGGAAGTCCTTCGGCAGGTAGGTCTTGAGGACAGAATGAACAACTTCCCTGCGCAGCTTTCGGGAGGCGAACAGCAGCGTGTGGCTATTGCAAGAGCACTTGCCAAGAATCCCAAACTGCTTCTCTGTGATGAGCCGACTGGAGCTCTGGACTACAAAACAGGTAAGGCTGTATTAAAGCTTTTGCAGGATACATGCCGTGAAAAGGGCATGACCGTTGTTGTTATAACGCATAATCAGGCTATATCTGCTATGGCAGACCGTGTTATTACTGTAAGGAGCGGTATAGTCGAAAAAATGACAAAGAACTACGATGCAGTTGATGTATCAGAGATCGAGTGGTGAGTTATGGCAGCTTCGATGAAAAAAACAACGGTGCGTGAGATACGCAGCACCTTCGGAAGATTTTTTGCCATACTTGCTATCATCGCACTTGGTACGGGCTTCTTTACGGGAGTAAGGATAACTACCACTGCAATGGTAAGCATGATGAACAGCTATTTTCAGGATAAGCAGCTGTATGATTACAGGCTCGTTTCCACACTCGGCTGGGAGGAAGAGGACGCAGAGGCGTTCCGCAAGGCTTCGGGAGTAAGATACGCAGAGACTTCATACTCAATGGATACTGTGTGTCTTGTAAGAGAAGGCGAGAAAGTTGTTAAGATGATCTCAACGCCTTCCGAAATAAACAAGCTGCAGCTTATGAAAGGAAGACTTCCGGAAAATGACAGCGAGTGCGTTATCGATGAGGATTTCACCTATGCCCTCCGTATAGGCGATAAGCTGACTTTTTCCGCTGAAAACGATGAAGATACTCTTGATTCATTCAGACACGACGGATTCACCGTAGTTGGAATAGTACGTTCTGCACTCTATATCAACTTCGAGCGAGGTTCATCTTCGGTGGGTAACGGTTCGGTGGATGCATTTGCATATGTGCTTCCCGAAGCGTTCGATATGGAAGCCTATACAGACATCTACGTGAAGTTCGATAACGACAGCAGGATATATTCAGACGAGTATAACGACTTCATGGAGCTTAAAAAGGATAAGTGGGAGAAACTTGTTCAGCAGCAGGCTGATGTACGGTATGAACGTATAGTTTCAGATGCTCGGGATGAGCTTCAGGATGGTAAGCTTGAACTTGCTGACAGCCGTTCGGACGGACTTAAAGAGCTGAAAGATGCAAAGAATGAACTTGATGAAGCAGAAGAAAAACTCAATGATGCCGAGAAGGAACTGAATGATTCAAAAAAGAAACTGGATGACGGTGAGAAAGAGCTTGCTGAGGCTAAAAAGAAAATAGATGACGGTCAGGTTGAGCTTGAAAATGCAAAGCAGCAGCTTGACAGCACTAAAATCCAGCTTGACGAATCCGAACAGCAGATAATCGCAGGCGAAGAGGAAATAAGGAACGGTCAGGCACAGATAGATGCTGCAAGGGAACAGATAAGTGCTGCCGAAGCGGATATCGCAATGCAGGCAAACCGACTTACATACAGCAGGTATGATTTCGATATGTCCAACAGCAGAGCACTTAGTATGCTTGATATGCTTCCCGATGAACAGAGAGAAATGCTTATTGCTGCACTTACTCAGCTTCAGGAGGCACACGATCAGCTTCAGGCAGCAAGGGATGAAGTTGCCGCCAATAAACAGGCTCTCGCACAGCAGCAGTCCGAACTTGATGCGAATCGTCGGGCACTTGAAGCAGGTCGGACAGAGCTTGAAAACGGTCGGTCACAGTACGAGGAAGGACTGAAAGAGTATAACGCTTCTCTTGAGGAGTTCAATAAGGGCAAAAAAGAGTATGAAGACTCCCTTAAGGAATTTCAGGAGGGTAAGAAAAAATACGAGGAAGGTCTTGCGGAGTATGAAAAGGGACTTAAAGAGTATCAGGAAGGTCTTGAGGATTATCAGAGCGGCAGGAAGGAATTCGATGACAAGATATCCGATGCACAGAAGGAGATAGACGATGCTGAAAAGGACATCGATGATATAAAGCATCCCGATACCTTTCTTCTGGACCGCAATACCAATATCGGCTATGCCTGCTTTGAAAACGATTCCAAAATAGTTGAGCAGGTAGCAAGAGTTTTTCCGGTGTTCTTTATACTTGTTGCGGCACTGGTCTGCATGACAACAATGAGCCGTATGGTCGAGGAGCAGCGTACTCAGATAGGCGTTTTCAAGGCACTTGGCTATTCAAACCTGTCGATAATGGGAAAATTCCTGTTTTATTCGGGTACTGCTGCAATAATGGGATGCATTATCGGCTATGCACTGGGAACGTTTTTCTTCCCGAGGATAATCTGGATGACATACAAGCTTATGTACATCCCGCTTGAAATACCGTATATGTTCGATCATGTACTTGCAGCTGCAGCGGTCATCGTATCTCTTCTCTGTTCGGTTGGTACAACGTGGATAGCATGCAGGTATGAACTTGGCGAAACGGCTGCATCACTTATGCGTCCGAAAGCACCTAAAGCAGGCAAGCGTGTACTCCTTGAATACGTACCTTTCCTGTGGAAAAGACTTAAATTCCTACACAAGGTATCAATACGTAATATACTCCGCTATAAGGGCAGACTGTTCATGATGATACTCGGTATCGGAGGCTGTACCGCACTTCTTCTTACAGGCTTCGGCATTAAGGACTCTATTGCAGGATTTGCTGATGTTCAGTACGAAGAGATACAGATATCGGATGCGGAGATATCATTCAAGTCATCAGCTGAAAAGAAGATGAGGGAGCTTCTTGATGAAAAGACTGATAACTATGCGCTTTTAAACAGCAGTTCATGGGATATAATCTACGGAAACAAGGTCAAGAGCATAACGCTGAAAACTGTTGAGGATCTCAGTCAGCTTGCACCACATATGGTTTTCCGCAGCATGAACGGTGAACCTCTTGAAATGCCGCAGGCAGGAGAAGCGCTTGTAAGTCACAGTATCGCAGAAAGATACGGTGCTGAATTAGGTGAGGAGATAATACTCAGAAACGATGAGATGAAGGAACTCCATCTTAAGGTCGTAGGAATATTCGAGAATCATGTATATAATTACGTGTTCATATCAGCAGATACATATAATGCACAGATGGACTCGGATGCAGAATTCAACGGAGCGTTTATCAACTTCCCGAAAAATGCTGACAAGGGAAAGACTGCCGCAGTGATAGCAAAGAACAAGAACGTTACAAACCTTACGATGTTCTCGGACGTCAAGGTAAGAATGGGCAATATGATGAGCAGCCTTGACTATATAGTGCTTCTTATAATCATATGTGCCGCAGGACTTGCCTTCATAGTAATCTACAATCTTACCAATATCAACATAACCGAAAGAATACGTGAGATAGCTACAATAAAGGTTCTCGGATTCTTCCGCAGGGAGTCCTCGGCTTATGTGCTGAGGGAGAACATAGTTCTTACAGCTATAGGCGTTATCTGTGGACTCGGACTCGGGATACTGCTTCACAAGTTCGTAATGCACCAGATAGTTGTTGACCTTGTGGATTTCAGGGCACGTATCGAACCAATGAGTTTTGTCTACAGTATTATACTCACTTTCGTATTTACATTTGTAGTGGACCTGTTCATGGAGATAAAGCTTGAACGCATCAACATGGCAGAATCACTCAAATCCGTTGACTGATATAATAGAGCTGTTCAATCATATGTTGAGGACAGCTCTTTTTTATTCATAAGTGCTGATAAATAATATATCTTATTTACTGTGAATTAATTTTTGTCCGAATTTATTCTGTTATCGGTATATCTTGATTATACATCATCTACAAATAAACTCACTGATTTTTGGTTGTTCATCTTTCACAAAAAACGTTGAATTGCTGTGTGAAATGTGCTATAATTGTTTTATCATGTAATACTTAGTTCCCGAATTAGATAAATAAATATTACAAGCGAATGATTCGGGACGAGTAAGGAACTATCTGAAAATACAGAGAGGGGTATTTTTATGAGATTTATGAAGCGTATGGGAGGACTCGCTTCTGCATTCCTTATTGTGGCGTCCATGCAGTGTATAGCACCCATTGCATCGGCTGCACAAAACACCGAGGGACTATGCATTAATGAGGTCTGCACCCAGAACAAGGCATGTTTTACTGACAGTCTCGGCAGAGCATCTGACTGGATAGAGCTCTACAACGGAAGCGGAACGGATATCTCACTGGACGGATTCGGTTTATCAGATTCTCCTGAACAGCCGATGAAGTACGTTTTTCCGTCTGGTACTGTCATAAGAAACGGTGAACACCTTATTGTTGCCGCAAACAAGGACGGAAGCGGCATGACCGAACTGAATACGGGATTCAGTCTAAGCAAGTCGGGGGAGGAGCTTACACTTTCATCTGCGGACGGAAGTTTGATAGATTCAGTAAGCGTTCCTGCACTTGCAGAGGATGCGACCTACGGACGTTCACCCGACGGAAACGGCAGTTTGTCTGTTATGACTCCAACACCTGCTTCCGCAAACAGTACAGCACCTGCCGAGCCTGTATTTTCACTCGGTTCAGGCTTTTACAATGTAAATGATGTAAGTGAGCTGACAATAAGCTCCGCCGATACGGTCTATTACACTCTCGACGGCTCTGATCCTACAACATCCGAAACTGCGAAGGTGTACAGCGGTGCTATACCAATGTATGACAGGAGCATCGACGAGAACGTTTACAGTAAGTATCAGCACGAGGACAACAGTCCATATTCCACTACGCTACAGCAGAGGTTCACAGCAAGTCCCGAAAAGTTCGACAAGGCGACTATAGTTCGTGCGGCGGCAAAGGGTTCGGACGGTACTTTCAGCCCTGTTACCACTAATACCTACTTCGTCATGAACAGCGAAAAGCTGGCATATTATTCGGATATACCTGTTGTTTCACTAGTTACTGATCCGGATAATCTTTTCGATAAGGATAAGGGTATTTACGTTGCAGGTCAGCAGTATCTGGACTGGAAGAGCAGTCCTCAGTACGATCCGAGAAAAAGCGAATGGGACACGGACAATGTTGCGAACTTTTTCTCCAAGGGCAAGGAGTGGGAGCGTGAAGCAGATATAACCTACTTCAGCGGCGGCGAGTTCGGATTCACACAGAAAATGGGCATTCGCATCAAGGGCGCTTCTACCCGTAACAGTCAGACAAAGAGCTTCAATGTTTATGCAAGGAGTCAGTACGGCGATTCCAAACTTGATTACAAGCTTCTTGACGATAATTATTCAGCAGTTGACGGCGGAAAAATAAAGCGTTATGATTCGTTCAGTCTCAGAGCTGTTTCATGGGTTGACAGATTGAGAGAGCGTGTGGTACATTCGGCACTTCGCGACCTTCCTGCACTTGCTACCTATGACAGTGACAGGTGTATGCTTTTCATCGACGGCGAACTATGGGGAATGTACGAGATAATCGAGAAGTCTTCGGACTACTATATACAGAGCAATTACGGTGTTCCTGCGGAGAATGTTTCCATGATAAAGAACGGCGAAGTTGAGGCAGGTCCCGAAACAGAGCTTGACGAACTTGAAGCACTGGGTGAATTCTGCCGTGAGAACGATATGTCCGTTGCGGAGAACTATAACTACGTTATTTCAAAAATAGACGCCGAAAGTATTATCGACTGCTACTGTGCAGGTCTTTACCTTGGCACATGGGACTGGCCGAACCATAACTATCTGATGTGGAAGAATAACGGCGCTCCTATTGACGGCAATCCGTACAGTGACGGCAAATGGCGTTTCGGTTCATTTGATTTCGACTATTCCGTGGGACTGACCTATCAGAACTTCGGCGGAGTTGAAGGTTATCAGTACGACAGCTTCCGCAAAATGAACAGGGACATAAAGGAAGCTCCTACGTCTATATTCAGGGGACTGCTTGATAATCCGCAATTCAGACAGCAGTTCGCTGATAAATTCTATTCCTACGCCTATTCGGTATTTGAGCCTGAGAAAATGGTTGCGGAGCTTGATGACGAGGAGAACAGATATATGGACTACATGACCATGACAGGCTGGCGCTGGAACAACGGCAGACCTGATTCCGATTTCAATTCCTATTGCAAAGCTCAGCAGAAATACTATCACGGAGAAATGGAGAAAATGCGTACATTCTTCAAAAGGCGAGCAGAGTACGCCATTGAGGATATGCAGGATTATCTGGGGCTCTCCAAAAATGTAGCTACGATAACAGTCACAAGAAAAGGAAGCGGCAGTGTTTCTGCGGATTCTGAAAATATCAGCTTTACGGGTAATCTGTGGTCAGGTTCTTTCAATAGCGGTACTAAGGTAACTCTCACGGCGCAGCCTGAGGCAGGATATACATTCGGCGGCTGGTCAGGTGCGGTAGTTTCCTCATCACCGACTATAACAGTTACCGCAGATAAAGCATCCGCGTTGGTATGCACTTTTAATAAAACGGAATACGAACAGGGCGATATCAATATGGACGGCAGTGTAAACGTTGCAGATCTGGTCCTTATGGACAAATACCTGCATGGTCAGGAAGGACTTGATAAGGCACAGTTCAGACTTGCAGATATGAACGGGGACAAGTCGGGAAATGTATTCGACCTTGTACTTTTAAGGCAAAAACTCGTTAAATAACAATGGAAAAGGACAGCCGCAGTGCTGTCCTTTTTGTATATCAGCAATTCACTTCGTCAATTGCAACAAGTATGAAGCACTATCACTGTATATAATGACGTTTTTAAGAAAAATAAGCAGATCGATATTGACACAGTGTCAGGACGGTGCTATAATAATTGCAGTGACACACTGTCAGAATATGCGATCGTGGGTTCATATGTATTAATAAAAATAACGGAGGTAATATCATGAGTAAGAAATTAGTAGCATATTTTTCAGCAAGCGGTAATACTGCCGCACTTGCAAAGTCTCTGGCTGATAAGGCAGGTGCAGACATCTATGAGATAAGACCGTCTGTACCATACACCAACGCTGATCTTAACTGGCAGAACAAGCAGTCCCGCAGCAGCATTGAAATGAGCGACCACAGCTCCCGTCCCGGACTGGCAGATACATCTGCTGATATCGCGGCATATGACACTATATACATTGGATTCCCTGTATGGTGGTACATTGCTCCTACGATCATCAATACTTTTCTTGAAAGCTATGATTTTTCAGGCAAGAAGATAATCCTTTTTGCTACATCAGGCGGAAGCGGATTCGGCAAGGCAGTGGAGAATCTCAGAACGAGTGCTCCGAATGCAGAAATAATCGAGGGAAAGGTAAATCCGTCAGCTAAGGATATTGAAGTTCTTGCCGAGATGGACTGATAAGTAATCCTTTCAGTTTTAAGTCATTATAAGAAAAGCGTTCAGTATGAAACTGAACGCTTTATATTTTATATCAGATGATAAGTACGGATAAAGGAATTGACATCTGCGCCGCTTTCCATGTACCTGAGAAGTATCTCTGCACAGGCACGGCTGTCGCTGTCCGCCTTATGGTGATCCAGTGAAATACCGTAATGGTCGCACATTACATTCAGACTATGGCTCATGCCCGGTAACAGTTTCTTGCCAGCCTGAACAGTGCAGATGTATTTTGCTGTGTTTTTCCACTCTATACCGTAATCATGCAGGCATTTTTTCAGTACGCTCATATCGAATACCGCATTATGAGCCACAAGTATACCGCTTTCCATAACTGACTTTATCTGTTCCCACAGCTCAGCGAAATTCGGAGCGCCCTGAACAGTATCTGCACTTATGCCCGTAAGCTGAGTATTGAAGCGGTCGAAATAAACTTCGGGATCCACAAGCGAGAAAAATGAATCTGCAATAATGCCGTTTTCTATGATAGTAATACCAATGGCACTCATACGGTTATTAGCACGGTTTGGTGTTTCAACATCAAATACTATGTATCGCATAGAGACTCCTTTTTGATAGTAAGGTAAGACGGGTTATTCTTCCTCAACACCGAGATATGTAAGGAAATCGTCCGTACCGCCGGTTGAGAGATATGAATAGTAAACGAGGACTATAGAGGCATCCGAAGCATCAATAGTCTTATCGAAGTTTACATCAGCATCTATGAGCTGATCTTCCGTAAGGTCGGGAGTATCGCCTGTGGAGTAAGCCGAATAAGCCATAAGTATAGCTGAGGCATCTGTTGCATTGATAAAGCCGTCTCTGTTGACATCTCCGAGCCATGATTTACGTGTTGAAGGAATCGTAGTAACTGCTATAGTTGTGGAAGGTGAAACATCAGCAGTAGCTATGGTAGAAGAAGGAGTTGCTGCTTGGGTAACAGTTGCAGTTTCAGTAGTAACAGAAGGCTCAGCAGCTTTAGTAGTAACAGGTGATTTTGTAGTTGTAGGGACAGCAGTTGTATTTATAACTGTTGGTGTAGCTGTAGTTGTTATAACAGCTTTTGTGGATGTTGTTACAGGGGATACAGCAGGTGCTGTAGTAACAACAGGCTGAACAACAGAAGCGTTCTTAGCGGTGAAGTAGCCGGGGAGATCCGGAGAATCGATACGGGCATATACACCGTTAATATGTGCAGAGTCGAATACAGTACCGTTACCGCCGACGATAGAATCGCATCCTGTGAACACCTTACTGATCTTCTCAGCATTTGGAAGAGGCTGCCACTTATTTGATACATATACAGTCTTAAGGTCGGAGCAGTTAATGAACATATTACTGATACTGGTCAGTTTTGTTGTATCGAATGAAGAAAGGTCAACTGTTTTCAGAGATGAGCATCCGCTGAACATGTTGTATGCCTGTTGGAGTGAAGGAGTATTCCATGTGGAAAGGTCAACGCTTTCAAGTGAAGAGCAGTTATTAAGCATATAGCTCATTTTTTCGACTTTTGAAACGTCGATATTTGAAAGATCGAGTTCGGTCAGTGCTCCGCATTTGTCGAACACATATGTCATGTCAGTCAGAGAGTTAGTGTTCATATCTGAAAGATCAGCTGATCTCAGCTGAGTGCATCCGTTGAACGCATGGTACATACTACTGATCTTTGGTGCATCCAGACCTGAGAGATCCACAGATTTCAGTGATGTACAATTCCAACAGAAATTACGAAGATCCGTAAGATTCGGAATGTGCACTCCCGAAAGATCAACAGTTTCTAATGACTCACATTCGCCGAAAATACACTGGAGTTTTTCAACTGATGACAGATCAAATATTTTCAGATCGATTTCTTTAAGTGATTTACAGCCGGCAAACATATATTCCATTGTAGTTACATTAGATGTATCAAGGTCAGCAAGTCCGTTTATAGTTGTCAATGCAGTACATCCCTGGAACATGTTATGTGTGGATGTGATGTTAGATGTGTCGATATCTGTAAGGTCAACGGTTTCAAGTGCAGAACAATTGTTGAACAGTGATTCTGTATCTTTTGCATTGCTGAAATCCATACCTGAGATATCGACCGATTTAAGCTTCGTGCAATAAGCGAACATACTGTAAATTTCCTCGACATTTGATGCATCAGCCTTTGTAAGGTCGATAGATTCCGCCATAAATTTATCAAAAAGACCGGAACAGTCTTCGGAGAGAATAGTACCCTCTGCGGCAACTACTTTCTTGACAGCTTCATTCTTGCTGTATTCCTTTATATCGTCGCAGAAATAGTTGAACTTATAATTGAAACCGTATTCTCTGAAGTCGCCGAATATAGTAAGAACTCCTGTTTCTTCATCAAGCTTTGCACCGAAGGAAGGCTCCGGAGGCTGTACGCTGTCATCGCCGAGAGTGAGATATCCGGGAGTTTCATCACTGTCTATGCGGAACATATCAAGCTTGCAGCTATCCTTACTGAATGCTGTACCGTTACCGCCTGTAAGCTTGTCGCAGCCTGAGAACAAATAGCATGAACGATACAAATTCTTTTTTCCGTCATCAGGTGTATTAAGATTATCATAATTCCAGCTATCTGAAACGAGTATCTTTTCAAGACTGCTGCATCCGCCGAACATCTTGCTGACATCGCAGTTCTTTCTCTGTGAGAAGCTGCGGAGGTCCAGTTCGGTAAGTCCGGAACAATCAAGGAACATACCTTCCATAGATGTGACATGAGCGGTATCGAATTTTGTTACATCGATATCAGTAAGGCTATTGCAGTCGTTGAACATATATTGCATGAGTGTTGCACGGGGTGTGCGGAATGAACTTATATCAAGTTCTGATAATGACGCGCATCCGTCAAACATGCAGTCGAAGTCGCTTGCAAAAGAGGTATCGAAGCTTGAAAGGTCAAGTGAAGTAATGGACGGACAATACTCGAACATACAGCTGAAATCATCAGCCTTTGAGGTGTTGAAGTTTGAGAGGTCAACAGTAGTAAGAGCTTTGCATCCGCGGAACATTGAGCCGAAGAAACCGCAGTTCGATGTATCGAACATAGTAACGTCCACAGCGGGGAGCTTTTCACAGTTATAGAACATATAACCGAGATTTACTGCCTTTGATGTATCAAATCCTGTCAGATCAACAGAAACAAGATTCTTGCAGTTAGCGAACAGATAAAACATATCGGTTACATAAGAAGTATCAGCATTGGAAAGATCTATCTCCTCAGCCATGATCTGTAAAAACAGCTTGCGGGAGCTCGGCGGAAGTATGGTTCCCTCGGAGGCGACAACTTTCTTTACTGCTTCATTATTTCTGTAAAGAGCAACGTGCGAAGCGTTTACTTTTCCAGAAAGAGTCAATATTCCTGTTTCCTCGTCAAGAACTACATCATCCATACGGGGCGGCGTAAGGCTGTCCTTTACATCGGTAAGATATCCGGGAGTCTCAAAGGAATCAACATTCGCATAGATATAATCCGTAAATGTCTGTTCAATTACAAGTGTACCGTTTCCTCCTACGAGCTTTGTACTGTTCTTGAACATGTCATCGGAATCTGTTGTTTTGATACTTTCTAAGCTCCATTTATCCGATGAAGCGATTATTGTTGTCAGTTCGGGACACTCAGCAAACATTTCTCTGAAATTAGTTGTCTTTGAGGTATCGAAGTTTGAAATATCAACAGTTCTGAGTTTACTGCATCCGGAAAACAAATTGCTGAGTGATTCTGCCCCTGATATATGAAAGTTTGAAAGATCCAGCTCTGTAAGTGATTTGCATTTAGAGAACATATAGCTTATTTCGGTAACTTTTGTGAAGTGTTATACTGAAAGAGCAGTCGACAAACGCCCAATAATCTGGTAGAATATAAATGATAAAACCAGAAAGGGAAAACGACTATGAAGTACAGTAAAGAATTCAAAGAAGAAGCATTAAAGCTCTCGGATGAGATCGGACTGAAAAAGGCTGCTCAGCAGTTAGGTATCCAGTATTACACACTCTCAGACTGGCGTACAAAGCGAAATGCCGCTGTCAAAGCTAAGAAGTATCAGATGACCGATGACGAAGCAAAACTGCGTATTACAGAGCTCGAGCGTGAAAACGCTGAACTTCGTAAAGCAAATGACATTCTC
>FPJT01000006.1 GCA_900119535.1 Ruminococcus sp. XPD3002
CCTCTTTTTCTCCGTGCCATAATATTACCTCCAAAGTAGTGCTGCTTCCATTATACACTACTTTGGAGGTTTACACAAGATTTGGGATGGACTCGCCGTTTTCGGGTTTTACTGTTTTTACACTGCTGATATGTACATAACTTCTCTTAATTCTTTTCCGCCGATATTATCATCAAGGTGTTCGCTTGTACATATGAAGCCATTCTTCTCATAAAAATGTCTTGCGCTGATGTTATCTTCAAGCACCCATAAGAGTATAGATGTGAATCTTTGTTTTTTGAGTTCTTCAGTACACTTTTTTAGCAAGTGCTTTCCGTAACCTTTTCCAATATACTCGGGAAGGAAATAAATAGAAACAATCTCACCGTACTCCTTGAATTTATCCCATCTTGATCTGCAGAATCCTGCCGTACCGATAAGCTTTCCGTTTTCGGTCATTACAAGGTTTTTCATACCGTTTTTATTGATCCTGTCTGCCCAGCGGCCTTTTGGGATACTGTCAAGGTATTCCTTCGGGATAATGCCTTTATAGGCATATTTCCAGCTTTCCTCATAGATATTACTGATTTCCGACAGATCGTCTTCTGAATTGATATATCTGATTTCCATAATATTTTCCTCCTTTAAAAATATTACTTATTATACTATAATATGATTATACAGTCAATATTTTAGTGGTAATATAAGCTAACACTTCCTTCTTTATTATTGACAAAAACACACTAATATGGTAGAATATGTAAGGTTATTGATAAAGGTTTAGGAGTTGATCATCTTGAAAAATACCTTTGGTTCAAGTGTTTCCGTGACCATTTTCGGAGAGAGCCACGGTAAAATGATCGGCGCTGTACTGGACGGCATTGCCCCTGGTATAGCTGTTGATGAAGAATTTATAAGCAGACAGATGGCAAAAAGACGTTCTGTAGGAGCAATATCCACAGCTCGTCATGAAGAAGACAAGGTAAACATAGTAAGCGGAGTTTTTAACGGCAGAACAACAGGAACTCCGATAACGCTCATAATAGAGAATCAGGATACACGCAGCAAGGATTACGGTGAGCTTGCCTATAAAGCAAGGCCGGGACACGCTGACTATACCGCACAGATGAAGTATCACGGATTCCAGGATTTTCGCGGAGGCGGCCATTTTTCCGGACGTATCACAGCTGGAATAGTTGCAGCAGGTGCTATTGCAATATCAGCACTTGCAGAACATGGTATTAAAATAGGAACGCATATCCTTTCATGCGGCGGCGTTAAGGACAGACATTTTATAGATTACGATGCGGATATAGATAAGCTGAGTGAACTTGATTTTGCGGTTCTTGATGATGACAAAAAGCCGCTTATGAATGAAGCAATACTTGCGGCAAAGGCTGAAGGCGACAGCGTCGGAGGACGTCTTGAAACTGCTGTAATTGGATTTCCGGCAGGTGTGGGAGAACCGTGGTTCGATACTCTTGAAGGAGTGCTTTCTCACGGACTGTTCAGTATTCCGGCTGTCAAGGCAGTTGAGTTCGGTGATGGCTTTGAGCTATCAGAAAGCCGCGCAAGTAAGGTCAACGATGATTTCCGCTCAGATAAGGACGGAAATGTATACACAGCAACAAATCACTGCGGAGGTATACTCGGAGGCATATCAAACGGAATGCCGCTTGTATTCCGTATCGGAGTCAAGCCTACTCCTTCAATATACAAACCTCAGGAAACAGTTGACCTTAATACAATGAAAAATACGACATTACAAATACAGGGACGTCATGATCCGGCAATTATACATAGAGCACGTGTGGTAGTTGACAGTATTACAGCATTAATTCTTGCAGACCAGCTGGCACTTCGTTTCGGAACAGACTGGATTAACAAAGATATCAAAGGAGAATGAACCATGTCCATGAATATAGTAAGAGAACTTCCACATCCTAATGATATAAAGGCAGAATATCCTCTTTCAGCAGAACTCGCTGCAATAAAGACAAAAAGAGATGAAGAGGTAAAAGCTGTTTTCAGAGGAGACTCGGATAAATTTCTCCTTATCATAGGTCCTTGTTCAGCTGATAATGAGGACAGTGTACTTGATTATATTTTAAGACTCAGAGAATTACAGGAAAAAGTCAAGGACAAGATCCTTATGATACCAAGGATCTATACAGGTAAACCAAGAACAACAGGTGACGGCTACAAGGGAATGCTCCACCAGCCTAATCCTTCCGCAATGCCTGACCTTAAGAGTGGTATCATCGCAGTCAGAAGTCTTCATATCAGAGCGCTTTCCGAAACCGGATTCAGTGCAGCTGACGAGATGCTTTACCCCGAGAATTACAGCTATCTTGATGATGTTCTTGCGTACATTGCTATAGGAGCGAGATCAGTTGAGAATCAGCAGCATCGTCTTGTTTCAAGCGGTGTATCTATCCCTGTCGGAATGAAGAACCCTACAGGCGGAGATATCTCTGTTATGATGAACTCAATAACAGCTGCACAGCACCGTCACGCTTTCATCTACAGGGGCTGTGAAGTCAAGAGCGACGGTAATCCGTATGCACATGCTATACTCAGGGGATATGTCAACGACAGGGGACAGTCCTTCCCGAATTACCACTATGAAGATCTCATTAATCTCGCACAGATTTACAGTGAAAAGAATCTGGAAAATCCTGCTCTTATCGTAGATACTAACCATTCAAACTCCGGTAAGAAGTATATGGAACAGATAAGAATTGCCAAGGAGATACTCCATAGTATGCGTCACAGCGATGATATCAAGAAGCTTGTTAAAGGCCTCATGATCGAAAGCTATATTGAGGATGGTTCTCAGAAAATAGGCGAAAATATCTACGGAAAATCAATTACAGATCCTTGCCTGGGCTGGGAAAAATCAGAAAAACTCGTACTCGAGATAGCTGAACAACTGTAAATATAAAAAATAACCGTTCTTAAAACTAAGAACGGTTATTTTAGTTATATCATATTTTATTCTTCACTCTGTGCGAACTGGCTTTCATGTCTTGTGAAGAAATCAGTTCTTGGAGGCAGGAATTTGAGCTTATGATCCTTTCCTGTAAAGAATGTAAGAGGTTCAAGGATAGTATCCCATGACCAGATGCGTTCATCAACATCAAGGTATTCACGAAGCTTTTCTGTACCAAAAGGAGCCATTGGGTGAAGAAGTACACCTGCGATCCTTATCATATAAAACAGGTTAGCCAATGCTTGTTCAGCCTCAGCAGGGGACTGATCCTCCTTTAAAGCACGGGACATGTATTTGCTTCCGTTTCTTATATAGCTGTCAAGAACGTATGTGCACTGATGGAAAGCAAATTTAGCCATGTATCTTTCATATTCAAGGACTGCTTTTTTAGCATCTGCTACAAAGTTCTCTTCTGGTGCAGCAGAAGGCATTACGCCGTCGAATAGCTTCTGAGTTGTATAGAAAGCGGTACGAATCATTCGGTTATATACATTTGAAAGAAGAAGACCGTCCTTAACTACGGGATCTGCATCATCAGGAGCAGCATCAGGATTGAATGGCTTAGGCATAAAGCTTACCGAACGCTGACCCAGTCCGAGTCCGAGCCAGTGCATGCGGAGCTGTTCAGGAGTGTAATAATTCAGAAGATCATCAGCCATAGGAGGCTTTATAGCGCCCGAACTTGAAGCCTTTTTGTCCAAGAATAAAATGTGATGATTTGCAACTATAACAGGCATCTGAAGTTCGCCTTCAGCCGGAGTTGATGACTTTGTATCAGATTCCTGCTGAGCCATCCACATAGCAGGCTCTGCAATACCGTAGAAATAGATATTATCCTGTCCGATGAACTGATAAACAGTAGAATCCTTACTGCACCAGTAGTCCTTCCACTCATCACGAGAGTGACCTATCTGTTCAAGATATGTCTCTGTAAAAGAGATAGGAGCCCATAAGGATTCAGGCCAAACCCAGACAGTAAGACCTTCAGCACCTTCGAGTACAGGTGCAGGAACGCCCCATTCTATATTTCCTGTAAGGCGGAAGGGAACGAGTGTCTTACCTGTTCTGTAACGGATGCCGTTCTCAGTAAGAACTTTACAAGCTTCATCACAGTCTGAAAGCTTTGAGAACTCTATAGTGAATGAAGGCTTTTTAGGCTCTTCAAGATAATTATGCTCAGGCAGACTTGACTTTAATGAGAGATACTTTTCCTCAAATTCACGTTTTACATATATAACAGGCGGTTTAAGGAACTCTGAGATAGTTTTCCATACAACAGGTCTCACGTCCTTGCGCTTCTGCATTTCAGCTACCCATTCCTTCATAAGCTCCTCGTAGTCTCTGAGCTTGAAGTACCAGTTGGTAACAGGTTTCATTGTAGGAGTTTCACCAGTAAGCGTACTAACAGGGTTCAGCAGATTTTCCGGCATATACTGATGACCAAGGTCACATTCATCTGCATAACCTTTTTCAGAAGTACAGCCTTCAACCGGGCATTTACCGATGACCTGACGTCCGTTAAGGAATACACCGGCTTTTTCATCAAAGAACTGCATGGTAGTTATGCGGTTCAGCTGACCTTTTTTATAAAGTGAGCTTATAAACCAGTCAGTAACCTCTGCGTGTATCTCCTTAGAACGGCCGATTCCTGAAGCTCCAAAGAGGTTTGGCGATATACCGTAAGCATCGAGAGTTTTCTTCTGCTTTTCATGATTGCTTGAAACAAAGTCAGTAAGTGAACCGTTGAATTCTCCGTTATTTGATTTAACTCTCCAGCTTTCAGCTATAGGTGAACCATAGCAGTCGGTACCGCTTACGAATATAACGTTTTCTTTACCGATCCTGTCACGAAGAAAACGTGCATATGTATCAGCGAATACGAGCATACCGCCGACGTGTCCGAAATGAAGTTCCTTATTTCCGTAAGGCATTCCGCCTGTAACTATAGCACGTTTAGGAAATACAGGTCTTGGAATCTCAAAATTATTATTTCGATCTTTTGCCATAAGATATTGTCCTTTCATATTTAAAAACTTCTCTTATTATAGCATATTTTTTCTTATAATTCAATAGCTTTGTATTATAAAAAAAGTAATGACTGGACTATAATAATGCTTATTCATGTTCAAAGGTTATAATAATTGCACCAAACTTTTATTTGGTGCAATTATTAGTATGGAATAATATGTACGAATAAAGCAAATATGATCCGTTCTCCCATAAGGAAAACGGACCATTATTATTGCTTAACGATTATTCTGTGTACGGTAATGAAGTTATTGTTTTAGCATCAAGCATCTGTATTGCAAGTGCATCCTTAGCTGTTATACCGTCGCCGCGGTTACAGCAGTCAGCGTTATCTGCTGCCTGACCTTCTAACTTGTACTTGTTTCCATTAGCTACATACTGTAATACAGCAAGTGCGTCTGCTAATGTAACATCACCGTCAAGAGTTGCATCACCGATCACACCATTGCTTGGAGTCTGTGCCGGTGCTGTAGTTGGTGCCGGCTGAGGTGTTGTTGGAGGCTGAGTAGCTGGTTCTGTTGGCTGTGGCTGAACTGCCTGACCGCTGTAAACAGCAGTTATCTGAACATTGCCTGAAGGCTTGAATGAGATCTCAGGTGAAGTTGTGCTGCCTGAAGTGAGCTGTGCACCGTTAACTTCCCAGTGTGAGAAGCTGACGCCTTCCTTTGGAACAGCTACAGCAGTTACATCATAATCTGCGTAATAATTACCGCTCCATGTTGACTCCTCTGTTAAGTTTAATGTATTAAATTTAATGCTTCCCTTATCAGGATCATTGTTTACAGTTACCTTGCCTAACTCCCCTGTTAAGCCGAAGCTTGTCTTGAGCATGCTTGTAATGTTACTGTATCTTGTATTGTAGAATGTTTCAAGAAGCTGATAATCTTCCTCGAATGTCTGCTCATTGTGGACATTCTTTGATGATGGGAAACGCTTATAAGTATCAAGTATCTGCTGCTTGTAGTTTGTCTTATAGTAATCTATAGCTTTCTTGGTCTTATTGGTATCAAAGTTATAGTTTGCCATATCCATGAAGCTGAGTTCAAACTGCTTCTTGAATTCTTCATTCTTCATGAGAGCTGAGAATGAACCGCTGAGTGAGCCGCCGCCCATTCCGAATCCGAAGCCGCCTCCGCCGCTTACCTGATTGAAGCTGTTGAAGGTAGGGCCTGTTTCATTGACCTTATCAGCGAGGTTAGAACTGTACTCTGTATCAAACAGAACCATACGCCATTTACCGTCTGCATAAGGATTTTCAGGATCCACTGAATTTGCACGCCATACACCTGTGTTATTGCTTGGCCAGTCGTGATTTGCCCAGTATATCTGAGCTGCAAAGTAATCAATATAGCTCTGGATATCGAGTCTTTCGCAGACACTTCTGTAGTTAGCATCAACACTCATATCGTTTCTTGAGATATCGTTGAGAAGTGAATTCCAGTCATTGAGATCCTGATCTGAACCGTCTTCAAGTGAGTTATTCTTTATATAAGCAACATCATTTTTCTTGATGCCGTAATGTGACTTGAAGTAGTCTGTGTTATACTTCTCCATGAGCTGATATATGCCCCAAAACTCACCGTCGATAAAGAGAATACACTCACTTGTTGCCTGTGTAGCCATATCTCTGTCAGTAACGAGTGACTGGTTTACAGAGTCACGGAAGAAGCCTGCCATATTATCGTTTCCGCCGTTTCTGATGGTGAAACCGTCGAACTTATCGATAACCTTATTATTCTTTTCTTTAGTTGATTTTCCTTCAAAGAGATCGTATTCAACTTCACCTTTGCCGTAATCTGCGCGAGCGAATATATTGAAGCTCTTCTGAGCCCATGCACGTGAAGCGGCACCCTTTGTTCTTATGCCGACATCCTGTGAAACAACGCTTGTACCGTTGTCGAAGATCTCAATATTTGCGGGACGCTCCCACTCTGCGCCCTTCTGGTTGTAGTTAGCCTGAGACATGAATGCGAAATCGCCCATATTCATTCCGAATCCGCCGTTACCGCCTGCTACACCGAAGTCACCAAAATTGAAGCCCTGGTTTCCAAAGTTGAAATTACCGTCCTGGCCGTTCATATTCCAGTTCATCTGACCTGGCTGCTGCCCCTGCTGCTGATTGTCACCTGCTGCAGGCTGTCCCCATTCAGCAGGCATATTCCACTGCCCTGGCTGTTGGCCAGGCTGCTGCTGTCCGGGCATTCCCCAGTTCATACCGCCGCCGCTTTCTTCGTATACTTTACCTGTTACGTATATACCTTTTTCATAGTCGAAAAGGTTATAAGGATCTGTAACGAGTGAAATAACTTTCATATTTCTGTAGCGGTCCACATTTGCTGAACCTACGAAATAAGTTTTGGTGATGATGCTGCTCTTTCTGCCCTGTCCGTCTACTGCTATAGCGCGGATAACAGCTGCTTTGAGTACGCCCTCGTCAGGAGCAAGTATATCTGTATAAGCAGAAATATCTGTTCTTGCACTGTACTTGTTAGGTTCACTTGTCATATCCTTGATATTGATAGAACCTGTGTACTTATCTGACTCTGTTGTAGGATCACTTCCGTCTGTTGTGTAGTAAACGGTAGTTCCTTCCGGCACATCGATAGTAAGATCAAAGCCGCTGTCATAGAAGCCGCTTTCAGCAGAGAAAGAAGGCGTCCTTACTGCGTTTGAACCCTCGGGAGCAGCATTTGCAGCACCGGGAGTACAGCTGAGAACGTACATCTCGCCGCTGCCGTCAGGATACTGACCGTAGGAAGTGTCCTTAGCCATGTCACCGAATGTTATCTGCGATGCTACGTTGCCTGATACATCGGTAAGAGTCAGAGTTTCGCCGCTTGTAGAAAGTCCGAATGGGATTATGCTGTTATTGGCAGCTCCTGCATCAGCATCGCAGAAAACCACAAGCTTCTCACCTGCACCGATAGATGTTCCCTGTGGGAATGTGAAGCGGAATGGCTCCCCTTCCTTATCGGAAAATCCCCAGCCGCTGATATCAACATTGTTGCCTGAACCGTTATACAGCTCTATCCAGTCATAATAACCGCCGCCGGGAGCAGCATATGTTGTGTTTTTGGCACAGACCTCATTGATAGTAACGCCGTCTGCAGCTGATGCTGTAGGTACTGATGGAACTATACCGAGTAAAAGTCCCATGCAAAGTATACCTGAAATTGTTTTCTTACTGAACTTTTTCATGTCATGTCCTCCTTAATTCAAAGAATCTCATATTTTTCATCCAATTCCCCTTTGAACGGAGCGATTTATTTCTTTTTCTGATTATTATTATAATATGTGAACGATTTTTTGTCAATGAAACTGCAATTATTCAGCAAAAATTGGTCATAAAACCAATAATTGCCTTAAGACTAAATTAAGATAATTTTAAGGAAAGGATATTTCAACGATAAAAATCCATTATTTGTATTTACAGATATAAACTAAATGAAGTGGAGATAAAGTATGAAAAACGCCTAATTTGCAGAAAATAGGGAAAAAAGCTTGAATTCGTCGATTCAGGGTAGTATAATTAGAAATGCTGAATTTTTATGAATGAGGAGATAGTATGGAAGAACAAGTAAAAAAACCGACCGAACAAAAGCTTAAACCCAAGCTGTTCTCGGTCATCAAAAACTACTCTAAGGAGCAGTTTATCAAGGACATAATATCGGGTATTATCGTTGCAATCATAGCGCTTCCCTTGTCTATCGCACTTGCACTTGCATCGGGAGTTAATCCTGAACAAGGACTTTATACTGCGATAGTTGCGGGATTTATCGTTTCATTCCTTGGAGGAAGCCGTGTACAGATCGCAGGACCTACTGCTGCATTTGCTACTATTGTTGCAGGTATAGTTGCTTCAGAGGGCATGGACGGACTGGTGCTGTCAACTATTATGGCAGGAATAATCATGCTCATTATGGGCTTCTGCCGTTTTGGTGCACTTATTAAATATATACCAGGTACCATAACAACCGGTTTTACCTTCGGAATCGCTGTTACAATTCTTGTGGGACAGATAAAGGACTTTCTCGGACTTACTTTCAGCAGTTCGCCCATTGAAACTGTTGACAAGATAAAGGAGATATTCCTTTCACTCGGAACATTCAATCCACAGGCGTTTTTGGTCGGAATAGTATCGCTCGGTATACTTATATTCTGGCCGAAAAAACTGGAAAAGATTCCTGCTTCACTTATCGCTGTAATCGTTGGTTCACTTATGGTCGGACTGCTTAAGCTGGACGTTAACACTATAGGAAAGCTTTATACAGTTTCAGCAGGACTTCCGCCTTTCACAGTTCCTTCCGTAAGTTTTGCGAGAGTAAAGGCTCTTCTGCCTAACGCATTCACCATAGCTATTCTCGCAGCAGTGGAGTCACTTCTCTCATGTGTTGTTGCGGACGGTATGATCGGTTCAAAGCACCGTTCAAATATGGAGCTTGTTGCTCAGGGTGCGGCTAATATAGGTTCTGCGCTGTTCGGAGGCATCCCTGCTACAGGTGCTATTGCAAGAACTGCCGCTAACGTAAAGAACGGTGGACGTACTCCTATCGCAGGTATGGTACATTCCGTTGTTGTACTTATTATATTATGTCTTCTTATGGACAAGGCTTCACTTATACCGATGCCTACAATTGCCGCTATACTCTTTATGGTAGCATATAATATGTGCGGCTGGAGAAATATTCGCAACACTATTAAAACTGCGCCTAAGAGCGATATTGCTGTTCTCTTTGTAACGCTTATCCTTACAGTTGTATTCGATCTTGTTGTAGCTATTGGTGTTGGACTCGTTCTTGCAGCACTTCTCTTCATGAAGAGAATGGCAGATGTTACAGAAGCACACGCTTGGGTGGATATTGATGATGAGGAAACCGATCCCGATAATATCCTTCTTAAAAAGATACCGCCGAATACTCGAGTATACGAAATAAACGGACCGATGTTCTTTGCGGCATCAGATAAATATAAGTACGTACTTGATGACAAAAATATCGATGTACTTTGTATACGTATGAGAAATGTGCCTGCTATTGATGCAACAGGTGTTGAAGCTCTCAACAGAATAGTAAAGAGATGCGAAAAGCATAATGTAAAAGTTATATTCTCCCATGTAAACGAACAGCCGATGCACGCAATGGAAAAAGCAGGTTTCATAGAAAAGATCGGAAAAGAGAATTTCTGCGATCATATTGACAGTGCACTTGCAAGAGCAGAGCAAATTGAAGCTTCAATCAAAGCTTCCTAAAGAACTTAAAAGTCGGGCATCATGTCCGACTTTTTACTTTTTGTATATTATGATCTGTAAATAAGCTGAAGTATAAAAATAATATACTGGCGGTTATTGACAATTTTAACATCATTTGCTATAATTAAGATGTATAAATCTGTATATTATATTTAGTTTTATTGTTTGCATATAATATACAGATAGTAATTTTTATAACTTTAATTACATTTTCTGTTATATGAGGAGGTCTTGTACATGAATCTGAAACGTATTACAGCAGGACTTATCGCACTTTCATTAGTGTGTTCTGCGTCCCCTTTTTCTGTATATGACAATACTATATCTATCTCGCATGCGGAGGATTCAGCAGGTAAAGCAGCAGCTGAGTTCAACTGCGGAAAGTATGTAAAACTGACACTTGAAAACGGTGTTGCAAGAGTTTCACTTAAAGATGCTTCTGCCGAGATCAAAGGTGCAGTATGGATCTATAATTACGATGAAGAGAAAGCGCCCTGGGACAGTGTAAAGGAAGATATCGAAACCCTTATTATAGATGAAGGCGTAACCGACATCGGTGCAAAGGCTTTTGAAGGATGTGAGAACCTTAAGAACCTTGTTCTTCCTTCAACACTTAAATCCATACGTTTCTGTACCTTCCAGTACTGCTATGCGCTTAAGAGTGTTACTATCCCCTCTTCTGTTGAACAGATAGCAGATGGTGCATTCCTTAATACAGGTATTGAGAAGCTGATATATACAGGTTCAGAGGAACAGTGGGATGCTGTCGATAAAGGTGGGCAGTTCATTGGTCCACAGCAGCCTGAGATACAGTTTGATGTTAATGCTGGTTCTGCAGGTACTACTGTACAGTGGTCTTTTGATAACGGTTCAGGAACTCTGAAAATAAACGGTTCGGGTAGTATTGCTGATTACGCTGAAGGTGAAGCGCCCTGGGCAGAGCTTGCGGATACGGTAAAGTCTGTGGAAATCGACAAGAATATCGATCGGATCGGTAATAATGCTTTTTCGGGATTAAAAAATCTTTCTTCTGTTGCTATGAGCGGTGTTACATCTATCGGTAAAAATGCGTTTATTGGCTGTGATTCGCTTGAAGAAGTAGTTCTTCCCGATAATATATCCGAGATAAGTAAGGATGCGTTCAGCGGGGACGCTCTCACGGTTTACTGCAAGCCGGGTACTAAAGCTGAAACTGCTGTAAAAGCAAGCGGAATAAAATATCAGGCTGTAAGCGGTACATGCGGTCCTTCCATGGCTTACTCATACAATAAGGACAGCAATGAGATCAATGTTTTCGGAGCAGGAAAAATGGACGATTTCAGTAAATTGGAAGATCGTCCATGGAATGACGTTTTAGCATCTGTAAAGAAGATAACGATAAGTGACGGCGTTACATCTGTAGGCAATAATGCATTCAATGGTGCATCTGCTGTAACGGAAATTATCCTCGGAGATACTATCGAAACGATCGGCAGTGATGCTTTTTCCGGTATAAGCTCAGTTGAATCCCTTTTCCTTCCTGATGAACTTACTGAAATAGGCAGTTCTGCTTTCTCAGGCTGCACCTCACTTGAGACCTGTGTTATCGGTAATAAGCTGAAAACTATCGGTTCGGCTGCCTTTTTCGTTGAAGTTCCCGAAAAAGATTTGACTATACTCTTTAAGGGAGATGAAGCTGCTTGGAACAAGGTGGATAAGACCATAAATAACGGTTATCTTGATGATGCGGTTATGGTCTATAATGTAGACGGAGGAAAGTACTCAGATAATATCTTCTGGGTTTATTCTCTTGATGAGAAACAGATAATTATTCAGGGCAGCGGAGAAATGCCTTCATCGGAAAGTTATCCATGGGCTAAATATGCTGATACTGCTGAATCGGTCATCTTTACGGATAAAATCGAAAACATCGGAAATAAAGCATTTGCCGGTTTTACTGCCTTAAAATCAGTTACTATGAATGATGCGGTAGTTTCTATCGATGATGAAGCTTTCTCAGGATGTACCGCACTTGAAAAAGTTACCTTCTCCCCTGCTATTAAAACTATCGGAGACAATGCTTTTGCAAAATGCGCCAAACTGAAAACTGCTGATTTCCCCGATACTCTTGAAACAATTGGCTCTCACGCTTTCGATAACTGTGACTCGTTATCGTATGTAAAAATTCCGCTTGCAGTAAAAACTATCGGTGACCATGCTTTCTTTGAGTGTGATAACCTCAAGGAAGTTTATTTCGAGCCTGCAGATACTGTAATAAACGAAAAAGCTTTCGGTTACAGTTCGGAAAGCCGCGTCAACAGTGACCTTGCTATAATTACTTTCGACGGAACTTCTGCTAAAGAGTACGCTGACGCTAACGGTATAAGAGTGATATCAACTAAGTCAGGAAACTCATGCGGCGAAAACATCGTTTACTCCTTTGATGAGTCTACAGGCGTTCTAACTGTATTTGGCCATGGCGCAACATTTGACTACGATAATGGTAAGAACAAAGCTCCATGGAACGGTGAAGGCTATGCTTCGGAGATAAAGGAAGTGGTATTCAGCGATGATATAACAAGGATAGGCAACTCTTTCCTTCAGAATGCACGTTCACTTGAAAAAGTAACACTCCCCTCTTCGCTTGAATCCATCGGTTCACAGGCTTTTCGTGACAATAAGGTCATTGAGTCCTTCAGACTGCCTTCTACGCTGAAAACGATCGGCAGAAATGCATTTATGGGAGCGCAGTCCCTTACTAAAATGTTCTTTGAAGGAGATGCACCTGAGATACTCGGAGACGCAAACGGCAATAACCGCACATTCATGGACGCTTACGGTACTGAGATATACGCTCACCTTTCACGCAAGGGCTGGGATACGTTCAGAGAGAATTCCGGTATAAAGGATGATATTACATTTATAGATCTGGACAAGACATCATTATCTGATAAGCTTACTATCGTAAATATTCCCGAGTCCGTAATAGTGGGCGAGGCTTATCCGCTTGAAGTGGATATTGATCCCCTTATTGCTTCGGAATTTGTATGGGTTAGCAGCAGTCCCGAGGTAATACAGGTCTCCAATAAGGGCGTATTGACTGCTTTCGGCGAGGGTGAAGCTAAGATAACTGTCCAGTCCAAGTATGATGAAAGCATTTCATACTCATTCATAATTTCGTCATCGGACAAGAATAAGCTTCATTCCGCTGATAAGGCTGATACACTTACTCTTGACGGCAAAAACTATTTCAATAATGCCTCTGCAAATAACTATAACGAATATACTACCTTCTGCACGAAGTACGTTAATTCCTTCCTTACACAGAATCAGGATGGTTCATTCCTCAGGATCGAAAACGTAAAGAATGAAACCATATATATTGAAAGCTACGACAAGGACATGAAGCTTCAGTCCACCAAAACAATAGACTCGGAGCTTGCTCACTTCCTTGGTTATTATCATGGTCAGGACGGCTGCCATTATTTCTTATTCGGTCAGAATAATATGGAAAAGGATGACGAGCTTGAAGTTTATCGTCTTGTCAGATATGACAGCGATTTTACTAACCGTGTGGCAGTTAAAGTCGACAATATGGGCGAAAGCTCGGTTTCACACCTTGACTTCTCCAATGGTGTTGCACGTATGTCCGAGTCGGATAAGTACCTCTACATAACCACCGCACACACTGTTTATCAGGGACATCAGGAAAATATCATTCTCGTGTTCAATAAAGAGACTCTGGAACGTATATACAATGCTTCTTTCTATACACGTTCCTCACACAGCTTCAATGGATTTATCGACTATGATGGCGAGTATATATATCTTGCCGATCACGGTGACTATAATCCCCGTGCGATGCTTGTTCAGCGCTTCCCGAAGAACACATTCTCTATGACCAACAACCGTAAAATGAACGTGTTTGATATAACTGTGCCCGATCACCCTGTATGGGGAGATAACTACACAGGTGCTACAATAGGCGGTTTTGCTGTATCTGATTCAACTACTCTTCTTGCAGGAACCAGTATAGATCAGACTCTAAAGGAAGTTGACGAGAATACTCAGAGCAACATATTCCTTACGGTTACTGATAATACACTTACTCATGCGGAGACAGAATGGCTTACGTCATATCCTGAAGGAAGCGGTATACAGGTCCGTACTCCGCAGATGGTCAAGCTTAACAATAATCAGTTCCTTATTATGTGGGAAGAATATGATACAAAGAAGAAAAACACAACTACAAGTATGGTCATTACAGATCAGAACGGAGTTCTCCTTACACAGCCAGAAAAGACCGAGCTGAGACTCTCTGATTGCCAGCCATTCGTTGCTTCGGACGGTACCGTTATGTGGTATGTAACGGATAATACAAAGCCTATCGTTTATAAAGTAAATCCATATTCATTCGAGAAGGAAGATACAAACAGCATAACTTATACCTATGATAAGGAAAGCGGTACTCTCCATGTATCAGGCAAGGGCAATATCCCGAACTATACAGACCTTAATGACAGGGACTGGATCAAGGAGAGCGGTGCTGATCCCGAGAAGGTAAAGACTATTATCGTTGACGGCAGTATTTACAAGATCGGTGACAGAGTATTTGAGGATCTTCCTGCACTTGAAAATGTTTTCTTCAATTCCGATACTTATACTATCGGTGAAAAGGCATTTTCAGACTGCAAAAATCTCAGAAATGTAGTTCTTCCGGATAAGCTTACAAATCTCGGATTCGGTTCATTCAACAATGACGACTCCATCGAAAAGGTAGTTGTTCCCGAAACTCTTACAAAGGCTGATTTCGGCTGGATGTATGCGGCAGACGGCGTTGCCGTTTACTACACAGGAACTCAGGAACAATGGGATGAAGTTACATCCGACCTTTACGATACTACCAAGAAACTGAAGGATATCAAGGTTGGTTCAGATGCCGGAAGCAGCGGAGAAAAGTCCTACTGGGTATATGATCCGAAGGAGAAAACTCTCGAAGTTTTTGGTGAAGATACTATTGACAAGCAGGATGAAGGCAAATATCCCTGGAGCGAGCACAGCGGTGATACTAAGAATATCATAGTATCAGGAGATTTTGATAAAGTTCCCGATAACGCTTTCGTAGATTTCAAAGAAGCGGAGCATGTAAAAATTACCGGTGACGTTGCATCTGTAGGCAAGAATAGCTTTGCAGGTACCGATAAAACGAATTATATCATTACAAAGCCTTCACTTAAGGATATTGAGGACAAGTCCATAGGTTTTGACAGTGACCTTGAGAAAAAAGAGGACTTCACCATAATTGGTACAAAGGGTTCAGCAAGTGAAAAGTATGCCAAGGATAACGGTATCGATTTCGTTGCTGTGGACGGATACTGCGGCGATGATCTTGCATATTCCTTCGATAAGGATACGGGCAAACTCACTATTTACGGCTCAGGCGATATGTACGATTTTGAGGACAAGAAACAGCCGTGGAATGAAGTTTCTGACTCTATCAAGTCGGTAGAATTCCCCGAAGAGATAACAAGGATAGGAAATAACGCATTCAATTCACATAACAAGCTGAACAATGTTGTTATCCCCGAATCCGTAAAGGAAATAGGAACAAATGCGTTCTATAATTCATCAAGTCTTGATACTATAACTATCAGATCGACGGATTACAGTCTTGATGAGACTTCATTCTTCAACGGTTACGGTATTGATCGTACTATCAACTTTACAGGCACTAAGGAACAGTGGGAAGCTGTTTCTACTGAGTCTGAAAACGAAGCGAGCGACAAGGTAGTATTCAACTACGTTGAACCTCCTACACCGGTAACTACTGAAACAACTTCTGTTTCTACGACTTCCGCAGCTAATAATACCGTAACAACTGCAAATGTACCATATTCTACAGGTACATCCGATAATGCGGGTACAATGCCCGGTTCCGGTACTGTAACGACTGTAAATTCACCAAAGTCCACAGATGTATCGGATAATACCGGTACAACGCCTGTTTCTGATACAGGAACTTCGGCAGTCGGAACGACATCAAACAGCGGTTCCGTGAAAACCGAAAACGTTCAGACAACGGCTTCTGTTCAGAATGCATCAAGCGGAACCAATGGTGTGCCTTCTGTCAATACAACTTCAAATGGTGGTTCGACTGCGAACAATGGTACAAACAATAATGGAAGTGTCACTACAAACAAGAGTTCAGATACAACAGCAGCCGGTTCGGAAGGAACGCAGACTACTGTATCTGTTATAGTTACAGGCAATGGTTCAAGTGGAAACGGCGGTACAACACCTCCGACTACAACTGCAGCTGCACCGAATACACCTGAGAATAAACTGATGCTCGGTGACGTCAATGCAGATGGTAAAGTAGATGCATCGGATGCCTCTGAAGTTCTTAAGGCTTACTCTATCTATTCCACAGGCGGAGTTCCCGATTATCTCAGTTCCGAACAGCTGAGAGTTGCTGACATAGACGGAGATGGTGCTATAAACGCTGGAGATGCTTCACAGATACTTGTTTACTATTCCTACCTGTCTACAGGAGGAAAGGACTCGTTTGAGGACTTCCTTAAGAAGTAACGTGTTTGTAATACGATCATCAATACAAAAATCCCACCTGTTGTCATAAGACAGCGGGTGGGATTTAATTTTATATCAGCTTACGTTCATCGCAGAACTCACATTCAAGGAGTGTTTCATCCCTGCTGAATCTGAAACTCTTTGGCAGGTATGCCTCGTGATTTGTTATACATTTCGGATTATCGCATTTAACATTCGGATAAACCTTTCCTTTAAGAGTCTCAAAAGACTTCTTTTCACTGAGCATAGTCATTATAAGAGCCATTCTTGCAAATACTCCGTATTTAGCCTGAGTGAAGTACATTGCGCGCGGATCATCATCCACGTCAACTGTTATTTCGTCCACTCTTGGAAGCGGATGCATTACGATCATATCTTTACGTGCCATAGACATCTTGCGCTTGTCAAGTACGTATGTATTTTTCTGTGCAAGGTAATCCTCAGTACTTGCAAATCTCTCCTGCTGAATTCTTGTCATGTAAAGTACATCGAGTTTGCCGATAACTTCTTCGATTGTGTCAGCTTCTTCAAATGAAGAGCCGTTTGCCTTGATTATGTCCTTGATGTATGCGGGCATACGAAGTTCGGGAGTTGAGATGAAAATGAAATGATTGTTTTCAAACATGCTGAGTGCCTTGCAGAGTGAATGAACTGTTCTTCCGTTGATAAGATCGCCGCACATTCCTACGGTAAGTCCGCTGAGTGATTTTTTCTCTATTTTAAGAGTAAGAAGGTCAGTAAGCGTCTGAGTAGGATGAAGATGTCCGCCGTCTCCAGCGTTGATAACCGAACAATCAGCAGTCAGCGATGCAGCTTTTGCAGCTCCAGCTATCGGATGTCTGATAACGAGTATATCAGCATAGTTACTTACAATTTTTGTCGTATCTTTTATTGTTTCACCCTTTGAAACTGATGAGTTTGCAGGATTGTCGAATCCTATTATCTGGCCGCCAAGACGTATCATTGCTGTCTGGAAAGACATCTGAGTACGAGTTGAAGGTTCGTAGAATAGCGTAGCCATTACCTTGCCGTCGCATTTATGAGCGTATGCTGCAGGATCGTTTTTTATCTGTTCGCCAAGCTCCACCACTTTCTGCCACCATGAAACGGGATAATCATTCAAGTCAATAAGATGCTGGTACTCTGACTGCATAAATTTAGACCTCCATATTATTAATTATATAATCGGCTTACAGTATTTTGCTGCCGTTTATTATCATTTCAAACTGAACACCAAGGAACTCCGAAGCTCTGCGGCAAAGGAGCATACGGTTCATAAATATCTCAAAATACTCAAGAACAGAGGAGATCTCTGTATCGATCTGAAGATCAAGTATAATGGATGTTTTTTTCTCGTTGAAGTAGACTTTGGATACTTCAACGGCGTAGTTAACTCTATCGTGGATATCGAAGGTGAGCAGGTCTGTATTTCTTACTCTGCTTCTGCGAACATCAGTCTTATCCCCTATTATCAGGGCTGCTGATATAGGATCAAGGGGCTGACCTGTTCCTTCGTCATGGTTTCCGATAGCGGAAATGATAGAGCATATCTCACTTGCGGGCATGTGCAGATTATCAAGAAGTCTGAAAGCCATTACTGCGCCGCTCTGTGCATGGTCTATTCTGTTGATAACGTTTCCGATATCGTGCATTATAGATGCTATACGTGCAAGCTCGACTGTTCTTTCGTCGAAGCCGAGCGATTCAAGTATGAGCGCAGATGTAGCTGCAACTCTTTCCACATGTGCAAATGAGTGTTCTGTATATCCCAATGCTTCGAGCGCCTTGTCGGCACGACGGATATACTCCATTATATCGGGATTCTGTTTGATGTACTTATAGGTTACAATACTTGCCATAGATCCTCCTCTGTCAAATCATATCAATAAGCTCCGTTATTCTCGAAATACACTTTGTACCATACAAGGAAAATGAAAACTGTCCAGATCTTACGGCTGTTATCAGCTTTTCCGTTTTTGTGGTCATCAAGCAGACGGATCAGCGGTTCTTTATTGAAGAACTGTCCTGAGCTTTCACTTTCAAATGTATTTTTTACCAGTGAATAGTATTTGTCCTCTTTGAGCCATACCCTTATGGGTACGGGGAAACCGAGCTTTTTCTTTGCAGCAGTCTTTGCAGTCTGTTCGGGAGTATCCTTTTTAGCTGCAAGACGCATTGCATATTTGGTTATATATTTTGTTTCTTCTGTGCCCTCAGAGTGTGTTACTCTGTACTTAGTCGGGATTTTCTCTGCAAGAGCCATTACCTCTTTGTCAAGGAATGGAACACGGAGTTCAAGTGAATTTGCCATGCTCATTTTATCAGCTTTGAGCAGTATATCCCCTGCCATCCACATATGCAGGTCGAGATACTGCATTTTAGTAACGTCGTCCATGCTCTTTACACGGTCGAAATAACGCTTTGTAAGCTGCTGGGGAGCAGGTGCTGATGTAGTGATTTTAAGCAGTTCCTTGCGCTGTTCGGGAGTGAACATATATGCGTTGCCGATGAAGCGCTCTTCCACATCCTTTCCTTTTCTTACGAAGAAGTTTACTCCCCTTCTTGCAGGCAGTTTAGCAGCTATCTTACCAATACCTCGCTTGATCGTGCGTGGAAGACGGTCGTATGCAGTACCATCAGGATCGCTGTAGACGTTATATCCGCCGAAGATCTCATCAGCACCTTCACCGGAAAGGACAACTTTTAGCTTATCTGATGCTATATTGCATACAAAATACAGTGCTACAGCTGAAGGATCAGCGAGCGGTTCATCCATATGATACTGTATCATGGGGATGCTTTCCCAGTATTCTTCTGGAGAAATGACCTTGCTGGTATTTTCTTTTCCGATAGCTTTTGAGAAATTCTTTGCCCAGCCTATCTCATTGTACTTTTCGTCCTTGCCGAATCCGACCGTAAAAGTCTTATCCACATCTGCAATAGCTGCAACATAGCTTGAATCAACTCCGCTTGAAAGGAATGAACCTACTTCAACGTCCGCTATCTTGTGAGCTGCTACTGAATCGTGGAAAACATCGGATATCTTATTCACCCACTGATCGAGTGAAGGTTCTCCGTCGGCACTGAAATGAACGTCCCAGTAGCGCTTGATCGTCATGTGTCCGTCCTTAAGCTTGAAATAATGGGCAGGCATAAGCTTGTAAACGTTCTTGAAAAAAGTCTCTTCTGTAGGAGAATACTGGAAAGTGAGATAGTTTTCAAGTGCCGTGGTATTAAGTTCTTTTACAAAAGCCGGATGAGCAAGAAAGCTCTTTATTTCAGAGCCGAACATGAAAGTTTTGCCCATACATGCGTAATACATAGGTTTTATGCCAAAAAAGTCCCTTGCACCGAAAAGTTCCTTGTTATTTTTATCCCAGATCACAAATGAAAACATTCCTCTGAGCTTTTCAAGAAGCTTCTCGCCGTATTCCTCATACCCGTGTATCAGGACCTCGGTATCGGTATTGGTTTTGAAAATATGACCGGCGTTGATGAGTTCCTCTCTGATCTCACGGTAATTATAGATCTCACCGTTGAATACGATGACCTTTGAGCCGTCCTCATTGAAAATAGGCTGGTCACCGCTTGAACTAACGTCAATGATGCTGAGTCTTCGGTGTCCGAGTGATATGTCGCTGTCAATGTACTTACCTTCCGCATCGGGACCGCGGTGTTTTATCCTGTCCATCATCGCTTCGATGACGGCATCGGGATCGTCTACGGTGTTAGTAAATCCAACTATTCCGCACATCAGTTTATTACCTCCAAATTAAAAATAGAAACAATATCATCCGACTGCACGCCATTGTACCTTCGGACAGAGAATAATATCTCTGAACCATTATACACCATTCCGCTGTATTTTGCAACAAAATAATCCCAATTTTCATGATTTAATAATTTTTTCAATAATTTTGCAATTTACTACTTGAAAACAATATGCAATAATGTTATAATAAATGTGTATTTCTATTTATACAGGAGATTGATCATGAATAATAATTATACACAAACAATCAATGACATCGTTAATGAAGTCAAAAAAGCAGTTATCGGCAAGGATGCTATCATAATCAAGACCTTGCTCACTATTCTCTGCCGCGGACATATCCTTATTGAGGATATCCCCGGAGTTGGTAAGACTACACTTGCACTTGCTTTTTCAAAAGCACTTTCACTTGAACATAACCGTATGCAGTTTACACCCGATGTCCTCCCTTCGGACGTTACAGGCTTTTCTGTCTACAACAAGGCTACAAATTCATTTGAATTCAGACCGGGCGTTGCTTTTTGTAACCTTTTTCTTGCTGACGAGATAAACCGTACATCCAGCAAGACTCAGTCTGCACTTCTTGAACTTATGGAGGAAAAGAGTATTACTGTAGACGGCGTTACATATAAGCTCCCCGAGCCGTATACAGTTATAGCTACCCAGAACCCTATCGGCTCTGCAGGTACTCATAATCTGCCAGATTCTCAGCTGGACCGTTTCATGATAAAGCTTAGCATGGGATATCCGGATTTTGAGGACGAGGTATCTATTCTCAGGACAAAATTTAACTCAGCTCCCCTTGAATCGATAAATGCAGTAGCTGATTCATCGGTTATTACCGAATTACAGGACTATATTGCCAATATTTATGTGGATGAAAGAATATATGAATATATGGTTTCTCTTTCTGCCGCTACAAGAAATCATCCCATGCTGAAACTCGGAGTCAGCCCCAGAGGTACTCTTGCACTTATGCAGATATCTAAAGGTATCGCCGCAGCTATGGGACGTAATTATGTTATCCCGGACGATGTTCTGTATATCTGCAATGATGTCTTTGAGCACAGAATAATGCTGAATTCCAAAGCTAAAATGGCTGAAACTACTGCTACAGATATCATTAATGACATACTGAAGACCGTTCAGGCGCCGCGCATCAGTGCAAAATAAGGTAAGGCCATGCTTGCAATAAAGATTCTATTTGCTATAATTATCCTCGTATGTGTTATTTTCTATATCATGTATCTTGGGGATTTTGCTCTTGTATTGCTTATCATTATGATAGCACTTCCCATAATCATGTTCATATCTACGCTTATAACCAAGAACATGATCTCTGTTAATTTTGCGGTAAGTCAGGATACAGCAGTCAAGAATCAGGATTTTCCTGTACGTATAAAGATCAATAACAGAAGTATTCTTCCTGTCGGCAAGGCAGAGGCACATATCGAGTATTATAATGTTTTCAATAACCAGATAAACAGCTTTGAACTGTATATGCCAATACAAGCGAGAAACAGTCAGAGCGTTACATTCCAGCTTCAGTCGAAATACTGCGGTATAATCAATATAAGGTGCGCTTACATCTATATTTTTGATCCGCTCAGACTTTTCAAATTCAAAGTCGGCAAAAACATCTGCACGGATATTGCGATCCTTCCTGAATGCCGGGAAATATCCGGTACTGTCAGATTTTCGGACAGAGTGAACGAGGAAAGCGAGAAGTTCTCTGAATACAAACCCGGCGATGATCCTTCCGAAGTATTCGACCTGAGAGGCTATATCCCCGGAGATAAACTGAACCGCATCCATTGGAAGCTTAGTTCAAAAAAGGATGAGTTTATTGTTAAGGATTACAGTCTCCCTGTAGATATCCCATCGGTTATTTTCCTTAATCTGAAATGCTATGATGACTCGAAGTACACATTGCCTGTTTTTGATACACTTGTCGAGTCATTCATATCTGTATCACAGTTCCTTATTGACAATGAACGTTCACATACAGTCGTGTTCTTCAACGGAAAAGCGGGCTGCTTCATGGAGTATACCATAGATAGTCCCGAAGCGCTTTCCAAAGTTACGAGAACTCTTATTTTCTCAGTCAACGATAATCTTTTCTGTGATCCTCCGGAAGCTTACCTTTTGGATAATACGGATGTTGAATTCTCATCCTTCACTTTTGTTACTTCTCAGCCGGATAACGATATTATCGGTAAGATAGATGATTCGGTAAATGCTGAGCTGAAAAATGTTATTATAGTTGTTAAATCACCTCGTGAAGCAGAAGCACTTAATGCATCGTATCCCGAAACAGAGATCTACCCTGTTCTTTTAGGCAGGATAACTGCTTCAATAAAAGAAATTGAGCTGTAATAAGCATAAGGATATAATATGAAAAAAAGTAAAAAAATATCTTCTGTCAATACAAACGGAATAAATATATGTGACAGTATAGTTATGTCTGTAAAGAAACGGCGTGTTAATCTGAGACAGCTTGAATCCGTAGGTATCGCTCTTACGGGATTTGTTTCGGTAATAATGGCATTTCTTTCTATGTTTGACTTCAATTATGACAGACCTTCCATTATATTTGCGGCTGTTATTTTTTCACTGATCTACATTTTTCTGTCTCTGGTCGGAAAAAAAGCAGTCTGGCTGATAATTGCTTCGGTAGTAGGTTTTACGGTATTCGCCTATAAGGTCATCGATACACTTGCCCTTGGCTATAAATACGTTTATAATGTTATATATCACAAAGCCTTTCTTACCGATATCAATTACTATAAGTTCCTGAAACCCGAACTTGAAGAACAGGCGACCACAGCTTTCTTCATAATGTGTATCTGGCTTCTTGCTGTGGTGATATACTACTTTACTATATGTCACCCGAATCCAATACTTCCTATTGTTACTACCTTCCCAGTCATTGAGATAGGACTCTATAACGGTATTGAGCTTCCTGTATTCTGGGGAGTCCTTGTGGTCGCTTACTGGCTTGCGCTCTTTGCTATGTCAACGATCGACCTGGGAGAATACTCTGGCGGAAGCGGCGGATTCGTCCGAAAGGACAATCTTTTCTTCCCGAAACGTCAGATGAGACTAAAGGTAACGGAAGCCTGCGGCGTATTTGTTATTCTGAGCGTTCTGGTAGTTTCGGTCATTTCTTCTGCTGTTATGGCTGCAACACACTACAAGAGAAGCGATGAGCTTAACAGAAAGCGTGTTGATATTCGCGATGCGGTAACATCTTTCTCGCTTTCAAATCTTGCAGACAGCATCTCGGCAGTTACCAGCGCATTTGGTTTCACATTCAAATACGAGGATCATAAACTCGGAAATGTGGATCATCTTAAGTATAAAAATACTATTGACCTTACCGTAAATGTAGACAAACCTTATGGTTCAGCAATATATCTTAAGGACTATACAGGTTCGGTTTATGGTAATAATGAGTGGAATTCCCTTGATGATTCCGTTTACGATCAGGAAATATTCAAAGATTTTAAGGATCACGAAATGTATCCTCAGTTATTCCCAGGAATTATCAATACGAGCATGACCTCTCCTGTTAATTTTAATACCAGATTTACTGACGATGGAACTGTTATAGTAGATTCACAAGGTTCATCCGATAATAATGTGGCTATAGATATAAAATCTGAAATGCGCGGAAACCGCAGCTTTACGCCTTATGGTGTTTTACCGGCAGAAGGATATGAATACGATAATGATCTTAACCTGAAATCTCAGAAAAACGACGACTGGTATTCTTACTTTTTCTGCGGTATGGATACTGAAGCCATTGGCTATTTCTTTGACAATAATACGAGAAATGTTATCAATGCGGACGATCTTAACCCTGAGACAAGTCAGGAAATAATCAATCTTGCAAAAAAATATGATCTCATAAGCTATGATAACTATATAACTATTGATCTTCCCTTCACATCTTCTGCTTCTTCCCTCATTAATCGCCCTGCTATGCTGCTTACAGAGATTCTTCAGATCAGATACAGAGATTTCGTTTATGAGAATTACCTTCAGCTGCCGAATGATAACAACATGTCGGAAATACGAACTGCTTATTCCGAACTTCTCAGTATTGCTTCAGACGCTAAAACTCCTGCCGCTAAGCTCGAAGTTCTTACAGCAATAAGAGAAAAAATGGCATCTGAGGTTTCTTACTCGCTCTACCCGGGAAAAACGCCTTCAAACCGTGATTTCGTAAACTATTTCCTGCTTGAGAATAAAAAAGGATTCTGTATGCATTATGCAACTTCGGGAGTTGTTCTTGCAAGAATGGCAGGAATTCCTGCAAGATATGCTACAGGTTACATAGTTGTCGGTGATGACTTCAATGACTCGAATCGTAATGATGACGGTTCATATACTATAGAACTGCATGATAACAGAAGCCATGCCTGGACTGAGATATACATTGACGGTTATGGTTGGGTACCATTCGAGTTTACGGCAGGTTATTCAAGTCAGACTATAGATACATCACCTTCAACATCTACAACAGAACCTTCTACAGAAACTACTGTAACTGCTGCAACACAGGAAACCACAGAAGCTGCTGAAACTCAGGAAAAGTCTGAAAACTCAAATAATACAGGCGAGAAAAAGAATAACACAGTTACTTCCGTTGTTACAACAACTAAAGCCGCAGGTCTCGTAAAGCCGGGTTCAGGCAAGGATTCGCATGAGGGTACTCTTGTCCTTGGCAAAATTCAGATTTTATTAATGCTTATTGGGCTTCTTCTATTTGTAATTGCTGCTGTATTTATCCGAAGGAAAGCTATTCTTTACTTCAGAAATAAACATTTTACAACAGGTACAAACGAGAATAAACTTGCATACTTGTATGAGTATACCGAGCAGCTTCTCAATAACCTCGATATAAGCAAAGACCATCAGAGTTACATTGATTTTGCCAATGATGTCGAAAAGTGGTTCGGAGGCGTCTATTTCGAAGAAGGCGAATTTTCAAACTTCGTAAGCACTGCTCTTGATTCTGAATTCGGAAATATTACTCCTTCAGATGATGATATCAACAAAGCAAAAACAATTTCAGAACGTATAGCAATTAAGTCATATAATCGCTCCAACATAATCAAAAAATTCATTATGAAATTCATATCCGTATTGATTTAGGAGGCATAGTATGTCGTTGTTTAAAGCCAATACACTTTCTAAAGGAATTATGCTTATGATTACAGGATTGATCGTGGCGTTTTTTCCGGGAGTTATCTCGAAAATGTTTTATCTTATAGGTATCATGATAATCCTGTTCTGTGCTTTTCGTATGGTAGTCAGCCTTATCGAAGGCGGTTCGCTGTCTGTTACGCTTATCAATTCATTTGGTGTGCTTATAGGAGCTATCGTTATTTTCCTTCCGGCTGTAGTAAAGATAGGAGTTCCGCTGATAACAGCTATTATTCTTGGTTTTGCAGGTGTCGAAAGACTGTTTATTGCTTCTGAACTTAAAAACCGCGGAAGCTCATATGCAAGCAAAGTAGTTATCGGCATGCTGCTGATAATAGCTGCCATGGTAATGTTCTTCCATCCTTTCAGAACAAGCAATGTTATAAGGATAGCGATCGGACTCGTTATAGTGGCTATCGGTTCGTGTAATCTTTTCATGGACCTTTATAACAACAAACCCGAGAAGAACACTATAGTTGATATCGAAAACTATTCCATAAGAGAAGATGACCATTTTCTTGAATAGCAAACGCCCCTTTGGTAACATCAGAAACCAAAGGGGCGTTTTTTCACTTCTTTTTCTTAAACATTCTTGAAATTGAATACATACCTATTACTGCTATAACTCCGGCACTGATCGTAACCGTATACGCTGCGAAGTCATTCTCATTATCTCCGTGTACAACTATCTGTGTATCGGATCGGGAATCCGATGTTTTATTGTTTTTATAACTATAAAACAGTGCGGCGCAGTTCAGCAGGATTATAACAGTCATGATTATTTTTACTGCTTTCTTCATCCTTCTTATCCCTCCACGACTCTATTATATCACTTATCCTTAAACTAATCTTAAAAAAGACATATAAATATAGGTAATGTACTGATTTTTTTCAAAGGCTTGAATTTTTGGAATATATGTGTTAGAATATGTATGACTATTTTTTATCAATCGGAGAGATCATAATGAGTAAATTCAGAAAACAGCATATGTCCGTCCATTGGCATGAGATCGTTGATTCGGAAAGATCCGAACCTGCTGTTAAAGCATCGCTTAAGGAAAAAGCTACCCTTGTCGGCAGAGTCGGACTGATGATGCTTTCAGTAGGAACAGGTGCCTGGAGAGTTCGCGCTTCTATGAACAAGATCGCAAGAGCACTGAATATAGGGTGTAATGCTGATATAGGCCTTCTTACAATCGAATACACCTGTATCGAAAACGGAGAGACCTATACCAACGCTTTGTCTATTAATACTACCGGCGTGAATACTGATAAACTTGCCGCACTTGAATCCTTTGCCGACGGCTTTGCTGAACGTGCAGGAAAGTATTCTGTCGAGCAATTCCACATGATACTGGACAAGTTTCAGACCATGCCTGCTAATTACAGTGCGTTGAACCTTGGACTTGCTTCTGCACTTGCGTGTTGTGCTTTTACATTTTTGCTGGGCGGCGGTCCGATAGAAATGATATGTGCTTTTTTAGGTGCAGGAATGGGAAATTTTATTCGTAAACTATTGCTTCAGCGCCATATAACATTGCTTGCCAATGTTGCTGTGGGAGTTGCATCAGCTTGCTGCACATATATCCTGTCAATAAAGTTAGCTGAATTATTCTTCGGAGTATCAGATGTTCATCAGGCAGGCTATATATGTTCGATGCTGTTCGTTATACCCGGATTTCCGCTGATCACGGGAGGTATTGACCTTTCAAAGCTCGATCTTCGCTCAGGTCTTGAACGTATCACATATGCACTCCTTATAATCGGCATGGCAACTATGACGGGGTGGCTTACGGCTACTATTTTCAAATTTGCTCCTGCCGACTTCGATCCGATGAGCATCTCCCCTGCTTTGCATTGTGTTCTGAGACTGATAACAAGTTTCTGCGGTGTTTACGGCTTCTCGCTTATGTTCAACAGTCCTCGTAAGATAGCGGCTACAGCAGGAATCATCGGAATGATAGCTAATACGCTGAGACTTGAACTCATCGACTTTCTCGGACTTCATGCAGGACTTGCAGCGTTTATAGGTGCGCTTTGTGCCGGACTTATGGCAACAGCAGTAAAGAAAAAAATAGGCTGGCCGAGAATTACACTCACAGTTCCTTCAATTGTTATAATGGTACCGGGAATGTTCATGTACAAGGGCATATACTACTTTGCTCAGAATAATATCAACGATGGCGCAATGTGGATCACAAAGGCAATATTGATCGTTATCGCACTTCCTCTCGGTCTTATCTTTGCACGAATATTTACAGATAACAATTTCAGAAAAAGCAGTTGATGAATATAAAACAACAGCGGCACTCTTAATGAGTACCGCTGTTGTTTTGATGGAAATGGAATTAACAGATTGAAGATTTCAGAAAGTTGGGGCAATACCGCACAAAGACCGCCCTTGTCTTTGTAGTGAAACGCTCGCATAATTCCCCGTACAATTAATGTGCGGCATCGCCAAAATAAAATTAAGTTCCGTCCTATCCCTTTGCTGTCATTTTATATATCATGTTTTCCCTCTCACTATATTAAACGTATGAAACTCAGAAAACTCTCACATAATTTTAGAAAAAATTGACTTTTTTTTTTTAATGTAGTATAATCATAAAAAAGAGATGTTTATGTGAGAGTTTTTGCTCTTGAAAACGTTTAATAATATGGAGGGAATTTATCATTCCTTCGGAAAGGAGCAGAGGATGGATAACGGTGCAGCAAGCTACCATCGTTTCCTTGCCGGAGATAAAGAAGGTATGGTCGAGCTGATCCGTGATTATAAGGACGGTCTGACTCTTTATCTTAACAGCTTCGTCAATAACATAAGTATTGCTGAAGAGCTTATGGAAGATACTTTCGTTAAACTTGTAGTTAAAAAACCAAAGTATCAGGAAAAAAGTTCGTTCAAGACATGGCTTTATACCGTCGGGCGCAATGTGGCTCTCGACTTTTTACGAAAAAGTTCAAAGGATCCTTCGTTGTCAATAGATGAAATGTATAATGTCGCCGACAATGAAGACGTTGAAAGTGATTACATAAAAACAGAACAGAATATCACTCTTCACCGTGCAATGCAAAAGCTGAATCCTGAGTATAAACAAGTTCTTTATCTTGTTTATTTTGAGAATTTTGATAATGCAGAGGCCGCCGAGGTCATGCATAAGAATAGAAGACAGATAGAAAATCTGATATACAGAGCGAAAAAAGCTCTGAAAACTGAATTGGAAAGGGAGGGATTTGTGTATGAAGGATTATAGAGACGTAGCTGAAAGTGTCTTCAGAAAAAGCGAGATCATCCTTGAAGCTAAAGCTAAACGCATGCACAAGATCCGTAATGTCTCTATCGCCGCTTCAGGTATGTGTGCTGCCGCTATAGTAGCAGTCGGCGTTATAAAGAATAATCAGATAAATTCAAGTATGGGCAAAAGTCAGATAGACAGCATGGTATCAAATTCTGTTATCGATGAAACACAGGCATCGGAACCAGTATCGACAGAAGCAGTTCAGACAACTGCAATTGAAGAAACTACTAAAAAACCAAAGAAAACAAAAACTACTGCGGCTGTAACAACAGAAGCAGTTGAGACTAAGACCACAGCAGAGAGAATACAGGCACCACCGCCTGCGATCTCTCCGTCAAGGCCTTCTGAGGCTACTTCATCACCTTCGGTTAAGCCTCAGCAGCAGGCTTCTCCGTCTGTAGAGGAAAAAACAGAACCTCCTGTTGTTCAGCAAGATAAACCTGCGGTTGTGACTGCTCCGCCTGTTGTAACGGAAAAGCCTGAAACTACAGTTATCGCACGCACGACAACACCTGTAAAGACTACATCAACTTCTAAAACAACAAAAACAACCGCCAAGACTGTTACCACAACAAAGAAAACTCAGGTGACTACTTCCAGAAAGACTACAGTATCTCCTACACTTCCTCCCAAGACTTCTAAACCAATAACGACCACAACTTCGGTTGAATGGACTAAGCTTCCGATTCAGCTAAGGTTTGAGAAGTTTGACGTAATAGAAGGTTCACTTGATAATCCGTCAAGGGTAACAACTTATCACACATGTGACACTGTTATTTCTAAGAACAAAATACAGTCGCTTCTTGTCTCGGGATTCTTCCATACTCAGGATCCGTTTACGGGAGAAGAAGAGAAGCATGGTGCTTCTGCGTACATTATCAAAAATGTTGATCGCTATGATCAGCTTGCTGTAAAATTCGACGGTGATGATGATTATTACCTCTATGAAAATAGGGGTGAATCAGAGGAAATAAAAACCGATCTGAAGCCTTTGACCATCGAAAACATGATCGACGATCTGCATCTTCGTGAAAAAATGGTCGTTACAGGAGAAGCAGTTATCCATGATAAGAAAGAAAAGACTGTTCATGGTATAGAAGCTCCTTTTGTATGGCAGATTCTTACAAATGAGGCGAAACTGCCTAATATCATCAGCGAAGTAAATGATATTGATGTTTATGTTGAATTTAAGGTACAGATAGCACCTTCTTCCAACGAATATATGATCGGTGTCTCGAAAGACGGCTATGTTTATACTGATATAGTTGCGAATGGCGCTGTATTCAATATCGGTCAGGAACAGGCAGATGACATAATCGATGCAGTTCTTGAAAAATAATCTTAAGCCGCAGGTACGTGTTGTACTTGCGGCTTTTGTGCATTATTACTAAAGTTGCTTGCTTTTAGAGATTAAATATTTACGTCGATTTTTGAAGATTTTTTGGCATAATTGCCTAAAATATGGTATAATTATTATATATGTGCGACTTTTTTAATTCCATATTATTAAGGCAGGTGAATTTATGAGTAATAATGAATTTTTCGAGATCGCTGTTTTAGTTTCAGGTATAGACGAAGAATATCAGAACAGTATCATTGATGGTATCGTCGAATGTGCAAAGGATAATGACGTTAATATCTCAGTTTTTTCTTCTTTTGGCGGAGTTCTTTCAGATAAAAAATATGATACAGGCGAATATAATATCTATGAACTTATCAATTATGATAAATTTGACGGACTGATTCTTCTTACAAATACTATCGCTAATACGAAAGTCAGAGCAGAGCTTATAAAAAAAGCTGAAAAATCTGCTCTTCCAGCAGCTATCCTTGACTGCGACGAGCATCCTGTTTTTACCAATATTTCTATTGATAACTGTTCCGCAATGCGTGAGATAGTCAAGCATGTAATAGCTATTCATGATGCTAAGACCATTAATTACATTTCAGGGCCTCTTGCTAATTCTGAAGCCCAAGACCGATTTGACGCTTTCGTTCAGGTTATGGAAGAATTCGGACTCGATGTTGACGAAGACAGGATCTACTATGGCGATTTTCGTGCCATTGACGGAAAAAATGCTATCGATAAAATGATAAGATCAGGACAGAAAATTCCTGACGCCGTTATATGTGCCAACGATGCTATGGCTCTTGCCGCAGTTGCTGAACTTGAAAGGTACGGGTACAATGTCCCGGAACATGTTATAGTGACCGGCTTCGATGATACATATAATGCAAAGCACCATTTTCCTTCAATTACAACAGTTTCTCGTCCGCTTCATAATGCAGGCTATCAGGCTTGTGAAACTGTTATAGGTAAAATAGAAGGAACTTCTTCTGAAAGTAACATTGTACTCGAAGCTATGCCCGTTTACAGGGAAAGCTGCGGATGTAAGAGTGAATTCTCTGAGAATCTACCGAATTACAAGAAAAGCGTGTATAAGACTCTCAATCGCATAAATAATGATATTTCAATGATAAACCATATCACAAGAGAGCTTGCGGAAGCCTCTTCACCCGAAGAATGCTATAATACCATAAACGCTTTTATCGATACTCTCAATTGTGACAGGTTCAGCCTTTGTCTGTGTTCTGACTGGAACAGAGCCTACAGGAAGGATCTTGACGGATGTTCCGAGGACGATTATCAGATAAATGGCTACGCTCCCATAATGAGCGCTCCGCTTATATGGGATAAAGGTTCCGTAACAAGTATCAGTTCATTCAGAAGTGCAGATATGTTTCCGATACTTAATTCTACAGGCGGAAATGTAAATTATTTCCTTCCTCTGCATTATTGCGACCGCTGTATCGGTTACTATATCATCACAAACAGTGATTTTCCTACGCACAGTCCCCTTTGTCATTCTTTCATGATGAGTATAAGCAACTCTCTTGAAAACGTCAGGAAGATCGATGCGTTAAACAGTGCTATCAGCGAGCTGGACCGACTTTTTACAATGGATCCTCTTTGCAACATATATAACAGAAACGGTTTTATACGTCTTGCAGATAAGATGCTTGCCGAAAGCATTGAAAATGATACAAGTATTCTTATTTCGTTCATTGATATGGACGGTCTGAAAATGATAAATGACAATTTTGGTCACAAAGAAGGTGATTTTGCACTCCAAACCCTTGCTGCTGTGATCAGTAAATGCTGCAACAACGATAAGATATGCGCTCGTTTCGGCGGTGATGAATTCATTGTTTTTGGTGTGAATTCAAACGAAAAGGAAATACGTGACTTTGAAAGCGATTTCAATCTTAACATCAAGCAAACAAATATGCTTATACAAAAGCCTTACGAGCTTGGTGCGAGCATAGGAACGATAGTTACAAAGGCTGATTCCGAAAGTAAGCTTTTCCAGCTCATTTCCAGGGCTGATGAACTGATGTATGAAAAGAAAAAGAAGAAGAAAACGTCACGTTATCTTAGAAAAGAATAGTGAAGAATAGAAAAATATATCCACAGGAGGATAAATAATGACAGCTAATATCCCTGATATCTTTGCAAGTAATGTTTTTAACGAGGAGGTTATGAAGGCACGTCTCCCCAAAAACGTGTATAAAAATTATAAGCGTACCATTCAGCAGCGTGAACCACTGGATATGACTACAGCTGATTTTATTGCAAATGCAATAAAAGACTGGGCTATTGAAAAAGGCGCCACACATTACACTCACTGGTTCCAGCCTATGACAGGTTCTACTGCTGAAAAGCATGACTCATTTATAAGTGTTGGTGCAAATGGTACAGCTATAATGGAATTTTCGGGAAAGGCACTCGTAAAAGGCGAACCTGATGCTTCTTCTTTCCCGTCGGGAGGTCTTAGGCGAACCGACTCAGCAAGAGGATATACAGCTTGGGATCCGACTTCTTATTGCTTCGTGAAGGAGGGAAGCCTTTACATCCCGACAGTTTTCGTTTCATATACAGGTGAGATCCTTGATAAAAAGACTCCCCTGCTGCGTTCTATGGACGCACTCAGTACAACAGCAGTAAGATTTCTTAAGCTTTTTGGCAATGAACGTGTTACAAGAGTTACCTCTACCGTTGGTGCTGAACAGGAGTATTTTCTTATAGATAAGGCAATGTTCGATCAGCGTGAGGATCTTATTCTCACGGGAAGAACTCTCTTTGGTGCAAAGCCTCCTAAGGGACAGGAACTTGATGACCAGTACTTTGCTAATCTCAAGCCAAGAATTGCTGCTTATATGGCTGAACTGGATGAAGAACTCTGGAAACTCGGAATTTACTCAAAGACAAAGCATAACGAGGTCGCTCCCGCACAGCACGAAATGGCTCCTATTTTCACAACGTCAAACCTCGGTACAGATCAGAATGAGCTTGCAATGGAAGTGATGGAAAAAGTTGCTCTTCGTCACGGTCTTGTTTGTCTGCTTCACGAAAAGCCTTTTGAAGGTGTAAATGGTTCTGGTAAGCACAATAACTGGTCAATGTCTACCGATGACGGGCAGAATCTCCTTGACCCGGGTGATACCCCTATGGAGAACCTGCAGTTTCTTACTATACTCTGCGCTCTTATCAAGGGCGTTGATGAATATGCCGATCTTATGAGACTATCAGCGGCTTCTGCAGGAAATGATCACAGGCTCGGAGCGGATGAAGCTCCTCCTGCAATCATTTCTATGTTCCTCGGCGAAGAACTTGAAGCTGTTCTTAAGGCTATAGAGAATGATGAAGCTTATAAAACACAGTCCAGCACATTTGAGATAGGAGTTAATGCACTCCCCTCCTTCCCAAAGGATTCTACAGACAGAAACAGAACCTCACCATTTGCGTTTACAGGTAACCGTTTTGAATTCCGCATGGTAGGTTCATCAGATAATATTGCTTGTCCGAACGCTCTGCTTAATACTATAGTAGCTGAAGAACTTTCGCAGTTTATTGAAAGACTTGAACCATTCAAGGGAAGCAACGGATTTGAAAACGAAGTCAAAAAGCTTCTTAAAGAAGTAATTAAAGAGCATAGCCGTATTATTTTCAATGGTGACGGATATTCCGCAGAGTGGATAAAGGAAGCCGAAAAACGTGGACTTCCGAATTATCCTTCTACGGTTGACTGTATGCCGCATTATACAGATGAGAAGAACCTCAGAATATTCAGAAAATTCGGTATTTATAACAGGAACGAACTTACTGCACGTACCGAGATACACCTTGAAAAGTACAGTAAGACTATCAGGATCGAAGCAAGAACTATGGTCGAAATGGCAAGAAAACAGCTTCTTCCTGCAACTCTGGACTATATCAGCAAGCTTTGTGCATCTATTGCAAATAAGTCGCAGATTGGCTTTACATCTCGTACCGAAACGAGTATGGCTGAAAAACTCAACGAACTTGCAGATAAATTCTATGATTCGATCCAGCGTCTTGAAGAAAGAGTTAATAAAGCCTGTCTCGTTGAAGGAGCACGTCAGCAGGCTGAATTCTTCCACGATTATGTTCTTGCTGAAATGGATATAATGCGTGAGATAGCCGATGAGATCGAGCTTATCATGCCGCGCACAGAATGGCCGATACCCACTTATTCTGAAATGATTTACAACGTATAAATTAAAAAACGGAGCATTTGCTCCGTTTTTCTTTTATGAAAGATCATCAATGATTTTTTCAAGTACAGGTTTATCCTGTTCATAGGTCTTTTCCATTTCCTCCTGCTTCGCATAAAGCAGACGTGCAGGCTGTCTTATTGCGATAAACCAGTCATCTTCTTCGTTATATTCAGCGCCTATCTTACTGAAGAAATCTGTACCTGTGAGTTTAAAGTAGTACTTGTCGATCCGTTCATTATCAGGGAAAAGATCAGTCAGATCCACAAATACGTCTTCCGGATTTATCATTTTGCTGATCTGATTGTTTCCTATTACTATAACTGCATTTCCCGATTGCATTTCAGCTGTCAGTTTTGTATCTACGCCATTTACGTAATTCTTTTGCGGTTCATCGGAATACGGTATATAACATACCGAAACGAGTACCTCGCCGTTACCATTAATATCCTCGGCGAAAGATTCAATATATTTTTCGAGTCCTTCCGAATCTTCGCCAATAGACGGACACTCCCCCAGGAAAAGCACTGTCATATCGGGACGAGGTTTGGATACAAGGCTGTAAACAAGATATGAAGCTATAAATACCCCTGCACATGCAATAATAAGCCACCATTTGTTGTGATAGAAAAAGTTGCTTATCTTTTTGGGAAAACTGAGCTTTATCTCTTCTTCCTCTTCTTCGTGGATAGTTTCACTTTCTTCTATAATACCCTGTTTAAGGCGTATGAGTTCCTTTTTTTCTTCAAGGAGTCGGCGTTCTTTAGCTTCTTTTTTTTCTTTTTCAGCTTGTTCGTATTTTTTCTGTATCTCAAGCTCTTTCTGTTCTTCAGCTTCAAGACGCTGTTGCTTTTCTTCTTTTATATTCTGAAATACGCTCTTTGAAATATGCAGCTTCTCGTTTTTGGTATCTTTTTTATTATTATCGCTCATGTTTCCTCCTAAAAATACAGGCGGACTGTATCATGTCCGCCTTATTTGTTACTTAGATATTTCGAGAACTTCAAATTCAAGCTCGCCAACAGGTGCATCAACAATAAAAGTATCTCCAACCTTTTTCTTCATGGCTGCCTTACCGATCGGTGACTCATCGGAGATAAGTCCGTTTTTAACATCAACATGGTTAGTACCAACGATAGTGAATGTTTCGATCTTTTCAGTACCTACGCGTCTGATCTTGATGATCGAACTCATACCGATCTCATCAACAGAGATATTAGAATCCTCAATGATTTCTGCGTTGTCTATTGTGTACTGAAGTTCAGCGATCTGAGCTTCGAGGATAGCCTGTTCGTTTTTAGCTTCATCGTACTCAGCGTTTTCTGAAAGGTCTCCGTAAGAACGTGCAACCTTCAGACGTTCTGCAACTTCTTTTCGTTTATTGATCTTAAGATCGTCAAGCTCCTGTACAAGCTTTTCGTAGCTTGCTCTGGACATCTGCTTTGCCATAAAAAACAACTCCTTCAAAACTTAAAGAAATGTGGTGCGCATATCTGTTATATTACATCGAAATTGCGCTCCCCGAACGCAGTTCGGAGCAATAACCGCCTAAAGGAGGTTATTGAGTTTACATTAATTATAATATATATTCTTTGAAAAGTCAATACGTTGATCACTCGAATGAATCAAGATCCATTTCATTGAGCAGATCCTTAAGATTTGCCAGATCATCAGCAGTAAGGGTAACACCCTTGCCCATTCTTGAGTGATCCGGTGACCATTCGCGTATATCATACTTTGGTTCATGTTCATTCCAGCTTACCATGTTAAGCTCTTTAGTCCATCCTTTTGCGTTTTCTGAGAGAACACCTATCTTTTCTGTTATCTCAAATTTTAATTCTGCCATTTAAATAACTCCCTTCTATAGTCTGCACATATCAGCAAACTATCATATTCTATTATTTTATCACAAAAATCTTTGTTTGTCTATACCCAATTTATTTAATTAAAGCATCAACTGGTTTGAATCTCCAAGCTCTTTGGCTGGTTTTCCCGCAGCAGGAACGCTTTTTGCACGGTATTTCTGGAGTTCTTCAAGATTTTCTTCTGTTACTATCTCAGCAGATGACAGTAATGCCTTTTTCCTGAGTGTAATAACCTGAACTCCCTGCGAATCTCTTGTGGATTTCGGAAGTATCATACCTGTATTGAACAATAGTGCATGACCGCTTGATGTTCGGAGAAGAATATCACATTCCTCATTCACAAATATCGCCGCTACAAGAGGAGATTTCTCGGAATATGCCTTTGAAAGCTTCTTGCGGTTGGTTTTCGTCTCATAAGACTTCATGGGAATCTTTGCTGCCTTACCGTTTTCAAAGAAGAAAATGACATAGCCACTGTAATCAATAGTCGGAACTACTGTTTTAAGTCCCTCTCCGTCATCAAATGAGAGCTTTGCAGGGATATAGTCACCCATAACACTTGCTTTAGAATCCTCGAAAGAGCTTACGCGGCTCTTGTAAGCCTGTGCCTTATCGGAGAAGAAGATGAGTTCGGTCTTATTTGTGGACTCGAAGGACTGACTGATATAGTCCCCTTCTTTGAGCTTCTGCTCATTGCTCATTCTAAGGGATTGTGGAGTTATCTTCTTGAAGTATCCGCTGTCTGAAACAAAGATATTTACAGGATAATCAGGTGTATCGTCTGTTTCCTCTTCTTCCTCAACATCTGATTGATAGAAGAACATAGTCTTACGAGGCTTTGAGTAGTTCTTTATAACATCCTGAAGCTCATTGATAATAATCTTTCTGATCTTCTTTTTGTCACGGAGAATATCCTCCATTTCTTCGATGTCTTTCCTGAGAGTATCAACTTCCTCAACCCTGCGGAGAATGTACTGCTTATTTATGTTACGGAGTTTTATCTCTGCAACGAATTCAGCCTGTACCTCGTCGATACCAAAGCCGATCATAAGGTTAGGTACAACATCCGCTTCGTTCTCGGTCTCGCGGATTATCCTGATAGCCTTGTCGATATCCAGAAGTATCTTTGAGAGTGCTTCGAGAAGGTGGAGCTTTTCTTTCTTCTTCTGAAGATCGAAATAGGTTCTTCTCTGTATACACTCCTCGCGGAATGCTGTCCACTCGATGAGTATCTCTCTTACTCCCATAACCTTAGGTGTGCCTGCAATAAGTATGTTGAAGTTACACGGATAACTATCCTGTAAAGGAGTAAGCCTGTAAAGCTTCTGCATGAGCTTATCAGGATCTGTACCCTTCTTTACATCAATAGCGATCTTAAGACCATCGATATCGGTCTCATCACGTATATATGACACTTCGCGTATCTTTCCTGTCTTTACAAGATCGATTATCTTATCGATGATGGCTTCAACGGTTGTTGTATACGGTATCTCGGTAATTTCGATACATCTTGCCGCCTGGTCATAGCTATACTTAGAACGTACCTTGATACTTCCCCTGCCTGTTTCATAGACTTTATTAAGCTCAGTTTCATCATAGAGCATTAGTCCGCCGCCGGGGAAATCAGGTCCTTTAAGTGTACTGAGAATATCATGGTTGCTGTCCTTCATCAGTGCAATGGTTGTCTCGCAGACCTCCTGCAGATTGAAGGGGCAGACATTACTTGCCATTGATACGGCAATTCCTGTATTCGAGTTTACAAGTACCGTAGGGAAGGTTGCAGGAAGAAGTGTGGGTTCCTGCATGGTATTATCGTAGTTTGGTACAAAATCAACTGTATCGTGGTCTATATCACGGAAAAGCTCGTTGCAAATCTTTTCAAGCTTTACTTCTGTGTATCGTGGTGCGGCAAAGTGCATCTTACTTGAATACTGCTTACCGAAGTTTCCCTTGCTGTCGATATATGGATGAAGCAGTGCCTCGTTTCCTCTGGTCATACGTACAAGAGTCTCGTAAATAGCCTGATCTCCGTGAGGATTCAGCTTCATGGTCTCACCGACTACGTTTGCGGACTTTGAACGCTCTTTATCAGGTGAGAGCAGTCCCCTCTTGTACATCATATACAGCAGTTTGCGGTGAGATGGCTTGAATCCGTCTATTTCAGGAAGAGCACGGGAAACTATAACGCTCATTGCGTAAGGCATATAGTTTGTCTTAAGTGTATCGGTTATTCGCTGATTAACGATACTTCCCGAGCCTTCGATATATGCTTCATGTTTGAATACTGCTTTCTTCTTTGGAGGTTCTTTTTTTCTTGGCATTCTAATTCTCCTTTTAAAGAAATTAAAGTTGTTTTGTCATATAGTCATAGCAAAGCTTATCTCCGTTATCACAGTCTATAATGTGATATGATACGGAGATATAGCCGTTTTTCAGATAGATTTCCTTAGCTGATAACGAAGCGCTTAACTCTGCGCTTTTATACTCATTGCTTATTTTCAATTCGGCAAACTGCATCAGTAAACGTCCGAAACCTTTCCCCTGATGTTCAGGCAGAACGAACAGACGGTTTATCTCGTTTCCGTTTATTGTAGCTGTTCCAGCAGGTTCACCGTTCTCTGTTTCAGCTATGTATACATCTCCTGATCTGATATCCTTGATGATATTGTTGATGCTGTGGTGAGAAAGGAAAAAATCTACAGCTCCCTTGGGATAATAGTGAGGATATATACTGCTGATAGTTGTATGAGTTATCATCCGTACTGTCTCGGCGTCGGACAGAATTGCATTTCTGATCTTCATATCTGATCAGCTGATATCAGCGAGTTCAAGGTAATCAGCGCCATATTCCGAGATATAGTCCTTACGTCCCTGAAGGTCATCACCAAGAAGCATTTCAAAGACTTCGGCAGATCCAGCTATATCTTCAGCAGTAACCTTGATAAGTCGGCGTGTATCAGGATTCATAGTAGTAAGACTCATCATGTCTGGTTCGTTCTCACCGAGACCTTTCGAGCGTTGTATGGTATGCTTTTTATCCCCTATCTCATCGAGTATACGCTGTTTTTCCTGTTCTGTATAAGCAAAATAAGTTTTTTCCTTGGTGTTTATTTCAAAAAGAGGAGATTCAGCTATATACACATATCCTTCACTTATAAGTGTAGGAGTGAGCCTGTAGAGCATGGTTAATATAAGCGTTCTTATCTGGAAACCGTCTACATCGGCATCAGTACATATAACTATTTTGCTCCAGCGGAAGTTTTCGATATTGAAAGTGGAAAGTTCCTTGTTAGCCTTAGTTGTAACTTCAACGCCGCAGCCAAGTACTTTGATAAGATCGGTTATTATCTCGCTTTTGAATATCTTTGCATAATCAGCTTTAAGACAGTTGAGTATCTTTCCTCGTACAGGTATTACAGCCTGGAATTCTGCATCACGGGCAAGCTTTACAGAACCGAGCGCTGAATCACCTTCCACGATATATATCTCACGTCTTGTAACGTCTTTTGTACGGCAGTCAACGAATTTTTCCACCATATTCGCAAGATCGATAGTACCAGTAAGTTTCTTTTTTACATTGAGTCTTACACGTTCAGCATTCTCACGGCTTCTTTTGTTTATAAGGACTTGTTCAGCTATTTTCTGTGCTTCGTCAGGATTCTCTATGAAGTAGATCTCTATCTGATGACGGAGAAATTCAGTCATTGCTTCGCGGATGAACTTGTTCGTTATCGCTTTTTTAGTCTGATTCTCGTATGAGGTCTGGGTAGAGAATGAAGATGATACAAGTACAAGACACTCCTCAACATCATTGTAAGATATCTTTCCTTCGTTTTTCTGGTAGCCGTTATTCTGCTTGATATAGGCATCTATCTGCGCCTGAAATGCACGTTTTACTGCGTCCGCAGGAGAACCGCCGTGTTCAAGAAAGCTGGAATTGTGGTAATACTCTGTACGTTTAACCTTGTTAGAGAATGTAAGTGCAACATCAAGCTTGACCTTATACTCAGGCTTGTCCTCACGGTCGCGTCCCTTTTTCTCTGCTGTCCAGTGCTGAATGCTTGTAAGAGGAGCCTCGCCTGCTATTTCCTCGACGTATTCGGTTATACCGTGTTCGTAGAAGAATTCCTGTTCATTGAATCCACCTGCTTCATTTTCAGAACGGAAAACAAAAAGCAGATTTGGATTGACGACTGCCTGCCTTTTGAGAATATCGCAGAAAAACTCGTCCGTGACATCGATATCTGTAAATACCTCAAGGTCGGGACGCCAGCGTGTTTTGGTACCTGTTTGCTTTTTCTTGCATGGTTCCTTTTTAAGGCCTCCGACATTATCACCTTTTTCAAAGTGAAGATTATACTTGAAACCGTCACGTACTACTTCAACGTCCATATATTCAGATGAAAACTGTGTAGCGCAGAGACCGAGTCCGTTAAGTCCGAGAGAATATTCGTATGAGTCAGCCGAATCATCATACTTACCGCCTGCATAGAGCTCGCAGTAAACAAGTTCCCAGTTATATCGCTGTTCGTTGTTGTTGTAGTCAACGGGACATCCTCTTCCGAAGTCCTCGACCTCGATATCATGGTTGCGGTAATGAGTTATGATTATCTTGTTGCCGTAACCTTCACGCGCTTCATCGATAGAGTTTGAAATAACTTCAAATATAGAGTGCTCGCATCCGTCAAGTCCGTCCGAACCGAATATAACGGCAGGACGCTTTCGTACCTTGTCGGCACCCTTTAGCATGGTTATACTGTCATTACCATAATCTTTTTTCTTTGCCATTTTACAATTACGGAAGAAGTATCCGTATTCTCCTTTCTCATTGGCTGAAATACAGCCTTATTCAAACTATCCTTATTATTGTAACATATTAGTCTGAATTTTGCAAGGAATTTTTTTAAAAATCTTTATATACGCGGAAATGCAGCACCTTTCATGGAAAAGTGCTGCATGTAAGATCATTCAACTGTAACGCTCTTTGCAAGATTTCTCGGCTTGTCAACATCATATCCCTTTGCAACGGATACATAGTAGCCAAGAAGTTGAAGCGGTATTACTGAAAGGCTTCCCGAGAAGTGAGGATCAGTCTGAGGAATGTATACAGTAAAGTCTGCAAGATCCTCTATACTGTAGTTACCGTATGTGGTAAGTCCCATAAGTGAAGCACCGCGGCTCTTGACCTCTACCATGTTGCTTACGGTCTTTTCGTAGAGATCAGGCTGAGTAAGAACTCCGATAACTGTGATGCCTTCTTCAATAAGGCTGATAGGACCGTGCTTGAGCTCGCCTGCTGCATATGCTTCGGAGTGGATATAGCTTATCTCCTTCATCTTAAGGCTGCCTTCAAGCGATATCGCATAGTCAACGCCTCGTCCTATGAAGAATGCATCCTTAGCGCCTGCAAGCTTGTTTGCGTACCACTGGATACGTTCCTTATCTTCAAGTATCTTCTCTATCTTTTCGGGAAGAGTGTATATCTCCTGAATAAGTTCGTCATATTTCTCGTCATTTATCTCCCCTCTTGCCTTTGCAAAGCCTATTGCAAGGAGATATGAAGCTATAAGCTGTGTACTGTAAGCCTTTGTTGTAGCAACCGATATCTCAGGTCCTGCAAGGGTGTAGAACACATTATCAGCTTCACGTGCAATTGAAGAGCCAACAACATTTACTACGCCAAGTGTTTTGATTCCCTTTTCCTTAGCTTCTCTGAGAGCAGCAAGGCTGTCAGCAGTCTCGCCTGACTGACTTATTATGATAACAAGACTGTCTTTTACAAGTGACATTTTCCTGTATCTGAACTCTGATGCAAGCTCGACTCTTACAGGGATAGATGTGAGATCCTCAATAACATACTGAGCAGCCATACCAACATGGTAAGCTGAACCGCAGGCTACAATGTAGATCTGTGATATCTTCTGCATTTCTTCGTCCGTGAGACCAATATCACTGAAATCTATTTTGCCGTCCTTGACAACTGAATTTATAGTATCCTTTACTACCTTTGGCTGTTCGTGTATTTCCTTGAGCATGAAGTGTTCGTAGCCGCCCTTTTCAGCAGCTTCTGCATCCCACTTTATTTCTGTAACGTTCTTCTCAATCTCTTCACGGTCTATGTTGTAGAAAGTTACCTTACCTTTTTCAAGTTTAGCGATCTCTCTGTTGCCGATATAGTACACATTTCTTGTGTATTTGAGTATTGCAGGAACGTCTGAAGCTACATAAGTCTCACCGCCTGTGATTCCTATTATCATAGGACTGTCCTTACGTGCTGTGTAGATCTCACCTGCATAGTCCTTGAACATAACACAAAGAGCGTATGAACCTCTTATTCTAATCATTGCTCTTGCAATTGAGTCTACAGGACCGAGAGCATATTTTTTATAATAGTAGTCTATCAGCTTGACTGCTACCTCAGTATCAGTCTGTGACTTGAACTCGTATCCGCTTTTTACAAGCTTTTCACGGAGTTCCTGATAGTTCTCGATTATACCGTTGTGAACAGCAATAACATTTTCGTCATCGCTTGCATGAGGATGTGCGTTAAGGGTTGAAGGTTCGCCGTGAGTTGCCCAACGGGTATGACCGATTCCGCAGCTTCCTTTAACTGCACTGCCGTCGTTGGTCATTTCTTTAAGAACCTTAAGTTTTCCTTTTGCCTTAACTATTTCTGTTTCGCCTTCGCCGTCACGAACGGCGATTCCTGCTGAGTCGTATCCTCTGTATTCCAGCTTGGAAAGTCCGTCAAGCAGTATCGGAGCTGCCTGATTCGTACCTGTAAAGCCTACTATTCCACACATGATTATGTAACCTCCAGATTATATTTATGTTGTTATGATTTATCATATCAAAGTATAAAGTATATTTTATTATATACTTTTTTATACTGCTTTGTCAACTGTTTATTTGTTAAATTAAAGGAAACAGTTATTTTTTCATCAGGTCTCCGATGTGTATTATGTTTCCGTTATCACTGCCGTTTGAAGAATTATGGTGAGACTGATTATTCGGATGAACAGGATGACTTCCGCTCGAAGTATGTATACCTGCACCTGTCTGAGTCTGAACGTTGTTTGCTCTCGGAGTCTTATCGATACGTTTATTGAGGAATGAATCTTCCTTTACAGACAAGGCAAGGCTTCCTTCCTTTGTGTAGTCAGAAGCGCCTGATTTTTCATGTACAGTGTTGAGCTGAGAACGCATCTTACCTGTTCCTATACCGCCTGAAAGAGCGCCAACCACAGCACTTACAAGTCCTGACGCAGGTGAATTATCATCACTTATAAGCTGATATAAAATGAAGCAGATTATAGCCGCAATAATTGCGATTAAAATGAACCAGCGCAGTGATGCTTTCTTGTCGCTTGGAAGGTCTCCGACGAATTTACCTGTCTGACCGTTCATTGCGAATATGTACTTATTATTATTCCATGTTGTATTGAGTATCCAAACAGGATAAAGCGCATATTTTACACTTCCGTCGGAGAAACGTATATTTTCACCCTGACAGGATACATTGTCATATCCGACTACAGTCCTTGCAAATTCCTGTTCTGTACTATGCTTTATGCGCTTATTGGCACGTTCTATGCTCTGCTTTGAGTCAACGTCATACTTATCTGCAAGATAACCCGAGAGATAAGCAGTCTTGAATTCTACCGCTTCTGCAATATTGAAAGGCTCTATGGACTCCATAAGGTCATCAGGCATTTTTTCCGAACCGTCCACAGGTACTTTTTCAAATCTGATCTTACCTGTACGTCTTGCCTGATAATAAGATCTTTCAGTATAGTCGAACTGCTGATCTGACCATATTCTCACCTTTTCACAGCGGTATAGTATATCAGCGTTGGAATCGGTATCAAAAAGCCATACAGGTACGTATACGCCTTTTATTTCGTCTATATGATTCTCTTCTTTGAATACCTTCGGAAGAAGTCTTTTTCCTTCCATATGCTTCATGAGTGCACTTTTTGCAGCGTTCTTGTCGAGCTTGAAAGGAATTATCATATCAGGTCTTAAGTCACCTGAAAACTGTCCCGACAAAACCACGGGATTGTCGCAGTAGGGACACTTTGTAGCACCTGTTGTCTCATCGGCGATTATCTCGCCGCCGCATGATTTGCAGGAATATACGTTAAAAGAAGCTGCATCACTGTCGCTCCATGAATTATCCGGAGTATCGCTCCAGTTCATGTCATCTTCCTTGCCTGATGTAGCGTTCAGCTGGTCATTATAATCCTGCACAGTCTCCATATCGAATTCAGATTCGCAGAAAGGGCATTTCATTTTCTGTACATCGCTGCTGAATTCCAGCTTACCGCTGCAGCAGGGACATTTATATTCTCTGATCTCGGACATTTCACACCTCGCTTATCAGAAAAAGGCTGACGAGGTAAGACGTCAGCCTGTTCATTATTTACTTTATGACATCTGAATCATTGAAAGGATCGCCGCACTCCGCACAGAACTTAGGAGGATTGAACGGATCCGCAGGCTCCCAGCCGCACTTATCGCACTTGTAAAGAGGAGCACCTGCAGGCTTTGGCTTTCCGCATTCTGCACAAAATCTGCCCTTATTTACTGCTCCGCAGTCGCATGTCCAGCCGTCAGCAGATGCAACGGGCTTGGCCTTGCCGCAGTTAGCACAGAATTTACCTGTATTTGAAGTACCGCAGCTGCATGTCCAGGCACCGGCAGGTGCAGGTTTAGCAGCTCCGCAGTTAGCGCAGAACTTGCCTGTGTTTGAAGTGCCACAGCTGCATGTCCATGAAGCAGAAGAAGCAGCAGCCTTTGCTGCGTTCATCTCAAAGAGGTTGTTTGCGTTGAGTCCGCCTGCCTGCTGAGCCATGCCCATTCCGAAGAAGCCTGTCATAGCACCGCCGGCATTTCCGGCAGCTGTAGTCATAGCCTCAGCCTGAGCGCCGACCATTGTAGCAGCGGCGTTTCCTGCATCCTTATTCCATGCAAGGTCTTCATACTTCTTGATCCTGTCCTCATCTTCCTTGGGGATAGTTACAGAATTGATGCCGACAGTGATAAGCTCGATACCTCTGTGTTCTCTCCACTTAGCTTTGAGAGCCTCATTCATTGCATCGCATATTTCTATTGTGCGTCCGGGAAGCTCATAATACTCTATTCCCTTAGCAGAGAGCTGTGAAAATGCAGGCTGCATGTATGTAAGGAACTCTGTCTTGAGCTGAGCATCGATGTTAGAACGTGTGAACGCACCCGAAACATTTCCGCATACATTTGCATAGAAGAGCATAGGATCAACAATTCTGTATGAATAAGCACCGTTGCAGCGAACGCCTACTGTGAATGTACGTCCTGCCTCAAGGTTCTTTATTGCAAAAGGAACGGGATTCTGTGTTCCGAACTTGTTATCCATTATTTCCTTTGTATTTATGTAGTAAATACGCTGATCGTGACCTGTTGAACCGCCGTATCCGACACGCTCCCACCACTTCTTGAAGCTCTCTTTAAGGCCGACCTTAAGACCATCTGTGAAAACGCTTGGCTCTGTGGACATATCATATGTATATTTTCCCGGAACAGAGCAGATCTCGACAACCTGTCCGTCGTCAACGATTATCATGCACTGACCTTCATTTACAGCGATACCGCTTCCGTCAGTAATGATATTTTCGCTTCCGTGATTATTTGAAGAGAATTTGCTTGTTCTTTTCTGTCCTTTACATACAAGTACATCAGCAGGCATTGCATCACAGTAGAAGTATTCTTTCCACTGATCGGCAAGAACGCTTGCGCCGGATGTAAGCATTGCAGAAATAAGTCCCATAATTAAAACTCCTTTCGTAGCTGCGGCTGGACCTCAGCTATTGAAAAAATTCAACAATTCATGTCTGTATTCAAAATAATACAATATATATTATAACATATCCATATGAAAAATGCACTACTTAAGAGCAATTTTTTTGAAGAAAATAATATATTTTTATATTTTAACTTTATTAATCCCAGTTTTTCCACGTGTCAGGTTCATAACCGATAACCGCTTTTTTACCGTTTCGGACTATAGGAGTTTTCAGGATATGTTGATTTTCAAGCAGTTTTTCTTCCTTATCAGCGTCGGAAAGGTAACGCATCAGAGTAAGCGTTTCAGAATCCTTGGCATTTTCATTTATCATCGCATCGATCCCTCCTACAGATTGCTTTACACTGTTGAATTCACCCTTACTCATGTCTTTTTCCTTAAGATCGATAAACTGATACTTTATTCCTCTTTCCTTGAACCAACGCTCTGCTTTACGTGTTTCACTGCATTTTTTGGTACCGAAGATCTGTATATTCATATTAATCCTCCTGCTTGAATGCTATATCCATGCTCTCAACAGGCTTTTTAAGCTCGAAACGAATGCTGTGAAGATCAAGACCGTTTTGTGCAAAGTACAGACGTATAGCTGTAAAATGAGAGAAAAGCGGAACTTCTTTTGTAATTGCAACCGGCTTTCCACCTGTACCGTTCCAAGTGTATACTCCGCTGGCTGTGCCCATAGCAAATAAGCTTACAGGAAGCTGTGACAGTTCTCCAAGTTTCGAAGAAGCTGTTATGGTTACATCGTAGAATCCGATAGCGTTGACTGTAAGAGCGAAGGCATAGTTAGTGTTCTTTTCGGTCTTTACACCAGAAAGATCAAGTTCGAGTTCGCCGTCCAGGTCATAAAAGACTACAGGTGCATCATCGGTATCAGCATCAGCAGGTCTGTTTATTACTTCAACTTTTTCTTCTTCCCCTGCCATTCTCTTCATTGCGTTAGTACCAAGGAGGAATCGGCATATATTCATTGCGTTCCTCTGTAATTCCGAACGTCTGAGTTCACCGTTTTTCAGTGATTCAAGAGTATTGTCGTCGTTTTTGTCGCCGTCTGCGCAGACCATGTACACATCGTTCTGCGCCATAGCCATTGCCGCAAGGTCAAACTTGTCCGGCTCTCCTCCGCGCCTGTTTATATTTGCCCACCAGTCGGTCATGGTGAAGCCTGTAAATCCCCACTCTCCACGGAGAATAATTGTATTAAGGTCATAATTTCCCGCAGTCCATACTCCGTTGACCTTACCGTATGTGGTCATGATAGAATCAGCATTTCCTTCTTTTACAGCAATCTCAAAGCCCTTAAGGTAGATCTCCCGAAGTGCTCTTTCTGATGCTGCCGTGTCAAGGAAGTGGCGGTTAGTTTCCTGGTTATTGCCGCAGAAATGCTTTATCGTACCTGTGACACCTGAAGAGTGCAGTCCCTGAAGTTCAGCAGCCGCCATCATACCCGTCAGATACGGATCCTCGGAAAAATACTCGAAATTACGTCCATTCAGCGGATGACGATGTATATTCATTCCGGGACCAAGTAAGCAGTCCACCTTATTGGCACACATTTCAGTTCCCATATATCCGAACAGTTCACAGATAAGTTTTTTGTTGAATGTAGAGGCTATCATAGTACCGTTAGGAAGACTGAATGCCTTTGTACCGCAGTCCAGTCTCATACCCGATGGACCGTCTGAACAACATCCGGCAGGTATGCCGAGTTCATTGAGTCTGTCGGTGACACCTCCGAATGCAGAAGCAGTACCTGCTGTGACTCTCGGGCTTCCCATACCTTCACCTCTGATGATGCAGGAAAGTTCCTCGTCTGTAAGCTGAGCGACGAATTCTTCGATAGTATTCTTTTTGTTGTAAACATCTGTAAGACGTATTCCCTTATCGCCTGTAAACGGGATCTCATCCGGAAGTCCGCCGAGACGTCTTGCTGTCTCATCTACCTTGCTGAGAGGCGTATCCTCAAAAATCGGTACCAGTTTTCCGTCCGAAAGCGAGGCTTTGACACGTTTGAAGCTTTCAACGGGAGCAAGGGCCTGGGTACATTTCTGAATGATCTTATCCTCGGAAAGCTCAAATTCAGCGGAGAATACAGCTGATCTTACGTCACTTCCGATATAAAACGAGTATTTACCCTTTTCGAGAAGCCAGCAATAGGATGTTTCACTGTTTTCGCAGTCGTCATATGAAGCGATATAATCGGTATTTACCTCAATGCAAACTGTCTGTGATTCTCCGGGAGCTAACAGCTCGGTCTTTTCAAATCCGCAGAGAACCCTTGAAGGCTTTCCAAGTCTGCCCTGAGGAGCTTCACAGTAAATCTGGACAACTTCCTTACCGCTGTACTTGCCGGTATTTGTAACTTTGACTTTAAATTCAGCGATATTTCCGTTCATGACGAAATCGGTCATATTCATTTCAAAAGAAGTGTATGAAAGACCAAATCCGAACGGGAAGCGGACTTTATCCTTACAGAAGGTCTCGAACCACCTGTAGCCTGTATATATATCTTCGGTATAGTAATTTACATTCTTGTTGCCGAAGTAAGGATCTGAAGGGTAGTCCTTGACATTATAAGCTATAGTATCAGGCATCTTTCCGCAGGGAGTAATTTCTCCTGTAAGAACTGCGGCAGTACCTGTTCCGCCTGTCATTCCGCCCTGCCATACATAAAGGAGAGCATCAGGAGAAATTTCATCTATAAAACTGATATCAATAAGTCCTCCTACATTTAGAAGCACTATCATACTGTCAAATTCAGCCCTTACTTTACGCAGCATGTCGGTTTCTTCATCCGTAAGAAGGAAGGAACCTGCTTCGAGTCGGGCATCCATTTCTTCGCCTGCTGTTCTGCCGATGATGACTATAGCCTTGCTGCATCTCTGCGCTGCACTGCGCACCAGTTCCGCATCGAGTGGCATTTCTTTTTGTGACCACGGCTCTCCGCCCCAGCCGTTGCCGACGTCAAACGGATTTTCTTCATCCCATTTCATATAAGTATCCAGCAGTTCACGATCGATATCAACGCCTGCATCGATCAGTCCGTCGACTATATTGACTACCTTCGATACGTTGACCATTCCGCCCGAACCTGTACCACTTTTGTAGTAGTGGAGCTGTATTCGTCCGAAAACCGCTGTTTTATCAGTTTTGCTAAGAGGAAGAACGTTATTGTCATTTTTCAGCATGACAATTCCCTCTGCAACGGTCTGAGCTGCGATCTCTGTATATTTGTTCCAATCAAGTACTTTTTTCATAGCAATACCTCTTTTCGGTTATGTTATAAGATAATTATAGCAAATTTCACGAAAAAATCAATAGTTCGGGCAAAAAAACAGAACCGAAAAACGGTTCTGCGATAAATAAATTAAATTGAAACAGTCAGACGTTCAAGGGTGAAGCCTTCATTCCAGCATTTATAATATACATTCATGCATTTTCTGAATTGATTGAAGATCTTCTCCGCTTTATCTTTATTACTGTAAACTTTCCAGAAGCCTGTAGCTTGGCATTCTCGCTTTTCTATGAAGCCTATAACATCCTCAGGCGGATATCCTAAGAATATGCCTATTTCATGCGGAAATTCTTCCGATTCTTCTATTCGGTTGATAAGGTCTGATAAACATTTGCTTATATCTCCGCAATGATATCCGCATCTTCTAAGGACTTTGTCCGCTTTCACATCTGAAAGGTCTGCTTCAAGTCTAGAAGGACGAAAAATATAGATAAGTGCTTTTCCGTTGCTGTATCTAAGTGGTACGACTCTTATTCCCTTTGTGGCAAATCTCTTGTTAAATGCTGTTACGTCATTTTTGAGTGCAGCTTCATTTTCGTATGAACATGCGAACATGTTTGCTGTTTTAAGTCCTGCAAGTGTCGGCGAACAATGCCTTATTACAAGCTCCTCAGGCATTATCAGTTCCTCCCTGTGTGAGTTTCGAGTATGCTTTTCAGAGCTGAAGCTGAGCTTGAATGTGAACGCTCAACCTTAGTCTGCATACCTTTTGTCTCGTTTATGGCACATCTTGCCATTTTATGAGACATCGTTCCCGTAAAGAGAACAAGCAGATCAGGATTTCCGATCTGTTTCTTAAGGTCTGTCTTCATGTGTGTGAATACTTTTGCGCTGCATTTGTACTGCTGACAGATCTCTTTGTATTTTCTGATCATACAGTCATTGCCGCCTACTATAACTACGCTCATAATTTCTCCTTTAAGGATATGGGTGATAAGATCTTATTAAGTTAGTAACAACTAACCTATGTTTCAATTATACAGGATAAGCCATCTTATGTCAACTTAAATTAAAATCATGTAAATTAATTGTGTGAAGTGTTGGTAAACCATTTGCAAAATCAGTATAAAAATATTAAATATGCACACTTATTTTGCTTTCGAGCGTTGTACAAGGCTAACTATTGAGCTATATTCACTAAATTACTTTTTCATATTCCGAATTATTTTTATCTCATGCGATGTTTTTTTGACTTTACTTTATTTTTTAGTGATGATATAATAAGTATATAGATCGTTTATATTTGTTAGTTAAGGATAAATTATTCTTAGGAGATGAAATAATTGAGATCAATATTTAAAAAGTATTCTTTACTTATGTGGCTGATATCATTGTCAGCTGTTTTATCTTCCTGCGGCATGGAGCCTGTTCCTTCAGCTGAACCAAGCAGTATGACCGTTGCAAGCGACAGTGTTACAAATGCGGCTGTTGAGGAAACTACAGCTGAATCTACAGAATCAGCCAGAGAATCTTCTTCCACTGATAAAAATGAAGAGGAAGAAAAGACAGAGTCGGCTTCTACGACAACAACTTCACAAAAGAAAACAGACAAGAAAATCCCGCTCAGTTTTTATGAGACTGAATTAAAAGTCGGCGAAACTCAGATGCCTATTGTTGATGATGAGATCAAGGAGATATGGACAAGTTCCGACAATGATGTAGCCTCTGTTGATGAATTCGGCAATATAACTGCAAAGGCAGAGGGAAAATGTACCATTACAGTTGCAGATGCGGACAATAAGGATTATTGTGCAGAGATCAATGTTACTGTAGTTCCTCAGCCGGGATTGACTTACATTGACGGTATTCTTATCGCAAATAAGACATATAGTCTCCCGTCGGACTACAATCCGGGCGGACTTACTCCCGAAACAAACGCTGCTTTTGAAAAGCTTGTTCAGGGCGCTGCCAATGACGGACTTGATATTTACCTGTCATCAGGATTCAGATCTTACAGCCTTCAGCAGCAGATCTATAATCAGTATTGCTATGACTACGGACAGGCTCAGGCTGATACCTTTTCCGCACGTCCGGGACACTCAGAGCATCAGACAGGTATGGCTATAGATGTCAATATCATCGATGACAGCTTTGCAGGCACTCCTGAGGCTATATGGATAGAAAACCACTGCTTCGAGTATGGTTTCATACTCAGATACCCAAAGGGTAAAGAGGATATCACAGGTTATAAGTATGAACCGTGGCACATCCGCTATCTTGGTGTCGATACCGCAAAGGCAGTTCATGACAGCGGACTTACCTTAGAAGAATATCTTGGGATAGATTCTAAGTATTCTGAATAATATATAAACGCCGCAGTTGATCTGCGGTGTTTTTACGCACGATCCTATTATGAACGGAGAGAAAACATGAAAAACAATTCGTCAGACCTCACTGAAGGTCCTCTGCTAAAAAATATAATCCTTTACAGCATTCCTATTATCCTGACTGGTATTCTTCAGCTTCTTTTCAATGCTGCTGACCTGGTAGTTGTCGGACGTTATTGTGGAAGTATCTCAGTTGGTGCTGTCGGAAGCACGGGTGCTGTTATAAACTTACTGGTAAATCTGTTTATCGGACTCTCAGTTGGTGCAGGCGTAACTGTCGCCCACGGAATCGGTTCGGGCAGAAGTGACGACGTACATAAGACTGTACATACAGCTATCCCTACCGCTGTTGCAGGCGGTGCGATACTTATGGTCATAGGACTTCTTTTCTCACATTCTATACTCGCCCTTATGAAGACTCCTGACAACGTTATCGACCTTGCTACCGTATATATGCGTATCTATTTCTGCGGAATGATACAAAGTACGGTATACAATTTCGGAGCTGCTATCCTCCGTGCAGCAGGCGATACGAAAAGTCCGCTCTTCTTCCTTACCGCTGCCGGAGTTATAAACATTATACTGAACCTGATTTTCGTTATCTGCCTGAATATGGACGTTGCAGGCGTTGCTCTCGCAACCTCTATATCACAGACAGTTTCTGCTGTACTGGTTGTCAGGGAACTGATGAAGCGAACTGACAACTGCAAACTTGAACTGAAGAAGATGAAGATATACAAACGTCAGCTTCTAAGGATTATACAGATAGGTATTCCGGCTGGAATACAGGGAGCGCTCTTCTCTATATCAAATGTAATCATTCAGTCATCTGTCAATTCTTTTGGTTCAGTTGCTATTTCCGGAAATGCAGCAGCTCAGAATATCGAGGGATTTGTGTACATCTCAATGAATTCTATAAGTCAGACCGCTCTGAACTTTGCAGGTCAGAACCACGGGGCGCGTAATTTTGACCGTATCCGCAAGATCATGAAGATATGCATATCACTCGTCTTCTGTACAGGACTCGTGCTTGGTGTTACTGCTTATATCTTCGGACGTCCACTTCTCGGTATTTACATAACCGACTCGGACGAAGCGATAAAGATAGGTCTTGTAAGAATGGCGTACATCTGTATCCCTTATTTCCTCTGTGGCCTTATGGATGTGGCTACGGGACTTCTCCGAGGTATCGGATATTCCGTAATGCCTATGATAATCACCGTCGCAGGTGTTGTAGGCATAAGGATCACATGGATATATACGGTTTTCAGAATGGAAGCTTATCACTCGCTGAAAAGTCTTTATCTCTCATACACTATCTCTTGGAGCATTACTTTCCTCATAGAAATCGTTACTTTTATTATTCTTCTGAAGAAAATGAGTAATTCGGACAAAAATACCGTTTCAACCTGAAATACTGCTTTACAGCTCCCCTGCGGAGCTGTTTTTGTGTCATTTTTACTTCCTGTGCATATTATATACCATAAACGCTAAGGAGGTTCACTATGGATGGTGTTCTTATAACTGCGGCTGTTGTTCTTGCGGTGATAGCTCTCATAGAAATAGTTACTCTGTTTTTCAGACTTCCGTATAAAGGTTCCGATCCGCCTTATATAACACTTCTTCCCGTATTTAAGGAAGATAAAGATTTTTCTCTTAGGCTTGACCGCCTTGCTGCACGTTCCTGCGGAAGATCTGATGTGTATATCGTTATATTCTCCGCTGACAGCGAACAGCTTGAACTGATAAACGCCTATTCCAGGGATAATCCCGACTCTGTCATTATTTTCCATGAAGAACTTGAAAAAATATTGTCGAAAACATTTGCAATTGAGAGATAAATATAGTATAATATAAAAGAATGGTCATTTAATACGAAAGGAGGACTCCCGATGAGCGAAGAGACGCTGCATATAGAAGGTACGGTAGAGGATGTTATGTTCAAGAATGAATCAAATGGCTATATCGTACTCGATCTCGACGCAGGCGGAGAACTCATAACTGTTGTGGGTGAGCTCGGAGATATTGAAGTCGGAGAAGGTCTGATACTTGAAGGCAAATATGTCAGCCATCAGAAGTTCGGAACTCAGTTCAAAGCAGAATACTGCGAAAGAAAGCTTCCCGACACTGTGATCAATATCGAGAAATATCTTGCAAGCGGTGCTATAAAGGGAATTGGTCCGGGACTCGCCAAAAAGATAGTGAGCGTTTTCGGAAGCTCTACCCTTGATATCATAGAACATGAACCTATCAGGCTGAGTGAAGTAAAGGGCATTTCTGTGAATAAGTGCGAGGAGATAGCCAATGAAGCTAAGAAAATATTTTCGCTTCGTGTGATAATGTCCTTCCTCTCTCAGTATGATATAAAATCAAAAGTAGCGATGGATACTTACCGCAAATACGGTGCTGATGCTATGGAACTTATCCAACTGAATCCGTATATTCTGTGCGGTGATCTTATAGAACTTGATTTCCGTAAAGCCGATGAAATAGCTCATGATCTTCATATAAGCCGCAATGCGGATAAACGTGTCATTGCAGGTATGCAATACATAATCAAGGCAAACGCTTCACTTGGACATTCCTGTCTCCCTCTTGATGCACTTCTGTCCAAAACAACTGTAGCACTTAATGTCAGTGACAAGGAATTCTTTTCCTCCTACAATGCTGCTCTCGAAGATAACGAACTTTTTGAGTACGTAAAGCATGACAGGGAATATGTATATCTCCCCGATTATTACTATGCAGAAAGCTTCATTGCTGACCGCATCCACATTCTTAAAGATTTCTCGTCTCCTGTAGACTTCGACTACGATCAGCTCATTGATATTGAAGAAGAGGAGCATAATATACACTACGAAACCTTACAGCGTCAGGCGATAACTTCCGCTATTTCACGCGGACTTATGATACTAACAGGCGGTCCGGGTACAGGTAAGACAACTACGCTCAATGCTATTATCTCCATATTTGAAAAACGCGGGGACAAGGTACTGCTTGCCGCCCCTACGGGACGTGCCGCAAAACGTATGTCCGACCTTACTGGCTACGAAGCCAAAACGATACATCGTCTCCTTGAAGTTGTCTATGATGCAGGCGGACATACTGTGTTCGCTCACAACGAGAACAATCCTCTTGACTGCGATGTTCTTGTGATCGACGAGATGTCAATGGTGGATGTCATTCTTTTCGAGAAACTGCTTCGTGCATTAAGGCTTGGCTGCAAACTGATAATGGTCGGCGACAGCGATCAGCTTCCATCAGTCGGTGCCGGAAATCTCCTGAGAGATCTTGTTGAAAGCAAGACAGTAACTGTTATAAAACTCAAAGAGATATTCCGTCAGGCTCAGCAGAGCTGTATCGTTACCAACGCACACAGGATAGTTTCAGGTGAATTTCCTGACCTTACACGCAAGGACAGCGATTTCTTCTTTTTCAAGCGCGAGGACTACGCTCAGGCAGTAAAACTGATAGTTGATCTGAATAAGACGAGGCTTCCGAAAGCGTACAATTACTCCCCTACCGATGATATCCAGATACTTACCCCGTCCCGTAAAGGAACAGTCGGTACTATCGAGCTCAACAAGGTCCTTCAGAATGAACTGAATCCGCCGTCCGACAGCAAGCCCGAACAGAAAGGTTTTATATATACCTACCGTACAGGCGATAAAGTAATGCAGACGAGGAACAATTACGATATCACATGGAACCGTGACGGCGAACAGGGTGCAGGTATATTTAACGGTGATATCGGCAAGATAACAAGCATCGACCGCTCTGCAATGATAGCAGTTATAGATTTCGACGGCAGGATCGCACGTTATCCTTTTGATATGCTTTCACAGGTCGAACTTGCCTACGCTATCACAGTACATAAAAGTCAGGGCTGCGAGTTTGAAGCTGTCATAATGCCTGTTATGGGCGGATTTGAAAAACTAAGCTACAGAAATCTTCTCTATACCGCAGTTACAAGAGCAAAAAAACTTATGATACTTATTGGTTCGGAAGAAAAAATAAACAGAATGGTTACCAATAACAGGCGTACAAGAAGGTATACCTGTCTTATGAGCATGCTGAGAGAAGCTTGCGGTATAGATGACAATAAACATCTTCAGGAAAAATTCAAGGATATGTGATCGTATCTTATAAAAGAAAGGATTATATTATGGCAAATACAGATATCGGAATAGATTTAGGTACTTCAAATATCGTTATGACCATGGGAACCAAAGGCGTTGTACTCAGTGAGCCTTCGGTCATTGCTTATAATACCCGTACAGAACGTGTTCTTGCAGTCGGCAAGGAAGCCTACGAGATGATAGGAAGGAACCCCGATTACATAGCTGTTGCACGTCCTATAAGCGAGGGCGTTATTTCAGATGATGACCTTACCCACAGTATGATCCGTGAATTCATACTAAAAGTTACGGGACATCAGCTCATAAAGCCGAGAATAATAATCTGCGTTCCATCATTTATTACGGATATCGAAAGCCGTGCTGTTGTAGAAGCCGCTAAAAGTGCCGGTTCACGCCAGGTATATCTGATACAGGAGCCTATTGCTGCTATGATCGGCGCAGGCGTTAACATAACCAAGGCCAAGGGACACATGATCGTTGATATCGGCGGCGGTACTACCGATGTTGCTATCGTTTCTATGAACGGTGTTGTTACTTCTCATACTATAAAAGTCGCAGGCAACTCCATAGACCGTTCGATAATCAAGTATATGCAGAACAAGTACAAGCTCCTTATTGGTGAGATAACCGCAGAAAAGGTCAAGATAGAGCTTTGCAATCTCTATGATCCGAGCGATGAGATAACTTATACTGTAAAGGGAAGAAGTTTACTTAAGGGACTCCCCTCTCAGGTACAACTCAGTGAAAATGAATTGTTTCAGGCTATAGAGGATGATACTTTCGCTATCATGGAGGCTATCCGAAAGGTACTTGAAGATGCTCCTCCCGAGCTTGTTGGAGATATTTACGATAACGGTCTTCTTATGACAGGCGGCGGCGCACTTCTTGGCGGACTTACTCAGCTTATCAAGCGTACACTCGGCATAAACTGCAATATTGCAAAGGATTCTATCAATTGCGTGGCAAAGGGTACAGGTATGGCATTCGGTAAGATGACTACCCTTCTTGACGGATTCGAGACTGCAACGGTATATAAATACAGATAACGATTATTCTCCCTGTTTTCCAGGGAGAATTTTTTATTTGTGCAAATCGAACAAACTTTCCGCAGAACTGTTGTTCTTCCAACTGCTGTGTGATATAATATATGTAGAATATATGTTCGGTGGTGATTATATGTCCGATAGTTTACGTTCGTTTATTGCTATAGACCTTAAGTCTTTCTATGCCTCCGTGGAGTGTACAGATCATGGCTACGATCCGCTTACTACCAACCTTGTAGTAGCTGATCCTTCTCGTACTGATAAGACTATATGCCTTGCCGTTTCTCCTGCACTGAAATCATTCGGTATTCCGGGACGCCCCCGCCTTTTCGAGGTAATACAGAAAGTCGCACAGGTAAATGCGCTCAGGAGAAATAAAGCTCCCTATCACAGATTCCAAGGATCTTCCTGTATTTCTACAAAACTTTTGTCTGATCCTTCACTTGAACTTAATTATATCGTAGCTCCTCCGAGAATGGCAAGGTATCTTGAGGTCAGTTCCCGTATATACAATATTTACCTTAGACATATTTCTCCCGATGATATACACGTCTATTCCATAGATGAAGTATTTATCGATGCAACAGAATACCTTAAAACTTACAGAATAACTGCTCATGAGCTTGCTATGATGCTGATAAGGGAAGTGCTTAAAGAAACGGGTATAACCGCTACTGCAGGTATCGGTACTAATATGTATCTGTGCAAGATAGCTATGGATATAGTGGCAAAGCATATGCCTGCGGATAAGGATGGAGTTCGTATTGCAGAACTTGATGAACGTTCATACAGGGAAAAACTGTGGGATCACCGTCCACTGACTGATTTCTGGAGGCTTGGACGAGGATATGCTGAAAAACTCGAAAAATATGGTATATATACCATGGGAGATATCGCAAGATGTTCTTTGGGACGAAAATACGATATTCTTAATGAGGACCTTCTGTATAAGCTGTTCGGAGTCAATGCGGAACTGCTTATCGATCACGCATGGGGTTGGGAAAACTGTCTTATCAGTGACATAAAACAATACAAACCCGAGAGCAGCAGTCTGAGTTCGGGACAGGTACTTAAATGTCCATACAGCTTCCATAAAAGCCGCATCGTTATCCGTGAAATGGCTGATGCACTTGCGCTCGATATGGTAGAAAATAAACTCGTCGCAGATCAGATAGTCATAACAGTCGGTTACGATACCGCAAGTCTGAATACGGGAATAGAATATAAAGGTGATATCGAAACGGACTATTATGGCAGAAAGATCCCCAAAACTGCTCACGGTTCGATAAATCTCGGAGAGTATACCTCATGTTCCAATCTTATGATAAATGCTGTTACTGAGTTTTTTGACAGAATAGTTGATCCCGAACTGATGATACGAAGGATGTATGTAGTCGCAAATCACGTAATACGTGAACAGGATATCCCCGAAGCTGAACCAATCCAGCTGGACTTTTTTACGGATATCATCGAAAAGCAGCGTGAAATCGTACTTCACAGAGAAAAATCCTTAAAGGAAAACAGCCTTCAGAAGGCGATAATAAATATAAAAAACAGATACGGAAAAAACGCTTTGCTTAAAGGCATGAACTTTGAACAGGGTGCTACCGCGATCGAAAGGAACGCTCAGATAGGCGGACATCTTGCGTGATATCCATATTATTCTACATATAAGGTTACTATTTTTGGTATTATTAACAACTATGTCCTGAAATGTTGCAATTATCGTTAAAATGCAGTATAATTATTAAGTTGTAAAAAATAATCAAGAAGGTAATAATATGGAGAAAAAGAATAATCAGCTTGGTACAGAATCAGTATCAAAGCTAATGATCAGGTTTTCGATACCGAGTATCATCGGTATGCTGGTCAGTGCATTGTATAATATTGTGGATCAGGTGTTTATCGGACAATGCGTCGGTACAAACGGAAACGCGGCTACTACTATAGCCTTTCCTTTTACTACTGCATGTATGTCACTCGCACTTCTGTTCGGTATAGGCGGAGCTTCATGCTTTAACCTGACAATGGGACGAGGCGACAAAAAAAGAGCAGGTTACTTTGCGGCTAACGCTATAACTATGCTGATACTCAGCGGTGCTGTTGTATCTGTTATAACACTGCTTTTCCTGACTCCCCTGCTGAATTTCTTCGGAGCAGACTCGGATTCTCTCCCGTACGCACAGGAGTATGTCCGTATAACCGCAATAGGATTCCCGTTTCTTATTCTGACGACCGGCGGAGGTCATATTGTACGTGCGGACGGAAGTCCTAATATGACTATGGCATGTAACCTTACAGGCGCAGTAATAAATACGGTTCTTGATGCGATATTCGTAAAATTCATGGGTTTGGGCATGACAGGTGCCGCAGCTGCTACAGTCATAGGACAGGTCGTATCGGCTATAATGGTAATAGTTTATATGCGCGGTTTCAAGACTGTTCCCCTCACGCTCGGACACTACAAGCCGCAGTTTTCCGCAGTTAAAAGAGTTGCTTCCATTGGAATGGCTTCATGCTTTAATCAGCTTGCAATAGCTATAGTTCAGATAGTTATGAACAATTCGCTCAATCATTACGGGGCACTTTCGATATATGGTGCTTCCGAAGCTAAAGCTTGTTCGGGAATAGCACTTAAAGTAAATATGATAGTATTCTCGATAGTTATCGGTCTCGCTCAGGGTACTCAGCCGATAGAGAGCTATAACTATGGCGCTAAACAGTATGACAGAGTCAGAAAAGCTTACCGTCTTGCAGTATGTGCAGGTATGGCAGTTTCACTCGCAGCATTTGCAGCATTTCAGTTATTCCCGAAGCAGATATTCGCTTTATTCGGCTCAGGAAGTGATACTTACCTTGAGCTGGGCGTTAAATTCTTCAGAATATTCCTTTTCTTCACATGGATAAACTGTCTCCAGCCTATAACATCAACTTTCTTTACCTCTATAGGCAAGCCGATAAAAGGTGTTTTCCTTTCATTGACAAGACAGATACTGTTCTTCATCCCGTTTCTTCTTATCCTGCCGCTGTATTTCGGTATCAACGGAATAATATATACAGGTCCTATCGCAGATGTACTGTCCGCTATAGTGGCTATATCAATGGCAGCTTATGAGTTCAGAAAAATAAAAAAGCTTGAATCACAAGAAAAATCATCAGTAAAGGAGTAGTATAATGCTTCAGGATATTCATCCACATAATCTCGATATTGCCTATTCGGCTGACTATCATCCCGACGAAACAAGTATAATTATGCACTATAAAAACGGTAAGGTGCTTGCTTGCACTGATAATGAACATCCATTCCTGTTTTATTCTCAGATAGAAAAACCGCAGAAATGCGTATATCTCTTTTCTGTAGATGATACAAAGTACTTTCTTGCCGAAGATGAGGACGTTATTGCTCCGGGAGGTTATATCTATCAGGATATCAAAAAGCTCCGTCACAAGGAAGGTATGCTAAAGGTCAACATAATGGTCATGTTCACTTCTTATCACCTGTGGAGCTGGTATACAAATAACAAGATATGCGGATACTGCGGAGGTAAAACAGTCACAGACTATAATGAACGTGCCCTGTTCTGTAAGAATTGCTGTCGAGTTATATATCCTCGCATAAATCCTGCAGTTATAGTGGGAGTAATAAACGGCGATAAGCTTCTTGTAACAAGATACGCTAAGAACCGTGGTGTGTCTTACGATGCACTTGTTGCCGGCTTTACCGAAATAGGAGAGACATTTGAGCAGACTGTAGCTCGTGAAGTCCATGAAGAAGTTGGACTTAAGGTAAAGAACATCAGATACTACAAATCCCAGCCATGGGGATATTCAGGAGGTATACTTGCAGGTTTTTACTGTGATCTGGATGAAAGCGAAGAGATCACAATTGACAAAACTGAACTTAGCTGCGCTGAATGGAGAACTCGTGACGAAATAACAGGTCAGCCTGATGATCTGAGTCTCACTAATGAAATGATGATGAATTTCAAGAACAACATGAAATGAAAAATTTTCAGATATAAAAAGGGAAGAAACTGCTTAAGTTTCTTCCCTTTTACTTTTCAGATATTCACTGTGATTCGTCAGATGTCATGCGATTGAAGCGTCCTGTTTCATCTGTAAGGAGCTTAAAATTATTGGCAACTTCTTTAACTTCCGCTTCTTCACTTAAAAAAGCCTCTACAACAAGCGGATCAAAATGTTTTCCAGAACCTTCCCTGATAATTTTCATTGCTTCGTCAAAAGTAAAAGGATCTTTGTAGCTTCGCTTTGAAACAAGTGCATCAAAAACATCAGCAACTGCCATAACTCTTGCGGAAAGAGGAATATCTTCACCTGAGAGTCCATAAGGATAACCTGTGCCGTTCCATTTTTCATGGTGATACGCCGCAAGATTCCGGGCTTCTGAAAGATATCCGGAATTCGGAACAAGTGAAATCGCCTGAGAGATGATGTTATGTCCTGCCGTAGTATGCTTCTTCATTATCTCGAACTCTTCATCAGTCAGCTTTCCGGGTTTATTAAGTATAGCATCAGGGACCTGTATTTTTCCAATATCATGAAGAGGAGCTGAATGAACTACATCCGATATGAACTGATCTGTAAGTTCATCGTTATAATATCCCTTCTTACGAAGTGAATTCAATATTATCTCTGTATAACGGGCTGTTTTACGTACATGAGCTCCTGTATTCTCGTCGCGGCTCTCAACTATATCAGCAAGAACTATGATCAGTGCATTCTGCATCTGAGCAAGTTCCTGAGTCTTTTTCTGAACATCCGCAACGTACTTCATACTGTCATCCGACGTCTTTGCAATAGCGTGATAAAGATTTTCAACTTCATCACCTGTGTGTATTTTCAGATCATGAATACGTTCAATACTGTTTACACGGGCATTTTCACTGTCATAGGCAAAAGTACCGGTACTTAAAGCGATTGAATTAACAGGAAGTACTATGTGATACTCAACGAGCCATCTTACAAATACGAAAATAAGTATGAAGAACCCAAGGAAGAGTGAAAGCATCTCAACAAAGAATTTTCTCTCAATAGAACCGATCATGTCCATTGATACATCAGCGGCTGCATAGCATACACAGTTTCCGCTTTTATCCAGAACAGGCTTGTATACTGTTAGAAGCCATCCGAACTGATCGTTTGATATTATAGGATCTATTTCCTTGCCTTCGAGCAGATCTGGGACTAATGGAATGAAAGTTTTATCAAATGAAAGCAATTCACCGTGCTCAGAACCCATATCTTCTCCGTTATCCACATCGAAAACAACCCGACAGCCTTCCTTTTCTATTTTGTAGACATAAAGATACTTTATATCAGTTGAACTCTCTCTTATCCTTGTGAGAATCTTTTCAGTTTCGATATATCCTTCCGAAGACTCGCCGTTTTTTATGTATTCATCGACCATTTCTGTATCGATAGTACTTGCCGCAATATTGGCTGCTCCTTCTGCTATTTTGATATGGTCCTTAATAAGAGCGTTACGATAAAGCTTCATACTTATGCCTGTAGCAGCAACAGAAACAGCTATAAGAGAAATACTGAGTGCAAGCATTATCTTTGTTCTCAGCGATATAACTCTGAAATTCGTCTTTTTAGCTGCTTCGGAGTCTTCTTCGGAAAGCGGAGTCTGCATCCATCCGATAAACCGGCAGCTTCTCTTTAAGGATCCGGGAATAATACGAAGGATTATCAATGCCATGATAACTGAGATAGTCTTATCTAACAGGTCAACAAGAACATTGGAAATAATCAGAGCAGTCCGCTCATTCATTATTCCCGTATCATACAGCATGGATTGAAGAATTCCGCTGTCATTCGGTACATCATCAAGATAAATAGGTATAAACGAACCTATTCCGCCACCGATAAGTGCGAAAACGATGATCGCTGCAATTGTTTTGAGAGGCTTCTTGAAGAATCCTTTTTTTGTTAAATATGAAGCTGTTACGGAAATAAGTACATTCAGAACACCGTAATACAATGCCGAAGTATCCGATATACTTTTAAATATATTAGTCGAAAAACCGACTATAACGCCCGGAAGAAATCCGCCGATTATCGATGCTACGATGGTTCCGACTGTATCGAGATAAAGAGGTGCTCCGCTTTTCTCAGCGATAGTTCCGAAAAAAAGATTAAGAAAAATGCCGATCAGGCACATCAAAGCAGTTATAAGATTCCTCTTTTTTACAGAAAGTATATTATTAGTATTAGAATCACTCATTTGTTTTCCCTCATTAACTGACATTACTATATGTTATATGTCTGTTTATATATTTCTTTATTACATTATAACTCTTAGCTTTCAGTAATTCATCAATTATTTGTTAAAAATGCAAAGAGAATTAAAAAAGTATATAATATACAATAAATTTCCAAACTAATAAAAATCACCAGATTACTGTATTTGATTAAAAAAACAGCCTGACAAGTATCTCCTTTAGAATCGGAGTTCAAACCTGTCAGGCTGAAATATTATTATCGCTTATTTAAGGAACCCGTTGATTATCTGCTCTTCAGCTTCAGCTTCGGTAAGTCCGAGAGTCATCAGTTTTGTAAGCTGTTCTCCGGCGATCTTTCCGATTGCCGCCTCGTGAACAAGTGCAGCGTCTATGTTATTGGCTTCCAGTGAAGGCACTGCAAGTATTCTTCCGTTATCCATAATTATAGAATCACACTCTGTATGTCCGCTGCATGCTGCGCTACCAACAATACACAGATCAAGCTTCTGATAAGAGTTGTCTCTTGCTACTGAACGTGAAACAATGTCTGCACTCGAACCGTCCCCGTTAAGTTCAACCTTATATGTACTGAAAGCTTTCTGCTGACCGTGAGTCATAAGTCTCTCACGTATAATAAGCTTTGCATCTTCTTTAAGTTCGGCAATGGTGGAACGATCAGTAGAATCTACTCCCTTAATCTGTACCATTTCCATTTCCATTGTGCTTCCGCAATCCATATGAACTTCTGTAACAGGATCAAGGATACGTTTTCCGCTTCCGTCGCCTGAGCCATAGTGTTTTTCTACGTATCTGATGCGGGAATTCTTGCCGATGAAGAATCTGTGTATACCGTTGTGCTGCGAATCCTGATTTCCACAGTTGTCAATTCCGCATCCAGCAACAATCAATACGTCACAATCGTCCTCAACAAAGAAATCGTTGTATACCGTTTCCTTGATACCACTTTCACTGAGAACCACGGGGATATGTACGCTTTCGTTCTTTGTGCCCTTCTTTATGGTAATATCGATACCATTTCCCTCTGGCTTGGACTGGATATCAATATTTGCAGTAGTGTTTCTGCCTATGGACTGACCGTTTGCTCGAAGGTTATATGCGCCTTCCGGAACATCATGAAGATCAGCAACTTCCTGGAGCAGTCTCTTCTGTACAGCATCTATTTCTTTCATTTCAGAACCCTCCCTTAAGACAGCTTTTTACAGAGATCAGAAGCATATTGCGTTCCGATTATTTCAGGAAGTATCTTTTCCTTTGTTCCCTGCTTTATTATCTTACCGTCAGCAAGAACAATTATCTCGTCTGCAATATTGAGTATACGCTCCTGATGAGAGATAACTATTATAGTTCTGTTGCTGTCAGATGACTGCATCTTCTCGAAGATGCGTATGAGGTTATTGAAGCTCCAGAGGTCGATACCTGCCTCGGGTTCATCGAATATGGCAAGCTTTACATTTCTTGCGAGTATGGTTGCGATTTCGATTCTTTTGAGTTCTCCGCCTGAAAGCGAAGCATTGACCTCACGCTTTATATAGTCCTTTGCACAAAGTCCGACTTCTGAAAGATACTCGCAGCCCTCTGAGAGCGAAAGACTTTTTCCTGCGGCAATATTGAGCAGATCAAATACAGTTAGTCCTTTGAATCTTACAGGCTGCTGAAATGCAAAACCTATACCAAGCCTTGCACGTTCGGTAATATTCATATTTGTGATATCTGTACCGTCAAAAATGATATTTCCGCCTGTAACGTTTTCGATTCCCGCGATCAACTTGGCAATGGTGGATTTACCTCCACCGTTAGGACCTGTGATTACTATGAATTTATTATCATCAAATTTAAGACTTATATCATTTATTATATCAACAGTTTTGCCTTCGTTTTCAGCACTGAATGATAAGTTTTTGATTTCAAGCATTATAAAACTCCTCTCTTGCTTTATACTTCTATAATTATACACTTATGTAACGAAAAAATCTGTTGCTATTGCAACAAATAAACCTCGGTTAACTAAATAATATCACCATAAAAAACGGCAGTTTAAAACTGCCGCGTTATATTTACTTAACTGCAAAATAAATAAGTACCAGTATTCCGAGTATTATTCTGTACCAGCCAAATGCCTTGAAATCATGTTTTTTGATGTAGCTCATAAGGAACTTGATAACAAAAAGTGATACAAGGAATGCAACTATCATACCTGTTGCAAGTATTGCTATCTCATGTCCGCTGAATCCTCCGTCGTACTTAACAAGCTTAAGAAGACTTGCACCGAACATTACAGGTATTGCAAGGTAGAATGTGAACTCAGCCGCAACAACTCTTGATATACCTATGAGAAGTGCTCCGACTATTGTTGCTCCCGAACGTGAAGTTCCGGGGAAAACAGCTGCGAGCACCTGGAATGCACCGATAATAAGTGCCGACTTGTATGTAAGTCCGTCAATAGAGTTAACTTTAGGCGTTCTGTTCTTGTTCCAGTTTTCAACGATTATGAATGCTATACCGAATACGATAAGAGCAATTGCAACAACCCACGGATTATAGAAATGTTCATCTACCCAGTCATCAAGAATAAGTCCGATAACTGCGGCAGGAAGACATGCCACGATAACCTTGAACCACATAACGAATATATCGGTCTTTACCATTTTTCCGAATGGTGTTTTGTTAAGCGGAGCGTTGTTGTTTTTTCGTCCAAAGGGCCAAAGTTTGTTCCAGAATATGACAACTACTGCAAGTATTGCGCCAAGCTGTATAACGACATCGAACATTTCCTTGAATTCTGAACTTACTTTCAGCTTTAGCAATTCGTCAACAAGAATAAGGTGACCCGTACTGCTTATTGGCAGCCATTCTGTAATACCCTCGACTATACCGAGGATTATGGCTTTGATTATCTCTGACATTTCATTAATTATCCTTTCTAAAGTAAAATACCAGTTAATTATATCACATATTTATACCTGTGTCAACTTTATAAGCTTGAATTTTCTCTTTGAAATTGTCAGAGTTCCGTTTTTTTTCAATTTTGCTATCTCACGCTGAAGTGCGCTCCTGTTCACGCAGAGATAATCCGACAGCGCAGTAGTGGAAAAAGGGATCTGAGGAACCTTACCTGAGGGGGTATTGTCCTCAGTTATCTGTAAAAAACTGATAAGTTTGTCCTCAATGGAACGCTGACTCAGCACCTCGATTCGTTCACTGAGAGATATGAGCTTTTCGGACATGAGCTTCAGCAGATTCTCAACAACACGTGAGTGGCATGAACAAGCATTTTCACAGCGCTTCAGTATCTCCTCACGCCTGAAGAACATTATCTCACAGTCTGTATCGGCAAATATCTGTATTACATTTCTATGAGAACCTGAAAAAGTAAAGAATTCACCGAAAACTCCCTGTTCATTAAGAGTTTCGATAATTGTCCTTACTCCATTGATATCATATCTTACAAGACAAGCCGAACCTTTCAGTATTATACCAACTTTACCTCTGAAATCGGACAAATCAGCAATACAGCTCCCCGAGCGGTACTTCTTTATCTCTGTATTGAAGCATGTTATCATTCTTTTACAGTCTTCATTATCTATCCCACTGAAAAGGATGTTATTTTCTGGTAACATAAATTTCACTCCTTGTTGCAATTGCAACAGTATTTTTTACATTTCTATGATACAATATACTCAAACAAAAGTCAAGTGTTTTGTTGGTTATTTTTTTGGAGGTGTTCTTAATGAAGGTCAACGTTATAGGTGAAAAGATCTCTCAGCAGGAGATCGATGCGTATATCGACTATGGAAAGAAAAAGTACAGTGATAAGGATATCACAGAAATGACTGTAAAAACTGACGGCGATTATGTTGATCTGCAGTTCAAATTTGCTGATATTCCCTTTGACAGAATAAGAAGGATCACAGGCTATCTTGTGGGAACTCTCGACAGATTCAATAACGGCAAGAGAGCTGAGGAGCACGACAGAGTCAAACACACGGTATAAGATGCAGGGAGACTGCTCCCTTGAAGTCTATATAAAATATTTTTTAATAATCGGAGGTAACTATTATGGCAAAGTTTGTATGTTCAGTATGCGGATATGTTCACGAAGGAGATGCACCACCTGAGAAATGTCCTCAGTGCGGAGTTCCTGCATCAAAGTTCAACGAGGTAAAGGAAGAGGGCGAACTCGTTTTCGCTTGCGAGCACGTTCTCGGCGTTGCTAAGGATTGCAACGATGCTGAAATATTAGAGGGACTTCGTTCAAACTTCAACGGCGAATGTTCAGAAGTAGGTATGTACCTTGCAATGGCAAGAGTTGCATACAGAGAAGGCTATCCTGAGATCGGTGCATACTGGGAGAAGGCTGCTTATGAAGAGGCAGAGCATGCTGCAAAGTTTGCTGAACTTCTCGGCGAGATCGTTTCCGACTCTACAAAGGTAAACCTTGAAAAGAGAGTTGCTGCAGAGCATGGTGCTACAGAGGGTAAGCTTCAGCTTGCTAAGAAGGCTAAGGAGCTCGGTCTTGATGCTATCCATGACACAGTTCATGAAATGGCTCGTGATGAGGCTCGCCACGGTAAGGCTTTTGCAGGTCTTCTTAAGAGATATTTCGGCTGATAAGTATACATTTAAATAATATGAGGGACTTCTTTAACGGAAGTCCCTCTTTTGTGTTATACGATATTGTTCTTTATTGCAAAAACTGCCAGCTGAGTTCTGTCCTTAAGATTTAGCTTGTCCAGAAGTCTTGATATACCGTTTCTTACCGTACCTTCCGCAAGAAAAAGCTTTGATGCTATTTCCTTATTATCGCAGCCTTCACATATAAGACGCAGAAGATCAGTCTCACGTTCGGTTAGATCAAAGTTCTTAGGCGGCTGCTGTACAACAACGTCCTGCTTTATCGATCGGAATATGTTGTCGCAGAATACGTTTATACCGCCGGCTACAGCCTTTATTGAATTGATTATCTTTTCGTTATCCATCTCTTTTAGTATGTATCCGTCCGCACCGCTTGAAACTGCTTTATCAACGGTCTCTTTGTCGTCAAATGTAGTCAGTACCAGAACTTTTATATCCTCAAAATTGTCCTTTATCTTCCTTATTCCGTATCCGCCGTCATATTCAGGCATCCGCATATCCATTAGCACCACATCAGGATGCATGCGTATACATAATTCATAGGCTTCCTTTCCGTTTGAAGCCTCCCCTATTACGTGTATTCCGCTGTCCTGAGAAAGAATTGCTTTAAGTCCGCTTCGCAGTATAGGTATATCATCGGCTATGATTACATTTATCATATTTTCACTCCTTTATTTATCGGTATTTTTATAACAGTTGAAAAACCTTCTCCTTCAACAGATGTGAATCTGACTGTTCCTCCGAGTTTTTCTGTACGTTCCCTTATTCCTCTGAGGCCGTTGTTTTCGTGTATCTCACCGCAGCCTCTGCCGTTATCCAGTATGTACAGTTCCAGTCTGTCATCAAGGAATTTCAGAATTACATCTATCCTGCTTGCATCGGAGTATCTGACTGTATTGGTAACAGTCTCGCGAAAACTGTCATATACTTCTCTTATACAAAACGAATATCGCTCGTCCTCCGTACCCTGTATGCACAAGTCTGTTTCAGTATTTCTCAGAGCGTCAAGAACAGTCCTGACTGCACCCGTTATACTCGTCATGAAGCTGTCCTCACGCAGATTATTTATGGTACATCTTAGCTGTGTTACACCGCTTCTTGAAAGTCCGTCTATCTCGGAAATGTACTCCTGAGTTTCGGAAATATCGGTGTTCTTATCTGAGATTCGCTGCTTAAGTATCCTTGCAAGGGAACTGATCATCGTAAAAGTATGTCCCGCAGAATCGTGCATTTCCTGAGCTATCCTGTTACGTTCCTGTTCGAGACTCAACTTCTTTTCAGCAGCTGCAAGGTCATAGAATTCGGTTATATCGTTTATCGTAACCACTTTTGCGACCTTGTTTCCGCTTTTCTCACATACATCAGAGAATACTACATTGTAGTACCCTGCACCGATATGAATATCAGCCGACTCCTTTGAATCTGTATCGTTTTCAGTATATTTGCCAAGGGCTTCGCAAAAACTGCTATAATCATTATACTGACCTTCAAGGAATTTCTCCGCATATTTGTTTCTGAACGACATTACGCCATCATTATCGAATACAAGCACTCCGCTTTTTATGTTATTGATAGTGTCATTAATAGCGATTCGGTTGATGTTCAGAAGTCCGTATCTGCTGAGTGCGAGAATGATCATCAATCCCGAAAAAGCGAAAAACAGCGGAGTAAGTTCGATACCGATATCTATGACATGTGTCAGCGTAAGTGTATTTATCGCAAGCGGAACAGCTGTAGAGAGTGTAAGAAGAGCCGCCTGACTTGTAGTCTGTTTGCTTTTCTGTGTCTGCTTCAGGCACAGAAGTGTTATTCCGGAGATTATGCACACGTAATAAATGATCTGGAAAATATAAAAGAATACTGCATACTCTATATGTCCGAATTCAAACATTGAATAATACAGTCCGTGTATAGGATTTGAGAGTACGATAAGGACTGCTGAAACAGATATGACAGGCAGTACGTACATAAGCTGTTTGTATTTTGCTCCTATTCCGGAAAATTCTGCCGAAAACATAAGCCATAGCGGTCCGAAGAAAGCTATTCCGACGTTTCCTATGAGATAGCTTATCCAGAGCTGATGTGTACTTTCGGAAAACAGTATAAGGAACTGAGAAATAAGCCATGCCACTACAGAACACTGACATAGTACGAATATACGTGTCATTCTGTTATTATTGCCCTTCCTAATTACCCATGTAATGGTTCCGCTCATACAAACAAGTCCGACAAGCAGCAGAATGACCGAAAATGCAGTTTTTACCATATCTCACCTCCTGATATTATAGATAATTATACCACATTCCTTTTGATTTGTAAATGATTCTTTGATTAAAAGCAAAAGGAGCGCTGATGCACTCCCTATACCCCGTATTTGATTTTGATACGTCCCAGTTTTTCACCGAAAGGTTTGGCAAGCACCACCAGAAACATTACATTTGATATCATGTATGAAAGAGTGTATGGAATTGCTGTTACGAGCGCTGAAAGATACAATCTGGTATCAAATCCGTTATTATACCACAGAACCGTCCATATATCCATGATAAAAGAGTAAGCTATACCTGCTGCTGCACCATAGATCAGAAGAAGCAGTTTATTGCGTTTAAGCGGTTCGGAAAGAAATCCTGCTATTAGCCCGATAAGTCCCCATGCAAGCATCTGGAATGCAGTCCAGGGACCGTGCCCAAAGTAGATGTTTGAAAGTATGGCAGTCATTGCACCTACAAGAAAACCTGATTCTCCGCCGAGATACAAGGCTGTTATTATTGTAAGTGCTGTTATTGGCTTAAGAAACGGAATAAACCTGCCAATAAAACAAAGTGCGGTCATGACCGCAGTAATAACAAGCCTTCTTGTACCGACCGATTTTTTTTCAAATCCTGATATAAAAACCATTAGTGCAAAGAAAGCCGCTGCAAGCGAAATAATTATATGTTTTTTCCTGTCAAATGCGATAGAACCGAAAAGCGCCAATGCAGGTATCACGAAAAACGGGACGGCTACGCGTATAAAACTGCGTACAGAACGATTCTTTATTACTATCATCCCGTTCTCCTTCCGTTTAACGTGCAGATCTCGACTGCATCTTCAAGAGTGACAATTTTATCGTAGACTCCGCGTGTTATCCTGCTTATAGCTGTAGTATAAAAAGTGTTCTCTGAGAAAAAGTCATCAGGCGTTCCCGAAGCTGCAATACGGCCATTGAAAAACATAGCACATCTGTCACTTGACATTGCTGCAAATTCAACATCATGGGTAACTGATACAACAGTAACATTTTTTTCTTTAAGATCATGAAGAACTCCTGATATTTTCTGCTTTGCAGCTGCATCAAGTCCCTTTGTCGGTTCATCAAGCAAAAGGAGATGCGGATTGGCTGCAAGCACTTTTGCAAGAGCAAGAAGCTGTTGTTCGCCGCCTGAAAGATCATATGGATGCTTTTCAAGCAGGTAAGAAAGATCAAATGGCAGATTTTTAATATCTGTACCAGAATCATCAAGTTCCTCTCTTACAGTATTTTTAAGAAATACAGTCTGGACGTCCTGCGGAAGCATTGCAAGACCATTCTTATAGAGTGAACGATTTTTGTATTCTTTGGTTTTCTTTCCGAAAATACGTATCTGTCCGTTGTATATCTTAACAAGATCGGCTGCCGCTTTCAGAAAAGTTGTCTTTCCTGCGCCGTTTCCACCTAATACGCTGAAAAGTTCTCCTTTATATACCGTAAGATCGAGTCCTTTGAGAATATCCCGTGAATCTCTGCTGTATCTGAAGGAAACGTCCTTGAATTCCAGTGCTTTTTCATCGCTGTGTCCGTATTTTCTCTGAGGCAGTGATCTTATTTCGTTTTTGTAATTGAACTCAATATAATCCTTGCCTTCTCTTATCGTCAGCGGTGATTCACTGCCGTTGTCAAGCTTATAGTAAAGCCTGGCAGCTGAGGGCATTCCCAATTGTACCTGTGGTAACTCTCTTATATATGGCGCTGCTTTTTTCGGTTCGTCAAAGTAAACCACCTTACCTTTATCCATTACCATAAGTCTGTCGCAAACGGGAACAAGTTCTTCAAGGCGGTGTTCAGATATTATTATCGTTATCGAAAACTCACGGTTAAGACGTTTGAGTGCAGCAATAAATTCAGAAGCTGCGATAGGATCGAGCTGTGAAGTTGGTTCGTCCAGTATAATGATATCAGGATGAACTGCAAGTATAGACGCAAGATTAAGAAGCTGTTTCTGTCCGCCTGAAAGTTCTTCCGTGTTCTTTTCATACCACTCTGACATTCCGAAGTAACTTGCTACTTCAGCTGTGCGTCTTGCTATCTCATCACGTTTAAACCCGAGGTTTTCAAGTCCGAAAGCAAGCTCATGCCAGACTTTATCCGTAACTATCTGCTGTTCAGGCCTCTGCATGACGAAACCGATGGCTGAAGCAGATGTTCTTTCATCCAGCTCATCAATATTTTTTTCGTTGTACTCTATCACGCCCTCTTTATCACCGAGTGGCGTAAGTTCGCGTTTAAGCATACGAAGAAGTGTAGTCTTTCCGCTGCCTGTAGCTCCGCAAAGTACAATGAACTCTCCCCTGCTGACAGAAAAAGTTATATCATCCAGAGCTTTGTTTCCGCACTGCGGATATGTGAAGCTCAGACCTTTGACATTAAGTATTTCCACCTGATATTCCCCCTTATCTCTATATATACAGGAAGCATCAGCAATATCCCGTACGCGATCGATCCGATGAGACCGATCGTATCATGTCCCGAATAAGAAACCGACGGATAAAAATTGAAATCAAGATGTCCTGAGGCACTCACGTAAATTACAATGATAAACAGCAATATATCGGTAATAAGCAATACGATGTCACTCCTTCCGAATCGGTAGTCCGAGAAGTTGGTTCTTTTACCTGTACCGTAACCTCTTGCTGACATACTGTCCGCAGTTGTTATGCCGTTTTCAAGTGCCCATGTAACTACGATCGAGAAAACCCTCATGTTGCTCCTGATATCATCTATGATATTGTCATCGCTATATAATCCCATTGCTTTCTGTGCATCCTTTACTCGCTCTGCCTGATTGCGGAACATCGGTATGAACCTGAGTGCCATTGATAAGATCAGGGACAGTTTAGGCGAGAAGATACCGAAAACATAGAGCAGTTTATCGCTTGTCATTATCTGAGTGAACGACCTGAACCAGTAAAGAACGCCTACGATCATCATCGCCGAGTTGATACCGTAGAGGAACGCCTCCAGCGTTACAGGATTGTTATTGATGACAAAAAGTACTGTTACTCCGTTATGCGAAACAAGCGGATTTGCAACTGCAAGTATTACGAATAACATGGCGAAAAACAGGTGCGACCTGATATGCTTCTTTCCGTTTCGTATAATATAAAAAAGGATACCGGTGATAAACGTCAGAAAAACAACAACAGGATGAACACTGAACATGGCTATTACAATGACTGATAAAAAGAAAACGGTTATTACAAAAGGCTCGTATTCTTCAAATCTACGCATCCTATTCTTCCTCCAGATCGTAACCGAGTTCGCAGGTATACAGCCATTCTATCTCATCACCGTCTTTAAGGATGTACTCTCCGCAATTGACTGAGGGTGAAACGCCGTTTACGTGGTATATCCAACCCGACAACTCCCCGTACTGCATTTCATAGAGATAGTTTATAGCGGAAATATATACCATTCCATGTGCATTTCCCGCACTTCCCGAGTTCTCAACCTGTATTCCGTAAACCTGAGCGGCTTCGTTAAGGATATCATATACTGTATCGCCCTCTTCGATATCAAATGAAGTGACGTCAAGTATAGTTCCGTCCTCGGGAATATACTCCGAATCAGCCTTATCCTTTATTGTATCGCATCTTATTGAAAGTGTGACCGTACCTACCGAGTCAGTTTTGACGGTAGATGTACCATTATAGTAGTCGCTTGCAGACTGAATGTCGGTGAAATGGATAAAAGCCACTACGCCAACTGCAACTGCTCCAACTGCGATAAAATTCTTCGGATGACGTTTTCCAGCAGCAAATAATACTGCGCTTATGAGAACTGCTGCTCCGCAAGTTATGAGCATAGCAATACCTTTGTAACCTCCGCTTCCTGTGTTTGGAGTAATTGCAGAAGTTACAATACTGTTTGTGCGGAATGTTGTGTTTGTTGAAGTTTTTGCAGTGAAATTCAAAGATGTTGTATTTACAGTTGCAAGAGTACTCTGATAAGAAGAGCTTACTAATGTAACTGATGAGCTAACAGTTGTCGGTGAAGTTTTTTCCGTTTTTGCTGTTGTTGAACGAACCGATTCCTGGTTTTTTTCATCGCCTGATGCATCCGTTTCAGATACAGTTACTTCACTGCTGTCTGTATTCCGGGGTTTGTCGTTAATATCACTGTTTTTATCCTGAACAGGCTTCTTTCCGTCACCTGTATGGTCATCCATTACATAAAGCGGACTCTTGCCTTCGGACATACGGATATATGATACAAGCGAATACATTGCCTGAACAGTTGCACTTTCATTCTGAGGTCCACCAAGGGTGTGACAGAAGCTTCCATCGGCATTTCTGAACTTAAGAATACCGTCTATGACAGTATTGCCGTTTTTTATGAACCTTTCATCAGACTGACAGTCAACTCCCATTGAAGAAAGCGCCAGAAGTACCTGTGCCGCACTTTCGGGATTATCTGTACCAAAGCTTGTATAACCTCCGTCATCGTTCTGTTGCGAAGACAGGAAATCGAATCCTCGTTCAACCGCATCATATACGTCCTGACGTTCAGCGTGTGGAGCGAGGGCGGTTATCGTCATAGCGGTAACGTCGATATCGCCGTACTTGCCCATTATAGCCCAGCCGCCGTCCTCAAACTGAGACGAAAGTAGTTCATTGACAACAATGTCCGTATCGTACAGGTTTCCCGTAAATCCGTTGTTAAGTAAATGAAGTCCATATATCCAGCTCATAAGTCCAAGCTGATCGATCGAATCGTCTATAGTACGTGATATATACTCATTTGTACTGCCTGAAGCTATAAGTGCAAGTGCAAGTTTTTCCCTGCCTGTAGCTGAAGATACATTCGTATTTTCAGCATATCTTTCCAGTGCATCACGGTAAGAAGACATATCATAGCTTCCGTACTGAGCGATAGTTATTGCATACCACTCAGATGAAGTGCCTGCGCCGTTTGTGACAGGTCCGTCAATCCAATCCTGTATGTCACTGCTTCCACTTTCATCAAGCTTATATGAAACGATACCGTCGACGAGGGATCGTATCTCATCGACGGTATGCTCTGATGCGGATGCGTTCATTCCGACGCATCCAATGCACATTAAAAATACAGTAAATATTATTACGGACCTGCTGAGAAAATTATTCCTCATTGCGGCGTCTTGATACTAAAAATGCAGCTGAGGATACACCGATAACTGCCATTACTGCGCCTACGCCGTTGTCGCCTGTCTTAGGGCTTGATGACTTTGAAGTTGTCTTGGCTGTAGTTTTGGCAGTTGTCTTTGCAGTGGTTTTAGCTGTTGTAGTTGTGGTCATTGCTGCTTCTGTTGTAGCCTCTGTAGTTTCAGCTTCTGTAGGTGCTTCAGTCTCCGGCTCTGTAGGAGCTTCTGTAGCTTCCTGTACTTCGCCTACTACTGCAACAGATACAGGTGCAACGAGATTGAGTGTCTCGGATTTTGCGCTGATTATGTATTTTCCGTCATTGTCGATCTTTATTGTTACATTACCATCCTTATCTGTAACAAAATCTGTTGTTTCACCGTTTAATGTGATAACTGCTCCCTCAACCGCTTCGGAAACAGGGTTGCCGTCCGGACCAAATGAGATATGTTGGAGATTAAGAAGAATATCTGAGCCTGCATCATATTTATGATCAGCTACATCAAAGAAGCTGTATGTATCGGAATATGTTTTTGTATCTGTGTATATGTAACCATTGAGATAATCGTCATTTTTTATCTCATCATTAAGTGACATTGCCATGTTGTTGTTGAGATAGAAACCATAGCTTCCTCCATTCTCAACGCCCCAGAGCTTGTCGAGCCATACGCCTGTATCAACCGCATGTGATGCATAACCTGCTTCTGCTCCGCCTTCAAAGAATTTATCATGAGTTGTGATAAATGCATCATTTATGGTGAGCTTACCGTCGTTATCTGCGTCAGAAACAGATACTTCTTCCTGTGCAACTACGATAGCACCCTTGTCATCAACGATGCTGACCTTGACGTTAACTGCATTATCTTCTGCAAATGCGTTTGTTCCTGCAAGTGATGCTGCCATTATAGCGGCAGCTGTAAAAGTGATCAATTTTTTCATTACATACCTCTCCTTAATAACATGGAAACAAATACGCTGAAGAATTTGTCAGGATGTACCCTGTACAAAAAGAAAAGCTTTTTTGCTGTACACAAAAAAGCGCTATTCCGCTGTAAAAACATCGGAACATAAAAATATACGGCTGCGCTTTTCGTTTCCAAAAACGTTTTGACCTGCTTTGTCTGACGAGCGACCCGACTCGTGCATACGCACTCACGGTAGTGAACGCTGCGACGGATTTTCACCGTACTTCCCTCTTTCAGATAGCTTTTTTAATAATGTAAATTATAGCACCATTTTTCAGCGATGTCAAGCCTGAAAATACCTGTTATAGGATTATTTGCGTAATTTGTTGAATTATAATAAAAAGAGTACAGCTATACCGTACTCTTTTTAGGTTATTCCTCATTATCAAGCTCATCAAACATGTTGATCATAGTCGGATTGTCCTTAGCCAGCGATTTGATTGTGAGCTGTGACTGTGCCTTATCATTTGCAAGTCTCAGATTATTCAGGGACTTCTGAAGATTATCCTTTACCTTGTTAAGATGATCTATAGTCTTGTCGATCTCTTCTATAGCTGTGTTGAACTGCTTTCCTGCAAGATTATAATTTCTCGAAAAATCAGTCTTGAATTTGTCGATACGCTCTTCAAAGTGAGTTATATCTATCTCCTGATTCATCTTTTCAGCAAGAAGTCGTTTATACTCCATAGAATTCAGAGCTGCATTTCTAAGTACAGTTATCATTGGTATGAAAAACTGCGGACGTATAACATACATTTTCTCAAAGTCATACGATACATCCACGATACCCTGATTGTAGAGCTCACTGTCAGCTTCAAGCATGGAAACAAGGACTGCGTACTCGCACTTTTTGTTTTTCCTGTCCTTGTCAAGCTTTGCGAAAAAGTCCTCATTCTTGTGCTTTGTAGCTGTTGTATCCATTTCGTTTTTCATTTCAAACATAATGGATATAAGTTCGTTGCCGCTTTCGTCCTTTTCGCGGTATATGTAGTCGCCTTTGCTGCCTTCCTTTACATCGTTGTCCTTACCGAATTCAGCGTTTCTGAAAGCAGTGGCTCTGATCATATTAAAGGAGTTCTCGCAGTGCTGTTCAAGCGTTTCGCCTATCATTTTTGTAGACATTTTCGTTTTCAAGTCCTTATAATAGTCGATACTCTCCTGCTGAAGTTTGAACTTAGCCTCATATTCGGCTTTCTGTGCAATAAGGCGGTTTTCGACCTCTGATACAGCGGTTTTCAGTTCGAGCTCATTCTTATTTGCAGCATTTTCCTTCTCCATGTTAAGGCGGAGTATTTCTTCACGTTTGCTGCTGAGTTCTCTTTCAGCATCAGACAGCAGTTTGTCATACTTCTTTCTTTCAGCATTTAAAGCGTCATTAACAGCTATGGTTTTGTCAGCATCCTTCTGGTCTATTGCAGCTTTTGCACGTTCAAGCTCAATATTAAGTCTGCTGATCTCTTCGTTCTTTGCAGATACAGCCTTACCGACTTCCGCAGTCTGATTTGCAGCAGCAGACTCCGCAAGATTTTTAAGTTTTTCTTCAAGCTTTACTATCTCGCTTTCCTTCTCTGCAACAGCTTTCTGTACCTGATTATCAAATTCCAGTTCTTTTTGTTCAATCTCCGCTTTAGCTTTTGCAAGTTCGATATTGAGTTTGCTTATCTCATCATTTTTTTCGGAAACCGCTTTTCCAACTTCTGCTGTCTGATTTGCAGCTGCTGACTCAGCAAGATTCTTAAGTTTCTCTTCAAGCTTTACTATCTCGCTTTCCTTCTCTGCAACAGCTTTCTGTACCTGATTATCAAATTCAAGTTCTTTCTGTCCGATCTCTGCTTTAGCCTTTGCCAATTCGATATTCAGTTTATTTATTTCGTCGTCCTTTTCTGCCTTGGCTTCGCTTAATTTCAGTTCAACTTCCTTGCGGCGGTTTTCTTCCAGCATTTCAAGCTGCTTGTGTACTTCCTTGTCAAATTCCTTAGTGCGGACCTGATTCATAATATCAGCGTAACCCGAATTATCAAGTTCAAAAGATTTTCCACAGTGCGGACATATTATCTCATTCATATGATTCCCTCCCTTATGGGTATATATTTATATAGTATATTATAGGACAATCTGTCCTAAATGTCAAGCATTATTTAATCCGAGCTGCCAGAAGGCAACCGCACTCGCAGCTGCAACGTTAAGCGAATCAACTCCATGTGCCATTGGTATGCATACTGTATAATCAGCTGTATTTATCGTCTCGTTTGAAAGTCCGTCACCTTCAGCGCCAAGTATGACAGCAAGTTTTTCTTCGGACATAAGATTCCTGTCATTGATATTTACCGAATCTTCACGAAGTGCCATTGCTGCTGTTCTGAAACCAAGTCTGTGAAAGAAATCGGTATCAACGGTATCGGAATCAAGATAAGTCCATTCGATCTGGAAAACCGTTCCCATACTTACACGAGTTGAACGTCTGTAAAGAGGATCACAACATCCTTTTGTAAGAAGCACAGCTTCCATGTTCAGTGCTGCAGCAGATCTGAATATAGCTCCTATATTAGTGGGATTAACTACGTTTTCAAGTACAGCAATACGGGTTTTATTACGGCAAAGTTCCTCAACGAAAGAAAAATTTTTCCTTCTGAAAACGCAAAGTGCTCCTCTGATAAGCTTGAAACCCGTAAGACTTACTATAGTGTCCGTATCTCCTGTATATAAAGGTATGTCTCCGCACAGTTCAAGCAGTCCGTCATTATCACGGCTGATATCATCACGCTCCATAAGCAGCGATATTGGTTCATAACCTGCGTTAAGTGCGCGGATAATTACTTTCGGACTCTCTGCTATAAAAACTCCTTCCTGCGGTTCAAACCAGTGCAGAAGCTGCGGCTCAGAGTTACATGAAAAGAACTGTAATTCAGGTGCATTAATGTCGTTTATTTCTCTTATTTCAGGCATAATTATCCTCCGTCTTTCCAAAATATAATTGGCATAAATATATTATAACATATATATCACCTATCATCAAGAAAAAATATTCAGAAAAGGTATTGACAAACCGATAATTGGGTGATATAATATATACATATCAAACAGATAGGAAATATGGGTATAAAAATCATGTATAAGTCAAGGAGATGTATACTATGTTTATTTATTCTTCACGATGTTGGCACTAATTCTGACAAAAGCTCACATCATTTAAAAAATATTTCAAAAGGAGTTAATTATTATGGCTATTTATAAGAATATAACAGATCTCATTGGAAATACACCTATTCTCGAATTAACAAATACAGAGAAAAACAACGATCTCGAGGCTACTATCCTCGCAAAATTAGAATATTTCAATCCCGCAGGCAGTGTAAAGGACAGAATCGCCAAGGCTATGATCGATGACGCAGAATCTAAGGGACTTCTCAAAGAAGGAAGCGTTATTATAGAACCTACAAGCGGTAATACAGGCATCGGACTTGCTTCTGTTGCAGCTTCACGCGGATACCGTCTTATCATTACAATGCCTGAGACCATGAGCGTTGAGCGTCGTAATCTGATGAAGGCATATGGTGCAGAACTCGTTCTTACCGACGGCTCAAAGGGCATGAAGGGTGCTATCGCTAAGGCTTCTGAGCTTGCTGAAGAAATTCCAGACAGCTTTATCCCCTCTCAGTTCACAAACCCTGCTAACCCTGCTATCCACCAGAAAACTACCGGCGTCGAGATCTGGGATGCAACTGACGGAAAAGTTGATATTTTCGTTGCAGGCGTTGGTACAGGCGGTACACTCAGCGGTGTAGGTGCATACCTTAAATCCAAGAATCCTGATGTAAAGATAGTTGCTGTAGAGCCTAAGAGCTCGCCTGTTCTTTCTGAAGGCAAAGCAGGTCCGCATAAGATACAGGGAATCGGTGCAGGCTTTGTTCCTGATACTCTCAATACAGAGATATATGACGAGATCATTACTGTTGAAAATGAAGACGCATTCGATACAGGCCGTTCGATAGCAAGAAGCGAAGGCGTTCTTGTCGGTATTTCGTCAGGTGCAGCAGTATGGGCTGCTATACAGCTTGCAAAGCGTCCTGAGAACAAGGGTAAGACTATCGTAGCACTTCTTCCTGATACAGGTGAGCGTTACCTGTCAACTCCTATGTTTGAATAATAATAGTAAAGGGACTGAATCATCAGTCCCTTTTTTATATATTGTTTTATATGCAGTAATCGAATCCGCTCTGTTCGGATATCTTTTCAACTATTTCACTTATCGTGATATTATCAAGATAATCTGTTATTGTTTTGAAGAGACCTTCCCATATATATAATGTAGAACAGCTCTCCTGTCTCGGGCAAGTGTTCGGATTATCGTCAAGACATGATACAGGCGCAAGGCTTCCTTCTGTTGCTCTGAGTATATCACCTACACTCAGCTGCTCGGGAGATTTTGCCAGCGCATATCCGCCTTTATTTCCGCGATTAGTACGCAGAATACCGCTTTTATTCAGCATCGGCACTATCTGTTCCAGGTATTTTTTTGATATTTCCTGACGCTCTGCAATATCCTTAAGTGAAACGAAACCGTCATCCTGATGAAGGGCGAGGTCGATTATCATACGAAGAGCGTATCTTCCTTTTGTTGAGATCTTCATGGCTGTTCTCCTTATAATGATGTTATAATACTATTATACCATAGGTTTAATATGTTTTCAAGTCTTTTCTTGGAAAAAAGTCGATTTTTTAAAGAAAACGGGACTCTGTCAGCAGATAATCGCTTACAGAGTCCCGAATTTATATAACTATATCATGATTTTATGGATTTGGTTTATTTGCTACTGCCTGTCTTAAAAGAATGAGGTCGAAAGCATTAACTTTCTCGTCATCGTTCATATCAGCATAATAGAACAGGCTCTTGTTGAAGTCATTGTTGTTCAGGAGATATTTCTGGAGCGCAACAAGATCTGCTACAGTCAACAGATTATCAAAGTTGAGATCGCCTTTGAGTACATCTGTGCTCTCCATTTTCCAGATGCCCTTTTCAGTATAACCGTCTATAGTTCCATCTGTTATAATACCATTGAATACGGCGAAATCAAAGTTATTCGGTCGTTCAATCCATTCATTTCCTTTTATGTATATTTTTCCAGACTTTTCATCTATATTTCCTTTGAAGTAATAGCTGCCGTCAACAGCAAACTGAGCATCAGCTTTATCGGAAGGAGATATGATGCCGGTTCCTTTTATTTCGCCGTTATCAGTTATTTCTGTAATCGAGAACTTTATATTTCTTCTGACTATATCGTCGTCCCAATATCCGTCATATTCTCCATACCAGTTGCGACTAACTTTTGAAATATCTATAGAATAATCAATGCACTCATCTGACGCCTTCTTGATTGTAAATGTTTTTTCTTTATTGTCTGCAAGCAATCCTGTTATCGTTTTTTCTTCGGGATCATAGTTTCCATTGAATTCAGAGAATCCCCAGCCATTTACATTAATTATCCAATCGGTTCCTTTTAGTTTAAATCCTCCTGTCTGAAAATCGAATGAACCTTTAAAAAAATATCTCTCATTTTCAGAAGATGATATATTCGCTATACCACTAAAAGTGCCTTTTTCGTCACACTGATCTACGCTGAAAAGAATAGTTCTTTCAACCAAGGTATCATTAGAACCACCTGTATTTCCAACATATGAACCTTCCCATACACCGATAATTGTTTCTGCACTGTAGGAAGCAGTTTCGGCAGTCTCTTCACTTGTTGTTGCAGTGTCTGCTTCTGCGGCAAAAGCTGTGAAGCTTCCGCATGATAACATCATTGCGGCTGCTGTAACTGCACTTAAAAAAACTCTCTTTTTCATTATTCTTTTCCTCCTGTGTATGTTACGGTCTCTTTGCTACTGCCTGTCTCAAAAGAATGAGGTCGAAAGCATTAACTTTCTCATCATCGTTCATATCTGCATAGTAGAACAGGCTCTTGTTGAAATCATTTTCAGTCAGGAGATATTTCTGGAGCGCAACAAGATCTGCTACAGTCAACAGATTATCAAAGTTGAGATCGCCTTTGAGTACATCTGTGCTCTCCATTTTCCAGAGTCCTTCTTCGGTATAACCGTCTATAGTTCCATCCGTTATAATACCGTTAAATACGGCAAAACTAAAGTTACTGCTCGGGCGATCTATCCATTCATTTCCTTTGATGTATATTTTTCCCGACTTTTCATCAATATCACCTTTAAAGTAATAGCTGCCGTCAACAGCATACTGAGCCTCAGCTTTATCAGAAGGAGATATGATACCTGTTCCTTTTATTTCGCCATTATCTGTTATATCAGTAATCGAGAACTTTATATTTCTTCTAACTGTAATATCACCATCAGTTCCATCGTATTCTCCATACCAGTTACGGCTCATTTTGCCCAAATCAACAGAATAATCAATAAAGCTATCGGATGTTTTCTTAAGAGTGAATTCTCTTCCGCTTTCTCCGTCTATAAGACCTGCGATCTGTTCGAGTTCAGTATCATATTTTCCTCCGAATCCAGCGAATCCCCAGTTAGAATCATTAAATATCCATTTAGTTCCCTTAAGATTGAAATCACCCGTTTCAAAATCAAAAGTTCCCGAAAAATAATACCTTTCATTTTTTTCAGATGTAACTATGGCTATTCCGCTGAATGTTCCATTTTCATCACACTGATCTACGCTGAATGAAATTTTTCTTTCAACTTCCGTGCTGCCTGTAGTACCTATGTATGTACCTTCCCACACACCAATAATTGTTTCTGCACTGTAGGAAGCGGTTTCGGAAGTCTCTTCACTTGTTGTTGCAGTGTCTGCTTCTGCGGCAAAAGCTGTGAAGCTTCCGCATGATAACATCATTGCGGCTGCTGTGACTGCACCTAAAAATACTCTCTTTTTCATTATTCTTTTCCTCCTGTACATGTTATGGTCTCTTTGCTACTGCCTGTCTTAAAAGAATGAGGTCAAAAGCGTTAACTTTCTCATCATCGTTCATATCTGCATAGTAGAACAGGCTCTTGTTGAAATCATTTTCAGTCAGAAGATATTTCTGGAGCGCAACAAGATCTGCTACAGTCAACAGATTATCAAAGTTGAGATCGCCTTTGAGTACATCTGTGCTCTCCATTTTCCAGATTCCATTTTTTGTATATCCATCAATAACTCCGTTTGTTAAAATACCGTTAAAAGGAATAAACTCAAAATTAGGATCGGGTTTTTCAATGAATTCGGTTCCCTTATAATAGATTTTTCCGGATTTTTCATCTATTGTACCGGAAAAATAATAACTGCCGTCTAATGCATATTGAGCCTCTGCTTTATCAGAAGGTGAAATGATCACAGTTCCTTTTATATCACCTGACTCAGAAAGATCAGTGATCGCAACTTTAATATTTCTTCTTACAACAGTTTTATCAGAACTATGACCATCATATTCTCCGTACCAATTGCGGCTTATTTCGCTAATATCTACAGAATAATCTACAGCTTTGTCAGATGTTTTCTTCAAAGCAAATGGTCGGTCATTATTTCCGCCAACAATGCCTGTTATACTATTATCAACGTCATACGATCCTTTAAATTCATTCAAACTCCAACTTCCGCTATCAAGTATCCATTTTTTGCCTTTAAGTTTAAAATCACCTGTTTTAAAATCAAAAGTACCCGAAAAATAATATCTTTCATAATCTTCAGATGTAACTATAGCAATACCGCTGAAATCACCATTTTCATCACACTGATCCACATTTAACGAAATAGATCTTTCAATCGTTGTGCTTCCTGAATAACCTGTATATGTTCCTTCCCAAACACCGATAATTGTATCTGCACTGTAGGTAACAGTTTCAGCGGTCTCTTCACCTGTTGTTGTAGTGTCTGCTTCAGCGGCAAAAGAATTGATACATGTGCCTGAAAGAAGCATTGCAAGTGCAGCAGCTGCACTTATAATTTTTTTTCCTTTCATGAAAAAATCCTCCTCATCCATATTGTTAACTGAACTTATCATATCTACATATAAAAAATATATACGCAGATATAAATATAATAACACAAATAATGGAAACTGTCAACCATAAAAGCAATTACATTTTAAAGTAAAAAGCTGCCGTAATGGAAAACCACCTGGCAGCTTCATTCTGATTTGTATTCCCTTTCAAAGGAATCCACCCAATTGCATGCGGAATATCCGATCAGTTGAAAAAGCTGAAACAGATGACCGCATTAAAGGATCAAGATCTTCATTTCAAAAATGTGCAGATACAAAATGCTGATTTTCATCCTTGCAACTTATTTTACTATACTTTGCACCGCATGTCAAGTATTAACTCATTTAACATGCATAAATCTTTAATTAGTCATAAAAAAGAAACTATTTGCACAAAAAACTTATAACATATTTATGCATAGTATAAGAATCCGCATTAAATGACTTGATTACTTTACGAAAGCGTGGTATAATATGGATAATTGTTCAGCGTACAAGCTGTACTTTATATTATAATTTTTACATATTGATCGGTTGTGTTAAAATTTCATTTATTTTTCATGGCGGTCAATCAAAATTTCAGATTTGAAAGGATGGAATTAAAATGAAGAAACTGATTGCATCAGTTATGGCTATTCTGTGTGTAGCAGGAGGTTTAGCTGCATCACAGACATTTGTAAGTCCAACTACAAACTCGGCAGTATCTTTCACTGCTATGGCAGCAGACGAGATATACCCTGAGGTCGGTATCTACGCCGGCAAGTATAAGAACAAGTATGCTGATACTTCTGTTTATACTTACGAGTTCAAGAAGATGAACGGAACAACTACCGAAGCCGACGGAAATGTTTATGATATTTATAAATTAGATATTTCTAATTTAGATTCGAACAACAAAAAAGTCATTCTGACTACTAATTACGTTCTCGGACTTACAAAAGCAAAGTCTACAACACTTGATTATACATTTGACGCTGTTACACTAAGCGACGATGCAAAGGCTTACATAAAAAACAATAAGCTTGAGAAGCAGATCACCGACTCGAAAGTCAGACTTATTGCTGATAGTGCTTTTAAGGGCTCATATCTTAAGAGCATTGATCTTTCAGGTATAGAATATATTGACAGAAATGCTTTTGCAAATTGTCCTTATATAACTGAATTTGAAATCCCTTCTACTGTTAAATACGTCGGAGCAAGTACTTTCCAGAGCAGTGGCCTTAAAACTCTGAATGTAAATTGTGAACTGCCTGTAATTCCTGATAATTTCTGCCAGAAAACTCAGCTCACAGAGATAAATTTCTCTAATCCCGAAATGATCAGGAAAATTGGCGCTAGCTCATTTGAAGCAACACCTATTAGTGAGCCGTTTTTCAATGAATTCGGCGAAGCTAAGAACTATGAAGCTCTAATGATCGATAACAGAGCATTCAAGGATTGTACATCAATTAAGTCTGTAAAGATGTCTGATAATATAGTTACTCTTGCGCAATATGTATTCAGCGGTTGTACAAATCTTCGTGAACTCCAGTTTGGCAAGAAAACAATATACGCAGACAAGAACAGTTTTGAAAATTGTACTGCTCTTGATACAATCAAGTTCAACGATGTTCTCGAAGCTCTCGGCGGTGGATGCTTTAGCGGCTGTACAGGTCTTAAGGAAGTAAAGGGATTCCCTGATACTATCAAGGACTGGGTTGCATATAGCGGAAATACAGGTTATGGTTTTGGTAATTGCATGTTCCAGAACTGTAAGTCACTCGTTTCATGCGATCTTCCTAAGTCCATCACACGTGTTCCCGAATCTGTATTCGCAGGTTGTACTTCACTCAAGACAGTTTATAACGGTGAAAATATAACAGCTATCGATAAGGATGCGTTCAACGGTTGTACAAATCTCCTCGAGGCAGTATATCCTGAAGTTACAAAGATCGGCGAAGGAGCTTTCAAGAACTGCTCAAGTCTCATCACATTTAAGGTTGGCAAGTGTACAACAGTAGGCAATTACGCTCTTGAGGGTTGCTCATCACTTAAGGCTATCACTCTTCTTGCAGACGAGTATGGTTCACCTGATAATAGCTATGTATTCAAGAATTGTAAGAATGCTGAAAAGATCACTGTTTCACTTGGTCAGTATACTCAGCTTCCTAAGGGACTTTTCTCTGGCTGCGAAAAACTTAAGACTGTGGACGGAGACCTCTCTAAGATCTCTATAAGCGGTAAGGAGACATTCTCAGGCTGTACTGCTCTTGAAAAGCTCAGTCTTCCTGCACTCAGGATCATAGAGGATAAGGCTTTCTATAACTGTACTAACCTCAAGAGCATTTCTGACTCTTCTGCTTTAGCAGCTGAAGACTATGGTACATCTTGCTTCGAAAATTGTACAAACCTCAAGGCTGAAGTTACAGGAACTATTTCTACTATCGGTGCAAGTGCTTTCAAAAAGAGTGGTATAACTAAGGTTACTATAGATGGCATGAAGGGCGGTACTGTAGTTATCGGTAATAATGCATTCTCAGATTGTCCTAACCTTAAAGATGCAACTATAAAGTCACAAAATGCAGAGACATTCTCAATCGGAAGTGCTATTTTCCAGAACTCACCTGTTCTTGCAAGTGCTGTATTTGAAGGTCCTTCAATAACACAGAACATGTTTAATAATTGTCCTGAACTCACTTCTGTAACTACAAATGCAACTAATATCCAGTCAGGTGCATTCCAGAAGGATGTAAAGCTTGCAAAGATAACAAGTCTCGCTGACAGCAAGAAGACTATAGTCGCTAAGGAGATCGGTGCAAACGCATTCAATGGATGCAGCGCTCTTACAACTACACATTGTGATGCTAAGACTACATTCACAGGCACAAGCCAGTATACAGGTTGTAGCTCTATAAAATCTGCTTCGCTTGGCGCTCTTACTCAGAACATGTTCAAGGATTGTACTGCTCTTGAATCTGTTACGCTTTCAGATGTAACTATAATTCCTGATTATGCTTTCCAGAACTGCTCTGCACTTAATAAGCTTGATCTTTCAAATATTATTTCTATCGGAAACAATTCATTTGCTAACACAGGATTTACATCTGTAAAGACAGAAAACGCTCAGACTATTGGTTCAAGCGCTTTCAATGGTTCACAGAATCTTAAGTCTGTTGATGTAGCTGCTGCAACAATCGGTTCAAGTGCATTCTCTAATTGTCCCGTTCTTGAAGACGCAGTTATTTATGCTTCAACAATCGGTTCAAACGCTTTTGCAAACAACGCTATACTTTCTACAGTTACACTCCAGAGCAATGATCAGAGAAAACTTGAAAAGATAGATTCAAATGCCTTTGCAAATGATCCTAAGCTCTATGAAATAGTAATCCCGGGAAGCCCTGTTATAGGCACAAGAGCAATCGGATATAAGAAAAATACAGTTGATCCTGTATTCCTCATCGCAGGTGAACCCGGTTCAAGCTCGCATACTTATGCAACTGACAACAGTATTGCTTTCTGTGACGTTAAGGACTTTGACCTCACTGCTCGTCAGAACTCCAGAAAGACTCCCGGAGATGTTGACGGTAACTCTGTAATTTCTGTTGCAGATGCTGTTAAGCTTCAGTCATGGCTGTTCAACAAGCCTATTGAGGACTATGTTCCCGGAAATATGGATGTTAATAGTGACGGTAAGGTAAATTCACTTGACATGATCGCTATCAGACAGAAGCTTGCTAAGACCAAGTAATGTATCAATTTAACATCAGAGCCGACTCTGTTATCAGAGTCGGCTTTTTGCATAAAACAGCCTTCTGCAGAATCTTTATCCGCTGAAGGCTGTTTTTATTATTTGTTCTGAAGTTCTTTTATCTTGTCACGAAGATATGCCGCGTGTTCAAATTCGAGCATTTTAGCCGCATTTTTCATTTCGATCGTAAGTTTATCGATAAGCTGCTGCTTCTCTGCTGCTGACATTTTCTTCTTTCTGGTCTTTTCCTCGACCTTATTCTTGGAAGTTATCTCAATAACGTCCCTGACATCCTTTATGATAGTCTTCGGAGTTATTCCATGTTCCTTGTTGTAAGCCATTTGTATCGAGCGGCGGCGTTCTGTTTCCATGATCGCACGTTCCATCGAACCGGTTACACTATCGGCGTACATTATAACCTTACCCTCCGCATTTCTTGCGGCACGTCCTATAGTCTGTATAAGCGAGGTCTCGCTTCTGAGGAATCCTTCCTTATCGGCATCAAGTATTGCAATAAGACTCACCTCAGGTATATCAAGTCCCTCACGGAGAAGATTTATACCTATCAGAACATCAAAGACTCCGTTTCTCAGATCTTTGATTATCTCCATACGCTCAATTGTATCTATATCATGATGCAGATATCTGACCTTAACACCGAGATTCTCATAATAAGAAGTAAGATCCTCTGCCATTTTCTTTGTCAGTGTAGTTACAAGAACTCTCTCATGCTTTTCTACTCGGGTATTTATCTCAGAAAGCAGATCGTCGACCTGTCCCTGCGTTGGTTTCACTATTATCTCAGGATCAACAAGTCCCGTCGGACGGATAACCTGTTCAACAATTACATCTGTTTTCTCTCGTTCAATAGTTCCCGGTGTTGCGCTTACATATATTGCCTGATTTATATGTTCATTGAACTCATCAAAATTCAGCGGACGATTGTCCATTGCACTCGGTAAACGGAATCCATAGTCGACAAGCGTAGTCTTTCTTGCTCTGTCCCCTGCATACATCGCTCTAACCTGCGGCAGTGTTACGTGGCTTTCATCGACAAACAAAAGGAAATCATGCGGAAAATGGTCAAGCAGAGTAAGCGGAGTACTTCCTGCAGGTCTGCCCGCAAGGACTCGTGAATAGTTTTCGACACCGCTGCAATAGCCTACCTCCCTTATCATTTCCATGTCATACTGTGTACGCTCCTTGATACGCTGTGCTTCGATAAGCTTGTTGTTAGCGGTGAAATAATCTATGCGTTCTGCAAGTTCACGGTCTATCTCCTGCAGAGCGGATTCGATCTTATCATCCCCTACTACATAATGCGAAGCAGGGAATATAGCAGCATATGACACAACAGCCTTAACAGTTCCATTGACAACATTTATTTCAGAGATGCGGTCAATCTCATCCCCGAAATACTCAACTCTTATTGCTGTATCCGATGATCTTGCAGGGAATATTTCTACTACATCCCCTCTTACTCTGAAACGATTTCGCTCAAAAGCAATATCGTTACGTTCATATCTTATGCGTACAAGTTCATCGATGAGCTGCTGACGCGGTTTTTCGGTGCCCTGACGTATAGCGACCATCATAGAGCGGTATTCCTCAGGACTTCCCAGTGAGTAGATACATGATACACTGGCAACGATTATTACATCCCTGCGTTCAGCAAGTGCAGTAGTAGCTGAATGGCGGAGTTTATCTATCTCGTCGTTTATTGATGAATCTTTCTCAATATAGCTGTCTGTACTCGGAACATACGCTTCAGGCTGATAATAATCGTAGTATGAAACAAAATACTCTACAGCGTTATCAGGGAAAAACTCTCTGAATTCGGAACAGAGCTGAGCTGCAAGAATTTTGTTGTGGGCAAGTACGAGAGTAGGCTTATTGACACGAGCAATAACGTTTGCCATTGTGAATGTTTTTCCCGAACCTGTAACTCCAAGAAGTATCTGTTCTTTTCTTCCTGAGAGTATCCCCTCTGTCAGTTTATCTATAGCCTGTGGCTGATCTCCTGCAGGAGCGTACTGAGAATGAAGTCTGAAATGATCCATGTATCTTTCTCCTTATTATTGTATGAACTTCGATTGATATATCCGAATATAATTATATATCATGCAGCTATTATTGTCAATGTATAAAGTCATCCATATTGTTACATTTGTCACTCTCAAAGTGACGCTGTGCATCTTACTAACTCCCCTTTTATGTGTTATCATATAGTTACAGTAAAGGAAACCTCCTCATGAAAGGATGATGGATATGTTGACACGTTTTTCACTTATTATGCTTATATCTCTTGCTATTGCGATACCTGTTCTACTGCCGATGTTTATTGTACTGGCTGTATTCGCAAGGAAAAAGCAACATACAGCTTCTGTACCGATGTACGATACAGCAGAAAAAGGAAGCACACTGCCTGATTCAGTCGAATCCCCCGATTTACACAAAGAGATACCTTCTTCAGAGAAAGAGAAAAAAACTCATAACTTCAATTCATCTCAGCTTCTGCTTCTCATTGGTACCGCTTTCGTAGTACTGTCCGGAATCGCATTCGGAGTAGCAAGCTGGGTAAAGACAACTCCTACAGGAAGAGTTGCAATTATAGTAGCTGCAGCCGCTGTATCTTTCTTAATAAGCTTTTTCTTCCGCAAAGTTCTTAAGCTCAAAGGAACTTCCGCTTCATTTTACTCTGTTGGCTCTATATTCTCCTCGATAGCACTTCTTACTGCCGGCGCATATCAACTTATGGGAGAATGGTTCTCATTCAGCGGCGATGGTCTTTGCATGCTTCTGACTCTGTCCTCACTGCTGATAGCAGCGCTTTCGATAATCGGCTATAAGCTCTATGATATCAAGGCTTCGGGCTACGTCGGCCTGTACGCAGTTTCACTTTCTATTATATTTGCAGCAGCTCAGTTGACAGACGAATTCATGTACTTTGCAGTTCTCATGATACTGATACAGGCAGTTATCACCGCTCTGTTCAATATTTTCGAGTTCCATAAATACATTCCTCTTCAACTTAAAGTCAGAACAGCTGCAAACATAACTTCGATCACATACGCAGCTATTTCAGTAGTTTACGTCGTAAGCAAACTCTGGAATCCTACTCTTGCTTCCTTTGCAATCCTTGCAGCTATCATCTTCCAGATGATCTTCTACGGAATTACGTTAAAAAACCGCTCACTAATACTTCTTCAGTGTATCACAAGTATATTCTCATCAATTGTTGTAGGCAATTGGTTCGGATATAAATTTGAAAATAACATCGGACTTCCTGTATTCGGTTTATGCCTTATTCTCATATTCCTTGCCAACAAATTCATACCCGCATTCAGAAACGGAATCAACAGCAAGATATCTCTCGGCGCTGCTTCATTTGCTGTACTTGCTTTATTCCTCCAGTTCGGAAACGATGTACCGTTCTTAGGCTACTTTGTTACACTCACAATGGCTTGCATTTACCTCATATATACATTCAGCAATAACACTTCAGCTCAGTATCTCTGCGGCATAGCTGCTCCTGTAACATTCATCGCTAACGCTTTCATGTTCTATGAGGATAAACTTGCAGCTCTCTATAATGACGATTCAAGAACTTTATACTACTGCTTCTTCGTATGCATAATGCTTGCAGTTAACGCTATGATCTGCTATCTTCCACAGATATCATTCCGCCTTTACGTTAAAACTCACCGTGAATCAGATGTTTTACTCTACACAAATCTCATTCTGACTGCAATTGTTATGATAGCTCTCTCAGGTGAAGAATACGCACTCTGTTTCATACCGGCTATAATCGCTCATTATATTCTTTCACACAAGGTCAAGAATAATTTTGCAGGCATGGGTTCAGTATTCGCAATACTCTCAGTGATATTCAATTACCTCAGCGGATACACAGACCTTATGACAAGACCTGTTTCCTACATAATGCTCGGACTCCTTGCAGTTCTTACTTTAGTTTCAAGAATAATGTACAGCAAAGCCCTTGTTTATCATACTGATAACAAAGTTCGCATCGATGTTATACAGCTTACTTCATGGCTTGCTATATTCTATTCATTCACGGGCTACCACACACCATTATCTATAAAGCTTCTTGCTATAGCACTCTACATTGCTAACTTTGTACGTAAAAATACAAAGCCGAACACTTCAGCTGCTATCCTTACAATTTCAACCCTCATCACCATGCATGCACTCATCATAAGACCATTCTTCGTATTCGATTCAGATATTATATCAAGCAAGATGAACCTCGCAATAATAGCTCTTACAGGTTTTGCTTTCAGCATTATCTGGAAAAAGCATACTTCAGCTGCAAGACTTTTATCAACAGGTATCTACATCTTCTCATTCGCTTCACTTATATTCGACGCAATGAAGTATCACTCAGCAGGAAATACGATTTTTGTACTTGCAGTTACAGCACTTATACTCATAATCTCATCTTCAGTCAAGAGCAAAACATGGTTCGCAGCATCGTCCGCAGCACTGGTTATCATTACTCTCTACTCCACAAAGAAGTATCTCATGACTCTCAACTGGTGGGCATATCTCTTCATAGTAGGACTCCTCCTCATTGGCGCAGCTGCATTCAACGAATTTTGCAAGAGCAGAAATATCTCACCTAAAGAAACTGTAAAAGCTAAATTTGCAGGCTGGAAATGGTAATATCACTTCATGAATGAAAACGCCCGAAAGTGGTCATAAGGACTGCTTTCGGGCAAAATTAATTATATATTATTATAGTATCAGTATGGTGAAACAACAGTCTCAGCCTTCTTGACAGCTTCTTCAAGAGAAAGTCCTGTAAATTCCTGAGCTCCGAAAAGTCTTCCCGACTTCTTGTCATCTATAAATGCACCAACTACCACACCGGGTATTGCACTTTCAGGAGCATTCGGAGCCATTTGTCCACCCAGATCAGTTCTGCACCATCCTGGATCTGTAAGACTGATAATAACATCAGTGCCGTTAATCTTTGCAACAAGATCTCTCGTTACCTTATCAAGAGCGGCCTTACTTGCAGAATAACCTGCCTGTTCGGGCTCACGGTCTATACCGCTTGTTGTATTTACTATTCTTCCGAATCCTCTTTCTATCATCTTTGGCAGGAAGTGATAGCATATCATCATAGGTGCTATCGTATTGATCCTGAAGCTTATATCATAATCGGACATCGGAGTCTTGAGGTATTCAGTGCGGTATGCTATCTGAAGGCCTGCGTTGTTAAGAACTATATCTATCTGTGTGCCCTTTTTATCTATCTCATCAAGCATTGCCTGTACAGATGCTGTGTCTGAAAGCTCCGCAGATACAGCGTAAGCTTCAACGCCTCTCTTTTTTACTTCACTCAGAACCTTTTCACAGTACTTTTCGTCTCTGCTGTGAAGTACAAGATTGCATCCCTGTTCAGCCATAAACAATGCTGCAAGATAACCGATCCCTCTGCTTGCGCCTGTAATAAGCGCCCATTTTCCTTTTACATCGACCATATTGTAATTCCTCCGTTTCAGATCTGCTATGCGAGAACTACAGACCTGTTTTTCTATTCTATCAACACTGATGCTATTATATCACATTTTTCTCTATAATGCAAGATATTTGACTTATTTTAATGTTTATGAATAGTTATATAAATCAAAAAAGCTATTTAGAGATCTGAAACAATATCTATTTGACATAAGTTGATTTTTAGTGTATAATGGATAAAAAGGAGATGATCCAATGAATGTACTTATCATAAACGGAAGTCCGAGAATCAACGGAAATACTTCCATTGCACTTAACGAAATGACGAAGATTTTTGATGCTGAAGGTATCAGCACAAAGGTCGTTCAGATAGGAAACAAGGATATCCGAGGTTGTGTTGCATGTGAAAGCTGCCACCAAAGCGGAAAGTGCGTCTTCAATGACGTTGTGAATGAATTAGCTCCAGAGTTTGAAGCTGCTGATGGTCTGGTGGTTGCAACTCCGGTATATTATGCTTCTGCCAATGCGACATTAATCGCCTGTCTTGACAGACTTTTTTACAGTACACACTTCGATAAGACAATGAAAGTCGGTGCAAGTGTTGCTGTTGCAAGGCGCGGAGGATGCTCTGCTGCTTTCGATGAACTGAACAAATACTTTACAATATGCGGTATGCCTGTTGCTTCAAGCCAGTACTGGAACAGCGTTCACGGCAGAGAAAAGGGCGAGGCTGCACAGGATGACGAGGGCCTTCAGACAATGCGTGTCCTCGCAAGAAATATGTCTTTCCTTATGAAAGGTATCGCACTTGCAAAAGAAAAGTACGGTCTGCCTGAAGCAGAAGAATGGACTCCGACTCATTTCATCAGGTAAAGCAATAATTGGTCAGTCCGCAAAAAAATACTTCTTGCAAATATGCATCATATATGTTATAATGATAAAAATCATACCCGTAAAGGAGTGATCGGTATGTTAGCTGATAAGAAAAGTTTCGATCGTGTTGAGGAAATCCTCAGAAATAACGGTACTATTGAAAACTTTGAAAAAGAGAACGGTGAACTGCGCGGCAGAATGATGATAACTCTCGGAGAACTTCCCGAGAATCTTAAAGCAGATCTTCCGCTCAATAAAACAGATTTTGTTTTCATTGCAACTTTTGATTTCTTCGATACCGCTATAGGAATCGCTGTTGATACAGTCAACAGAGCACCAAAGGGCGATGCTTTCTACATTAAGCAGACAGAGTCCGCTGCAGAGCCGCCTATGGAATGGGTAACTTACTTCATAAATACACTTTCGGAAAACATTCGTCCCGACGGTAGCTTCGGCGTTCCGATACTCGTCTTCATGAGCGAGGAATCAGGCTTTACTGTTGTGCCGACTCCCCCGGAGAAAGAACCTGAAATAAAGATAGAATAAAAAAGAATATGCACTTCATGCCGTATTTTTCTGCTCAGATGAACAGAAAATACGGCTTTTATTTTTCATTTACTGTTTTTCTTGACACTTTCAAATAAGTGTGATATAATTGTTTTATTAATGTACTGATGTTCGCGTATACGGACTAAAGCATTATTTGACCTGTTTGATACAGGTCGTTATGTTGTTAACTTGTTTTAAGGAGGAATCACTTGTGAAAGAAAAACTTGAGGCTTTGCTCAATGAAGGTATCGCTAAGATCACAGGAGCAAAATCAGAAAGTGAATTGCAGGAGGTCAAGGCTTCCCTTTTAGGTAAGCAGGGCTCTCTCACTGGAATTTTAAAAGAAATGCCAAAGCTTGATGCTTCCTTACGTCCGGAGATCGGCCGTATGGTAAATCAGCTTAAAGAGCGATTTACCACGCTGATCGATACACAGCGCGAAACTATCAGCTTGAACGCTTCTAAGATACCTGAGGATTTCGACTGCACAGTTCCCGGTATAAAGCCTTTCAAGGGCGGACTTCACCCAATTACCCAGATGTGCTATGATCTGAATGACGCTTTCAGATCAATGGGATTCGAGATATTCGATGAAGCTGATATAACCAGCGAACTTTATGGTTTTGATAACCTTAACTTCCCGCCTAACCACCCTGCAAGAGAAAGTATGGATACATACTGGCTCAAGGGACACGATACAGGCAATGCTGCAGACAAGCTCTGTCTTCGTCCTCACCTTACAGGTGCAAGCGTAAGATATATGCAGACTCATAAGCCCCCTTACCGCTTCGTTTACCCCGGAAGAGTTTACAGAAACGAAACTACAGATGCTCGCCATGAACGTGCTTTCTTCCAGTACGAGGCTCTTATCGTTGATAAGGACTTCACTTTTACTGCGGGTAAGGTGATGATAAAGAGCATCCTTTCTAAGGTATTCGGCAAGGATGTACCTGTAAGAATGAGAGCAGGATTCTTCCCGTTCGTTGAACCAGGTTTCGAGATCGATATGGGCTGTCTCGTTTGCGGCGGTAAAGGCTGCAGTGTTTGTAAGCAGGTTGGCTGGATAGAGATCATGCCGGGTGGAACTCCTCATCCGAACGTTCTCCGTGCTGCAGGACTCGATCCCGATGAATACACAGGATTCTACGTTAATATCGGTCTGGACAGACTCGTTATGATGCGTTACGGCGTTGATGATGTACGTTTGTTCCATAGTGCTGACCTCAGATTCCTGAGTCAGTTCTGTTAAGGAGGTTAGGAAATGAAGTTATCACTTGATTGGATAAAGGATTATGTTCAGCTGCCTGATGATATGGACCTTAAGCGCCTTTCCTATGACCTTACAATGTCAACTGTAGAGGTAGAGGACGCTGAGGATCTCGGTGCAGCTTTTGACAAGCTCATCGTTGGTGAGATCAAGGAAGTTCTCCCCCACCCTAATGCTGACAAGCTCAGAATATGCAAAACTGATATAGGCGGAGAAATAAAAGACATCGTTTGCGGAGGTGTAAACCTCAGTAATGGTATGAAAGTCGTTGTTGCATGCCCAGGTGCTATGGTACGCTGGCACGGCGAAGGCGAGCCGGTAGAGATAAAGAACGCTAAGCTCCGCGGTGTTGAGAGCTTTGGTATGATATGTGCTTCATCAGAAGTCGGACTTGCCGATCTTTTCCCTGCTGCTGAAGCAGAGATAATGGATATATCTGCATTTGATGCTCCTGCTGGCACTCCCATTGCAGATGCGCTCGACCTCAATGATATCATTCTTGAAATAGATAATAAATCAATGACTAACCGTCCAGATCTCTGGGGACACTACGGTATCGCTCGTGAGCTTGCTGCTCTTTACGATCTTCCTCTTAAAGAACTGAAGCCTTTTGATCCGGCAGGACTTCCTCAGCTTACCGTTGAAGTGCGTGACACAGAACGCTGCCCGAGATACATCGGAAGTGAGATACAGGGACTTTCAGTTAAACCTTCACCATACAAGATGCAGAACCGTATCTGGAAGGTCGGCATGAGACCTATCAACGCTCTCGTTGACGTTACAAACTACGTAATGCTTGCAACAGGTCAGCCTACACACGCTTTCGATGCTGATAATATCTCTGACCATATAATCGTCAGAAAAGCCGAGGATAAGGAAAAGCTCCTTCTTCTCAACGATCAGGATCTTGAACTCACTACTGATGACCTTGTTATCGCTGATTCAGAGTCCGCAGTCGGTCTCGCAGGCGTTATGGGCGGTGCCAAGGACTCGGTTCTTCCAAAGACAAACAGAGTAATCCTTGAAGTTGCAAACTTCAATGCAGCAGGTATACGCCGTACAGCTCTCAGATACGAAAACCGTACAGAGGCTGCTGCTCGTTACGAAAAGGCTGTTGATCCAGAGAGATGCGATCAGGCAGTATCAATGGCTTTAGAGCTTTTTGCAGAGTTATACCCCGAAATGAAGGTAGTTGCTTACTCAGATACATATCCTGTAAAACTCCAGAAGAGCGAGATAGACGTTCCTATGGAATGGCTTAAGCGCAGACTCGGCAAGGAAATGTCAAATGACGTTATCCTCAACAAGCTCGGACGCCTCGGCTTTGAAGTAAAGTTCACTGAGGGCAACATGCACATCACTGCTCCTACATGGCGTTCAACCGGTGATATATCTATCAAGGACGATATCATGGAAGAAGTTGCTCGTATGTACGGCTATGACAACTTTGAGCCTACACTTATCACAACTTCATTCGAGGGTGCTATAAATCAGCTTGATATCGACCTTGAAAGAAAAATAAGAGAGTACCTTGCTTTCCGCTGCGGTATGCAGGAGATATTCACTTATCCGTGGATGACAGATGAGTACGTTAATGCTATCCTTCAGACTACAGAAGGAATGTTTGAACTCAGTTCACCTCCTTCACCTACAGAGAGACTTGTAAAGAACTCTCTCCTTCCAAACCTTGTTAAGGCAGTTTCAGAGAATCTCCGTTACTACAGTGACTTTGCTATATTCGAGGCTACAAAGGTTTGCTTCGACAGGAACTATACAACTCCTTACGACGAACGCGAGAAGCTCCCCGAGATGCGCAGAAATGTTGCAGGTGCAATGACCGGTGACTATAAAGATATTGAAGGCCTTTTCCGCCGCATGAAGGGTATTCTTGAACCAATGGCTCGTTACACTCACATGGAGGAGCTAACTTTCGATAAGCTCGAAAAGCCTGTATGGGCTGATGATGTTGTTTGGATGAATATACTTCTCAACGGCAAGATCGTAGGAAATTTTGCACTCCTTGCAAAGAAGGCGTCAATGGACTGCGGAATCAAAAACAACGCAATAATGCTCTTCGAGCTTGATATCGACAGCCTTGTTCCTTACAAGTCAAGAACGAACAAGTTTGAGCATCTCCCTGAGTACCCGATGAACGATTATGACGTTTCCGTGCTCTTCGACAGCTCTGTAAAGTGGAATGATATCCACGATGTTATTATGAGCAAGAGCGGTCCTGACAGTCTGCTTAGATCTGCTTCATTCGTTGAGGAATACAAGGGTAAACAGGTGCCTGACGGTAAGAAGTCCGTAACCATCAGGCTCGTTATCGGCTCGCTTTCAAAGACTCTTACATCAGATGAGATCGAAAGCTGCGCTAACAGCGTTACAAAACGTCTCGTAAAGCAGCTCGGAGCAGAACTCCGTTTCAAATAATCATCATAAGCACATCCTTCTTCGGAGGGATGTGCTTTTTGTGCGAATTAAGCAAAAAATGCGTTGACATTTCTGCAATATTGATGTATAATAAAGAAAATATATGTGAACGTTATTTGCAGTTCGTGCATAGCTGCATATCGTTCGAAAGAGAGGGAACATTATGCATTTATCAAAAGTCAAAAAAGCTGTTGCACTGCTCATGTCAGCTGTAACACTTGGAGTGGCTTCAAGTAACGGCTTTCCTGCCGTGATAACTACTAACGCCGCTCCCGATGAATACCATGACGACTGGCTCCACGTAAACGAAAACGCTGAAGTTGTCGATATGAACGGAAATCCTGTATGGATGACCGGATGCAACTGGTTCGGTTATAACGCAGGACGTCAGGTTTTCGACGGTGTCTGGTCCAAGAACATGCACAGCATGCTTAATCAGATCGCTGACCACGGATTCAATCTTCTCCGTGTGCCTATGTCCACACAGATACTTCTCCAGTGGAAGAATCACGGTCCTGATTCAGGCGGCGGTGTCGGCGAAGTTACTATGATGGTCAATCCTTATGAGAACCCTGAACTCACTGTCGGCGGCGGTGTTGACGGCGCAGGTCAGTACGAACTGAAGTACAGCTTCGACATCTGGAACATGGCTGTTGACTGGTGTCGTGAGAACGGTATGAAGATCATGATCGACATCCACAGCGCTACCACAGCTGCTATGGGACATCAGAAGCCGCTCTGGTACGATGATAACTTCTCCGAAGATGACTGGCTCGAAGCTCTCGAGTGGTTCGCTGATTATTACAAAGATGACGATACTATCATTGCTATCGACCTTAAGAACGAGCCTCACGGAAAGCCCGAGGAGGGTACTTTCGCTAAATGGGACGACTCTAAGGACAAAAACAACTGGAAATATGCTGCTGAAAAGGGTGCTATGGCCTGCCTTAAGCAGAATCCTAATCTCCTCATCATGATCGAGGGTACAGAATGCTATCCTGATTTTGAAAAGGGTGCTGACTGGAACACTCCTGCTGTAGACTATGCACACTATGATGAGCCTTCACTGATATTCGGCGCATGGTGGGGTGGTAATCTCCGCGGTGTAAAGGATCACCCTGTTGATATCGGAGAGTTCGACAAGCAGATCGTTTATTCACCCCATGACTACGGTCCGCTCGTATGGAAACAGAAATGGTTCTATATGGATGATCCTGACAAGACATTCACACGTCAGACACTTCTTGACGATTACTGGATGGATTCATGGGCATATCTCGTTGAAGAGCACCGCTATCCCCTTCTTATGGGCGAGTGGGGCGGATTTATAGACAAGGAGCACGATCCTACAGGCGAAAACAAGCACTGGATGCAGGAACTCCGCGATTACATGATCGACAAGCGCATTCATCACACATTCTGGTGCTTCAACGAAAACTCCGGCGACACAGGCGGACTCGTTTACGACGACTTCGGCAAGTGGGATGAAGACAAGTATGAATTCGTAAAGCCTTCACTCTGGCAGGACGAAAACGGCAAGTTCATCTCTCTTGATCATAAGACAAAGCTCGGTCAGGGAGGCAACGGTATATCACTTTCCGATTATTACGGCGGTGGAAGCTCTGGTCCTTCAACTCCCACTCCCACGCCTACACCCGCTGCCACAACCGCTGCACCTACAGCACCTGCAACAACAGCTCCCGAAATTGTTACTACAGCCGCTGTTCAGACTACAACTGCTCCGATCCAGACAACAGCAACACCTGTTCAGACAACTGCTGCACCTGTAGTTACTACAGTTCCTGTAACGGCAACTCCGAATCCAGGCGTTGTAAATGATCCTCAGAACAGCGCTTCTTCTGTTAAGTATGGCGACGCTACTCTTGATGGTGATGTAACTCTTTCCGACGCTCTCGCTATACTACAGTATGTTGCAAACAGTAACAGGTATCCGCTTACCGACGAAGCTATGGCAAATGCTGACTGCTATAACACAGGCGACGGAATCACAGGTAAGGACGCTCTTGCTATACAGATGCTCGATGCTAAGAAGATCACTTCACTTCCTTACACTGAATGATACTAAATGCTCCCTTTTTAAGGGAGCATTTTTTATATAACGATATAATCTGCACTTGAATAACCTACCGTTCCCTGATGATCCACAACAAACCAGTCCCCCGTTCTTCCGTTTATCATAACTCTGCTTCCATTCGGTATCGAACCGATTATCCTTCCGCTAAGAGACGGGTAACTGCGTATATTAAGATTTGAACCGTCCGTAACCACAGTTCCCCACGTTATCGCAGAAGGCTGAATAAAAGGAATACCAAAGTAATCACACAGCGATCTTGCAAGATTTTCAGCTATAACGCTAAGGTTCTGCTTCAGCCAAGCCTCGTCCGCAAAGTTGTCGTGATAACCTATTTCACACAGCACTGCAACAGCTTTTGTACGAAGCACCTCACCGAGATTCGTTGCAGGTACTGCACTTACTTTATCTGGGAGAGGATATATAGATTTGAAATTGTTCGCAATTATATTCGCAAGTCGTTCACTGTCAGAGCTTCGTGGTGCAAAATATATATCTATCCCTCGTATCTTGCCTGACAATGACTCCGGTGCAGCATTGGAATGTAGTGCCAGGTGTACATCATAGCTGCCTGCATTGGAGTCCTGTATTGCACCCTGTACATTTCTTTCGGGATCATTTCTGACAAACTTTATACCGCATGATCTCAGGTAAGGCTCAAGTCTGTCCGCAAGCCGATTCATATATAATTCTTCATTACCCTCTGTGGCGTACTGATTCCACTCCTGAGTTGAGGGGCTTAAAAATATTATAGGCATTTCTCTGTCCTCCGTTTAATATTTTTGAACTGCGTTTCTTAGTTCAAATGAGGGGGCATACCTCTCCTTACATTATATTTGTACTCATGTATTTTTGCTACATTCAAAGCTGTTGACAACCATTTCATAAGACTGTATAATTAAGATATACTATACTATTCGTACTGGAGTGATCGTAATTATGCTGAAAAAAGCCATTTCTCTTTTTCTGTCCGCAGCTGCCTGCGCTTGTCTTTGCGGTACACCTGTAACTGCCTACACAGCTGACAATAACCAACAAATCGTTTTCAGCTCTCTGGATCCGAATTTCAACGGTGGTGAACCGATAAGAGGAGCTGATATTTCATCAATTGTATCCCTTGAAAAATCAGGCGTTAAATTCTACAACGAAAACGGCAAAGAGGACGATCTTTTCCGTATTCTTGCCGAAAAAGGTGTGAACTATATCCGTGTCCGTGTCTGGAATGAACCCTGGGACAGCAACGGAAATACCTACGGCGGAGGAAATAACGATCTGTATACTGCTGCCGAGATCGGAAAACGTGCAGCACAATACAATATGAAGCTGCTTGTGGATATACAGTATTCAGACTTCTGGGCTGATCCTGCAAAGCAGACAAGACCAAAGTACTGGCAGAACCATGACCATGAAAAACTGAAAACCGAGATCTATAAATACACCAAATGGGTGCTTGAAACTATTTCCGAAGCAGGAGCAGACATCGGAATGGTGCAGGTAGGTAACGAAACTAACTGCTTTTTTTGCGGTGAAAAGGACATGTACAAGATCTGTGACCTCTTTGCAAGCGGCAACAAAGCGGTAAGAGACTTCGATAAAAATATCCTTATCGCACATCATTTCGCAAATCCTTCCAAAACTGATCACTATGAATGGTATGCCGAAATAATGGACAAATGCGGACTCGATTATGATGTCTTCGCCACGTCCTACTATCCCTACTGGCACGGTTCAACTCAGAACCTTACATATATCATGAAGAAAATCGCCGACCGCTACAACAAGTACGTTATGGTAGCTGAAACAGCTTATCCTTATACCAGTGAAGACGGAGACGAGTTCGGAAACACTGTCGTTCCTCGCTACAGCGACCTTGATTTCGCTTACGACATCTCTGTTGAAGGTCAGGCTGATTCTTTCAGGGATACTTTCAAGGCTATTTCAAATGTTGGTCCAAAGGGAATAGGCGTATTCTACTGGGAACCTGCTTGGATAGGAGTTGAAAACATCTCATACAATGAAAGAGTAAAAAAATGGGATGAATTTGGTTCGGGCTGGGCTACAAAATACGCTGCTGAGTACGATCATGAAGTCAACGCTACAGGTGGTTCTTCCTTCGATAATCAGGCACTATTTGATAAAAACGGAAGGCCTCTTAAATCCCTTGACGTCTTTACTGAGATATATCCTCGTAATGAGATCTTTACTCCACCAACCGAACCCGTTCTTCCGCCTCTGACATACGATCTGAATGGGGACGGATATGTAAATGTTTTCGATATAGTTGTTCTTCGTCAGATAATTGCTTCAAAGCATCAGGAAAAACGTGCTGACTACAATTCAGACGGTGAAACAGGTGTAGCTGACCTTGTTATGATGTATGATTTTCTTATCTGTAAATGATAATAAAGCAATATTGAAAAAGATTTCAAAAAAATTTCGGAAAATACTTTACATTTCCTTTTTAATGTGGTATAATTATTACACCGTGTACTTGGAGTCGGGCATGTCCTCGTTTATCGATCACCCTTCTCTATGTAATCGGAATATATTTTTTAAGAGGTGCTTTCATGTTACTGAAAGAAGAAAAAACAGCCGTTATCGAGGCTAACAGAACACACGAAAATGACACAGGATCTCCTGAGGTTCAGATCGCTATTCTCACAAAGAGAATCAACGACCTTACTGCACACCTCAAGACCCACAAGAACGATCACCACTCAAGAAGAGGTCTTCTTAAGATGGTTGGTCACAGACGTAACCTTCTCGGCTATCTCAAGAAGAAGGATATCAACAGATACCGTGCTATCGTTGAAAAGCTCGGTCTCCGTAAGTAATCATACGTCCGATAAGGCAGAGGGGTATCCCCTTCTGCCTTTAAGTCTTTAACAAACACATGCAGTCACGGCTATTAGCATTAAGCTGTAGTTCCTGATTATTCGGGTGCCAGAGCTTATTGCTAAAGCCGCTGCAAAAATATTTTACAGGAGGCATTTTCCCTATGTTTGAAAATTACAGAACATTTGAAACTACATACGCAGGCAGACCACTTATCGTTGAGACAGGTAAGACATGCGGTCTCTCAAACGGTTCTTGCTGGGTTAGATACGGTGAGACTGTTGTTATGGCTAACGTTACAGCAAGCGCTAAGCCAAGAGAAGGTGTTGACTTCTTCCCTCTCTCAGTTGACTACGAAGAGAGACTCTACTCGGTAGGCAAGATCCCCGGCAGCTTCACAAAGCGTGAGGGTAAGCCAACTGAAAAGGCTATACTCACTTCACGCTGCGTTGACAGACCTATTCGTCCTCTCTTCCCTAAGGATATGAGAAACGATGTTTCTGTTGTTATGACTGTTCTCGCTGTAGAGCCTGATAACTCACCTGAGATCGCAGGTATGATCGCTACTTCTATTGCTATATCCATTTCAGATATCCCATGGAATGGTCCTATTGCAGGTATCAACGTTGGTCTCGTTGACGGTGAGATCGTTCTTAACCCAACACTTGAGCAGAGAGCTAAGACTGACCTCGTACTTACTGTTGCAGGTACAGCTGAAAAGATCGTTATGATCGAGGCTGGCGCTAACGAAGTACCTGAGGATACAATGCTTGATGCTATCCTTAAGGGACACGAAGAGATCAAGAAAATGGTCGCTTTCATCAGTGATATCAGAGCTCAGATCGGTAAGCCTAAGTTTGAATTCGAGTCTCAGGAAGTTGATCACGATATGTTCGATGCTATCGAGGCTTTCGCTTCAGACAGAGTAAAGGTTGCTCTTGATACAAACGATAAAAACGTTCGAGACGAGAGACTCGCTCCTATCGTTGACGATATCCACGCTAAATTCGATGAGCAGTATCCCGAGCAGATCGCTATGATCGATGAATGCATCTACAAGCTCCAGAAGAAGATCGTTCGTGCATGGCTCTACGAGGGCAAGCGTGTTGACGGACGTGGTATCGACGAGATACGTCCTCTTGCTGCTGAGGCAGGCGTACTTCCACGAGTTCACGGTTCAGGTCTCTTCACAAGAGGTCAGACACAGGTTCTTACAATTGCTACACTCGGTCCTGTAAGCGATGCTCAGCGCATTGACGGACTTGATGAGGAAGAAACCAAGAGATATATGCATCAGTACAACTTCCCGAGCTATTCTGTTGGCGAGACTAAGCCAAGCAGAGGCCCCGGACGCCGTGAGATCGGTCATGGTGCTCTTGCTGAAAGAGCTCTTGCTCCTGTTATCCCATCTGTAGAGGAGTTCCCTTATGCACTCCGCCTTGTTTCTGAGGTTCTCTCATCCAACGGTTCAACTTCACAGGGCTCTATCTGCGGTTCAACACTTGCTCTTATGGATGCAGGCGTTCCGATCAAGGCTCCTGTTGCAGGTATCTCCTGCGGTCTTATCACTCTTCCCGACAGTGATGACTTCATGACTATGGTCGATATTCAGGGACTCGAAGACTTTTTCGGCGATATGGACTTCAAGGTTGGCGGTACTCACAAGGGTATCACTGCTATCCAGGTCGATATCAAGGTTGACGGTCTTACGCCTGCTATCATCAAGGAAGCTTTCGAGAAGACAAGAAAGGCTCGTATCTATATACTTGACGAGGTCATGCTTAAGGCTATTCCTGAGCCAAGATCAACTGTTAACAAGTACGCTCCTAAGATGCTTCAGACTAAGATCCCTGTAGAGAAGATCCGTGAGGTTATCGGTTCAGGCGGAAAGGTAATCCAGAAGATATCTGCTGACTGCGATGTAAAGATCGACATCAATGATGAAGGTAACGTATTCATCAGCGGCATCGACGGAGATAACACAAGAAAGGCTATGCAGATAGTTGAGACTATTGCAAACGGTCCTGAAGTAGGTGCTATCTATCGCGGTAAGGTCGTAAGGATCATGGAATTCGGCGCATTTGTTGAGATCGTTCCGGGTATGGATGGACTTGTTCATATCTCCAAGCTCGATAAGTCAAGAGTTGAAAAGGTAGAGGACGTTGTTTCTATCGGCGATGAGATCGTTGTTAAGGTAACAGAGATCGACCGTCAGGGAAGAATAAATCTCTCACGCAAGGATGCTCTTGCTGACATCGAAGCTAAGAAAAAAGCTTGATTTGTTGACCTCACATCTTCGGGTGTGAGGTCTTTTAATAAAGACTCAGGAGTTATTTTTATGCAAAATATTATTTTTTTTGACATCGACGGCACTATAGTGACAGAAGACAAAGATATGATAATTCCCGAAAGTACAGTTGAGGCAATTAAACTCGCTCAGAAAAAGGGAAATCTTACGTTTATTAACTCAGGACGCCCTGCTTTCAACATCAGTCCGAGGATCCGTGAAATGGGATTTGACGGCTATATCTGCGGATGCGGAACGTATATAGAGTACAAAGGCGAGGAACTGTTCTACGCTTCTCTTGATACAGATTTTTGCAGAGAAATCGCTCTTAAACTCAGAGACAGCAATGTAACTCCTGTTTACGAGCGCAAAGACCGTTACTATTTCGACGATAAAGCTGTATCTACTCCAGAACTTGAAGAATTCAAGGAAATATTTATCAGCGAGGGAATACGTACAGACGGTCTTGTAGAGGACGATGATTTCAGCTTCGATAAGCTCGTTTTGTGGACAAACGAGAATTCCAATACAGCTATGTTCCGAAAAGCCCTTGAAAAAGATTTCGATATAATTGACCGTGGAAACGGTTTCTTTGAGAACGTCCCGAAGAAATATTCCAAATCAACAGGTATACAATATATCCTTGACAAGCTAAATATCCCAAGAGACAACGCATACGCTATCGGAGACAGTACAAATGACCTTCCGATGCTTCGCGCAGTACCTAACAGCATTGCTATGGGCGGTGCGGAGAAGCTATATCCATACGTTTCCTACATTACAACGCCGATACTCGAGAACGGTATTTACAATGCTCTCGATCACTTTGATCTTATATGAATTGAGGTAATTATGGCATATATCAGACAGTTCTGTATAATTCTCGCTTTCTCATTTGTTGGTGAGATACTTCATTTCTTCATTCCCCTGCCTATACCTGCAAGTATATACGGTATAATCCTGCTTTTTGCGGCATTGCAGTCCGGACTCGTCAAGCTGCATCAGGTAGAAAAGACAGGACAGTTCCTTATCGACATCATGCCTGTTATGTTCATTCCTGCGGCTGTAGGGTTGATAGAAGTATGGTCAGATATGAAAGGTTCTCTTGTACAGTTCGTAACAGTAATGGCAGTTTCAACTGTCGCGGTAATGGGAGTATCAGGAAGAATAACTCAGTTTTTCATCAGAAAACGGAGGAATGATATATGATATCATTACTTGAAAATTCAGTGTTCTTCGGTTCACTTCTGAGTCTTTTCGCTTTCATGATCGGTGAATTCCTGAAAAAGAAAACAGGTAAGGCATTTATGAATCCCCTGCTGATCTCGATCATACTTGTGATAATTGTCCTTAAAGTACTAAAAATAGAATATCAAAGTTATAATGACGGCGCTAAGTATATAAGCTATCTTCTGACACCTTCTACAGTCGCACTTTCCATTCCGCTTTATAAACAGTTTGAGCTTCTTAAGAAAAATACAGCTGCTATATTATCAGGAATACTCTCAGGAGCTTTCACAAGCTTCATAACTGTACTCGTACTATCAGTATTGTTCCGTTTTTCCCACAAAGAATATGTGACCTTCCTGCCAAAGTCAATAACTACAGCTATCGGAATGGGAATATCTGAGGAACTTGGAGGTTTTGTACCGATAACTGTTGCTGTAATAATCATAACAGGGATCTTCGGAAACGTTATAAGCGGTGTAGTATTTAAACTCTTCCGTATAAATGAGCCTGTTGCAAAAGGTGTTTCGCTCGGCACAGCCTCTCACGCAATAGGAACCGCAAAAGCTATGGAACTTGGTGAAGTTGAAGGTGCCATGAGCAGTCTTTCCATAGTAATTTGCGGTATATTCACAGTTTTCGGAGTTATGTTATTTGAAAAAATATATTGAATAATACTGACACGGCAAAAATTGCTATTTTACGACTTGACAAATCGTTCTATTATGTGTTAAAATGATTTGCATGCTACTGTAAAGGAGTAAGAGTTATGAAAGGAAAAATGATAGTTATAGAAGGTCTGGACGGAAGCGGTAAAGCAACTCAGGCTGAATTACTTACTAAGCGTCTTGAAAATGAAGGAAAAAAAGTGATGAAGGTCTCTTTCCCTGACTACGACAGTCCCTCATCTTCGCTCATAAAGATGTATCTTGACGGTCAGTTCGGTACAGATCCCGATTCTGTCAACCCATATGCAGCATCTACGTTCTATGCAGTAGACAGATATGCAAGCTATAAGACCAAATGGGCTGAACACTACAACACCGGCGGTATAATAATAGCCGACAGATACACAACTTCCAATGCAATACACCAGTGCTCAAAACTCCCGAAGGAAATGTGGGACGAGTACCTTGAATGGCTGTTCGAGTTTGAATACAGCAAGATTGGATTACCGACTCCCGATGAAGTTATCTATCTATATGTCGAAACATCAATAAGTCAAGAGCTCATGATGAAGAGGTATGGAAACGACAAGAAAAAAATGGACATACACGAAAAATCTGCCGACTATCTGAAAAGATCAGAAGCAGCTGCTGCATACTGTGCAGACAGACTGAACTGGCTGACCATAAATTGCGTTGAAAATAATGCTATGAGGTCAATTGACGACATTTCAGACGAATTATTTTCAGCTGTACTTAGAAAAATCTAATGGTAAATATATCAAAAATTGATATAGCTATTGATTTTTTCGCGAAAGTATGCTATAATTATTAATATCGTGATCACGCATGCTGTTTTATTTGAAAAATGAATAATTTGGATGAAAAAAATAGCAATAAAGTGATTGACAGTAAATATCAGAGTATGATATAATTCTATTTGATGTATGTTTACATCGTGTTTATACAATAATAATTAAGCTGATCCAGCTTTGATTCTTCTTTGAGGATTAGAAAAATAATCCCATAGCTATCCGACATGTGTCTCCTGTGGGAGTATTCATCTTTCAAACAAAAAGAGGAGGTCAACAATGCAGACTGTTAATCTCAAAATCAAGCCTAACGCTCTTACTGAAGAACAGGTTACTCAGGAAACGCTGAAAACCCTTGAAGCTTCAGAAAATAAGAATATTAAACAGGTAGGTGTTACAGAATACCCTATCCTTGATTTTGATATCCGTTCATTAAATCTCCTGTATACAGGAGTTAGAGAAACTTTAAAACATACTAAAGTTAAGGTTAACGGCAGTAAATTATACGAATTTTTAAAGAGAGCTTTCGACCTGTGTGCTGCAAGTTTTGCTCTTCTCATCCTGCTTATACCGCTTGCCGTGATCGCTGCTATTATATACATAGATGATAAGGGAAACCCGTTCTTTTCTCAGGTTCGACTTACAAAACAAGGTAAGCCTTTCAGAATGTATAAGCTTCGCTCAATGTGTGTTGATGCTGAAGCAAAGTTCGCAGAAGTACAGAAAGAAAATAAGTCAGATGGACTCGCTTTCAAAAGCGACGACGATCCGCGAATCACAAAAATCGGTAAATTTATCCGTAAAACTTCTATCGACGAACTTCCGCAGCTTTGGAATGTTATAAAGGGCGATATGTCCATTATCGGACCACGTCCCCCTCTCCCCCGTGAGGTTGTGCTTTATACTCCGGAACAAATGGAGCGTCTCCTCGTTAAAGGCGGTCTGTCATGTATTTGCCAGACTGAGGGCAGAAGCGATATGGAGTTCGACAAATGGGTAGAAAGTGATATAAAGTATATCAAAAACAGAAGTGCTGCTCTTGATTTAAAGCTTATGTTCAAAACAGTAAGTGCCGTTATTCAGAGAAAAGGCGCAAAATAAGGCTAATTTGAATTTTTCTGATTCCGTTCTTCGGAATCAGTTTTATTTTATATAAATAAAACAGGGAGGAATACATCAGTATCCCTCCCCTTCTTATGCAGATAAATCAGTCGATAGTTACTTTTTTCATAACCTGTGCCTTTAATGGCTTATCGTTGTAATCTGTAGCTGTTTCAGCTATCTCATCAACGACCTCCATGCCCTCAATAACCTTTCCGAAAGCAGCATACTGTCCGTCAAGATGAGGTGCATCATCATGCATGATAAAGAACTGTGAGCCCGCTGAATCAGGCATCATTGAACGTGCCATTGAAAGAACACCTCTTGTGTGCTTGAGATCATTCTTTACACCATTTGAAGCGAACTCTCCCTTAATAGTCCAACCCGGACCGCCTGTGCCTGTACCGTTTGGACAGCCGCCCTGTATCATAAATCCCGGGATAACTCTGTGGAATGTAAGGCCGTCATAGAAACCGCTTTTTACAAGCTTCTCGAAGTTCTCACATGAGATAGGAGCAATATCAGGATAAAGCTCTATCTTTATCTTCTTTCCGTTTTCCATTTCGATAGTTATCATAATTTAATACCTCCATATATTCTGAAAGCAGTGTACAACCGCTTTGATTCAGCGAACTTCTATCACCCAGTCGGCAGGAAGAGTAGCATTAGGATCTACAGTTCCCACAGGGACCGTTGCCTGTTCATCAGAAGATGTTTTTTTCTTTTTCTTGTGCTTATATCCGCTCATCAGACTATTTTCATCATCCTCACTGTTATAATCGTCGAACAATGAACCCTTAGTCGTAGGCTGAGGCTGCACAGGAGCTTCACTCTCCTTTTCCTCTTTTGGTTCAAGAGTAACTATCTCAGTCGACACAACATTACCGAACAAATTGGTAACTTGCTCTATCTTGACATTTTCATCAGGGACTTCCTGATCGCCTTGTGTTTGTTCTTCCTCAGCGTCAATATAACCGTCCGGAGGAGATTCAGGCTTCTGATTGTTATATCCGTAGTTTTCAAGAGTAGCTAATGCGGAATTTGAAGCCGAAGAACGCCGCTTTCTTGAATTATTTGAGGTATCCGAAGTGCAAGCCTTTCCTGCAAGCATAACAAGAATGGCTGCAACTGCTGCCATGACTAAAGCAACACTTCTTCTGTTATCCAATTGATCTCCTCCAATCAAAAAATGATTTAATAAAGTTTATACTAAACATCAATATATTAATTATACATGTTTTAACATGAAATGTCAAGCATTAACCTATACGCACCATTTTAAGTTCATAGATACTAAGTCTTAAGTTATCAATACCGCCCATGGTAAGTACTATCTCGGAGTCTCCTGCAGCGGAAGCTGTAAATTCAGCTGAATAAGCCGATTTAGTTCCTTTTCCCTTTATTTCATCATCAAAAATAAGAGTTTTTCCTTCAGCCGTTTGTACCTTAAGAGGAACAGTTACACCTTCCGGAGCTTCAAACTGGAACTGTAAACGATATTTTCCGTCCTTCTTAAGTCCTATACCAGAAACATGAGCAGTGATCGAATCTGCTGAATCTCCGCCCTTTACAGTTGTGATGTGATACGATCTGTCCCAGTCTGAGAAGTAATCCGACATATTGGCAGTGCTGTCAGTGGTAACGCTGTACTTTGCATCGGCAGCAACATCTATACCGTACTGATCGGACTCTATTCCGAGTGCCTGACATATCTTGTCAGCAAGTACGTAAGCGCTGTTCTGATGAGTTACAGCTGATGGATGCCAGTCCGAACCGAGACCATCGGCGGTATTCTGCGTTGCAGACTGATATGCCATTACCTTAGTATCACCTGTTGCCTTTTTGAAGTTCGCAACGGCCTTTTCGATAAGCGGATATTCATCAGTACAGCCCATTGTACCAAGGGTACATATGATCTGTGCATCAGGATTCTTCTTTCTTATAGCACCGAGGAAGTCTTCATAACCCTCAACATACTCAGGCGAACGTTTTTCAAAGTCTTTATCGATATATCCCGAATCGTTGGTACCAAGATTGATAACAACAACATCGGCAGGTCTTTGTGAAGAATCCCACGCTTCCTTATACTTATTCGGACCACAATAGTCATAAAGTGGCGGAACAAGTGAATCGGTGTTCTTGTCACCTGAAGAAGTGTATCCTGAAATAATGCCGTATCCGCTGTAGCAAACAGCACTGTAGTCAGCACCGAGCTTTTCAGCTGTCAGGTACGCATATGACTTCATAAAGTTTTCGGTGGAAGTTTTGAAATTCTCGTACTGATCCTTGCCTTCTACGCCGTAAGCACAAGTTATCGAGTCGCCTATAAACTCAATAAGCATGTCTTTTTCAGGCGTCGGAACAACAGGTGAAGGTGAATCAGAATCCACAGTTATGCCGCCAACACATACTGCACCGTTGTTCGCTTCGGAAAGGTGGATAACTTTAACAGTTGCCGTTCTGTTCTCTGTACCTTTGAAAAGCTCTACACTCTTTTCGGATACACTAAGAAGTTCATCGAGAACGATCTCTCCGTCAACTATAACCGCATACCTGGGACGTGAGGTCTCTCCATTCTTTTCAGAACCGTCACCAAGTATCTGTATCTCCGCAGATTTTCCAGTTACAGTAAATTCTACTGCTGCACCACTCTGGATAAGAGCGGTTTTACCATCCTTGAAGATATTCCTTCCTATGAATTTCACATTGTCTTCGGAAGGTGCAACAGTTGATTCTGTGAATTCGCCTGTTGACAGCATCGCCTGTCTCATTGCAACAAGATCGAATACGTTCAGAACACCGTCAGAGTTGACATCGTTGTATTCCGCTGTAGTCGTCTTGCCAAGGAGAAGATCATTAAGTGATCTCAGGTCGGTGGCAGAGTACTTACCTGCTGCAAATGCAGTCATACCTGTGAGGGCAGATAAGGCTGTAAGAGAAGCGGTAAAACGTATGATTGTTTTTTTCATGTTCTCATTCCTCCTGGTTTATGATCAGTCTATATAGTAAGCAGCATTATCAAGCCGCTTTTCAAACTCATCAACAGGGAGAGGCTTATCAAAATAGTAACCCTGTATCGTATCACAGCAATGTGATCTCAGCAATTCAAGCTGCTGACGTGTCTCTACTCCCTCCGCAACACACTCGAGTCCCATGTCTCTTGCCATCGCAACAACGTGCTTGAGCATTATCATTTTCTTGGGATCATAAGGCTCATTAGAATCGGAAAGGAAACTTTTATCTATTTTCATCACATTCCATGGGATATCTTTTATCAGTGTAAGAGACGAATAGCCAACTCCGAAATCGTCAACTGAAGTGGAAATACCTTGTGATTGAAGTCCTTTTATAAATGTCTTAAGATCCTGGAATTCAAGATCCGAAGTGGTTTCAGTAAGTTCTATCTCTATGTACTCGTGCGGTATGTTATTTCTTTCGATAATTTCGATAACATGCTTAAGAAGTTCAGGATCGGCAAGATGCCTTCGTGAAAGGTTCACTGATATCTTGACAGCCTTTCTTCTTTGATCAAGCCATCTTCTGATATCCTTGCAGACTTTTTCAAGAACATAGAAATCAAGTCTGCATATATTCATATCTCTTTCAAGAGTTTCGATGAAATCTCCAGGATAGACAATCTTATCACCGCGTTTCCAGCGCGAAAGCGCCTCAGCTCCGACTATTTCAAGTGTAGATGTCGAGATCTTAGGCTGATAGTATACAAGGAACTCGTTGTTTTCGAGACCGTTCTGGAAATCAGCTGTTATCTTAAGAGACTTTTCATTATTTTCAAGCATTTTCCTGTCAAAAAACGCAATATGTTTGCTCTTCATTGCCTTTGCCTGAACAAGGGCAACGCTGATTCTGTCCATGATCTCTGTAGGAGAATCTGCAGAAACATCTCCGTTTAATTTGTAAATACCCGCTGATGCAGAGATATTTATGTATTCCCAAGGTTCTTTTCCGTAGACTATGGATGTACCATTGAAAATATCAATTATCTCGTCAAGCTTTTCCTCTTTAATTATCAGAGCGAAGTTGTCACCGCCGATCCTGCATATAAGCTCGTCCCCTGATATTTTGGATGTTATCAAATCAATATACTTTTTCATGGACTCTGTACCATTTACTCTGCCTATCTGCATGTTAACTACGGAAAACCGCCTGAGATTGAAGTATATCGCAGCATAACCGAGAATTATTTTCCTGTCTATCATTTCGCCCAGATGACGAAGGAAATACTTCAGATTATAGATATTCATATCCGCATCGAAAAATGTCATAGCATGATTCATCTCGATAAGCCGAAGTCTTCCGTGGAAAACAAACAGCATCGATGCGAGAAGATTAATCGTCTTTTCCTCATCATTGGACCACTTATAGCTTTCATCGGACCTGAAAAAACGATAAAATACAATGTTCCCTATCGGTGTCTTCTTACGCACAACTACAGAAGGTTCATCTACAGATACGTGGCTGTCATAAACTTCAAAAACAGCATAGTCCTCTGTGCCTTCCTTTTCGGGTGAATCATAAAAAAGAACATCCGCTTTACCAACACGAAGACTTTCGCATATTTTTTTACACGCTTCATCTGTTCTTGGTTCACGACTTTCGGAAAGTTTGCTCATGTTTATAAGGAAATCCTCAAAAGCACTGAGAATATCATTTTCATTCATGTCAAGATTACCCCTCTCACAATTAGTAACGGTAAGAGATTACATAAATTGCTCTTAACTAATATTATATCATATATTGCGATAATGTAAAAGAAAAATTGTTCAATTTTGTATGAATAAACAAAGAACAAACACTAACTTTAGTGATAAAAACAGGAAAAAACTTTACTTTTTTTATACTTGATGATATAATTAATGAGAAAAATAAGTAAAAAACATTCAGAGGTGCTTTATGAGTAAAAATAATAAATCAAATCCGCCAACCAAAAAAAGAGCAGCAATACTTCAGAATAAATGGTATCTTTATCTGACTGAATTTTTCGCAGGCATGTCCGTAATGGCAGTGGAACTCGGTGCGAGCCGCCTTCTTGCACCGTATTTCAGTTCGTCGCAGATAGTCTGGACGATCATAATAGGTACTATCATGATAGCTATGGCTCTTGGTAATATCTACGGCGGTAAGAGTGCAGACAAGAACCCTGATCCCGATAACCTTTATAAGCGTATTCTCGTTGCAGCAATCTGGATAGCTGCTATCCCTTTCCTCGGAAAATTCGCCGTTATCGGAGTATCTGCACTGCTTGTTGTAACCGTAAATACTAACTTCCTTATCTGGGCTGCTTTTATAACCTGTATGGTAGTATTTGTCTATCCCCTATTCCTTCTTGGTACTGTTACACCTTCACTTGTAAAATACACCGTTGATAGTCTCGACGAAAGCGGAAAAACAGTTGGAACTCTCGGTGCTTTTAACACTATAGGCAGCATCATCGGAACATTCATCCCAACTTTTGTTTCTATACCCACAGTCGGAACTTCTGTAACTTTTCTGATATTCGCAGGGATTCTGCTTGCACTTGCTGTTATTTATTTCATTTCCGCACACAGAGGTGCTGTTAAAACAAGTTCGGCAGCTGCACTTTTCCTTGTATGCTGTCTTGTCGGCAACAAGCTGAATTTTGCTTTCTGGGAAAAAGATCTGGCCTATGAAGGTGAATCGGTTTACAACTATCTTCAAGTAAAGGATGATGATTATCGGACAGCGCTCTCTACAAATGTGCTCTTCGGAGTACAGTCTGTGTATATGAAATCAGGCGAACTGACCGGTATGTACTACGACTATGCAATGGCTGCACCTCTTATGTCAGGAGCCGAAAACTGCGATATGCTTATCCTTGGTATGGGTACAGGCACGTATGCTACTCAGTGCATGAGATATTTTGATAATGTAAAAGCTGAGGGCGTGGAAATTGACGACAGGATTACCGATCTTGCAAGAGAGTATTTTGCTCTTCCCGAAAGTGTTAAAGTTACAACCTATGACGGACGAGCTTTCCTTAATGTATCATCAAAGCAGTATGATGTTATTATGGTAGACGCTTATCAGGATATAACTATCCCTTTTCAGATGTCCTCTAAGGAATTCTTTGAACTTGTAAAGGCTCATCTAAAACCCAATGGAGTTATGGTCGTAAATATGAATATGCGTTCAAAGAAGTCCGACGGAATCAATTCCTATCTCTCTGACACTATAGCTTCCTGCTTTGACAACGTGTACACCGTAGATGTTCCGAATTCAACTAACAGAGAGCTTTTTGCATCCTGTTCAGATGACATGATCTCCAATTTCACACAGGGAGCTGCTGAAACGGAGAACTCCGAACTCTATGAGCTTATGAGCAAAGTGAACGACTCACTCGTGCCGTATAAAGGCGGTGATCTCATCCTTACAGACGACAAAGCTCCTGTTGAACTTCTTGGCATGAGCGTTATAGATGACCTTATACAGGATGAACTCGTCTACTACAGAGAACGTTTCAAGGAGGAGGGCATCCAAGGAGTCATAGGTTGACACTGTCTGTAAATCTGACTGTGACCACTTTTTTCCTCAAAACCCTGTGTTTTGTAGGGAATAGTATTGATTTTGATATAAATTCATGTTATAATAAAAATGTTGGTCTTAAACGAAATAAAATGAAACGGAGACGTATGTAATGATCTATAATAACATTCTCGAAGCTATGGGACATACCCCTATCATAAAACTCAATCGAATGAATAAGCCCGGTAATGCGGATATTCTTGTTAAATTCGAGGGACTTAATGTAGGCGGCTCGATCAAAACAAGAACTGCTTACAATATGATAAAGCATGCTGAAAAAGAAGGCAAAATCAAAGATGATACCATAATCGTAGAGCCTACAAGCGGAAATCAGGGTATCGGTCTTGCACTTGTAGGTGCAGTTAGAGGTTATAAGACAATAATCATTATGCCTGACTCGGTGAGTGAGGAAAGAAGAAAGCTCGTACAGCATTACGGTGCAGAAGTCATTCTCATCCATGATGACGGCGATATCGGAGAATGCATCCAGAAATGCCTTGATACTGCCCTTGAAATGGCCGCAAACGATGAAAGAGTGTTCGTTCCTCAGCAGTTCGAGAACGTAAACAACACCCGTGCACATAAATACTATACTGCACTCGAGATCCTTGAACAGACTGCCTGCAAAATAGACGGTTTCTGCTCAGGTATCGGTACAGGCGGAACTATTACAGGTATTGGTGAAACTCTCAGGTCACAGAACCCCGAAATGGAAATATGGGCTGTTGAACCTGAACACGCTGCGATACTCGCAGGCGGTACTATAGGTACTCACCTTCAGATGGGTATTGGTGACGGAATCATCCCTTCTATTCTCAACCGCGAAATATACAATCATATCCACATTGTTACTGATGAAGATGCAATCAGAACAGCCAAAGAACTTGCAGAGCTTGAAGGTATAATGTGCGGAATATCAAGCGGTACAAATGTTGCGGCTGCTCTTAAAATGGCAGAAAAGCTCGGCGAAGGCAAAACAGTTGTAACAATTCTCCCGGATACAGCTGAGAGATATTTCTCGACTCCTCTGTTCGACTGAAGACATTCATAACTGACGAAAGGAAGATTTGATATGAGTAGTGACACTAAAACAGAAAACAGCAGAGGAGGATTCGGTTCAAAGATCGGTTTCATACTTGCAGCCGCAGGATCTGCTGTCGGACTCGGAAATATATGGCGATTCCCCTATCTTGCTGCCAGATACGGCGGAGGTATCTTCCTCCTTATCTACCTTATACTTGCCATTACATTTGGTTTTACAATGATGCTTACTGAGATAGCCCTCGGACGTAAAACAGGTAAAAGTGTTCTTGGCGCATACAAGGAAGCGGACAAGCGTTTTGCTCCGCTTGGCTGGCTTGCTGCCGCAGTTCCTGCGATAATCCTTCCATACTACTGCGTTATAGGCGGATGGGTGCTTAAATACATGTGCATGTTCATTACAGGTAACGGCGGAGATGCAGCAAATTCGCAGTTTGCTGCTGGTTCAGGATCATCTCTCACATTTTTTGAGCATTACATAAGCCTACTGGGACAACCTACGCTTTTCTTTGTACTGTATGTCCTTATAGGTTCTGTTGCTGTTCTTCTCGGTGTTGAAAAGGGAATAGAAAAAGTCAGCAAGATCCTTATGCCTGTACTTCTGGTACTTATCATCATCATAGCAGGTTATACACTCACTATGGACGGTGCTATGGACGGTCTTAAATACTATGTTCTTCCTGATTTCACTGATTTTACTGTTACTAAACTCCTTAAAACGATCGCTGCCGCAGTCGGACAACTATTCTACTCAATGTCACTTGCTATGGGAATCATGGTAACTTACGGTTCTTATATGCGTAAATCAGATTCACTTGAAGGTTCTGTAAGACAGATAGAAGTATTCGATACAGCTGTTGCCTTCCTTGCAGGAATGGTCATTGTTCCTTCTGTGTTCGTTTTCTCAAAAGGAGATCCTGCTGCACTTAATGCCGGTCCCGGACTCATGTTTATAACTCTTCCTAAGGTATTTGACAGTATGCCCGGTGGTCAGATCATAGGTGCTGCATTTTTCCTTCTTGTTTCACTTGCTGCTCTTACTTCATCCATTTCACTTATGGAAACAGTTGTTGCAGCAGTTATGGAAAAAACAAAGATGAGTCGTTCGGTAAGCTGCTTTGCTGTTATCGCTTTCACGATTATCGTTGGAATGCTTTCTGTAATGGGCTACAGCGTATGGTCAGATTTTGAACTCATGGGTATGCAGATACTTGATTTCTTCGACTTTATCTCCAATAACATCTTCATGCCGATACTCGCCTTCTTTACTTGTATTCTCTTCGGCTATGTTATAAAGACAAAATACGTTGAGGACGAAGTAAAAGTTAATGGTGACAAGTTCCGTTCGGTTCACCTCTACCGCATAATGATAAAAGTATTCTGTCCGATATGTATGATAATCATACTGCTCACGCCATTCGTTACAGATATCTGATATAAAGCGAAAGAGCCTCTTTAAAAGAGGCTCTTTTTTATGCATTTTTTACTGAAGTTCATTTATAGCTTGCTCTATTCTGGAAACTGTTTCGTCCTTGCCGAATACTTCCATAAGCTCTGTAGCACCGCCAGGAGTTATTCCCTGACGCGCGATAGCAACTCGTACAGCCCACATTACTGCGCCTGCCTTAAGTTCCTTTTCAGCTGAATAATCCTTAAGAAGTGCAAATAACGTATCGTTGTTCCAGTCTGACACTTCCCTGAGCTTAGGCAGACAATCTTCAAGTATACCCTTGCAAAGTTCGGGAGTGGTCTTGTTCTTCTTGTTTGTATATAGATCATCAGTCATTTCAAGGCGTGATGTAACAAACCTTACCTGATCCTTTATCTCACTGAATGATGAAATACGTGTATGGAGGAGCTCACCAAGCTTCCTTGTATTGATGTAGTCTTCGCATAACTCGTTAAGGATAGGAAGCGCCTTCTCGTTATACTCGTCATCAGGAAGCTTCTTTATGTACTCGGAATTGAACCACTTCAGCTTCTCGTAATCAAAAACAGCAGGAGATTTGCTAAGTCCTTCTATAGAGAAGTTTGCTTTTAATTCATCCATTGTGAAGAACTCCTGATTTGTATCCTTTGGGCACCAGCCGAGAAGTGCAATGTAGTTCACGATAGCTTCGGGAAGATAACCGTCATTTACAAGATCCTGGAAGCTAACTGCGCCGTGGCGCTTTGAAAGCTTGGAAACATTTCCGTCCTCATCCTTACCCATGAGAAGCGGTAGATGTACATAATTCGGACGTTCCCAGCCGAACGCATCATAAAGAAGACAGTATTTCGGTGTGGATGTAAGATACTCATTTCCGCGTACTACATGAGTTACGCCCATAAGATGATCGTCCACAACATGACAGAAATTGTATGTCGGATATCCGTCAGCCTTAATCATGATCTGATCTCTAAGCTCAGAGTTATCCATAACTACTTCACCATATACAAGGTCTACATATGAAGTTGTTCCCTCATCAGGCATCCTCTGACGGATAACATAAGGCTTTCCCTCAGAAAGATTCTTCTCTATCTCCTCTGCGGAAAGATCACGGCAGTGTCCGTCGTATCCGCCTATTCCCTTGTCATCCTTAAGGGATTCAAGCCTTTCCGGAGTACAGAAGCAGTAATAAGCGTGACCGCTCTTTACAAGCTGCTCAGCGTATTCCTTGTAAATAGGAAGTCTCTCGCTCTGTATATAAGGACCATTTTCCCCGCCTACTCCGGGACCTTCATCGTAATCGATACCTGTCATTTCAAGTGTCTTGATTATAACATCTGTAGCTCCTTCAACAAGGCGTTCCTGATCGGTGTCCTCTATTCTCAGGATGAATTTTCCTCCCTGAGACTTGGAAAGAAGGTAAGAATAAAGTGCAGTCCTCAGATTTCCGATGTGCATATAGCCTGTCGGTGAGGGGGCAAAACGTGTTTTTATTGTATTTGACATGTTAGCATCCTTTCATAATGTGTTTTGGTACAACTTAGATTATATCACAAACCGCAGAGTATTTCAAGTCATAATCGTCCATAATCTAAAAATAAGTGTACAATGTCAATATATTTATTTTATATTTTGCCGCTCTCCCCCTTTACCTTTTAGAAAAAATATGGTACAATATTATACAGAAAGAAAACGGAGGTAACAAAACATGATCTATGCAACCGGTGATACACACGGCGACTACAGCCGATTCAAAGATCCTCAGATAAAAAAACTCGGACGAGGCGACACACTGATAGTATGCGGTGATTTCGGTTTCTTCTGGGATGGTTCAAAAAAAGAAGAACAGGTACTGAAAAAACTGCGCAGCAAGGATTTTACCATAGCTTTCGTTGACGGATGCCATGAAAACTTTGATATACTTGAAAAATTCCCCGAGTCCACATGGAACGGCGGAATGGCAAGAGTTATCGCTCCGAATATAGTCCACCTTATGCGAGGACAGATATACACTATCGAAAACAAGAAGATATTTACTTTCGGCGGCGGACACAGTCAGGATATTGATTTCCGCCGTAATCAGGACTGGTGGGAACGTGAACAGCCTACCCATGAAGAGATAAAGGAAGCAATGCTCAATCTCGAAAAGCACAACAACACTGTTGACTACATCATCACCCATGAGCCGCCTGCATCACTTAAGGACTGTCTCGGAGTTGATGTTTTTCAGCGACTGGAAGTACACGCTTTCTTCGAGGATATTATCAAGACCTGCAAGTACGAAAAATGGTTTTTCGGCAAATGCCACATCGATAAACATATACCTATCAAGTTTTATGCGCTCTTCAATAATGTAACTCCGCTCAAATAATATACAAGTATATTTCATCCTTTTCCTGCATATTCTATATCAGGAAATGAGGTGAGATAATGAAAAAAGTAAAGTGGAGCGACCTGATAATTTTTATCGTTTCTGCCGAACTGGTGGGAGTTGTATCCGCACTTCTGTCAAGAGGATACTCCGATTTTTTCGACAGTCTTACAAAGCCGCCCCTTTCCCCTCCTGCTGCACTGTTCCCGATAGTATGGGCGGTGCTGTACGCGCTTATGGGTTGGTCGGCTTATCTTATATACAGTAACGAACACGATCCAAATCGTTCAAAAGCTCTGATAGTCTATGCAGTACAGCTTGCGGTAAATTTTTCCTGGAGCATCATATTTTTCAGGTTTCAGAATCTTGGCGCAGCAGCATTCACAGCAGTTCTGCTGAGTATTCTCGTAGCGCTTATGGTGATCGTATTCAGGAAGGTCAACCGTAAAGCTGCACTTCTGAACATTCCCTATCTGTTGTGGAGTCTGTTTGCATCGTATCTTGCGATCGCAAATTTTATCCTCAATACGCAGAAATAAAAGGAAATTATTTTCCCAGCATTTATTCATTGATTTAACTCAGATACTCTGGTATAATGTAATTGTCCCCGAAAGGACAATACTTATCAGGAGGTAAAGAATATGTGCTTCAATAATTTGTTAAAGCTCTTCAGCTGCTTCTTCGGAAACTGCTGCGGCGGATGCAGATAACAGAAAAATCTCCCCTTATCGGGGAGATTTTTTTATTCGCGGGTAACATAATCGTTAAGGTCGATATCACCGAAAACCGCCTGCATCGTGAAATTATAGAACATGAGGATATTGTCTTCAACTCCGTTTATTATGCGCTTATAGGCTTTGCGTACAGGTGCAAGTGACATATCCTTGTCATCCTGAATAAATGCATTTCTGTCGGGAGTCCAGTGAAAACCTTTTTCAGCAAGACCGTTTCTCAGCATTATCTCGCCTACCATTACTCCATACAAACACGCAAGATTCCATGCAACTTTCTGTTCCATTTTGTTCTGCGCATATTTTTCATGGCACTCGTTAAGTATCTTTTCGATAACGATGACATCCTCGGGTTCATATCCGAGCTTTACATTCATCTTTGCTGCAAGATCTATTGCTTCATTGCACATGTCTTCGATATTAAGCGGGACTTTCATGTTTTCTTCCATTAAACTCATTTATTTATCCTCCTTTTTATCAGTCTTTTTGTTCGGCTGCGACCATACAGCTGTGAATCGCCTTTACAGGACAGACCTTTACGCACTCGCCGCAGCTTATACATTTATTATAATCAATTACGGCATGAAAATCAATAACTTTTATTGCTTCCGACGCACATTTTTTCTCGCACATCTTACATCCTATGCATCCGTTGCTGCAGGACTGCTTTGTTACCTTGCCGTTATCCTTCGAGCTGCAGAGAACGTCAACATGTCCTGAAAGAGGCTTTATAGATATAAGCTTATTTGGACAGACTTCTGCACACTGTCCGCATGCACCGCATAATGAAGGTGTAACTTTTGCTACGCCGTTAACAATTGATATTGCGTCTTGCTCGCATATGTCCATACAGTCACCGAGTCCTATACAGCCATATTTACATGTACCGCTGCCGTTATAGAAACGCTTTACAGCCTTACAGGACTGTACTCCATCAAAGTCAAACTGCGGAGATGTCGCATCGCAGTTACCGTTGCAGTGAACTACTGCGGTCATTGGAACTACGTCAGCCGCAGCTACACCAAGTATCTCAGCTATCTTTCCTGCTGCATCAGCACCTCCCGGTCTGCACAGATTAGTTGCTGCGCCACTGTTTACTACAGCGTTTGCGTAATCCGAACATCCTGCATATCCGCATGCGCCGCAGTTAGCCTGTGGAAGAGCATCACTAATTCTTGCAACTCTCTCATCGGTCTTTACGTAAAACACCTTTGCTGCAATAGTCAGAAGCACACCTGCCAGCAGTCCGCAGCCTGCAAGAATGATTATTGGTATCAGATAAGTCATAGATGCACCTCCTTAGCTGAAAAGTCCAGAGAAGCCCATGAAGCTTACTGAAACTATCGATGCTGCTATGAGAGTTGCAGGAACGCCTTTGAAAGTCTCGGGAATATCTGCATACTCCATTTTCTTTCTTACACCTGAGAATATAACCAGTGCAAGCATGAATCCGAGACCTGCTCCCAGTGCATTAATTATTGACTGGATAAAACTATAGTTATTGTCTATGTTGAGGACAGTAACACCAAGTACTGCACAGTTTGTAGTAATAAGCGGAAGGTAAACGCCAAGTGAACTGTAGAGTGAAGGAATGCATTTTTTCAGCATTGTCTCTACCAGCTGAACGAAAAGAGCTATAACAAGGATGAATACAACTGTATCGAAGTACTCAAGTCCGTTTGGTACGAGTATACCGTGATGTATGGGATAAGTTACCATTGTGGCGCATATCATTACGAATGTTACAGCAATTCCCATTCCCGAAGCGCTGTCCAGTTTTTTCGATACTCCAAGAAATGGACATATACCCATGAATTTCGCAAGTACAAAGTTATCGGTCAGCATTGCTGAAAGAAGTATTATAAGAAGTGATCTCATTTTTCAGCACTCCCCTTTCCGCTGCAGTTTTCTGCCATTGGACAGGATTCACAGCCTCCGCAGCTTATCTCTGCAGGCGGCTTTTTATTGGTCAGTTTATTGACTGCGGCTATTATCATGCCAAGGGTAAAGAATCCTCCCGCAGGCATAATGAATATCAGCATCGGATTGCTGTGTATAACAGGTATATCCATTCCCAGCCACTGTCCCGAACCGATTATCTCTCGTACAGAACCCATAATAAACAGCGCAAGTGTGAAACCTATGCCCATACCTATAGCATCACAGGCTGAAGCGAATATCCCGTTCTTGCTTGCGAACATTTCCGCACGTCCGAAGATTATACAGTTAACGGTAATGAGTGTGAGATATATTCCGAGACTTTCATACAAGCTCGGTACGAAGCCTTCAAGAAGGAATCCGATAAGTGTTACGAAGCTTGCGATAATTACGATGAAGGAAGGTATCCTGACCTTATCAGGTATCACGTTTCTCAGCGCAGATATTACTATGTTTGAACCGAGAAGCACGAAAGTTGTTGCAAGTCCCATGCCTATACCGTTTGCTGCCTGAGTTGTGACAGCAAGTGTGGGACACATTCCAAGAAGCATCACCAATGTCGGATTCTCTTTGATTATGCCTTTGGTTATCTCCTGAATTGGAGTCTTTTTATTTTCCGCCATTTATGATCGCCTCCTTATTGTTATTGTACACTTCAAGTGCAGTACTTACAGCAGTCTGCATACCCTTTGATGAGAAAGTAGCGCCGCTGATCGCATCCACTTCGACGGGATAAGCAGACTCGCCGTAGAACTGCTCCCTGAAATCAGGGATATCTCTTACTTTGGAGCCAAGTCCGGGAGTTTCACCAAGTGATACGAATTCGATACCTGAAACCGCTCCATTCTCGTCGATTCCTACGAGGATATTAATGCCCTCTTTTGAGTAGCCGTCAGTGCAGACCTGTACAGCAGTCTTTCCATCAGGAGTAACCGCAATGGCTTTTATGCTGTCATTTCCGAAGTTGTCATCGATAAGACGGCTTTCTGTTTTACCGAAAAGGGACTCAACACTGCTGTTGAAACGCAGTGCTTTCTGCTCGGCGATATTCGTCTTTGTAAGCTCATGTGCAAAAGTAAGCAGTACAGCCGCTATAATACAAATGAGCGTAAGAACTATTGATGGGATGATATTATCCTTCATTCTTCTCCGCCTCCTTTGCACCAAGTACCTTTGTACGTGTAAGCTGTTCGATATAAGGCGTAAGAACATTCATAATAAGTATAGAGAATGATACGCCCTCAGGATATGAGCCGAACTGTCTTATTACAAAAGTGATTATACCGCATCCGATACCGAAAACTATCTTGCCTTTGCGTGAAATAGGAGTAGTCGCGTAATCGGTAGCCATGAAAAAAGCACCGAGGAATACACCACCTGCAAGTATCTCGTAAAGAGCATAGTCAAAAGAATCGTAATAGAAAAGTGAAAGCAGGAACAGTACACCGATAAATGAAAGCGGAGCGGCAAGTGAAATTATTTTTCTTGCGGCAAGGTAAAGACCGCCGATGAGTAATGCAAGAGCGCAGGTCTCGCCAAGACATCCGCCGCAGTTGCCGAGGAAAAGATCAAGTACACGGTATTCATTGGTAGTTCCCGAAAGCCCAAGCGGAGTAGCACATGAAACAGCGTCCGCAGTTTTGTACCAGAACGGAGCTACCCAGTTGGTCATAGCTGACGGGAAAGATACCATAAGAACTATACGTGCTGTTATCGCAGGGTTAGCGAAGTTCTGTCCTATACCGCCGAATAACTGCTTTACAATGACTATTGCTACGAATGAACCGATAACTGCTATCCACAAAGGAAGTGTTACAGGAAGATTCATTGCTAATATGACACCTGTTACAACAGCCGAGAGGTCACCGATAGTGTTTTCTCTCTTCATCATCTTGCGGCAAAGAAACTCAAATACAACACAGCTGATGACACATACAGCTGTAACCAGCAGTACACGAAGTCCGAAATAATAGCATCCCGCTGCAAGTGCAGGTAAAAGCGCTATTATAACATTCAGCATTATAGTGGAAGTTTTTGTGTAATTCTCGTCATGAGGTGACGGTGAAACGATAAGTCTGTTCATATATCAGCTGCCTCACTTTCTCGGGATAAGTGCCTTGGCAAGCTGATTCGTCTCTGCAAGCTTTCTGTTCGCAGGACAGACATATGTACAGCTTCCGCAATTCATGCACAACATTACTTTTAAAGCTTTTAATGATTCTATGTCCTTTATCTTGTATGCTCTGTCTATTTCCGCAGGCATAAGTCCCAGAGGACAGACGTTCACGCATCTTCCGCATCTTATGCAGTTTGATGTCTTTCTTTCATCATAGGTCTTTATCGCAAGAACTGCGTTTGACGTTTTAACTACAGGCATATCTAAATCAGGTATGGACATACCCATCATAGGACCTCCGCCGATGAGTTTCTTTACAGCATCTATATCAGTCTTGCAGAATTCAAGTATCTCCCTGAAACTCGTACCGATTATTGCTCTTACGTTCTTGGGTTCTCCAACTGCATTGCCGTCAACGGTAAGACGTTTCTCGGTAAGCGGCATACCCGTCTTTACATATCTATAAAGAAAAGCAAGGGTTGACACATTTATAACAATTACACCCGTATCTGATGGGAGTTCACCTTCCTTGACTATCCTCCCTGTGGAGTTATAGATTATTACCTTTTCAGCGCCCTGAGGGTAAGACGAAGGAAGCGTTACAATATCTATCGTGTCGTCATTAGCAGCCATTTCCGTGAAATTCTTTATCGCAAGAGGCTTATTGTTCTCTATTGCAAGCTTAGCGTTCTTTATACCGAGTATATCTTTTATGTATTTTATACCGTTTATTACGTCCTCGGGAGATTCGATCATCTCACGGTAATCTGCTGTTATATACGGTTCGCACTCTGCCGCATTGATTATAATAGTGTCCACAGGTGTTTTAGGATTCAGTTTTATATAAGTCGGAAAACCTGCGCCGCCGTGTCCGCATGCACCGCTTTCACGTACAGCTTTAAGAAAGCTTTCCTTGTCGGTTATTACGGGAGGTTTTACCTCGTCGGATATAGTCTGCTCTCCGTCACAATCTATCTCAACTGCCTTACAGACACTTCCTACAGCTGTCTGGTAATCCGTTACAGCGGTTACTTTTCCGGATACACCTGAATGTACAGGCACGCTGAAGGCAGCTTCCGCTTCGCCTATCTTCTGACCAACACATACCGTATCTCCGACCTTTACAAGAGGCTGACACGGTGCGCCCATATGCATCGACATGGGGATCTTTACATGCTTCGGAACAGGAAGATCAACGGTCGCACTGTTTTCCGTATTTTTACGGTGATTAAGCTTTAATCCGTTTAGTTTCTTCATTATTTCCTCCTAATTATGAGTCTTGATTCAATTGTATGATAAACCCATACTTTTTTATTATATAATATCTGCGACTTTTTTTCAAGTCCTTTTCACATAAAATTTCAAAATAGTACCACAATCTTTGTGAAAGATATATCAAAATATTGTTTGCTCCGATTTCTGAATAATCGGTTGTTCTCCGTTTTTTCAGCGCCCTATCTGCTTTGAATTCGACTTTCTGAATCGTCTATAGTTATTATTTCGTTTATTTTTTTATTTGCTATTGACAAATTGTACTATTTGATGTAAAATAGATTTATATGTATACCAATTTTATTGTAGCATAACAATTTTAATGTAAAGGCGGTAAATAAATGGGATTATTCAAAAGTGTGTTCGGCGCTAATGCCTACAGCAACAGGGAACTGAAGCGTATCGAACCTATTAAAAATAAAGTTCTTGCTCTCGATGAAGAGTATCAGCAGCTCTCAGATGCCGATCTTAAGGCAAAAACCCAGGAATTCAAGGACAGACTCGAAGCAGGTGAAACTCTCGATGATATACTCCCCGAGGCTCTTGCTACTGTAAGAGAAGCTGCTTGGCGTGTACTCGAAAAGAAGCCTTACCCCGTTCAGATCATCGGTGCTATCGTTCTTCATCAGGGACGTATCGCTGAGATGAGAACCGGTGAAGGTAAAACTCTCGTTGCATGTGTTGCTTCATACCTCAATGCACTCTCAGGCAAGGGCGTTCACGTTGTTACAGTTAACGACTACCTCGCTAAGACTCAGGCTGAGGAAATGGGAAAGGTTCTCAGATACCTCGGTCTTACTGTCGGATGTATCCTACACGGTCTCACAAACGATCAGAGACGTGAGGCTTATGCATGTGATGTAACTTACGGTACAAACAACGAGCTCGGATTCGATTACCTCCGTGATAACATGGTAACTCATAAGGAGCAGCGAGTTCAGCGTGAACCTAACTTTGCTATCGTCGATGAGGTCGACTCTATCCTTATCGATGAAGCTCGTACTCCTCTTATCATTTCAGGAAGAGGCGACAAGTCCACTGAGCTTTATTCTATCGCTGACAGATTTGCTAAGATGCTCACTCCTATCACTGTAGTTGAAATGGACGATAAGGCTGACCAGGATGAGATAAGCGAAACTGCCGACTATATCATCGATGAAAAGGCTAAGACAGCTACTATCACTCAGCGCGGTGTTAAGAAGGCTGAAAAGGCTTTCCAGATAGATAACCTTATGGCTCCCGAGAACATGACTCTTCTCCACCATATCAACCAGGCAATCAAGGCTAACGGTATCATGAAGAAAGACATCGATTATGTTGTCAAGGACGGCGAGATCGTTATCGTTGATGAGTTCACAGGACGTATGATGATGGGACGTCGTTTCAATGACGGTCTGCATCAGGCTATCGAGGCTAAGGAAGGCGTTAAGATCAAGAGCGAATCAAAGACTCTTGCTACTATTACTTTCCAGAACTTCTTCCGTCTTTACAATAAACTCTCAGGTATGACTGGTACTGCTATGACTGAGGAAGACGAGTTCAAGGAGATCTACAAACTCGACGTTATCGCTATACCTACCAACAAGCCTGTAATCCGTATCGATCACAACGATCAGGTTTACAGCTCAGAAAAGGGTAAGTATTCAGCTATCATAGACAAGATCATCGAATGCCACGAGAAAGGTCAGCCTATCCTCGTTGGTACCGTATCTATCGAAAAATCAGAGCTCCTTTCTGCTATGCTCAAGAGAAAGGGCATTAAGCACGAAGTCCTCAACGCTAAGCACCATGCTAAGGAAGCTGAGATCGTTGCTCAGGCTGGTAAATACGGTGCTGTTACTATCGCTACAAACATGGCAGGACGTGGTACCGATATCATGCTCGGCGGTAACGCTGAATTCCTCGCACGTGCTGAAATGCGTAAGCGCGAGATCCCCGAAGAGATTATTTCTGAGGCTATCGGTTATGCAGATACAGACAATCAGGAAGTTCTTGATGCAAGAAAGCTCTACAGAGAGCTTTATGATAAGTTCAATGCAGAAGTTAAGGAAAAGGCTGTTCAGGTCCGTGAGGCAGGCGGTCTTTATATCCTCGGTACAGAGCGTCATGAATCAAGACGTATCGACAATCAGCTCCGCGGACGTTCAGGACGTCAGGGCGACGAGGGTGAAAGCTGCTTCTTCCTCTCTGTTGAAGATGACCTTATGCGTATCTTCGCAGGCGACCGTCTCGAGTCAATGATGAAGACTCTCAACGTTGACGAAGGTATGCCTATCGAAAGCAAGGTCCTCACAAAGATCATCGAGTCTTCACAGAAGAAGGTCGAGGGACGTAACTTCAGCATCAGAAAGAACGTCCTCAGCTACGATGATGTTATGAATACTCAGCGTGAGATAATCTACAAGCAGCGTTCACAGGTTCTCGACGGAGAAGACCTCCACGAGAGCATCCTGAAGATGATGGAAGACCTTATCTCCACTACAGTCGATACTTACCTTGTTGACGAGGATAACAGAGACGACTGGAATATCGTTGGACTTAAGGAATACTTCAACGGCTGGCTCATCGGTCCTGATGATCTTTCATTTGAGGACGATGAACTTCCAAGCGTTACAAGAGAAGATATCAAGAACGCCCTCAATGAAAAGTGCGGCGAGATATACCAGGCTAAGGAAGCAGAATACGGCAGTGATGTCATCCGTGAGCTCGAGCGTGTTGTTCTCCTCAGAACTGTTGATACAAAGTGGATGGCTCATATCGACGATATGGAAGAGCTCAAGAAGGGTATCGGTCTTCGTTCCTACGGTCAGAGAAACCCTGTTATCGAGTACAGATACGAAGGTTTCGAGATGTTCGATGCTATGGTCGACTCTATACGTGAAGACACTGTGCGTGCTCTCCTTACTATCAGATTACAGAAGAATGAAGCTCCCGAGAGAGAACAGGTCGCTAAACCCGATGCTCCTAATGCAGGCGCAGGTGACGGCAGTTTCAGCGATGAGCCTGTTCGCTCAAAGAAAATCGGCGATAACGATCCATGCCCATGCGGAAGCGGTAAAAAGTATAAAAAGTGCTGTAAAGGAAAGGATAAGGCTAACAGCTAAGCCTGTCTGTCCATAAAAACAGGGCGGCTGCGGTCGCCCTTTATTTTGAGGTGACAATATGAAAAAATTTGCTTTAACATTACTTTGCCTTGGTCTTCTTACAGGCTGCGGACGTGTTGAACCAGATATCCACTCATCCGAAGCTCCTGTGATCAATGATACTACAGAATCAGCATCTACCGACGAAGCAGAGGATCCTGCACGTACCACTTCAGCAGATAAAGACAAGAAAGAAAAGTCAACCAATACAACAAAGGCTAAGACTTCCTTTACAACCCGCAGTCCCGAGGAGCTTGCAAAACTTACCTCAGCTGCTGCAAAGGGTAAAACTAATAACAACACAAAAACCGGCAGCGTTTCGTCAGGCGGACGCATAATCACCAATCAGGGCGGAACCAATAAACAGCCTGCTACTGCCGCTCCGACACAGCCGCCAACTCCTGCACCTACTCAGGCTCCCACAGAGAGAGTTATAACCGACAAGTTCGTTGTAGGCACTGACGGTGTTGCATTCTATGTTAACGGAGAGAAAAAACAGCTCCTTAACGTTGACACTGCTGCTATTCTCAATACAACTCAGCCTCCTCAGACTTATATAATCGAGGAAGACTTTGATTTCGACCTTAATAAGGACGTCTTCGTACCTACTCAGATCGGTACATCTAATGTTCCGGGAAAATACTTCAGGTATGATCCTAATACAGATTCCTATGTTGAGTGGGATCAGCTGAACGCCCTCAACAATCTTGTCCAGACAAACGCTAATGACGGCGTACTCACTGTACACGATAAAACTAATGCTGTTGAGTATGAGGACAAATACTACAGCTGGGAAGGCGGTTCTCTCGTTCTTAAGGGAAGAGATAAACAGTATACAGGCGTTGACGGTCAGGTATACAAGGATTTCTATACCATCGAAAACGGTGCAGAAAAACTGTACATGAAGCAGCACATCCTTCTCGGAGAGGATAACTCTTACCTCGGAGCCGAGGACATCACTCCACAGGAAAATGCTCCGCAGGATAACACTACACAGGAATAATCTTGATTCAGGGCGGATATACTGATCCGCCCTGTGATTTACGGAAAGATCGGAGGAGATCAGGTGTCGGGCTATAACGCTTTTGCAAGATATTACGACGAACTGACTGCTAATATCGACTACAGAAAACGTGCCTTGTATTTCAACGAGATAATAAACCGATACAAGACAACAGAAGGAATGATACTGCTGGATCTCGCCTGCGGTACGGGAAGTATATCCGAGGAAATGGCGCGACTCGGCTATGACGTTATCGGTGTCGATAACTCGGATGAAATGCTTGGTATCGCTATAGAGAAAAAATTTGACAGCGGTCTGAATATACAGTACCTCTGCCAGGATATGCGTAATATCGATATGTTCGGTACTATAGATGTTACTGTCTGCGCTCTTGACAGCATCAATCACCTTCAGTCACTTGACGATGTCAGAAAGGTCTTTGAGAAGGTCGCTCTTTTTGCCGAACCGCAGGGACTCTTCATTTTTGACATCAATACCGTTTACAAGCACAGATGCGTCCTTGCGAATAATACCTTCACTTACGAGACCGATAACGTTTACTGTGTCTGGGAGAACTCTCTTGATACTTCAACGGATTCAGTAAAGATGCATCTTGAATTCTTTGAACGTCTTGAAAATGGTCTTTACGAGAGAAGCTCCGATGATTTCTCAGAAGCTGCATACAGTGAAGCGGACATCGAAGCTATCCTCGACGAAGTTGGAATGGATATTATCGGAAAATTCGGCGACGATTCCTTCGACTCCCCCGTTGATAATACTCAGAGGATAGTCTACGCCGCAAGAAGCAGAAAAAAAGTTTAAGGAGTTATTTATGGGTTATTTATACAGAGCAATTTCAGAGGACGGTTCTGCTTTTGCAGCTGTTCTCGATGCTAAGGACATTGTTTCGGAGATCGAAAAGATACACGGCACTTCCGCTGTTGTTACTGCTGCTCTCGGCAGACTCTCAATCGCCGCTTCACTTATGGGATATATGCTCAAAGGCGATGAGGACAGCATTACTCTTCGTATAGATGCAGATGGTCCTACAGGTCAGCTTGTAGCTGTTGCTGACAGCCGCGGAAACGTTAAAAGCTGCGTCAATAATCCTGTAGTGGAGATCCCGCTCAACTCAAAGGGTAAACTTGATGTTGCAGGCGCAGTCGGAAGAGACGGTACTCTCTCGGTTGTAAAGGACATGGGACTCCGTGAACCATATGTAGGTGTTATACCGCTTGTATCAGGTGAAATAGCCGAGGATATCGCAAGCTACTACGCAACAAGTGAGCAGATACCTACCGTATGCGCTCTTGGTGTACTGGTCGATACAGATCTTTCTGTTAAATCAGCAGGCGGTTTCCTTGTACAACTTCTGCCTTTTGCCGATGAAAAATGCATTGACCAGATTGAACAGAACGTACAGAATATGCGTCCCGTATCTGCACTTCTCGATGAGGGTGTAACTCCTGAGGAGATCGCTGATATGCTGCTTAAAGGTCTTTCACCTAACGAGCTTGACACTGCAAGACCTGCGTATAAGTGCGACTGCAGCCGTTCACGTACAGAAAAAGTACTTATCAGTATCGGAAAGACCGAACTAAACAGTATAGCTGCCGAGAATAAGGACACTACTGTGTCATGCCATTTCTGCGGCAAAGACTACGTATTTACTCCCGATGAGATCAGACGACTCGCTGAAGGAGCAGCTTCCGAAGAATGAAAAAATATACTATACTTATGTCTTTTCTCCCTGTATTACTTTGTTCTTGTTCATCAAAAAACGTAAATACAGAAGAGCATGTCGATGCAAGAAATTTCAAGGTCTATAATTCCACAACACCATCACCTGATGCTATCACTCCCCTTCTGACCGAAACTACAACTGCACCACCACCCAAAAGACTTTCCTACGCTTTTACAGGAAATGAGCTTGAGCTTCTCCTCGATGAACAGGTAGTCAAAACCATTGATCTTCAGTTTCCTGCCGAGGATCCGCCTACCGAAAACGACGTTGTTATCAGCGATTTCGACCTTGACGGCTACTACGATGTATTCGTGTACTATTACGGTCATCCCGATAATCTCGGAGATTATTATACCTTTGATCCTTCATCAGAGACATTCAAGGAGTCTGAGTCCCTTAACGAAGTTGGCAGATTTATGGTAGTCAATCCCGATAATACCCTGAGTGCTACATATCCTGTTGGAAATATCGAACGTACTGTTCTCTATAAATGGGAGGATAAAAAGCTGAAGGCTTTTGAAAAAAGAGAAGTCTATCCCGATATTTTCGATAATACAAAAACACATACTGATGTTTACAAATACAATAAATTCGATCAGCCATATCTCGATGAAACAATTATCGAGTGATACAGGAGGTAACTGATGTACGAGAATAAAATAGAGGACGTTCCTGCAAAAGCTGTTCTTGCCTGTGTAGATACAGGTGAATTTGATGCAGAAGCTTCTATGGATGAACTTGCTGAACTTGCTTCATCTGCAAATGCTGATGTTGTAGGTACTATAATCCAGAAGCGTCCCAACTACGATCCTGCTACATGTATGGGTTCCGGAAGACTCGAAGAGCTGAAGGAACAACTTGATGCTCTCGAAGCAGATCTCGTGATCTTCGACCACGAACTTACTGGTGTACAGGTCCGTAATATCGAGAACATCCTCGGTATCCGCGTAATAGACAGAACTACACTGATACTCGATATATTCGCTCAGAGAGCCAAGACAAAGGAAGGTAAGATACAGGTCGAGCTCGCACAACAGAAGTACAGACTGCCTCGTCTTACAGGTATGGGTGCTTCCCTGTCAAGGCTCGGAGGCGGTATAGGTACACGAGGTCCCGGAGAAACAAAGCTCGAAACAGATAAGCGCCATATCCGCAAACGTATTTCCTACCTTGAAGCAGAACTTGAAGAAATGAAAAAACACCGTGTTTTTTCCCGTTCAAGAAGAAAAAAGGACGGTGTTCTTTGTGCTGCAATTGTCGGCTATACAAACGTTGGAAAATCCACTCTGCTCAACGCTTTGACCGATGCAGGAGTTATTGCCGAAAATATGCTCTTTGCTACGCTTGATATTACTTCACGTTCAATAGAATTACCCGATGGCAGAAACGTAATGCTCATCGATACGGTCGGACTGATAAGAAGACTCCCCCACCACCTTGTAGAAGCTTTCAAGTCAACTCTTGAAGAAGCCGCTTCCGCTGACCTCATCCTTAACATACAGGATCTGTCATCTCCTGACAGAGAACAGCATGCAGAAGTTACTTCACAGCTTCTTTCTGAACTCGGTTGTGACGGTATACCGCAGATAATCGTTTATAATAAAGCTGATGCTGTTCCGGATACTGATACAGTTTTCGAGGATGATAACCACGTAATCATTAGCGCAAAACATCACAGCGGTTTTAATAAACTTATGGACTGCATTATAAAAAATCTCCCGGAAACAGCAAGAAGAATGAATCTTCTCATCCCCTATGACAAGTCCTCTCTCATCAGCAGAATAAGAGCTGAAGGTAAAGTTTTTACCGAGGAATACACCGAAAACGGTACTCTTATCGATGCCCTTGTAGATATAAAGCTTATCAAGGAAGCGGAACAGTTTCTTCATCAGTAAGCATTATCCGTATTTAGTTATAATTTTATTTTTTATTTTAGCACTTGATTTATCTTGATTATTATGTTATAATATTAAAGTCGATTTACGACTTTATATGCAGTGGTATCGAAGTGGTCATAACGGACATGACTCGAAATCATGATGCCCCTTGAGGGACGTGGGTTCGAATCCCACCCACTGCGCCAAGCCAAATGCGGAGTATTCCGCGTAGTTCCGCCTTTTTGAGAGGCGGATTTTTTTTGTTATAACACAGTTGATTGAATAATGACCGACTGTTTTGTGAGGAAACTGATAGTGCCTTTCAGTTAATGTTATACGGCTGTTGATTCGTTTGAAGGCGATTTAGCTGTCATCTCCGCACTATGCTCTTTTTGCTTTCGCTGTACACATAACTGTACACGTTGATGGCAGTCCCCTTGCCAAATTGTAACACACTTTCGTATGGTCGATAGATAACGAAAGAGTGCCTTAAAACAGTTTTCTCTTTTTACTTCCGTTCGTGGTGTTGTTCACCATATCCTCTCTCCCCTGTCCGCATTGTCCAGATGTTATCCTTCGCCGCAGTATCAACACTTTTTTTATATATACTGACAAATTTCACCAAACCACTTGCATCCTTCCGCAAAATATGGCATAATAAAAATATACATTTCGGTTTCCGCAGCCGTAATGCGGTAAGTTTAAGGAGGATGTGTATGGCTAATCAGCTTTGTATCGTTCTCGATTTCGGCGGTCAGTACAACCAGCTCATCGCAAGACGAGTTCGTGAGTGCGGCGTTTACTGCGAGATCAAGAGCTACACTACACCTATCGACAAAATAAGGGAACTCAATCCTACAGGCATCATCTTCACAGGCGGACCTAACAGCGTCTATGACGAGACCTCTCCACATATCTCAAAGGAGATATTCGAGCTCGGTATACCGATACTCGGTATCTGCTACGGATGTCAGCTTATGGCTTATACCCTCGGCGGCAAGGTCGAAAGCTGCGAGAAGAGTGAATACGGTAAGATCGATATTAACCAGAACGGCGGCGTCCTCTTCAAGGATGTTCCCGAGACCAATACAGTGTGGATGAGTCATACCGACTTCGTAAGTCAGCTCCCGGAGGGCTTCACCGTTACCGCACACTCCGAGGACTGTCCCTGTGCAGCTTTCGAGAATATGGACAAGAAGCTCTGCGCTGTTCAGTTCCACCCCGAAGTTACTCACAGTGAATACGGTAAACAGATCCTCCATAACTTTCTTTATGATGTCTGTGGATTTACAGGCGACTGGGTAATGGACGATTTCATTGAAAATACAGTCGCTAAACTCCGCGAACAGATCGGAGATAAAAAAGTCATCCTCGGTCTCTCTGGCGGTGTTGATTCTTCTGTTGCTGCAGGTCTCCTCAGCCGTGCCGTTGGTAAGCAGCTTACCTGCGTGTTCGTGGATCAGGGACTTATGCGTAAGGACGAGGGCGACTTCGTTGAAAACACATTCACTAAGCTCTTTGATATGAACTTCGTCCGTGTCAACTGTAAGGAACAGTTTCTTAAAGCTCTTAAGGGCGTTACAGATCCGGAACAGAAGCGCAAGATCATTGGTACCGAGTTCTATAATGTTTTCTGGGATAAGATACGTGAACAGGGTACCGACGGATTCTTTGCACAGGGTACTATCTACCCCGATCGTATAGAATCAGGCAAGGGCAACGAGGCAGGTCACGGCAGTACCGCTGTTATCAAGACTCACCATAATATGGTCAAAATGCCAGATGATATCAACTTCGCAGGCGTTATCGAACCCCTCGGCGACCTCTTCAAGGACGAGGTAAGAAAAGTCGGAGAAAAGCTCGGCATCCCTCATGACCTTGTATGGCGTCAGCCATTCCCCGGTCCCGGACTCGGTGTTCGTATTCTCGGTGAAATAACTGAAGATAAAATAAAAGTCCTTCAGGAAGCTGATGCAGTCTTCCGCGATGAGATACGCAAAAGCGGTATAGAAGATCAGCTCAGACAGTTCTTTGCTGTCCTCCCCGACGTCAGAACCGTCGGCGTTATGGGTGACCACCGTACTTATGACCACCTTATCGCTATCCGCGCCGTTACTACCGACGACTTCATGACAGCCGACTGGGCTCGTATTCCTTATGATGTTCTCGCTCGTGTTTCTAACCGCCTTACAAATGAGGTCGAACACGTTAACCGCGTTGTGTACGATATCACTTCAAAACCTCCGGGAACTGTGGAGTGGGAATAATAAGCAAAACCTCAGAAACGGCGTAATACCGTGCTTTTCGTGACATAGTTAAGCTGAATGGCAACGTTTTGGCAACATTTCTCGATTATCGGCAACAGTTATAAATATTCTGTCTGAAAAGATAAGAGCTATCTGATTCATATTGGAATCGGATAGCTCTTTTTGTTATACTATAAGTTTTTTATTCATATATCCTTCGGAACACATTCGATGATACCAACCAAATGAATCATGCTCATTATGGAACTTTAGAGCTTCATAATAATCCATTCCAAATAATAACACGCACATTCTAACAGCATGAAGAAAACTCTCAAAGCCTTCATATGTTGGATTATCTGATAGTTCCCTAATAGTTGACCTTGAAACAATTGGATTCATCTCAAACAATTGAGGATTGCTAAAGCTTTTCACAATATTTATATTATGTTTCATTACACGCTGTTGTCCTTCTATTGAACCTCCTACCTTATTCCATTTTGGAAAGTGTCCGTAGCTTTTTCTATATGCCTCGATCAGGATACCTTCAACTCTTTTTATATCTTTAATTCCTTGTTCGGTTGTATAATTCTTCAAATCGACGTGGTTCTCTGCGGCAAATTGTTCATAGTAATCTTTATTTCTATGAACAATAGGTTGTGATAACGGTGATTGAACAAAAATAGAATAACCGAGCTTTGTATGAGACTTAAAGTATTCTTAGATTTGTTCGTATTTACATCCTTCGTTCTGCATAGGTAATAAACCATTATGTTGTCTAAAGCGTTCATATAAATCACTGGCTAACCCAATGTACAAGACTTCATGAGTATTATAATCCCAAAAACAGTAGATTCCTGCTGAAGCCCATCCGTAATTATCGTTAGGGCAACAAATATCATCTATTGCATTTGCAAGTGCTTCTGTTTCATCTTTTGAATAGGCATCAATTATAACGGTTCCAAACATATTTACTCCTCACTGCTTTTTGAGTTAAGTTTTACTCTGTATGCCTCCGATCTCAGATACCTGTATCTCCACTGGTCGTATTTCTTACGGCTGAACTTCCCATTGCGGTACTTCTGAGCCATTTCCTCCCAAGGTTCAAGCAAACTTGACATCTTTGCGGAAATCAAGTATTCTTGTCTACTTCGTGGAACTTCTTAAGATTACCGATCTTCTCGTTTCTCTCATCGAGAACTCTCTCAACATCAGTCCATTCAAGTCCCTGATTAGCGCAGAGGACCATTACGTGGTAGAGAAGATCGTTTATCTCATTCATAAGCTCGTCGTTATCGCCGTTCTTTGCAGCTATAACTGTCTCTGTAGCTTCCTCGCCCACCTTCTTGCATATCTTGTCAACGCCCTTGTCAAAGAGATAGCATGTGTATGAATTTTCAGCAGCTGTACCGTTTTCGTACTGCTTTTTTCTTTCTTTTATTACCTCAAATATTTCCTGATATACTGTCATTTTTTATTCCTCCGTATTATATAATTCATTGAAGAAACAGCTGTAGCTTCCTGTATGACAGGCAACTCCCGTCTGCTCTACGTTAACCAGAAGTGTATCGTTATCGCAGTCGCCGTATATCGAGATCACCTTCTGCAAGTGTCCCGAAGTTGCGCCTTTATTCCAGTACTCCTGACGCGATCTGCTCCAGAACCATGTATAACCTGTTTCCAATGTCTTTTTAAGACTTTCCTTGTTCATATAGGCAAGCATCAGCACTGTTTTTGTGTTGACCTCGTAGCATATCGCAGGGATAAGCTCTCCCTTTACGAAGAATTTATCCAGATCGTTCATATCAACTTTTATCATAGTTCCTCCTTACGTCCAGAGGGACGTTATAAACATCGGCGAAGCATCATCCGCCTTCTTGAAACCGCAGTTCTCATAGAAGTGCATCTCGTTATTATAGGCGATGACAGCAATGCGAAGGTATTCCTTGTAGTGCTCCTTCATCATGTCCACGAGAGTACGTCCAACGGTCTGACCGTGATACTCGGGATCCACGAGAAGATAGTGTACATAGGCATTCATTATGCCGTCATCCATTGCACATATCATACCGATAAGCTTTTCGCCGTCCCATGCGCTGTAGACTGTACTGAAGTTCTGCATGGCAATTTTCAGCTTATCGGGGAAATGTCCCGACGACCACTCCACTGAAAGGAACAGTCTTTCAAGCTCTCTTTCGCTGAAATCGTGAGTGTCTCTGTAATCAATCATAGTCGATCCACCACTCGGGAGTAAGTTTACCCAGAGTTGTCACCTTTCCTGAGTTGTAATCGAGCATTATCTCGATGTCCTTGTAGTTTTCGGGCATGAGCTGAACCATAAGCTCACGGCAGGCTCCGCAGGGAGCACCTTTTCCCTCATTCGGAGGGATACAGAGCAATTTGTCGATCTCATACTCACCGTTTGTTATCATATTGAAAATCGCATTTCTCTCGGCGCAAATGCCAAGAGTTGAACAGGTGTCGATACAGACTCCCGTATATATTTTTCCTGATTTGCTGAGTACAGCCGCAGAGACCTCCCCTGCTGTAACGTACTCAGAAATACGTACAGGTCTGAGCACTGCCTCGGCAGCATCGTGCATTTCTTTCCATATTCTGTCCATTTTACTTACCTCACTATAACGCCCTTGCCGCGGCAGTAGTCCTTTACTTCTCCTACGGTCAGCTCCTTGAAGTGGAAAAGTGAAGCCGCAAGTGCCGCAGTTGCTCCTGTTTTCTCGAAAACTTCATAGAAATCGTTTATCTTTCCTGCGCCGCCGCTTGCTATGACAGGTATGGAACAGTTATCGCATACTGCCTTTAGCATCAGGATATCAAATCCTTCCTTGGTACCGTCAGCGTCGATGGAGTTAAGGCATATCTCACCTGCCCCGAGCTTCTCGATAGTGTGTACCCAGTCGATAAGGTCGATCCCCATGTCCTTGCGTCCGCCGTTTATATAGACGGTCCATTTATTCTCGGCTACCTTCTTGGCGTCGATGCCTACGCATATGCACTGACTGCCGAAAATGTCCGCACCGTCCTTGATGAGCTGCGGATTCTGTACAGCCTGTGAGTTTACGGATACCTTGTCCGCACCTGCACGAAGTGCCTCACGTATGTCGTCAACTGTCTTGATTCCACCGCCTACTGTAAGGGGCACGAATACTTTTTTCGCTGTATCACGAACTACGTCCAGAAAGACTCCTCGTCCCTCGAACGAAGCTGTTATATCGTAAAAGACCAGCTCGTCCGCGCCCTGCTTGTTGTACTCCTCAGCGCACTCTACAGGATCGCCGACGTCACGGACTCCTTCAAAATTGACTCCCTTTACTACCTTTCCGTTTCTGACGTCAAGGCACGGGATTATTCTTTTTGCAAGCATTATTTCACTTCCTTTATTTATCTTTGAACATCTTTGCCGTTGTATATGCCAGAACAGGTAATGCTATAATATCCAGCACTCCTACGATACGCTTTACAGCATCAGGAACTGCTATACCTGCTATGTAACTTACCATTATCAGAATTGTGCAGACACTTATGACCAGAAGCGATATCGTCCACGCTTTAGACGGTTTTACATTTTTCATATCACTTCACCGCATACTCAATGGCTTCTCGGAGGTCGAGTGTGCCCTTGTAGATGGACTTTCCGCAGATAGTGCCATAGAGTCCCATTTCCTTACATGCAACTATATCATCCATTGTGTGGACTCCGCCGCTTGCTACGATATTTGCACGGCCCTCTGTTGCGTCCGCAAGCTTTTTCAGCTGTTCACTGTTAACGCCTGAGAGAGTTCCGTCCTTGGAAATATCGGTGAAAATGAAGTATTTTACTCCAGATTCTATCATCTTGTTGGCAAGATCGATATAGTGGACGTCCGAGCTTTCAAGCCAGCCCTCCGTAGCTACCATTTCATTCATTGCATCTATCCCTACCACTATCTTTTCACTGCCGAATTTCTCAACAGCGTCACATACAAGCTTCGGGTTTTTAAGTGCGACTGAACCGAGAATAACTCTCGTTATTCCCATTTCAAGGTATTCCCTTATGGTATCGAGAGAACGTATACCGCCGCCCAGTTCAACTTTCAAATCAGTCTTCTCGGCAACGTCTGTGTATATCTTTGTGTTTACGGGACGGCCTTCCTTAGCGCCGTCCAGGTCGACCATGTGTATCCACTCCGCTCCTGCCGCCTCGAAGCTTCTTGCAGTTTCAAGGTAGTCGGAAGCGACCTTTTCAACGGTATTGAAATCGCCCTTGAAAAGGCGGACGCAATTGCCGTCCTTAATGTCTATTGCAGGGAAAATTATCATTTTACTTTCTCCTTAAATCAGTTTATTCCGTATCATATCCGCATGAGCGACAGTAAGTCCGATAGCTTCAAAATAGCCATCAACAGTTCCGAAGCGGTCGGTAAACAGCTTCATAAAACCTTTCATGCTCTTTTCGTTTGCAAGTACGATATTTTTGTCAACTTCGGGATGTGCCGCAAGAAATGCCGCAAGACGCTCCTTGTTGTATTCACGGCTTATCACATAGTCATGGACTATGCTTTCCTCATCGACTCCGCAAGCCATGAGGATAATTGCCGAAACTACGCCTGTTCTGTCCTTGCCTGCGGTACAGTGAAAAAGAATTCCGCTTTCCGCTTCGGCAATAGTCCGCCACACATTATGCATATTTTCAGCCGTGGCTATATCCATGTATGAATACGGTACAGCTTCAAGACTTTCGGGAACTCCGCTTCCCTCGGTTATGGGAAAATGATGATAGTCAAAGCCGTCCATGTCAGCAAATCCGTCAGGATTCTTCTTACATTCCACTTCAGTCCGCATATCGATTATTGTCGTGATATTCAATTCACGGAGCTTTTCAGCGTCCTCCGCTGTGGGAGTACTGAGAGTATCGCTTCGCCAGATAACTCCGTATTTCGTAGCCCTGCCGTCAGCCGTTCTCATGCCGCCAAGTTCCCTTGTGTTGTATGAACAAGTAAGCAGACTTTTGCGTTCCATAATGTCCTCCGTCATTTATGTGACCTGTTATATGCCTCTCTGCCTGTCAGAAAAGCGATTATTCCGAACACAGTTGAGAACGTCATGACAATATAGCCGTATTTCGTGATCTTTCCGTCCTCTGTACGCAGATCGTTGTTTTTTCCGAGCTGTCTGTACCGTTGAATTTCTCCAAATCCGCATAGTAACCGTCGGAATTGATCTTTCTTTCTTTAGCGCCTGATGTAAAATTATATGCGTTGTCCCAATACAGAAATCTGCCTGCACCTGCTGCTACAATTACACCTGATATGATTATTGCTGCTTTTTTAGTATTCATTTCTGATTTCTTTCCTATATCATGTTTATTCTTTTTATTTTATTAAATTGCCGAAGCTTTTAAGTATCTTCAGACCTGTCTCGCCGCTCTTTTCCGGATGGAACTGTGCGCCGTAGACGTACTTTCCGTTGTACACCAGTGCCGGAACACGTCCGCCGTATTCGCTGTATGCGGCGATATTGCTGTCATCGCAGTCAGCCTTGTAGGAGTGAACGAAGTAAACATACTCGTTGTCGCCTATATTTTCAAGAAGCGGACAGTCGTTGAGCTTTTCCAGCTTGTTCCAGCCCATGTGAGGGATTATAAGGTCCGGTTCTTCCATTTTTATTACAGAACCGCCGATAAGTCCGAGACCGTCAGTCTCCTCAAACTCATAGCCCTTCTCGAAGATGAGCTGCATTCCGAGACAGATACCAAGGAACGGCTTTCTTGCAGCTTCTTCCTTTATGGTGTCGATAAGTCCCGTAGCTTCGAGCTTTTTCATAGCCGCAGGGAATGCACCCACTCCCGGAAGTATAACTGCATCTGCGGACTTTACCGACTCTGCATCCGAAACGAGACTGCTTTCCAGTCCCAGGTGGTCCAGTGCGTTTTTAACGCTGAAAATATTTCCTGCGCCGTAATCGATTATCGCTATCATCAGAGAACTCCTTTCGTTGAAAGAGTTGAACCGTCCGAATTAAGGGTAACTGCGGTTTTCAGTGCGTGAGCGACTGCCTTGTATACCGCCTCTGCCTTGTGGTGATCGTTTGAACCGTAAAGCAGGTTGATATGCAGTGTCATGCCCGAATTAAAGGCAAATGCACGAAAAAACTCCTCAGTCATGCAGAGATCATACTGTCCGCAGGACTGGTTGGTGAATTCGCAGTTGAATACAAGAAACGGACGGTTGCTGAGGTCCAGACTTGCCATAGCAAGCGACTCATCCATAGGGATGTAGGCTGTGCCGTAGCGTACAATGCCCGACTTTGCCCCGAGTGCCTGACCTAAAGCCTGTCCCAGGGCGATACCTGTGTCCTCGATAGTGTGGTGACAGTCAACGTAAAGGTCACCCTTCACCTTGATAGTCATACTGATGCCGCTGTGTACGGAAAGAGCTGTTAGCATATGGTCAAAGAAGCCTATGCCTGTGTCAATGTCAGCTCTGCCCTTGCCGTCTATGTCAACTTTTGCCGAAATATCTGTCTCTTTGGTAGTGCGGACTACTTCTCCGAATCTCTTCATATCAATCATTGAGTATTTCCTCCAGCGCCTTGAACAAACTGTCCATCTGTTCTCTTGTACCGATAGTAATGCGGAGATATTCGCTTATTCTCGGCTTGTTCCAGAACCTTACGAATATCTTTCGCTTTTTGAGTTCAGTGAAAATATACTCTGCGGACTTCTTATCAGATCTTGCGAAAATGAAATTGCTCTTTGAGTCGCCGAAGCTGAATCCCAGTTCGCTGAGACGCTTCTTCGAGTATTCTCTTGTTTCGATTATATCATTTATAGTCCTGCGGAAGTATTCGTCGTCCCTTACAGCCGCCGCACCAAGCTCCTGTGTGAGCCAGTTCATGGTGTATGAGTTGAAGGAGAACTTCACGTCATTAAGGTACTGTATCAGCTTCTTGCTTCCCATTGCATAACCGATGCGAATTCCTGCCATTGAGCGTGATTTTGAGAAGGTCTGTATAACAAGCAGGTTATCGTACTTGTCTATAAGCGGAAGACAGCTTTTGCAGCCGAAATCCACATAAGCCTCATCTATCATGACAACTACATCGGGATTCGCCTTAAGCACTTCCTCTATCATTTCGAGACTCTCCTCAATACCTGTGGGAGCATTCGGATTCGGGAAGATTATACCGCCGTTACCGCCCATGTAGTCCTTCGGATCGATAGTAAAATCGTCCCTCAGAGGTTTGGTCTCATATGGTATACGGTGGAGTTCAGCCCACACATCGTAAAACGAGTAGGTTATATCAGGGAAGAATATCGGCTTATCCGAGTTGAAAAATGTCATGAAAGCCATTGACAGTACATCGTCCGAACCTACTCCCACGAAGATCTGATCCTCGGGGACGCTGTAATGTGCTGAAAGCTCCTTTACAAGCACCTTAGCCTCTGTATCAGGGTAAAGTCTGAGCTTTGCTGTATCGAAGTCCCTTAAAGCCGCTTCAACCATAGGTGAAGGCGGATAGGGATTCTCATTTGTATTAAGCTTGATAACTCCGCTTTCCTTAGGCTGTTCGCCCGGAACATAGGGTACTACCCTGCGGACATTATCCTCCCATTTATTCATGGAACTCATATTTATCGCTCCTTAATGTAGATTTCAGTGCTGAGGCGGAAAAACGTTACCGCCGGTGAGTGACATTATGCACAGGGAAATAATTACTATGAGCATCAGTATTGCAAGTATCGTATCGAATATCATGACTACCTTGTATATCCATTCGATATTCTGGTGCTCTTCGGACCACTCCTCGCGTTTCAGGGCATAGACGATCAGTGCTGCCTGAAAAAGAATGAAAAGGATGTAAAATAAGCCGTTTGTGACACTCGGCAGTGCGATCAGTATAAGTAACGCAGGCACTGCATAAGGTATCAGCTTTTTGATGAAAGCTTTTTTATCGTCCTTCATATCAGTCCTCGAATCTTACCTTTATAGCATTAGCGTGTGCTGTAAGTCCCTCTCTTTCGGCAATTAGAACGATATCGTCCTTAGCCTGACGGAGAGCATCTTCTGTGTAGTATGTGTAGCTTGTACGCTTTGTGAAGCTTGCTACGCCAAGAGGTGAGAAGAAACGTGCAGTGCCGCTTGTAGGAAGAACGTGGTTAGGACCTGCAAAGTAGTCACCGAGAGGCTCGGAAGCATAGTGTCCCAGGAAGATCGATCCTGCATTGTCCAGTGAACCAAGAAGCTCGAATGGATTCTCCATAAGTACCTCAAGGTGCTCGGGAGCGATCTTATTCGCAAGTTCTACGCACTTTTCACGGCTGTCTGCAATGATTATCACACCGAAATCGTTAAGCGACTTCTCGATTATTTCCTTACGTGAGAGATACTCCTTCTGACGGTCTATCTCCTTAAGTGTAGCGTCTGCAAGCTTCTCGCTTGTTGTTACCATAATAGCGGATGCAAGTACGTCGTGCTCAGCCTGTGACATAAGGTCGGCTGCTGCGAACTTCGGCTCTGCTGTATCGTCGGCAATTACAAGTATCTCACTTGGTCCTGCTATCATGTCAATGTCAACTACTCCGTAAAGCAGCTTCTTTGCAGTTGCAACGTAGATATTTCCCGGACCTACTATCTTGTCGCACTTCGGTATCTCATCAGTACCGTAAGCAAGTGCAGCAATAGCCTGTGCGCCGCCTGCCATGAACACTCTGTCCACTCCGCAGATAGCCGCTGCTACGAGTATATCCTTGTTTGGAGTTCCGTCCTTAAGAGGAGGAGTTACCATTATTATCTCTTTAACTCCTGCTATCTTTGCAGGGATAGCATTCATAAGTACGCTTGAAGGATATGCTGCCGTACCGCCCGGTACGTAAAGACCAACTCTTTCAAGACCTCTTACACGCTGACCGAGGATAACTCCGTTGTCCTTAGCGTTGATGAAGCCCTGTTCCTTCTGTCTGTTGTGGAAATCAGCTATATTCTCCTGAGCGTTAAGGAGTGCGTTTATGAACTCGGGATCAGCATCAGTCATTGCATCGTTGATGACATCACGGGGAACTTCGTAATACTTAGGAAGGTTGCCGTCGAACTTAAGTGTATAGTTCTTAACAGCCTCGTCACCGTTCTCCTTTACATCCTCGATGATAGCTGAAACTGTCTCGGTAACACGCTTGTTTGTCTCGCCTGCGCGCTTGCTGAGTTCATTAAGGAATGCTATTTCATCTTTACCGTTTGCATATATCTTCTTCATTACAGATTCTCCTCTATCAGCTTAATAAGTTTCTCTATCTCTGCCTGACGCATTTTCAGGCTTACTGTATTTACTATCAGTCTTGCGGAGATAGGTGCTACATCCTCGATAACTTCAAGTCCGTTCTCTTTGAGCGTAGTACCAGTCTCAACGATATCAACTATACCGTCAGCCAGTTCAAGAAGCGGTGCAAGCTCAACAGAACCCTCTATCTTGATTATCTCTGTATCCATGCCCTTCTTCTCAAAGAAGCTTCTTGCAACGTTCGGATACTTTGTCGCAATTGTCTTGATGCCGTATCCGCTGTAGAAATCGTAACCCTTCTTGGTAGCAAGAGCAAATTTACAGCGTCCGAAACCGAGGTCCACAAGCTCGAAGAACTTGCCCTTCATCTCCATAATGGTATCCTTGCCGACTACGCCCATATCGCACACGCCGTGCTCAACGTATGTTATAACGTCGTTTGCCTTTGCAAGTACAACCTCAAGGTTAGCATCTGGTACGGGAAGTATAAGCTTTCTGCCCTTTTCACGTACTGCTGTACAGTCGAAGCCGAGCTTTTCGAGAAGTCCGACAGTATCCTTTTCAAGTCTGCCCTTTGTAAGAGCTATTCTAATAGGTTTGCTCATGCTTCTTCCTCCTCGTTTTCACCGTCTATAACTACTACCTTGCCTATCTTTCTTTCCTTTGCGTACTCTCTTACGGATTCAAGATCGTCAAAGAGTGCCATTTCAACTACCTCGCCCTGTTCACGAAGCTCCTGAGCAGTTCTCAGTGCCTCTACCTCGCATCCGCTCTCTGCGAATACTATTGCATCGGGAGAAGGTACAGCAGGGAAAATACCGCTCTTTTCAACTACCTTGCAAATTGCGTTTACGTTTACTGCGAAGCCGATAGCAGGGATGTCATAGCCGAATTCAGATATGAGCTTATCATATCTTCCGCCTGAGATGACTTCGTCACCGTGTCCCTCAAGGTAGCCCTTTATAATGAGACCTGTATAGTAGTCGGTCTTGTTTACGAGTCCAAGATCAACGGTAATATTGCCGTCATTGCCGCAAAGCTCTGCTGCATCCTCGTATATCTCACGAAGCTCGTCAAGAAGTCGCTTGATATTCTCATCAGGCATGAGTTCCTCAGCCTTCTCGAATACCTCTGCACCGCCGAAAAGTGCAGGGAGCTTCTTAAGGGCATCAGTTATATGGTTAGAACCGAATGTGTCAAGAAGGTCATTGAGTGCAGGGAAGTTCTTGTTCTCGATGAGCTTGCGGATGCGCTCCTTTTCCTTGTCTGTGGCTTCAAGACGTCCCACAAGCTCCTTGAAAATACCGATATGTCCGATCTCAAGGGAGAACTCCATACCTAAAGCCTTCATGGAGTCTACGGCTGTTGAAATTACTTCAAGGTCAGCTATCTTAAGCTGTGAACCGATAAGTTCGATACCTGTCTGTACTATCTCGTCGCTTCTGCCTTTGAGTGCAGGCTCTGTACGGTATACGGTCTGGTCATAGCAGAGCTTAAGAGGAAGTACTGCATCACGGAGTCTTGTTGCAACTACTCTTGCAATAGGCATTGTTGAATCAGGACGCATTACAAGGAGACGTCCCTTGCTGTCTGTGAGCTTGTAGAGGTTCTCCTGTGGGAAGTAACGTGAATTAAGGTTGAACACGTCATAGAATTCAAGTCCCGGAGTTATCATTTCGCTGTATCCGCGGCTTTTAAAGAGTTCAAGAAGTGTATTTTCAATTTTTCTCCTGATGATACACTCTCCGAAAAGGAGATCTTTAGTACCCTCGGGAGTTATAAGATCATAATTTCTCATATTCATCCTCCTGTAAGAACGATATATTTACGCAAACACTTTAGTCTGCTAACATGATAATATGATAACATATTACCATAAAAAAGTCAAGTCAAAAGAACGACATCTGTGAAGATTCGGGTAAATCACCGAATGCTCCTATGGTTTTCAACATATCAATTGTTGTTTTTGACGCTCCGCTTATCTGCTGGAACTCCTCTATTGATATGAATCCGCCCTTCTGTGCCGCCTCGTATATGCCCTGTGCGGCGTTGTCACCTACTCCCGGCATCGCCGAGAAAGGTATCCTGAGTTTGCCGTCCTCGGGGAGATAGTCCACTGCATGGGATTTAAACAGGTCTATTGGCAGGAACTCGTATCCTCTCGACAGCATCTCATTGGTGATAAGAAGGATATCGTAAAGGTCGTTTTCCTTCTTGGAGCGGTCGTTTCCAAGCTCACGAAGCTCCTCGATACGCGCTCTTACTGCGCCTATACCCTTTACAGCCAGCTCCGCATCGAAGTCCTCACCACGTACAGAGAAGTAAGTGGAGTAGTATTCCAGCGGTTTATGAAGCTTGAACCAGCCCAGCTTGATTGCAGCGATAACGTATGCGGCAGCATGAGCCTTCGGGAACATGTACTTTATCTTAAGACAGCTGTCGACGTACCACTGCGGTACATTATGGTCAAGAAGCATCTGTATTATCTCGGGAGTGAACTGCTTCGGCGCTTTTCCCTTACGTGTCCACTCCATTATCTGGAACGCCATTTTCGGCTCAACACCCTTGTAAAGCAGATATGTCATGATAGAGTCACGGGTACCGATAACCTCTGAAATAGTGCATACACCCTGGTCGATAAGATCCTTTGCGTTGCCCAGCCAAACGTCTGTACCGTGGGAAAGTCCCGAAATCTGCAGGAAGTCGCTGAATTTGGTCGGCTTAGCGTCCAGAAGCATCTGTATTGTGAATCCGGTACCCATTTCAGGGATACCCAGTGAACCTGTCTTGCAGTATATCTCCTCAGGAGTAACTCCCAGTACATCGCAGTTGGTACACATACGGATAACATCAGGATCAGATGTGGGAACATCCTTTATCTTAATTCCTGTAAGGTCCTCAAGGTGCTTATAGAGTGTAGGCACCACATGTCCCAGCTCGTCCAGCTTAAGTATAGTATCGTGGAGGGAATTGAAGTCGAAGTGGGTTGTTATTACCTCAGAATCAGGCGAATCCGCAGGGTGCTGAACGGGAGTGAAATCGTAAACCTCGTAGTCCGAAGGCACAACGACCATTCCTCCGGGGTGCTGACCTGTTGTACGCTTGATACCAGTGCATCCGATAGCAAGTCGGTTCATTTCGGCATTATTGAGCGTTATGCCGTTTTCCTCGCAGTACTTCTTTACATAGCCGTAAGCGGTCTTGTCAGCAACGGCGGAGATAGTACCCGCCTTGAAAACGTTCGCCTTACCGAATAGCTGTTCTGTATAGCGGTGAGCCCAGAACTGGTACTCGCCCGAGAAGTTAAGGTCGATATCAGGCGCTTTGTCGCCATCGAAGCCAAGGAAGGTCTCGAACGGGATATCGTGACCGTCACGGAGCATCTCAGTTCCGCACTTTGGACACTTCTTAGGCGGAAGGTCAAAGCCTGAGCCGTATTTACCGTCCAGCAGGAACTCGCTGTACTTGCACTCGTGATTCGGACAGATGTAGTGGGGAGGAAGCGGATTAACCTCGGAGATTCCTGCCATAGAAGCTACGAAGGATGAACCGACCGAGCCTCGTGAACCTACAAGGTAGCCGTTATCCACCGAGTTCCACACGAGCTTCTGTGCGATGATATAAAGAACCGAGAATCCGTGCTTTATAATAGAGCCAAGCTCTCTGTCAAGGCGCTTCTCTACCAGCTCGGGGAGCGGATCTCCGTATATCTCGTGCGCCTTATCGTGGGTTATTTTTACAAGCTCTTCCTCAGCTCCGTCGATAGTCGGAGTAAAGGTGCCCTTCGGGATAGGTCTTACTATCTCTATCATATCTGCAATGGCATTAGTATTAGTTATTACAACTTCCTTTGCCTTGTCCTCTCCGAGATATGCGAACTCTTTCATCATCTCCTCGGTAGTGCGCAGATAGAGCGGAGCCTGATTTTCGGCATCCTTGAATCCCATTGTGGTAAGGATTATCTTACGGTAAATAGCATCCTTGGGATCAATGAAATGTACGTCGCAGGTAGCACATACGGGAATGTTGAGTCTCTCTCCCAGTTCGATTATGTACCTGTTATAGTTTCTCAGATCCTCGTCATCCTTTGCAACGCCGTCACGTACCATGAACTCGTTGTTGCAGATAGGCTGTATCTCCAGATAGTCGTAGAACTTGGCGAGGTTCTCGATATACTCGGTGGGACGCTTTGCAACTATCGCCTGGAATAGTTCTCCTGCTTCGCAGGCACTTCCGTAGATAAGTCCCTCACGGCGCTCAACCAGCACCGACTTCGGTATAAGCGGCTTTTTATAGAAGTAATCCAGGTTACTGTAGGATACAAGACGATAAAGGTTTTTAAGTCCTGCCTGATTTCTTACGAGGATTATCTGGTGGTAGGACTTGAGCTTCTTTACGTCTATCTCCCCTACCAGTTCGTTTATCTGATTGAGATTGGTAAAGCCTCTGTCACTTTTCAGCCTTCCTACCAGCTCTATGTATATCTTCGCAAGCATGAGTGCATCATCGGATGCACGGTGGTGGTCGAACTTTCCGAGCTTAAGGTTCTTGGCTACAAGATTCAGCTTATGTCTTCCCATTTCAGGGAGCATAGCCTGACACATTATCAATGTATCAAGCCAGTTATAGCTGAAATCTATCTCCTGTCTCTTACACGCCTCGTTTATCATAGTTGTATCGAAGCTTGCATTGTGCGCAATGAGTATCGGAGAATCTCCGCAGAACTCCATGAACATGCGGATAGCTTCCCCCTCTTCGGGAGCATTTGCAACGTCCGCATCGCTTATTCCCGTAAGCTCTGTGATATGCTCGGAGATATGCATTTTCGGATTGACCTTTGTATTGAAGCTGTCCACTACCTGAAGGTTCTTCAGCTTGACCGCACCTATCTCCGTAAGCCTGTCATTTGCGAAGCTGAGACCTGTTGTTTCTACGTCGAATACTATAACTTCCTCGTCGAAGCCTCTGTCGTCAGGCTCTTTAAGTATCATTTCACGGTCGATATCGTTGACTACATAAGCCTCCATACCGTATATGACCTTGAAGTTCTTTGGCATATTGTACATACAGTCGGGAAATGCCTGTACGCATCCGTGGTCTGTAATAGCAATTGCCTGATGTCCCCAGTCAGCGGCACGGGTTATCATGGTAACGGGATCGGTAACAGCGTCCATTGCGGACATGTTGGTGTGACAGTGAAGCTCTACACGCTTTTCGGGGTAGTTGTCCATTTTGGGTATTCTCTTTACCTTGATGAGCGACATTGGACTGATGGTAATATCATGTGCGAAATTATCATAGTCTATTTTGCCGTTAACAAGGATAGTTGCGCCCTTCTTGATGCCCGAATACTTAGATACCTCATCCTCGTCACTTGTCTTTGCAAACAGCTTCACAAGGAGTGAACCGCTGTAATCTGTGATGCTGTAGGTTATAACGGTCTTGTCATTTCTCAGTTCTTTAACTTCAACGGCGAAAACGTCACCTATAACAACTGTTTTCTGTCCCAGCATCTGTACAGCATCGGAAATTGCCGACGGCTTTTCACGTATTGCCTTGCCCTTGATTATCTCAGCGGACTCTGCGTCAAACTCCGTATTCAGTGAACCGATATCAACTGCCTTTGTAGGTACGGAAGCAGCCGCCTCCTCACGCTTCAGCTCCTCGGGAGTCTTTTCGGGAATGAGCTGATTGCTGTAATCAGGCATATCCGCCATTATATCCTCTACCATCTGCTCGAATTCAGTTGATGAAAGTGGTTCGCCGCCTTCCAGTCTAACCTTTACGCTTACTCCGAACTGATTGTATATCATCTGGGAAAGCTTTGTACAGAAATCATAGCGTTCAAGAATGTCCCTTCCGCCGTGTTTCAGTGAGATCTCCATTTCGCCTTCCTTTATCCTTATTTCGGAATCGTCAAGAAAACCGTTGACCACCGATACCTGACGCTTCAGCAATTTCAGAAGAGCTTCACAGCAGGAAAGTCCGAAGGCCTCAGCAGGATAGCGCGGATGAAGTCTTATATTATCCACCTGCAGAGTAGTCTCCATGAGCTTTTCAAAAGAAAAGATGTCCTCTGCGGGTATAACCGCAGGGAACAATGCAAAAAACGCAATATTCTTAAGGTCGTTGGAATACGTGATCTTATAGACCTCACCGCTTCTTACCGCTTCGGGAAGCTCGGAGGTATATTCTTTAAGAAATTCTGCAATATTTATATTCATCTCTTACAGCTTGTCCACCTCTGCAAGGAGCTCGCGGACAATGTCCTCCTCTTTAATCTTGCGCTGTGTGCCGTCTTTCTTGAAAATAACTGCACAGCCGTCGCCGCCTGCGATTCCGACATCAGCTTCTCTTGCTTCTCCGGGACCGTTGACTATACATCCCATTACCGCAACGGTTATGGATTTTTCCGAGTCCTTAAGAGCTTCCTCGACCTTCTTCGCTGTACCGATAAGGTCGATACGTGTTCTTCCGCAGGTGGGACATGATACGATCTTTACGCCCTGACGCTTTCCGATGCATTTGAGTATGTCCTTTGCAGCTTCTATCTCCTTCACAGGATCATCCGTAAGTGAAACACGTATAGTCTCGCCGATGCCGTCACAGAGAAGCGAACCGATACCAACTGCCGACTTGATAAGTCCCATACGCTCCGTGCCCGCCTCGGTAACGCCGAGATGCAGAGGATAACTGCACTTCTCAGCCGCAAGTCTGTAAGAAGCTATCATTCGGTTTACGTCTGAGGATTTGATAGAGATAACGATATCGTTGAAATCAAATCTTTCAAGAAGTGCTGCGTGTCCCATTGCGCTTTCCACAAGTGCCTCAGGAGTCGGTGAGCCGTACTTTGCAAGGAGCTCCTTTTCAAGTGAACCTGAGTTCACACCTATACGGATAGGGATATTGCGTGAACGGCAGGCATCTGCTACTGCCTTTACTCTGTCCATGCTTCCGATGTTTCCCGGGTTTATCCTTATCTTGTCAACTCCTGCGGCAGCGGCTTCCAGTGCAAGCTTATAATCGAAATGTATGTCAGCTACAAGAGGGATGCTTACAGCCTCCTTGATAGCAGGGATGAGCTTTACAGCCTCCTTATTAGGGATAGCAGCACGGATTATCTCGCATCCTGCCTTTTCAAGTTCAACAGCCTGCTTTACGCTTCCTTCGATATCATCCGAACGAGCGTTGAGCATGGACTGTATGTATATATGTTCTCCGTCAAGGACACAGTCCCCGACTTTTACAGGTCTTACGTTTCTCATTTTTTAACTTCCTTTCTGTCTTTCAGGATAGGTTTACAGTGTAAGCTTCATACCGTCCGAAGAAACGGCAACTCCTTCAAATATGGTTTTCAGCTCATCGGTGAACTTCTCGGGTTCCTTTTCGGCAGGACTATAGTGAGTGAGCCACAGACGCTTGGCATTCGCCTTTTTTGCCAGTTCACAGGCATCCTGCATCAGCATATGGCCCTTTTCCTCCATGGACTGCTTTTTCTCCTTATCGCCGTACATTCCTTCGCAGATAAATAGGTCGGCATTTGCTGCGAACTCAACTATGCTGTCAAGCGGTCTTGTATCGGTGGTATAGGTAATCTTCAGCGGTCCGCGCTGTTCACCTGTTACCTGTGCCTGAGTTATCTCACGTCCGTCCTCCAGAACAACTGTCTCACCTGCATGAAGAAGCTTCCACTGCTGTACGGGTACTCCGAGAGCCTTTGCCTTCTGCGGATCAAACACGGGTTTACGGCTGAATTCAAGGCTGTAACCGATACATTCGGTACTGTGCTGAAGCGGCAGCGTATTTACGGTAAGCATGGGATCTATTCTTTCGATGCGGAAGCTCTCCGGCTTATCAGACGAAAGAGTATTCAGCCTGACTTCATAAGGCAGATATCCGCACACGGACATCAGCGACTTTACCGCTTCCACACAGCTTTCGGGAAGATATATGTCCAGTGGTTCGGTGCGTGAACAGTTGCCGATAGAAAGAAGAAGTCCGGGAAGTCCAGTAACATGATCGGCGTGGTCATGGGTAATGAGCAATGCTTCTATGCGGCTCATTTTCAGTCCGTGGACTCCCATTGCTACCTGAGTTCCCTCTCCGCAATCTATGAGCAGAGCCTTACCGTTCTGCTCGACGTACAGGCTTGTGAGGAAGCGGTCCTTAAGGGGCAGCATACCGCCTGTACCAAGTAAACAAATGTCAGCCATTTCAGCCTCCTGTGATAAGTCTTACGATGTCATTGTATGTCGCAAATATCATTATTCCGAACAGAAGTATCATTCCTGCAAGGTGGACATATCCCTCGTGCTCGGGTTTGACGGGTTTGCGGCGGATAAGCTCGATAAGGCAGAAGAGAAGACGTCCGCCGTCGAGTCCGGGGATGGGGAGAAGATTGAATATGCCGACGTTTATTGTGATGAGAGCAGCCATATATATAAGGTTGAAAATAGCGTCCTCAGTGGACTCGCTCTCCTGAGTGGACTCGTTTATTGCGGTAACTACACCGACAGGTCCCGAAACATCCTCTTTCTTGGCCTTGCCTGTGAGTATCTGTTTCAGAGACATTCCAACAATGTGTCCCATAGACTTGAAGATGTCACTTGCACAGCCTGTAACCGTCAGCGGATTCTTGTCTTTGGTGACAAGTCCGAAATCAAGAGTCTCTCCTGTCTGGTCATCGTGGAAAACAACGCCGTCAAGGGTAACTCTTTTGCCGTCGCGCTTTACAACAACCTCATGGACATCTCTGTCGGTTGTGGCAAACATGTAGTTAAGGTCCAGTATACTGTATATGGCAGTTCCGTCCATTTTTACTATCTTATCGCCGTGACGGAGTCCGGTTTCGTAACTCTGAGCGTAGTAGGTAACAGTATCGTCATCGTTGCGGACTCCGCTGAATCCCTTTATTACGGTAGTAGGAACAGCATCGAACATCGAAGACATTACAAGTAGAAGCAGAAATCCAAGTACGAAGTTCATGAAAGCGCCTGCCGCAAGTACGATCACTCTTTTCCACAGTTTTGCGTTGCGGAAGCCTCTTTCATCGTCTGTCTGAGCGTCCTCGCCCTCCATAGCGCAATAGCCTCCAACGGGAAGTGCGCGGAGAGAATACATAGTTTCGCCCTTTTTCTTCTGGATTATCTTCGGTCCCATTCCTATTGCAAATTCAAGAACTCTTATTCCGCTTAATTTTGCGCAGATAAAGTGTCCGAACTCGTGGACTGTGACGATAAGTCCGAATATGATAAGAGCTATCACAATACTCATATTCAATTATCCTTTCATTGAAAAAATGTTCAGCCGTCTGCACCGAATGTGTCAGATCAGCTTTCTGACGTACTCTCTTGCTATCTTATCCGAGATGATAACGTCATCGTAACTCTCTATCTCGGAGAATGCGAATTTGTCAAGTACCGATGAGACTATCTCACCTATCTGTATAAAGCTTATCTCGTCGTTGAGGAAGGCTTTTACCGCTTCTTCGTTAGCCGAGTTGATAAGGCAGGGGTAAGCTCCGCCGCGTTTTATCGCCTCTATTGCAGCACCAAGACACTTGAAGGTCTCTATATCGGGCTTACCGAAGGTGAGAGTGCCGTAATCGGTGAGAGAGAGTGGCTTTGTGGGACACCTCATGCGGTCGGGGTAGAGCAGAGCGTACTGTATCGGTATTTTCATATCGGGTACGCCAAGCTGTGCGATTATTGAATAGTCGTTGTACTCGACTGCCGAGTGTACAACGCTCTGACGGTGGACTACTATCTCTATCTGTTCGGGTTCAAGACCGAAAAGCCACTTTGCTTCGATAAATTCAAGTCCCTTGTTCATGAGCGTAGCAGAATCGATAGTTATCTTGTTGCCCATATCCCAGTTGGGGTGCTTGAGAGCGTCCGCCTTTGTAACTCCTTTAAGCTGTTCATAGCTGTAGCCGTAGAAAGGTCCGCCTGATGCAGTGAGTATGACCTTGTGGAGCTGTTCTCTGTCATTACCCTGCAAACACTGGAATATAGCCGAGTGTTCACTGTCAACGGGATAGATATTAACTCCCTTTTCCTCTGCAAGGGACATTACCAGCGAACCGCCTGCAACAAGTGTCTCCTTGTTTGCAAGGGCAACATCCTTACCTGCCTTGATAGCAGTGAGAGTCGGAAGGAGTCCGACCATGCCGACTACGGAATTGAGCACGATATCGTTCTCTTCAAGAGCAGCTATCTTGCAGAGTCCCTCCATTCCGCAGAGAACAGTAACAGCTGTATCTGCAAGACGCTCTTTCAGCTCGGCGTACTTATCCTCGCTGAAAACTGCCACGTACTGCGGAGAATACTTTCTTGCCTGCTTTTCCAGCATATCGATACTGCTGTGAGCCGCAAGGGCAACGATATCCATATGGTGCTTTTCGCAGACTTCAAGAGCCTGAGTACCGATAGAACCAGTTGAACCGAGTATGGAAACTTTCTTATTCATAATCATTATTCCCCTTTACATAAGGATATTCATTATATCCGATTAAATGCGAAAGGGACTAACACGATGTCCTTGCACGTTTAGTCTCCTTTCAAAAATATTTATGTTTCATCCTATATTGAATGCCGAGATAAATGCGTAGAAGGTCGGAAGGACAAAAAGTACGCTGTCAAAGCGGTCCATAAGTCCGCCGTGACCGGGCATTATCTTTCCGTAGTCCTTGAATCCTATCTGACGCTTTACCATTGATGCGGAAAGGTCTCCCACAGTACCAATAACAGCGCAGACTGCTCCCGTAACGAAGGCAAATAATGCATTGCCGACCGTAAAGCCGTCATGTACCGAAAAGGCAACAGCGTAGACTATCCCCGTAGTGAGGATTCCGCCGACAAGTCCCTCAACGGTCTTTTTGGGGCTTATTTCGGGGCAGAGCTTGTGTTTGCCCAGTGCAACACCAGAGAAATATGCACCCGTATCAGCTATCCACGCTCCGCAGAGTCCCATAACGAGGTAGAAAAGTCCGCTCATTCTTTCGATGCGAACCATAGTCGTCATGGCATTGGGAACGAGTACCATTACAGCAAGCACGAAGAATACCTGTTCGTAGCGTATCTCTTTGTGCTTTTTCAGCCATGTTATAAAGATAACAAATGCACACAACAGCGTTACCCCAAAGGCACAGGTACTATAAGTGTGACAAGTCTGCCATGCCAGAAACTCATATTTCGGTATGACATTGTTGCCATCATATTCTATCTTAGTAAGAACGCCGTAAATGATCGGTATAGCAATACTGCAAGCCTCTGCCGCAAGAAGTACAGGCACACACTTGTGGAGCTTCACTGCACGGAGAAGCTCGAACAGCATAACGGCGATTATAGCCGCAACTGCTATAGGCAGAACTATAGTGTCATGGAAGTATAAAACCGCGGAAAGGAGCAGTACTCCGACTGCTCCCGATATGATACGTGTACGCATCAGACACCTCCGAAGCGGCGGTTTCTCTTTGCGTATTCTGCAAGAGCCTTATCAAGCTCGTCAGGAGTGAAATCAGGCCACAGAACATCTGTATAGTAAAACTCCGCATAAGCGCACTGCCAGATAAGGAAATTCGAAATTCTCTGCTCGCCGCTGGGACGGATAAGCAGATCCACATCAGGATATCCTGCTGTGTAGAGATTGTCGGATATGGACTGCTCGGTAATGTCCTCGGGCTTTATCTCGCCCTTAGCAGCCTTATCCGCAAGTATCTTTGCGGCGTGCGTTATTTCGTCACGTCCGCCATAGTTGACTGCCATAAGTATAGTCATCTCATCGTATTGCGCAGAATCAGCTTCGAGTTTTTCCATCTTCTCACGGATATCGTCAGCAAAGGCAGATTTATCTCCGAGGAATACCATACGTGTATTCTCGCTGAGGAAATTCCTAACATCTGCCAGATAGTCACGGAAAAGCTCCATGAGAGCACCGACCTCGTCAGCCGAACGCTTCCAGTTTTCAGTGGAGAAAGCATAGAAGCTGATAGTCTTTAGTCCGATATCCTTGCAGTGACGTACTATTGTCCTGAAATTCTTTGCACCTTCCCTGTGTCCTAATGAACGAGGAAGTCCGCGCTTCTTAGCCCATCTGCCGTTGCCGTCCATAATGAAGCCGACATGATCCGGGAGCTTATCGGGAAGGATTATCTCTTCTTTATCTTTTTTTCCAAATAATGCCATATCTCACCATTAAACTGTCATGATCTCTTTTTCCTTGTCCGCAACTGCCTTGTCGATATCGTCGCAGAAACCGTCTGTGAGCTTCTGGACCTTCTTCTCGCAGTCCTTAAGGTCGTCCTCAGTGATCTCGGAGTTCTTCTGCATCTTCTTCAGCTTATCCATTGTATCACGGCGGATAGAACGTACAGAAACCTTGCTTTCCTCGCCGAGCTTCTTGATCTCCTTAGCAAGTTCCTTACGTCTGTCCTCTGTGAGCTGAGGGAAAGCAAGTCTGATTACGTTTCCGTCATTTGTTGGATTGATGCCGATATCTGAAGCCTGTATAGCCTTCTCGATGAGCTTCAGTGTGGACTTGTCCCATGGCTGGATAACGAGTATTCTTGCCTCTGAAACAGATACAGCTGCCATCTGGTTAACAGGTGTGGGAGAGCCATAGTAGTCTACCATTACCTTGTCAAGAACAGCAGGATTAGCTCTTCCTGCACGGATAGAAGCAAATTCGTTTCCGAGTGCGTTAAGACTCTTTGTCATTTTTTCCTTTGCGTGATCAATAGTTGCTTTCATTATAAAACATTCCTTTCCATTATATAAGTTATCGTTATTCCGAAACTACTGTACCTACGTTTTCGCCCATTACAGCATCGTAAATATTATCGGGGCGAGAGAGGTCAAATACCAGCATCTTCATGCCGTTATCCCTGCACATTGTAGCAGCAGTGCTGTCCATAACACCGAGCTCGTCGTTGAGTACCTGAGAGAAAGTGAGAGTATCGTACTTCTTTGCATCGGGATACTTATGAGGATCCTTGTCGTAAACGCCGTCCACAAGAGTAGCCTTGAGGAAGATATCAGCCTCTATCTCAACTGCACGGAGCGAAGCCGCTGTATCAGTAGAGAAGAAAGGATTACCTGTACCGCATCCGAAGATGACTACCCTGCCCTTGTTAAGATGCTTGACAGCCTTGTTGCGGATATAGGGTTCAGCGACCTGCTGCATAGTTATAGCAGTCTGAACTCTTACATTGCATCCGAGAGCTTCAAGGGAATCAGCTATAGCGAGAGCGTTCATAGCAGTAGCAAGCATACCGATGTGGTCTGCACGAGTTCTGTCCATAGCACCGCTTGAACGTCCGCGCCAGAAGTTTCCGCCGCCGCATACGATACCGACCTGAACGCCTGCATCGACGCATTTCTTAACGCTCTTGCATATCTCGTTGATAACATCGAAGTTGAGACCTGTCTTGTTATCGCCTGCGAGAGCTTCTCCGCTTACTTTTAATAAGATCCTTTTGTATTTTGGTTCCATATTGCACCTCACAAATATATTACTGTATATATTTTACACTAAAAACGTGAATATGTAAAGTCCATTTTTGAAAAAAACTGTATTTTTTCAATTTTTTCTTAGTTTAACTTATAATAATAGGTAAAAACAAGGTGTAATATCCATTCTTCAGCAACATGCACAAAAATGTTGAAAATTTATTGTTAGAAAAATTTTGCATTTTCTCTTGACTCAGCACCTCGTTTGTGCTATAATATAAAAGCTGACTGAGACAGACAGTCACAGGGCAGCAAAAACAATATACGGAGAGGTATCGAAGCGGTCATAACGAGGCGGTCTTGAAAACCGTTTGACTTAACGGTCACGTGGGTTCGAATCCCACCCTCTCCGCCAATTTTTTTATAATGAGTAAGCGGATTTTCTCTTGCTCGTCAGTTTGCGGATTTACCCAAGTGGTGAAGGGGCTCCCCTGCTAAGGGAGTAGGTCGGGAAACCGGCGCGAGAGTTCAAATCTCTCAATCCGCGCCAAGCAGAATAAAATTCTGCGTGCTACGGATGAAGTATTGCTTCATCCGTTTTTCGTATTTTATATTGTTAGGAGGAACTAATATGCAGATCGTTTTGTGTTCGCTTATCGGTTATCTTTTCGGTAACATCAACCCTGCATATATTATTTCCAGATGCCGCGGTTTCGACATCAGGGAACGCGGTTCGGGAAACGCAGGAGCTTCAAACGTGATGATGACCATGGGCAAAAAAGCAGGTGCCTTCACAGCTCTTTTCGACATCGCTAAAGCAGCGCTCGCATCTATAATCGCCTTCCACCTTTTCCCGCACCTTAAGTACGCCAAGATCCTTTCAGGATCAATGTGCATACTCGGTCACATTTTTCCCGTACTTATGAAGTTTCACGGCGGAAAAGGTCTTGCCTGCCTTGCAGGTACTATAATCGCATTTGATCCGAAACTCTTCATCACTTTACTGCTGTTCGAGCTTATTATCGGACTTACACTCGACTATGTATGCGTTGTTCCCATGACCGGCTCCTTGATATTCACTACTATCTACGCTCTAAGTACAGGTGACGCAGTAGGAACTATTGCTCTTGCAGCTGTCTCTGTGATAATCTTCATCAAGCACATTGAGAACCTGAGACGAATACAGAACGGCACCGAAGCCCACATCAGCTTCCTATGGCATAAGGATCAGGAGATCGAGCGCATCAAACACAACGCCAACTAAAAAACTTCCGTATCACGGTAAATATACATTAATCATCAAAGGGATGCCTCACTGAGAAGCATCCCCTTTTTATATCTGTATTTCTTTTGTTCCGAAGTCAGGATCAGTACGGGAGCTTGAACTTGCCTATCTTCCACTCGCCGTCGCTTCCTACTATTACCGAAAATTCATTGTATTCAGTCCACGGAGCAGTTCCGTCAAGACCTGTACCATCATAGTTATTGGCAACAGTGAAGGTTATTTCGTCCCCTTCTTTTTTCACAACATCAGTAACCACAGAGTCAACGTAGAATATATTTCCGCCTCTCTGACCGTACTTCCAGTAAACATTTCCCTTGTACTCAACGAAGTAATCACGGTAGCCGTCATTATATCTGCTGTCAAATGTACTTTCGTATAACTTCATTATATCATCAATGCTTTTTATTCTTGGATCAGTCACCGGAACGCCTAAATAATTGCCGTTATCATCATAAGCCGTCTCATACCTGAAGCCTGTATCATCCTCCGAAAATCCTAAGGGTAATTTCGAAACCTCAACATAATCACTGAAGTTATATCTGTATCCCCAGTAAAGTTCGCAAGCTTTCCCATAATACCCCTGTGCTTTCTCAATAAGAGCAGCATCCTCAGCGCTGACATTATTCTTTGTTGTCGGTTCTGCTTCTGCGGTGGAAGCTGCAGCATCAGCAGCTTCGGCTGCTTCACTTGCTGCCTTTGCGGCTTCTTCGGCTTCCTTGCGCTTCTGCTCTTCCTCGTATGCCTTCTGAGCTTCTGCTGCCACTGTCTCGATCTGCTGACGTATCTTTTCTTCATCCGAAGCAAGCTTAGACTGCATCTCAGCTGCATTCGCTGTTGTCACCGTATCAGCAGTGTAAGTACCTGTACCTGTTGTAACTGTTACCGCAGATGTTGTAACTACGCCTGTTGCAAGCTGTACTACAGCATCGTCGGGAGAAGTGTGCTTCATATTGTGAGCCACGTAAGCTGCTCCGCCTATACCGCCCACTACCAGCAGAGCAGCAGCTGCCATTCCTGCAAATCTTGTCAGTACCGGTCTTCTGTAGGTTTCAACTCCGTTAACTTTATCCTCGCCCATATCTGCGGAAACGCCGTTCTTCATATTCTCAAGTTTCTTCTTACTCATAGCAAATATCCTCTCTCTCTCGGCATCTGTCATGACTCTTTTGCCCTCCGTCAGCCTTTCGATGTTTACATCTTCCGATTTATCGAGGAGATCTTTTAAATTATAGTTCTTCATATTGGTCCTCCTTACAGCGTAATACCGACCTGGGTAAGTTTCTCACCGAGTCTGCTCATTGCTCTCTTGCAGCGCATACGTACTGCCGATGCTTTCATCGAAAGCATTTCTGCAATTTCGTTCGAGTTGCGGTCGAAATAGAATTTCTGTATTATAATAGTGGAATCAGGTTCGCCAAGCGCTTCTATCTCGCGCATGAGTATAGTCTGAACTTCCGCAGTATCCGAGTCCTTTTCGATATCGTTGTCTGAGCTGATACCGAGCATTGCGTCCTCGTCCGCTGAAATGCGGTTCTGATAAGTGGAAGTCCTGCGAAATGCATCCACTGCTGTACGCTTTGCGATAGTACCTATGTAACCTTTCATATCGCCGCTGTACTCTGCACTCGTATCATAGCTGAAAAATATCTTCGCAAACACATCACTGACGCACTCCTCGATGTCTTCACGGGAGCCGCTGTTGTGAAGCTTGCTGTAGACTATCGTATAAACATAGTCTCCGTACTCGTCAAACAATGCGCGGTAGGCTTCGTCCTCAGACCGCCTGAATAATTCGCTGTATTCTGATCCTGTCATAAATGATCTCCTTTGAAAGTTGTTTTCCATGGATTTTTGCTTTCATACAATACATTCCGTCAAAACCTCGAAAGTGTCACACAAAATCACAAATTTTTTCCCGATTACGTATCCGCCCTTGATTTGTTAACTGCTTTGTGATATAATGTTCAATGTTCATTGCAATAAACTATAACAGACTGCAAAAGCAGTATCTGAAATAACATAAACAGGAGAACATCATGAAGACCAAAAAGCAAATGACAAAACCAAAGGTTTCGAGAACCGATCGCTGCTTCTATCTGCTGTCCTTTGCAGCCCTTGCAGCCGTCCACCTGCTTCTGCTGATATTCATACATCGGAAAATACCCGTTCTGCTGGATTCTGACATGTCCAGCGAGATGATACTCGGTAAGATACTCTGTGAGGAAGGAAGGATAATGACCGATTCGTGGTACTACTCCACGGAGCTGAGAGTAGTCAACACCCAACTTATCTACGCCCTATTCTTCAATTTCACGGATAACTGGCATACCGTCCGTATGTTATCCACATTCGTGCTGCACCTTATATTGTCATGCAGTACATTCTTCCTATGCAGACAGGCAGGCTTCAAAAAATCAGCTCCTGCCGTTGCCTGCGGACTGCTGATACCATTTTCGCCTCAGTATTTCTTAATAATACTAATGGGATGCTACTATATTCCACACATCGCAGTTTCTTTCCTTACGGTCGGACTGCTGTTCCTGTACGGGAAAACAGAGAAAAAGCCGTTACACTTAGCATCAGTCGCAGGCATCTCTGCTCTCGCCTTCATCTCGTCCCTTGGCGGACTGAGACAGATAGTCGTTACCTATCTTCCGCTCATTATGGCGGTATTCACCATCTGCCTTTACCTGTTCTTCGCCAAGGGCTGGGAAAAAGTCAGAAAGTCCGAATACTTCCGCTATCTGATACTCTCGGCAGTATCACTCCTCTTTGCAGGAATGGGCTACATTATTAATGTAAAGGTGCTTCTGGAGCGCTACCACTTCAAAGAATGGGACGATATGCGTTTCACCTCATTCAACACTGAACGCTTTGCAACTACAGTATCCGATATGTTCGTAACTCTCGGCTACAAGGCTGATACAGTCGGTGCATCCTCACTTGCTTCAAACGTTCTTTGCTTCGTTATAGCGGCACTGCTTACAGTCTTCATCGTCCAGGCGATACACCGTGCAGGTAAAGTAAGCACCGAATTCACACTGATAAGTGTTTTTTTTCTCTGCGGTATCGTTCTCCTCATCCTGATATTCTCCCTTACAGATATGGACTACACCGCAAGATACAATCTTCCTGTCATGGTGTTTGCGCCCGTTATACTTGCACTTGGTATACGTGAGGCAGACTTCGGAAAGGCTCCGAAGCAGACTTCCTCCGCGGTTGCTGCAATATGCATCGCATCAGTTATCGGACTCGGCTTCATCAACATAAACAGCATGAGAACTCTCCGCCGCCAGTCGGGACTGGAGGACTGTGCAGCGGCAGTTACCGAACAGGGCTACACAAGCGGTTACGCCACCTTCTGGCACAGCAACAAGCTCACGGAGCTTTCCAATGGCAGGATCGATATGTACTCGTGGAAGGACGGCGGCAATGATGGTACACGATTCAAGGCTACAGGAAGCGTAAATTCACTTTTCCAGTGGCTCCAGAAGGTCTCACACACCGAAAAGGCTCCTGAGGGTAAAGTCTTCCTGCTTATGAGCAGAAAGGAAGTGCCTAACTGCATGTGGGGTGACAAGCTTGCAGATGAAGATATCATCTACAGCAACGAGCAGTACGTCATTTACGGCTACGAAAGTTATCAGGAAATGGTAAATCTTTTCGCTGACTTCGATTACGATATGGACAGCTCCGACTGGCTCATCAACGGCGAGCCAAAGAACGGAAAACGCATCCTTCACAAAGGCGGCATATCATACGGTCCCTATATCACTTTCTTCAAGGGCAGCTACGAAGTGACCGTCAAGGGCAAGGGACTCTCCCACGCAGACGTTACCCCTCGCAACAATGATCTTATGTACACTTTCCCATTTGAGGTGATAAGCTCCGATGACAGGGAAATAGTTCTTGATTTCACAAGTCAGGACAGTATCGACGGTTCGGAAATAGTCATAAGAAACACTTCCGACGAAGATATTTCTATCACAGATATAAGCATCAGATGGTGCGGAGAATAACAGACAAGGGACGCTTCCGCGATCGGAGGCGTCCCTTTTTAGCTTCAGATGGATATGTAAAGGTATTTCAAAGCCATTGCGTAAAGCTGCTGAGGCATACACTGCTCACTGACGAGAAGCTCCGCAAAATCAACTGCATCCTCGATATCCGCAGAAAAATCCATGATACTTGCAGTCCCGCCGCTATTATGATCCTCTATCTCAACTCCGTAAGTCTTCGATTCAGAACCATACCTCATCATCTGTCCCGACGTCACCCTGTAGGATACCTTATTGCCGCCGTAGATCTCCATATAAACCGTCCTGCTGTTCACTGAACGTTCTTTTACATCAATATATCCAAACATCTTTTTGCTCCCTTCTTCTTACGGTTCTTTTTCCCGTACATATGTTAACATTATATCATATGTTCCTGTGCCTGTGAACGGGTATAAATTGTTAGTTACCGTAATATTATGAAGGAAGGAGTCGAACGATCATTTTTTCTCAACTCCGTGCCTGATATAGTGAAACAGATACTGCTGAGCGATACCTGCGTTCTCTGAAAGATACTCAGGGAAGCCGTTAGGGTAGTATTCACCCAGAACACGCTTTATCCACACATCTATAGGGAATGCCTCTGTTCTGTGCATACCGAAAAGCAATATGCATTCCGCAACCTTTGGTCCGACGCCCTTGATAAGCTTAAGTTCTCTGCGTGCCTCCTCTATCGGGAGTGTACTTATTGCTGAAAGGTCAGTAATACCGTTACCGACTCTTTTTGCCGCATCTTCAAGATACTTAGCGCGGAAGCCGCTCCTGAGATATGCAAGGGAATCTGCATTTTCCTGCGAAAGCTGTTCTGCATCGGGAAACATTCCACCGTAATTGTCACAGAGCCTGTCGATGATACCCTTTATACGGGGGATATTGTTATTCTGGGAAATAATAAAGGAAATAAGACATTCCCAGCTGTTCTGCCTGAGAAGTCGGATGCCGCCTGCGAACTTGCATGCCTCCGAAAGAGTTGCATCCTCAGAGAACATGCGTTTCAATTCCGAGTAGTCGGTGTTGAAGTCGAAGTAATCAACCCACTTGCTCAGGAAATCCTCTTCGGAAATATTGTGGAAAATAAATTCACCCTCGCCGCTCTTTGAAACAGTCAGCTCATCGTTGTAGAAACTGCCCTGATATGTACAAAGGTAGTCGGAATCTATCTTCTTCCAACGGAAAGCCTGTCCGCAGTCGAGAGTCTCATCCAGGTCGAAATCGGGAGTGCTTACAAGAATGTCTCCGCCTTTGACTGTATAATCCATTTTACATCACCTCATGATATGTTGATTTTATAGTGCAAAATAATATTTACAAATATATATTATAGTATATAAAAGTCAATTTTATTTTACAAGATTAGTCGCCGTAAAATATAAATCGTACCATATACGCTTTTGCACTTGATTTTTCTATTAAATTATACTAAAATATAATTAGAAATACAAGTGCAAGGAATGATTATTTTCATGAATAAATGTAAATTTTTTGTTGCAGTTATCGTTACTGCAATGCTATTCTGCGGATGCTCAAACAAAGTAAGCTCCGACAACAGTACAGCTGAGGAAGTTCAGGAGATCACAGAAACTCCTACAGAAGAACCTGTTATAGAGCCCGAACCCACTGAACCACCTACAGAACCGGAGGTAAAAATACCTGCCGACTCTGTTACCAAACAGGACGGCGTGTACGTTTATGATAACGCTACCCTGTTCACTGACGAAGAAAAGCAGCAATTGACAGAAAAGCTGAAGTCCCTCTACAACGATCGTCTTATTAATGCAGCCGTCATAACTGTTGAACACATCGGTGAGGATATTCCCTATTCATACACAGAAAAGGCTTACGATACTCTCTACGGCAGCCGCGGAAGCGGACTCGTTCTCCTTATCAACAACGATACGGACACAGACTGCCTTTACAAAACAGGCAGCTGCTCGAAGTTCATCTCCGATGAGACCGAAAAGAGCGAGTTCTATTGGGCTACAAAGGATATCGTCAGCGGACAGTTCTACAGCGCTGCAGACAGGATGATAAGTCTCGGCGAAAGGTGTCCCGAACATATTTTCGATAACCTTGGACTTTTCGAGAATGACGTTATTACCGAGCTCGAAGGTAAGTTCAAAGAACTTAAGTCCGACGTTTCACTCCTTATCACCACCAATCAGACAAGCAGTTCCAATAAGGATATCTGTACGGAGTATTTCAAGCGAAAATATCCCGACGGTAAGGGCTATATGTTCATGATAGACACTGAATCCAAAACCATTACCCTCGTCACCGAACAAAAAGAGTCCTCGGACGTAAAAAAAGCACTGGAAACAGCTTCAAAGTCCGCACAGAAGGGCGAATACAAAACAGCCGCCGAAGAGCTGCTGAAAGGCTTCTGAAACCACATATAACAACAAATCCCCACAAAGAAAGGATGTATCATATATGAGCGAAATGGATTTTCTTATTGAAAACATTCAGCATCTTCCTGCCATAGTCGAAAGTGAAGAGTCCATACAGGATAAATTTGCCGCTACCTTTATCGAATTCATGGAGCTCTCTCACCTTTACGAGTCCGCCATCGAGATAGTTAAAACCTATCTCAACAATCTTGCAGGTGAATTCAACGTAAAGTTCCAGCGAAATCCGATCCACAACATCGAAAGCCGACTTAAGTCCGCAGAATCCATAGTCGGAAAACTACAGAAAAAGGGACTTCCCATAACTCCAGATTCCGCAAGAAGAAATCTTCTGGATCTTGCAGGCATCAGAGTAACATGCTACTACATCAGCGACATCTACGCCATTGCGGATATGCTCCGCAGACGTGATGACTTCGAGATAATAAAACAGAAGGACTACATAAAGAACCCAAAGCCAAGCGGCTACAGAAGTTACCACATGATAGTTAACGTACCGGTTCACCTCTCCACCCGAAAGCACTATGCTCCCGTGGAGATACAGATAAGGACTATCGCTATGGACTTCTGGGCAAGTCTCGAACATCAGCTGAAATACAAGACCTCCGCTGCTCTCACGCCCGAGATATCCGAGGAACTTCGTGACTGCGCCGAGAGAATAGCTGAGACCGATATACAAATGCAGAAGCTGATGATGGAAATAAGTCAGCTCTGACCTCATGACAGAAAAAGATCCCGTAAGCGTTTATGCCTTCGGGATCTTGTTTTTTTATTTCACTCCAAGAAGTATCTTTGAACCGCTCAGTCCAAGTATTTTTGCCTCAGACTTTGTCATGAACATACCATTGTCGGTAGTTATAAGCTCAACACGTTCGTAGCCCTCTGATCTGAGTTTCTCCGCGAACTGTTCCATATCGCCGTATCTGCCGTTTGACATTATATCGTGTATAACAAAGCATCCGCCTTTTTTCAGAACTCTTAGAGTTTCATGAAGAAGCTCCTGCTTGTTTACCCCGTTAATGTTATGGTAAACGTAATTGCTTGTAACTGCATCGAAATACTCGTCAGGAAAATCAAGCTTCACTGCGTCGCCCTGTTCAAAGCTTACGTTGTCAACATCCTCTTCCTCCGAATTCTGTTCGCAGAGCTCACGGTTAAAGGAAGCGTACTCCTTTCCCCATCTGTCAATGCCTATGAAAGTACCCTGTGGATTGCGTTTCGCACAAGCTATAGTCAGCGCACCGCTTCCGCAGCCTACGTCAAGTCCCTTACCGTCTTTCGGAAGATATACATACGCTGCAACTTCGTCAACGATCTCTCTTGATAACTGACGCGAACCGTCGTAAGAGAACTTCTTGTGTGCCATTACGCTCCATGCCAGCGCAGCACTGCATGCGGCAGTACCGACTCCGGCAACTGCAACAGCAGCAGTTCTGATACGTGGATCGAGTTTCTTTCCGAATAAAGCGGTACCTGCGGTACAAGCAGCGAGAACTCCTGTTGCACAGCTAAGACCTGCGATCATGCCTTTAGGCACCCAGTTTTTATAATTAGCAGCCATTCAGGTCACTCCTTTACGTTAGTATATTATAACTATATTATCATATCTTCACCAATTTGTCAAGGCGATAAAAGACCATACGACGTATCGGTACAAAAAGAAAAAGTCTCCGATTTCGGAGACTTCATACTCTGGAGGCGCCACCCAGATTTGAACTGGGGATCAGGGTGTTGCAGACCCACGCCTTACCACTTGGCTATAGCGCCGTCCATGGAGCGGATTACGAGGCTCGAACTCGCTACCTCCACCTTGGCAAGGTGGCGCTCTACCAGATGAGCTAAATCCGCATAGCGACCCCGAACAGACTCGAACTGTCGACCTCCTGCGTGACAGGCAGGCGTTCTAACCAACTGAACTACGAGGCCATTGGTGGGGACTACAGGGCTCGAACCTGTGACCCTCTGCTTGTAAGGCAGATGCTCTCCCAGCTGAGCTAAACCCCCACGCTTTTTTGTATCGTCGACTGACGACTTATATATTCTACCACAACTTGAAGATTTTGTCAAGGGTTTTTTTGAAATTTTTCAAAAATTTTTTTTGTATCCAGACTTTTCACCTTTAATACGTTATTTTCGTCCCTCAGCACATATCCAGCTTGTATCATCTTTGGTGTGGATAGTCACATCAGTGAAGCCTGCGTTCTCCAGCAGTTCCCTGAACTCCGTTCTTGTTGGATTATATAACGAATACTTACGTATACCTTCAAGACTTTCCTCAGAAAGCTCTGCATCACCGTAAACGTCCGCAACGATCAGAAATACTCCCCCTTTGTCCAGAACACGATATACCTCGCGGAGGTTTTCCTGCGGATCAGGCCAGAAATAAAAGCTCTCCACTGTGATTATCCTGTCGAAACTGTTATCTGCAAAAGGAAGAGAATCTACTGAAGCTTCAACCACATTCATCTTACCAGTAGAAATATCATCGCTGTTGTTCTTACTGCTCAGTTCCACAGATACAGGTGAATAGTCCGCACCCGTAAGATGTCCCGATGTTATCTTTTCAGCCATACGGTGCAGTGTAGCTCCTCCGCCGCAGCCAATATCAAGCACTCTTTCACTGCCTGTGAAGGTAAAGTTCTTCAGCGCCCAGCCCGTCACTTCATAGTGGGAATCATTCATGCGTGTAAGCATTTCAAAACCTGCGCTTCCGTGAGGCTTTGCAGGATTGCCCATTTCGGTTATAGATCTTTCACTCATTGTTACCACTCCTAAATACATTCTGATTATATTATATCACTCTAAAAAATTTTTGCAACTTTTTTCGATCAGGTACTTGACAAAACTAATTAAACGCGTATAATATAATTAAACGTGTTTAGTTTGGAGGTGTTTACTTTGAAAAGAGATATCAACCGTACCCGTTCAGAAATTCTGTCTGCAACCGCAAGACTTATGACCTCCGCAGCAGATCCTTCCGAGGTCACCTCACGGCGTATTGCTGCCGAAGCGCAGGTCAACCTGGCCATGATAAACTACTGTTTCGGTTCAAGGGAGGCTCTCCTTGCAGAGGTTTTTTCAGGTATAATGCAGAAAGCAATGCAGTCAGACAGCCATTTGGGTGAGCTTCTTAAATCCGATATCCCTCCGAAGGAAAAAATTATAGAGGTACATATCACTATGATGCGCCTTATGCTTGATAATATGAACTACTCCCGTGCAATAACGAAGTACATACTTCTCGAACGAGACATGATACACGGCATGGAGAGTCTGCCCCTTGTAATTGCACATTTCAGCGGAAGCCGCACCGAAGAAGAATGCAGGATGATAACCTTCAGCCTCACAAGCAGCAATGAACTTGCTGTACTGAAAAGCGAAGAATTAAAAAAACACTGCGGCATCGATCTTACAGACAGTGATGTACTGCGGAAATTCGTAACCGATAACGTGAACAGGTATTTACCGTAATAAAGGAGGAAAATATGGAAAACAAAGCACTTCTCGTCATTGATATGCAGAATGACTATCTCTGGGAACAGAGAAAAGATATGTTCAGCTACAACACTCCGCGGCTTGTAAGCGAAGTTAACAAGACAATCAAGGAACATAAAGAAAAGGGATTCGACATTATCTATGTGGTTCAGCTCTTCCCTAACATCATAACCAACAGATGGATAATAGGTTTTTCCATAAAAGGCACGGAAGGCGCCGAGCTTTATGACGGCATGGACCTTGTCAACGATACAGTTGTCGAGAAAAATTTCCCTGATACTTTCACATCATCACAGTTCAAAAAGCTTTTTGCCGAGAAGAACTACAAGGAACTCCACCTATGCGGTCTTGACGAGTGCGGTTGCGTAGGAGCTACAGCAAAGGGTGCTATAAAAGCAGGATGCAGGACTGTACTGATCTCCGCTGCTACAGGTTCACGTTTTCCTGCTTCAAAGCAAGAAAAAACGAGGAGCACTCTCACTGCTCTCGGAGTTATATACGAATAAACAGCGCCCCCGACACGGATCTGACCGCATCGGGGGCTTTATCATTCAGTAAGAAAGTATTATTCAGCTGTAACAGGCAGGTCTTCAAGAGTGTAGACACCTGCATCTACCTTCTGTAATGTAAGGGAATCAAGTGGAGTTACACCGTCGCCTCTGTTATAAACGTCCGCATTGATGAGTCCCTGAGTATCGATCGGGAATTTTTTGCTGTTTGCGATGTACTGGAGTATCAGCAGTGCATCTGAAAGATTTACGTTGCCGTCGCAGTTAGCATCGCCGTAAACAACTTTCTCAGGAGCATCTGTAGGTGCTTCGGTTGGCTGCTCTGTAGGAGATTCTGTTGGCTCAGGAAGTGCTGAAGCAAATACAACATACTGCATTACACCTGAACTCTGTCCGTTTGTTCCGAGCTTTATCTTCTCCCCTGCACTTACATTCTTGCTGTACAGGTCGAACTGCTTCTGATCGGTCGCATCTGTTATTCCCACTGTCTCGCCTGTCTTTGTGTAGCCGGACATCCATGAAGGTACAGATGCCACACGGCTGTCCATTGCAATGTAAACTGTGGAATCCTTCTTTGCCTCCAGTGAAGCAAGGTCCGCATCATAGTTCTTGGAATCACATGCGGTAAGTACTCTCTCGCTGCCTTCGAGGGATGAAGGAAGTGCAGTAATAAGGAAATCACGGTCTGTGAAAGCCTTTGAACCGACCTTAGTATCATTTTCAACGCTCCATGAAATACCATTTGATGAGAGAACATTCTCAACTGCCACGGAAGCTATAGTGTCCGAGCCGTAAACAGTAACAGGTCCCTGCGGCTCTGTTGGTGTCGGATTTGAAGGCTGTTCGGGCTGCTGTGACGCTGTACCCTTGTTGTAGACCTTTGTCTGCATTGCACCTGCGAAGTTCATGACCTCGCTCTTTGCACTGTCAGGAGTCTGTGCGGTATAACTGTACATGTTAAGGTCGAAGTTATCGTAAGCATCTCCGCCTGATTTCAAGTTAGCTATGGATGCTGCTGCATTTCTGCTGTTCACTATGCTGTATGCAAGTCCGCTTCCCATATTGCAGCCCTCAAATTTATCGTTGTATGATTTGATGGTGCCTGAGTAAGCATCGCTGCCCATATTAACTGCATCCAGAGGGAGATATGTGTTCTCGAAGTAGTTAGCCTCTGAGAATATCTTTGAGTTGTATGAAGCGCCGATTCCGTACTGCTTGTTATCGCTGAAATAGTTGTTATAGCAGTGGATGTGAGCGTTTCTTGCACGAGGATTTCTCGACTCGGTGCTCTTGAACCAGTTGTGGTGATAGGTTATCCAGTCCTGGAACTGACTCGGACCGCCGCCTACAAGTGAAGTCTTATGACAGTTGTTGAACACGTTGTAGGAAACTGTGATGTTCTCGGACCACTTGATATCAACTGAACCGTCGCCGTCTGCCTTGTCAGCGTCAACAGTACCGTTTCCTGCGAACTGGTTGTAGCCCTTGTCGATAGTATTATTGTGTACCCACATGTAAGAGGACTTGCTGTCCGATGAGCCTGTCATTGAGATTCCGTCATCGGGGTACTGTTCGAGGCGGAGGTTCCTTACCTCACAGCCTGTGGAGCGCTTCATCTCGAATCCCCACTTGTCCAGTGCCGCATCAGCACCGATACCCTCGATAGTTACGTTCTCGGCATTCTGGAGGTACAGCATGCTCGAACCGTCATTCTGTTTACCGTCATTAGCCTTAGCACCTGAAGGAACTCCCACCTTGCCGATGAAGCGGAATACGACGTTCTTTGGCTTAGCGCTGTAGAATATGTTGTAAAGGCCTGTCTTTCCGCCGTAGGAAATAGAGTCCTTGTTGCTGTCCGTAACGTAGATGACTTCAACGCCCTGTTTCAGTGTACCGTCATTGTTGTAAGCTCCAACAGAACGGTCGTTATTGCCATGAGCGTAGCCGCTGCGGTCGAAAGTCATCGGCTGAACGTCTGCCATAGCTCTGCCCTTTGAGCCTTCAATAAGGAGAGTGTATGTCTCGCTATTATTCAGTCCCACAATATCCACACGGTTTCCGCGTATAAGCTGTGAGTCGACCTGTGTGAACTGGTTCTTGCCCTTTACAGAATAGGATACCTTAACGTTATCGCCGATAGCCGAGCTGTCCCACTCTGCTGCTGCACTCTCGAACCAGCCGCTGCAGTATGTTATTGCACCGTCTGCCACAGGTACATTCTGCGGTTCCTGCTGACCTTGCTGCGACTGCTGTGACTGAGCTGAAGCATTGAGATAAGACGGAGTCCAGTTCTTCATGTAGTTGACGAGCTTGATGCCTGCCGCATCGGACTCGGAAATAATGTGTCCCTTTCTCTTGGATGTATCAACAGCCTTGCCGTCCTTTGTCTTAGTACCGCTCTCCTTGAACCCCGAAACGTTCTCCGGCTGAACTCCGCTCATTGAGGTCCAGCCTGCCTCGTTTATGAGGTTCGCACTATCAAGAGTGGTATTCACGAACATTACCTTTGCAGTATCTCTCCACGGTCTGCCGAAGTAGCCTGTAGATACCTTAAGCTGCGGATTTGCAGTAACATTGCAGTTATAGAAAAGGTAGCCCGTATCATCGTTGTTATCATCTCTTGCAGCGGTTATGTAACCGCCTGTAGTTCCCGAACTGTAACCCTTCCAGCGAAGTTCACAGCTATCAAATACAACTGAACCGTCACCGAAGATGTAGTCGGTCTGTCCTTCTATCTGGCAATTCTTGTAATATTCGGGAGAACCGCCTGTATAAAGCGTATCCTGACTGCTGAGGAATGAGCAGTTAAGGAACTCGCAGTAGGCAGCATCCGCAGAGAAAGCTGCCGCACGTTCCGTATATGCCTTGGACTGAACGTCCGCACCTGTATTTCTTGCAACTCTCAGAGTCTCGCCTGTAGCCTCAACGCCGTCAGCAAGTTCCTCCTGAGTGATGTACCTGTTGAAGGAGTTCTCGAATGTGATATTCTCAGCCTTGAAATTAGTAGCCTTCGGCCAGAGCTGTACTGTGGCGCCCCAGCGGTAGTTGGCGATATTCTTCGCAGACTTTGATGCTGCTGCATTCTTGTCATAATAACCCTTTGCGTTGGCGCTGTAGTACTTATAGCCTATACCGTAATACCATGTAAGGGTAACTTTCTCATTCGGCGAATCATTGACAAATGACACGTAAGGTGTCTGTACCACGACCTGTTCACGGTATGTACCGGGAGCAATGTGGATAGTAACTCGGTCTGATTCTGACGAAGGTGAGAGTGATGCTGCTTTGTCAACTGCTGCCTGGACTGTTGAAAAGCTGCCGTTTCTTCCTGTATAGCCCACATACAGGTCTGTACCTGCCGCATCCGCACTGATCTGAGGGAAGAACAATGCCTGAGACATCAGCATTGCAGCAGAAGCCATAACAGATACAGCCGTGAGGGACGGTTTTCTGTTCTTTCTTAACATTAGTCTTAACTCCTTTTCATTGATTCCGAATCTGTTCGGTCGCCTGATATAATGATCAGTATTTACCATATATGTAAATTATAGCATAAATAATGAGCATTGTAAATGATTTTTTATACTTTCAAACTGATTTTTTGTACAATCAGCACTTACAATTTTCAATGCTTTTGATCAGATTGACAATTCAAGCTCTATATTTTATAATATATATAACGATCATAAGGAGGAAATAGCTATGGACCGATTCGTTTATCGGGGTACTGAAAAGCTGCGATGCGGCTATACTACAGGTACCTGCGCCGCTGCTGCTGCAAAAGCTGCTGCTGAAATGCTGCTGACACAACATAAGGTCACTTCTTCCGCAATTGTAACGCCCTCGGGAGTAAGTCTGCTGCTTGAGGTTCATGAGCAGTCATTCAACTCCGAACGTGCCTCCTGCTGTATTGTCAAGGACAGCGGCGACGATCCCGATATCACAAACGGCATACGTGTATTCGCAGCGGTGGAGAAGTCGGAAAGCGGTGTAACTATCATCGGCGGAAAAGGCATAGGGAGAGTCACAAAAAAAGGACTCGACCAGCCTGTAGGCGAAGCTGCGATAAACTCCGTCCCCAGGAGGATGATAATCGAAGCAGTCCGTGAAATGGCTGAAATGTACGAATACAGCGGCGGTTTCACTGTTACAGTTTCCGTACCCGATGGTGAAAAGCTCGCCGCAAATACATTCAATCCACGAATGGGTATAGTTGGTGGTATATCCATAATCGGGACAACCGGGATAGTTGAACCTATGAGCAATTCCGCTATCATTGAAACTATCCGCACTGAAGCAAATATGCGCCGTGCTGAGGGAATGTCTACTCTCATCCTCTCAGTAGGCAACTACAGCGACGACTTCATAAAAACTCACGCTCCATACCTCTCGGAAAAAGCTGTAACCTGCAGCAATTTCATCGGTGAAGCCATTGATATCGGCGTATCCATGGAATTTGAGAACATCCTCCTCATCGGACACATAGGCAAGCTTGTGAAGCTTGGTTCGGGCATAATGAACACTCACTCCTTCTATGCTGACGGACGTATGGAAACTCTTATCGCTTGCGGTGCGCTGGCTGGTGCGGACATTGAAACGCTCCGCCGCATTGCAGACTGCGTAACCGCGGATTCCGCCATTGATATACTTGCAGAAAAAGATATGGCAGAACCCACTCTTGAAGTCCTCATCCGCAGGATAGACCACTACCTGAAATGCAGGGTACGGAACAAGTCACGTATCGGCGCAGTGGTGTTCTCATTCAAGAACAACGTACTGCTGAAAACAGAGGATGCGGACGATATCATCAACACACTCACGGAGGAATAATATGATACATTTTGTAGGGGCAGGCTGCGGTGCTGCCGACCTGATAACTCTCAGGGGAAAAGAACTCATTGAAAAGGCAGATGTCATCATCTATGCTGGTTCGCTTGTAAACCCCGAACTTCTGAACTATGCGCGTTCCGACTGCCGTATATTCAACAGCGCTGAAATGGCTCTCGATCAGGTGATAGAGGTTATGAGGAATGCAGAGGAAAACGGATTCGATACCGTCCGTCTGCACACCGGTGACCCCAGTATCTACGGTGCTGTACGTGAACAATTCGACCGCCTTGACGAACTCGGGATAGACTATGATATCTGTCCCGGAGTAAGCTCATTCTGCGGCGCTGCGGCTGCACTTCATGCGGAGTACACACTTCCGGATGTGTCCCAGACCGTGATCCTCACACGTATGTCGGGACGTACAAAGGTGCCTGAAAAGGAAAGCATTCCATCCCTTGCGGCGCACAGGGCAACTATGGTACTGTTTCTTAGCGCAGGCATGCTTGAAGAGCTTTCAAATCAGCTCATCGAAGGCGGATACAGTCCCGAAACTCCTGCGGCGATAGTCTACAAAGCCACATGGGCAGATGAGAAGGTCTGCCGCTGTACAGTGGGCACTCTCTCCGAGACCGCAGAAAAGAACGGCATTACCAAAACAGCGCTGATAACAGTCGGTAACTTTCTCGGGGACAATTACTCACTTTCAAAGCTCTATGATCCGTCCTTCACTACCGAATTCAGAAAGGCTGAAACAGAATGAATATAGCCCTTATCTCACTGACCGAAAAGGGACGTGTACTCTCGGAAAGACTTGCGGTGCTTTCCCACGATCACACGGTCAGACGTCACTGCTTCCACTCTCATACGGACGAAAATGCAGTCCCGTTCACGGACCTTTCTGCACTTGCTGCAGAGTTGTTTTCCGCCTGTGATGCACTGGTTTTCGTATGTGCCTGCGGTATCGCCGTAAGGGTAATTGCTCCACACATACGCTCCAAGACTGAAGATCCTGCGGTCATCGTAATTCCTGACAGCGGAAGCCACGTTATCCCCATACTTTCGGGACACATAGGCGGTGCAAATGCACTTTCCAGACACATTGCCGAACTCATCAGTTCAGAAGCCGTTATCACTACCTCCACAGACACGGGAGGACTTTTCTCCCCCGACTCATTCGCAAAGGCAAACGGTCTCACTATCACCGATATGACCGCTGCAAAACGCATTGCCGCACTCATTACAGACGGCAAAAAAGTCGGCTTCTGCTGTAAATACCCTCACGGTAAACTGCCTGAAGGACTTACACTCGATAAAGACTGTCCCCACGGCATCTACATCGGAAAGAACATTAAATCCACTCCATTTGATGATACTCTGCGGCTGATACCCCGTGATGTAGTACTCGGTATAGGATGCAGAAAAAACACTCCATTCGATGCCATAGAAAGCACTGTTCTTCATGTGCTTGCATCCGCTGATATCCCTGTGGAACGCCTGTATGCCGCCGCTTCTGCCGACCTAAAAAAGAACGAGGAAGGACTCCTTCAGTTCTGCGAAAACTATTCGCTGCCCCTTTACACCTATGCCGCTGAGGAGCTGATGTCCGCGGATGGAGAGTTCACTGCATCAGAGTTCGTAAGGAGCGTTACAGGTGCGGACAACGTTTGCGAGCGGAGTGCAGTTCTGTGCAGCGGAGGCAAACTTATAGTACGCAAACAGGCTTTGAACGGTGTGACCGTTGCCGCCGCTGAAAGACCGGTCAGCATCGACTTTGAAAGGAGCATTCTATGAAGCTGTATATCGTCGGATTTGGCTGCGGAAGCCGTGAAGGTATGACTCTCGAAGCTGAACGTGCCATTCTCGGAAGTGATCTCATTATCGGCTATACCGCCTACACCGAGATTGTGTCCCGTTTCTTTCCCGAAAAGCCATGCCTTTCCACGGGAATGCGTCAGGAGAAGGACAGAGTCGCACTTGCGCTGGAAAAAGCTCAGACTCAGAACGTAGCTCTCGTTTGCAGCGGAGATCCGCAGCTTTACGGTATGGCTGCACTTGCTATGGAAATGGGAAAGGATATTCCGGACTTTGAAATAGTACCTGTTGCAGGCGTTACAGCAGCTTTCAGCGGTGCTCCGCTTCTTGGTGCTCCCCTCACCCATGACCTTGCGATAATCAGCCTTTCGGACTTGCTCACACCTATGGAGAAGATAGTCAAACGCCTTAGATGCGCCGCTGAAGCGGATTTCATTATCGCACTCTACAACCCCTCATCAAAAAAGCGTTCAGATTACCTGATGAAAGCCTGCGATATAGTCCTCGAATACAGAGGCAGCTCCACAGTCTGCGGATATGTCCGAAACATCGGAAGAGATGGACAGGAAAGCAGGATACTTACTCTCGGTGAGCTGAGAAACACTGCAGTTGACATGTTCACAACCGTAATTATCGGCAACTCCGAGACTAAAATAGTCGGCGGCAGAATGGTCACTCCCAGAGGCTACCGCAATGTTTAGGCTCATCATATTCGCTGGCACCACCGAGGGACGACGTCTTGCGGAATTCTGCAAGGATAACTGCATTGCCGCAGATGTTTCCGTGGCGACAGAATACGGTGCAAAGTTTCTTCCCGATGTTGGCAGAGTACTCGTCGGAAGGGCGGACAGCTCAGATATGAGGTGCATATTGGCTGAGGGACATTACTCCCTTGCTGTGGATGCAACTCATCCCTATGCAAGAGAAGCTACCGAAAATATCTGCGCTGCCTGTCATTCCACGGGAGTTAGATACGTCCGGCTCCTGAGGCAGTCCTCGGAAATAAAGGGAATGACTGCTGAGAGCATCACGGAGATAGTTGAACTGCTGAACAGTACTAAAGGCAACATACTCAGCACTCTTGGAAGCAAGTCCTTTTCATCACTATCCGAAATAAATGAACGCTTTGAACGTGTATGGCTGAGAGTACTTCCATCGGATAGTATTGCGGAGGAATGTCACTTACTCGGATTCGATACAAACAAGCTGATATGTGAGAAAGGTCCATTTTCAACTGAACAGAATGTGGAACATATAAAGCTAAGCGGTGCGGATTGGCTTATCACCAAGGAGAGCGGTCCCGAAGGCGGATATCCTCAGAAGATAGCCGCTGCTGAACTTTGCGGAATAAAGACGGTGACTCTGCTTCGTCCGAAAGAAAAGGGGCTCAGCTTCGATGAAGTTGCAGAATTGATACTCAGTGAAAAGGAGAAAACAAAGTGAAAGTATACGTAATAGGTACAGGAATGAACGATGAAAGCACTCTCACCCGTGAAGCTGCCGCTGCAATTGCCGATTCAGAAGTCATAATCGGTGCTGAACGTATGACTTCCCCTTACCTGAGCAGCGGAAAAACTGTTCTCACTACCTACAAGCCTGCTGAAATAGCTGATTACCTGAATTGCAGCACTGCTTCATCTGCGGCTGTTCTCCTTTCGGGAGACACAGGCTTTTTCAGTGCCGCCAAGAGACTACTTCCCCTGCTGGAAGATCACGATGTGAAAACTCTCTGCGGTATCTCATCGGCTGCATACCTGTGCTCACTTACAGGTCACTCCTACGAGGATATGCGTTTCATCTCTCTCCACGGAAGAAGCGCTAATATAGCTATAAACGTCCGCATGAACAGGTACTGTTTCTTCCTTCTCGGAGGAGAAATGACAGTAGGTGAACTGTGTTCACGCCTTTGCAGCTATAATCTCGGAGGAGTACGTATCTTTATCGGTGAGGATATGGGGTCGGACAGCGAAAAAATAACGGAATGTATTGCTTCGGACTTCACTTCCTACGAAAACGTCAGTCTCTGCTCTTTGATCGTGGAGAATCCCGACTGCATAAAATTCATTCCCTCGTCCATGTCGGACAGCGCCTTTATCCGCGGTAACGTACCCATGACAAAGGCTATCGTAAGAGGTTCAGCAGTCTCTTCACTTGAGATAGAAAGAGACTCGGTATGCTGGGATATCGGCTGCGGTACAGGTTCCGTATCCGTTGAAATGGCTTACAGATGTCCGGCAGGGACAGTCTACGCCTTTGACAAGTCCGCTGAGGCTGTGGAACTCACAAAACAGAACAGCATGAGCCATTCCTGCGATAATATAACAGTCCGTGAAGGTGTGTGTCCCGATATCCTTGAAAATGCTCCTGCTCCAGACAAGGTTTTCATAGGAGGTTCTTCGGGTAATATGCTGAATATTTTCCGCTGTGCGACCAACAAGGGCTCTTCTCCCGATATTGCTGTTACAGCTGTATCCCTTGAAACACTGGAACAGGCATGCAGATGCTTTGAAGCATTCTTTTACATCTACACAGTAACTCAGATAGCTGTTACCGATACACGGAAAGTCGGAAACCACACAATGCTTACAGCTCAGAATCCCGTATTCCTAATAAGGGGGCGCAAGTCATGAAACGTGTAATAATAGGCGGAACAGGCAGCGGATGCGGTAAGACTACAGTTACCTGTGCGATACTCTCAGCACTGAAACAGAGGGAAATGTCCGTATCGTCCTTCAAGTGCGGTCCCGACTACATCGATCCCATGTTTCACAGACGTCTGCTTGGCACGGACTCCCACAATCTGGACAGCTTCTTCTGCAATAAAGATACAATCTGCTCACTTCTCGAGCGCTACGGCAGTTCATCGGATATCGCCGTAATTGAGGGCGTTATGGGTTATTATGACGGAAGCAGCGGTTCAGCACATTCTCTCTCGCTTATGACCGATACCACTGCGGTAATCACTGTTAACTGCAAGGGCATGAGTGACTCGATAGGCGCTGTGATGAAAGGATTTCTCACCTACCGCAGTCCGAATAATATCGCAGGATTCATCTTCAACATGCTTCCCGAAAAACTCATTCCCTTCGCAAAGGAATTGTGTGCGGAACTGGGTACGGAATACTTCGGATGCCTGCCCAAAAACACTTTTACTATCGAAAGCCGTCACCTCGGACTTGTAACTGCTGACGAGATAGCCGATATCGATGATCAGCTCCGTGAACTCGGCGCACTTGCTGAAAAGTATATCCTGCTGGACAAGCTCCTTGCACTCCCCGAAAATCCTGTTCCGCAGTATAAATCTTACACTGTTAAACCTTTGAAAGATGCTCCAGTGATAGCAATTGCAAGGGATGCAGCATTCTGTTTTCAGTACCCAGAAAACCTCGATATCCTCACGGATATGGGATGTAAGCTTCGGTTCTTCTCCCCTCTTTCCGACGGTCACCTTCCGCCTGCGGACGGTATCATCCTCTGCGGAGGCTACCCCGAGCTATACGCCGATAAGCTTGAGAAGAATTCAGTTATGAGGTTTGAACTGTATATGCTGCTTAACGATGGGATACCATTCATTGCGGAATGCGGAGGTTTCATGTACCTTCACGATGCCATTAAAGACTCGGCAGGTACCGCTTACTCTATGGTAGGATATTTCGACGGCAAGGCTTTCCCGAGGGAACGCCTTACACGTTTCGGCTATGTAACTATGACTGCACATGAGGACACGGTTCTCTGTCCCGAAGGCGGAAGTATAAAAGCGCATGAGTTCCACTACTGGGACAGCTCTAACCGCGGAAACAGTTTCACCGCCGTCAAAAACAACGGAACAAAATGGGAATGCGGTCACAGCGACATGCACTGTTATGCAGGCTTTCCGCACCTGTATTTTCCGTCAGATATCGGGATACCACGCAGGTTCGTACAGGCTTGCATCGACTACCGAAACAAAAAGGAGAAAAAATGAGGATAATTTTCATTCGCCACGGTCTGACCTCGGGTAACATGGAAGACCGTTATATCGGTTCAACGGACGAGCCCCTCTGTCCCGACGGTATTGTAGCTCTCAGGGAGCTTTCCTGTCCCTACTGCGATATAGTTGTATGCAGTCCCATGAAAAGGTGCATACAAACTGCCGATATACTCTATCCCAATGCGAAAAAAGTCATCTGCAAGGACTTTCGTGAGTGCGATTTTGGCGACTTCGAGGGAAAGAATTACAGTGAACTCAGCGGCAATGACTACTATCAGAAATGGATAGACAGCGGCGGAACTCTCCCATTTCCTAATGGTGAATCTCCCGAGGATTTCCGCAGTCGTACTGTTGCCGCTTTTGAAAGTATAATGTCCCGATATGCTCACTGTAACGTTCTCGCATTCGTGGTACACGGTGGAACTATAATGGCTGTAATGGACAGATTTTCCTTTCCCCACAGGGACTATTTCGACTGGCACATCAAAAACGGAGAGCTGCTGACATGCGAATTCGACGGCTCTAACATCACACTAACGGAGTAATTATGAAATACCTTATCCCCTCTCTTCCACTCATTATCGGAGCAGTTGCCGACCTCATCATCGGCGATCCGTATAACTTTCCACACCCTATAAAGGCTGTCGGAAAGCTGATATCCTTCATGGAGAAATCAGTGCGTAAGAACTTCCGTGACCTGCGAAAAGGCGGCATCTTCCTTACGACAGTTGTATGCTTCATCCCTGCGGCGATAACTGCTCTTCTGCTCTTTATCTGCTACAGGCTCAGCACCATTCTCGGTGTTGCGGCGGAGAGCGTCATCTGCTGTTATATGCTTGCTGCAAGATGTCTCTGCAAGGAGAGCATGAAGGTATGCAATGCAGCCGAAAAAAATGACACTGAAGCCGCAAGGCAGGCTGTCTCTATGATAGTTGGCAGAGATACATCCGTCCTTGACCATGAAGGCATCATCCGTGCCGCTGTTGAGACAGTTGCGGAAAATACATCCGACGGTGTAACTGCGCCCATTTTCTACATGGCATTGGGTGGTGGAGTTCTCGGGATGCTCTATAAATCGGTAAATACTATGGATTCAATGATAGGCTACAAGAACGATGACTACATAGACCTCGGACGTACTGCCGCAAAACTTGATGATGTGCTGAACTTCATCCCCTCGCGTCTTACCGCACTCCTTATGGCTGTTGTAGCTTCACCTCTCGGCATGGACAGCAGGAACGCTTTCAGGATATGGAAAAGGGACAGACTTAATCATGCAAGTCCGAACTCAGCACAGACTGAATCTGCCTGTGCAGGTGCATTGCACCTGCGTCTTGCAGGGGATGCGGTGTATTTTGGCAAAGTCCATAAAAAGCCATATATCGGTGACAATGACCGTCCCATAGAAGCCGCAGATATACGCCGCGCCAACAGACTGATGTACGGTTCATCGGCAATTATGCTCTTGATTGCAGTTATTTTCAGGACAATTCTTTTCGGAGTGATACTATGATACAGAAACATGGCGGAAATATTTACGGATACGGAGATATCCTCGATTTTTCGTCCAATATAAACCCACTTGGCCCGCCTGAGTCCGTCAGAGCGGCTTACCTCGCATCAGCTGAAACAATGGACCGCTATCCCGACTCATCATGCACCGAACTTCGCTCAAAACTGTCAATGCACTTTGGTCTGCCTGCGGAGAACATAGTCTGCGGAAACGGTGCAGCGGACCTTATATACAGGGCAGTCCATGCACTGAGACCGAAGTCCGCACTGTTATGCCGTCCCTGCTTCGGCGAGTACGAAAAAGCGCTTGCGGAAACAGAATGCCGCATATCAGAGTACTTTCTCCGCGAGTCCGAAGGGTTTATTTTGGATGAGGACTTTCTTATCACTGTAAGCAAAGGATATGACATTGTGATACTTTGTTCACCAAATAATCCTACGGGAAGGCTGATTCCTCCGCACATACTGGAAACAACTGCGGAAATATGCAGGGATAAGGGTACTGTTCTTATCTGCGATGAGTGCTTCATGGGCTTCACGGGATTGGCTTCCACACACAGTCTTACAAATTTCATGAACGATAACTGCATAATCCTCGGAGCATTCACAAAGCTCTACGCTATGGCAGGACTGCGGCTCGGGTACATGCTCTGCGGAAATGCATCTACAGCGGAAAAGATCGCAGGAAGCGGTCAGTACTGGAGCGTTTCATCCCCTGCACAGGCTGCCGGTGTCGCAGCACTGGACGAGTTGGACTACGTTGAACGAACCATTGAACTTATACGCCGTGAAAGAGAATTTCTCACCAATGAACTGACTGCACTGGGACTGAAAGTCTGCCCCTCGGATGCGGATTTTCTGCTTTTCAGGTCTGAAACAGAACTGTATGACCTTATGCTCACAAAGGGCATACTCATCCGCAGATGTGATTCATTCAGAGGACTGGACAGCAGTTATTACAGGATAGCGGTCAAAAACCACAAAGACAATTCACGATTTATCGATACACTGAGGAGGTGCCTGAATGGGTAGACCGATAATGATACAGGGTACTATGTCCGATGCAGGCAAAAGCTTCATTGCCGCCGCACTTTGCAGGATCTTTCGTCAGGACGGCTACTCAGTTGCACCGTTCAAGTCCCAGAACATGGCGCTTAATTCATTTATAACTCCCGACGGCTCGGAAATAGGCAGAGCTCAGGCAATGCAGGCAGAAGCCGCAGGTATAGATCCTTCGCCGCTTATGAACCCCATTCTGCTGAAACCAACTACAGATACGGGTTCGCAGGTGATAGTAAATGGTCAGGTCAGGGGCAATATGAGAGCGGCTGAGTACTTCCGACGCAAAAAGGAACTCGTCCCCGATATCATGAAAGCCTACGATACACTCGCTTCACAGTACGATATTATCGTCATAGAAGGCGCAGGCAGTCCCGTAGAGCTGAATCTGAAGTCAGATGACATCGTAAATATGGGACTTGCAGAAATGGTGAAGTCCCCAGTTCTGCTTGTGGGAGACATTGACAGAGGCGGTGTTTTCGCACAACTGATAGGTACCCTCCACCTTCTTGAACCACATGAAAGGGACATGATAAAGGGACTTGTTGTGAATCGTTTCCGCGGCGATATCTCCCTTTTCGATGAGGGCATCTCCATTCTCCGCAAGCTAAGCGGTAAACCTGTTGCGGGAGTAATACCCTACCTTGAATGTTCCCTTGAGGACGAGGACAGTCTCTCCTCGAAGCTCAGCAAATCCGATGTTACGGGACTTATCGACATCGCTGTTATAAAGCTCCCTAAGATATCCAATTTCACCGACTTTGACGTGTTCAGCCAGTACAGCGATGTATCGGTACGCTACGTGTCGGATGCTGCTCGTCTCGGACGTCCCGACCTTATAATAGTCCCCGGAACTAAAAGCACTATCGCAGACATGAAATGGCTGAAAAGTACAGGACTTGATGAGAAAATAAAGTCCCTTGCATCTAAGGGCACCCTCGTATTCGGCATATGCGGAGGCTATCAGATACTTGGAAAAAGCATCTCCGATCCATTCGGCTCAGAAGGCGGCGGCAGTACAGACGGATTAGGTCTTCTTGAAGGCGAAACAGTATTCGGCATCGAAAAATGCCAGCGGAGAACTCAGGGCTGCTTTACCTGCGGTGGTACATTTGCCTTTCTTGACGGCGCTTCATTCAGCGGCTATGAGATACACATGGGTACAACTCGTGACAGCGGCACACCTCTTACTGACTGCGGAGGAAGCTACTCAGGCAGTGTGGCTGGCTGTTACATACACGGCATATTCGACTCCGCCGACGTGTCAGGACGTCTCATACGTCACCTGTTTGAACGTCGTGGACTAACCTACAGCGGAACTTCAACAGACCGCCGTGAATTCAGAGAAAAACAGTTCGACCTGCTTGCAGACCACGTCCGCAGAAGTCTGGATATGGACCTGATATACCGTATAATCAGGGAGGGAATATGAAAGATAAGATAGAATACGTTCTGCCTTCGGATATCGAACGGCGGAGCTTCGAGATAATACGCTCGGAACTGGGCGAACGTACTTTCCCCGACGAGATAAGTCCAATAGTAATACGTGCTATACACACAACTGCGGACTTCGACTACGCAGATAACCTGTGGTTCTCGGAAAACGCCGTGAGCATCGCACTGAACACACTGAAACAGGGTGCAACGATAGTCACAGACACCAACATGGCAAAGTCCGGTATAAACAAAGCCGCCCTTGCACGACACGGCTGTCAGTGCTGCTGCTTCATGGCGGATGAGGACGTTGCAGAAGCTGCAAAAAAGAATGGTACTACCCGTGCGACCGCTTCAGTGGATAAAGCCGCAGATATAGACGGACCTGTCATATACGCCGTGGGAAATGCTCCTACTGCGCTGATACGCCTGTGTGAACACATCGAAAAAGGTTCTTTCCGTCCCGAACTTGTGATAGGTATGCCTGTAGGCTTCGTGAACGTTGTACAGTCCAAAGAAATGCTTATCGAATCGGGAATCCCCTGTATAGTTGCAAGAGGAAGAAAGGGCGGAAGCAATGTAGCTGCGGCAGTATGCAATGCCCTCCTTTATATGCTTGACGGCAAAAAGTAAAAACAAAAGTGCATAAGACTTGTATATAACGTATATTTTCTTACTTTTGCTTGAAATAACAGATCTCATCTGATATAATTATCTATGTTCATTAATATCATAACATACGGTGCCTGCTGCCGATAACGGTGAAGCAGGGTAAAAGGGAAGCAGGTCAGAATCCTGCACGATCTCGTCACTGTGTACGGGGAGCAATATGCTGAGGCTTTGAGCCATGCCACTGAGTAATCGGGAAGGCTGCATAAAGCAATGATCCGAAAGTCAGGAAACCTGCCGTTATGTTGGTACACGATCGAAAGATCAGGTCACGAGGCATTGACCGTACCGATAACCCCTCATGGGGTTTATTGTCATGCCTTCTGTATTGCAGAGGGCTTTTTTGATGTACTGATCGTGCCTTTACAGAAAGGAATTGTTAACATGAAAAAGATCACAGCACTCATCATCTGTCTTGCAGCAGTAACTGCATCATTCGCTTCATGCGGAAATCAGGCAAGTTCTTCCGAAAGCACTGCCGCTTCAGAGGAAGTTACAACAGCCGCAGAGACTGAGCCCGAAACAGAGGCAGAGACACAGGAGGAAACTACAGAAATGGCTACAGAAGAAGTTACAGAAGCTGAGGAAGCGGAAGACGAGGAGAACTACGATACAGGCGACGCTTCACTTGATAACATCCGCAACGAGGACAATATCGGCGATAACGAACTCCTTGTACTGAGCTTCGGTACAAGCTATAATGACAGCCGCCGTCTCACTATCGGTGCTATCGAAGGTGCTCTTGCTGACGCTTTCCCGGAGTACTCAGTACGCCGCGGATTCACTGCAAATATCATCATCGACCACGTTAACCGCCGTGACGGTATCCTTATCGACGATGTAGAGGCTGCACTTAAGCGTGCAGAGGATAACGGTGTAAAGAAGCTTGTTGTTCAGCCTACACACCTTATGAATGGTCTTGAATACAACGATATAGTCAAGGAAGTCGGCAAGCATGCTGACGCTTTCGAGAAGGTAGTATTCGGCGAGCCGCTTCTCACTTCCGATGACGATTTCAAGCGTGTTGAGAACGCTATCGTTAACTGGACTGCTGACTATGACGACGGAAAGACCGCTATCTGCTTCATGGGACACGGTACAGAGGCAGAGTCCAACGGAGTTTACCAGAAGATGCAGGATATGCTCACTGCTGACGGCAGAACAAATTACTTCATCGGTACAGTTGAAGCTGAGCCGTCTGTTGAGGACGTTCTCAAAGCTGTACAGGCAGGCAACTACGAAAGAGTAGTTCTCGAGCCACTCATGGTAGTTGCAGGAGACCACGCAAATAACGATATGGCTGGCGACGACGCAGATTCATGGAAGTCTGTTTTCGAGGACGCAGGCTACGAGGTAGAGTGCATCCTGAGAGGTCTCGGCGAGAACGAGGACATCAGACAGATATACGTTGAACACGCAAGAAACGCTATCAACAAGGCATCTGAATAAGCATAAAATCATCGGGCAGTCAAAAAGCTGCCCGATTTAAGTTAAGAGGTAACAACATGAAAAAAATAACAATTATCGCTGCTGCCGCTGCACTCATAATGACCTGCGGCTGCGGAAATACTCCTGCTGAGAGCAGTTCGTCATCCGAAACACCGTCAACATCCGCTGCGGAAGAAACTGCCGCAGAAGAAGCTACTACAGAAGAAGCCGCTACAGAAGCATCCGAACACGCTACTGCTCCCCAGCAGGAAGTCGGATACGAGGGAATGACTGCGGTACACGCTGACGAACTCAACGAAGGTACATACCACATCAATGTCGATTCCAGCTCCTCAATGTTCAAGATCGCTGACTGCATCCTCACTGTAAACGGTGAAGATATGACTGCGGACCTCATCATCGCAAGCAAGTCCTACGATGCACTCTTTATGGGAAGCGAGGACGAGGCTGAAACCGCAGACGATTCCGCTCTCATTAAATACACAGAAAACGACGAGGGACAGTCCGTATTCACAGTACCCGTTAACGCTCTTGACGAGGAAACAGAGTGTGCCGCACTCAGCGCTAAAAAACAGGAATGGTACGGACGTACACTGGTATTCCGTGCGGACTCTCTCCCCGAGGAAGCATTCAAAGAAAGCAGATACACAGTTCCCGATTCACTGAGTCTTTCGGACGGTAAATACACTGCTGATGTGAAGCTCGAAGGCGGTTCGGGCAAGGCAACTGTTGAATCTCCTGCAGTTCTCACAGTGGAAAACGGACAGGTAACTGCCGAAGTTATCTGGAGCAGCAGCAACTACGATTACATGATAGTTGACGGCGAAAAGTACCTTCCAACCAATACAGAAGGTAACTCAACATTCAGCATCCCTGTAAAGGGCTTTGACTACAAAATGCCCGTTTCTGCGGATACAACAGCAATGAGCGTTCCATACGAGATAGAGTACACGCTCTATTTCGATTCAGCTTCAATAGCTCCGAAGGCAGATGAATAAGCTTACCGCACCGCTGATACTGCTTCCGCTTCTGTTCACATCTTGTGCTTCTGGAAGCAGTTCAGCTGTACAGAACGCAGTAAACGGTGAACCTTTAGACCTTCACTACGCAGAGCAGTTCACCGCAGAGAAGCGTCCCGACGGCTGTTTCAGCATCGTTATCGGCGAGGACAGTTTCATCCTTGTACCCGAAAATGTCTCCGAACCTCAGAACACCAATGGCGCAACAGTCATACATCAGCCTGTCAGGGACATCTACCTCGCTTCTTCGTCTGTAATGGACCTGTTCTGCGGTCTGAACGCACTTGACAGCGTTACTATGACCTCCACCGACATACAGAACTGGACATTACCCGATGTACAGTCCGCAATGAATACGGGCGAGCTAACATATATCGGCAAATATAACGCTCCCGATTACGAGGCGCTTGTGGAAAACGACTGCGGTATAGCCATTGAAAACACCATGATTTACCACTCTCCCGACACCAAAGAACAGATACAGCAGCTCGGCATTCCTGTAATGGTGGAGCGTTCAAGCTATGAATCACATCCGCTTGGACGTCTTGAATGGATAAAGCTCTACGGACTGCTTCTGGGCGAATACGAAAAGGCGGAGGAATTCTTCGCTCAAAAGGAGAATATCTTCAACAGCGTGGATATAACAGCTATCCCCGAAGATGAACGCCCCACTGCGGCTTTTTTCTTTATCAGTCCCAACGGCTATGTAAACGTCAGAAAGCCAAATGACTATATAGCACGTATGATAGAGCTTGCAGGCGGAAAATACGTCCTTGACGCAGAGACTCTCAGTGTGGACGAAAACTCCCTTTCCACAATGAATATACAGTTCGAGACCTTCTACGATACGGCTAAGGATGCCGATTTTCTCATCTATAACAGTACCGTGGACGGCAGTATGGACACAATTGAACAGCTCCTTGAAAAAAACAGTCTCCTTGCAGACTTCAGGGCAGTTAAAAACGGGAATGTATGGTGCACCGAAATGAATATGTTCCAGCAGACTACAGGCGCTGCGGAAATGGTACTGGACATAAACAGGATACTCACAGGAAATACGGAAGGCAGTGACAGTCTTACATATCTGCACAGACTGAAATGAGGTGAAGAATGGACACTAAAAGGAGAATACGCTTTATTTTCGCATACTCTCTGCTGATTCTGCTTGCGGCAGTCCTTTTTGCATCGGGACTCCTACTCGGAAGCAGCAGCGTGACACCATCTGAGGCACTGGACGTTATCCTCGGACGTGCGGAAAACCTGTCGGCAGAAAAAATAATCATGAACATACGTCTGCCGCGAGTATGTGCGGCGATGCTCCTTGGCGGAGCTTTGTCCGTCTCGGGCATACTGCTTCAGACATTCTTCGGGAACCCTATAGCAGGTCCCTTTGTACTGGGAATATCCTCGGGAGCAAAGCTTGCGGTTGCAGGTATCATGATAGTATCGCTGCAAAGCGGTATGGCGCTCGGCTCTTTCCACATGATAACCGCCGCATTTGTAGGCTCGCTTCTTTCAATGGGCGCAGTTATGCTCATCTCGGGACGAATAAAGAATATGGCTCAGCTGATAATCGGCGGCGTTATGATAGGATACATCTGCTCCTCACTTACGGAGCTTCTTGTTACATTTGCAAATGACGCAAATATCGTAAACCTCCACAACTGGTCAATGGGAAGCTTCTCGGGTATCGACCGCGGAGACCTCCGTATCATTGCAGTTATAACAGCTGTTGGGGTTTCGGCAGCATTTCTTCTTTCAAAGCCTATGGGAGCATATATGCTTGGTGAAGCCTACGCTAAGAATTCGGGAGTTGATATACGTCTTTTCCGCATACTCCTGATTCTGCTTTCGAGTCTGCTTTCAGCCTGTGTAACTGCCTTTGCAGGTCCCGTTTCATTTGTCGGAGTAGCTGTACCTCACCTGATGAAGCGGCTTTTCGGTACTGCAAGACCGCTTATCATGATACCTGCCTGTTTTCTCGGCGGAGGAGTTTTCTGTATGCTCTGCGACCTTATATCACGTATGTTATTTGCTCCAACCGAACTGAGCATAAGCACTGTTACAGCAGTTTTCGGCGCACCCGTTGTTATCGCCGTAATGTACGATAAACGCAGGAGGTCATGATATGAAAGATACTATCCTCGAAGTTAAGGAACTGTCCGCAGGCTACGGCGGCAAAGCCATTGTAAGCGGAGTAAGCTTCACTGTAAAACGCGGAGAGATGCTCACTCTAATAGGTCCCAACGGTGCGGGCAAATCCACGCTTCTTAAAACTATCGCCGCTCAGCTTCCGCCTGTTTCGGGAGAAATAGTCCTTAACGGCAGCAGACTTACCGAGATGACCGCAAGGGACATAGCACGTTCAGTTTCGCTGCTTCTGACAGAAAGAGTTTCCGCAGAGAAAATGACATGCATGGACGTTGTGGACACAGGCAGGTACCCCTATACAGGTCGGCTCGGCATACTCTCCGAAGAGGACCGCAAGGCAGTCCGTGAAGCAATGGAGCTTACCTCTATCTTGGACATTGCAGACAGACCATTCAGCCTCGTCAGCGACGGTCAGCGTCAGCTGGTCATGCTTGCAAGGGCGATAGCTCAGGACACTCCCCTTCTTATCCTCGACGAGCCGACTTCCTACCTCGATATCGGTCACAAGCTCCGCCTTCAGGAGCTTTTAAGAACGCTTATGTTCGAGAAAAACACAACTGTGATGCAATCCCTCCACGAGCTTGAACTTGCACAGAAATACTCGGACAGAATAATGTGCATCAATAAAGGAACTGCCGAATTATCGGGCAGTCCCGACGAGGTATTCACGGATTCACAGATAAACTCAATTTTCAGCATAAAGAGCGGCAGCTACAACTCACTTTTCGGTTCAACGGAAGCATGTATCCTCAACAATGAAACACCGCAGGTATTCATTATCGGTGGAGGCGGAAAAGCTATCCCTCTGTACCGACGCCTGAGACGTCAGAGGATACCCTTTGCCGCAGGTATCATCCCTGAAAACGATGTGGAGTACAGTATAGTTACCGCACTTACCCCACATGTGATATCAGTACCACCTTATACAACTGCAAACATGAAGTCCCTGAATACCGCAAAAGAAATGATGCAGAAATGCGATACCGTAATTTGCTGTAACGACCTGTTCTGTCCCGAACTTTGCAGATATGCGTCTGACATAGGTAAACTTCGTTAATGACTACTTTTTTCTCTATTGCAAAAATGTTATAAACGGTGTATAATGATAACAACGATCAATTATCCCACAACTGCAAAGGAGTTTTCATGCTTCAGAATAGTCATCTGCCAACAGTCTACATCCTTGATATGGACTGTCCGCTCAATGAGCAACAGCTCGGCAGAATAAAAAAATACCTCCCTCATGAACGTATACTTACATCAGAGAGATTTCTTCATAAAAAGGACAGCGACGCATGTCTCGCTTCATTTTTTCTGCTGGTTTTCGGTCTGAGAAAGCTTGGCATCCATAAGCTTCCGGATATAAAGAAAGGAACTCACGGAAAACCGTATTTTACCGACTGCGACATATCCTTCAATATCTCACACTGCGATAAAGCAGTTTGCTGCGGGATTTCAAAGCACAATATCGGTGTTGACGTACAGGATACAGTCAGCAAATTCAACGACATTATCGGTATGACAATGTCAGCAGGAGAAACCGAAATGATATACAGTTCACCTTCTCCGCCTGAAGTATTCACAAGGCTGTGGGCATTGAAGGAGAGCTATGTCAAATTCGACGGCAGCGGTCTAACAGATGATATACGTACTATCGAGTTCCTAAACACTGAGAATGAATTCATGTATGACGGATGCTTCTTCAAAGTTCTTCCAACTTCTGTTTATCAGCTTTCAGCCTGCACAGTCGATGATGGTACAATATTTTTTAAGAAGAGCATTGACGAATACCTTGATGAATTTGAAGGGATAAGTAACAATAACGAATAAAAACAGAGAGGCGGTACAGCAATGAGAAATATTTCACCCGAAGAATACAACAGGCACATCAAACGCATCCTTATTTCGGAAAAAGAAATAGCGGATGCTGTTGAAAAAGCAGGTCTGTATATCGACAGTCTATACGATGGCTCACCTATCCTGCTTGTAAGCATCCTTAAGGGTTCATTTGTATTTCTTGCGGACCTTTGCAGATCAGTGTCAGTGCCCTGTGAGATAGGCTTCATGGCGGCAAAAAGCTACTATGAAAGCACAAGTTCTTCCGGAATAGTCAATATAACTATGGATCTTAAACAGGATATAAGCGGATACAATGTAGTGATAGTCGAAGATATAGTTGATACGGGAAGAACTCTTAAGGACGTTGTAAAACTCCTTAGCGCAAGAAACCCACGTTCACTGAAAGTCGTCACTCTGCTGGACAAGCCCGACAGACGTGTTGTGGACTTTGAAGCAGATCATTCCCTTTTCGTTATCCCCGACCTTTTCGTTGTCGGCTACGGACTGGACTACGGCGAACTCTACCGCGGACTGCCCTATATCGCAGAATATACCGAATTCCCCGATTTGTAATGCAATAGCCGTTCGGGCTGCACTCCCATAACAAGCTATATATGTATTATTGAGAGAAGTCTTTTTGAAGAAGTGCTTCTCTCAATTCTTTTTGAAGCCTTTACTTTAAATTTTAAGCCTTGTATGGCACTCTTGTAAAACTACTGTTTTAGTAATACTATGAGTAAGTGCCATACAAGGCTTAAAATTTGGGGCAAAAAGTCTTTGGAAAGGGGTTCGGGGGAGAACCTTTCCTCAGAAAGGTTTCCCCCGATAAATACATATATAACTTGCCATTCGAGTATCGTCCGAACGGCTATCGCAGTATAATACGTGAAATATCCTCGGCGGATTCTGCGATAAAGTCCGCACCGCAGTCCTCCAGCTCGCGTCTGCCGCGGAATCCCCATGCACAGCCAATAGAAGCTATGCCTGCGTTCTGTGCTGTAGTGATATCGACATTGCTGTCACCTATCATCCAGACCTCGTTATCTGAGGGAAGTTCATTTACTATCTCGCTGATAATAGTGATATCAGGCTTCTTGGGACGGCTATCACAGCCTCCGAGAACCTTGAAAAAGTCCGTATCAGGAAGAAGTGTTCTCACTATCTTCTGCGCTACCTGCTGTGGCTTATTCGTGGCAACTGCAAGAGTCACATCATGTGAAGCCAGCTCCGCAAGAACATCAGGTATGCCCGGGTAAAGCCTTGTTTCGTCCAGATAATGCTCGCTGTAATACTCTGTGAACAGTTCAAGGAGACGTTCTGCGCTGTCCTTTTCGTTCATTGGGAGGGCACGGTAGCAGAGCTTTGCGGCACCGTTACCAACAAAATATCTGTAGCTGTCATAAGGGTGGGAAGGAAATCCCAGCTTATCAAGTCCGTAATTGACCGCATTTGCAAGGTCATAAAGAGAATCCGCAAGAGTACCGTCAAGATCAAATATAGCTGTTATCATTGTCGTTCTCCTTTCAAATGTCAGATGCGTTTTGCAAGCAGTTCGGAATACTTGCCGCGGAAGTCATCAAAGCGGTCCTCATCTATAGCCTGACGTATCTTTTCAGTCAGAGTGTTGTAGAAGTAGAGGTTATGCTGTACCGCAAGACGTCCTGCAAGCTGTTCGTTGGACTTGAACAGATGACGTATATACGCACGGCTGAAATTGCGGCATGTGGGACAGTCGCACTCTTCATCCACGGGACGGGGATCGGTCTCGTAGCACTTGTTGCAGAGATGCATTATACCGCTCCATGTAAAAACAGTAGCGTGACGTGCATTACGGCTCGGCATAACGCAGTCGAACATATCAACGCCCCTCGCAACGGCTTCGATTATATTTGAAGGAGTTCCTACTCCCATAAGATAACGAGGCTTGTTTACAGGCATATACGACTCAACAGCGTCAATTATCCTGTACATCTCATCAGTGGATTCACCAACTGCAAGTCCGCCGATAGCGTAGCCGTCCAGATCGAGTTTTGCAATTTCAAGCATGTGCTTTATTCGGATGTCCTCATAGGTGGAGCCCTGATTGATACCGAAAAGCATCTGCTTCTTGTTTATCGTATCGTGAAGACTGTTAAGGCGTTCCATTTCAGTCCTGCACCTGTAAAGCCAGCGTGTTGTACGTGCAACCGAAGCTTCAACGTAGTCATGAGGAGAAGGATTCTCCACGCACTCATCGAACGCCATAGCGATAGTCGAACCAAGATTGGACTGTATCTGCATACTTTCCTCAGGTCCCATAAATATTCGTTTTCCGTCGATATGGGAAGCGAAGTAAACTCCCTCTTCCTTTATTTTCCTGAGCTTTGAAAGCGAGAACACCTGAAATCCGCCGCTGTCGGTAAGTATAGGCTTATCCCAGTTCATGAACTTGTGAAGTCCGCCAATTGCCTTGACGATATGGTCGCCCGGACGCAGGTGGAGGTGGTAAGTATTGCAGAGTTCGACCTGGGTTTTCAGTCCTCTCAGGTCCACTGAAGATATACCGCCCTTGATAGCGGCAGAAGTACCCACATTCATGAAACATGGTGTCTGGAATGTGCCGTGGACAGTTTCAAACTGACCGCGTCTTGCCTTATTATTGGTTTTAAGTAAGGTATACATTATTTCTCCTTAATATCAGTCTATATCGTATGGTTTGCCGCTTTCGGGAGTACGGCAGTTATGGCGCACACAGAAGCCGATGAGGTTCTTTTCATCGTCACGCACAGCGCAGACGTATACATCATGGTTCTCCTCTTCCTTATGTGAAGAAAAAACAGTGTTGTTATCAACCGATTCCTTGAACCATTCCATGCACATGTCAAGCTGTGAGAACCACTCGTCTGTGATAAAAGGTCTCAGGGATCTTCCCTCGATGCTTTTACCGCCGAATTTGCTGTAATATTTTCCGGCAGCCTCGTTCATGAAGAGAACCGTATAATCTGTATCGCCGATAACTATCGGTGATTCATGAGTCTCAAATGCACTTTTCAGAAACATCATTTTGTCCATATTACTATCATCCTCCTCAACTGATCTCATATAATGGGTTGATATCATTTGTGCGTCTGCGGTGTTTGCTGCAAAAACCTACAAGATCTTTTTTTTCGTCCCTGAGAGCTATCATGTAGATATCTGTTTCTTTTTCAGCATCACGCATTGCAAAGACAACATTGTTTTCAGGCGATTCCCTGAACCATTCTATTACTGCATCGACCTTGCTTTTAGCTTCCTCTCCTGTAAAAAGCAGCAGTGTTTTTCCTATTATGTCTTTTCCGCCGTACTGTTCATATCTCTCAACTGCACATGGATTCATATAAACGATCTTGTAATCCATACTGCACATAACTACGGGAGTATCTTCCGTATCGACGTAGCTCTTGAAAAAGTCTGATAATACCATTTGTTAACCTGATTTCTTATTATATTTACAGAATACACATAGAATCACCGAAACTGAAAAAACGGTATTTTTCTTCAACGGCGGTCTTATATGCATTCATTGTATTGTCATATCCCATAAATGCTGAAACAAGCATTATAAGCGTACTTTCGGGAAGGTGGAAATTCGTAATGAGACCGTCTATGCACTTGAACTCGTAACCGGGATAAATAAAGATATCCGTATAACCCTCGTGTTCGGAAATATCGCCGTAGAATGAAGCCACACTTTCAAGTGTACGGCATGTTGTGGTGCCTACCGCAATTACTCTTCCGCCCTCTGCCTTTGTCTGATTGATAAGGTCAGCAGTCTCCTTCGGAAGGTAGTAATGCTCACTGTGCATCTTATGGTCGAGAACATTCTCCTCCTTTACGGGACGGAAGGTGCCCAGACCTACGTGAAGAGTAACGAATGCAGTCTTTATGCCCTGCGCTCTCAGCTCATCCAGCATTTCCTCAGTGAAGTGAAGTCCTGCCGTAGGTGCAGCTGCCGAACCAAGCTCATTTGAATATACTGTCTGATAGCGCTCTTTGTTTTCGAGCTTTTCCTTTATGTAAGGCGGAAGGGGCATCTGTCCCACGTCTTCAAGAGCAGTGAAGAAATTGCCCTCGCAGGTGAACTGCACTATGCGGTTTCCGTCATCCTTGACCTCAATGACCTCTGCTGTAAGACGTCCGCCGCCAAAGGTGAAATGTGTACCTACCTTTGCCTTCTTTCCGGGACGGCATATTATCTCCCACAGCTTATCGCCTTTCTGCTCCAGAAGCAGGAATTCGATGAATGTACCGTTATCGGTCTTTTCGCCGTAGAGCCTTGCAGGTATAACTCGGGAATCGTTCATTACAAGCAGGTCACCTTTTTTAAGGTGCTTGCATAGATTATAGAAGTGATCGTGTTCAACTTCACCCGTTCTGCGGTCCACGCACATCATCCTTGAAGCGTTTCTCGGCTCGATAGGAGTCTGTGCAATGAGCTCCTCGGGCAGATCGTAATAAAAATCGGATTTAAGCAGTTCCATTAAAATCTCCTTAATAATAATCGTGTAAAATCGGCAAAGTGTGACAGCAGATCGGGAATAAAGTCCAAGTGACCGATTTTGCTTCCCGATGTGCCAAAAATATTTGGATAAACCACCGAAATTATTTTTGTTTGTAAAAAAATTCAGAAACGTATTGACATAGCCGAAATAAAGTGTTATTATTATAAACAAGGTAGAGGTGCAGTTAAGATGAGTACTTCGGTTTCGGATCGCCAGTCCCATGAAGCCGCAGGAAAGGTGAAACTGCCGAAGGACAGGATGCGGCATACCCTGTTCTGGTCACTTATCGAACAGGTATTTGACTGTCATCATGTTATGATGGAGTGCTATCGGCATAATTACGATGTCAACATTTCTATTATAACTCATGATGAGCCGGTTTGCAACCGGTTTTCTTATTTTTTGTGAAAATTTTTTTGGAGGAGATAATTTATGAAACAGTATAATGTAGGTATCATAGGCGCTACGGGTATGGTCGGACAGCGCTTTGCTACACTTCTTGAAAACCACCCATGGTTCAATGTAAAGGTTCTTGCAGCTTCACCAAGAAGCGCAGGTCAGACATATGAGCAGGCAGCAGGCAGCCGCTGGAAGATGGCTGTACCAATGCCCGCAGCTATGAAGGATATGGTCCTTATGGACGCTACAGGAGATATCGAGAAGATAGCTTCTATGGTCGACTTCTGCTTCTGTGCAGTTGACATGAAGAAGGACGAGATAAAGGCTCTTGAAGAGGCTTACGCTAAGGCAGAGTGTCCTATCGTTTCAAACAACTCAGCTCACAGATTCACACCTGATGTTCCTATGGTCGTTCCGGAAATAAACCCTGAGCACATTGAAATAATCAAGGCACAGAGAGAGCGTCTCGGTACAAAGAGAGGCTTCATCGCTGTCAAGTCAAACTGCTCCATCCAGAGCTATGTTCCTGCACTTCACCCACTGAGAAAGTTCGGACTCAAGAACGTTCTCGCTTGTACTTACCAGGCTATCTCAGGCGCAGGAAAGAACTTCGAGACATGGCCTGAAATGGTCGATAACCTCATCCCATACATCGGCGGCGAGGAGGAGAAATCCGAGCAGGAGCCTCTGAAGGTCTGGGGCGAGATCAAGGGCAACGAGATCGTAAAGGCAACAACTCCTAACATCACAACACAGTGTCTCCGTGTTCCCGTTTCAGACGGACATACAGCTGCTGTTTTCGTAACATTCGAGAATAAGCCTTCCAAGGAAGAAATACTTGACCTCTGGAAGAATTTCAAGGGCGTTCCTCAGGAACTCGAGCTTCCAAGCGCTCCTAAGCAGTTCATCCACTACTTTGAGGAAAATGACCGTCCGCAGGCTAAGCTGGACAGAAATATCGAAGGCGGTATGGCTGTTTCAACAGGCCGGCTCAGAGAGGATACACAGTACGATTACAAGTTCGTATGCCTTTCACACAACACTCTCAGAGGTGCAGCAGGCGGCGGCGTTCTCCTTGCTGAACTCCTTGCAGCAAAGGGCTACTTTGATTAATGCATTATTAATTAAACGAAAGGATTGAGTGTATGAAGAATACTATTTTTACAGGTGCTGCTATAGCTATCATAACTCCTATGAACGCTGACGGTTCCATTAATTATGATAAGCTCGGCGAACTCATCGACGATCAGATAGAAAACGGCACCGATGCTATAGTTATATGCGGTACTACAGGCGAAGCTTCAACTATGACCGATGAGGAGCACCGCGACTGCATCAAGTATGCTGTTGAAAAGACCGCAGGTAGAGTTCCTGTTATCGCAGGTACAGGAAGCAACGATACAAAGTACGCTATCGAGCTTTCAAAGGAAGCTGAGTCTCTCGGTGCAGACGCACTTCTCCTCGTTACTCCTTACTACAACAAGACAACTCAGAAGGGCCTTATCATGCACTTCACTGCTATCGCTGATGCTGTCAATATCCCGATAATCCTCTATAACATTCCCGGCAGAACAGGCGTTAACATGGAAGTTTCAACTGTAAAGGAACTTGCTAAGCATAAGAATATCGCTGCTATCAAGGAAGCAAGCGGAAATATAAGCTACGCTGCAAAGCTCATCGCTGCATGCGGCGACAACATTGACGTTTACAGCGGCAACGATGATATGATCGTGCCTATTATGTCACTCGGCGGAAAGGGCGTTATTTCAGTTCTTTCACACGTTATCCCAAAGGAAACTCACATGATGGCTCAGTACTGCCTCGACAATAATTTTGCAGAGGCTACCAAGCTCCAGATCGAGTACCTTGACCTTATCAACGATCTCTTCATCGAGGTCAATCCTATTCCTGTAAAGGAAGCTATGAACATGATCGGCTTCGCTGCTGGTCCATGCCGTATGCCTCTCTGCGAGATGACTGACGAGCACAAGGCTGCTCTCAGAGCTTGTCTCGAAAAGCACGGTCTTATAAAGTGATAATAACTGCTCCCTGCCCAAAAACAGGGAGCATATAACTAAGGATGTGATAATATGACTAATATAGCAATATGCGGTGCAAACGGCAAAATGGGCAAGAATATCTACGCATGCATCAAGGAGCGTGAGGACTGCACTACCGTTGCAGGTATCGACGTTTATACCGAGCAGTATGCAGACTTCCCTATCGTTGATTCAGTGGACAAGCTTCCCGTAAAGCCCGATGTCATCATCGATTTCTCTAACCCTGCTTCACTGGATTCTCTGCTTGATTACTGCCTTTCTACTGGCACTCCCCTCGTTATCGGCTCTACAGGCTACAGCGACGAACAGAGAGCCCAGATAAAGAAAGCTTCCGAGCAGATCCCGATATTCTTTACATTCAATATGTCCCTTGGTATCAACCTCCTTGTGAATCTCGCAAAGAAGGCTGCTTCAATTCTTGGTGACAGATTCGATATAGAGATAGTTGAAAAGCACCACAACCAGAAGATAGACGCTCCAAGCGGTACAGCTATCATGCTTGCAGAGGCTATCAATGAAACTCTCGACAACTCAAAGCACTATGTTTACGACAGACATTCACGCCGTCAGAAGCGTGAGAAGTCCGAGATAGGTATGCATGCTATCCGCGGAGGTACTATCGTTGGTGAACACGATATCATTTTCGCAGGCAATGACGAAGTCATAACTCTCTCCCACAGCGCTGCTTCAAAAATGGTATTTGCCGAAGGTTCGGTAAAAGCTGCTGTATATCTGAAGGATCAGCCTGCAGGTCTTTACGACATGCAGATGCTTCTTGGTGAATGATCCATTTTTTCTAACGTTCAATGCTTTACTGTCAATGGCGACAGCGAAGTAAATATATTTACAAAGGAGTTTTTCCCTATGAGAAAAATCAGAATCGGAATCGCAGGATATGGTAATCTTGGCAAAGGTGTAGAGCTTGCGATAAGACAGAACGACGACATGGAACTGGCAGGAATCTTTACCCGCCGCGATCCTTCAACACTTAAGCCTCTTACAGCAGGTGCTCCTGTGTTCAGCATGGATCAGGTACAGGACAAGCAGAATGATATCGACGTAATGATAATATGCGGAGGAAGCGCTACAGACCTTCCTAAGCAGACTCCCGAACTGGCTAAGTACTTCAATGTTATAGACAGCTTCGATACACACGCTCGTATCCCCGAGCACTTCGCAAATGTTGACAAGGCTGCAAAAGAAAGCGGTCATCTCGCATTCATCTCACTGGGATGGGATCCAGGTCTCTTCTCACTTAACAGACTTTATGCAGAGTCCATCCTTCCAAACGGCAAGAGCTATACATTCTGGGGCAAGGGCGTAAGCCAGGGACACTCAGATGCTATTCGCCGCGTTAAGGGCGTTAAGAGAGGCATCCAGTACACTGTTCCGATAGAGGCAGCTATGGACGCTGTAAGAAGCGGCAGCCAGCCTGAGCTTACTACACGTCAGAAGCACCTCCGTGAGTGCTGGGTAGTTCCGGAGGAAGGTGCTGACCTCGCTAAGATCGAGAATGACATCAAGACAATGAAGAACTACTTCGATGAGTACGATACAACTGTAAACTTCATCACAGAAGAGGAGTTCGATGCTAAGCATAACAAGATGCCTCACGGCGGTTTCGTAATGAGAAGCGGTCTTACAGGTGACGGCGAAAAGACTCATCAGATGATAGAATACTCACTCAAGCTTGAGTCTAACCCTGAGTTCACAGCAAGCGTTCTTATCTGCTTTGCAAGAGCACTTGCAAGACTTAAGGAAGAGGGCGCTACAGGCTGCAAGACAGCATTTGATATTGCTCCTGCATACCTTTCAAAGCTTTCAGGTGAAGAGCTCAGAGCTTCAATGCTTTGATAAATATTCAGAAATAGCACACGGGGACGCCTTGCGGAAAGGTGTCCCTTATTTTTGTATGTATCTATTCTTCAGCATTTTATTCAGGATAAGATAACAGAAGCAGCCTTCAAAAATAGAAGACTGCTTCGTTGTAGGAAAAAAGTGGTTTATTTCGGACTATGTCCGATATATTAATCATATCATAAGTATATTACTCAGTCAAGGCATGATTTTGTCCGAATATGTCGATTTATGTCAGTTTTGGTCGTAAGCGTATGGATTATAGTTATAGAGTCCGTTGTTCAGGTCGTCAAGCATATCCTCATACTCCTCCTGAGTAAGCTCACGGGATACGGTTTTCTCTATAGCAGGCGCTTCATCAGGGATAATTTCACGGACAGTCTCATTCTGTCGGTTTTCTCTTATCCTGTCGCACATCGAACCTATCACCTTGCCGATATTGAAATCAATGATATCACTCTGCCTTGCTGTGACCGCTTCGTCACCTTCGCCGTACTCTATAACTCTGTCATCATCATTGATCTTAGTACGTATCAGCTCCATAAGACGCCCGAATTCAGGATCGGTTATCATATCGGAAAGCACATCTGCCGCCTGATCGTCCTCCATAGCTGAAAGAGTTCTTACGGCATCCTCTGTAAGGTCGGTCTCACTGCATGCCGCTATCATTTTATTGTCAAGCGGTCTTACCTTAGTGCGGCCCAGAAGATAGTCCACAGATACGTCATAATAGTCCGCAAGTCTTAAAACTGCGTCCATATCAGGCTGGAATCGTCCGTTGAGCCAGTTTCCGAATGTCTGACGGGTTATATTAAGAGCCGCAGCAGTCTTTTCCTGACTGGTACTTCCTGACTTGAACAACTCTCTAAGTCTGTAAGCAAAAACCGAATTAAAACGTTCATCCGAAGCTATCTCTTTTTTCTTTCTGCCTCTTTTCATTCCGTTTGTGCCGCTCTGTAAGCTCATAGCCGATTCTCCTTTCCGAAATCGTAATTAACTGCTTTTGAACATATTATAGCAAATTTATGTTTCAAAGTCAACAGGAATATCAAATTAATTTTGCACAGATAATAAAACAAAAAGATCCGCCAACAGTTTCCCGTCAGCGGATCGTAGCAATACTTGTTTACTTTACAGCGCCTTCGCCACCGAATTCAGCGTCGCTTGCGATCTTTTCAAACTCACCTGATGGAGCACAGTCTACAACTTCAAGAGCATTTCCGTCATAGTAGAACCATACGCAGAATGCTGCAAGTCCCGGGTTATTGGCTATATTGATGTGATATGTTATCTCATCGCCCTGCTTAGCTGCAGTCTTGTCGCCGTAGAACACCAGTCCTGACTGATCTGAAACATCTGCTGCTTCGATAGAACCGTTATTAACTCTGATAACACCGTCAACAAGTGCATCAGGTTTCAGAGATACTGCCTTGATATTTGAAAGGTCTGTAGTTAAAGAGATTGGATAATCTCCGTCGGGAGCATCGTCCTTGACCTTGAATGTGACCTCGATGAAATCTCCGTTGAAGAAGAAGTCCTCGTCCTTTGAGATATCGAGCCACATTGCGTATCTTCCGTCTCTTTTTGCGGTATATGTACTCTCAGGCTTTGTATCAGGTTTAGATGATGAACCGCCCGAAACTACCTGTGTTACCCTTACGACCTCTGTTGCAGGCTGTCCTGCTGCATCTGTAGCCTTTTCACCTTTTGCATTTGTAGCTTCTACGACCTGTGTTACAGGCTCGCCCTTTGCATCGGTAACTTCCTGAATTTTAGTAGTATCTTCCTTTGCGTCTGTAGCGCCCTCAGCAGGCTTTGTAGGATCTGCTGCTTCGACATCTACATCCGGATCAGCAGCTGCCTGTGCGAGAACATTCTCGTCAGCTGCACCGAACTCGAAAGGTACCTGAAGGATAGGAGCCTCGGTAGGACCTGTTGAAGTAATCTCTGATGAAGATGAGCTTGAAGTTTTTGTTCCTGCTGAACATCCTGCTATACTTGTCATAGCCACACAGAGAAGAGCTGTGGCTGCAATTATTCTTTTAGTTTTGTTTTTCATATCTGATTTCCTTTCATTATCGTTGATCAGCGATATACGACAGTGCCTTCCGCATATCACATATTTCTGCGGTGTATATGCTTCTTTTATTATACACTCATAGACCACTTTTGTCAAGCATACAAACAAAATGTCACCATTTGTTATAAAAGAAGTCATTCTCCCGTCATAAGTTTTTCACAGAATCATCACATAGCTTCAATTAAAAAAATTTATGTGATATTAAACACATACTATTGATTTATTCAGCGATTTAGTGTATAATATATCTGACGGGTTTCTTCCCGAATAAATAACGTAAAGGGGCTGTGAAATGCTTAAAGCTATATGCTCCCGTAAAGAGCTGAGATCGACCAGCTATTACAGCTGCGTTGATGACATCATCGGCTGCAGAGAACTGGACAGGCTTAAGGATATAACTCACCATATTTCCACAACGCGCTTCCAGCACTGCGTGAACGTTTCTTATTACAGCTATATCATATGCAGAAAGTTAAGGCTCGACGCCCGTTCTGCCGCAAGAGCAGGACTTCTCCATGACCTGTTCTACTATAACAGGAAGGAGTATAACTCCACAAGAGAGAAAAAGCAGCCTTCACACAGCAGCATGCACTCTCAGATCGCTCTCGAGAACGCTATGCTGATAACCGATATCAATCCCGTTGAAAAGGACATGATCGAAAAGCATATGTGGCCTGTAACTCGTCCAAAGCCGAAATACAAAGAGACATACATCATCACTATAGTCGATAAATACTGCGCTGTTATGGAATTCTGTGTACCAAAACTTCAGAATGTAGTGAATTCCGTAAAGCGTTGATATATACAGGAGGTAAAAACCAATGAATATTGAAACCAAATGCCTGCATGCAGGCTACACACCAAAGAACACCGAACCAAGAGTAGTGCCTATCGTTCAGAGTACAACTTATGTTTACGACTCTACCGACGATATCGCTGCAGTTTTCGATGATCCTACCAAGAGCCTTATTTACTCAAGATTTGAAAACCCTACAGTTATGGCTGTTGAAGAGAAGATAGCTGCCCTCGAAGGCGGTATCGGCGCTATGTGTACTTCAAGCGGTCAGGCTGCTTCACTTCTCTCGCTCCTTAACATCTTACAGGCAGGCGACAGCTTTATCTCTGCTGCTACTATCTACGGCGGTACTATCAACCTCTTCGCTTACACTATGAAGAAGCTCGGAATCGAGTGTATATTCGTTGACGCCGATGCTTCAGAGGATGAGATAAGAGCTGCTTTCAAGCCTAACACAAAGGCTGTATTCGGCGAAACTCTCGCAAACCCTGCACTTACTGTTTTCGATATTGAAAAGTTCGCTAAGATAGCTCACGAAAATAATGTTCCGCTTATCATAGACAACACCTTCCCTACCCCGATCCTCTGCCGTCCTTTCGAGTTCGGTGCTGATATCATCGTTCACTCTACAACAAAGTACATGGACGGTCACGCAGTTCAGGGCGGCGGTGTTATCATCGATTCAGGCAACTTCGACTGGACTAACGGCAAGTTCCCTGAGTTCACAGAGCCTGATGAGAGCTACCACGGTACTATCTACACTAAGGCTTACGGCAAGGCTGCTTACATAGTAAAGGCAAGAATGCAGCTCATGCGTGACTTCGGCTGCTATCCTTCAGCTCAGTCCGCTTTCTACCTCAACCTCGGCCTTGAAACTCTCGCTGTACGTATGAAGCAGTACTGTGAAAACGCTATGACTGTTGCTCAGTTCCTTGAAAGCAATGACAAGGTTGAGTCAGTAAATTACCCCGGACTTCCAAGCAGCAAGTACCATGCACTGGCTGAGAAGTATCTCCCACAGGGTACAAGCGGCGTTATTTCATTTGTTATCAAGGGCGGAAGAAGTACAGCAGTTAAGTTCATGGATTCACTGAAGCTCGCTTCAAACGAAGTTCATGTTGCTGATATCCGTACATGCGTACTCCACCCTGCAAGCGCAACTCACCGTCAGCTCACTGATGAACAGCTCGTTGCAGCAGGAATCAACGGCGGTCTTATCCGTCTTTCAGTAGGTCTTGAGAACGTAAATGATATCCTCGATGACCTGAAGTCTGCTTTCGCAGCTATATAACGCTATGAATCTGCTTATTGTATACGCCTCGCAGACAGGCTTCACGAAAAAATACGCCGACTGGCTCGCAGAAAAAACAGGCGGCGAAACTATGGATATAAAGGACGCAGAAGCTAAGGACGACAAGTTCTTTGCAGACTATGATGCCATTGTTTTCGGCGGCTGGGCTAATGCAGGAAAGATAGTAAAGTCCGCATGGTTCACAAGCAGGATAGACGGCTGGAAAGGCAAGAAACTCGCTATTTACTGCGTTGGTGCAAGTCCGAATGACGGTCCGCACGTTGACGATATGCTCAACAAAGTCCTGACCGCAGATCAGCAGAAGTACGCTAAAGTGTTTTACTGTCAGGGCGGACTGGACTACGATAAGATGTCCTTTGGCTCACGCCTTGCTATGAAAGCATTTGCGGCAATTCTCAAAAAGAAAAAGACCGATGATCCCGCAGAAAAGCTTATGGCGGAAATGGTAGGAAAAAGCTACGATATCTCCGATCCTAAGTATCTCGATCCTATCATTTCATACCTTGAAGCATAGGATAAAATTGGTAAATCATATTCACAGCCTTCCTTATAAGAGGGCTGTGTTTTTTTACGCCGGATGACAAAAACAGCCGCATCAAGCGGCTGTTCTGTAATTTATTTATGATGTAAGACCTTTTCTCATCAATACGAGATCGTATACATCAAGCTTGCCGTCCTCAGTGAAGTCTCCTGCCTTCCAGTTCTTAAGCTCTGCAGAAGGATCTGTAAGGAGCCACTTGCTGAGAAGTACAAGGTCGGAAGTATTGAAGTCGCCGTCGGAATTAACGTCGCCCTTTACATCCTCAACAGGAGGAACAAAACTCTCATCAAATGTATATGTGGCATTTTTAAGGAACTCATCCTCATCGTTCTTGTCGACCTTGTCCCAATCAGCCTTGCTTCCGTATACAGTTATAGCTGCACGGCTTGAGATATCTGAGAATGCGTATCCGTCAATAGAAGTAAGCTGTCCCGAGAGTTTGAGATCACTGAGCTTATCGCAGTATGCAAAAGCCATACTGCCGATCTCTGTACAGTATCTTAAATCTGCCGACTTAAGATTAGAACAGCTGAAGAAAGTACTGTCAGCGATCTTCTTTACACCTGAAGGTAATACAACAGAAGTAATATTTTCATTTTTTGAGAATGCACCGCCTGAAACGTACTTTACATCAGAAGGTATAACAACATCACCCTTTGCGCCGTAACCGTCGATAAGGTTTCCGCTGATTATTACGAGGTCGCTTTTCTGACGCTGTGCCTCGAGCCATGGAGTCTCTTCAAATACGCCTGAACCCATTTCTATCAGCTTATCCGGCAGATTCACCTCAGAAAGTGATGTACAGGTCTCGAATGCTTGAAAATCTATGTATTCAACGCTATCAGGAATCGTAACCGATTTAAGATCCGTACTTATAGCAAACGCATACATACCGATAGTCTTTACTGAATCAGGTATCGTTACACTTGTAAGCGAACTGCCGTTGAAAGCATAAGCTCCGATAGCTGTGACCGGAAGCCCATCTATTGAAGAAGGAATCTCTATTGATGTTGCGGTATAATCGCTTCCTGTTATCTCAACGTGGTCGTCGTACTTTTCATAAGTAAGACTGCCCGAGGTCTCAGCATATGCATTGAGCGAAGCTGACGGGATCACATTTCCTGATACGGAAAGCGGTACTGCTGAAACAAGTGCAGCAGCTGCAATAAGCGATGCAGCCTTTAATAATTTTGTTTTCATAACTAACCCCTCCTGTTATTATGATAGTTTTTTCGTCCGAATTTCATCGGACATTTCAGCAATTGAAGATGAAGCGCAAATTCACGTTTCATAGTTTTATTATACCACATATTGCATTTACAGTCAACAAAAATATAAATAATATCTAAAATAGAACCGCTGTGTTAAATATTCTTCACGCAAGTGAAAAATATTTATCCGGAAATAGTCATTGATCGTTTAACATCTAAAGATAAAGCCTTATCCCCGTTAAAAGGGATAAGGCTTTTATATGTGAATTTACGGTTATGTAAACTGTCAGTCAATGCTTCTGTAAGCATCGCGCTTCTGTATCTCCAGTGCATCCATAGGAGTTACGCCGTCTCCTGTGTTGTAGACATCTGCATTGAAAATACCTGTGTTTGAGAGCTGATACTTGCCTGAGTTGGCATTGTTCTGGAGGATAAGCAGTGCATCGGCAAGACCTGTTTCGCCGTCGCAGTTAGAGTCACCTGAGCGCTCGATATCGAGATTCGCAAGAATAGCTGTATTCTGTTCATAATTCTCGCTTTCAAGGAGCTGCTCAATAGTATCATTATCAATATCTTTATTGCTGTTCATTAAGATATAAGCAAGAGAAACAGAGTAATCGTACATATCTCCGCAGATGCCGTTATTGTTCATATCGAATTCAGAAGTGATCCTATTCCATTCGTCTGGAGTAAGTATCGTATTATCACTTCCGGGATATTCAGTTTGTTCGAGGAACGGGAAGAAGGAAAAATAACCGTTATAGTCGTGATCATCAAGTATACCGTCACTGTTTATATCCGGTTCGGACGCTTTACCATTTTCAACTGCATTACAGTAGTAATTGAATGCAGCCACAAACTCTTTGTCATTGAATAACCATGGATTATATTCCTGCTCACCTATACTGAACCATTTGCTGTACGCATTGAGCTTCTCAACAAATTCCTCGCTGTAAGGAGCGCCGCTTATGATACCCTCGTAATAAGAAGCGTCCGTATATTCAGGAAGTAAAGCATTATCACTGAGGCAGCCGTTCAGCAGAACGTTCATATCGATAAATACACTGGTTGTTATGATTTGTGAATCCTTGTGCCCCTTATCGCCGAACGGACAATAGCTGTAATTCTTCCATCCGTACCTGAAGAAGAATTCTCTGCACTTATTGAACTGTTCCTCAGTAAGACCGAGATTTTCATCAAACGGGATATCCTCTCTGTCTGTGATCTTAAGTCCGTAAAAATCTAAATTGTAGAACTTGTAGTATCTGGCATACTGATCGAAGATGTGGTAGATATAGGCATCTGCTATAGTGAAAGAGCCGTCGCCGTCGAGGTCGAGATCGATGTTTTCGTCAGCTGTTATGTCTTCAAGTAATGAAGCACTATTCGGAGCGCTGTTTATATATGTCAGCAGATAATGGGCAAAATGTGAAGCGATAGGTTCGATAGTAAGATGTTTGGGGATATTATCAACATCAAAGACCTGCGGAGCGATATTGTCCATATAGTATGAAGGATCAAGGTACTCTTTCTTCATATCATTTGTTCTTACGAAATAATCCATGAACAGATCCGAAACATCGTACCCTTCAACAGGCGGAGTATATACTGCTGAAAGATCCTTTTTAAACTTAATCGCACCACTATGGCACTGACTGTTCATGATTATATCTTCGTAGTTATAGTAAGTGAAAAGTGCATAGCAGTCAACAATATCGAAAACGCCGTCATCGTTTATATCCTTGTCGAATGTAGGTGCATCAAATGCGTTGAGTGCTTCGATATGGAATTCGTAAGTATTGGAGTATTCTTCGTTATAGCCGAATGTCTTCATTCCGTGGAAGTATTCTTCGGAAACGGCATGTGCATCGGGTACTGAAACTGCACCTATCGAAATAGCTGCAAGAAAAGCGGTCAGTTTTTTCATAATAAAACTCCTTTCGTATTCATCGGAAGATAATGAAACGTTGGTTGTCGTAACAGTTGCGGTTTCATTTGGATAGTTTTCGGAAGGTATCTGTGTAACAGCAGGTTCTTCGGCGTATGCAGGTGTATCAGCAGTGATATCGTTTTTGTACTGAGCCGATACTGTTCCTGCGGTGACTGTCGGAGCTTTTTTCGCCTGCGTTACTGCACCTGCTGAAACAACAGCAGTCGTTATACTTTCATCCTTTTTGTTTTTACTTCTTTCTGTGCGTGACGCAGTAGTTGCTGCCGAAGCAGTATCTGTTGAAGTCATGATCGTATCAGCTTCAGTCGGAACAGGCAGAGTAGGATCTGTAACCGTATATTTTTCTCCGCTTATATCGTTTTTTGAACTGTTGCTGATATTATATCCTATACCCACTGCGAAAACACAGCATGCAGCTGCTGCAATTGCTTTACCATAGAATGGTATCACACGTCTTTTGGGTTCTTCAATGCTCCTGAAGAATTCTTCTTTTCGTTTTGCTTTTGGTTCTGTAAAACTTTCAGCGATAGCTTTTCTGAAGTTGCGGTCCATAGTCTGCCTCCTCTCCGACAATATTCTTTCTAAGCGAATCAAGGATCTTCCTTATGCGTCTTGCCATTGTTGCCCGTGATACACCATAAAGACTGCATAGCACCTTCACGGGAACTTCATTTACATACCTTAAAAGAATGATCTCACAATCCTCTGAAGGAAGGGTTTTCATTGCAGATGCAAGCATGGTGTTTGTGAGTATCTCTTCTTCCTGATCTCTGCTGTCGGGAATGTCATCCGTCAGCTCCGCCGTTTGTTTTCTGCGGAAATAGTCTGTACAAAGATTGCCGGCTATGGTGTACAGTAGACGGAGATCAATGCCTTTGCTGCGGTAATTAGGTCTTTCAAGGAATCGAAGGAAGGTCTCTTGTGTCAGATCTTCAGCAATATCGGCATTATGTACCCTGTAGAAGCAGAATCTTAGTATTTTATCGTATTGTTCTTTTAGTTTATCTGCCACGTTATTCCCCCCTTCACTATGTTTAACGAACCGGAACAGAAAATGTCTCAAACAAAATTGTAAACAGTTTGTGAACAAATTCTGTTCCTACGTAATCTTCTATATGAAGTTTATCATATGCGGCGGCATATGTCAATGTTTGCAATTTCGCCGTACACCGCTCAATACTTGCATTTTTTGCCAATATGTGGTATAATAGTCGCAGCGTGTCTTATGTCTGACACACATGTATAAAGGATAAAGGAGAAAGAATAATGAATAAGATCTATGCAATGCTCGCATCTGTTTCCTTACTGCTCTCACTCAGTACGGGACAGCTGACACCTTCTTCACAGTTTACAGTATCTGCCGCTGATGCCGTAAGTACAGAAGCTTCGGCAGGAACAGTCACATTCGACGAAACAAGCGGTACACTTACCCTTTCGGGTAATGTAGTTCTTACGGACGTAACTGCATATGCAAAGAATACCGCCGTAAAAAAGGTCGTTGCTGCACAGGGAACAGTTCTTCCTGAAAGCTGCCGCCAGATGTTTCAGAACTTTACCGAAGTCGAATCAATAGACCTCTCAAAAGCCGATACCTCCGGTGTAACCAATATGTCTCAGATGTTTGAAAGCTGTAAAAAACTCACCGATCTGAATATCGACGGCTTTGACACCTCCAATGTCACATCTATGTCTGCTATGTTCTATGGATGTGAATCATTGACTTCACTTGATGTAACAGGTTTTGATACCTCAAACGTAATTTTATTTTCCTCGATGTTCGGCAGATGTTATGCTCTTGAAACACTTGATCTTTCAAGCTTTGATACTTCAAATGCTACATCTCTGGCAAATATGTTTATAAATGCTGAATCATTGACCTCTGTCGATCTTTCACACTTTGATACCTCAATGGAATTGTCAAGAAATGTGCAGTCAGAGAATACCCAAAATCTTGGATAGGCAGGAGTCAGGCGGCGTGATGAGCCATCCCAGTTGAAGTTCTTAGTGCCACAGGTGGGAGACCGCCTTCGTTGAAGCTGTTGATCCTTTGTGTGTTGTAGTAGCCGAAGATATAACGGAAGATAACGGTTTTGACTTCTTCACGCTTCATTCGGTATGTAGGTATCTGATACAGTTTTTCTTTTTTCAGCGTGGCAAAGAAGCTCTCCATACGAGCGTTGTCATAGCAGTGAGCAGTACCGCTGAGGC
>FPJT01000011.1 GCA_900119535.1 Ruminococcus sp. XPD3002
TTTTTTGATAGTGATCGTACTATTTCAAATGTTGAAAATTATTATTCCACCTCTCCAGCTGAATATAGTGGTGTTATTCGTGGCTACGATAATTCTACAGCGCAAGCCTATGCAGAGAAATACAACTACAAATTCGAGTCCCTCGGCGCCGCTCCCGAAGATAATGCAACAGAGTCAGGCGACCTTAACAGCGACGGCAAAATAGATGCAAACGATGCTACACTTGTCCTCGTTAACTACTCTTTGCTGTCAACAGGTGAAAAGATGCAGCTGACAGAGAGTCAGCAGAAAGCCGCAGACGTAAACGGCGACGGAAAGATAGATTCCTCAGATGCTACAACTATACTGCAATACTACTCTTACCTTTCAACAGGCGGTGATTTAGTGTTCAAAGAATATATGAAGCAAAACGGTAAATGAGGAAAAAATCTCCCTGACAATTTATTGTTGTCAGGGAGATTTTGGCTATTATAGCACAATTTATTCAGATTTAAGCTCTTTCTTATACTTATAATACGTATTTCTGCTGATATTGGCAAGTTTTATGCACTCCTGATCAGAGAGAGTGCCGCCGAAAGATTTGGAATGCTTTTTTATAAGTTCCTTTGCAGGAGCTTCTTTTTTTATATTCAGACGTTTACCTTTTGTACCACCAATCTGTTTTCCATTGAGCCGAGCTGTTTCAATCCCTTCTTTTGTTCTTTGACGAAGATCGGATACTTCTTTCTCTGATTGTTCAAAAGCAAGTTCAATCTGACGAGCAGCAAGCAACCGAAGGACTTTATTTGTTGCTGTAATATAGATATCAGCTATGTCATTTCCTACAAGCTCAATTCCACTACTGAGAGCTTGTTTATATGTGCTTGTATTCACATGAGGTTCTTTCAAGAACACAAGTTCTATTCCTTTGTCAAAGAGCTGCATATATAGTTCAATACCCTCTGTAGCATTACGGCTCATACGGCTAACGCTGTCAAACACAACAATATCACCGCTTTTGAGTTTGTTGTTCAGTCTTTTCCAAATTGGACGGGCTGAGGATGTACCTGTGAAAGTTTCTTTGAAAATTACTGCATTCGGAAAAGAAAAATGAATATTTCTTTCCTGTCTGATGAGACTTTGTTTGATAGTTGAGATTCTACAGTAACCGTAGATCATGTGAATCACTCCCTTTTAGTATTAAAACTGACGATCGCTGCTTTTGGTACTTTATATCATAACTCATTTTTGTATGGAAGGCAACAGTTTTGGTACTTATTAGATATACGTAAGATTTGGTATTGGAAATGTGCTATAATAGCACATTTTTTATTTAGTTTAACTCTGATGATAATTGTATCAACTTTGGACTAAATTTTTCATATATGAGTCAACAATAGTCTGATGCTCTCCAAGCTCAATTCCAAGCGCTGCTGCCTGTGCAATCTTTTCGGCAGAGGGATGGCCCTTAGAAAGGTTACGTATACCTCCTTTTACTTCAAATGGCAAGCCATTGTTTAGCGACTTGCTGACAGTGATTGTTTCCGTATCCACAACTGTGGTTAATTCAGAAGCTGTTTTGATAATAGAAGGATCAGCAATCTGAGAAATATTGCTTGAAAGCTCTTTGCCGTTTTTTATAAGTGATATAAGTGTATCCTTGTTCTTAAAAACAAGAACACCTACACCAACTGTTGCGACACCACCACTGATAATGAAAACCTTATGCTTATTACGCTCCCACCATGTCATTTCATTTTTCTTCTGTTCGTTCATACTAATTTAGCCCTCCTTAGTTTTAGACAACTAGAATTACAGTCATCAAAGTTCGTGTGTGACTTCTGTTTCCTATGAAAAGAAAAGCAAACCCATTCATAATCCGTACTTGATATGAATTATATAAGTGTGTTAAAACTCTCCTTCATATTAATTCCTCAATGCAATTCGCTTTCCGAGTGCAAATCTTAAACCATCAAACGCAGCACTTGCAAAGGCAACTCCTATAACAGATGCTACCGCTTTTTTATTCTTGTTAACTCTATCTATATGAGTAACACTATCGCGATTCTTTCCTATCGCTTTATCCCCAGTTTTTGCTATTTTGGTTTCACTTTTAGTCTCCTCAGGATTTTCAAGCAGAACTAACAGATTTGCAAAATCTTTCTTAAACTCATCCATATTGATCGACATTCTATATTCTTCTGAACACCTTGCTTCGGTAATTGCAGCCATCATAGCATTTATATCGTCATGTGTATACCAACGATCACTTGTAAACTTATCAATGAAATAAGGAAGCACTTTACATGAACAGACCTTAATATAACGATATTTGTTTTCCACATCTATGCCTTGATTTGAAAATGCAAGAATTTTAAATATTTTCAAATCACTTAATCCTGTCTTTTCAAGAGCTTTTCTAAGAAGCATTTCACGTTCATCAATTTTTCTAGCAATGTTCCCATCGCAATGTAAGTTTTTTCCGTTTCTGATGAAGTTTCCTTTTTCATCAATGAATACATTTTTTTTACTATTTTTTACCTCAATCAAAAAGATACAATTATTAGTAATTACAATAGCATCGATCTCCTTTCGAATTCCGTCATATTCGAGTTCGACATTATAAAGAACTTCATGTTGACAACTAATATCATTCAGAGCTTGATGACATATTTCTTCTCCTCTGATTCCTGAAATCAAACCACGAGTATCGTTGATTATGTCTTTAAACCCTTTTTCAACTTTTTTAAATTCATGATATGGAATACTATTGCACCTACTATAACGGTTACGTATTTCATCTATGATATGCCAATATCTTTTATCGTCCTCATCTAGTTCGTCAAAAATTGCTTGCAGATAATTTTTTTCATACTTATTGTTGGGATTATTATATGTATCCGATTTATCAGAGCTGATTCCTTTGTTAACTCCCTCTTTTTCAGTGATTTCACGCCCATTATTGAATACAAGATCTGCTAATTCTTTCTGTAATTTAAGTGATTCGGACAAAACCTCTCTTTTTGTGTAACTGACATTAGAAAAAGCAGTTATTTGAGAAAGTATTTCATTTACCCTTTTTTCATATTTCATTTTTATTCCTCCCTCATGTTTAAGCGACAGGTTTATTCTGTAAATAGGTTACTTCACAACCAAGAAATGACTTTTTAAAAGGTTTTGTCGTAATTCCTCCTTTGGTTTTTGTTTTGATTATTGTGAATATCATTCATTTTTATCTTCAGAAATGAATTTGGATTCGTTTTTTTCATTTTGAATGTTCATAATTTTTTCAGTATATTCACGCTCCTTTATTTCGATATTATTTATTTCTTCAAGAATTTCATTTACAATCTCATTGTTTTTGCCAGAATTTGATTCAACTTCTCTTACTAAAAGTGAGCAATATTTTCCCTTTTGCTTTAACAGTGAACGATATTCTTGATATACTGACAATAATCTGCTAATCTCGATAAATTGCTTATATTCATCTATTTCAGCATCATTCTGCTGCGTTATATCCGCTAATCGCTCATATTTCTCACGAAAAGAATCTATCTTGTCATTTAGTATAACTACATGTGCCTCTATTCTTGATAATTCTTTATATATTAACTTTATACTGCTATGTAATTGAGCTTTATTGGAAGAATTGGATATACCTAGGATTCCTCCTATCAAGCCCAAACCTAATGCGCCTCCTGCAGCAACAGAATAGGCTATAGGATTCAACAGCATCAAAGGAACAGAACCCCAAAGAGCTGCAGAACCTCCAATAGCTAGAGCTTTTTTATTTTTCTCATTGTTTCTAACTTTATTATGTAAAACTATGTTTCTAATTTCTGATGAATCATTATTTTCTGAAAAAACGAAAAAGGCTTCATCAGATAATAATACTGATTTAGGAATATTAAGTGCGTTTGCAAGTTTTAGTAAATTTTCTCCTTTAGGCTGACGCTCTCCATTTTCATAATACTGTATAGCACGTGTAGAAATATTTGCTTTTTTGGCCAATGTATTTTGAGTCATGCCTCTGAGTTCTCTCAATTTTACTAAACGTTCTGATAATTTCATAATAATTCCTTTCATTATAATTTGTTCGTTAATACGGTGCGTAATTTGTTCGTGTTTTGTTCGCTTTTATAATACTACAATATTGCAGAAATGTCAATGCTTTCTAGAAAAATCGTCATATTCTACAATTGTGCTGCGTAAAAATTGGCAGATAAAACAAAAATGTTCGCATATATTCACGAACACGAACTCAATAGAATATTTCTTTGATTGAGATCTACAAATATTTTAGCATAAATAATAAGGTAACAATACGTATATCTTGAATGATAGTTAATCAAAAAAGCTCCGTTTAATGACGGAGCGTGGTATTATAAGTAATCGTTGTAAAGTAATTTGGTAGTAATAGAAAAAAGAAATCTATGAAGACAGTTTAAAGCTTTTTCGTCCAGCAATGGCATATATTAGACACGCGCTGTAATGTGCATATTTGTCAAGAACTATTGCTTAATTCCATTAAATGTGTTATAATAAAATAAATATAAGCATTTTTAGGAGAACGTTATGATAAATATAAGAAAACTTGAAGCAGAGCTGTGGGAATCGGCTGATCTGCTTCGTGCAGGCTCAAAACTTACATCGAATCAGTACTGTATGCCCGTACTGGGACTGATCTTTCTCAGATATGCTTACAGCCGCTTCAAAATGGTTGAAGCAGAGATACTGAAAGATCGCCCTAAGCGTGGCGGACGTGTTATGCCTGTTGAAGCAAGCGACTTTGCGGCAAAGAGCGCCCTCTTCCTGCCCGAAGAAGCTCAGTATAAGTATCTCGTTAATCTGCCTGAGAATATAGCTGCAGCTGAACTCAAAAACCGCTCCGGTCATACCATGAACAGTCTCGGTGAAGTAGTAAATAATGCTATGCAGCTTGTTGAGGAGCAGAGCGAACAGCTCACAGGTGTTCTGCCTAAGGATTATACTATATTCTCGGACGAGCTTCTCTCAGAACTGCTCAGAATTTTCAATAACAGCGCTCTCGATGATATAGACGGAGATATCGTTGGTCGTATCTACGAGTATTTCCTGAATAAATTTGCAAAGAACATCGCTCAGGACGACGGAGTGTTCTTTACTCCTAAGTCCCTCGTTAAGATGATAGTCAATATCATAGAGCCGAAAAGCGGAACACTGCTTGATCCTGCCTGCGGAAGCGGCGGTATGTTCATTCAGAGCGGCGACTTCGTAAATGCCGCAGGTATGCACGCTAACAGTGCTATGACGTTCTATGGACAGGAAAAGGTGGAGTATAACGCTCAGCTCTGTCTTATGAATATGGCTGTACACGGTCTGACAGGTGTTATCAAGTCGGGCGATGAGGCAAACACTTTCTACCATGATGCACACAACCTCAATGGTAAGTGCGATTACGTCATGGCGAATCCTCCTTTTAATGTGGACAAGGTCAAGGCTGAATCCTGTGAGAATGCAGGTCGTCTGCCGTTTGGACTGCCCAGCGTTAATAAGAGCAAGGAAGTTGGCAACGCAAACTACTTGTGGATCTCCTACTTCTACTCCTATCTCAATGAAACAGGCAGAGCCGGTTTTGTTATGGCTTCTTCGGCTACGGACAGTCAAAGCAGGGACAAGGATATCCGTGAACAGCTTGTAAAAACAGGCGACGTTGATGTTATGATCTCGGTCGGCAATAACTTTTTCTATACCAAGTCTCTGCCGTGTTCGCTGTGGTTCTTTGACAAGTCGAAGAATGAAAACATCAGGGACAAAGTGTTGTTCATTGACGCAAGAAACTACTATACCGTAGTTGATCGCACTCTCAACGAGTGGAGCGAATGGCAGCTGAAAAACCTTAATGCTATCGTATGGCTGCACCGTGGTGAAACCGAAAAGTACAAGAATCTGCTGGCTGAGTACAGAAACGCTCTCGAAATTGATAAAAACTCCGAATTTGAAGAAATTATCAAGGAATGCGATTATCTGCACAAGCATATTCAGAAGCACTATAAAACCTTGCTTGAGTTAGCAGACCGCAATACAAAGAAGACGCTACAGGCAGAATGTGATGAAAAGCTATCTGAAAATGATGCAAGAAAGATACTCGCTAAAGAGGCACTCTGGCTGTATGAAAAGTTTGGTGAGGGCGAATACAAGGACATAGAGGGGCTTTGCAAGGCGGCAACGATCAGCGATATAAAGGAAAAAGGCTGGTCGCTGACTCCCGGTGCTTATGTTGGTGTTGCTCCTGTGGAGGACGACGGTGTTGACTTTACGGAGCGTATGGCTGAGATACACAAGGAGCTGCTTGCTTTGCAGGCTGAGTCCAACTCCCTTATGGAAACCATATCGAAGAATATGGAGGAGTTGGGGGTATGAATTGGGAGAAATCAAAAATTAGTGATGTTTGTAAAATAGGAGATGGTGCTCACGCTTCATTAAAACGTCAAAAAGAAGGAATACCGTACTTGACAGCAAAAAATATTACAAAAAACGGTATTGATTATTCAACTCTTGACTACATAAGCGAGGAAACATACACTAAACATTTCAAAAGTAATTCAAATGCACTTACAAAACCATTAGAAAATGACATTTTATATAGCATTATTGGCAGTATTGGCGGTGTATATAAAGTAAAAAAAGAAACAATTGGAATATCAAGTAGTGTTGCCATATTTAGATGCAATGAAAAGATATCTCCTGATTATCTGTATTATTTCATGAAATCCGATTATTTTGACGCACAAATACAGTCTATACGAGGTGGGGTAGCGCAAGGTTTCATGTCGCTATCCAAGCTTGCAATGATTGATATTTCATATCCACCACTCGAAACCCAACGCCGCATAGCCTCAATCCTCTCCGCCTACGATGACCTTATCGAAAACAATCAGAAGCAGATAAAGCTCCTTGAAGAAGCGGCTCAAAGGCTCTATAAAGAGTGGTTCGTCGATCTGCACTTTCCCGGCTGGGAGGAGACAAAGATCGTTGACGGTGTGCCGGAGGGGTGGGAACGTAAAAAGTTGATTGATATTGCCAATGTACAGTACGGTTATGCTTTTAACGGTTCTTTATTTAATTCAGAAAAGAAAGGAATGCCGATTATAAGGATCAGAAACATTCCTTCTTCATCTACAAATGATTATACAACAGAAACGGCAGACGAACAGTATCTTGTTTATAATGGAGATATCGTCGTTGGTATGGACGGCGAATTTCACATTAATTCTTGGGCAGACGATACAGCTTATTTGGTTCAACGAACTTGCAAAATAAAACCTATTATTCCTGAGATGAATGGATATTTATTATGGGCAATTTATGAACCTATAAAATATTTTGAAAAAACGGTTGTTGGTGCAACTGTCGCTCATCTCGGCAAGAAACATATTGACACAATTTCTTTGCTTGTACCGCCACAAAATCTTTACATATACTTACAATCAATATTTGATAAACGTCAATTATTAATGAACCAAAACAAGTTGCTTAAAGAAGCCCGTGACCGCCTTCTGCCTAAGCTGATGAGCGGAGAATTGGAGGTTTTAAAATGAATGGTTTTATTGATCAACCAAAATGGAAAAAAGTTGAATATTCACGTTCTCAAATAATAAAGGCTGGTAAAACAATTAGAAAAGACGACATTTCTGTAGATGAAAAGGCAAATGCTATCACTATAATAGATAATTGGCGTGCTGCACACGCCTATCCCTTGCATGTTATATATATGCATTTACGAAGAATGGGAGAAAGTAACAAAGAAATTATTGTTGCAGAACGTTTGAAAAGATTGGATTCAATATTAAGCAAACTACGAAGAGAGACAAATATGAGTTTGTGGACAATGCAAGATCTTGGTGGATGTCGTTTTATTGTTCCAACTATTGAAGATGTATATAAATATGCAGCTAAATATGAAGCTTCCAAAAAAAGGCACATACTAAAAGAAAAATATGATTACATTGAAAATCCAAAATCATCCGGATACAGAAGTGTTCATTATGTTTATGAATATCATAGTGACACAACAGATACATACAATAGGAATATGTTGATTGAAATTCAATTTCGTACTCACCTTCAGCATTTATGGGCTACCGCAGTCGAGACAATGGGGCTATTTACTAAAAATGCTATAAAATCAGGACAAGGAGATGAAGATGTAAAACGTTTTTTTGTATTAGCATCATCTTTATTTGCAATTAAAGAAAAACAAAATATTGTACCAAATACTATAAATGACATAGACGAAATAGTATCAGAAATAGAAAGTCTAAATGCAAAACATAATTATCTGGATTTTTTAAGTGGAATAAAGGTTGCTGTAGATTATCAAAAAATTAAAAAGAAGACGTCATATTACATTTTAATATTGAACTATGAAACTCATAGATTATCAATAAAACCATTTTTAGCAAGTGAATTTGAATCTGCAAATGAATTATATAATAAACTTGAAAGGCACAAAAACGAAGCGCAAATGGATGCTGTACTTGTTCGTGTTTCTTCATTTGAAACACTTAGATCAGCATATCCTAATTATTTTTCAGATATAAACGAATTTGTAAATATTATTAAATCCTATTTACAATAAGAAGGTGAACTTATGAGCTACGATTATTCCGAAAACATACTTGTACAGGGCGCAGCAGGAGATCTTCTCCGTGACGAACTGGGCTGGAACGTTGTTTTTGCCTATAACGAAGAGAAACTCGGCGTTGACGGCACACTCGGCAGAACTTCATATAAAGAAATACTGCTGATGCGGTATTTTCGTGCTGCTCTGAAAGACCTCAACCCGTGGATAACAGATACTCAGATAACTGAGGCAGAAAAGCTCATGACTGAGCATATGTCTACTGCCTCGCTTATCCAGATAAACGAGGAGAAGTACGGATATATCCGTGACGGAATCCCTGTGACCGTGAAACGTCCCGACGGCAGAACTGAAACTAAAAAGGCTAAGGTCATAAACTTCAATGAGCCTTGCAAGAATCATTTCCTCGCTGTCAAGGAACTGAAAATACACGGCGATCTCTACCGCCGCAGAACGGATATTGTCGGATTTGTAAACGGCATTCCGCTTCTGTTCATAGAACTGAAAAGAACCGATGTAGACGTTCAGAACGCCTACTATGATAACTATACAGACTACCTCTCAACGATACCGCAGCTGTTCTACTATAACGCTTTTCTCATGCTGTCAAACGGTATGCAGGCTAAGGTAGGAACTCTCGAAAGCAAGTATGAGTTTTTTCACGAATGGAAACGCCTTGCAGAGGACGATCAGGGCAGCGTCGAGCTTGAAACAATGCTGAGAGGTATCTGCAAAAAAGAGAACTTCATTGACCTGCTTGAAAACTTCATACTCTATGATCATTCGGGCGGACATACCGCAAAGATTCTTGCAAGGAATCATCAATATCTCGGCGTAAACGAGGCCGTAAAGGCTTATTCTGAGAGAAAGCTGAATGACGGAAAGCTCGGTGTTTTCTGGCACACTCAGGGCAGCGGCAAGAGCTACTCCATGCTGTTCCTTTCACAGAAGATTCGCCGCAAGTTTGAAGGCTCTCCGACAATAGTAATACTAACCGACCGTGACGACCTTAACAGACAGATAAGCGATACTTTCGAGAACTGCGGACTTCTCGGCAAGACAAAGGCTTCACAGTTTATCGCTTCAAGTGGAGATGATCTTGTCAGAAAGCTGGAGAAGAATCCTAGCTTTGTTTTCACTCTGATACAGAAGTTCAACAAGCCTGATGTTAAGCCTATATATCCAGACCATGATATAATCATCATGTCAGACGAAGCGCACCGTAGTCAGTACGGAGTATATGCTGACAATATGATAAAACTGCTCCCTACAGCTTCAAGGATCGGATTCACAGGTACTCCGCTGTTGTCAAGTGATAATATAACAGCAAGAACGTTCGGCGGATATATCTCTATCTATGACTTTAAACGTGCTGTTGAGGACGGCGCAACTGTTCCGCTGTACTATGAAAACAGAGGTGAGAAGATCGAAGACCTTCGCAATCCTGATATTACAGATAAGATACTTGACGCTATCGAAAATGCGGACATTGATCCTGACCACCAGGATAAGCTTGAAGCGGAGTTTGCGAAGGAGATACACCTGCTTACAGCTGAGCCGAGGCTGCGCTCCATAGCTAAAGATTTTGTAAAACATTACTCTGATCTATGGACAAGCGGTAAGGCAATGTTCGTTTGCCTGAATAAGGTTACCTGTGTTCGTATGTATGACTATGTTCAGGAATACTGGAAAAAAGAAATAGAAAGCCTTGCTTCTGCACTGAAAACTGCAACACAGCAGGAAGCACAGGAGCTTGAACGCAAGATCAAATGGATGCAGGAAACAGAAATGGCTGTTGTTATCAGTCAGGAGCAGAATGAAATACAGACCTTTGATAAGTGGAAGCTTGATATAAAAACTCACCGTACAAAAATGGAAAAGCGTGAGCTTGATAAAGAGTTTAAAGATTCTGAGAATCCGCTTAGGGTTGTTTTTGTCTGTGCAATGTGGCTGACAGGATTTGACGTCAAGTGCCTGTCATGCCTGTATCTGGACAAGCCGCTGAAAGCTCATACTCTTATGCAGACTATCGCCCGTGCTAATCGTGTGAATGCTGGTAAAAGCAATGGACTTATTATTGATTACATTGGTATCGTAAAAGCGCTAAGAAAAGCTCTTGCTGACTACACTGCTAATAATGGTAAGGGCGGTGACGATCCTACAATAGATAAGGAAAAGCTTATACAGCGAATACTAGAGACAATCGGAAAAGTAAAGCAGTACTTCAAGGAAAGAGATTTTGAAGTACGAAGTCTTATAGATGCGACAGGCTTCAAGAAAATGCAGTTTCTGAGAGATGCATCTGACATAGTGTGCGGAAGTATTGAAGATCGGAAAACATTTACTACATACGCTTCAGAAATAAGTCGTCTTATAAAATATACCGATAGATCGGACATAACCGGCGATACAAGGAAGGAATATGAAGCTATAGCTGCTATATATTCTGAAATACAGAAAAAGCGTAAGCATACTGATACAACTGATCTGATGATAGAGATCAATAATATTATCAATCAGTATGTAGCTGTAAATGCTAATCCGAATATAACAGAATCTAACCGTCAGTTTGATATAAGTAAGATCAATTTTGAGCTGCTTATCAGAGAGTTTGCGAAAGTCAAGCATAAGAATCTTGTGATGAAAGACCTTGAAGATGTGATAATGTTAAAGCTCAATCAAATGGTATTCGGAAATCCTAACAGAATAGACTATTATGAACGTTATCAGCAAATAATAGCCGATTATAACAGTGAACAAGATCGTACTAAAATTGAAAAGACATTCATGGACTTAATGAACTTTGCAAGCAGTCTAAATAAAGAAGAACAACGTTATGTTCGTGAAGGGTTTACAAGTGATGAAGAATTATCCATGTTTGATATGCTGTTCAAAGAGAATCTATCGCCGAATGATATCAAGAAAATTAAGGAGGTAGCTGTTAAACTTCTGTATAAAGCCAAAGCTAAAATTGCTGAGCTTGATCATTGGACGGATAAGCAGGAGACAAAAGCAGAGGTTGATAATCTTATAAGAGATACATTGTGGGCTGAACTCCCTGAAAGCTATGATGAAGTTAGTATATCAGTTTACAGGCAGAAAATTTACGAGTACCTCTTCACAAGATATAATATTGCATAAATGTCTTGAAGAAAATGTGGATGTATGCTCAATAATTTTACACTTTCTTTTTATTATTTTTCATAATAACGTAAATTATTGTGTATTGTGAAAGTCAACGAATAATAAAGCAAACCTCTCCTATAAAGGTAATGTCATTAAGCTAACCGAATACGATAAAGGAACAGGAGTATGTTTGTGATATAAGCGAACATACTCCTGCTATTACTTTTTGCAAAATGGCACGACGAAAAGACAGATCAAGGATCTGCCTGAAAAAATCAATGACATAGTAGAAGAATTATGGTAGTCTGTAATTGAAGGGTATAGCGGAATGGTAAAGAGTTTTTCTATCGTAAGAGTAAAATATCCCGCGTCTTCCCTCCCGCTGTCCAATGATGTATAATAAACTCCAAGAAACTTGATGGAGTAAATTGGAGATTCCAAAAAACTCCAAAAAACTCCATGTAGTAAATTGGAGTTATTTAGACACGGGAGGTAGCATGATGCAGAATAAAACAACAGAGATCGCAACGATCAGACAGGCAGTACGCCTGCAGGAATGGTCGGAACTGATCAAAACACAGCAAGCGAGTGGTCTGACCATAAAGCAGTGGTGTGAAGAGAACGGCATCAAGCCGAACACATTCTACTGCCGGCTGAAAAAGATCCGTGAGCAGTTCATTGAAGCTCCGACGATAGTTCCGCTGAATGTTTCGCAGCAGCGTCAGTCAGAGATCCACATAGGTAAAAATGATCTTCAGATCTCACTGCCGTCAGACATCGATCCCGAAACTCTCCTCGCACTGGTGAAAGCCCTATGCTGAACGATATTTCTTCAAATCAGCAAGTCTACCTCGTCACCGGCTACACCGATCTGCGGCGTTCCATTGACGGCCTTGCCATGATAATACAGGGGCAGCTCAGACTCGATCCGTTCAGCAGCGCACTCTTCCTGTTCTGCGGCAGACGCCGTGACCGTATCAAAGGTCTTCTTTGGGAAGGAGACGGATTTCTATTGGTCTACAAGCGGCTGGACAACGGACAGTTCCAATGGCCACGCAATGAAATTGAGGCAAAACTGCTGACACCTCAGCAGACAAGATGGCTGCTTGAAGGTCTGAAGATCGATCAGCCTAAGGCGATCAAAGACGGTAAAACAGGCATGATCTATTGAACCGAAAGCAAGGAGAATTTGCCTATTTTTCTTGCTTTTTCGCTTGTTTTGTGGTATAATATATGTATAGTTTCAGGAACGGAGGAAGCAGTATGTCTGAGCAGAATGCAGTAAAAAATGATCTGTCAATAGCACAGGAAATTTCTGCGCTCCGCTCAAGAGTTGCCATACTTGAAGAAGAACTTGCATTTGCACAGGATCAGCTTTCATGGCTGAAAAAGCAGATATTCGGCCGCAGAACTGAACAGGCCTCCGTTATCATGGATGCCTTGCAGCTCTCTCTGTTTCCGGAAGAACAGAAGTCTCAGGTACAGCCAAAGCCTGAAACAGTCACAGTCCCTGAGCATAAACGCAGAACAAAGCGTACTCACGATGACTGGATGGAAACACTGGCTATTGAGGAAGTCAAGCATCAGGAAGAGCATCCTGTATGCGAGAGCTGCGGTGCGGAGATGAAGGAGATAGGCAAGGAAAAGACTTATGACGAGCTTGTCTACACTCCCGCGAATTATCATATCCGCAGGCATATCGTATATACCTACAAATGCCCCGAGTGCGGCGAAAAGCCTGAGAATGATGCAGTTCATTCCGATGAAATTGAGCGCTGCAATATCCGACGCGCTGAGTACCCGAAGCCCATGATACCCGGAAGTTTCTGCTCGCCTGAGCTGCTTGCACATATCGTATACGAGAAGTATGCGAAAGCAGTTCCGCTGCACCGGCAGGAAAAGGACCTTGCCTCAAAGCATATCCCGTTGCTGAAAGCTACAATGTCAAACTGGGTAGGTGCAGCAGCTGAAAAGTGGTGTATGCCGATAGTGGAGGAAATGCACAGGATGCTGCTTGCCGGAGAAGTAATCCACGCAGACGAGACACGCATACAGGTGCTGCATGAGGAAGGCAGGAAAGCGACTGCCGAGTCGAAGATGTGGGTATACTGCAATGGGAAACTGAATGACCGCAGCATTGTCATTTTCGACTACAAGCCCACCCGGAAAGGCGAAAATGCACAGGCCTTCCTGAAGGGCTTTGACGGTTATCTGGTGCGTGACGGATACAACGGCTATCATGTGGTGAAAGGCGTAAAACACTGTGGTTGCATGACTCATGTTCGCCGTTATTTCGTCAATGCACTGCCGAAGGATAAGTCCGCACAGGAAAGGTCGGTTGCAGCAGAAGCGGTCAGATACTTTGAGCGGATATACCATGAAGAAAACCTGCTGTCAGACATGACGGCTGAGGAAAGATATGAGCAGCGTCTGGCGAAGGTAAAGCCTTTGCTCGATGCTTTCTTTGCGTGGCTTGAAACGCTTCATGTCAGCGGAAAGAGTGCTCTTGCCAAGGCAGTAGCCTATGCGCTGAATGAAAAGCCGTATCTATACACGTTTCTGGAAAACGGGAATGTTCCCATAGACAATAACCGTGCCGAAAATGCCATAAGGCCCTTTGCTGTGGGCAGAAAGAACTGGATGCACAGCAATACGGCGAACGGTGCGAAAGCAAGCGCAGCGCTGTATTCAATCGTTGCAACGGCACAGGCTAACGGGCTGAACACAGAGAAGTATCTGACAGAGCTGTTCTCACATCCGGCAGGAACAATTCTCCTTCCATTCAATACATGATATACAGACAGGCTCACCGAGGTGAGCCTGTTTCTTTGATACTATGTATCGGCGGTTTACACTTACCAAAGAAGAGAGCAGGCAGCCAATACGGCTGCCTGCATCGTGGAGGTTTATATTATTACTGGTTCTTTATTGCTTCAAAGAATTCATCAACTGTCATATTATATTTTTTTGTGTTGACAATGTTTTCATATTTGTATTGCATCATAAGATTACAATCAGATACATTTCCGTCATTCTTTAAATTGAGTTCAGAATACCAGCTTCCGTCAGTGAGATTTATATATACATAATCATTTTTATTGTGCGTTAGTTCGTTTACATTATAGATCAGCAGTCTTGCATCCCAACCATCCCAGCAGGCATCATTCTTATCCGCTGCATTTTCTCTGTATTCCATACCGAAGCATACCGTGGCATGAGGACCATTGGTGTCTTTATATTTTTCAACAATAAAAACTGCTGCATCCTCTCCATAGGTGATATACTCAGCATATCGCATCATTTCTTCACTTAATCTGTGTGTGCTGATATCTGTTTCATAATCGAAAGAAGACCTGTTTATATTGCTGAATACAGTAGTTACGTACGAAATCACATCATCAGGCATACTGATTGTTCCATTTATGTCACTTAATTTGTCATATCCCGGAGCATAATCTGATACCTGTAACTTATTAGAGGATGTCAATACGCTCACAGCAGCCATTCCGGAACATATTCCGTTATTAAGTTTGTTAAAATGTCCGTTTTCATAAGGAAGGTGCTGTTCATTAAAATATAACCGGCCGCCATGTGACCAGGCTGCTATAGTATTTGACTTTCTCCACTCATAATCCAAATAACGATCAGAAGCAAGTGAAGCAGCTTCATTGATATTATGGAATGTCAGTCCATAATTGTTTGCATAATTCTTCACTCTTCCGGAACCTGTGCTCCAGATTACGAAATCATTATTCTTCAACAGATGAGAATTTTCAAGATGATAGCCAAGAGCATAATAACCTATACTTGCGTTTGGATTCTTGCTTACAAATACCTTCATCTGAGGACAGCAATAGAATGCATAATCACCAATCGATATGATATTCTCAGACATCAGAACTGTTTTGAGCATATCACATTCATAGAATGCACCAAGTCCGATATTTGTAACGGAATCCGGTATGAAGATCTTATCCAGCGAATCACAGTTGCTGAACGAATGTACTCCTATGGAAGCCAGTCCGTCAGGAAGATTCACTCTGGTTGCACTTGAACAATTATAGAATGCAAAATCGGGCAGAGAAGTTATAGGCGCAGAAGATATGTCTATCCTATCAGAACCTGTGCAGTCGTAAAATGCTGCTGTTCCCATATCGCTTACATTGTGAAGTACTATGGTCTGCATACCCGAACAACCCCAGAATGCGTGGGAGCCGATATGTGAAGCAGATGCTGCTATACCTGCATTTTGAAGTGAGACACAGTTAGTAAACGCACTGTCACCAATAAAGTCAGGTGTACCATATACACAGACAAGATTTGTGCAGTTGTAGAATGCTGCACCTCCTATCGGGAGATCTCCGATAACAATATTTGAGAGATTTGTCTGATCCTGAAAGGCATGATGGCTTATAGCCGTCACCGGACGATCAATACCACCGACTTCTACTGTTGACGGTATCTCAACCCATGAATTATTTTCCTTGAGCATACTTCCGCATACCTCCAGATGATTGTCTGATGGATCCTGGAGGAAGTAAAGGGTGGATTTTGAATTGTATTCATACTTTATCTCTGTAATTTTTCCTGAAGCTTTTGGAGTGGTTGCTTCTGCTACGATAGAGCAAATTGACTGATCAACGCCTGGGATGACCGGAACAGCGTATGCAGCGCTTACTGTTATCCCTACAGCAAGCAGTAATGAAAGTGTTTTTTTAGTATTCATAATTTTCTCCTGTTGTAATAGATTTTGATATATATATTTCGTCTGAAAGCAGTGTGCACATCTGCAAAAACGGATGAAATGCATTAATTATAAGAATTTGTATCAAAAATTGATTCGTTAGATGTAATAATTATTATGCTGAGATTGTAGCACATTGTAATCCGAAAGTCAACGTTTTTAAGGTAAGATGTATTTTTATGGCGGTAAGTTGCATTTTTCAAGGAGTAAGATGAAAATGGCTGTTTCTATAAACATGAATTGTCATACCTAACTAATGCTATATCAATACCTCGAAAAGTGTGTTTGGCTTCCGTAATTGACTTCCGGTAATTGCAATGATAAAATATATCTGTGGTAGTATGTATATCAAATGAGAATACATCAAAACATCGTTGTTTAAAAAAAAGTTAGTTCATCAGCAGGAATACTTATTCGTCCTTGATGACTGCTCGGTTTTTTAGCATCATACTAAAGTTCGGCTTCCGGTGAAAATCAATAATTCATAAAAGAAACGCAATCTAAAATTTTTTTTAAAAAAACGTGTAACAACTTCAACACTTGATTTGTATGTATTAAGTGAAAGCAGATCTGTTTTAGAGAATGTCAGTATAAAAAAATACTGAACATGCTCAATAAAATATGAAAGGAGTTAGGGGATGAGCGAAAGCGAAATAAATGACATGCTGAAGCATTCGCCTGAAGATGGCCATCGTGCTTTATTTGACCAATACTTTCAATGGAGATCTGTAGCACTGGAAGAGGAAAATAAATTTATAAACAAAATTTAACTTGAAAATACTGCAGGATTATGATACAATAATATTATAATAATTTTGTGGTTTATAAGATACAATATCAGATTAATATTTTTTGAAATTCATAATGAAATCATCTTTTTTCATAATTTTACTTTTTCTGACAAAAAATATGCTATTATACTATTACAGAAAAATTTATTTATATCTAAAACGGAGGTATAAAATGTATAATTTATGTGTAGAAGAAAATAATGAAAAAAAGCTTACGGAAGTTATGAACGAGAGGGACATCATCGCCTCATTGCTCAATCAGCTTGGAATTCCAAGAAATACAGCAGGATATAATTATCTTTTATATATCATATTAAAGATCAATCGCTCGAATAATATAAATGTAAAGCTTACAACTGAGCTATATCCTCAGATTGCAGATGAACTTGATTCGTCCGTTAAAAGAATCGAACGTGGTCTCAGATATTCCATAGAAGCTGCGTGGGACAGGAACAGAGAAGGCATTAAGGCTATTCTTGGATATTATGATGACTGCAAGCCTTATTCAAGTGAATTTATATGGCTATTAGCAGATAAGTACAGAATGATCAATAATAAGAACCGGTATGCATTAATGTCTTGAACAATATTTACAGTAAGGGAGTAAGAAATGAAAGATGTATTTGAAATAGCGGTCTGTGACGACAGCACCTTTGACAGATTTGTAATTGCAGAAATGATAGATGGCTATTTTAAAGACAAGTCTTTTCTGTATCACGTTACAGAATACTGTAATGAAATTACTCTGATAGATGATATAGAAGAAAGTAACCGATATGATATTATTTTTCTTGACATATACCTTAATAGTCTTCTTGGCATCGAAGTTGCAAAAAAACTTCGTTCAGGAGGCTATAACGGGAAGATAGTTTTTCTTACTGCTTCTGATAAGTATGCAGTTGAAAGCTATGACGTAGATGCGGCAGGTTATTTGTTGAAGCCGCATAATTATGAGAAGTTTTGTAATGTAATGGACAGGATCCTCATAGGCAGACGCAAAAATACGATCATAGTCAAGAAACGAAGCAGCGTAGAATATATTTCCTATGATAATATCAGATATATCGAAAGCTCGAATACAAAATGTCTGATCCATTGCAGTGACGGCAAGGTACATACTGTATATACCCGCCTCGATCTGGTGGAAAACGATATTGATGACAAGCGCTTTTTACGCTGCCACAGAAGCTTCCTTGTTAACCTTTATTATGTAAGAAGTATGAATGAAAATTTTGTTATGGATAATGATGAAATAGTTTTAGTCAGAAAAAAGAGCATTAAGGATATTAGACGTATGTATCTTGAATACAATTCAAATGCTGTGCTAACGGGTGATTTAGCTGAAATAGCGGGAGCGTGACTTTGTGGAACTTATGGATTTTTATAATGCAATAGGTGAAAATTATGATCTGTTACTCAGCAGGCTTCTGAGTTCTGACAGAATAGAAAAATACCTGACAATTTTTTTCAGTGAAAATAGTATTGCAGATCTGAAAAACCAGATCATCAATAATGAATTTCAGTCAGCGATCAATACCGCTCATACTCTCAAGGGCGTCACTGCTACTCTTGGATTTGACCATTTAGCTTCTGATATATGTGGGCTTCACGGAGTTCTGAAAAATAATGAAAGTGAAAAAGCCGGCATACTATGTCAGCAGATCGTGGAAGAATATGAGCGTATCTATAAGTTATGGTATAATATACATAGTAAAGAGAGAGCATTATAATGATCAGCCCTGTAAAGGAGAAATAATATGATAACAATTGAAAAACTCCGTGAGTTTGGTGCAGATGTTGATGATGGACTTTCAAGATGCCTGAATAATGCGGATTTTTACACAAATCTTGTTGGTAAGCTTACAGAAGATACAATGATTTATTTGCTTGAGCAGCAGCTTATCAGGAAGGACCTTGATGGGGCTTTTGAGACAGCACACTCGTTAAAAGGAGTGTATGCAAATCTATCTTTGACGCCCTTGACAGTACCTGTAACTGATATGACTGAATTGCTGAGAAACAGAACAGATACAGAATATACTGAACTTATGGACAAGCTAAAAAATGAGTTTGAAAGACTGTGTGAATTGTAATAAACAATAAAGCTATGAGGGAACGGTTCTTTTGAAGTGTTCCCTTTTTTCATGATACTAATCAATTTTGGAGGAATAAGTCATGTTTGGCAAGCATTTTGAACTGAACGAACAGACAATGCACATTGTAAAGGCAATAGGAAGAATGATGCCTGGCGGCTTCTTTATATACAGAGCGAATGAAACTGAGGAGCTGCTTTATGCAAATGCCGCAGTTTTTAGTATTTTTGGCTGCAAGGATATTTCTGAATTCAAAGAACTGACCGGCTATACCTTTCACGGAATGGTACACCCTGATGACAAGGCAGCTGTTTCCGGTTCGATTATTGAACAAATCAAGAAAAATGAGGATAATTTTGACTGTGTTGAGTACCGTATAATCAGGAAAGACGGGGAAATCCGCTGGGTGGATGATTACGGTCATTATACCGAGACAGAAGCATACGGCGGTATATATTATGTGTTTATTTCTGATATAACCAAAAAGCATGAACAGCAGGAACTTGAAAAGCGCCTTGCCTTTCAGGAAAAACTTATTGAGGAGCAGAATCAGCGTGAACAGCAGGATAAGATGATAACTGCACTTGCCTCTGATTACAGAAGCGTTTATCATATCGACCTTGATATGAATGACGGCGTATGTTATCGAGCAGATCCAGAGGATAAGGAGCAGACAGCAGAAGGTGTACACTTTCCATACTATGAACGCTTTAAATGGTATGCTGAGCATTCCGTTGACGAGAATTACCGTGACGGTTTTCTTGAGTTTATTGATCCCGATAATATCAGAAAGGCACTGTCGGAGAATATTATCATTGCATATCGTTATCTTGCACACAGAAACGGTTCTGATTATTATGAGATGATAAGAATGGCAGGAGTGCGCCATGCTGAGGACAGAGATGATCATATAGTCCATGCGATAGGTCTTGGGCTCACCAATATCGACAAGGAAATGCGTGAAACAATGGCAAAAAATCAGGCATTAAGTGAAGCTCTTGAAGCTGCTGAACAGGCGAACAGGGCAAAGACAGCATTTTTATCCAGTATGAGCCATGAGATACGCACACCAATGAATGCCATAATCGGTCTTGACAGCCTTGCGCTGAGAAAGACAAATCTTGACCCTGAAACAAGGGAGTGTTTTGAAAAGATAGGCGAAAGCGCAAGGCATTTGCTGGGACTTATCAATGATATTCTTGATATGAGCCGTATTGAATCGGGAAAAATGATACTCGGGAAAGAGGAATTTTCATTCCGTGCAATGCTTGAACAGATAAATACTATTGTAATGACACAGTGCAGGGATAAGGGGCTGAAATATGAATGCAAGGTTATCGGCGGTATTTCTGATTATTATATCGGTGATGATATGAAGCTGAAGCAGATATTAATCAATATTCTCAGCAATTCTATAAAATTCACAGATGCTCCGGGAAATATTTCGCTTACTGTTGAACGTACTGCGGTTTTTGAAGATAAATCAACAATCAGATTTATTGTCAAGGATACAGGGATAGGAATGGATAAGGCATTTTTACCAAAGGTTTTTGACACCTTTGCACAGGAAGATTCAAGCAGAAATAATAAGTATGGCAGCACAGGGCTTGGAATGGCAATTGCTAAGAATATAGCAGATATTATGAATGGTACTATATCAGTAAAATCAGAAAAGGGCGTTGGTACGGAATTCACCGTTGTTGTAACGCTGAAAAACTGCGAGCGCAGCGGAGCGGAAGATGTATTCATTGATTCAAAAGAAATGCGTGTGCTTGTAGTAGATGATGAGGAAGTAGCCGCCGAACACGCAAAGATAGTGCTTGATGAAGCTGGTATCAAGGCTGATATCTGCCTTGATGGCAGGAGCGCACTGAAAATGCTGGAGGTGCAGCATACAAAGCATGAACCGTATAATCTTGTGCTTCTCGACTGGAAAATGCCGGATATGGACGGCATCGAATGTGCAGAAGAGATACGAAAACTCTACAGAAAAGAAACGACTATTATAATACTTACGTCTTTCAACTGGGACGAGATCATGGACAAGGCAATGTATATCGGAGTTGACAGCTTCCTTGCAAAACCGCTGTTTGCCTCAGATGTAATAAGTGAATTTGAGCGTATTGCTAGAAAAAACAATATGCTCATGCTTCGTGAAATAAAACGTGCAGATCTCAATGGAAAGCATATTCTTCTTGCTGAAGACGTCTTTATTAATGCAGAGATAATGAAAGAACTGCTGAAAATAAAGGGAATGATAACAGACCATGCAGAGAACGGGAAAATTGCTGTTGAAATGTTTTCGGAAAGTCAGGTCGGATATTATGATGCTGTATTGATGGACGTTCGTATGCCGGAAATGGACGGACTTGAAGCTACAGCAGAAATACGTTCACTTGGACGCCCCGACGCTGAAAAAGTACCGATCATTGCTATGACTGCCAATGCCTTTGACGAGGATGTTCAATTATCATTACAGGTCGGAATGAACGCACATTTATCAAAGCCTGTTGAAGCAGAGCGTCTGTATCATACGCTGGAAGAACTGATATGGGATGCAGAACAGACCAACTTACACCTGAGAGGATACAACAATGCAGAAAAATAAAGCAATAGCCGCTTTTATTATAATACTGACAATAATAATGACATTTGCTGTACCGATAAGAGTTTCTGCACAGGAACAACCAAAAACGATACGTGTAGGATACTATGAAAATGAAGTCTTTCAGGAAGGCGCAAAAGATGGCATCGTAAAATCGGGATATGCATATGAATATTACCTTAAACTCTCAGAGTACACTGGCTGGGAATATGAATACGTCTATGGTAGCTTCGGGGATGTATATGATATGCTTCTTGCCGGTGAAGTAGATGTTGTTGCGGGACTTGCATATAAGGAAGAACGGAAAGAGCTTATAGGATATCCTGATCTTCCTATGGGAAGTGAAACGTATAACTTTGTGAAGCATGAGACAGATACTGACATTACTGCTGATCCTCAGACATTTAACGGAAAAAAGATAGGTGTGCTGGACAGTGCAATGGTAGATACGCTGAGAGAATATCTTGACAGTCATGCCATAAAAGCAGAGGTAATGGCATTTTCTGATTATGAGGAGCTTTTTTCCGAATTTGATTCAAAGAATGTTGATATACTGGCGGCTGAAGGTGACGGCGCTTACGGCAGAGACCACGCCGAGGTTCTTTTTCCATTCGGAGACTCAAACTATTATTTGTGTGTAAGCAGATACCGCAGTGACATCCTTTCTGAGCTTGATACAGCACAGAATATGCTTGCGGCTGATGAGCCTGATTATCTTAATTATCTGAATCACAAATACTTTCCTGTAAGCGTTTCGTCAAGAGCTTTTTCAGCTGCTGAAAAAGAATGGATAGATACTCACAGTGAGATAAGGATTGGATATCTGGAAAACTGTCTCCCATACAGTGACACGGGAAAGAGCGGCAGCGTTACAGGTTTAATAAAGGATCTTATCCCTGAAATATTTAATGACCTTGGGCTTAATAAGATCAATGTGACCTATACAGGATATAAAAACTATGATGATATGATAGCTGCTGTGCAAACGGATATGATAGATGCAGCTTTTCCTGTTGGCGGAGGTCTTTACTATTCCGAAGAAAATGGGATATACCAGTCAAGTCCTATAATTTCTACCACGACAGAACTCGTTTACAATAACGGATATGATAACGATACAGTAAGCAGTTTTGCGGTAAACCGAAACAACACGATACAGTACTACTATATCATCACAAATTATCCTGATGCAAAAATCATCAGCTGTGATTCTATTGAAGAATGTCTTGAAGCTGTGCTCTCAGGCAAAGCAGGGGCTACTACACTGGATGGCATGAGGGCTACAGATATTCTGAAAAACAGCAGATTCCGCAATCTTTCACATCGTAACATAAGCAGGAATGATGATCGCTGTATCGGTGTAAAGATCGGAAACGAGGAGCTGCTTAAGCTGATCAATAGGGGAATTGCAGTTGTTGGCAGTGAATATGCTCATAATCGGGCATACAGATATACAGATGAACTGTATAATTATGGCTTTACAGAGGCGTTAAGGGATAATGCAGCCGTGTTCATTGCAATAGCTGGTGTAATAACGGGGCTTGTTATGTTTCTGCTTGTCCGTGATATAAAGCGTTCGAGAAAGGAGCTTGCTATTATAGAAAAGTCAAGACTTGAACTCGAACAGGCGAATAAAGAGCTTGATGAGAACAAGGACGCACTTTCCGATGCGCTGTCGGCGGCAGAACACGCAAACCGTGCAAAGACTGTATTTCTCAATAATATGTCACATGATATACGTACTCCTATGAACGCTATTATAGGATTTACAGCGCTTGCGGATTCGCATATAGACAACAAGGAGAAGGTGCGGGATTATCTTGGCAAGATAAGTGTTTCAAGTCAGCATTTGTTGTCTCTGATAAACGATGTACTGGATATGAGCCGCATAGAAAGCGGCAAGGTGTTGATAAATGCATCTGAAGCACACCTGACAGATGTTATAAATGATATATGTACCATTGTTCATGCCAATATTTCATCTAAACAGCTTAATTTCAATATCGACACAAATGACATCATACATGATGATATCTTTGTCGATAAGCTCAGACTTCAGCAGGTATTGCTGAATATACTTTCTAATGCAGTAAAGTTCACTCCCACAGGCGGAATGATAAGTCTGAAAGTTATAGAGAAACAGCCCGAGGATAATAAAACAGCATGGTTTGAATTTCGTATAAAGGATAACGGTATCGGTATGAGTGAAGAGTTCCGCAATATGATATTCGATGCCTTTACCCGTGAACAGACCAGTACAGTCAGCGGTATTCAGGGAACGGGACTTGGCATGGCTATCACCAAGAAAATAGTAGATATGATGGGAGGAACTATTTCTGTAAACTCCGAGGAAGGGAGCGGAAGTGAATTTATAGTTTATCTGCCTTGCAGGATAGTTGATAAAGTATCAGAAGATGATGGCACAGACAAGAATAAGGGTGATACAGTCAGTATTCATGATATTAAAGGAAAAACGGTTCTTATTGCTGAGGATAATGAAATGAATCAGATGATCGCAAAAGCAATTCTTGAAGAAATGGGCTTGACAGTTGATATTGCCGAAAACGGAGAAAGTGCCGTCAGAAAGATCAAAGAAGCTGATGCAGGATATTATTCTATTGTTCTTATGGATATACAAATGCCCGTTATGGATGGTTATGAAGCCGCAAAAAGGATACGTTCATTAGATGATAACGGAAAAGCTGATATTCCAATAGTTGCTGTAACTGCAAATGCATTTGATGAAGATAAAAAGCTTGCTTTGTCTGCTGGAATGAACGGTCATCTTGCGAAACCGTATGATATAGAACAGATCAGAAAGACGCTTATTGAACTATTGATATGAAGTGTGTTTTATCTTTTGTTGTAAACATCATTGTTCTTAATTTTGATTCTAATCTAAAAAATGGTCTTGAAATTATGCTTTTTTTATGATATAATTTCATTAATCAAATATTTAGAATTAAGTGAAGTTTTGACACTTTTGGGTATAAATCACTTACAGTGGTAGAGCACTCGGCTGTTAACCGAGTTGTCGCCCGTTCGAGCCGGGCAGGGGGAGCCAAATGAGTCGTTTTCATTAAGAAAACGACTTTTTTTATTTTAAGGAGGTAAAAGGATGAAAAGTAGAAAAGCTCTTAAAGTAATTATCGTTGTTTTTGCGGTACTGTTATTTCTTATGATAGTTATATCGCTGTTTCTGGCATATTACTTTAAACCGATCGGCAGTACTCCGGGAAAGGCGCTCAGGGCTGAATATTCCGAAAAAAATGAATATTATCATGACAATCAGTTTCATAATCCTGAGAATACTGCTGATTCAGCACCTGCCCATCCGGTTGCAAAGCTTGAAATGCCTTCAAAAACCGTTGGTGCTGAACATATAAGTGAACTGAAGCGTGCTGAAAAGGGCGAACTTAAGCTTACGTGGCTTGGACACTCTTCCTCGATCGTTCAGCTCGGAGATCAGAATATCCTTCTTGATCCACTCATTGTTCCAGACAGCGGGAAAAGGTTCTCCGCTCTTCCTGATCGAATATCCGAATACCCTCTGGATCCCGATTCGCTGCCTGATATAGACGTTCTCTGCATTTCCCACGATCATCACGATCATCTCGATTTCTACTCGATAAGGGCTATCGATGAGAAAGTTAAGGAATATGTTGTACCGCTCGGTGTGGATGTTACCCTCGAAAGCTGGGGCGTTGACGATTCAAAGATCCACGCTCTTGACTGGTGGGAGGACGTTGAGATAGGTGGAGTTACTTACACTCTTACTCATGCTCAGCATTATTCAGGGAGATTCAGTTTCTTTCTTAATTCCACTTTATGGGGCGGAATTTACATGAAGGATGACTCTCACAGCGTTTATTTCACAGGTGACAGCGGTATGTGCAGTACTTTTGCTCAGATATACGAGAAATTCGGTGAGACTGACCTTATGCTCGCAGACGCAGGTGAGGATATGCCTACATGGTCACATATGTACCCTGATGAAGCTGTAAAGGCTGCACAGGATGTACATGCGGCTTGTCTTGTCCCTGTACATTGGGGCGCTTATGTCTATCGTTCTATTCCGTGGTATCAGCCTGCGGAGGATACTCTTGCAGAGGCAAAGAAACAGGGTATAACAGCTGCGGCACCGCGTATCGGTGAAACTCTCAGCTTTGATGAACTCTCAGGAGCTGATGAACACTGGTGGGATGAGTATAAATGATTCCTTTCCGGTTATATGATGTTAGTTTTCTGCGTATAATCAATTGACTATTGTAGAATATTGTGATATAATGAAAGAATACACGACATTCCCCGAAATAGGATGATTCGGGCAAATTTTATTACCTGATTTTTTCTCAGGATTAAGGAGACAAATATGGGAAAGTATTTTGGTACAGACGGTTTCAGAGGTACTGCAAATGAGAACCTCACAGCAGACCATGCTTTCAGAGTTGGACGATTTCTTGGCTGGTATTACGGCGAGCTCAAAAGACGCAATGGCGACGACAGCGCTCCGCGCATAGTTATTGGTAAGGACACACGCCGTTCAAGCTATATGTTCGAGTATTCACTGGTTGGAGGTCTCACTGCTTCAGGTGCGGATGCTTACCTTCTTCACGTAACTACAACTCCTTCGGTTGCTTATGTTACCCGTGTGGACGGTTTCGACTGCGGTATAATGATTTCCGCAAGCCATAATCCTTACTACGATAACGGTATAAAGCTCATCAACGGCAACGGCGAGAAGATGGAGGATGAGGTCATAACCCTCCTCGAGGCTTACCTGGACGGCGAACTCGATGCATTTGGTCAGAAGTGGCAGGAGCTTCCCTACGCTCACGATGAAAAAATAGGACGTACTGTTGACTATATCGCAGGCAGAAACAGATATGTAGGCTATCTTATCTCTCTCGGAATGTATTCTTTCCGCGGCATGAAGATAGGTCTGGACTGCGCTAACGGTGCTTCATGGAATATTGCTAAGGCTGTATTCGATGCTCTCGGCGCTGAGACTCACGTTATCAATGCAGAGCCTAACGGTACTAATATAAACAACAATGCAGGTTCTACCCACATAGAAGTGCTTCAGAAGTACGTTGTAGAGAACGGTCTTGATGCAGGCTTCGCTTATGACGGCGATGCAGACAGATGCCTCTGTGTGGACGAAAAGGGCAATATCATCACAGGTGACCACATACTCTACATATACGGTCGCTACATGAAGGAACGCGGCAAGCTTATAAATAACACTGTAGTTGCTACTATAATGTCCAATTTCGGACTTTTCAGAGCCTTTGACGAACTCGGTATCAACTACGCTAAAACTGCCGTAGGTGATAAATACGTATACGAATACATGAAGGAGAACGGCTGTATCCTCGGCGGTGAGCAGTCGGGACACATTATCTTCTCGAAGTATGCTTCAACAGGTGACGGTATTCTTACAAGCCTTAAGATGATGCAGGTCATCATGTCCAAGAAGCAGAAATTCAGCGAACTTGCTGCTCCTCTCATCGTATATCCTCAGGTACTTGAAAACGTCAGAGTCAAGGATAAGTCCGCAGCGCAGGCTGATCCCGACGTACAGAAGGCTGTATCTGCTGCTGCTGAAAAGCTCGGCGATACAGGACGTATTCTTGTGCGTGAAAGCGGTACAGAGCCAGTCGTACGTGTAATGGTCGAGGCTGAGAACGAAGATATCTGCCGTGAACTGGTAAACAGCGTTGTCAGCGTCATAAAGGAAAAAGGACATACAGTCTGATATGATATATAATAACGGACTTTCAGCTTGTGCGGAAGTCCGTTTTTCGTAATTATTATCAAAAATTCGGGACGAACAATCTCTGTTTTTGCCGAAATACAGGAAATTTTTTAATTCACACCAAAATCATTGACTTTGTACCGAAAAAGTGATATCATTATATAGTGACGGCTTGTACATACTGCCGTCTTACTAAACTATAAAACAAAGGATCGGGAGGTCAAAATGGCAGTTTCAAATGAACGTAATCTCAATATTACGCTGAAAAATGAAGAGAAAGATCAGGACGAAGTAGTTATATCCATTTCAGCCATTCTGAAAAAGCTTAAGAAATATTTCACTATATGGCTCGTTGCAGCTGTATTCTTTTTCGTTGCTTCTTTCGGATTTGCTACTCTTACCACTCATGTTAAAAAACCGGAGCTTACTGCTCTTGTAAGCTTCTCTTACTCAGGTATTGAAAAGGGTAAGGACCCCGCAGGCAGAAAGTTCGATATCAATTCTATAAAGAACCCTAATGTTATCGAAAGAGCTCTTACAGATCTTGATCTGTCACTTGAGCACGTTGAGGATATCAGAAAGGGTATCAAGTTCAAGGGCATCATCCCTAAGGACGCTATGGACAGGATCACTGTTTATAAGAGCGTTTACGAGACAGCTAGCAGCGGTAATCTTCAGGCTGCTGAGGAAATGCTGGATGTTACTTACTATCCTACACAGTATGAGGTTTATTTCGATTACAACGATACAGAACTCAGTTCCTCTCAGGCACTTGATGTATTCAATACCATGCTTGAAGAATACCAGAACTACTTCTACGAGACATACGGCTATAACGAATCTCTCGGAAGCGCTGTAAAGGCTATCGACTATACCGAGTATGACTACCCCGAGGCTCTCGATGTTCTCAGCAACAGCCTTTCAACACTCAGAAAGTATGTTAAGTCTCTTGACAGCGAGGACGCTACAAGATTCCGTTCATCCGAGACAGGATACACATTCGATGATATCTATCAGGCTATAAGAACTCTCCAGAGTGTTGATGTTGACAGAATTTCATCCTATATCTCACTCAACAATGTAACAAAGGATAAGGAAGAAGCTATTTCATACTGCGAATACCGTCTTAAGGCACTTGCTCGTGAAAAGGCAGAGCTTGAAGAGCAGATCAAGGTATATGACGATTCTATCAAGCAGTACGAAAAGGATCAGGTCGTTATTATCGGAAATCAGGACGTAAATGTTGACAGCACTATCACTCAGGCTTCAGCACAGTACGATAAGATGATAAACCAGAAGAACAACGCTGCAACTGATCTTGCAGAGACAAAGAAAAGTATCAACTACTATAACGACAGAAAAGATGCTCTTAAGGGCAATACAACCGCTACGGACGCTCAGAAGGCTGAGGTAGACAGCAGACTTTCAAAGCTCAGCGATAAGGTAAATGAGCTTGTTGATATCGTTTCAAAGACAGCTGATGACTACTATCAGAACGTAACTTTCAGAAATGCTTATAACATCCTTGTTCCTGCATCTGATTCAGTAGTCGGAAGACTCGGAAGAATCATTGACAATGCAAAGCTTCCGTTAATTCTCCTTGAAGGACTTGCAGTAATGATCTACTTCGCAGTAGCATTCATTGAGGCTATCGTAGGCGAAACAAGAAAGAGAAAAGGACTTGTTGAAGGAACTTCCGGCTCTGAGGACGATACAGATGAAGAGTCTGATGATCTTGCAGAGGCTATTGAAGAGATAGCTGACGAGATCGAGGAAGAAGCTGACGTTAAGAAGACTGACAACAAGAACAAAAAGAAGAAATAAAGTATTAATGGGGATGCCTTTGAAGAGGCATCCCCTGATTTCTTTTTATGCCTTTACTTTAAATTTTAAGCCTGACATGGCACTTCAGTAAAACTAATGATTAAGAGATACTGTGAGTGAGTGCCATGTCAGGCTTAAAATTTGGGGCAAAAAGTCTTTGGAAAAGGGGTTCGGGGGTGACTCCCCGCAGTGCGGGGAGATGTCCGAAGGACAGAGGGGACCGCCTCCGTAAGAGGAGAACCTTTCCTCAGAAAGGTTTTCCCCTGATAATGGTTGTATTTACTTCTGATAGTATACCAGTGTGAAGAGCACGTTTTCGCCCTCTTCGTCATATATCTTTATGTCTGTTCCTGCGGGTGAAGGTTCACCGTCGTCAACTCTTACAACTGCATATCTCTTCATTACATCCTCGGGTTGATCGCCGAAAGCTTCAAAGAGATCGTCCTTGCGGAAGTATCCGCCGCCGTCATAGAACAGGCAGTTGTATATAAGGTCGGGCAGTTTATCATAGTTTTCGCGTACTATTGCCCCATTGCAGCTGCCGTAGGTCTCGCCGTGGCTGTTTGTATTTATCTCCGGCTCTGTGAAGTATTCATCAGTGCGGTGTATCTCAAGATCCTTTTCGGGTACGGGTTCAGCATCGGCATCGAAGCGGATATCCTTTGTTACCATCCATTCGATGAGCTCTCCGTCAGTGTCGAAGGTCTGCATTTTAAGAAGGCATCCTGTAGCCTTGTCAACTACGAATGTAAAGTTGCTGAGACCTCTGTAAGGGATAAGTCCTGCTGAGATACGTGGATGTGTACCCTCGAGAACTACGCAGTCTCTTCCTGCATACTCAAAGGACTCGTTTGTTATATCCCATGTTGAGAAGTCGTAGAGAAAATCTACAGCAGTGTAACCCGGTTCAAGCAGATTGAACGCTGCTCTTGTGTTGGAGCATATACCTCTTAATTGAACATCGCCGTTTTCAAAGTATGCGATAGTGGGAGTGTAATAATCCGCATCGCTTGGTATATCGATGCTGTTCATATAGTCGATGACTGTCTGAGGATCGAGCTGATCGCTTGTACGGTGCTGAGCCTGATTTTCTTCCGCAGTTGCGATACGTGCAATATTTGAATCATGGGCCATTTCAAGCTCGTTAGTGCCGTCGCAGTAAACATCGAATACGCCGAGATACTGATCCATTTCGCCTTCAAGGGGCTGATCGTTTGCAACATCGTGGTAATCGTTGTAGATGTTGTAGCGTGTAAGAACGTCCAGTGACTTTCCTGTAGTAAGGTCAACGTTGAATGCGGACTCTGTACAGAGGTCGTTACGTGCTGTATCGCTTTGTATCATGACGCCTGATGCATAGTCGTAGTAATCGATGCTGTTGAGCATCTTGCCGAATACGCCCATCTGTGTTGACATATCGAAGTCCTGGATAACTGCTTCTTCTGCAGGTTCTTCCTCAGTTTCTTCTGTAGCTTCCTGAACTTCGGAAGTTTCGGTTGATTCTTCAGTTTCAATTTCGCTGAATGTGCGGTCGGGATTCATATTGTTCCTGATGAGGTAGTGACCTCCGCCGATACCGCCGATGAGTACAGCAAGTGCAGCTGCAATGCCGATATATCTCATGATGCCGTGTCCGTGATGAACTTCAACACCTGTTACCTTGTCCGCAAAATCGTTTCCGCTCTTTTCTGCTGCAACTCTGTCCTGTATGCGTTTATAAAGCTCATCCTTCTTTGCTTCGCTGAAAACAGGGTGAGCATCGGATATGCGCTGAGCGTCCTCGTTATCAGAGTGTGAGAACAGTTCGTTTATTTTATTTTCACCTTTCATAGTTATCCTCCTTAAAGTGTTACACCAAGCTCTTCGAGAGACTTTTTCAGCTTTTTAAGGGAACGGCTAAGCCGCATCCTTACTGCCGCAGGAGTCATTCCCACGGTCTTTGCTATCTCTATGGAGCTCATGTCGAAGAAAAATTTGTGGATGATGATAGTTGAATCTGGTTTGCCGAGTCCCTCGACCTTGTCAAGGAGAAGTCGGAAGGTCTGTGACTTCTCGGCGGATTCCTCTATCGAGTCCGAGTTATCGGGGATATCGTTTGTTTCTTCATCACCGACTGTATAGAATTCGGCAGCTGTCAGCGAGCGTTTGAGGTTTATTGCCTTGTTCCTTGCAACAGCGCCTATGTATGAGCGGAGCGAGCCTTTCGCGTATGTATCGTAGTGGAGTATGACATCTGCGAAGGTATCAACGATACAATCCTCAGCGTCCTTAGCGCAGCCTGTTCCGCCGAGAGTACGGTGGATGATAGTAAATGCGTATCCGTGGTACTGCTCAAAGAGCTGCCGGAAGCCGTCATCGGGGTTGCTGCGGATGAGGTTTTTAAGTTCGTTTTCTGTCATTACGCTCCTCCTTTCTTTCATGTAAAGCGAAGTCTGCAGATCGTTTTCATTTATATATACAATCGGGTGGGGGAAAGTGCAACACTTTTTTTATATTAAGCTATTAGCTTTTAGCCGTTAGCCTTTAGCTTGTGGTATCGCCTGCGGTGATGAATCTGAATGTAGGGACGACGCCCCACTAAAACTATTTGTAATAATTCACATGATAATTACATTCATTGCAACTTTTTTGTAAATTATTAGCTTATCATATTGTTTTTTTATCATCGTTTGATATAATTAAATTGGAATCATTTGGAATCATTCTCTAACTGTGAGTATTTTACTAAAACCAAAAGGAGGATAAAAATGGGATTATCAGCTAAAAGGTTAGGAAAATTATTTGGTTTGAATTCACAAGAAATGAATGTTTATCTCAAAGAAGAAGGCTATCTTAAAGGTGAGCCAGGAAACTATTCTCTAACCAAAAAAGGTGAGAAATATGCTACTAAAAAAGAAAAAGATAATGGATATGGTGGTCATGCTGCGCGTCATTGGAGTTGGACTGAATGGGCTGAAGAAATAGTTGAAAAAATCAATATTGATTCAAAAAGAAGAGCGGAAATAGAACAACATACATCGGAACAAAGAAAAGAGCGACGTATAAAAAAAGACAGGGAATACGAAGAATATATGAACAAAATGAATAGTCAAAAGCAAGAGACACCTCAGTTAGATATTCTTTCAAAAATAATAAAAATCTTTAAAAAATGATTAATGATAAATAACGAGATTATAAATTGATGTCTGTATCGTAATTTTTACCAAATTAAAATATTAAGGCTACAAGGGCGCACAGTGTGCGCCCCTACTGCTTTCTGTGCGGACTGCCAAAGGCAGCCCCTACAAGCCAAAGGCTAACAGCTTTACGTATTAAAAAAGTGGCGCTCCTTGAAGAAGCGCCGCTGCAATTATTCCTGTGAGATTATTTCCTTGTAGAACTCTGCGTAGTCCTTTCTGCCCTGCTTTGTGAACTCGATCGCGGTTCTTGGATGCTGGTTCAGAAGACCTGTCATGAGGTACTGGAAATCGTAACCCCATACCGCGCCTGCCGCACGTACTTCGGGGATGTACTTCTCGATGAACTGGATAACAGGGTATACGTTGTACTTGGGGTTCTTAAGGAAGCCGAGAAGAAGCTCCATAGCGCAGTTTCCTGCACCTCTTCCCATACCTGCGTATGTAGCGTCGAGCCAGTCTACACCGTCGCCTACAGCCTCTATAGTGTTAGCGAAAGCGAGCTTCTGGTTATCGTGAGCATGCATACCGAGCTTCTTGCCGTATTTATCAGCTATCTCGCCGTAGAGTGCAGCGATACGTGCTATCTGTTCGGGGTAGAGGGAGCCGAAGCTGTCAACGATGTAGAAAACGTCAACAGGTGACTTGCCGAGGATATCAAGTGCAACACTGATATCGCTCTCCTGAGCTGTAGATATAGCCATGATATTGCAGCTTACCTCATAGCCCTTCTTCTTGGCATCCTCTATCATATCAACTGCTGTAGGTATCTGGTGGATGTAAGTTGCAACACGGATAAGGTCCACGGGACTCTCTGAGCGGTCGTGGATATCCTCCTTGTAGTTGCAGCGTCCAACGTCCGCCATAACGCCTATCTTAAGGTCTGTATTGTTCTCGCCAACGATAGAGCGGATATACTCGTCATCGCAGAACTTGCATGGTCCGAACTTTGATTCATCGAACATTTCTTTATCAGCCTTATAGCCGAACTCCATGTAGTCCACACCCGAACGCAGATTAGCGTTGTAGAGTGCCTTAACGAATTCATCGGTGAAGCGGAACTCGTTTACGAGACCTCCGTCACGGAGAGTTGCGTCTATAACCTTTATGTCAGGACGGTAATCCATAAGCTTTGATAACTCCTTCATATTAAAAACGATCCTTTCTTTGATTTCACACTTTACGCTGTAACGCTTTAAAGTGAATTTGTATTGACTGTATTATACCACAAATATATTCACTTGTCAAATGGTTTTCACTATTTTTCAAATATTTATCTTAAAGTTTCCTCTTTATTGTTTAATTGCTTAGAAGCTTTTTCTTCTGTTTCTTTTTTGTCGGCTTTTATATCAGTAAATTTGATATAAGCTTTATTGTCTGTGTATACTAATTCAATTTGACTATTATTTATAATTTGATTATACTGGGCTAGTCCTTTGGTTATGCGTTCAAAAGGTTTTAAATCGTTGCATTCTTTTATTAACGATTCTGCTTGTTGCACTACAGCATTTTTTGCTTTGGTTTTAGCATCATCTGACTTTTCATTAATTGCATCAGTAATTGTATAACCTAAAGTGAAACTGCCAAAAAAGGCTTTTGTTACACCACCGGTTACTACTTTTCCTATATCTTTAATCAGTTCATTTGCCTTATATGCTTTTGCATCATTTAAAAATTCTTTAAAATCTGAGTCAAGCATTTTTACGCTACTGTTATAATTATTGACCTGACCTATAATATCGCTTTTTATTGATGAAAGATATTTTTGATCAGTATTACCAGATATAAGCATTTCAAGGTAATATGCTAATGAATAGGTTGCGGTAACATATTTGTAGCAAAGAATAAGATTACCCAAGTCGTTTATTGCAGGAGGAATATCTTTTTTCTCCCCCTTTTTCTTTAATCGTAGAAACGCTTCTTTTTTGATTTGAAAAGATGTTGAATAGAAATTGATGTTAGATAAGCTATCTATACGTATTTGTTGTAACATTTGAATAGTAGCTTGCTTTAAGTAATCATTAGATTGAATAGAACTATAATCTCTAATAACTTGCTGTAAATATTTTTCGTTTGCCCAAACCTTACTGGTTTTTTCCATTTCAAGAAATTGCCTTATTTCGTCGATTTTTTTATCTAATAAAGACAGTTTACTATTTATTTCTGAAAGAAAGTATTGTCCAGTAATTGTCGACATAGCGGAGAAAATAGTGTTTGCTATCAATGGAGCTGAAGAAGCCGCTTTCCATAATGCACTGCCTTTAATATTATTATTTGTTCCAAATTCAACAATATTACCTCTAACAAATCCGTTTCCTTCTTTAGCTTGTTGCAGGACGCCGAGTCCTTTATCAAAGTAAACACGATAAGTTCCGTGGTGACTTAGTTCATGAAGAGCGAGTCCTGGAATTTGATTAAAAAGCATATTTATTTGTTCAAAATTTGATGAAGAAATTTCTGTGTAACCAGAAATTGATAGTGAATCAGGTGGGATCTCACTTTTATCATATAGACTACGTATTCCGTAAGTGTTTAATAAGTAGTTGTCTATTTCTTCATTGGAATTGTACTGATCTTTTTTCTTTAAAACCATTTTTTCACTCCTTTATAAAAAATTATCCATGTTTGTTATACATGAAGTTCTCTTTATACATACTATTTTCTGATTTCTTCACGGGCGCTCGGAAAGCGCCCCTACACGCTAAAGGCTAATGGCTAATACGGGCGCACACTGTGCGCCCCTACTGCTTTCTGCTTTCTGAAAACTAAAGGGGCGATGTGGGTGACTCCCCACAGTGTGGGGTAACTCCCTACAGTGTAGGGAGATGTCAGCGAAGCTGACAGAGGGGACGGGCGACGGTTAGGAGTCGCCCCCTACACTGATCACTGATTCTTTTTGGACTTTCCCAGTGATGAGGGAATGTACATCCAGGGTTCGTACTTATTCATCTTGTATATGAATGAGTTATCAAGGTCGCCCATTATTTTGCTGAGCTTGTCCATATAGTCCGATGAATCCTTCATCATTTTAACAAGGTCGCTGCCCTTCATATCGGTGGTAACGGTGTAGCTTCCTGTTTTTCCGTCGGCACCGAAATAGACTTCGTAGCTGCCCGAAACGTCCTTGAGGTAGGCTTTTACGTCGATAATATCGTCGATATCCTCGGCGCTTTTCTTGTAGTATGCATCGTCGTCGGAACTGACAGCATCGGAATAGGGGATCTTCTTATCGCATACGGAGAGATAGAGTATCTCGCCTGTTTCCTTATCGCATATGAGAGTCTGTATGGAATCAAGCTGTTTATCGCTTACGTCCTTGGAGCGGGCATAAGCTTCAAATGTACGTGTATCTGTTGAATTCCGCTCTTTCTTTCTGAAGAGCATCGATGCGGACTGGAGTTTGTCCTTCAGTTCGGTTATACCGCCTTCTTCAGCATTTTTTTCAGCTTCTTTGGTGGCTTCTGTGGTGGTATCTTTGGTAGTATCTTCTTTTTTCTCTGTGGAGGATGCTTCTGCTGTAGTTGATGCAGCGGCGGCAGTTGTCTTTTTCTCCTTAGCTGTAGTAGCTGCCGTAGTTGCAGCAGCTGTAGTAGTTGCCGCAGCAGTGGTAACGGTCTCGGAAGAAGCGCCGCTTGTGTTTTCGTATGTATTGTAGTCCTCGCAGGCGGTAAAGCATCCAAGCATGGAAGCCGCTGCGATAACAGCCAATGTTCTTTTCATATTCATCCTCCTTATTTATGGTACTTTCCTCCGCTTGCTATCTGGAAGCAGCGGTATATCTGTTCAAGCAGCATAACTCTTGCAAGCTGGTGGGGGAAGGTCATTTTCGACATAGAGAGCTTAAGGCTTCCCATAGCCTTTATATCGGGGTCCAGACCGAAGGAGCTTCCGATAATGAAGGTGACGCAGCTTTCGCCGTTCACACCTGCCTGAGTTATCTGCTGTGAGAGTTCGGTACTGCTGAGCTGTTTTCCCTCGATGCACATGGGGACTATCATGCCCTTTGCGTAGCGTTTTATCTGTTCCGCTTCTTTTTTGAGAGCGGCGGATATCTCCTTATCCGAGGGATTATCGCTGAGGCGGCACTCGTCCAGCTCGTGGAGCTCGAAGGTGCAGAAACGTCCCAGACGCTTTATGTATTCAGCACAGGCGCTTCTGAGGTAATCCTCTTTAAGCTTGCCTATGACGATAAGGTTTATATTCATCAGAAGATAACAGCTCCTCCCTGAGTTTCGACAGGTGCAACGCCCAGAAGGTAGTCCCTGCCGCGAGTCATGCCCGAAAGGCAGCTTTCAACGGTCTTGTCGGCAATATAGGGACGGTTGTTGTCCTGGCTGAGATGTCCGAGGATTATGTGTGTAGTGCCCTGTGTTACGAGTTTTCTTACCTGTGCGCCGCTGTCGGTATTGGAGAGATGTCCGTTGCAGGAAAGTATGCGCTCCTTAAGGTAAAGAGGGTAGGGACCGTTCCGCAGCATCTCCTCGTCGTAGTTGGCTTCAAGGAGTACCAGACGGCAGCCTGTAAGAGCCTCATCCACCTCGGGAGTTATATGTCCCAGGTCGGTGCAGACAGCGCAGTGCTTGTCATCGGAGGTGTGTATCCTGTAGCCGCAGCTCTGAATGGTATCGTGGGGAGTATTGAAGCATCTTACCTCGCATCCGCCGCAGTTTATAGTGATACCGTTCATATCGATAACGGGAGAATTTGCCGCTATCTTATCGCTGTCGCAGAGTCTCTGAAGGGTACGCTTCTGACCGTATACAGGCATACCCGTATGTTTTGTGAGCATTTTAAGACCTGTTACGTGGTCGGAGTGTTCATGGGTTATAAAGACCGCCTGAACAGCCGAAAGGGGAATCCTGTTGACTTCAAGAGCGGCAGAGAGCCGCTTGAAGCTCACTCCGCAGTCTATGAGTATACCGCCCTGTTCTGTACCGATAAAGGTACTGTTGCCCTTACTTGAGCTGAAAAGGGGGTATATGCGTGCCATTGAAGTGCCTCCGTTCTGAAAATATCGTCATTTAAATTATATGCCTTTTAAGTTTTTTTGTCAAGCATCAGAGCTTGTTTATCTCGGTTCCCTGACGGGTTTCCTTTACCTCATAGCCGAGTGCGGTTATCTTATCGCGTATCTCGTCGGCAAGAGCGAAGTTTTTCTCCTTACGTGCAGCCTGACGCTGTTCAACGAGAGCCATTACCTCCTCGGGGATATCGGATGAAGCGTTAGCGGATTCCTCTGCGAATTTCTTTGCATTTGCGATGAGGTCCAGACCGAGTACCTTGTCGAATTCCTCCAGAAGTGCCAGCTTTGTAGCGTTGTTTGCACCTGATTTGAGTACGTCATAGAGTACAGTGATACCCATAGCAGTGTTGAGGTCGTTATCCATAGCCTCTCTGAAGCTCTGCATAAGGCGGTCGAATTCAGCCTTGTCGGTATCTCCCGAAGCATCGGCAGTAAGGGGAGCTATCTTCTCTATGAGCTTGCTGTAAGCCAGCTTTGCGTTATCAAGGTTCTCCCATGAGAATACCAGCGACTTTCTGTAGTGGGACTGTAAGCAGAAGAAACGGTAAACTACAGGCAGATAGCCTTTTTCCTCCAGAAGCGAAACTGTAAGGAACTCGCCCTTGCTCTTGCTCATCTTGCCGCTGTTTGTGTTGAGGTGGAGTACGTGGAACCAGTAATTGCACCATTTATGGCCGAGGTAAGCTTCGGACTGTGCGATCTCGTTTGTGTGGTGTGGGAAAGCATTATCGATACCGCCGCAGTGTATATCAAGGTACTCGCCCAGATTCTTCATGCTGATGCATGAGCACTCGATATGCCAGCCGGGATAGCCTACGCCCCAGGGTGAATCCCATTTAAGCTCCTGGTCATCGAACTTGGACTTTGTGAACCACAGTACGAAATCGGCTTTATTGCGCTTGTTGCTGTCCTCCTCAACGCCCTCGCGGACACCTACAGCAAGGTCCTCTTCCTTGAAATCGTTGAATACATAGTATTTTTCCAGCTTTGATGTATCGAAGTAAATGTTGCCGCCTGCCTCGTAAGCGTAGCCCTTATCCATGAGTGAAGATATAACACGGATGAACTCGTCTATATAGGTAGTTGCGGGAACTACAACGTCGGGAGTCTTTATGTTGAGCTTTTTGCAGTCATCGAAGAAAGCGTCCGTATAGAACTTAGCTATCTCCATAACGGTCTTATGCTCGCGCTTAGCGCCCTTAAGCATCTTGTCATCGCCTGTATCGCCGTCACTTGTAAGGTGTCCCACGTCGGTGATGTTCATGACTCTCTTAACGTCCAGACCTGTGAAGCGGAGGTATTTTTCCAGTATATCCTCCATTATGTAGCTTCTGAGGTTGCCGATATGAGCGTAGTGATAGACAGTAGGTCCGCAGGTGTACATACTTACCTTGCCTGCCTCACGAGGGATGAACTCCTCTTTTTTATGTGAAAGTGAATTGTATAACTGCATGTTTATCCTCCTTAAAAAAATAAACGCCCCCTGAGAATGACTCAGGAGGCGTAGATACGCGGTTCCACTCCGATTTATAACTCTTTCCCGTAACGAGGGGGACGCCGACGGATACGCACGGACAAGCCGCTTCCCCGTCAGGGCTGACAGACGCACTTCACGTTATCGTTCTGCGCCGTTTCACCGTCCCGACGCTCTCTGAAAGAAACTGATATACGCTACTCTTCCTGCTGAGCCTTTATAGATATTACCTATATATTATATACCATCAATGCGTGGTTTGTCAAGCGTTTCAGTTGTCAGAAAGCAGAACTCAGAACTAAGAGCTCAGAAATCAGAAAGTAGAAAGCAGTAGGGGCGCATTCCGTGCGCCCGTGATATCCAAATTATGATGAATCAATTGTAGGGGCTGCCTTTGGCAGCCCGCATGATCCAATACATACGGTCAAATACAACGGACCGCCGAAGGCGGCCCCTACATGGTATCAGGGTTGTGGACTATTGTACGTGTGCCAATGGGACGGCGAATCGCCGTCCGTTTTCATCCGTATTTATTTTTGACCATGCGGACGGCCAATGGTTGTCCCTACACTGCTTTCTGAAAACTATTAACTGCTTCATGAACGAAATGGCGGTATCGGAAGTCCGTTCACACTGAAAAGCTTTACCTCGGCGTAATTGTTCCACAGGTACCTTACACGCACAGGGTATTCCACAAAGCGGCTTTTAAGGTGGAGAACTCCGCATCCGTCGAACTCCGCTTCGTCAGCAGGGAAGAACTCTCCCTCTGCATCGGCTATTGCGAATCCTGAAGCCCAGCCTGTTTCTGTCCTTACGCCGTACATATTGTCAAAGTATACCCTCAGCTCGTCCTCACCGCACTCCACATGGCTGTAAACAGGGGGGAGAGTGTCCTTCCTGTCCGCAAGACTGTAGACCTCGCTGAGCGCCTGAAGGTACATACGATGTCCCACAGGTGCCTTGTCTATGGGGTGGATGTTGCCGAATTCTCCGCAGTCCAGAAGAACTGCAAGTCCCGTATTGCGTACTGTTTCATAAGCCTTCATCTGAGCCTCACGAATAAGGCTCCAGCTTGTATCGGTTTCGTGACCTTCCTCGCCGTATACAGGGAGCTGCGCGATGATAAAGGGCAGGCTGTCGTTGTGCCACATGGTACGCCACAGGCCGATAAGTGAAGTAAGCAGGGGATAGTAGACCTCGGGGTGACGGTCATCGGATTCGCCCTGATACCAGAGAACTCCCCTTACGGTATATGGTGCTATCCTGCACAGCATTGTGCTGTAAAGACCGCAGGGACGCTCAGGGTGGAGATGTCCCATAGGTCCGGGGTAGGGATCCTCGCCGCAGAGGGCAGAAGCTTCGCCCCAGCGCAGTCCCTTTTCGTTCATGCAGGCAACTACCTTTTCTATCCATTTATTGCGTGTTGCGGTATATTCAAGATACTCCGCAGTCATCTGCTCTTCGGACTTACCTTCAACGGCTTTATCATAGTCATCAAGGTAGACAGCAAGGCGGCTGTCATGGCTGAGAACATCTTCGGATACCCATGCGGAAGCGGAAGTTCCGCCCCAGTTGCAGCCTATCACGCCAACGGTAACACCGAGCCTTCTGCTGAGTTCGGCAGCGAAATAGTATCCTGCTGCGGACCATTCTCCCGAACCTTCCTCAGAGGGGAGAGTCCAGCAGCTCTTGCTTTCCGCACGTTTCATATCCTCGCCGGAATATGAGCATTTGGGAGTGTTATAGTATCTTACGTTCTCCTTATGGCAGTTTTTCAGTGCTGAGATGCCGTCCTTATCGTTCCTGAGTTCAAACTGCATGTTGGACTGTCCCCCTGCAAGCCATACCTCGCCGTAAGCCACGTTCCTGAACACTATCCTGCGTATATCCGAGGTTATTTCAAGGGTGCAGCTCCTGCATGCGGAAGCAGCAGGCAGCAATGCGGACCATCTGCCGTTATTCACGGAAGCCTTTGCACTTATCCCCATTTCGGGAACCGATACGTATATATCGCCGCAAACGTCCTCACAGGTGCCGAATACCCTTACGGGGACACCTCGCTGAAGGACCATATTATCGCTGAATACTGCTGCTGCTTTCATAGTCTGCTCCTTATCCGTTTATCTTGCTCTTTTCGCCGTCGATAACTACAGCGCCGTTTCTTTCAAGGTTGTGCAGGAACATGAAACGTGCCTCGTCACGACATTCGGGTTTTATCATGTAGTACATATAGTTCTCTATAACGTTGAGGTTGCTGGCTGTACGTCCCTCTATCTTGAACTGTCTGAATCCCATGGGGACATACTTCTCCCAGATAGCTTCGGGAGTTATGAATGTGGGGAGATTGAGCTTTATAACGTCGAATATGCTTCTTGAAGTACAGTGGCAGTTTATAGCTGTGGTAACTGTTTCTGTAGCGTAGTCGTTGATGTTGAAGGGCTCGCCGGGGTGGTTTTTAAGGTGCTCGTTGTAGATTATCATCTGTTCGCCGATGAGTCTGTAGTGGTCAAGACGCTTCTGACAGTTAGGTGTGCAGCAGGCGTTGGCAAGTATCTCTATCTTGTCCTTGTGGGGAAGCTTTTCGAGGATATCGAACTTGTTGTTAAGGTCATAGTCGAGGACTACGATGCTGTAATCCTTTGCAAGCTCTGCTTCGAGAACTCCCGGATCGGTGATACGCTTGCAGGTAGAGCTTGTGAGCTTGTAGTTGGGGTATTCGCTTCTGATATACTGCTCCAGCAGTGGAGAATTAACGATACATTCGTTAAGACCATTATCCGCAAGCTTCATCACCTTGTTGCAGAAGGGATCGTAGAGATGCTCCTCTTTCAGCACGGGGTTTGTGAAGGTAAATCTCAGCGGTATGCCGAGGGAATTGAATGCCTTGATGACCATTTTGATGAAGCTCTCATCGCAGGTTCCGCCGACAGTTCTTCCGCCGTTCCATATGGAAGGGGGGAACACTCCGTAGAATGAAGCTATCTCAACTCCCTCGCGGAAGTATTCGGGAGCGTACTTCACCATGTTTGCGAAAACGAGGTTCAGTCTGTAGTGAGCAGCGAAGTCGGGCAGGTGAAATCTAACTTTTATATCATCCATAATAATACCTCCTGTCAGTTAATAGTGATAACGTTGTTTTTGTTGAGGTTTCTGTAGAAGGAAAGTCTTGCCTCGCCGATACATTCGGGCTTTACCATGTAGTAGAGATAATGCTCGATGAGGTTGAACATATCAAATGTGCGTCCCTCTATCTTGAACTGGCTGAATCCCATGGGAACGTACTTGTTCCAGATATCATCGGGGGAGATATGACAGCTCAGCTGCTGTACCTCGTAAAGTGAACGGTTAACGCACTGGCAGTCGAACTCGAAGCGGCTCTCGGGGTGTTCTGCCTCGAACTTAGCCGAATCAAAGGGAGCGTTGGGGTATTTCCTTACATGGTTTGCATAGGCTATCTGTTCAAGACCTATGGTATCGTAGTGGTGGCTGCGGTGGGCACATCCGGGGTTGCAGCAGGCGTTTACCAGTATCTCGCACTTTTCCTTGTTGGGTATCTTTTCGAGGATATCGAACTTGTTGTTAAGGTCGTAATCGAGAACGACTATGTGGTAATCCTTTTCCACTTCCTCATACACCTTATCGGGATCGGTGATACGCTTGCAGGTAGAGCTTGTAAGCTTGAAATTGGGGTAGTTCTTGCGGATGTAGTCCTCCAGCAGGGGAGAATTGACGATACATTCGTTAAGACCGTTATCCGCAACGTGCATCACGAAATTGCAGAACTCGTCGCTGAGGTGTTTCTTTTCGAGCTTGGGGTTAGTGAAAGTGAAGCGGAGGGGGATGCCCTTGCTGTTGAAATACTTTGTAACGCCCTTTACGAATTCCTTGGTGCAGGTGCCGCCCTGGAAGCGTCCGCCGTTCCATATGGAAGGAGGGAACACACCGTAGAATGAAGCTATCTCAACTCCCTCGCGGAAGAATTCGGGACGGCTTTCAAGCATTGCAACGAATACCATATTGAACTTATCAAAGCCTGCAAAATCAGGCAGATGGAATCTTACTCTCATGTTTTCATCCTCCTTTATCGGAACAGCAGTGAGCCTGTATTCTCGAGACTTTTCAGCAGGGTGAACCTTGCTTCGTCGCGGCGTTCGGGCTTTGCCATATAGTACATATAGGTCTCAAGCACATTGAGCGGACTTGCTGTACGTCCCTCTATCTTGAACTGCTCGAATCCCATCGGCACGTATTTCTCCCATATAGCCTCGGGGGAGATATGGGTTCTCAGGTCTCTTATCTCGAAGATGCCCCTCTGTGAATAGGGACAGTCACGGAAGTGGTCGGGATCATACTTTGATGCATCGAAGGGAAGGTTCGGGTACTTCTTGATATGAGCGTTATAGGCTATCTGCTGTACGCCTATAGAGTGGTAATGCGCCGACCTTCTCGGACATCCGGGTTCGCAGCAGGCATTTACAAGAAGCTCGCAGTCCTCTTTCCTGGGGAGCTTTTCAAGCACCTCGAAGTTATTGTTGAAATCATAGTCCACGACCACGATGCTGTAATCCTTTTCAAGCTCCTGCTTCAGAGCCTCGGGATCGGTGATACGCTTGCAGGTGGAGCTTGTGAGCTTATACTTTGGGTATGTTCTTCTTATGTATTCCTCCAGCAGGGGAGACATTACTATCGCCTCGTTGAGACCGTTGTTCGCAAGGTTCATTACCATGTTGCAGAAATCGTCGCTGAGGTGTTTCTTCTCCAGTGCGGGGTTGGTGAAAGTGAATCTCAGGGGGATGCCTCTGTCATTGAAAGCCTTTATGACGCTTCTTACGAAGTTCTTGTCACAGACTCCGCCCTGAGTTCTTCCGCCGTTCCATATGGAAGGAGGAAACACACCGTAGAATGAAGCTATCTCAACTCCTTCACGGAAGAATTCGGGACGGTTCTTAAGCATCTCGGCAAACATAAGATTCAGCTTGAAATTGCCTGAAAAATCGGGCAGATGAAATCTTACTCTCATTATAGTTCTCCTTGTATCAAAGTCTGATAACGCCGTTGCGTTCGAGGTTCTGCATGAATAAAACTCTTGCACGGTCGCGCATATCGGGCTTCATCATGTACTGCATATAGGTCTCGATGATGTATATCTTTGAAGAAGTTCTGCCCTCGAGCTTGAACTGCTCGAAGCCCATAGGGATGTATTTATCCCATATAGCATCGGGAGTTACACATGTGCTGAGCTTGAATATATCAAAGACAAAGCGTTCACGGGCATGGCACTTTATATTGTTATCCTCGTTCTCGGCGGAATAGTTGTATATATTGAAAGGTCTGTCGGGCATGATGCTCATGTGGTCGGTGTAGTATATCATGTCCTGACCGATAAGGCGGTAGTGGTTTCCTCTGTTGGGACATCCCGGATCGCAGCAGGAATTTACAAGCACCTCTACACGCTCTTTATGGGGGATAGTTTCCAGCAGGTCGAACTTGTTGTTAAGGTTGTAATCCAGCACAAGTATGTGGTAATCCTTCTCCATTTCCTCCCTTACCTTTTCGATATCGGTTATCATACGGCAGGTAGAGCTGGTTATCTTGTAGTTGGGGTATTCCCTGCGGATATACTCCTCCAGCAGGGGAGAATTGACTATTACCTCGTTGAGACCGTTATCCGCCATTTTCATTATCCTGTTGCAGATAGGATCATAGAGGTGTTCTTCTTTCAGTACGGGATTGGTGAATGTAAAGCGCAGAGGGATGCCGTGTTCGTTGAAGAGATGCATGACCTTCTGAGCCTGCTTATCGTCATATACACCGCGGAGGTTTCTTCCTCCGTTCCAGACAGCCTGGGGGAAAGAACCGTATACAGAGGCTATCTCTACGCCTTCGCGGAAGTATTCGGGACAGTTTTCAAGCATTGTCATAAAGACAACGTTAACGCCGTAGTGTCCCCAGAAATCTGGCAGATGGAACCTTGCTTTCATAGTTGTTACCTCATATTGTAAAGTCGGCGCAGTCACCGCGTTCAGAGGCTACCTCATAGCCTGCGGAGACTATCCTGCGGTCGAGACAATGTCTGCACTCTGCCGCTTCTTCGCCTGTACATATCTTGTTGTCGTATAAGTCGTATTTCTTTCTCACGTCCACAGGTGAGAGGTTCGGCATGACCACGTTACAGCCTGTTTTAAGTCCCATTTCGCGTCCCATAGGGTGAATGGTGCCAAGTGCGGTAGTTGCAGGGAGAAGCACCTTCGGGAACATCAGACGGAGTATACCGAGAAGCCTGAGAGTCAGTTCAAGGGTTCCGCCCTTTTCCTCTGCGAAGGGAGTGCTGTGGTGGGGTACGAAGGGACCTATGCCTATCATCTGGGGCTGCAGCTTTTGCAGGAAACGCAGGTCCGTGACCAAGTCCTCAGTAGTCTGAAATGGAGCGCCGACCATGAATCCCGAGCCTACCTGATAGCCGAGCTCTTTAAGGTCGAAAAGACAGCGTATGCGGTTATCAAGGCTCATTTCGGCGGGGTGGAGCCTGCGGTACAATTCGGGAGAGGCGGTCTCGTGGCGTAGCAGATATCTGTCCGCACCTGCCTCTTTCATTAGCCTGTAGCTCTCACGGGAACGTTCTCCCAGTGAAAGGGTTATAGCGCAGTCGGGGTATTTTTCACGTATCTCTGATATGATACTGCACATAAGCTCGTCCGTAAAGAACGAGTCCTCGCCGCCCTGCATCACGAATGTGCGGAAGCCGAGGGAATAGCCGTTTTCACAGCATGAGAGTATCATTTCCCTGTCAAGGCGATAGCGGTCGGCATCCCTGTTGCTTCGGCGTATACCGCAGTAAAGGCAGTCGTTCTTACAGTGCGAAGATACCTCGATAAGTCCGCGGAGGAATACTTTTTTCCCATAATAGCGCTGTCTTACCTCGTCCGCACGGATACGGAGAAGCTCCGCAGTTTCATCATCACGGTCGTTTATCAGCTCTGCAAGTTCGCTGTCGGAGAGGTCCTGTCCGGAGTATAGCTTTTCAACGAGTTCCTTCATATCAGCCGCCGAGCCTTATCATCTCGTCTATGCACTTTCTTGCATCTGCAATAAGTTCTGCATCCATAAGTATCTCGAATGCCTCGCCGTTGTCCATACCCATAAGCGAGTTATAAACGTCGGGGAGAGTTGTGAGCTTCATGTTGCGGCAGACGATGTTCTTTGTAACGGGATAGAATTTCTTGTCGGGACAGTCATACTGTAAATGCTCCGAGATAGATGTTTCTGTACCGATGATGAATTCCTTGTGGTCGGATTCCTTTGCGTAGTTCATAATGCCCGATGTAGAGCCGACATAGTCAGCAAGAGCCACAACAGAGGGTACACATTCAGGGTGTACGAGAAACAGCGCATCGGGGTGTTCTGCCTTAGCCTTCTTTACCTCGGCAGGAGTTATTGCCGCATGTGTGGGACATCCGCCGTGAAGGAGCTTTATGTCCTTTTCGGGACACTGCTGCTTTACCCAGTCGCCGAGATTGCAGTCCGGTATAAACAGGAGCTTTTCGTTATCCAGCGCCTGTACTATCCTCAGTGCGCTTGAAGATGTTACGCATACATCACAGACGGTCTTAAGAGCGGCAGTTGTATTGATATAAGCCACAACAGTGCGGTCGGGTTCCTGAGCTTTCAGCTGAGAGATGAGAGCCTTGTCCATCTGTTCAGCCATCGGACATCCTGCATCCTTGTTTGCGAGGAAGACTCTCTTTTCGGGCGAGAGCATCTTTGCTGTCTCTGCCATGAAGTGAACTCCGCAGAAGAGTATGTTATCTGCGTCTGTCTTGGTAGCGTCCACGCTTAATTTATAGCTGTCACCGGTGAAATCTGCTATTTCAACTATCTCTCTCGCCTGGTAGCTGTGAGCGAGTATAGCGGTATTTGTCTCTTTTTTGAGCTTTATGATCTTATCCTGTAATTCACGAACAGTCATGCGGCATCTTCCTTTCATTTATAGACGGCAGAATATAGTCTGCCTATTATATTGATTATACCACATCCCTGCCGATAATTCAAGTCTTTCAGTTATCAGAAAGCAGTTATCAGAAATCAGAGCGCAGAAAGCAGTGTAGGGGCGCATTCCGTGCGCCCGTCATTACACGTACATCCACATGCAACCTTGATACCATGTAGGGGGCGATGCCTACATCGCCCCTTTAGTTTTCAGAAATCAGAAAGTAGAAAGCAGTGTAGGGGGCGCATTCCGTGCGCCCGTGATAACCAAATTATGATGAATCAATTGTAGGGGCTGCCTTTGGCAGCCCGCATGATCCAATACATACGGTAAAATAAAACGGACCGCCGAAGGCGGCCCCTACATGGTTTCAGAGTTGTGGACTATTGTACGTGTGCCAATGGGACGGCGAATCGCCGTCCCTACAATGTTCTATTCATATTTATCGGTGATAACACGAGCGCACGGAATGCGCCCCTACAATATTTTATGGATTCAGAGAACGCTCTCAGCAATGACCTCGACCTCGGCAAGAACACCCTTCGGAAGTGTCTTGACGGCAACACAGCTTCTTGCAGGAAGCCCTGTGAAATAGCGTCCGTAGATCTCGTTAAAAGCGGCGAAGTCGTTCATATCCGCAAGGAAACATGTAGTCTTTACAGCCTTGTCGAAGGAAGAACCTGCGGTCTCGAGGACTGCCTTAAGGTTCTGCATTATCTGCTCTGTCTGTTCCTCTATGGTGTCAGAATCGACTGCGTTGGTGACAGGGTTTATAGCTATCTGACCGCTCGTGTACACCATGCCGTTAGAGACTATTGCCTGTGAATAGGGACCTACTGCCGCAGGTGCTTTTTCTGTATGTATTTTTATCATTGTTAATACCTCCGTTTTTTTAATTCGTAATTGAGAGCTAAGTGTAGGGGCGCATTCCGTGCGCCCGTTGGTACCAGAACAATAACATGTAACCCTGATACCGTGTAGGGGGCGATGCCTACATCGCCCCAATAATTTACATATTGTCAGGCAGGGCTGATGTGGGCATCAGCCCCTACAATGTTCTATTCATATTTATCGGGGTCATCACGGGCGCACGGAATGCGCCCCTACACTGCTTTCTGCTCACTTACAACTCTGATAACACCTTGTCGGTCATTTCGGTGCATGAAAGGGGAGAAGCCGTGGAATCGCCTATGATATCGGCTGTGCGGTATCCCTTGTCCAGTACGCTGTTGACAGCATCCTCAATGCAGTCCGCCTCGGCAGAAAGACCGAATGAATAGCGGAGCATCATGGCTCCCGAAAGGATAGTCGCCAGTGGATTTGCCTTGTTCTGACCTGCTATGTCGGGAGCGCTTCCGTGTATGGGTTCGTACATTCCCCTTGTTGAAGCTCCCAGAGATGCGGATGCAAGCATACCTATCGAACCCGTTATCTGTGAAGCCTCGTCCGAGAGTATGTCTCCGAACATATTTGAGGTAACTATAACATCGAACTGTGAAGGGTCCCTTACAAGCTGCATTGCGGCGTTATCCACGAACATGTCTGTATATGCCACCTCGGGGTACTCCACGGAAAGCTCGTGCATTACCTTTCTCCAGAGCCGTGAGGATTCAAGGACATTCGCCTTGTCTATACTGCAAAGACGTTTACTGCGCTTCATTGCCGAATCGAAAGCAACTCTGCCTATACGTTCTATCTCGGTAACGCTGTAAGCCTCGGTATCGAAAGCCTCTCGTCCGTATTTACCGTCACGGTAGCCTCTGTCGCCGAAGTAGATGCCCCCTGTAAGCTCACGAACTATCATGAGGTCGAAGCCTTTTCCAACTATCTCGTCCTTCAGCGGAGAAGCACTTCTCAGGGCAGGATAGAGCCTTGCAGGCCGTAGATTGGTATATAGTCCCAGTGCCGAGCGTATTCCCAGCAGAGCCTTTTCGGGACGTCTTTCTCCGGGCTGGTCATCCCACTGCGGACCGCCAACAGCTCCGAGGAGTACACTGTCGGAAGCGAGACAACCGTCTATAGTTTCCTGCGGAAGGGGCATACCTGCGGCATCTATAGCGCATCCGCCTATGAGGTATGGGGTGAAATTGAATTTATGTCCGAACTTATCTGCCACTTTTTCAAGTACTGCAACAGCGCTGTCCACTATCTCGGGACCTATGCCGTCGCCTTTAAGTAAAGCGATATTGTATTCCATTTATCTCACCTTTCTCTTTTAATTCGGAATCGGGGTATTGCCTTACGGCGATGAATCTGAATATGGGTATTCGTACAATTATGCGTAACCCTGATATCGTGTAGGGACGGCGATTCGCCGTCCGTTTTCATCCGTATTTGTATTTGACCATGCGGACGGCCAATGGCCGTCCCTACAATGCTTTCTGCTTTCTGATATCTGAAAACTAAAGGGGCGATGTGGGTGACTCCCCACAGTGTGGGGAGATGTCAGCGAAGCTGACAGAGGGGACGGGCGACGGTTAGGAGTCGCCCCCTACAGGGTATCAGGGTTGTGGACGATTGTACGTGTGCCCCTACACTGCTTTCTGATTTCTGCTCACTGATTACTGATTTCTGTTTACTTGGCTATAGACGCCATAAGTCCGCCGTTTTCGATTATCTTCTGTATGAATTCGGGAAAGGGCTCCGTAGTGTACTCCCTGCCCGTTGTAAGGTCACGGATGATGCCGTTATCAAGGTCGGCTTCAACGGTATTGCCCTCTGCTATAGCCTCGGCGGCTTCGGGACATTCAACTATCGCAAGACCTATATTTATCGAGTTGCGGTAGAATATCCTTGCAAAGCTCTTTGCTATGACCAGCGATATGCCGCTTGCCTTTATGGCTATGGGAGCGTGTTCACGGGATGAACCGCATCCGAAGTTCTGACCTGCTACCATTATATCACCCTGCTTTACACGGCTTACAAAGGTCGTATCTATGTCCTCCATGCAGTGAGATGCGAGTTCGGCGTGGTCGCTTGTATTAAGGTATCTTGCAGGGATTATAACGTCCGTATCAACGTTGTCCCCATACTTTATAACGCTTCCCTTGTATATCATATGCTCATTACCTCCCACGGACTTGTTATCTTTCCTGTAAGTGCGCTTGCTGCGGCTGTTGCAGGACTTGCAAGGTAGACCTCCGATTTTACGTGTCCCATACGTCCCACGAAATTGCGGTTTGTGGTAGTTACTGCACGTTCGCCCTCTGCGAGTATGCCCATGTGTCCTCCGAGACAGGGACCGCATGTAGGCGTTGAAACTACAGCGCCGCTCTCAATGAATATCTTAAGAAGTCCCTGTTCCATAGCGTCAAGGTATATCTGCTGTGTTGCAGGAATGATTATAACACGGACGTTCTTTGCACATCTGTGTCCCTTCATTATTTCGGCAGCTGTCTGAAGGTCCTCCAGTCTGCCGTTGGTACATGAACCGATAACTACCTGGTTTATGGGGATATCGCCTATCTCACCGAAGGTACGTGCGTTTTCGGGAAGGTGAGGGAATGCCACTGTAGGCTCTATTGCCGAAAGGTCTATATCGATTACCTCGTCGTATACCGCATCATCATCGGGAGCGTACACTACAGGTTCAGCGCCGCCGTGTGCACGGATGTAATCAAGGGTGATATCGTCCACAGCGAAGATGCCGTTCTTTGCGCCTGCCTCTATAGCCATATTTGCGATGCACAGCCTGTCCGCCATAGTAAGGGAAGAAAGTCCCTCGCCTGTGAATTCAAGCGAGCGGTAGAGTGCGCCGTCCACGCCTATCCTGCCGATAAGGTGGAGTATAACATCCTTGCCCGATACGAACCTGCGGAGCTTTCCCGTGAGGTTCACCTTTATAGCCGAGGGCACCTTGAACCACGCCTTGCCTGTAGCCATTCCACAAGCCATATCCGTCGAGCCTACACCCGTTGAGAATGCACCGAGAGCGCCGTAGGTACAGGTATGTGAATCGGCACCTATAACGGCATTGCCTGCTGTAACGAGTCCCTTTTCGGGGATGAGGGCGTGTTCTATGCCCATTTCGCCTACATCGTAAAAGTGGGTTATGTCCATATCTTCGCAGAAATCACGGCACATCTTACACTGCTGTGCTGCCTTTATGTCCTTATTGGGAGCGAAGTGATCCATTATCATTGTGACCTTGTCTTTGTCGAACACGCTGTCTTTGCCGAGCTTTGCGAACTCCTTGATAGCCACGGGAGAGGTTATATCATTTCCGAGAACGAGGTCGAGGTCTGCGAGGATGAGCTGTCCCGCCTTGACCTGACATTGTCCCGAATGAGCCGCAAGGATCTTCTGCGTCATTGTCATACCCATTTTACACACTTCTTTCTTTTTGTTTTTTAGCCTTTAATCAGCCCTTAGCCGTTAGCTTGTGGTATCGCCTTACGGGGATGTATTTATAATGATTTGTAGGGGCGCTTTCTGCTTTCTGATCTCTGATTACTGTGCGGACGGCCAATGGCCGTCCCTACAATCGGTTCATCATGGGCGCACGGAATGCGCCCCTACACTGCTTTCTGATTACTGCTCATTTATTAAGGATAGCGCCTTTGTCCGCAGATGATACCATTGCAGCATAGCGCTTAAGGTAGCCTGTTATGTTCTCTTTCCGCTTTATCGGCATTGTACGTCTGCGCTCCTGAAGCTCCTCGTCGGAAACTTCAAGGGTTATGGAATAATTAGGGATGTCTATGGATATCATGTCGCCGTCCTTTACGTAAGCGATAGTACCGCCGTTCACAGCCTCGGGAGAAACGTGACCTATTGCCGCTCCTCTGGTAGCACCCGAGAAACGTCCGTCCGTGATAAGTGCAACTGTTGAGCCGAGTCCTGCACCCTGTATAGCCGATGTCGGCGAGAGCATCTCCCTCATTCCCGGACCGCCTGCAGGTCCCTCATAGCGTATTACCACAACGTCGCCTGCCTTTATGCCGCCTTCGTAAATGACCTTTATAGCTTCCTCTTCACTGTCGAAAACCCTTGCAGGTCCCCTGTGTACAAGCATCTCGGGAGCCACTGCGCTTCTCTTCACCACACATCTGTCAGGTGCAAGATTGCCCTTAAGTACGGCTATTCCGCCTGTTTCACTGTATGGCTCGTCTATGGGACGGATAGTATCGGTATCACGGTTCACGCATCCCTTTATGTTCTCGCCCACTGTCTTTCCTGTAACTGTAATGCAGTCGGTATATATGAGGTCCTTTTTGCTCAGCTCGTTAAGAACTGCGTAGACTCCTCCTGCCTCGTTTAGGTCCTCCATATAGGTGTGACCTGCGGGAGCAAGATGACAGAGGTTCGGAGTCTTTGCACTTATCTCGTTAGCCATGTCAAGGTCTATCCTGATGCCGCATTCGTTTGCGATTGCAGGAAGATGAAGCATACTGTTCGTGGAGCATCCGAGAGCCATATCCGCAGTAAGTGCGTTATGGAAAGCCTTTTCCGTCATTATGTCACGGGGACGGATGTTCTGCCTGTAAAGCTCCATTACCTGCATACCTGCCTCTTTTGCAAGGCGTATGCGGTCCGAATATACCGCAGGGATAGTGCCGTTTCCGCGGAGTCCCATTCCGAGTACCTCTGTAAGGCAGTTCATTGAATTAGCCGTATACATTCCCGAACATGAACCGCAGGTAGGGCAGGCATGTTCCTCAAACTCGGTAACGTCCCCGGCAGTCATCCTGCCTGCTGTATATGCGCCTACAGCCTCGAACATCGATGAGAGGGAAGTCTTTCTGCCCTTGACGTGTCCCGCAAGCATAGGACCTCCGCTGACGAATATAGTCGGTATGTTTATACGTGCCGCAGCCATGAGAAGTCCGGGAACGTTCTTGTCGCAGTTCGGCACCATAACGAGGGCATCGAAGTGGTGTGCAAGAGCCATACACTCGGTAGAATCCGCAATAAGGTCACGGGTAACAAGGGAATACTTCATGCCCTTATGTCCCATAGCGATACCGTCGCATACGGCGATAGCAGGGAATACCGCAGGAGTACCGCCTGCCATAGCTACGCCAAGCTTGACAGCTTCAACTATCTTGTCTATGTTCATGTGTCCCGGAACTATCTCGTTGTACGATGAGACTATGCCAACCAGCGGACGGTGCATCTCCTCTTTAGTATGTCCCAGCGCATTGAAAAGCGAACGCTGTGCCGCCTTGTCAACGCCTTCGCAGAAATAATTTCCGCTCATTTTATTTCACCTCGTTTAAGTTTTCAGAGCTCAGAAAGCAGTGATATGGTAACGGGGAATTGTCCGTGTACCGATGGTCGCACATGTGCGCCCCTACGGATTTCTACTTTCTACTTTCTGATTTCTGAGTTCTGAGTTCTTTTCTCTGCTTTGTCGATAGATGACGATTTGCCGAAGATAATCAGTATCAGTCCGATTATTATGAAAGGCAGACTGATAAGCGGTCTGTTCCTTACCTTGTCAAGCTTTACCAGCTTAAGTCCGACAGCATGTGCGTCTGCATCCCTGATGTCGGTTATTTCCTCGCCTTTGAGGTAATACTTGTCGTTAGACGACTTCACACGGTCAAGCAGCTCGGCAAAGTGTTCATTATCCTCGTCCGTGAAAACTGCCGCATATCTGTTATATGGCTTGACCTCGGACGTACTGAGCTGATCGAGCGAACTGTATACTTCGGGATCTATTGCACCGTCGAATATCAGCTGACGGTACTGACCGCATATATTTACCACGAATCCGCTTTTCGTCAGAAGGGGATCGCTGTCGCTTGAAGCTGTGTAGGAACACAGCGGTCTGTCCTGTTCGGCTCCGTCAGGCACGGTACAGACCATGTTTTCAAGGGATACTATAACATACTGTCCCTTTTTCGGAGAGGTTATCTCGTCCGCACTGTTTACGTTCAGCGAACGTATTGAGGGTATACCTGTTATTACCAGTACAACTATGCCGATAACAGCGAGTATTGCACCTGCTATGGTCTTTATATCGATGCTGAATTGTCTGTTGTTTACCATTTGTTTTTTTCCTTTTTCTTTCGGATGTTTTCATCACGCTCACGGATGAGTTGTTCCCTTACTTCCTTATCAAGCACAAAATCAAACTCGTCGTCGGGATAGTCGAACTCGCTGTCCTTTTCTTTCTTTCTGCGTTCCGCATCGGACTTTCTGCTTCTGCGGAAGCTCCTTTCCCAGTCGGCAAAGGGCGAATAGAACAAGGGTGCGCCCAGTATCACTATAAGTCCGCCGATAATTGTCTTGTGAACTTCGTCCGCCGCTTTTATACGGCTCTGTCTTTCAGCCTCTATTCGGAGCATATCGGTGTCCATGTCCTCTTCCACGCACAGCTCTTCGTACTCTTTTATGACCGCTTTTTTTATGGCTTTGCCCCGTATTGCGGAGGAAGTCATAAGCGCTATGCCGAGTATGATGAGGATTATGCCCGAAAGCTGCATGAATGAGAATCTGAATCTGTAAGTATCATCCTTTTTCATAAACCATTTCCCCTTTGCTGCTCCGACCTTTTTGACAGGGGAGCATGATATTCTGAAAGGTCCCTGCGGCAGGTCTTGAAAAATATAAAGCGCAGGGACCATTCTGTTAACAGAATATTAACAAATTATTGTGATAAGTTTGTGAAAATATGATGATTATGTGAAGAAAATATGAACAGAAAATTAATAATCGTCCGGATTTCTACTTCATGTATACTTTCTCCCTTGACTCAGGGGACAACTCCCGTGAATAATTACTGTCAGTTATTGATGAGCTTGTCCTCGTCGCTCCAGCTGTAGAGCTTTCTTATCTCCTCGCCTATCTTTTCGGCAGGATGCTCTGCTGCAAGCTTTCTCATTGCGTTGAAGTGTACCTGACCGCCTGCGGGTGACATGTCAAGCAGGAATTCCTTTGCGAATGAGCCGTCCTGTATGTTTCTGAGTACCTGCTTCATAGCCTTCTTTGTGTCCTCTGTGATTATCTTCGGACCTGTTACATAGTCGCCATATTCAGCTGTGTTTGATACTGAGTATCTCATGCCCTTGAAGCCGCTCTGGTAGATAAGGTCAACTATGAGCTTCATCTCGTGGATGCACTCGAAGTAAGCGTTTCTCGGATCGTAGCCTGCCTCAACGAGTGTCTCGAAGCCTGCCTGCATAAGTGCGCAAACACCGCCGCAGAGTACAGCCTGTTCACCGAAGAGGTCTGTCTCGGTCTCTGTTCTGAATGTGGTCTCGAGTATGCCTGCACGGGCACCGCCTATTGCAAGACCGTATGCAAGTGCTGATTCCTTAGCCTTGCCTGTAGCGTCCTGATGTACTGCAACGAGACAAGGTACGCCCTTGCCTGCCTGATATTCGCTTCTTACTGTGTGTCCGGGACCTTTTGGTGCGATCATTGTAACGTCAACGTCAGCAGGCGGAGTTATGCAGCCGTAGTGGATATTGAAGCCGTGTGCGAACATGAGCATGTTTCCTGCTTCGAGGTTCGGCTCGATGTCGTTCTTGTAGAGCTGAGCCTGCTTTTCGTCGTTTATGAGTATCATGATGATGTCAGCCTGCTTTGCAGCCTCTGCCGCTGTGAATACTTCAAATCCCTGGTCTACAGCCTTCTGCCATGACTTTGAGCCTTCGTACAGTCCGATGATAACTCTTCCCTTGTCACCGAGTGACTCCTTGGCATTCAGAGCGTGAGCGTGTCCCTGACTTCCGTAACCGATAACAGCGATGGTCTTGCCGTAGAGAAGTGAAAGATCGCAGTCCTTTTCGTAGAATACCTTTGCAGTATTTTCCATTGTTAATTACTCCTTTTATTATTATTACAGTTATCTTATGTAACCGACAAGTCTTCGCAATAAAACCGTTTTCAGGGAAAGCCCTCTCTTGCAGGGCTTTCCCTCTCCGCAGACAGTCCACCGGACTGTTTTGAAATTCACCCTTTGCTGAGCGCTTTATGTAGTGAGGGGCGTTGCCCCTCCAACCCCACCAGAGACGCTGTCTCTGGACTCTGCTAAATGGGTGTAACCCCTTTAGAATCCCGAATTGGTGATGATATCAGCTTACCTTAAAGCTTTGTCAGATGCTTTCGATACTGTTGTTTACTTGGTCTTGAGACAGTTCTCGCCGCGCTCGATAGCCACGATACCCGTGCGGCACATCTCCATTATGCCGTATGGCTTCATAAGCTCGATGAAGGCATCTATCTTCGATGTCTCTCCTGTAAGCTCGCAGATAAGCGCAGTTGTTGAATAGTCAACTATCTTTGTGCGGAATATCTCTACCGCAGTCATTATGTCCTGTCGTGTAGAGGGCGTGTTCTTTACCTTGATGAGCAGAAGCTCACGGATAACTGTTTCGTTGGGATCGAGTACTTCCACTTCCTTTACATCGTGGAGCTTTTCAAGCTGGCGCAGTATCCTGAGCTTTATGTCCTCGTCGCCCCTGAAGGATACCGTTATTCTTGAATAGCCGCTGGACTCAGTTTCTCCCACTGTGAGGCAGTCGATATTGAAGCCTCGTCTCGTGAACATTCCCGATACTCTCGAGAGGACTCCCGAAACGTTTGATACTATAACGCCTATAACGTACTTATTACTTGTCATTCTGCTCACCTCACTTTATCTCTGTGATTATGTCGTCTATCGAACCGCCCGGAGGCAGCATCGGAAGTACGAATTCATCGCTGTTTACAGCGCAGTCTATCACGAATGGTCCGTTGTATGCGAAAGCCTCTGCCGCAGCCTTTTTCAGCTCGTCCTTGTTAACGGCTCTTGCGCCCTTTGCACCGAATGCTTCCGCAAGCTTTACGAAATCGGTCTTTCGTTCAAGTGTTGTATTGGAATAGTGCTTGTCGAAGAACAAAGTCTGCCACTGGCGTACCATTCCGAGAACTCCGTTATTCATGATGACTATTACTATTGGTGAATTCTGGGAAACCGCTGTTGCAAGCTCGTTGAGGTTCATGCCGAAGCTTCCGTCACCTGTAAAGAGTATCGTTCTTCCGCCTGATGCCGTTGAAGCTCCTATGGCGGCACCGAGACCGTATCCCATTGTACCGAGTCCGCCGCTTGTAAGGAGGGTTCTCGGCTTCATGAAGGGATAGCGCTGAGCTACCCACATCTGGTGCTGTCCTACGTCGGTAACTACGATATCCTCTGGCTCTGAGTGTGCGCTTATTGCATCCACAATGTCATAGGGGGTGAGCCTGTCTGCTGAGAGCTTCTTATCGGCAAGCGCAAGGGCACTTGCAAGACGTTTCTTCTCTTCCTGACGAAGCTCTGCGATACGTGCGCTCCACTCGGGATGCTCCTTCTTCTGCACCATTGCGGTAAGGCGGAATACAGCGTCCTTTATATCGCCTTGTATCGGCAGGTCTGCGGAGATGTTCTTGCTTAGCTCCGCACTGTCTATATCTATGTGGATTATCTTGAAATTCTGTGCATAGCGTGACTTGTTTCCCGTAGCTCTGTCCGAGAATCTTGCTCCGAGAGCGATAACGAGGTCCGCTTCGTCCTCTGCGACCGATGAAGCGTAGTGGCCGTGCATACCCTGCATACCGAGGAAGCGTGGATCGTCCGAAGGTACTGCCGAGAGTCCCATAAGAGAGCAGCCCATTGGAGCGTCTATTTTCTCTGCAAGCTTTCTTACTTCCTCCGAAGCCTTGCCCGAGATGATGCCTCCGCCGAAGTAGATATACGGACGCTCTGCATGTGCTATAAGGTCCGAAGCCTTTTTCAGCTTGCCCTCTGATGCGAAGCTTACAGGGTAGGGACGTACAGGATCGGGTTTGGGTTCAAAGTCCCATGTTGCAGTCTGTACATCCTTTGGGATGTCCACGAGGACAGGTCCCGGACGTCCTGATTTGGCTATCTTGAAGGCTGTGCGGAGGGTATCCGCAAGCTCACGTATGTCCTTTACGATGAAGTTGTGCTTGGTAACGGGCATTGTCACACCGACTATGTCCACCTCCTGGAAGCTGTCACGTCCGATGAGGCTTGTGGGGACGTTTCCCGTTATGGCTACCATTGGGACCGAGTCGAGGAATGCTGTAGCTATTCCCGTAACGAGATTGGTAGCTCCGGGACCTGAGGTAGCTATTACAACGCCTACCTTTCCCGTAGCTCTTGCGTAGCCGTCGGCTGCATGAGCTGCACCCTGTTCATGTGCGGTGAGTATGTTGCGTATTCTGTCCTGGCAGAGATAAAGCTCGTCGAAAAGGTCTATTACCTGTCCTCCCGGATAGCCGAAAATAGTGTCGCAGCCCTGTTCGATGAGAGTCTCTGCTACTATCTTTGCGCCTGATATTTTCATAGTATCAAAGTCCTTTATTATTTTTTGGTACGGCGGCGGAGGCTGAGCTCCGCTTTTCAGTCGTCCGCCCATGACTGCGGGTTACGCCGTCTTTCACTCCGTGCAGATGTAAAGTCATGGACATTCCGCAGGAGAGCATTTGAAACAGTTTTTACGTCCCTGACTGTCGGAGCATAACAAAAAGCCTCCGACATTCCGCCGGAGGCTTGTAGCTTCATTGCTTGCACATATACATCGGTATATATCAAAAAGCATGAGACTCAGCGCCGTGAGGGCAGAATGAAAAACAGCTGCAGCCAGAGACGTTAATGACCGCGCCGACGTTAATGACGATACCGTTGTAAGTGATAACTGTTCTCATCATTTTCACTCCTTACTGAGATCTTTAACATCATTGTAGCACGTTGGAAAGTTAAAATCAATAAGGAAAAACGGATCGGCTTATATTTTGTCAATATTATACACTTCATTACGTCGTAGTGATAAAGGATTTATTTGTTTTGAACCTTTTCCTTCAGCATGTTGTTAACCGCACTTATCAAAGCCTTTACTGAAGATGTGATGATATCGTTGTCTATACCTGTTCCCCAGAAGCTGTTTCCGCTTCCGTCAACTATCTCAACGTAGGAGACAGCCTTTGATGCAGAACCTACTTCAAGAGCATGCTCGGTATAGGTGCTGATGTTGAAATCCGAACCTGTATAGGATCTTATCGCATTGCTTACGGCGTCGAGACGTCCGTTACCTGTATCAGATGCGGTAACTCTTCTGCCGTCATAATCGAATACTACCGAAGCTTCGATGCCGTTGCGCTGAACGAAGTGAGTCTCCTGAAGCTGTATAGGAGTAGTTATGTCCACGAAATACTGCTTGAATACGGTGTAGACCTCGTCGGGAAGAAGCTCCTTGTGGGCGTGGTCCGAAACGCTCTTGACCATGTAGCCGACCTTTTCGCGCATCTTCTTAGGCAGATTGTAGCCGAAGCGTGTTTCCAGTATATAACCGATGCCGCCCTTGCCCGACTGACTGTTGATGCGGATAACGTCCGCTGAGTATTCCCTTCCGATGTCCGCAGGATCGATGGGGAGATAAGGTACGTTCCAGATGGGAGAATTCTTTTCCTGACGCCATTTCATGCCCTTTGCGATAGCGTCCTGATGTGAACCGCTGAATGCGGCGAATACAAGCTGTCCCGAATATGGCTGACGCTCGTATATGTTCATTCTTGTTACACGGGAGTACATTTCCGCAATGTCGGGGATGTCCGAGAAGTCCAGCTTGGGATCAACGCCCTGAGAGTACATGTTCATTGCAAGAACTATGATATCAACGTTGCCTGTTCTCTCGCCGTTTCCGAAGAGAGTACCCTCAACACGGTCCGCACCTGCAAGGAGTCCCATTTCGGTATCTGCAACAGCACATCCGCGGTCGTTGTGCGGGTGGAGCGATACGATGACGTTCTCGCGGTATTTCAGGTTATCGCACATATACTCTATCTGGTTTGCGTATACGTGGGGCATTGAGAGCTGCACCGTTACAGGCAGGTTGATTATGACCTTATCATCAGGGGTAGGCTTCCAGACGTCCAGCACCGCATTGCAGACCTCCAATGCGTATTCGGGCTCGGTACCCGTAAAGCTCTCGGGGGAATACTCGAAGCGGAAATTGCCCTCGTACTTCTCACGGTACTCCTTGCAGAGCTTTGCTCCCGAAACTGCGATCTCCTTTATTTCCTCCTTGTTCTTGCGGAAAACCTGTTCACGCTGTGCAAGGGATGTGGAGTTGTAGAGGTGGACTATGGCGTTCTTACAGCCTTTCAGCGCCTCGAAGGTCTTTTCGATGATATGCTCTCTTGACTGCGTGAGAACCTGTATCGCCACATCATCGGGGATGAGGTCCTGTTCGATAAGAGCACGGCAGAAATCGTACTCGGTCTCGGAAGCGGCAGGGAAGCCTATCTCTATCTCCTTGAAGCCGATATCCACCAGCTTTTTGAAGAATTCGAGCTTCTCATCAAGGCTCATGGGTACTATGAGCGCCTGATTGCCGTCACGCAGATCAACGCTGCACCACTGGGGCGCCTTATCCACGTAGGACTTCTTTGTCCATTTCATTTCTGTTTTCGGAGCTTCAAAAAATTGTCTTGTGTACTTTTCTGTGTTTTTCATAAATTTTCCTCCATTCCGATCCGTTTTTACCAGTGCAGGAGGGTAATAAAAAAGTCCCTCCCATGCAAGGCATGGAAGAGACGAAGCTGTTCTTATAATACTCCGTGGTACCACTCTTCTTGACGTATGATGATACGCCCACTCGTCTGCGTCGGATCAACGCATATCTCTGTAACGGGAGAACCCGTTCAAGCCTAATCATCCGCAGACTTTCAGCCGACTGCTCGGGGAGGAGCTATGACCTGTAATGGTTTACTGCCTTTCACCGCACGGCAGCTCTCTGTGGAAACGTTTTACAAGCTTTATTTCCCTTCATCGCATTTGGTAGTTTGTAATTGTTATTATAAACCGCTTTTTTGATTTTGTCAAGGGCTTTCTGAAAAAATTTTTTGTGACTGAGTTCGGCTTGCATACAAAAAAGCCGCAAAGCTTGTGCTTTACGGCCTGATCTTTACTTTTCAGACAGCCTGTTTGCTGTCCTTGCTTTCTTTATTGTCCTTATCCTCGGGCTTGTCGGGAACGCTTACCTTCTCGATATCTGCGCCGAGTGCCCTGAGCTTGCCTTCCATGCAGTCATAGCCGCGCTCGATATGGAAGATATCCTCTATCTCGGTGATGCCGCTTGCTGCAAGTCCTGCAATGATAAGTGCTGCACCAGCTCTAAGGTCACAAGCCTTTACGGGTGCGCCCATGAGCTTGCCTGTACCCTCGATAAGTGCTATCTTACCGTTAACTGTGATATCAGCGCCCATGCGTCTGAGCTCGTCCACATAGCGGAAACGCTGCTCCCAGATATTCTCGGTTATGATGCTTGTACCCTCTGCAAGACACAGGAGAGTTGCTATCTGCGACTGCATATCAGTGGGGAATCCCGGGTGCGGAGCGGTCTTTACATTGGTCTTTACCAGCGGACCGTCTACCCATACTCTGATGCTGTCATCAAACTGCTCTATCTTTACGCCGATCTTTTCGAGCTTCTTTGTTATGGACTCGAGATGCTTCGGGATAACGTTCTTGATGAGAACATCGCCCTTTGTAGCGGCAACAGCTACCATGAATGTACCTGCCTCGATCTGGTCGGGGATAACTGCATAGGTGGTACCGTGGAGATGCTCGACGCCGCGTATCTTGATAACGTCTGTACCTGCACCCATGATGTTAGCTCCCATAGAGTTGAGGAAGTTTGCCAGGTCGACGATGTGGGGTTCCTTAGCTGCGTTTTCGATGACTGTAAGTCCATCTGCCTTGACAGCAGCGAGCATAGCGTTCATAGTAGCGCCGACTGTTACAACATCGAAGAAGATCTGACTTCCTGTGAGCTTATCAGCAGTGAGGTCGATCATTCCCTGGCTGAGGGAGTAGTTAGCACCGAGGGCAGAAAATGCCTTAAGGTGCTGGTCTATAGGACGGTCTCCGAGAGGACATCCGCCGGGCATCGAAACTCTTGCCTTATTGAACTTGCCAAGGAGCGCTCCCAGGAAATAATAGGAAGCTCTCATTTTCCTTGCGGTCTCGTAGGGAACGCATGTGTTATTTATGGATGTAGGATCTATTCTGTAGGCATCCTTGCCGATATTCTCGACTTTTGCGCCCATTTCCTCGAGTATCCTCAGGCTTATGGTAACATCGCTGATAGTCGGAACGTTCTCAACAATACAAGGCTCGTCCGACAGTATAACAGCAGGGAGTATGGCTACAGCGGCATTTTTTGCACCGCTGATGGTAACTTCACCATGAAGCCTTCTTCCGCCTCTGATTATGAACTTATCCAAAATGAATTCTCTCCTTATTTCACGGGATTTCTATTTTTTCCCGCTATTCTGTTGTCTACAAGCGGAAATCCCTCCGCCTGCGTCAAGCTTTGGTTCATTCCGCAGCTGCTGTAGTCTCAGCCTCGGGAGTTTCAGACTCCGCAGCTGTAGTTTCCTCACTTTCAGCAGCTTCTGTTTCTTCTGTATTTTCTGTTGTTTCAGCCTCGCTGTCGGCTGTGCTGTAATCGCTTATATACCAGCGTGGGGCTCTTCCGTCATAGTCCACTACCTTGACGGATTCGATTATAAGGTCCTCAACGGGCTTGTCTGCTGAATCGGTATCAACGTTCTGAGCATCAAAAACGATATCGAGTCCGTCGAATACCTGACCGAACAGCGTATAGCTTCCGTCCAGCCATGGAGCTCCTCCGACTTCCGAGTATATCTTCTGAGCGTTCTCGCTGAACTTATATCCGTTTGCTGCAAGCTTCTCGAAGTCGTCGGAAGTGTACTTTTCACCTGTTACGATGTAGAACTGACTTCCGTCGGTCGCAGTTCCCCCGCTGTTTGCGTAAGCAAGAGCGCCTGCTGCGTGGCAGAGATGCGGATCTGTACCGCCGTCGAACTCTCCGCCCCATACGGATTCGCCGCCTGTACCGTCGCCGTTGGGATCACCGCCCTGTATCATGAAATCCTTGATAACGCGGTGGAATGTAAGACCGTCGTAATAGCCGCTTTCTGCAAGCTGGAGAAAGTTGTCAACGCCCTTTTCCGCATATTCGGGGAAAAGCTTGACCATAACGTCTCCGCGGTCCTTTATCTTTATGTCTACTACCTTTTCGCCTTCCTCGGGAGCTGTGAAGTTGTTGAGGTCGACGTTTTCTATAGGTGCCTCTGTAGGAGGCTGATAGTTATAATCACTGAGATACCATTTAAGGTCCTCACCGTTATATTCGCTTACCTTTATGGATTCGATGATAACGGGAGTTGTGGGCATATCATTTGAGCCTGTAGCTACATGCTGTATGTTGAAGATAACGTCCAGACCGTCGAATACCTGTCCGAAAACGGTATAGCTTCCGTCAAGCCACGGAGCACCGCCTGTCTTGGTGTATACGTCCAGTGCGGGACCTGAGATACCCATGCTTGAAAGAGACTCTGCATCGCATTCGGAGCCTGTTACAATGTAGAACTGGCTTCCGTCGGTCGCAGTTGAACCGCTGTTTGCGTAGGCAAGAGCGCCTGCGGCATGTATAAGGTGGGGATCTGTACCGCCGTCGAATTTACCGCCCCAGAATGATTCGCCGCCTGTACCGTTTCCGAGGGGATCGCCGCCCTGTATCATGAAATCCTTGATAACACGGTGGAATGTGAGTCCGTCGTAGTAGCCTTTCTTAGCGAGCTCTACGAAGTTCTCAACGCCCTTTTCGGCGTATTCGGGGAACAGCCTTATCTTGACTGTACCGTAATCCTTGATATTCATTTCAATTATCGTATCGCCCTTTTGCGGAGCGGTGAAGTTCATTACCTCTGCGGTCTCGTTTTCACCTGCGGACTGGGATGTTTCCGAATTGCTGCTGTAACTTATTTCCTTTCCGCAGGACGTAAGTGAAGCAGCTGCAGCAGTCGCACAGAGAAGTGCAGCAAGTATTCTTTTGAACATAGTTTATTTACCCCCATTTTTACGCGAATGGTCGCGGAGTAGGTATTATACTGTTATTCTCAACCAATTCATTATACAACAAAAAAATCCATTTGTAAATAGTTTTCGCATATTTTTGGTCATAATCGGGAAAAGCGGGCAGGTTGAAAGCAGGGTTTTTCTTCATATTGCCGCAGATTATGACTGTTTTTCCGATGTATAAGAATCTATTTTTACTGAATTTATCATTATGTCCTTGACCGGAAGCTTGTAAACGCCGTTGTTTTCGGTCTCAAGCTCTGAAAGCGCTTCTATTACCTCTATTCCCTCGTAGGTCTGACCGATAATGGTCATCTGCTGAGAAAAGTTCGGTATTCCGCCTTTTTCGATGAATGCATCGGCAAGCTCTTTCACCTGTGAGTTGTTGATGAGTTCGTTTTTCAGCTCGTCATCGAACTCTATAGTGTTGAGCATTGCGAAGCGGCTTCCGTTGTAGTATTTACCGCCGCCTGTGAGTTTTTCCTTGAAGGTGCGCTTGAGCTCGGTGTTCATCATGCATACAGCGCCTTTCAGCGGCCAGAGATCCTGACTCAGTTCACGCGGTATGCGCTCGTGAGAGGAATCTGCATCCTCGGGCATTGCGCCGTTCTTCTTGGGACATCCTGCTGCGGAGTAGACTCCGCTTTCGGAATTGAACACGTAGGTACCGTCGTAGTATCCGCTTTCTGCAAGGTCGGTGAAGTTCTTTACCGCCAGCGGTGAATACTGAGGATAGAGTACAAAACGGAATTCTCCAAGAGTTGTATCGACTATAGCGATAGGATCGCCTTCCTTCGGAGCTTCAAGCTGTACAAGCTTTATCGTTTCGGGATCGATGTTGATAGACTGGTCATTCTTTGCACGTTCGGTCTGAAGGAACAGCAATACTACTGTAAGTATACCCATTACGAGCGTAACTATAAGAATAAATTTCAGTATCCCGTTTGTTTTTTTCATATCGATCACCGCCTGTCAGATAAACTTTACCCTGTAAAAATCGCTAATACTATAATTATACATTATTTATTAATATTTGTCAACTTTTGTTTAAGCGGAGGTGTGATATCAGTTTAAGTTTTCACATGCATCTGACAAATGATCCCGAAAAAATGTATCCTCTGCGATATCTTCGGCGGGTTGGATTCCTCCTGCTATACCGGCAAAGTTAAACAGAACAAATTTTTCGTTTTTTATTGACTTTGATGTTAAAATCGTTTATACTTTAATTGCTGATATCCCTATGGATATCAGTATTTTATCCACAATGCTATGCGGTGATACCGCGGAAAAGAGGCCTGCTTGAAAACCGATGAGATACTTCTGCTTATTGCGGTTGTTTCGTTTATCATATTCGTCATATGGCTTGTACGGCGCAGAAAAGCTCCAGATATAACCAAGCTGTATGATCCTGTTCCTATCCTTACAGACCGTGAGTTCGAGTTCTATGAACGCCTAAGACCTGTGGCGGAGGAGTTCGGACTTCAGATATTTACTAAAATACGTCTCGCCGATCTCATAGTCCCCAAACCAAAGGCGGAGAATCCCTTCTGGATGGAGTGCTTCAACAAGATTCGCTCAAAGCATATAGATTTCGCCCTCGCTGACGAAAATGCCGCCATTGTCATGCTTATCGAGCTGGATGATTCCACCCATGACCGTCCCGACAGGGTGGAGCGTGACGATTTCGTAAATGCCGTTCTTGAAAACACCGGCTACATACTTATAAGGACTTACGGAGAGACCGATGAGATAGCAGAATTGCTCTCAGATTGAGAAAATCCGAGTTTTCGACACGGTAAGAAAATATTCCTTGACATACAACATTTTTTGCTCTATATTAAAAATGTATAAAGTTTTTCTGGAATTTTTTCGGAGGTGTTAAGTTGAAAAAGAAGCTTCTCATAGGTGATACAATAGACGGCTTCGGAAGCAGGATGGCTTCATGTTTTAACGGTATGGGAGCTGTGGCTTCTGTGTGCAGCAACAGATATTCCGAGTATCTGTCACGTCTTAAGAACGACCATTATGATTGTATGATCTGTACTTCGATAAACACTGATACGGAGATGTATCCATTCATCAGATCGGTGAGAAGTGAATTTCCCGATATGCTGATACTTGCTGCTTTATACGAAGTATCTGATGATTACTGCAAGGGACTTATCGATGCAGGTGCAGATAACTGTTTCAGACTTCCGTATTCCGTTACCGATATGTGTATATGGATCTGCGGGATGCTCGGTGAGGATACTGCCGAACTGCATCTGCCCGAGATATCAAGGATACTTGAAAAGAAAAAATTTCCTACCGATATGAACGGCTTTTCATATCTTTGTACTGCTGCTGAGATATGTATCAGAAAACCGGATATGCTTGAAAGTATAACAGATAAGCTTTACAGCAGGATAGCTGATAAAATGAATATTTCTGAAAAGCTTGTGGAACGTTCATTAAGGCACTATTCTTCCGCTTTGTTTGAAAAAGGACTGATACCTGTACTGTTTGATCAGGAGGTAGGACAGGCACTTACTAACCGTGAGCTTATCGCTCTTACCTGTGATCTTTTATCAACGGCACTGGTATTGTATTGATACATAACAGCAGTCATTAAAAAAGGCTGTACAGTTAAGGACGGTACCCTTATAGAAGTTTTTACACGTGATATTGAGGGAAACCCTTTTGAAAAAGGGTTCCTCTGACGGAGGCGGTCCCCTCTGTCACTGCGTGACATCTCCCCGCACTGCGGGGAGTCACCCTCAAACTCCCTTCCTAAAACTTTCGCCTTAAATTTTCAGCCTGATATATCCCTTAAAAAATTGCTGCTTATCATACATAGCAGCAAAGGGATATATCAGGCTGAAAATTTGGAGCAAAAAGTCTTTGGAAAAGGGGTACGGGGGAAGAACCTTTCCTCAGAAAGGTTTGCCCCCGATAATTACATATAAAGCTGCTATATGAGTACAACCCTTAGCTGTACAGTCTTTTTTTAATCTCTGAAGAATTCGCTTCGGTATTCGGTGACCGTCGCCTTGTCTCCGTAGCAGTCGATCTCTATATCGCCGTTATCCTGCAATGACAGTATCCTGAAGAACAGCAGTGAGTAGCTTACTGCATTTGTTATGATACTGAAATAGATTCGGATGCCCATTATATTTCCGAGCATACCGCCGAATATTATTCCGATGCATACTATTATCACAACTTCGAGAGCAGTCTTGTCGGGATCAAGCTGAAGGAATGTGAAGCAGACAAACCCCGAAAATGCTGCGTGTACTATCGCAAGTCCCAGTGAGAAGGGGCGATAGAAAGAATTGAATTCATATGCATTAAGTTCAAGGAACATCATGACCGCTTCAAGCAGTATGTATATTGAATAGCATACTTTCATCAGAGTTCTCATCCGGGCAGAAGTCGCTATGCAGAATGCCGATATTGCAAGGGCTATGAATCCGCATACCTCGATGATATATGCGATAACTTCAAGAACATTGGAAAATCCCGAACCATCTTCGTATGTGTTATAGTAGAGAAGACAGGTGAGTCCGAAGAACAGGAACAGGATATTTCCCGTAAGACCAAGGTTGAACCCTGTTTTTAGTCTTTCATGCATATAAGGCTCCTTATCCGAGAGCTTTCAGCGCTCTCTGTCCTATATCTTTTCTGAAATGTGCGCCTTCAAAGCTTATGGTGCTTACTCCCTTGTATGCGGTATCAAGAGCCTCCTGAAGAGTTTCACCCTTTGCTGTAACTCCGATAACTCTTCCGCCGTTTGTAAGGAATTCGCCGTTTTCGCCGAGCTTTGTACCAGCATGGTATACGAAGCAGCCCTTTGTCTGTCCCTTGTCGTCAAATCCGTTCATTACTATGCCCTTCGGGTAGCTTTCGGGATATCCGCCGCTTGCCATGACTACGCATGCACAGCTTCCCTTATGCCACTTGATATCCACCTTGTCAAGCTCGTGGTTGTATATAGCCTCGAATATCTCATAGAGGTCGGCATCAAGCATAGGGAGAACAACCTGAGTCTCGGGATCGCCGAAACGGCAGTTGTATTCGATGACCTTTGGTCCCTTTGGTGTGAGCATGAGTCCGAAATAGAGGCATCCCTCAAATGTTCTGCCTTCGGCGTTCATAGCGTTCATAGTCGGGAGGAATATCTTCTCCATGCACTCCTTTGCTATGTCCTCTGTGTAGTATGGGTTAGGTGAAACTGTACCCATACCGCCCGTATTGAGTCCCTTATCGCCGTCAAGAGCGCGCTTGTGGTCCATAGATGATATCATCGGAACCATAGTCTTTCCGTCTGTGAAGCTGAGCACGGATACCTCGGGACCTGTAAGGAATTCCTCGATAACTATACGTGAACTGCTCTTGCCGAATTTCAGCTCGTCTATCATCTCGTGTACTGCCTTTACGGCTTCGTCCTCGTCCTGAGCGATGATAACGCCTTTTCCAAGTGCAAGACCGTCAGCCTTGATAACTGCGGGATAGCTGTTCTGCTTTTTCAGGTAAGCAATGGCGCTTTCGGAATCTGTGAAGACCTCGTAGAATGCTGTAGGGATATCGTACTTCTTCATGAGCTCTTTCGAGAATACCTTCGAGCCTTCGATTATAGCCGCATTTGCCTTTGGTCCGAATGTCATGAAGCCTTCCTTCTGAAGTGCATCCACCATTCCGAGTACAAGGGGATCATCGGGAGCAACAACTACCATATCAGGCTTAAGCTCCTTTGCAAGAGCAACAACTCCGTCAACATCGGTAGCACCTACGCTGAAACACTCGGCATACTTTGATATACCGCCGTTTCCGGGGGTGCAGTAAAGCTTTCCTACCTTCGGGCTCTCTGCAAGCTTCATGATAATGGCGTGTTCACGGCCGCCACCGCCGACTACTAATACGTTTTTCATTGGGGTATTCCTCCTGTATGTGAAATAGTTATTGTGCCTTTACAGTTATTCCGTCAAGCATTTCGGCTGCATCAGCTTCGCCGATATCCTTCTGATAGACCGCACTGACTGCATAGGTGTATTTACCGCTGTCGAACCAGTAAAAGTCAAAACATTCGGGATGTTCGTTATTATTATATAAGTCGTATTCGTAACAGATGTGCTCACATTCCGAGCCGAACCTGTTCTGCTTGTCCCTTGTCAGGCCAGTGTATTTATCGGGATCTTCCATTAACGAATCGTATTTCTTGTCTGCAAGTTCCGAAGCAGGACTGCCATTTTCCATTACCTTGACAGTGACCATAGGTATGTCGATATTATCGGGATCATCTGCTTCGGCATAGCGCTCCAGAATACTCAGGACGATACTTTTGTCCCCGAGGACTGCTTCTTCGGTTTTGTCGGTGCATCCGAATTTCGAGCCTGTATCGATGCTCAGCATCGCATAGTCATACACTGTGGGTTTGTCGGCAATATGGAAATCACCTGTATATTCCGCACTTTTTGCTATGGTATCCATTACCTTTCTGAACTTTTCAGCCTTTTTTTCATTGCATGAACTGTCGATACGAAGAAAGCGGGTGTCTGTTCCGAGTATGTATGAAAGTCCTACAGTGGGTTCATCTACGACATCGAACTCAGATGAACGAACCCAGCATGTATACTTACAGCCTTCGAGCTTTTTGGTCTCTCCGTCTGTTTCGTAATAGCTTAAGAATTTACCTGCCAGTTCGGGTGTGCAGTTATAGCTGTCGGTGCTGACAGTTATTTCCTCACCAAGATATGAGAAGTTGTATGAGGTCTCGTCACCTTCTATAAACTTTACACTCTTTGGTACGCTGAAGCTGTAGTCTCCGTTATCGTACTGAACTGTGGCTGTATTATTGTAGATGCTGAGGCTTTTGATAAGCGCTATGGCGGCGACCGCTGTTACAGCGCCTAATCCGATAATGAGTTTTTTCATTTTTCATCCTGTTATCTTATAGGTTTATTTGAATGTTGTGTTGTCCATGAGTTTCTGAATGTCTGCTGCAACTGTTCCGTCGTCTTCTGCAGGTATGCTTGTGGTAACACACCAGATTATACTGCCCTTTTCAAAGTAGTATTCTGTACAGTGGTATGAGAAGACATCCTCTGTATCATAGGTCACAGTAAATGCCTTTTCGCCGAATATCTCGTCTGTACCGTGTGATACTTCCTTTTTCATAAGGTCTTCGCTGTATTTGTCAAAGGCGTTGTTCGCCATTTTGTTAGCTGTGTTGAAGTCACGCATCTTTACGGCTTTAAGCGAGTATTTCGACTTAGCCTTGCTGAACGAATCGGTATGTGCGTACATGAAGTTGATTACCTGGAACGCAGAATCCGAAAGGTCGGTATCCTCGTTCTGTGCGGCATACCACTCGGGTTCGTGGTATACCGATACATAATCGTTCTCAACGGTCTCGGCTTCGGTTGGAAGAAGCGTCTCTCCTGTGTACTCCGAGGCACTGAGGATATAGTCCGCATAAGCCTTGCTTACTTCCTGAAGTCCGTCGGGATAGCTCATTGCGATGTTGAGAAGGGATACTTCCTTCACCGCATTGTATGTGTCGGTGTGGTAGCACTGCGTAACGTTCGGATCGTTTTCGTCAGCTGCGTATTCCACAGTGTATACGACCGAACAATCGTATTTGTCATGCTTGAAATGCTCCCATGATACGGGAGTATCAGCTTCTACGCAGGTATTGATGTATTCAACTGCGTTGGCATCGGCATTCATGTTGAGCGACATAGTCTCGCTTATGCCTATCATTATGGGGAAGCTCTTGGCTGTAAATACCAGATCAAAGCCCTCCATATCGGACTTTGTAAGCTCGCTGCTGAGCGAGAAGCTGAAATTATCTGTGCTGTACTGTGTTTCTCCGCCTTTGCTTCTGATAGTTTCCGCCGTAAAAGCATTCTCGGAGCTTTTTTTCTCTGAGGATGAAGAACATCCCACAGATACTGCTGCCGCAAATACAGCAGCGATCAATAATGCGGAGGCATTACGTATTTTCATGAGTAAGATCTCCTTTATTATGCAGTGAGCAGGACTCAGCGCATATGGTTGAAATGCCTTACTTCGTCGATACCCAGTGCCGCTGAGGTACATACAAGTACCAGCGCTGCTATATGAAGGATACCGAAGAAAAAGGTGAAGTATTCATTTGAGTGTATCATCCAGCGTTCGGATTCATGACTCAGTGAAGAAAACTGAGAGATAACACGTGAAAGTGCATGCTCGGCAAGGAAGCCTCCAAGCCAGAGCAGAGGAGCTGCCCTGAATGTACGTTTGCAGCGCTTTGCTGAATAGCCTGCATCCACGCAGCCAACAGTATACAAAAGGAACGGACACCATACCAGCTCGGATATGCAGAGGAAGAATATATTCTTTCCCGATATGAATGCATCGGGGTGGAGCTCCTTCATATGTGCGCCCCCGATGCCGCTGAAAATGAGTCCCGAAAAGATAAAGCAGATCATACAAATAAGTATGTACGCCGCGCACAGGGCGGCAGCAAGTACGTATATCTTACGTAAAGAAAGCGATTTATATTTCATGATATTTCCTTACTTTCGGAGATAAAGGGACGAACATAGTCCGTCCCTTCAGGTTTATCAGTGATGGAACAGACGGATGCCTGTGAATGCCATAGCGATGTTGTACTTATTGCATGTCTCGATAACATTGTCGTCACGGATAGAACCGCCGGGCTCTGCAATGTACTCTACGCCTGACTTCTTAGCGCGCTCGATGTTGTCGCCGAATGGGAAGAACGCATCTGAACCAAGGCATACTCCTGTGTTCTTTGCAAGCCATGCCTTCTTTTCCTCGCGTGTGAATACAGCAGGCTTTACCTTGAAGATACGCTGCCACTCGCCCTCGCGGAGAACGTCCTCGTACTCGTCGCCGATGTATACATCGATAGCGTTGTCACGGTCTGCACGGCGGATATCGTCTACGAACTGAAGTCCCATTACCTGCGGGGACTGTCTCAGCCACCAGTTATCAGCCTTCTGACCTGCAAGACGTGTGCAGTGGATACGGGACTGCTGTCCTGCACCGATACCTATAGCCTGACCGTCCTTGACGTAGCATACAGAGTTGGACTGTGTGTATTTCAGTGTGATAAGTGAGATGAGAAGGTCATCCTTCTTGTCATCGGGGATATCCTTGTTATCTGTTACAACGTTTGCAAGAAGCTCGCGGTTGATATCGAGCTCGTTGCGTCCCTGCTCGAAGGAAACGCCGTATACCTGCTTTGTCTCGATAGGAGCAGGCTTGTAGTTCTCATCCATCTTGAGGATGCAGTATGTGCCCTTTCTCTTGGACTTGAGTATCTCAAGAGCCTCGGGATCGTAGTCGGGAGCGATAATGCCGTCCGATACCTCGCGCTGTATCATCTTTGCTGTGCATACGTCCACCTTATCGGAAAGAGCGATAAAATCGCCGTATGAGGACATTCTGTCTGCACCTCTTGCTCTTGCGTAAGCGCTTGCAAGGGGTGAAAGCTCGCCCAGATCGTCTACCCAGTAGATCTTTTTGAGATCGTCGCTGAGCGGTCTGCCGATAGCTGCACCGGCAGGTGAAACGTGCTTGAAGGATGTTGCTGCACACATACCTGTAGCAGCCTTCAGCTCCTTAACGAGCTGCCAGCCGTTGAATGCGTCAAGAAGGTTGATATAGCCGGGCTTTCCGCAGAGAACTTCGATAGGAAGCTCGCTTCCGTCAGCCATATAAACTCTTGAAGGCTTCTGATTTGGGTTACAGCCGTATTTTAACTGCATTTCATTTGACATGATAATGTCCTCCTTAAAATATATTTATTGTATCGAGCATCAAAGCTCTTCATATTCGTATGTAGTTTTTGTTACGTTCTCGGTCTCGTCATCCTTGTAGGTAGATGTTACATGGACAAGTCGTCCGCTGCTGTCGAATTCGCGCTCATACAGCATCGTGTTATATACGGAACCGTCCGGATTATATGAGATATCCTCGGTACGGCATTCTTTGCCGCTTGCGGGATCGTATTCACGGTGTGTTTCGCTTCTTTTATAGCTGCCGTTTTCTGTGTTTTCGCTTATCGTGATCTCGGTGAGGATCCTGTTTTCGCTGTCATATGTGTATTTTTCAGTTCTGAAAAGCGCACCGCTGGCGGTATAGCTGCGTACAGCGAGCCTGTTTCCGTTATCATCGTAATCACAGTCGGAATAGTCAGATACTACATTTGAAAGCAGTTCATCTGTTCCTGTTTTATAATAGCTGGAATCTTCAAGGATGATATTGTCATACTCATCATACTTGTATTTTACTTCCCAGCTGATAATGCCGTCATCGACGTTCTTTACGTTGATCTCACGGCCTTTGTCGTCGTATTCATAATACGTTTCGGAAAGCTGGTAATCTTCAAGGTCATACTTGTAAGTTGGATCGCCTTTGTCGTTATACTCGTACCTGAGATTTTCATCTACAGTTTCTTCACCGTCGGAACCCACATTGATGATAAGCACAGGATCGTCATGATCGTTGCGGTATTCTATACTGACGGTTGTGATTTCGTCGCGGTATTCTGTCGTTATGGTGACCTTTGTAACTGCATCCGCAGGTATCTCGTCCGAGAGCTCAGGCAGTTCAAAAGGCTCCGTTTCCTCGGGAAAGGAGAGATCAAGATCAGGTGACTCTTCGTTTACCTCGTCAGCTGATGCCTCAGAGGACTTGCCTGATGTTTCAGCAGATGATATTTCTGAGTCGGGACCTTTGTCTGTGCAGCCTGCTGTGCATAAGATACATGCAAGACTGAGCAGTAAAGCGGTGATGCGTTGTCTGTTAGTGCGATAGTTTTTCATTTACCCCGATAAACCTCCATTGTTATAAAGCCTCATATTCGTAAGTCTGTTTTATTACATTCTGAGTGCTGCTATCTTTGTAGGTCTTTGTTGCCTGAGTTACTCTGCCGCTGTCATCAAACTCTCGCTCAATTATGACCGTTGAGTATATAGAGCCGTCCTTTTTATATTTTACAGTCTCTTCAAGGGAAGGAAGCTTGTTGTCAGGGACGTATTCGTACTTTCTCTCGGTAGTTTGGTAATCATCGTCGGGATCAAAGTCCTCTTTTACCGCTTTCTCCGTGAGTCTCTGTCCCTCGGAGTTGTAGGTGTAGCTGTACGTTTTGGACAGGGAACCGTCACTTTTATGTTCGCGGGCAGTGATGAGATTTCCTTCGCTGTCGTAATCACAGTCGGAAAAATCGTCGGTGAAAACGGACATTATTTCGCCTGTAGTATCGTCATAATAGGTAGACTCGTTCAGCAGCAGATTGCCGTATTTATCATATTCGTATCTGCTTTCCCAGCTCAGTTTGCCGTTCTTGGTACACTTCATAGCTGTGTATCTGTTTTCACTGTCGTATTCCGTTGTGGTCTCGTTAAGACTTGATTCTGACAGCTCCCATTCGTAAGTATAGTCGCCGTTGTCGTTATACTTGTATCTGTAGTTTCTTGCAGCTTTGAGAACGTTATCAGAGTCCGGCTCCATTAAAAGCAGTGGATGGTCATGCTCGTCATTGTACTCAACTCTTACGATACGTGTTTCGTCGCCTGTTGTCTCGGAAATTGTGACTTTGGTGACTGCTTCCGCAGGTATCTCGTCCGAGAGCTCAGGCAGTTCAAAAGGCTCCTCTTCCCCAGGAAAGGAGAGATCAAGATCAGGTGACTCTTCACTTTCCTCAGCAGCTGATGCCTCAGAGGACTTGCCTGATGTTTCAGCAGATGATATTGCTGAGTCGGGCCCCTTGTCTGTGCAGCCTGCTGTGCATAAGATACATGCAAGGCTGAGCAGTAAAGCAGCGATTCGTTGTCTGTTAGTGCGATTATTATTCATTTTCCCCGATAATGTCCTCCTTTTTTATCTCATGGACCTGTTCATTCCGTATGCGAACATTCCTGCTGCCCAGCCTATTACTCCAAGCAAAAACAGTATCGCATACCATTTCAGTATCGTTTTTCCCCGTGAAGGCTGCCTGCACATCTCACGCATCTCACTGCTGAGCGGCTCTGTATAGCCTATAGCTATTGGTCCGCCGATAAACAGCGCTCCGCCTATGAACAGACTCAGTATACTGACTTCGCCTAATGCCGACGATATCCATGTACCAATGCTGCACAGAAAGTTCAGCGCCGCTATTGCTCCGGATACTATCTTCCACTTTTTCAGCTCTCTGATATAGTGTATATCCTCCGATGCAGAAGCTTCCGCACTGACTGCTGCCGTCGCTTTTTTCAGATACAGCTTCGCTCCGCATGAGGGGCAATAGCTCTCATACTTCCCGATGCGTACCTTCGCGTCTCCGCCGCACTCCTGACAGCGTACTGTCTCATATTCCATTTTTTCGCAGATCTTCGGTCAGTTGTTCTTGTTAACTATGCGAGTCTCCTCTGTACCTGTTTCGAGGTTCACGTAGCGGACAAAGAGTGATACCTTGTTGTCAGCGTTGAGGTTGTTCCAGAGCATGTCTGTGAACTCGTCGATGCTGCCGCTGATGCCTACGAGCTTTGGCTCGCCCTCGAAGCTCGGAAGCGGTGAACCGTCACCCATGTATGTGTGGATGAAGTGTCCCTCGCCTGCGATAGGATTGTTGTAGCTGAATGTGTATCTCTGACATGACTCGGGATTGCCGTTAGCGCTCTTGAGTATGGACATTGCGTAGTTGAAGCCCTTGTCGTCGAAACGGAGTATTCCTGAGATACGAGGTGTATAGTTAGGAGCATCGTCCTCGAATTCGCGTGTGCGGAGGGACTGCTCAAATGTGAACTGCTTGTCCATGAGCTCGTAGATAGTATCGGTCTGGTCGCCGTTTGTTACGATGAGCTTGTTGCCGAGTACTCTTACGGGAGCGTAGATTATAAGGTGGGGATCAGTGAGCTTTGAAGGATCGAAAGCCTCTGTGCGGATGCCTCTGCCTTCCTCGATGAATACGCGGTTGCGGCTGTTCTCACTTCTGCCCATGATGAAGTATGCTGTAACTGCGTATTTTCCGCAGTCTGATTTACCTATAACGATACCTCTTCCGGGGTATGCGTTTGAACTGAGTTCTTTTGCAAGATCAAGCTTTATCATAGTGATAACTCCTTTCGGTCATTTGATGAAGAATGTATATATGCAGTCTGCGATCACTGTCACAAGCAGAGCAGCTGCGATGATGTTTATTGTTTTTCGGCTCGGCTTGGAGAGGAGCCGGTCATATAAAGGCTGTATCGCATACATGAATAGCAGTCCGCCGAGTCCGAAACGGACAGAGGTGGAAAGGGCGATACGTGCCTGATAATTGTACTTGTAATCGGCGTAGGTCTGCCACGGCCAGCTTCCTGTGGCTGCTTCGAGTATGTAACTGGCGGCAAGCTCGATAAGCGTTGCAACTGCCATGCACCCGACGAATATTATCAGCGGTTTGACTATATTCAGCCATTTCAAGTCCTTCTTCCGCATAAGTGCGCCGAAGCACAGCAGGAAGGTGAGTGCGCCTACACCGTATACGGGACAGTAGGGACCGAAGAGAACTCCTCTGTTTGTGAAGCCCCAGCGGTATACTACAACTTCAAGGAAAACCTCATAGCACCAGCCCAGTATCGCATACAGCCAGAAGCAGATGAACAGCTGGGGGACGGTGCGCTTTTTTTCAGCAGTTTTTTTCATATCCGTATTTTTCACATATAGATGTTTAGCAGTATAACTGTTGTTTTATGAGAGACGGTCCTTTGCGGCCGCTGTTTTATATGTATCAGCTTTTAACGTAAGCCTTGCCGTCGATTATTTCTATCTTGTCCTGACAGAACAAGGATACAGCTTCGGGGAGAAGCTTCCACTCGACGTTTTCCATGATACGGCGCTGAAGTGTTTCGGGAGTGTCGTCCCTTTCAACGTTTACCGTACCCTGTAATATTATAGCGCCTGCATCAGCTTCCTCGTTGACGAAATGTATCGTAGCTCCGCTTACCTTTACGCCGTATGCAAGAGCCGCTTCGTGTACTTTAAGTCCGTAGAAGCCCTCTCCGCAGAAGGAGGGAATGAGTGCAGGGTGGACGTTTATTATCCTGTAGGGATAGGCTTTTGTAACGCACTCGTCAAGTATGGTCATAAAGCCTGCAAGTACCACAAGGTCAGCTTTTTCTTCGTTGAGTGCATCAAGTATAGCCTTGCTGTAGCTCACGCTGTCGGAGTATTCCCTGCGTGGGATGACTCTCGAGGGGATATCTGCGTTCTTTGCCCTTTCAAGAGCATACACGCCTTCCTTTGAGGAGATAACGCAGGTTATTTTTCCGCCCTTGATGATGCCTGACTTTTCAGCATCGATAAGAGCCTGAAGATTAGTTCCGCCGCCCGAAACGAGAACAACTATATTTTTCATTGGTATCACTTCCTGATAATTGAAGTTCAGACTATTATCTCCAGAACTATGCCGAGTATCACAAGCAGCGCTCCGCCAACGGCAGCCGCTGCGCCTCCGAGGTCTATCTTCTGCTCCTCGTCTGCGAACCAGAATTTATCGGGGACGACGGGGTTGACTCTTACGAGCGCCTTTTCACCCACATCGTGCTTGATGAGATATCTCTCGGTATAGCGTCTGTGGACGACCTGTCTGGAGTGTCCGTCATTTTTTTGTATTACAGCGATAGGAGCGTAAAGTCTTCTCATTACGTGTCCTCTCAGCTTTATTTTGTCATCTATTCCTGTTACTTCTGCAGGATATGTCTCGGCGTTGTCTATCTCCTTCTTTCTTACCCAGCAGAAAAATAAGCCGCCTGCAAGAAAAAATAAGCCAAACAGCGAGAATGCGATCATTATGATGACCTCCTGTTATTCGGGGAACTGTACATGTCCCGGTATTATTTCTGTATCGTCATAGGAAAGAGGGATGTTCTCGTCGATTATCTGCTGACCGTAAATATCGGTTATGCGGAATGTGAAGGGACCTTTGCCCATTTCCATTGACTCGAAGTAATTGTAGGGACGGCGCTGTATCTCTACGAATTCGCCGTCTTTAAGGTATTCCAGCTTTGTTATGGGGTAGCGGTGGTTCCTAACCTGTATACCGCACCAGAATTCGGTAGTTCCAACCTTGTACTTGTAGCATACGGGAGCGTCCGCAGCTGTATCAAGGGGGACTATCTTCCAGCTTACAGGTACTCTGCCCTTCTCTACGGGAGCTATAAGCGGAAATGCATCGGTATAGAGGTCAAGATCTCCCTTTTTGCCCTCGGGGAGCTCATCCGTTACCAGCATATTTATGGTGCCCAGTTCGCCTGTAACTTCAAGATATGCACCTGCAAGCTGAGCTTCGTTATAATCGGCGTGGTTCATTGCGACTATCCAGTAATCGTGTGAAACGGGATCAAGCATTGCGTGTCCGCCCACATAGCCTCCGCCGTAGAATGTGCCTTCACCTGTATGTACGGTGCCCTTTGGTTCGAGGATGCAGCTTTCGTCTATAGTGACTTCGGTCGTTATAGGAGTGGTCGTCTCGTCAGTGAAGCCTTTTCCGTGATTCAGAAGGAAGTCTGAAAGCAGTTTCAGCTTCGCTTCGGACAGACCTGTCTGACGTGCAGCCACCAGATCAAATGTGTTGACGATCCCGTCGCCGTTTATATCCATTGCCGTTTTCTGTGCGGAATCCGCAGTTACAGCTGTTGAGGAAAGTATGATCGCAGCGGCAGAGATCACGGAAATGATCGCTTTTTTCATAGTATCCACCTCGCATTATATATGAAAATGGAAGTAGATCAGCACGATGCCGATTAATATTATGATCGAGGCTGCAACGAATTTATAGGCTGCTTCACGCAGTCTGAAGCCTCTTTGAGAACCGTAGTAGCAGGTCTGGGGAGAGTACTGATCGTATCTTATGGGAATGGTATTTCCGTTCTCAAAGGCGTAAAGGCAGTCCTTATATACGGAAGACATCGCCTTGCAGTAAGGCAGCGCAGTCTTAACGTCCATGCCCTCTTCCGTGCGGAAAAGGAGCTGAGGACTGTATTCACGTCCTATGATAGGGATAAAGTGCCATAAATGAACAGTATACTTTTTGTTTATTGCCGTAACTTCGGCGTCCGCAGGGAGGTATTCCGCTTCGGCTGCCATTTTCCGGCGGCATTGCAGTATACCTGCGGCAATGAGACATATACCCGCTGCTATCAGGACTATGCCCGATATGATGAGAAGGTACATATCAGCAGATGATAACGCCCTCTTCCGACTCTGTCAGCTCGCCGAGGATGTATGCATCTTCGCCTGCTGCCTTAAGTACGGATACAGCCTTGTCTGCGTCATTTTTGTCAACGCATACTATCATTCCAACGCCCATGTTGAAGGTGTTGAACATGTCACGCTCCGGAATGCTTCCGCTGCGAGCGATAAGGTCGAATATAGGAAGCACCTGAACTGCGTTGCGCTCGATCTTTGCAGCAAGGTTCTTGGGGAGTGAACGTGGGATGTTCTCGTAGAATCCGCCGCCTGTTATGTGGGATACGGATTTTACTGTAACCTGATCTATAAGGCTCATTATAGCCTTTACGTAGATACGTGTAGGAGTAAGGAGAGTTTCGCCGAGAGTAGCTCCGAGGTCATCAAAATGCATAGCGAGGTTCTGTTCGTTCACATCGAAAACGCTTCTTACGAGTGAGAAGCCGTTTGAGTGTACGCCGCTGGACTTGATAGCGATAAGAACATCGCCTGCCTTCTGGGTATCGGGCTTAAGGAGCTTATCCTTGTCCACAACACCTACAGAGAAGCCTGCAAGGTCATACTCGTCCTCGGGCATAAGGCCCGGATGCTCTGCTGTCTCTCCGCCGATGAGAGCGCACTCAGCCTGAACACAGCCCTCAGCAACGCCTGAAACGATCTGAGCGATCTTTTCGGGAACGTTTTTGCCGCAGGCGATATAGTCGAGGAAGAACTGTGGCTTTGCGCCGCAGCAGATGATATCGTTAACGCACATTGCTACGCAGTCGATACCGACTGTATCGTGCTTATCCATGATAAATGCTATCTTTATCTTGGTGCCTACTCCGTCAGTACCCGATACGAGTACAGGCTTGTTTATGCCTGTCATATCCAGCTCGAAAAGGCCGCCGAATCCGCCGATGCCTGAGAGTGCGCCCTTAGTCATAGTGCGGGCGATATGGCTCTTCATCAGCTCAACAGCCTTGTAGCCTGCGGTAACGTCAACGCCTGCCTTCTTGTAGCTTTCTGAAAAACTGTTGTTCATATAAAAATCCTCCATTTTATTAGCCTTTAGCCGTTAGCCTTCAGCTTTCAGTCTGATGCGCCCTGAAGTGAATACAGTGGACGCACCATAGCTGAGGCTAATGGCTGACAGCTTAAAGCTGAATTATTCTTGTCCGTTCCAGCAGTAAGTGCAGAGCTTACATTCTTCCATCGGAGCAACAGCTGCAACAGTACCCGGAAGTGACTGGAATTCAAGTGAAGTGAGCTTGAGTCTGCGGCAGATCTCGTCGCGGAGACGTCTGCCTCTTTCTGTATTTGAATCGCTGTATTCTGAAATGTACTTTATACCCTCTGCGCCCTCGAATTCGTCGATTATCTGACGTGCGATGAGCTCCATTTCAGAGGTGCTGCGTGAGAAGTTGAGGTATTTGCAGCCATACATTATAGGCGGACAGGCAGAACGCATATGTACTTCCTTGGCACCGTTCTCGTAAAGGAACTCTACAGTTTCTCTCATCTGTGTGCCGCGGACGATACTGTCATCCACAAAGAGAAGCTTTTTGCCCACGATAAGCTCGTGAACGGGAATGAGCTTCATTTTTGCCACCTGATTTCTCATGCTCTGATTTGTCGGCATGAAGCTTCTTGGCCATGTGGGGGTGTATTTTATGAACGGTCTTGCAAATGGTATGCCGCTCTTGTTGGCATAGCCGATAGCGTGTGGAGTTCCTGAATCGGGAACGCCGCAGATATAGTCCACATCGGGAAGTCTGCCGTTCTTCATATCATTTTCAGCCATGATCTCGCCGTTGCGTGTACGCATGACTTCTACGTTGATACCTTCGTATACGGCATTCGGATAGCCGTAATATGTCCACAGGAAGGTACATATCTTCATCTTTGAGGGATCGCCTTCGCTGAGTGTGCGGCACTCGTCTGCTGTAAGTTCAGCGATCTCGCCTGCCTGAAGCTCCTTGTATGTATCGTATCCAAGCTTCTGGAATGCGAAGGACTCGGTTGAAAGACAGAAACCGTCGCTTCTTCTGCCGATGATTATGGGAAGTCTTCCGAACTTGTCCCTTGCGGCGATGATGCTGTTCTTTGTGAGGATGATAAGGGACATTGTACCCTCTATCTTATCCTGTGCATAGCGGATACCGTCCACGAAGTTGTCCTTCTGTGCAATGAGAGCGCCGATAAGGTCGCCCGAATTGATATTTCCGCTGCTCATTGTCTCGAAATTGGCACAGCCGTTTTCAAGAAGCTCGTTTACAAGTGCGTCTGCATTGCGGATGATTCCGACTGTACATACTGCATAGAGTCCGAGCTTTGAGCGGACCAGTATAGGCTGGGGATCTGTATCGCTGATACAGCCGATACAGAGCTTGCCCTTCATTTTTATAACGTCATTTTCAAATTTTGTCCTGAACGGGGAGTTTTCAATGCTGTGGATGTTTCTCTGGAATCCCAGATCCTCGGCATAAGATGTCATACCGCCGCGGCGTGTGCCGAGATGCGAATGATAGTCTGTACCGAAGAAAACGTCAGTAACGCAGTCGTTTTTTGATGCTGCACCGAAGAATCCGCCCATTGCATTATTCTCCCATAAGTCTCTTCATGATTTCCTGATAAGCCTCTTCAACGCCGCCCATATCTCTGCGGAAGCGGTCCTTATCGAGCTTTTCGTGAGTTGTGCTGTCCCAGAAACGGCATGTATCAGGTGAGATCTCGTCAGCGAGGATAATAGTTCCGTCGGAAGTCTTACCGAACTCGATCTTGAAGTCGATGAGGTCGATGTTGAGCTTCTTGAAGAAGTTTACCATGAACTCGTTTACCTTGAAAGCGTACTTAGCGATAGTGTCGAGCTCTTCCTTTGTAGCAAGACCGAGTGCGAGTGCATAGTAGTCGTTGATGAAAGGATCGCCGAGATCGTCGTTCTTATAGCTGAATTCGAGTATAGGGCAAAGGAGCTTCTTGCCTTCCTCAACGCCCATTCTCTTTGAGAAGCTGCCTGCTGCTACGTTTCTGATGATAACCTCAAGAGGAACGATAGATACCTTCTTAACGATAGTCTCACGGTCGCTGATCTCCTCAACGAGATGTGTCGGAACGCCTTCCTTCTCGAGCATCTTGAACATGTAGTTTGTCATTCTGTTGTTGATGACGCCCTTGCCTGAGATAGTGCCCTTCTTCTCGCCGTTGAAAGCTGTAGCATCGTCCTTGTAATCGACGATAACGAGGTCGGGATCGTTTGTAGCAAATACCTTCTTAGCCTTGCCCTCGTAGAGCTGTTCCTTCTTTTCGATGTTTTCCATTTTTAAATTCCTCCTGAGATATTAAAAATTGTGATTGTTTATGCAATTCCGCATCATTGCGGAAATTGTAGGTTTATTCAATGCCGTCTGAAACGGGAGTCACAACGACTTTGCCGTTTTCGTCCAGCAGGGGAGTAAGTCCCGAAGCTCCCGCACCGAGAGTATTCAGGTAATTCACGCCTGTTTTCTTATCGACGATTATCTGTATTGCGCCGTTCACGCCGAGAGTCTGTTGGGCTCTTATGGCGAATCTTTTTGGCTCTTTTTCTTTACCGAACATGGAATGTTCCTTTCCTGATAATTATACACGCAGCAGCATATCTGCCGCCGACTGCGGTGTACGTGTGATATAGTCCGCACCTGCCTGCGTAAGCTCCTCAACGGGGCCGTAGCCCCAGAGGACTCCCATACATTTCAGACCTGTCTTATGCGCGCCGAGAACATCCTGCCTGCGGTCGCCTATCATAAGTACGCTGCTCCTGTCGGTTATGCCCGATTTTGCAAGGACGTACTCTATCACCTCGTGCTTGTAGTCCCTTGAACCGTCAAGCTCGGCTCCGCCGATGATATCGAAGTATGGCGACATGCCGAATCTGTCGGCTATGCGTACTGCGTATACCTCAGGTTTGCTTGTGGCTATCATCAGGCGTTTGCCTGCGCTCCTGAGCCTGTCCAGCAGCTCGGGGATACCGTCGTATACGCGGTTCTCGAAGAGTCCGACGGTGGAGTACCTTTCGCGGAATATCTTTACCGCTTCGGTTATCTGCTCGTCGTTCATGCCGAGAAACTCGGCAAAGGACTGGCGTATAGGCGGTCCGAGGAACTTGTTTGTATCCTCGGGCACTTCAAATCCCATCTGCTTTATGGCGTGTTCAAGGCAGTTTATGATTCCCTCGGTGGAGTCTGTGAGAGTTCCGTCGAGGTCGAAGAGAAGTGTATCAAAGTTCTTCATTACGTAGCAAGTGTAAGGTCGAACCAGTTATCTGTGTTTGAGAACAGCCATTCAAGACCGCGTCTGCGCTCGAATACTACCTGTCCGTTCAGACCGCCTGTGGGACAATCGGGATCAACTGTGTCTTTGCGGACAACTGCCCAGCTGTATCTGAAATACAGGTCGAGCATATCGAGTATCTCGTCGATATCTCTCGGATGGCATTTGTTCTTGAATTCCTCTAAGGTCTGGCAGGAAGATACAAGGCGTACAGCGGCTTCAACGTCGCAAATCTCGTTTGCATCGGTGATATCGTCTACGAGTCCCATTGCCCATGCGATAGCCCAGAAGTCCTCGTATTCCCAGATGACTTCCGTAACGTCCGTACCTGTGAACTTGCCGTTTATAAGGAGCATCTCCTTGGGGTTGAGGTTGAGTTCAAGGCCGTAATGCTGGATAAGTCCGATGAAATAGCGCACCTGATCGGTGTCCTCTGCGCCTATGGCACAGCCTATCTGTGTGGATATGATAGCTGAGAGAGCACGGCGGCATATTGCGTCGAGACTTCTCATATTGACCTGTGATGCAGGCTCTATCATCGGAAGCGCATCGTTGACTCCGATGCCTTTTTCCCTGAGTATTTTTTCTGAACGTTCTTTTCTTTCAGCAGGTGTCATATCAATAACCTCCTTATGTGGGGGATGTTTTTTAATGTATCAGAGAGCTGCTATCTGCTCCTGAAGCGCCTTGTCCTTGGCGATAACGCCGTCAGCCATAGCCTTCTTTTCGGCTGCGAGCTTAGCTGCAAGCTCCTCGTCCGAGATCGCAAGCATCTGTACTGCAAGCACTGCCGCATTCTTTGCGCCGTCTATGCCGACTGTTGCAACAGGTACTCCCGGAGGCATCATTACTGTAGCAAGGAGAGCGTCAACACCCTCGAGTGCCTTTGACTTCATCGGGATACCGATAACGGGGAGAGTTGTGTGGCCTGCAACTACGCCTGCAAGGTGAGCTGCCATACCTGCGGCACATATGATAGCGCCGAAGCCGTTTTCTCTTGCCTTTGAAGCGAATTCGCAGGCTTCTGCGGGAGTTCTGTGAGCACTCATTACTCTGCACTCGAACTCTACGCCGTATTTTTTCAGCTCTGTAAGTGCTGATTTAACAACAGGGAAATCGCTGTCGCTTCCCATGATAACTGCAACTTTCTTTGACATGGTATTATCTCCTTTTTTCATTGTGAAGCAGAAGCTGTGGTAGGCTCTATCTTCGGCGACGGATCACCGTCATAGCTTTCGTGAGGTCCCGTAGGCTTCTGCGGATCGTTATTGTCATTTTCCTCCGCACTCTCTGTGGGAGGCTCGGGTTTCGGATATTCGGGAGCGCTCTGTAGGAACGAACCCGAAACAGCGGTGAGGTTGCTTTCGCTGCTGCCGCTGAATTCTATCGATGCACGATATTCGTCACGCATTGTCTTTGCTTCGCCTGTTTCGTCCGAGTAGTTTATCTCGGTATCGGTTACGACTGAAACGGAGTAATGCGGTGTATCATCCTCCGACTTTGCGGAGTATATGTATATATCGGGAACGCTTATAAGGCGTTTCGAGAGTATCTTGTGGTCATCGGGGAAGAGCTGCACGAAGTTTCCGTGACTTCCCGTGGTTATGCTGCTGAGCATATCATCGTTGCCGCTGTAGGCGTATTCAAGGTATCTGCCGACGGAATCCGATATCATTTCAAGCATGTTGACGTTCAGTTTTGAAAGCAGTACACGGCTTGATATGTCGAAGGTGTAGCTGCATCCGAGAGTCTCACCCGTTACCGAAGCACTCTTGAAGAGAAAATCCTCAGAGGAAGGCGAGTAGGTGTAGATACCCTTTGCGGTACTGAGTACAAGCCCGTTGGCGTTGGCAACACAGCTGTCCCATGAACGCCTGAACATCGGTCTGAAGCTGTCACTGTAGACCACCACCGAATTATCGGAATCCGAAACAGCGGTGTAGTAGCTGACCTTGTCTGCACTGCGGCCGGTTATGCTCCTGTATATAAAAGGTATGATGATATTTCCCTCGTAGTCGATACAGCCGCACATCATGTGCCCGCCTATGCGCTTTGAGGCTATGCAGCAGTTATCGGCTGCGAATTCAAGCGAGTTCCACTCGGGAGCTACGATTATGCGGTCGCTGCCGTCGATGATGCCGTAAAGGTTATTGCTGTCGGAAAATATCCTGTTTCCTTTCGAGTCGCTGTCAAGTCTGCGGACTATCTCCGCCTGTGAAGAATTACTGCCTGTGCCTTCGGGTTCTGTATAGTAGAAACGGGTTATGGCTGCTGCAAGGACGATAATGAACATAAACAGCAGAGATACTACAAGTCTGGTGTGCTTGTTCAATACGGTTCACCTCTCAGCGGAGAAATTCAGGCATTTTTCTTTTTGGAGCGGTATATCTCGTCGGTCTCGCTTGCAATGTATATCGGACGGTGTTTTGTTTCGAGATAGGTCTTTGCAAGGTACTGACCGAGTATTCCCGTACAGAAGAGCTGGAGTCCGCTCAGCAGGAATATCACGCATATAGTGGTCGGATAGCCTGCAACGGGATCGCCGAAAACAAGCGTTTTTATGACTGTTATTATCATGAGTATGAATGCTATGATACAGCTGATTATTCCGAGCATCGAGGCGATAGCCAGCGGAGCTGTCGAGAACGCCATGATGCCTTCAAGAGAATACTTGAAGAGTCCCCAGAAGGACCATGATGTAGTGCCTGCGGGACGCTCTACGTTCTCGTAGGGGAGGTACTTTACCTTGAAGCCTACCCAGCTGAAAATACCCTTTGAGAAACGGTTATACTCGGACATATCGAGTATTGCATCCACCATCTGACGTGTCATGAAGCGGAAATCCTGAGCGCCGTCAACTATCTCGGTCTGGGATATCTTGTTCATGATCTTGTAGAACTTCATTGCGAACCATGAACGTATCTTTGATTCACCTTTACGGTTCACACGGCGTGTGGTAGCGCAGTCGTACTCTCCGTCCTTTACATGACCGTACATTTCGGGAAGAAATGCAGGGGGATGCTGGAGATCGGCGTCCATTACGACAACGTAATCGCCCTTTGCGTTCTTAAGACCTGCGTACATTCCCGATTCCTTGCCGAAGTTACGCGAGAAGGAAATGTATCTTACACGCTTGTCCTTATCCGCAAGCTCACGGAAAATTTCGAGGGTGCGGTCCTTTGAACCGTCGTTTATAAACAGGAACTCAAAAGTGAGTTCGGGCCATTTTTCAGACATGCCGTTTGTTACTTTAATTATCTCCTCATAGAACATGGGGAGAACTTCTTCTTCGTTGTAGCATGGCACGACAACTGAAACGAGTTTCATGAAACTCCTCCTTTTGACATACATTTATAATAATTAAACGGAGCTTTATTCTCTGTCTTTAATCAATACACTTTTATTATACTACAAAACACTCAGCACTGCAAGAGAAAAATGAAAAAAATACAAAAATGTTTCAAAGAGAACTGCTCATCACGGAGAGGGTGATTATTAATTGAGAAAAACAGATTACAAAAAGAAAAAAATAATTATCTCGGATAATGTGAATGTTATTCAGTTATTTCAAACAGTATGTGGAGTTTTTGACAAAAAACACTATAACGTTTTGTTGTTTTCTCCGAAAAAATTGAATTTGGTATAATTTTACGTGGTTATTTTTAAGAAAGTGTTGATTTTTTTTGTCGCATAATGTATAATATAAATATATGGAGTCTGCATTTTCTTATGCTGTAAGGAGTATACAGTTGCTCCCTCGGGGAGCTTTTGGAGTAAAAAAGCAGCTCAATCGGATGAATTCGGCTTACGCTGCCGTGAAAGCGGTGTCCGTGCGGTTTTTTGACGGACGGAAAGGAGAATCGTTATGATGTATATAACACTTGTTACCACTTCTTTCAATGACGAGGTACATGGCACCAGTAATGATAAAAAGACGGGCTGCGGTATAAACCTTCTCAAGCCTGAAAACGTTACTCGTTTTCGCAGAGGCGACAGGATGAAGGACCTTAAGGAGATCACCTGCGAAAAATGTAAGGAACGCATCGCCAAGGAGATCATAAGATCTGATAAAAAAGAAATGGCTAAGCTCATGAAAGAGGAAAAACAGCGTGCTAAGATGGGCCTTAGCGACGAAGGTATCGTTCCTCTCGGAAATACCACTGCAAAGATAACCGCTGCTCCCGAAAAACAGGTCAGCGAAAGAGCTTTCAAGCCTGAGCCTTTCCGTTCACCGTTCAGCGATCCCGAGCCTGAACCGAACAACGTTCCCGAGGAAGAAGTTGTAAAGATCCCCGGAACAAATGTCGCTATGGACAATACCCTCTCACAGTTTGCTATAAATGTTCCAGAGGAACCGGAAGAGGAGATCGTTTCAGAGCCTGAAACAACTGACGATTTCCTTGCTCAGTTCGCAGTTCACGATACAGAAGAAGCTCCTGCAGCTTCTGCTCCCGTTTCACCTCAGAACGATTTTCTTGCTCAGTTTGCTATACCCGCACAGCCTGCTCAGCCACAGCAGCCTGCACCTGCACCTGCTCCCGCAATGAACGGCAACCAGCTGCCACAGGGCAATGATATCATGAGCATGTTTGCTATAGGTTCTCAGAGCAATGCTCCCGAGCAGCAGAACTCATATGAGGCTCCGCAGAATAACTATGGCGCTTCACAGAATAATTACGGTGCACAGCAGAACAGCTACGGTGCTCCGCAGAATAATTACGGTGCACAGCAGAACAACTATGGCGCTCCGCAGAACAATTACGGTGCACAGCAGGCACCTCAGTACAATAACGCTCCTGTACAGGAAGCTGCTCCTGCTGCAAACGAGTGGGATTCAGTTGCTAATCAGCTCTTCGGATATAACAACATGACAGAGGCAAATGCTCCTATAGCTCCTACAGCTCCTGCATTATCTCCCGATGAGCCCGCTGAGATGGCAGAGCTTGCCCCTGCACCTGTTATCGACGATATAGAGTCCGCAGCAGCTGCTGCCGCAGCTACTCTCGGCGGATACAAGGCTCCTACACGCGAAGAGGGCAACAGCATCTCTGCAAGAGCAGTTGCAGCTGTAAATGCTCTCAAACAGCCTCTTATCGATGATATAAATCCTTCACCTTACAGTAACCTCGGCGAGGACTTCGGTGTCCGTGAGGAAGAGGAGATCGTGCCCGAATACGACGAGACTCCTGTTGTTGAAGCAGCTCCCGTTCAGCCCGAGCTTCCTCCGCTGGATTACCTCGAGCCTGTTCAGCCTGCTGCTCCTGTTCAGCAGAGCACACCTGTACAGCAGACAGCTCCCATTCAGCCTGCACAGCCGAAGAAGCCTTCAGTTCCGAGAACTGTTGCAAAGGCTTCAGAGGGCGAAGAGCCTTCCGGACAGATCGTTTCTGTACCTCAGTTCGCAGGCTATGACCTCGATAATAACCCTGTATATACATACATCCAGATGCAGATATCAGGCTATGATGAGAACGGTCAGCCTATACTCGCTCCTATCCCCGGTCAGCAGGCACCTGTTGATCTTGAGTTCGCTCAGAAGAGCGGCGCTGAGATCATCGATCCCGAGGATATTCCTTACAACCGTATGACTCCCGGACAGAGGATCGCTGCAGCAGCTGCTGCAAGAGGAAATGTCCCTGCAACCGCAAACATCTCAAAGATCGCTGTTCACGAGCATACAAAGGCTACTTCTCAGGCGTTCATACACGCTATCTCAGAATCAAAGGAGTATGCTAACCAGAGCCTTACAGATACTCAGGGCATGGTCCAGAGATCACGTGTTATCAATTCCGTTGAGGATGTTCTCTCAGAACTGGGTGACAGTTCCGCAGCTATCCAGCGCGACCAGAGAGCTGCTGCCGCTGCCGTAGCTGCTTCAAAGACTGTTGCAACTCCTCAGTACAGTGAATTCAAGCCTAAGAAACCTGCTCAGAAGTCACCTTATCGTCCGGCGAATACAGGCGGTTATAATTCCACATTCAATTCGTCCCCTTACGATAACGACTACAGCAGACCTATGACAAAGGCTGAGATCAAGGCTCAGAAGAAGCAGGAAAAGATCGATGCCAAGTTCAGAAAAGAAATGGCAAAGAGAGGCTATTGATAGCTTTATCACTTAATAAAATAATTCCCCCGCCGCACAGCGGGGGAATGGTATAAATAGGGGATTTCCCTACAGAAATATAATGTAAATGAGGTAGAAAATATGGCTTACAATGATATCCTTGAAGAACTCCGCTCACATATGGGCGACGATGCAGAAGCAAACGAGAAGTTCCTTAAAGAAGCAGGCGAACGCTATGCCCATGAGAGCAATTATGACGCTGTTAAGGCTGTAGGCGAGCTCCTTATGGAGAATATGCCCGAGGAACGCAGAAACGAGATAATCCGCCTTACTCATATCGACGGTGTGAGAATGGACGAGATCTACAATCAGGTGAATCGGCTTATTTCCGAAAAGAAACTGATAGAGGCTAAAAGCCTTGCTGAAAAGCTCTATAAGAAGGTAACTGTTGACTTCGCAGAGACTGATAAGGTAAAGTTCGTTTCACTGAGAAACCCCTTTGAGGATAATCTTTGTCAGCTCCTTTTCCCTTCGGAAAAGACTCTTAACCGCACTCCCTTTGATTTCTGCGCTTATCTTGCTACTTATGCTTTCATTCTCGTTGAAACAGGCTCTACTATAGACGCTCTCCCTATTCTCGAAAAGGCTATAGAATACAACCCTGTTGACGTGGGACCGCTCTTTGAAATGGCTGAAATATTCAAGCTCATCAAGAATAAAAAGCGCATGATAGAGGTAACTCAGCAGACTCTTAAGGTTGCTTCTTCACCTCTTGCTATTGCACGCTGCTATGCTAATATGGGTTATATGCTTACAGATTTTGCCGAGTATGAGGACGCTGTCGTGTTCTATACCGCAAGCGCTATGATGGCTCCTAATCCTGCTATCCCAAGAGAGATACAGCATGTTGCTGACCTTAAGGGAACTCCTGTAAAGGTTCCTCCGCAGGAAACTGTCGTTGAGACCATGAAGAAGTACGGTATGGAGTTCGGTCCCGACAAGAACGTTATATCTGTGGCTGCACAGCTCTCTATGCACTTCCTCAGCGAAAACGATATCCCCAATGCCCTTCAGGCTCTGAAAATGACATTCAACCTTACTCAGGACGAAAGTGTCAAGAAGCTCATACTCAAGTATGATCCCAAGGCTGCAACGATGAAGCCTTATGCAGAGAGCGAAAAGCCCGATATCAAGCAGACTGTTAACGATAACCCCGAAGAGTAATAATGACGGTGTGTCATGGGGCGATGTATATTCAGATATCCTATCCTCATGATACATCAGACCGGGAAATAATAGCGGGCGAGCGGAACTCGCCCCTACATAAAAAAACGATTTGTAGGGGCGCTTTCCGAGCGCCCCTCATATGTTCTTATCAGATTCCGTTTTATGATACTGCTATAATTACAACAGAAAAGCCATAGTACCACTGCTTTTGGTGGTGCTATGGCTATTTTTTATGCCTAATTGTGCTTGCTGATAATTATATTTGCAAGGATGTACGCCAGCTGTAACATTACCGATGCAATGAAGGGTATCGAACCTGCCGCAACGCTGAATCCTCTTCTGCTCTGCTTTGGTGTGGTAGAGGGGAGACGGTTGTTTACCATGAAGGATATCAGCATGATAAGTCCGAATACTGCTCCTGCTATCATTATCATTTCAATTGCAAAGAGGAAGAACATATCGTCTGTATCGCTTACCTCTTCCAGTATCGTTGAGAAGCTGTTAAGGAATATGTGGACTATTACCGACGGGATTATCGAACCGTGTTTCAGCGTTATGTGTCCCAGGAAAATACCTATTGTGAACGCAAGGATGAACTGCGGTATATTGCCGTGGGCGAGTCCGAAGAAGAATGCTGTTGCAAAAACTGCGAAACGCTGGTTAGCCTTGCCGAGTACCCGAAGAAGCATCCCTCGGAAGAAAAGTTCCTCGGTTATGGGAGCGATTATGCAGGTGTATATGGTCAGGACCGCAAATCCGATGCCTGTTTTCGCGTAGTCGCTCGTGTCCACGGGATTCGATGCATAGCCGAATTCCTCCATTATCTCGCTTATGCCGTTGCCTGCAAAAGCCGATACCGCCCATAGAAAAAATGCGGCACAGCAATACTGAACGGCGGTCCCGAGACCAAAATCACGGGTACGTATCAGCTGCGAGCCTTTGATACCTGCCCATTTCAGTCCCACGAAGGCGAATACAACGTTGCATATCAGATATACTAGCATATTCAGTCCCGAAGATATCGAGCTTCCGTTCATATACCGATGTATGGAGGTCATGGTCGCGCCGTTGTTCATCATAACTATTATCCCTGCAACAAGCTCCGCAAGAGCGGTTATCAGCAGGTAGCTTGCGCCGAACTGGAACAGTGTACACCAGCCGCCTATGGAGTAATTCCTGCGCAGGTTCCTGCGTTCGGAATAGTCGGGTTCAAGTGGGAGCACGTAATCCGCAACGGTTATATTCGGCTCTATTTTGCTGTAATCACCGCTGAAACCCTTGTATTCCGTCGGGTTGTCAAACGGATCGTATTGGTCGATCGCGGCTGCCCTGAGACGTTCCTGCTCCTTTTTTTCGAGTTTCTGAGTAAGGCTGTATATCTCATGGTTCAGCATCGCTATTTCCGCCCTGTAGTGTTCGGGGGTTATATTATCCGACATTGAACTGTTTTCCTCTCTTTCTATTCGATTATTCTTATTTTAACATATTTCTCACCGCTTGTAAAGAGGTATCGCATCAGGCGCACAGTGTGTACCCTTTTAATTCATAATGCTTAATTAATGTGTTCCCTGACTGGGACGAATTTGAATTGTAGGGGCGCATTCCGTGCGCCCGTTGGTAAACGGATAATTACCCACAAACCTGAAATCCTGTAGGGGCGGCGCTCCCTTAAATATTTCTGGAAATTGATTTTTGTCAATTTGGCAATATATCGGGAAATTTGCCGCATCGGGAATAAAAACTGCAAAAAAATTTTTTTCTTATTCAACCTTTTTAGGTTGAATAAGTGCCTTTTCCGCACCCCTTATGAACGGTGATGTTCACATGAAACAGTAAAGGAGGTAATGGTCATTTCAAACAAGTTAAGCAATGAGGAAAAGCTGTTCTGCTGCTTCTATGTCACCCTCGGAAGTGTGGGCGAAGCTGCTGTGAAGGCAGGCTTCAGCAGAGAAAATGCTCTCGAAGAGGGCATAGCGTGTCTCAGGGACAAAAGGTGCAGAAGGCTTATCAGTGAACTGAAACAGCTTCTCGGCGGCGAAAGCTGCGTGGTATCGGGACTTAAACGTCTTGTGTTCGGAAGCTGTGCGGATGCGGTCAGTCTTGCATTTGCAGACGAGCTTCCGCCCGGTCACGTTATCGATAAGCTGGACCTTTTCAACGTCTCGGAGATAAAAAGGGTAAAGGGCGGGGGAGTTGAGATAAAACTCTTCGATAAGCTGAAAGCTCTTGAAAAGCTCTATGAGATCGAGACTACTCTCAGTGACCGCGGAAGGTCCGATAGTCTCATCGAGGCGCTGGCGGCTTCTGTCGGGGAGGCGGACGATGCTGATCAGATTCTCACCTAAACAGCTCGTTACCATGAACTGGTGGCTGGATGAACGCTATAGCTCAAAGGACGCACTTATCTGCGACGGCGCTGTCAGAAGCGGAAAGACCTTTTCCATGTCCCTCGGATTTGTCATGTGGGCAAGCTGCTCTTTCAGCGGCAATTCCTTCGCAATTTGCGGCAAGACCGTCACTTCCCTCCGCAGGAACGTTATAACTCCGCTTATTGCTTTCCTGTCGGCTCACGGATTTACTTGCAGTGAGAAGATAAGTGCGAACTACATCGACATATCATTCCACAGCAATACCAACCGTTTTTACCTGTTCGGCGGCAAGGACGAGGGTTCAGCCGCACTTATACAGGGCATTACTCTTTCAGGTGTGTTTCTGGACGAGGTAGCTCTTATGCCCCGTTCGTTCGTGGAACAGGCTCTTGCAAGATGCTCCGTAAGCGGTTCGAGGATGTGGTTCAACTGCAACCCCGATAATCCTTCACACTGGTTCTATAACGAGTGGATAAAAAAGGCGGAGGAGAAAAATGCACTTTGCCTTCACTTTACTATGGACGATAATCCCTCGCTTTCCGAAGCCGTCAAGGAGCGCTACAGACGTATGTACTCGGGCAGCTTCTATGACAGGTTCGTCCTCGGCAGGTGGACTGCCGCAGAGGGTGTTGTCTACCCTATGTTCAATGCAGAAAAACATGTGTACAGCGGAGAGGTCGAATGTGAAAGCTTCGTTATCTCCTGCGATTACGGTACTGTCAATCCCTCGTCCTTCGGTCTATGGGGACTGAGCGGCGGAGTCTGGTACAGGCTCGGGGAATATTACTACTCCTCAAAGCGTGAAGGCTCTTCCCGTACAGACGAGGAGCACTATGCCGCTCTGGAAAGGCTTGCAGGCAGTCACGATATTTCAAGGATCATCGTAGATCCTTCTGCCGCAAGCTTCATCGAGTGTATCCGCAGGCACGGCAGATTCAGAGTGGTAAAGGCTGACAATGACGTTATATCGGGGATAAGAAAGGTAGGAACTGCTCTTAAGCAGAACAAGCTCCGCATACACGAAAGCTGCAAGGATATAATAAGGGAATTCTCACTGTATCGCTGGAACGAAAAAGCAGGTAACGATGCTCCCGTTAAGGAGAACGATCACGCTATGGACGATCTGCGCTATTTCGTTTCCGATATGCTGAGACACAGCGGAGAAGATGCACCGATAGTAATGTCGATTGCCCGCTGAAAAACGCATCACCGTTCAATACATCTGTAAGGAGGAAAAATGAAACTCTTCAAGCGTAAAAACGACAGGGCAGCTCCCGAGCTCATCCCTGCATCACGAGAAGCTGAAAGCTGTCCCGTACTCCCGTTTTCGGCAGATCCCGTTGAGAAGGAACTCTTTGACAGGCTCCGCCGTGCAGTACCTATCGTCGATGCGGCGGTCATGAAGATAATCCGTCTTACCGGCGGCTTCAGGCTGGTCTGCTCGGATGAGAAAATGCAGGCGGCTCTGGATGAGTTCTGCGATAACGTACCCGTAGGTCTTACGGGACGCTCGGTAAATACTTTTGCGGACAACTTCCTTGACAGTCTGCTGACCTACGGCTCGGCAGTAGGTGAGATAGTTCCCGACACGGAAAATTCACGTATCGCAGGACTCTGGATAGCCGATCCTTCAAGGATAACGGTATCGGCAGGAAGCTCGCCATTTACAAGGGAATACTCCCTGAGACAGAGCGACGGCAGTATGAAAAAGCTCACTCATCCCGAAAACATCATCTATGCTTCGCTTACAGGCGGTGTTTCACTGCTTCGTGGACTGCCTGCACTAAGCGGAATACTCATGAGGATATACCAGTGCATCGGTCAGAACTTCGACCGTGCAGGCAATGTCCGCTATGCTGTTACATACAAGCCCGAAAACGGCTCGGAGCTTACCAATACCCGTGAACACGCCATGCAGATAGCAAGAGAGTGGGCGGACGGTATGAACTCCGCAAAATACGGTCAGGTAAAGGACTTCGTTGCAGTAGGGGATGTGGATATAAAGGTCATCGGTGCTGACAATCAGTTCTATGATACGAATATACCCGTCCGACAGCTTCTTGAACAGATAGTGGCAAAGCTCTCTATACCGCCTTTCCTGCTGGGACTCAGCTGGAGCAGTACCGAGCGTATGTCCTCTCAGCAGGCGGATATACTCACCTCTGAGCTGGAGTATTACCGCAGACTTCTAACGCCCGTCATCCGCGATATAGGACGCTCTTTCCTGCGTTCGTCAGGTTCGGACGCCGACTGTACCGTTGAATGGGAGAACATCAACCTGCAGGATGAATCAGTCCTTGCAGAAACAAGACTTAAGAACGCTCAGGCGCGTGAAATTGAACTGCGCCTCGGCGATGAATAACAGGAGGTAAATTATGTATAACGATATCAGACTTGAAAAAGGACTCTATAATCTCAGCGGAAAATCCTTCACAGCTGCCCTTGAGGAGCTTGATCCCTCGTCCGCTTATCTCGGCACTCCCCTTGAACCTCTCGATGCCTTCGAGCGTCAGCTCAAGCGCTTCAACATCAGGGTAAGCGGTCCAGACTGCGATAAGGTCGAGAAGTTCTTCTCATCTACCGAGACCGCTGTACTCTTCCCCGAATACGTAACAAGATGCATCAGAAAGGGCTTCGATGAAACTGTGCTTGCATCGGTATGCGCTGCAAAGACTGTAAGTGAGAGCAGCCAGTATCTGGGCTGTGTGCTCACGGATACGGCTCAGTATACCACAACCACACAGGCTCAGCTCCTTCCCGAGGCTACTGTTTACGAGGGTACAACTCCCGTAACACTGGAGAAGTTCGGCAGACGCATCAGCGCTTCCTACGAGGCTGTGAGAAAGCAGCGTCTTGACGTATTCGGCGTTATGCTCAGAAGCATCGGCGTGAAGCTTGCTTCATCCGTAGTGAAAAAGGCGGTAACTGTCCTTGCTGAAAATGCACAGGGCATCTCTACTTCCGACCTTACCTATGCTGACCTTGCAGAGCTTTACGGTCAGTTTGAATACTTCGACATGACGGCTGTTATTGCTTCTCCTGCAAACGCTTCAAAGATAGCCGCTATGGAGCAGCTCAAAAACACCCGTGCGGATAACGACGGACGCATCGTACTTCCATTCGGTTCCGAGCTTATCAAGTCCTCTGCGGCAGCGGATTCAACTATCATCGGTATCGATAAGAGTTTCGCACTTGAATTCATCACAAGCAGCGATCTCGTGCTTGAAACCGACAAGCTCATCGACCGTCAGCTGGATCAGATAACCGTATCTATCACCTGCGGCTTCAGAAAGATCACACCTGAGGCAGTAAAGGTTCTTACTATCAGCTGATACATTTATTGAGGGGACGTCCTTCGGGACGTTCCCGCCTTCAGAAAGGAGTGATATTGTGGATCAGAAAACACTTGATCTTATCAATAAATTCACACGCCGTCCCTTTACCGAGGAGGAACTGTTCGTGTTCTCTGTAGTCCTCTGCGATAACGATATAGACCGTGACAACGAACGCTTTTCCGACGATGCGCTTGTTTCGCTCAAGGACCTCTTCATCGGCAAAACAGGCATATTCGACCACGATTCTGCCGCTTCTAACCAGAATGCACGTATCTTCCGCACGGAAGTTGTTACCGATGAGGAACGTTCCACAAAGTACGGCAAGCCATATAAGTACCTTAAGGCTATGGCTTATATGGTCAGGACGGATGAGAATTCCGCCCTTATCGCCGAGATAGACGGCGGCATCAAAAAGGAGGTAAGCATCTCATGCTCGGCGGCAGGACGTATCTGCTCGGTGTGCGGCTGCGACAAGAATGTTTCCCAGTGCAGTCACGTTAAAGGAAAGAGCTATAACGGTCAGCTCTGCCATACCGTACTTACCGACATAACGGATGCATACGAGTGGAGCTTCGTAGCTGTACCTGCACAGGTCAATGCAGGCGTAACAAAGCGCTGTACCTCCGGGGAGCATCGCTCTGCACCCGTTGAGCAGGAAAGCAGCAATGACCGTCAGCTCAGAAGCGATATCCGCCGTCTTGCCTACTTCACAGGCGGACTTGCGGCAGCTGAAGCTGCGGATATAATTACCGAGGGTATGGAGACCGAACGTCTTGTGTCCCTTAAATCCGCATACGAAAGCGCTCCCAGAAGAAAGGGCATAACCGTTCAACTCATGCCGCAGACCGAAGAATCGGACGATAACTGCTTCACCGTCAGATAGGAGGGAATATGAACTTAGAATCCGTAAAATCACTGTTTCAGCTTTTCTCGGGTGAGGAGCCCAACGAGAAATATGCTCCCGTTATCACCCTTGCCATGACCGAGGTGACACGTCTTCTGCGTCCCGATGCGGACGCATCGGATGTGCGCCTTGACTTCCTTGCGGCTGCCTTCGCAAATTACCGTGTAAGGACTATCCTCTGTTCGGCGCAGTCCGACAAGGTGACTTACGCAGGAAAAATGGTGACTCCCGAGAACGATTCTTCCCTTGCCTATGCGGAAAAGCTCCTTCGGGACCACTGCGAGCTCTGCTCGGACCTTATTTACCCTTACTCATTCATTTTCATCGGCGTTTCGGGAGGTGAAAGACTATGATAAGAAACATCATCGAAAGTCTCGTGACAGAGCTTAGAAACAGCGGCGTCACCGAGATATACAGTGCATTTGATGCCATACCCGTAAGCCGAAAGAGCAGCGGTTTCTTCACTGTTGCGGATATAGGCGGTTTCGAGTGCGGCAGACCTATCTATTCGCAGTACACCGTGTTTATGCCATTCAAGTCCGAGGTGCTGCTTTCCGTTACAGCTCCCGAGGACAGCCGTCTGGACAGGCTGTATTCCTACTTCGGCAGCGATATAGAACCTGTTCTGCTCAGTCTCTCCGACCTGGACTGCCGCCTCAGCAAGGTCACTGTAAAGCACGATTCAAATATCCGCCGACTTGTGCTTACGGCTTCTTTTTCCGTCTGCGGAGTTGAACGTATAGAAAGGAGCGGCGAATGAAAGATACACCTTTCAATGTCCGTGAGGCAGTGCCCGTAACTCTCGGCAGCCTGACACTCTACTGTGAGGAATTCCGTGTTACCGACTCGACAGCGTGGTTCGAGCAGCCTACGGTAAGCGGCGACACCGCCATAACGAACTGCTGCCGCCATGCCAAAAAGATTACCCTTACGGGCAGAGTCACAGAGGAGGATACACCTCTCGGGTTCATCATTGCAGCGGACTCTGCGGCAGGTGCTTCAAATGTCTACTCCTTTACCTACAGGGGAGCGGTTTTCAGCGGCTGCAGGGTGGCTTCATTCACCGCAGAGGATAAGGGCGGACCTTTCTTTTATGTGTCCGTGACGCTCATTTCCTCCGAACCCGTTACCGCTGCGGAGGTGGTATGATATGCAGGCACAGCTTGTTTTCCGCAATGAACAGGGCATCGATATCACGGAAAGCTGCATACTCGCTTTCACCTTCCGAAAGGATGCCTATACGCCTTATACGTCCCTTACGGCACGATTTATCGCACATGATACCGTACCCTCACAGGTAACGGAGGTTCGGTTCATCTTAGGCGGACATCTTATACATCACGGTACTGTGGACAGCCTTACGGTTGAGGAGACGGGAGGAGTCAGAACGGGAGTTCTCAGCTCACAAAGCTTCACTGCTATGCTTGCACAGAATCAGCTCGAACCGGGACTGTATACCAATATCTCCATTGACAGTCTTATGGATAACATGCTGCCCATCCCTTATGTCACCCATGAAGCAAGCTCCGACAGCAGCGGTTATATCTACGTGAAAAAGGGCTCAACACTCTGGGACGGCATCGTTAATCTGTGCTACAAGAAAAGCGGCAGATTCCCCTATATCCACGGTACAAACTGCGTGATGTTCAGTCCGCTCGCACAGCCTGCGGACTTCTCCTACGGAAGCGGCGATATGCTTTCTGTGGGAAGCGCTCTTGCGGAGAAACGTCTTGTGAGCGACTTCCATATGGCTGACATAGACGAGCAGTACGGCAGCTACGACCTGAACGATCCCGATGTTACCGCAAGGAACATAGTTCGTCACCGCTGGTTCGACCTTGATATGCAGTTTCTGTACGATCCGCAGAAGGCTCTGACCTACCGAAGCAGCTTCGCTTCAAGAGCGTGGCGCAGACATTTCTGTACGTATAACGGTTACAACGGCGAGGATATCGGCGATAATGTGACCTTTGACAGCATCGTGCAGAAGCCTGTGGGTTCCGTAGCCATAACGGGCGGACGAAACGGTATAATCACCGAAATATCGGTATTCAACGACAAATTTTACCCTGTTTGAGCCGGTGCGTGGACTTTCAATCACAGACATTTCTGTTTATGCTGAATTATATAGTATAATTAATTTCTTTGATATGTACAGATGTAACAATGATATATAACTAAATACACGAAATTTTTATACATAAGTCAAAGTTAACTATATGCAACAAACGAAAAATATTTCTTGTAACGTGTTATAATTAATAACAGAGATGTCGACAACTCAGAAAATACTATAAAGGATAATGATCAAAATGAACAAGAATTTTAAAAAAATCGCAGCATCTATCGCAGCAGCAGCTCTCTGCGCTGTTTCAGCAATGTCAACAACTCTCAATGTAAATGCAGCAGAATCCAACAAGCATTCAACATTCAGAACTTATTTCTATTATGACGCAGCTAATGACACAAGCAATGCGCTTGATTCACTCGAAATCTGCTTCTATACATACCATTACTGCCCTGTAAAGGGACCAGGTATCGTTGGACCTGTCCGCACATATGGCTGCCTCAATAACTTTAGCTGGGCTAAGCCTTACGGAAGCGGTACACAGTACGGTGAACTCGGCATTATGACTACAAGAAGAACCAATAAAACTAAGCAGAGCGGTATGATCTGCCAGATAGTAACAGAGGCTAAGGATAATAAGGAACATGACCTCGCTTGGGCTATTGGCAATGAATACAATGAGAACAGCGGATCTTCAATTGAATATTCTTACAGAATACGCAATGCTAATAATCAGCTTATGAGTGTATCTGAGTATTCTCAGTACGAGTCTAAGGCTTACGAGGACGCTGACAAGGATGTTCTCAAGAGTGATCTGTGCGTAAAGGCAATGACTGTACGCATCGGTGACATCAATCTTGACGGCGTAGTAAATTCAGCTGACCGTCAGTGGATCTACAGATACGTATACCAGGGAATTGCTCTTCCAACTGTTCACAAGAGCCTTGGCGGAAAGATGCAGTCCTACTATGCTGCTGATATTAACGGCGACGGACAGGTTAACGGTACAGACTACAGTCTGATCACTAACTACCTTAATGGCTATCAGAGACTTGTTGACTGCCAGTTTACATAATAATAAATTTTTTGTACATACGAAAGGGCTCCCGTTCATCGGGAGCCTTTATTATTTACAACTGTATGCGTTAGAAAGTTCACGGAACAACTGAGATACAGCTGAACTGCACGCTTTTTACACGTAAACACCGTTATTCTGCACATAATTCCGCAGAAAGCGATCCTCTTTTTCTACCCGAATTTCTCGAAATCAAACACGAGAACACGAGAGAAAACGAGAAAACAAGAGAGAAATCATGAGAAAATACGATATACTTTGAAAAAAATCCGAAAAACCTATTGACAAATCCCTCCTTTTCGTTTATAATAATTCTTGCACTGTCGGGAATTCGGAAAACTCCGTACCTGACGAAAATAATTCTAACGGAGGAAATTATTATGTCAACTACACTGGCTAAACCCGCTGAAGTAAGCCGCACATGGTATATCCTTGACGCTGCAGGTCAGCCTCTCGGCCGCGTTGCAGCTAAGGCAGCTCACATTCTCAGAGGTAAGCATAAGCCCACCTACACTCCTAACGTAGACTGCGGCGATCATGTTATCGTTATCAACTGCGCTCAGGCTATTCTCACAGGCAGAAAGCTCGAGCAGAAGAAGTACTACTGGCACACAGGCTGGATCGGCGGTCTCAAGTCCATTTCTTACAAGGACATGATGGCTGATCAGGCTGACAGAGCTATGGCTATCGCTATCAACGGTATGCTCCCTAACAACAGCCTCGGCAGAGCTCAGCTCAAGAGACTCAGAACTTATAAGGACGCTAACCATAAGCAGGAAGCTCAGAAGCCTGTTGCTTACGAGTATTAATAAAGGAGGGCTTTTCAAATGTACGAATCAAAGGTTAAATACTACTACGGAACAGGTAGAAGAAAGCACTCCGTTGCAAGAGTTAGAATCTACCCAGGTTCAGGCAATGTTACTATAAACGGCAGAGGTATCGATGACTATTTCGGTCTCGAGACTCTTAAGCTCATCGTTCGTCAGCCTCTCGCTCTTACAGACAACCTCGATAAGTTCGATATCGTTTGTACTGTTGCTGGCGGCGGCGTTACAGGTCAGGCTGGCGCTATCAGACACGGTCTTTCACGTGCTCTCCTCGAGTTCGATGCTGAGCTCCGTCCAACCCTCAAGAAGGCTGGATTCCTCACTCGTGACCCACGTATGAAGGAGAGAAAGAAGTACGGTCTCAAGGCTGCTCGTCGTGCTCCTCAGTTCTCAAAGAGATAAGTTTATTATCGATTATCAAAGTACCTTTGCTATGCAGAGGTACTTTTTTATAGCTAAAGGCCTCTCAGTTCATTGCTGGGAGGTTTGTTTTTTATAATAAGGACTATTATTTCGTCAGCAGGATAATTGCCAAAATTGTTATGGTGAAGTTTATGCATAATGGTTACATATAGACCTGATGGTTGTAATATACCTTTTGTTATATTTTTGATACTACTATCAATTAGTTAGCTAAATAAAACGCAAGGAAATATTGATGTGAAAATTCTGGAGAAAATGCGGATATACCTGGGTTACACTCTGTTTGAGATCTGCGGCTTAAAGAGGATAAACGGGACTGTTCAATGTGATGAAAAGGTGAAACAAAAAATTACGGATTGGATAAAAATAAGTTCATTATACTAATGATTAATCTTTTTTATCACTATTTGACATTTTGCATATATAAAGTTTGTGTAAAATGAGAAGTGAAATTTTCATTAAAAAATGGTATAATAATAAAAAAATATATCATGTATTTTCAGCCGATGATACAGCAGCGTAAAAACTGTAAGGTATGATTCAAAGGAGAGTGAATTTCCCCAATGGCTCAGAGGAAAGAAAAAGATTCTTCTGTATCTCATAAAGTACTTACGTTGATCGGCGCTTTGATATGTATAATACTTATACCGATACTGGTTATCAATATTACTCTTATCGTCAAAAGCTATACCAATAAGGACGAGGTCCCGAAGCTTGGCGGATATTGTCCGCTGATAGTTCTCACCAAGTCCATGGAACCTGAAATAAACGGCGGCGATCTTATAATCGTCAGGCAGATTGACGGTGGAGACGTTAAAACAGGTGATATAATCGCTTTCTTTGATCCCGACGGAAACGGCAGCAGCATACTGACACACCGTGTTACAGCCGTAGAGACCGAGAACGGAGTTCTCTCCTTCAGGACCAAGGGTGACGCGAATAACACAGAGGATAAAAAAGCAGTCTCTGAGGATAAACTCGTAGGTATATATAAAATACGTATCCCAGGCGCAGGCAATGCGGCTATGTTCATGCAGACAACGGCAGGACTCATAGTCTGTGTCATAATCCCGCTTATACTTCTTGTGGGATTTGACCTTATACGCCGCAGGAAACATGAACAGCAGAATCAACAGGATACAGCTGCACTCCTTAAAGAGCTCGAGGAGCTGAGGGCGCAGAAAAAAGACAAAACCGACGGAACAGAATAAACAAGAAAACTGTTCACGGTCCATACGTTATCCACCATAAGCTATTCCGAGAGGGAGAATAGAAAACATTTAAACCGAAAACCATATGAAAGGGGTATGAATTATGAGAAAAAACAAGGCAATGAGAGCAGCAGGTGGAATGCTTATAGCTACATTATTATCCACCAGCATAGTAAGCGGAACATATGCAAAGTATGTTACAGAAGACAGCGGCTCTGATACAGCACGTGTTGCAAAGTTCGGAGTAGTTGTTACCGCAGACGGAGACCTTTTCTCCGATACATACAAGACTACTGCAAATACACCTGGTGTAAGCGCTGATAACAAGGCTGATGCAGCATCACTTTCTGTTGTTTCTGCAGCATATGCAAGCGGCAACGGCGTTGACGGTACAGACCATGTTGTAGCACCCGGAACAAAGAATACAGACGGTCTTACATTTACAGTTACAGGCACACCTGAAGTCGCTGTAAAGCTCGCATTCGACGTTAAGGATGATGCAGGCGCTGCTTTTGACCAGACCGCTAAGGATATCTACCTTAAGGCAAAGACAGGCCTTCCTGATATGACAACAGGAAATTCGACTGATACATTCGATAACGCTGCTGACTATTATCCTGTACAGTATACTCTTACTTCAACAGGTACAGCAGGTATCAGCAAGACAGGTACACTCAAGGAAGTTACAGACTACCTCAACGGTCTGACAACTCTTACATATCCTGCAAATACAGATCTCTCAGCTGCTATCGGTACACTTAAGCTCACATGGGAGTGGGAGTACGGTGCAGCAGCAACAGATACAGGTCACGACAAGCAGGATACTCTCCTGGGTGACCTTGCAGCAGGTACTACACTTACACCTGCGGCAACCCTTACAGCAGGTACAGACTATAACCTCAATACAGGCGTTAAGATCACTCTCAGCGTAACTCAGGTCGACTGATAACAGGTTTACAGTCCATAAAAAAATGAATAATTAATGTGGGGCGGTACGGTCTTCGCTTAGCGGAGACTGTACTCAGCCTACATGTTTGCGGCAGCCCGATCCGACATTGTTGTCTTCGTCGGACTGCCGCAAGTGCGATATATACATTCTTTCCGCATTGCGGAGCAGAGGAGGGGAGACATTTGAAACAGAGATTGGATAACAGGATATCATTTCTCGGCATTGCTGCGGTATTGGTGATAATCTGTGATATTGCTTCGTTTGCACTCCTTTTCTCACGTCTTTCCGCTTATGCTCCCGAAGGATTCAGAAATGTCATACCGCTTACGGAGTCGAGAGACCTTACTACAGTTACGGAATCAACCCGTCAGGAGCTTGCGGGCGGAGACAGTGCCTCACAGCTTTCGGCGCATGATGTTCCGAATGTGGTACAGCTTGCATCTCCGGGATTCAGGACATATGACAAGGATAAGGTGTGGGTATCGGATACCGATCTGGAGATATTCCGCCTTACCTACAGCAGCGAGAACGGTATGACCGTAAAGAGTGAGAACGGCGATAAGCTCATAGCTCCCGGAACTTCGGAAGAATATGTGTTCACTCTTGAAAATACGGGCGATGTACCTCTTGCATATGACATGACAATGTCCGCAAAGGTAACGGGTACCGACCTCGAACTTCCCGTAAAGGTGAACGTTCACGATCATACAGACAGGTATATCCTCGGAAGCAGCGACACTCTTACAAAGGTCGATTCGCTTAACAGCGTTGCGGAACATTCACAGCTAAGTGCTGGCAGATTCGCAGTTTATACCCTTAAATGGGAGTGGCCCTTTGAGTGGGACAACGATGACTATGATACAATGCTCGGCAATATGGCTGTTGATGACGATCTTGCTCTTACCATACGCATCAACACCTATGCTTCATACGATGAAGAAGCTGCCGAAGCTCCTGCGGAAAAGCAGGAGGAGCACGGACTTGAAGCTCCGTATTCACCTGTGGCTTCACCGAAAACAGGTGTTGCTCTCGGCATGATACCTGTGATACTTACGGCTGCGCTTATAGCCATGTTCGTAATGCGTCCCAAAAACAGAAAAGATGAGGAAACTGAAACTTGAAACGTAAATTCAGCATCCTGCGTATCCTGATACTTGCTTTTATAAGCCTTATCATAGGTCACAGACTCTATATATGGAACGCAGAGACTCTTGTAGGCAACGCTATGCCGATGCCTTTCGGAACAGGTGTAGCAGTTGTGCTTTCGGGCAGTATGGAACCCGAACTAAGCGTGGATGACCTCGTTATAGTAAGGGCTGCCGATACATACAATAAAGGCGATGTGGTGGTATATCAGGACGGGAACGGTCTCGTCATACACCGCATCATAGACTCTGATGACAACAGCTATACTACAAAGGGCGATGCCAATAATGTCCCCGATCCTCCCGTAAGGAAGGAAATGATAAAGGGCAGAATGACCGCTCGTATCAGTTCGGCAGGAGCTGTTGTAAGATTTATAAAGACACCTGCGGGGTTCTTTCTGATGATAGCGGCTGCTGTGCTGCTGTTTGAGATACCTTATCTTTCGGAAAGAAAAAAAGCACTGGCTCAGCAGGAAAAAATAAAGGAAGAGATAAGAAAACTTAAAGAGGAATGATACGCCGTCCGAGTCCGATGAGCGACGGTATCTTATAATAAAGGAGGAAACGCTGTGAACAGATCCAACAGAAAAAACGGCTTTCTCTCATATAATAATCTGCTCAGAGCAGCGGCTGTCCTCTTCATACTCACTATGATATCGGTTTGGTGGGTGAGCGGACTTTTTGCAAAGTTCATCGTTTCGGATAACCGCTCTGATGCAGTTCGTGCAGCGGCTTTCTCTGAGATAGCCGTGAAAGAGCATAAAGTAGTTTACGATAACGGCGTCTATTCGCTTGATACTTCCAAAGCTGTCAGCAGCAACGAATACAGTATCGTTGTTCCGGGAACAAAGCTCCCGAAGGATCCCTTTGTTACAATAGACGGAAACAGCGATGCTTCAGGCGTTGTCTATATCGAGGTCAATGATGACGGGCTTCCCGATGAGATAACTTACAGTATCAGCAGCGACTGGACTCTGTCCGACGATATCGCTCCGATGCACGGAGGAAGGATATATAAATACAAAAATGTGCTGCCTGCACATACCGAGACTCTTATCGAACATATCATCAAGGATGATGAGCTTGCCGTAAGCGAGAATTTCAGGGATAAGAGCAATAAGACAAAGAATTCGGGCAGCTTCAGCATGGTATTCTATGCTTATCTGATACAGACAGACTGATATGCGGAAAGGAGGGGAGCGTATGAGAGCTGAGCTTTTAAACAAAAAGAATATAGTGATATTTGCTGTTACGGCTTCTCTGCTCCTTACGGCTGCCCTTACCACTGCATACGCAAAATACCGCAAAGGCTCCGAAGCCGTGGAAAACACTTTTTCCACCGCTGAATACGGAGAGCCTTCCATCAGCGATAATGTAGAGAAAAACGGAAGCGGTCACTTCGTCAAGAATAATCTCGCTGTCATTGCGGCAGATGAAGGCTATCCCGTATATGTCCGCGCTGAACTCGTTGTAACATGGCAGAACGCCGACGGTATCGTTTACGGCTCTCAGCCTGTTCCCGGAACGGACTATGCCCTTGAATACGATACCGATAAATGGGTAAAGGCTTCGGACGGTTTCTTCTACTACACTGAAAAAGTTGAGAGCGGAAGTCATACCGCTCCCCTTATCGGAGCTCAGCAGGCTCTTGAACAGCTGTCTTCCGCGCCTGTAGGCTATACCATGCATGTAGAGGTCATCTCAGAGACCATACAGGCTGTGGGAAATACGGACGATGATTCCGCTTCGGCTGTTCTGAGCGCATGGGGCGTTCAGCCCGATCAGCTTGCAGAGGGAGGTCAGCCATGACTAAAAATATGAAAAAAACTTTACTGCTTGCCGCAGGTTTCATATTCATCGTGGCAGCATGCCTCTTCGCAGGAGGTATTTATGCAGAAACTGCCGATGATATGGTAACGGCAACCATAAATTACTACTATTACGATGAGAATGCAGAGGGCTTCAAGGGCTCTTCACCATTCCCTTCATTCGTTGCACATATGCCGAAGGGTTCGGCTGAAATGGCGGAAAGAAATCCCGTAGTTCCGGGATTTACGCCTTGCGATATAGACAGGAACCCCCTTGAGAGCGTATCTGTTGAATTTACGGAGGACAGTGTTACTGATATATTCTATTTTCCTTCCGAAGTTCAGTACGTTATCAGGCTGAATAAACAGACACCTGATCTTAACGGCTATGATACTGCCGTTATCATCAACGGAAAGGGCATAACAGGTACGGAACCCATAGAATTCGAGGACGATCAGCCTATAGAGGAGCTGGACGGAAAGACTCTCGCCGAGGCTTTCGAGGGATTTACCCTTATGTACCACGTTCCCGAGGTCATTGCAGCGGACGGTTCTACCGAGTTTGAGTGCTTCTACGACAGGAACAATTACCTTGTTAAGTTCGAGCTCGGAAACGGCGGCTACGGAGTTGATCCGATATATGCTCCTTATGAATCGACTCTCTACGTGAATCAGGCGCCCGTAAGAGCAGGCTATACTTTCCTCGGCTGGTCCGATCAGCAGCCTGACAGTGAGGGAAATGCTCCTGTTACGGGACTTGCTCCGACTGTCACTGAGGATAAGACCTATTATGCAGTCTGGAGAAAAAATGAACCTGTTCCTTATACGATAATCTATAAGAATGCGGATATAGATGACGGCGGAGAAACTTCCTACAGCTACTGGGGAGTTAAAACTCTTACAGCCGATCCCGATACAGTCTTTACTATCGACGAGATCATAGCCGCAAACAAGGATAACACCGAGCTCAATGATTTCGGTTATTTCACCTTCGACGAGGCTGCTACAAAAGCCGATAACCCTTCCGAGATAACTGTAAAGGGCGATGGTTCAACTATAATAAGATTCTATTATTCCAGAAACAAGTATAAGCTGAGGTTCGTTTATCTGAAGCATACATCTTCAACTTCTGTTACAGAAGGTGATCCCGTAGAGAGCATTACAGACGGTCATCAATATGCACTTGTCAATACGAACCGTGGAAGATCAAAGGTTCTTACAAATCAAAAAGCGAATGATAATATGCGTGCGCTAAAGAATTTCAGCGAAGTGAAATTCGATTATCTATGGACATTTGTTCCTGCTGAGGACGGTTATTACATACAGTATTCCGACGGTCAATACCTGTCCGTTAATATTACTAATACAAATGCAGGTAATGCTGTTGTTATGTCGGATACACCGACTCTGTTCAAAATTGCACCATATGGTGATTCTTCAAATGAATTTCTTATTTATACCACCTATGCAAATAAACAGTTTTATTTGAATGATAAAAGTAATGCGGGTGAAAGAATACAGGTGTATCCAAGTAATCCTCCTATAGAAGGTGGAAATAACAATCCGAACAGATGGCAGATATATGACGCAGAAGATGCTGTGACCACAACTATATACAGCATTATCAAAGCTGCAAACAGTACCGGAAGCGGTCACTTCCCGGGTGATGCGAGTATGAACTATGTTCTGCCTTATATGCCTGAAGTGGACACTTCATCAGGTATAACCAGAGGTTCGTATATTTACAATAACGAGGAATATGAATATCTCGAACTGGTTGCGGAATATGATGCAAATATCGAGGATATGTGGCCTGCTGACGTTATAGGAACTTCGGGAAATTATTCCTTCGGTTCATGGAGTACTCAGGACGGTACGGAATACAGAAGACGTCATTCTACTCATGCTAACATTGTAGGAGCATATCCTTATATGTCATCTGAGATGATAGTCGATCCTTCATATGTATATGATCCCGAAAACAGCGAGAGCGTTGCTCAGCTCCTCTGGGCGTGGTGGGGAAAAGCAGATGATAATGTGACTGATCACCGCTTTAATATCTATTACGAGGTGCTGGATGAGAATGATCCAAATGCTGTAAGCTATAACGGTGTAAACTATCTGCTGGACCGTACACTGGATCTTACAGCTGCTCACAATTTAAATACAAGAATAGATCCGTTCGTTTATAAGGGCTTTACTATAATCCCGTCAGAGCAGGGCGGACACGCACGTTCAAACGTTACAGAGACAGGTCAGTATCAGGATCCTGTTGACGGCGTATGGACTACCGAATTCCATTACATGCGAAATGTCCACTCTATCAGATACTATAATTACAACAGCTATTACGATACAGGCAAGGATACATCTGCTGTAAAGTATGGTCAGGCACTAAGCGAGTTCACTCCCGATACACCGCCATATCCTTCTGATCTTAAGGAGGATGCTTACGAGTTTGCAGGCTGGTATACCACCGATACCTATGACGAGCTTTTCGACTGGTCGGAAACTATGCCCGATAACGATATTACAGTGTATGCCTACTGGAAGCCCAAGACCTTTACTATCAATTTCTATAACGATGAAAGCGATTATCGGAACGGCAACCCATTTAAACACTCGGAACCCGTAGACTATGGTACATTCATCAATCCTTCGGAAGCAGAGCAAAACCTTGTTCCGCCTGTTATAACAAGCGCTACAGGTGAATACAATGCGGCAAAGGCTGGCTGGTATTACTACGACAGCAATAACAAGCTTCACGCTTTCGATCCTGCAACTATGACAGTTTCGGGCAATATGGACCTCTTTATGAAGTGGTCTTCCACTGTTCCTTCGGCTTTCGGAGTTCACTATGTTGTGAAGAACAACGAATCCGTAAAGGTTGCGGATGATACTACTGGTTACTCCTTTGTCGGTCTTACAAGGACCTTCAAGGCTAAGGTAGATGATGAACTGAATGAGGGATTCAAGACGAATTATTTCCCCGACAGAAGCAGTACTTCAATACTCATGAGCGGTGATCCCGAGCAGAACGAAAAGTCATTCTACTATGTACACCGCGACAGTGTTCCGTATACGGTCAGATACCTTGAAAAGGGTACTGACAGACCGCTTCTTGAAGACAAGATAGTAAGCGACAATATCTATTCTGTAGTTACGGAAAAATACATACCTATAAACGATTATGTTCCCGAAAACTACTACCAGTCACTTATCGTGACTGTTTCGGACGATCCTGCGGAAGAAGCAGAAAATAACGTTATAATCTTCTATTATACCGAGGATACGGTCAATGTTCCTTACCACGTAAAGTACCTCATTGAGGACGATAACGGCAAGTATACTCAGGAGATAGACGGCGTTACATACCACTTCAAGGAAGCAGGCTATATAGATTCCATAAGTCAGCGCGGAAGCACAAAGGATATAACTGTAAATACCTACAGCGGATATGAAGCCGATAATTACCACGAGATAATCTATACAAAAACAGACGATGTTGAGTACAGCACAGAGGGCGAACCGCATAAGGTTAACGGCGCTTCATCCGTAAGCCTGACTCTCGACGGCGACTGTACAGGCAAAGAACTTCACATCCATTATCTTAAGAAGTATTATCCGGTAAAGATAACATATAAGTCCTCGAATATGAACGAGGAGGCTCTTAAACTCTGGAATGAGGCTATGCTTGCAGAGTACAGCGGTCTTACAGGCGAAGATCCTGTTGAGTACGGCGGAGTTCGCTACTACAGATCATTCTACAGGATAGATGAAGACCGGAAATACAATGATACCTACACTTCGTCCGCAAAGGAACTTAACGGTTTCAATATCACAGGTGCAAATTCCAAGAGCATTATCGTTGCAGACGACGATAGCTTTACCAAAAACAAAATGGAATTCATCTATACAAGACTCGAACAGATGATGTTCAGGTTCTATGGAGTGATACCCGACGGCAATTCAAGAACTATCGCAGATCCGAACGAGATCAGCCTTCTCTCTTACAATCAGCAGATAAGATACGTCGGCGAAAGACCTACGACTGTCAGAGCTGAGACTTCAACAGACCTTTACCGGTTTGTTGGCTGGTATAACGATGAGGCTTGCACTCAGAAGGTCAACGATTCCCTGCTGAGCGGAACCGCTAAGAACGAATTCAGACCGCTCGGTTCAAACGATGACGTTTCATACTACGCTCTCTATGACTTCAAACGCGGCGATCTTACCGTAACTACCGACGGATGTGACGATACGTCTCAGTCATTCGAATATATTATCAGAGGCAAGGATCCGCATAACAGTCACATTGAGATGAAAATATGCATAAACGGCAACGGAAGCAAAACTATCAAAAACCTTCCTATCGGTAACTATGATGTTATCCAGACCGACTGGTCATGGAGATATACTCCCGATGCTGTTACAAAAACAGCGGCAGTAAATGATACTGCTCCTGTTCAGGCAGACTTTACACAGACAATGTCAGACACCAGATGGCTTGACGGAAACGGCTATAAGGACAACAAATTTGCCGAATAAAGCCGCTTAACAATGCTAAAACAAAGGGATCCAAAAACTGTCTGCACGATCGTTTTTGGATTCCCTGTTTTAATGACAATAATATTATTCTTAGTGAATAATAAAAAGAGGAGACTTAATATGAAAAAATACCTTATTCCCGCACTCATACTCGCTATGGCAGCTTCAATGACAGGCTGCGGACGTGATAAACCATCGTCAGCGTCAGCAAATTCCAATGTCAGCAGTTCTGAGACTACAGAAGCGGCATCGGATGAAACTGAAGCAGAGACAACTGCTCCTGCTGAGGAAAAAACCGAGGAAGCAACTACCGAAGAGGCGGACGGAACAAAAGAAACCGAGACTGAATCGACGGAACCTTCGGAGGACGATTTTCAGGAGCCGAGCCGTGAACCGCAGGACCTCAGCGGTATTGCAGGCTACTGGTATATAGACGGCGATGCTTCTGCTGCAAGCTTGCATATATCCAATGACGGTAAATTCGAGGCTTACTACGCAATAGGCATCAAGGAAGCAAGCGGATATATCATCAGGGAATACAGTAAGGAGATCCCGGGATATTACTTTGTTATGTATCTCGATTCGGGCGAGAAGTATATGACATTTGATGATGACGGAAGTGAGCAGAAGAACGATATTTACCTTCAGGGCGAAAATACCGTACACTACGTAAGACTCTACGGCGAAGGCGGTCTTGCAGATGACGGACGCGGTCCCGGAGAGGAATTCTGCGGAAGCTGGATGTGCGACAGAGCTAATCTGGAGATAACTCAGGAAACAGATACAGAGTTCCATGCTGTTATAAAGTGGGGCGCAAGCGCTTCAGCTCATGCCGAGTGGGATTATCCGCTTGTTCTCGAAAACGGAAAGCTCGTATGCAGCGGCAAGGGCACCAAGACTTTCGTTGAATATAAGGACGCAGGTTCTGAGCCTGAGAAGACAGTCGAGTATACCGACGGAAGCGCAGAGTTTGAAATGAGCGGCAGCGATATCAAATGGAACGATAAAAAGGAACACAGCGGAGACGATATGCTGTTCAAAGCTGATATCTATGCATAAATAAAAATGCACTCCCCTCTGTAGATTATCCTATCGAAGTCTTATATGCACTTATCGGGGGCAAACCTTTCTGAGGAAAGGTTCTTCCCCCGCACCCCCTTTCCAAAGACTTTTTGCTCCAAATTTTCAGCCTGATATATCCCTTTGCTGATATATAAAATAAACAGCAAATATTTTTGTAAGGGATATATCAGGCTGAAAATTTAAGGCGAAAGTTTTAGGAAGGGAGTTTGAGGGTGACTCCCCGCAGTGCGGGGAGATGTCACGCAGTGACAGAGGGGACCGCCTCCGTCAGAGGAACCCTTTTTCAAAAGGGTTTCCCTCAATAAATACGTGTAAAAGTCCGATAGGATAATCTACAGAGGGGAGTGTAAATATTTTTTTATGTAAAGCACAGCGGCTTCCCGAGGAAAAAGGGAAGCCGTTATGCTCATAAGGAGGTGGAGTATATAAAATTGTAGATAGCGTTTATCAGGACTGCTCACTCATCATGATCTCGACACGGTTCTGGATGAGTTTTGCAGTTTCTTCTGCGGAGCGTTCGCCATTGAAGTAGGCTTCTATCTCTTCCTGTATGATAGAGATCATATCGGATGAAAGATTGCCGATGTACGCTGCGCTTGCATTTGAGATATAGTCATAGAGATAGTCGCGCTCTTCCTGTGTAAGAGGCTTTATGTCGAACTCCTTATCGCCGATATATACCTTATCGTCATATTCTACGTCCTTGCCGTTTTCGTCTTTGTAGCTCGGCTTTTTCATAGAATCGTCCAGACGCTTGTCGAAAGCAGATTTGAGTGCAGGGAGAAGGTACATATTCTGGCTTGACTGGTTCTCTTCAGAGAAAGTTGTCTTTATAAGATCCCAGCACATATCCTTATATTCCGAAGTGCTGAGGATCGCGAAAAAGTTGTTTGCAATGACTTTGGCACCGCTTCCGTTTGTGGATGGGAAGCCGACAAGAGTCATATCATCGCCGAGATAGCCCTGTTCAGCCTGAGCATAGCTTCTTGGCTCGGTAAGGTAAAGATCGTAAAGAAGTGCCTTGTCGTTTCTGCATGCAGCTTCTCTTTCGTTCCAGTATTTATCCATTTCTTCAGGTGAAGCGTTTTCCCAGTCGAATTCCTCTTCGTCCTCGAATTGGTTGCAGAATTCAAGGAGCTTTACAAATTCGGGTGTATCTATAGTGCACTTGTTTGTTTTAGGATCAAAGAGATCAAGTCCTGCGAGGAGATAGTTGAATATATTTTCGCGGCCGTTTGCTTCTGCGAAGAGGCTCATATCCTTTGGCATCTTTTCAAATGTTTCAAGGAAATCGTCAAATGTCCAGTTCTCTTTGTCTGCGAACTTGGTCTTTGCTGCAAGAGTAGTTACACCGAAGCTGTTGCAGAGAGTATAGAGCTTTCCGTCAGTTTCGCATACGTTCAGGACGGTAGGTACGATGTCATCCTTTTTGAGGGTGTCATCCTTTGCAAGGTAATCATAAAGGTCAACGAATGCGCCCTTTGAAGCAAGTGTATTTACAATAGCAGGACTGTATGACATTATCATATCAGGACCTTTGCCTGCAACGATATCCATTTTCAGCTGATTTTCAGCGGAGCTTGTCATCTTCTCAGTCTCTTCGTCCCACTGGTCATACTTGCTGTAGTCGATAAGCTTGAAGCGGTATTCTGTATTGCTCTTGTTGAAGTTTGTGATAGCTGTGGAAGTAAGCGGATCTGAACCCATAGTAGCGATAGTTATTACCTTTACTGATGAAAGCTCGGAAGGATCGCGGCGTGTAAGGCTGTAGAATCCTTTTTCGTCAGTGGACCAGTTATAGTAATACATGAGGAAGTCGCCGTTGCTGAGTTTGAGTACAGAGCGGACAAATTCTCCGTTAAGGTCTGAATCCACCCAGTTGATAACTTCTTCTGCGGTGCCGTCGGACTTAACTCCGTAAAGTCCTGTACCTGTTGCTGCGTATACGGTATAGTCGCCGTCACCTGTGAGCATTGCGTTTGTACCTGTGATCTCAGTATCCTTAAGGTCGATAACGTCATCGGACATTTTGAATTCATTGCAGTCGATATGCTTTATCTTAAGGCTGCTTTCATCCCATGTTGCGAATGCAAGATTACCTTCTGCATCAAGGCAGCCGTTATAGAACCATGTATCTTCGCCTGTTTCTATTTCTTGCTGTATCTTTCCGTCAGTTCCGAGGACTGTGTAAATGGTATTTGTGCTTCCGTTTATTCCGATAATAACCTTATCGGTGCTTCCGCAAGGATACATCTCGCTGAAGTATATTCCCTGCGACATGCCGTCTTCTTCTGTTTCTTCTGCATACTTTTCAAGACCTGTGATAGGATTCTGTGTGATGACTTTTCCGTCGGAACCGATAGTATATACAGAATAGCTGTATGTTGCGGCAGCTTCCATAGCTTCATAGTCGAATGTCTCGGGATCGAAATTCGGATCTTCAAAATCAGGCATCTTGAAATCGCCGTAATCTACATTGGTAACTGCTGCAACTATAGTTCCGTCAGAAAGTGCTGTTGCGCTGATGTTGCTGTCTTTTCCGAATTCCACATCCACCTTGCGGATGTCTGTAAGGTCCTTGTTTGCTATGTTGAGCTCGATACCTGATTCGCCGTAAACGGAGAGAAGGATATCATCGTTTGAGTTCAGAAGACACATCGAGTTTATCATGTTGAATTCCGAACCCACTCCAAGGTCAACGGCGCTGTATGCGTTTGTGATAGTTTTTTCTGATGTTTTATCGGCAGTGCTGCCGCCTTTTCCGCCTGAGTTTGCACAGGATGCAGATGATACGAGCGTACTCAGTGCAAGAAGACCTGTAATAGTTTTTCTTACTGTAGTGTTATTCATGACTGTTGATTCCTTTCGTTACTATTATTTATTTTTTCTTTCTTTTGTTCTTTACGCTGTCCTGCGTTGTAGATGATGTTGTTTATCTTTTCTGTTATAGCCGAGATGACCGCTTTTTCCTTGCTGTTGACGAACTTCCACAGCAGGAAGAGAAGCCAGAGCAGTGTCATTATCGGTATCGCAAGAAGCAGCCGGCTCCAGAAATAAAGTGGGGTTGTCTTGTATTCTATTATGCGTGATGCGTTTTCCCAGTAGGGGAAGGTCACTGTATTGTTCCTTATTGCGTAATCGGAGAGCTTGCGTATCTGTTTTGCTCTTGTCGATTTGTTATAGCGCGAGGTGTTGTTTACAAGGACGTAATTGTTTTTGTACGAGCCCTTGAAGAATTTATTAAGTGAATTATAAGCGTAGTTCTTTACGGGATCGGGTGAAACGCACTCATAGCACGTTACCTTCTTGAACTCTCCGCTGTCTGATGAAGGGGGCATATCAGGTGAACCTGCCTGATATGAGGGAGCTGAACCTCCTGAAAGGAGCTTTACGCCTTCATAGGATATGTATGCATGACGTGTATCGCCTGCGGTCTTTTTTTCTGCTTTGGTGCTTACATCGCTTATAACGCCTGAGATGTAGAATTTGCTGCCGTTGATATATACGGGTTTGCCCTGTATATTAGCCGAACCGTAAAGGGACCACGCAAGGCTTCTGTCTATCACTACGGTATCCTGCGAAAGGTCGGAATCCGTGAAGTATGAACCGCTTTCAAGGTTGAATCCGCGGAACAGGAAGAAGTTTCCGCCTGCAACGGTCAGTTCAGCATCGGACTTTCCGTTTATATCACTTGAAAGACTTACATTTCCATACCTTGCACTGTAGGCATTGGGAAGCAGCTCTGCATTACCTTCGGGGACTATGGATACGGCTTTCAGTGCCTCGAACATACTGCTCCGCACTGCATTTACGGTATCAGTGGTGAAGCCTGCATCATCGGCAAGAAAGCAGCTGAGCTGTGAATAGCTTTCCTTGCTTCCGTTCGCCCATTTTCTTGCAGCGGTATCATATACCTGCTTCTTAACAAGTGAACCGCCGATGCACGAAAGCAGAAGTGAACCTGCAATGGCCGCAGCGTTTGCAGCAGCAACGATCACATGCAGTTTTTTCAGTTTAAGCTTCAAAGTGACCACCGCCCGTCTTACTTTTCTTTCATGCGGACCTGATCACCCGGATCAACAGGCTTGCTTGCGGCTGTTATAACATAGTCGCCGTTTGCAATAGAACCGCTTACGGCACAGGAATTATCATCCGAAGCAAGTACCTCTACCTTGACCTTTTCTGCGTAGTAACGGTTTCCGAGAGGTGAGCTCTTTGATCTTACTGTGAGTACATATTTGCCCTCGTTGTCATCCTGTACAGCGCTTCTCGGAACGATAGCGTCGTATGATGCGCTTCCGCAGGGAATAGCTATTTCAAGACCTTCGCCCGAAGTAACATCGCCTGAGATCGTGAGTTTTACAGATTTTTCTCTTGAACCTGCCTGTGAGCTGTTCTTTATTTCGCTGACAACGGCTTCAACATCGCCGCCCCAGTTGTTGAGTATCTCTGCCTTAGCGCCCTTCTTTACCTTCTTTGCCTTTTCTGCATCTATGTTTATCGTCATAGTGAAGCCTTCATCGGAAAGATCGATGATCGCAAGAGGTGAATCGGGTACGGTAGTCTCGCCCGGCTTTATGTTTATGGAGCTTACAACTCCGCTGTATTTCGATTTTATCTCTGAAACATCATTCTTCTTTTTCAGCTTTTCAAGCTCTTCCTTTGCACGGTCGATCTCTTTCTTCTGTGCAGCGAGTTCGAGGTTTGAAAGTGCGGAAGCGTTATCGCCTTCACGCTTTGCCTTGTTAAGGTCACTGATGAGACCTTCGAGAGCTCTCTGCTTCTGCTCTACGTCTGCAACAAGCTGATCGTAGCTTACGGCATCGCTCACTGATGATATCGGCATATCCACAGAGCTGCTCATGCCGTCGCCCACAAGACCTGTGTAGTAATCAACATTGTTTTCAGCATCTGTAAGCTGACTTACAAGGTCGTTCCTGAGACTGTACTTATAGTCGTTGTAAGCGGAACGGAGCTCGCTGACCTTAGCGGACTTTGCTTCCATATCAGCCTTTGCGGAGTCTATCTCCTCCTGAGGTGCATCGCCTGCTGCAAGTGTTGTGAAAAGTGTGGAAGCTTCACTGTATGCTGCGGAAGCTTCGTCAAGCTCGTTCTTCATTTTTACGAGCTGACCTGAATACTCAGGTGCGGCAGAAGCGTATTCGTCCATATCTATAGCCGATATAGTGTTCTGGAGCTTGGTCTGGAGCTTGGTGTAGTAGTTGAGCTGCGACTTGTTTGCGTTGTATGTATCCTGAGAAGAATTATCGCTGCCCTGATCGGGTGAATAGCTGTCACGCTTTGCGATAGCTGCGTTGAGTTCCGCACGGGCATCAGCTATTGCCTGATTCTCCTTGGAGTAATCGGCAGGCAGTGTAAGGAGGGCTTTCTGGTAGGCGAGTTCCAGTTCGGAGAGCTGCTTTTCGGCAGTTTTTATCTCTTCGCTGTCACCTCCGCCGACTGTAAAGAGAACGTCGTCCTTTTTGACTTCCTGACCTGTCTTTATCATAATTGTATCGATGGTCTTGTTTCCGTCTACCTTGACTTCGTAAGCCTGATTCGATTCAACTGTACCGTTTCCTCTTATCCTTTCAGTAAGCTTGCCCGAAGCAGTTCTTTCGGTAGATATCTCGGCAAGTGATCTGTTCATTATTGTATTTGAAAAGAAAGTCAGCACCAGCAGTGCAGCGAGGAATATAATAAGTATGGTTTTTATTATCTCTCGTTTCCTGTTTGGGGTATAGACCTTTTCTTCGTTCATGACTTCTTTGTTTTCAGCCATTATCCACATCTCCTAATGATGAAATTACGTAAACGGAACTGCTTTGCAGTCCGTGCTGTCCGCGGCGGAGACGGACCAAAATGTCCGTCCCGCAGACAGTCTCATATTTATCCTTGGCAGGGTACGCCGAGCGTTACCCTTTTATACCGCCTGAGTAGGTTATTCCTTCAACGAGGTCATCCTCGCCGTAAAGGAACATCAGTATCGTAGGCACCATGTATACAACGCCTACGGCAAATGCGAGACCAACGTCTCCCGAATTTATCTGCGAAAGGAATACGGAAAGCGGATGCTTATCCTTATCCTGTAAGAGTACCAGCGGCTGTTCCACCATGTTCCAGTAATCGATGAATACCAGCATGACTACCGAAACGATAGCGCTCTTGCAAAGAGGTATGTGTATCTTTGCAAGTATCTGGAATTCGCTTGCGCCGTCCAGCTTTGCGGCTTCTATGTAGGATACGGGGATTCGCTTCATTACCTTTGTCAGCAGGAATATACTGAAGGGAGCGAATACTCCCGGAAGGATTATCGCCCACCGCGTGTTCAGAAGTCCCGTTTTGTCAGCTACAAGGAAGTTCGGAACGAGGGTTACCTGATAGGGCATGAGCATCAGTATAACGTATGCGAAGAATATGATGCTCTTTATTTTGCCGTTGTATCTTGAAAATCCATAGGATGCGAATATCGCTATAAGCAGCTGGAAAAGCGTTATCGGTACGGTAAGTATCACCGAATTCCAGAACTTCAGGAGATAATCGGGACTTTTCAGAAGTACGGCTTTGTACTGGTCGAAAGTTACCTTATCGGGGATGAATTTTAGGTTTACATTATCAGAAATGAAGACCTTTGTATCATCTGTCATATTGCCGAACATCGTTCCGTAGTTAGCGGATATCTCCGATGATGTCATAAAGGAATTGGCGATGGTCAGTACCGTCGGCATAAGGAAAAGTACGGCTGCCGCACACGCAAATATCGTGAAAGCTATGTTCAGTGTATGTGTCTTTTGCCTGCGGGAAAGCGCCATCAGTTCTCCACGTCCTTTCCGAATATATTCTCGGCTATCATCAGTACAGCGATGATGACCATCATTACAAGGGCGAACAGAACTGCCGCTGCCGAAAGCTTCTGGTAATCGAGACTGTTGAACGTGTTGTTCATGAAGTGCTGAAGCATGTACAGCTTGTCAAAGGGATAATCTCCCGTAAGCAGATAGACCTCTCTGAATATCTTGAATGAGTTGATGAGCGAAAGAATGAGTACGAATAATATAGTAGGGGAGAGGTACCTTAATTTTATATGAAAGAACTGATATACCTTTCCTGCGCCTTCAAGTTCGGCAACTTCGATTATGTCCTTCGGGATGCCTGCAAGTGCCGACATGAAGAGTATCATGTTGTATCCGAGGTTTTTCCACAGGAACATCAGTACTATTATTATCTGTCCGTGAGCTGATTTCAGCCAGTCGGGACCTTTTCCGCCGAATGCCTCTATTATCTGGTTTATCGTTCCGTGATTGTGGAACAATACCTGCCATACAAGCACTACCGAAGCAGTGGGGACCATAAGCGGACTTAAGAAGAAGGTTCTGAATACGCTTTTTCCCGGGATATTCCTGTCAAGTATCATTGCAAGCCCGAGAGAAAGCACAAGCGAAAGCGGTACAGCGGTCAGCGAGAATATCGCCGTATTTGTACTTGCTTTTCTGAAAGCACTGTTTGAAAACAGGTTTATGTAGTTATCGAGTCCCGTGAAATTACGGGTTATCGGATTATCTATAAGCGAATAATAGATTATGATGCCGAAGGGTATCAGGAAAAATACCATAACGCCTATAACGCTCGGTGCAATGCAAAAGTCGCTGAATATCCGCTCACCTCTGCGTCCGCACTGTGATTTGTTGTTTTTCATTTGACCACACCTTAATGTAATTGCTGAGAAAAAGTTGTCCTAATAATATACGTGTCATAAAAGGCGTAAAAAGACAACTCTTAGATAAATTTTTATTATTTAACATTATCTATGATATAACATTAACAAACAAAAGTCAAGTGTTTTTCTCAATTTTAAGGAAGATTTTAAAAGATCGCCGTTCACATATCGCATCGGATAACCCGACAGCTTGTGTTAACCGAGGGTAACGGCGAACGGTTCTGTTTCAGACTTAAGTGTGTTAGTTGATTAGTGTACTAATCGGAACAATACACTTGCTACAGTTATATGATAACACTATTTCTTTCCGCTGTCAAGTGGTTTTGCATTTTTTTTGCATAACATTACAAAAAAGTAATGATAATGCAGTATTACGTCCGATCATTCCTTACATATATACTATCGTAAAAAAAGTAAGGATTGTGACACCGATATCTGCATTTTATTATATATTACAACCTTAAAATTCGAATGATTTATTCCTTAATTTTTCCTTACCTTCAACCTCTGTTAAAACATCTCGCGAATAATCGCGAGTTTTTTGTGCAGATTGACTTTTTTTCGCTTCCGCTATTGACTTTTATTTTCCTCCGTGATATAATATTATCTGTTGAAACGCCGTGCGGGTGTAGTTCAATGGTAGAATTCCAGCCTTCCAAGCTGGTTACGTGGGTTCGATTCCCATCACCCGCTCCATTTTATTTAGCAGCTTGTGGCTGCTAAAATTGTCTATGCGCCTTTAACTCAGCTGGATAGAGTAACTGCCTTCTAAGCAGTAAGCCGCTGGTTCGAATCCAGCAAGGCGCGCCATTCCGAAACTCTCCTTTATATTTACTATATGATGGAGAGCTTCGTTTATATTTACATGGTGGGTGTAGCTTAGCTGGTTAAAGCGTCGGATTGTGGTCCCGAAGACCGTGGGTTCGAATCCCATCTCCCACCCTCTAAAATATAACAACTACTCAGATTACAAGCATGTATTCTGAGTACTTGCTATATTACAATAAAAATTGTGATTTGACAGCTCCTCTGCTCTCGATAACATTTACGCTATTTCACATCATGTTATCGCATTGCTTACAGCTTACGGCTCGTGAAACCTTGACCTTGCAGACATTAGTGTTGATTCAGCTTTACTGAACAGGTTCACATCGTGGCTCGTTCCCCCGACTCATCCTCTTCCCGAGTGGTTACGGATTGAAAAAGAGTAAAGGTAGCAGCAAGTAAACTTGCTTCAAATCTTGATATTCAGTTATCAAGGTTCACCATAGCAATAAAAAAGTCAAACCTTTCAGATTGACAACACACGAAATACTGAAAGGCTTGACAAGTTCTATTATAAGTGTTATAATGTAATGTATTATTACGATACAACACACGAATAGCATTCTCACTAAGTCATTCAGATGTTTTGGTCATCTGTCTGATTACGAGGCGTAGTTGGTCTGCAAACCGACTATGCCTTGTGGGGGTGCTTTTTATATTGCTTTTTTATTATAACACATTTATTGTAGTCTGTCAACTGATATTTAAAAAAACTCCTGAAAATTTTTTCAGGAGTTTTTTGTATGGCGATTTTTCTTATGAAATAGGGATTTCCTTTATTCGTGATGCATCATTGTCGTAATACAATATTATCCTGTTGTATGCATCATTTTCAGAGCTGAACCACATATTAGAAGCTGTTCCAGAATCATTATCAGGTAAAGTCCAAGTATATATAGATTTAACTTCCGTAGAATCTTGGGATAGTACGGCGGATGAAAGTAATGCAACGTACTGATCTGTTGCATTCTTGAATATAACAGCAAAGGTGTAATCAATTTCTGAAAAAGAACCTTTTGAACCGAAAGAGTTTTGATCGTATGCTTCTTGATTATAAATTGGAAAATCGTGGTTAATGTAATAGAATTTTACAGGAGTTAAACTCTCTTTCTCAATATCGATGTTTTCTGATTCTACTGCATCATTCTTTACATTATCTATAAGTTGATTAGTAAGATCAGGAGTAAGCTGAGAATCGCTGAAAAAGTATTTTTCAAATTCATCTGTTGGGATAACAAATTCTTTTTCGATTGGATCTAATATTAAATCTTCTTTTTCTATTGATTTTACAGTGTCTTCTTCTAAAGTTAGTTTTATAGTTACGCTATTTAAGTCTATAGATTCAAGTGTTGTTTTATAGTTATAATCATTAAAAGCATTAGTAAATGGAACGGCTTTAGCATCTAAACTGATTTCAAATGCGTAAGGAGGAAAAGTAGCGGTCGATTCAGTTATTGTTACTGGATTTTCACATTCAATATTAATTTCAAGGTTTTGAAACGGATCATAGTATGCTATTGGTTTGGTTGTTGGTTCAACGATTTCTGAAGAGGGAGCATCAGAGCTTGGAGCTGAACTGTCAGCAGAGTTACCGCATCCAACAGAAGCAAGTGTGAGTAGTAATGCCGAACATAGTATAGATATTTTCTTCATTAGTTAATCCTGCCTTTCATCAGTCATGCAATTGTGCTATTATAGCACAATTGCTTTTTTAATTATAAATCATAATCGAAGGAATGTCAATCTTTTGAACCATATACTTGAACCCTTAGCTGCATATTTCTCATACGAAGCAGCTTGTTTTCTTCTTCAATCAATTCCAGTTTGGTTTTCTCCGCTTTCCTGATCATCTTCTGACGCTGACGATAGTTGTGTAAGTTAACAGTGTTGCTCTGCTCTCTTGCTAACTTAGCGTGTTCATCACAATACTTCTTTGCGATGATGCTAAAGTAGTTTATCTCATTGCCTTCGTTGTCGATACAAGTTTTAGTATCACCCAAGTAAGAGCCGCAGAATTTACAATATTTCTTCATAATAAGTCCCTCGCTTTGCTTTCGTTTTGCTTTCGTTTTGCTTTCGCTTTGCTTGTAACAGTACGCATTTGCCGTTTTTCTTCCCGGCAGGGGAGAGAGGTACATCAAGGGGAGGGCAACTCCCCTGTTATTCTGTGACAGTTTCCTCTGATTCATCATCGTCTGAATCATACGGAAGCTCTCCCCAACGTCTAAGAGTGACAGCAGTAACGTGTCGCTTATGCAGCTGCTCTGACTTCTCGAACAGGTCAATAAGGAGTTGCTCACGTTCGTTCTCAGCAATGACTTTCAGCTGCTTGGTGCTGACGTTCTTTCCGTTGCACAGAAAGTCATACTTACTTCCCTTTCCGTCATACAGTGTTGGCACATCGATAGTTACGTTCTTAAGATGCCGACCGTCAGTGTTATTGAGATCGATAATCATGTTCTCGATAGTTCTGTACTTCTGTGCCGTCTCATAAAGATCATCGATACTGTCAAGATACTGTATGATCTGACGTGGTGATAGATGCTTCTGTTTGCGCTTATAGTGTTTCCACACAAGAAATGCGAAGCAACTCCAAAATACAGCAAAGAAGATATATTCATCCATAGGCAGCTCCCCTCCTTACACAACATCAGGAAACTGATTAATGACGAATTCATACTTCCATGTATCATCAGCCTTGATTCCGTCTTTTCTGAGCCATTCCCTGATAGTAAGATAGCAGTTGCTATAAGTCTTTCCTGTGCGTTCACAGTATTCGTCAACACGTTCTATGTAGTCTGTAGTTGTTTTTTTGCCATAGTCAGCGAGCAAAGAATTGTATTCTTCTTCAGTGAGCGTGACGTGTGCGTATTCGCCGTATATTAATGCGTCAGCATTAATATTTGTCTTTGTATTTGTTTTTGTATTAGTCTTAGTCTTTGTATTGGTGCTTCTGGTGCTTGAATAATCACGCTCGTTCACGTTCGTGGTATCAAAAGCACGTTCGTGTACGTTCGTGCTTTCTGGTGAACGTTCGTGATCATCAACATCATCGTCAGCACGTTCGTCAACGTTCGTGTTTTTGGCTTCACGTTTCTTTCGTTCACGAGTAGTGGCTATTTCTTTGTTCTTCCTGCATTTCTCGTCATACTTGTTAGCCACTTCATCAAGTTGTGCCTTGATAACGCTGAAAAGTACATTGACAGTCAGATCGTCGGAATTAAGTTCTTCCCCTGTTGCACTGTATTCAAAAATGCCCTTTATAAGCTTTCCTGCCTGTTCATCGGACAGCATATTGAATTCCTTCTGCCTGTCAAGAAATAGTGTGATGTATTTTAAGTCTGCCATGCTTACCATCCTTTCTGCTAACTAATACGCAAGGAGTGACATATTAGTGATTTGTATATTTGTATTGTACACTAAAAAGTGTAATTTTGCAATACTGTTTAAGAAAAAATACTGATTTCAGTGTATATTTTGTTTAGGTTCACAATCTGTTTTTTTAAAAGAAAGTGTAATTAAACAAATTCACTAAAAAGTGTATGCCTTATTGACTTTTACACTTATATGTGATAGAATAGCATTGAATAGGATTTTTTGACATTAAGAGGTGAAAGTGTATGAACAATGTCCTTAAAGAGCTTAGGCAGAAAAAAGGTTGCAAACATAAAGAAATGTCAGAAGCTCTTGGAGTTAGTGTATCACAGTTAAGCGATTATGAAAACGGTAGAAAAAAACTTGGTATGTCGATGGCTATAAAACTTGCGGATTTTTACAACGTTTCTCTCGATTACATTATGGGGAGAGAAACTGATATAGATAACAGATCCGACATTGAAAGATTAACAGCTGAGAATAATCTTACCGGTGCCGATGAAGAATTTCTAAAGCAGAATCAAGATCAGCTTGTTCAACTTCTTAAGAAAAAACAGGATGAAATAGATGAACTGAAAAGAGAGAATCTGGAACTCAGAGCTAAGTACGAATAAATTGTGCTATTATAGCACAATTTTAAAGATAGCTTTTACTACCACCTTCAATAAAAAAACAAACCTCCCCGACAATCTATTTGTCAGGGAGGTTTGTGCTATTATAGCACAGTTTCATTTTTTAATGTAAGTGATAAATAAAACGCATCACATAAGAGTGATAATCGCTTCCTGAGGTTGCTGTATTTTTTTTACATGATAAAACATAACGTATATTTCCCCTGTGCAGTTTTTACAGTGACAGAGTCTCTTGATTGTGCAAGGCGCAGAAATGTGCAAGTGTACATTGATTTTCAGTATTACCTGCTGTATAATATGTTTATTAATTTGTCTCTAAGGAGGATGAAAAATGAAAATGAGTAAATTTCTTGCTGCTGTTCTTGCAGTGACGATTATAAGTGGAGGAGCAGATCCATTAACGACAGAAATGCCTGAACTTTCAATGACGACTGTAGCGGCAGAAAATAAAACAGGGACTTTAGGAAATGACATTACCTGGATACTTGATTCAGAAGGTACTCTTACTATTAATGGCACGGGCAAAATGAAGAATTTTAGTCAAACAAAATCAGCTTTTGATGATGATGTAGGAAATCTGAAAAACAATATAAAAAATGTTGTTATAAGTGATGGTATAACTAACATAGGTAATTATTTGTTTAGAAATTGTCAAAATATAAAAACGGTTATTATTCCAGATTCGGTACAAATAATTGGTAGCGGAGCCTTTGCTCGTTGCTTAAGTCTTGAATCAATAACCATACCTGATTCTGTTATGGAAATAGGAGATCATGCGTTCAGCACTTGCAGTAAGCTCGAATCTATAGATATGCCTGACAAGTTAACGATAATAGCTGAGAGAACGTTTGAATCTTGTTCTAACCTTAAGTCAATTAATATTCCAGATTCGGTACAAATAATTGGTAGCGGAGCCTTTGCTCATTGCTTAAGTCTTGAATCAATAACCATACCTGATTCTGTGACAGAATTAGGGGCAAGTTCGTTTTATTTGTGCAGTAAACTCAAATCTATTTCTTTTCCAGATTCTATATCAATAATTCCTGTAGGAACTTTTGGCGGATGTTACAGTATTATAGATGTTACACTTCCTCAAAATATCACAGGAATTTGTTCTGGAGCATTTGCTAATTGCAATTCTTTGGAATCTATATCAATACTAAACCCTAGCTGTGAGTTTTTTGATAGTGATCGTACTATTTCAAATGTTGAAAATTATTATTCCACCTCTCCAGCTGAATATAGTGGTGTTATTCGTGGCTACGATAATTC
>FPJT01000035.1 GCA_900119535.1 Ruminococcus sp. XPD3002
TCCGTATTTCTCTACATAGCTGTCATACAAGCTGTTAAGCTTCTCCTGTAACGCTTGCAGCTGTTCATCGGAACCGTTATCTATCTGACAGCTGATAACTTCTCTCAGACAATCACGAATTTCGATCATGCCCTTAATACGAGGAATATCCGACTTCTTCCCTTCAAATTTCTCAAAATCGCTGTTATTACGGTAATAAACATTATCAGCTATTACTGCATAGCTGAAATTCCTTACATTCAGCGGTATTTCAACATTATCATCATCGAATATATCCTCTGATATTTCAGTTGCCGCAGTTGTTGCCTTGAAACGAATATTATTTATAGCTGCTGCAAGCTGTTCCTTAAGGTAAGCCCCCTCGATAGGGATACACATTGTATCGTCAGCTCCGTGACCATAGAGCTTGTTGCCCTCTACGATCTTACCGAGTACCATATCAGGATTATCAATAAAATACTGATTTACCGTCAGTCCGTCCTCAGTTTTACCGAGGTCTATCCATGACGGCATATTTTCCTGTGTAAGCTCTATGGGATATTCACGTTTCTGCAAGAATATAATATCCGACGTTACTTCCGTTCCTGCATTGCCTTTGAAAGCATTGTTTGGAAGCCTTATAGCTCCAACAAGTTCAGCTCTTTCAGCTATATACTTTCTTATTGCAGGATTGTTCTTGTCCATTGTACCTTTGGAAGTAATGAAAGCAACTATACCGTTTGGCTTAACCTTGTCGAGTGATTTTGCAAAAAAATGGTCATGTATCTGGAAATGATACCTGTTATATGCAGCTTCATTGAGAGAATAGCCGCCGAAAGGCACATTACCGACAGCAAGGTCAAACGTATCGTTCTTAATATCGGTCTTTTCAAAGCCTGTTATCTTTATATTCGCACTCTGATAGAGCTGCTGTGCTATACGTCCCGATATACTGTCAAGCTCTACGCCGTAAAGCTTAGAATTATCACGAATATCTGTAGGCATAACGCCGAAGAAGTTACCGACACCCATTGCAGGCTCTAATATTCTGCCGCCTGTGAAGCCGTTTTCTTTCAGTGCGTCATACATTGCAGATATTACGACAGGAGAAGTGTAATGTGCGTTCAGTACAGAAGCCGCCGCTGCTGCATATTCCTCTGGAGTGAGCAGCTCCTTCAGCTCTGCATATTCGTTCTTCCAATCATCATGGAAATCCTCAAAAGCATTTTTTAAGCCGCCCCAACCTACATACTGCGATAAAATCTGCTGTTCCGCAGCCGTTGCAAGCCTGTTTTCTGCTTCTATCTCTTTCAGTGTCTTAATAGCAGCCACATTTGCACGATATTTTGTCTTTGCACCACCTTCGCCAAGGTTCTCATTGGTGATTACAAAGTCCTTTTTATCGCCCACAGGCTTTTTTGCGGCAGGAGCTTCAACCTGTACTGTTGGTTCTGATTCCGTATGAACTATAGGTGCATTATCGTTCTGAACTGATTGTTCTTCTATATCATGCACTGTTGGTTCATTATCGAGTGACAGATCACCGAACAGTGAAAGCTGATCCATATCTTCATTTGTATCAGCAATATCATCGATACTGAGAAAGTCCTCGTTATCAATGAGCTGTGCTGTCAGCTCTGCGACCTTATCCCAACTGATAGTCTGTTTTTCATCACTTGAAAGGAAGCTGCCTTTCCATAATAACAGTCCGTCAGGCTGTGCGTTATAGCCGTATCTGTTGTCATTTATGATAAGCTCTGAATAATCATCGTTATAAATCGACCTCAGATAGTCAGCTCTGCTGTCTGTATCATTATGCTCATTAAAATGAGCAACTACGTCCTGTTTTGGAGTGCTGATATATCTGTAATTGCCGATTACATCGAGCATTTCCTTTTCTGTGAACTCAGAAGCCAGTGCTTGCTGCGGTGCAGCGAACTCATATACTTCAAAATCCTTTTCCTGCCATATAAGGGACGGACTTACAATACTTACATTTGTTTCAAACAGCGGCTTCATTCCGAGCAGACCGCCCTTGCTTTCGATGATGTAAGGATTACCTTCCCAAAGGACCTTGTCACCTATATTCAGATCTTCGCCTTTGACAGTAGTTGTCGATTTTTTGGCATTTGCTCTTTCGATACGTTCGATATCATTGGTTCCGACATATTCTATTGATTCACCAGATGTTTCAGTCAAGTTATCATTCTCACTAAGCAGCTTTTCAGCATTGATATAGTTCTCGCTTCCGTCTTTATTCTTAATAATAATGCTTATATTCTTATCATCAACGGATTTATCGAGGTATTCTTCAATCTCCGCAGCTGCATCCGCTACCGGGACAGGATAATCCCCGGCTGCATATTCGTCAGTACCGTCATATCTTATGAGCATATCAGGATAACCGCCGTCATAGAACGCTATATTACTGTATCTTTCTGTGAAATTATCCTTTCTCTCATGACCGTCACTGTCTATGCCGCCTACGTACTCAGTGTTTGTCCACTCAATATCAAGGCTTGATATTTCGCTGAAATCAAGTGTAAGACCGTATTTTTCGATATGTAGGGGCGGTAAAGGCTGCGCTGCTGTAACAGGCTCAACTGTATTTTCAGTCATACTGTCAAGTTCATGTTGAAGCTCTGCTTTTTCTTCGGGACTACCAATCGGATCAGCAAGAGCTTCATTTATGTCAATTGCTCTTTCAGCTTGCTTATCTGCAAGGATAGACTGTATTTCTTCCTCATAGTCTATTGTTGATGTAAGTTCATTGAAATCAAGATTATTGAGTGTAGGCAGCATTGCTTCAATGCTATCATACGTTTCAGAATGAACAAGATCACCGTCAACATATGAATTAATTGCAAAATTTTCAAGATCAACAGATACCTGTAATTCAAGCTCATCATTAAGGGGAACATTATCTATCTCTACAACCGATGTATAGGCAATATTTATATTACTTATATCGGAGAAATCTGCTACACTGTTATACTCTTGTTCGATATACTCACTTATAAGCCTTTTCGCCTTATCTATAGGAAGCTCTGGTGCAGCTATATTTCTTTTTATAGCTTCCTCGATTTCCCTTTCAAGAGAACCTAAACGTCTTGCAAATATGTTTCTGCTGACTGATTCACGGTTAATGTAATGAGTATGGAAAGCGGCAGCTCTTTCAAAGGCTGTATTAATTATATTTTCTGTCACATTGTTACGAACAGCAAAATTTTCTATCCTGTCAAGGAATTTCTGCTGCTTATCGGAGAAAGAATGATTGAGAGATACTTCCTCAAATGCACTATGGATAGCTTCTCCATAAGAAAAAGCGGAAGTATTCTGAACTTCCGCTTCTGTGCTGCTTAAATATTCTCTATTCCTGTCTCGATTATCTCCCTGATTAC
>FPJT01000033.1 GCA_900119535.1 Ruminococcus sp. XPD3002
ACGAACAGGTGACGTTCGCTTGTCTTTACTTCTTCCGGTCTTTTGCGAAAAAACCGAGTGCGTCCTTGAGAATATCATTTGCTTTGCGAAGCTCGGCATTTTCGCGCTCAAGCTCAAGATTACGCTGCTTAAGCTCTTCGTCGGTCATCTGATACTTCTTAGCTTTGGCAGCGGCATTTCGCTTTGTACGCCAATCAGACAGTGTGTAATACTGGATACCTAACTGCTGAGCAGCCTTTTTCAGTCCGATCTCATCCGAGAGCTTTAATGCTTCTTCTTTGAATTCTTTACTGTACTTCATAGTCGTTTTCCCTTTCCGGTTTTGTTACTTATATTCTACCAGATTTTTGGGTGTTTGTCGACTGCTCTTTCAGTATAACACTTCAGAGAATTGCATCCTGCAAACGCACCATCTCCTATACATGTAACAGAATCAGGAATAGTTATTGAGACAAGGGTGTTACAATTGCAAAACGCATTATCTCCTATACTTGTAACAGAATCAGGAATTTCTACATCACCTGAGCATTTTGTTCCGTCGATAAGAATACCATTAACAGCAAATAGAGGCGTTTTATCAGTGTTCTCTTCAAGCCATTTTGTTCTATAAAATGCACAACTTCCTATGCTTGTAACAGAATTTGGTATAGTTACTGATTCAAGAGATTCACAATCGCTAAATGCCATTGACTCAATGCTTGTAACTGAATTTGGAATAGTTATTGAGCTAAGTGAGTAGCAACCAGCGAACATTTGTACTCCAATACTTGTAACAGAATTTGGAATAGTAATCGATTCAAGAGAATTACAAGAAAAAAATGTAGAATAACCTATACTTGTAACTGAACTTGGGATAGTTATTGAGGCAAGAGATGAACAATACATAAACGCGCCATTTCCGATGCATGTAACAGAATCAGGAATAGTAATTGATTCAAGGCTTGTACAAGCAAAAAACGCATTATCTCTTATTCTTGTAACAGAATTTGGGATAGTTATTGAATCAATGAGAGTACAATTACTGAATGTTCCGCTTCCGATACTTGTAATCCCATCAGAGATTACTACAGATGTTATTTTATCAGCGGTTCCCTCTAAAGGCGAAGTCGTAATTATTCCATCATAATCATACATATCTCCCGTACCACTAATAGTTACAGTGCCATTGCTGTCAAGCGTATATGTGATATCGTCGCCAAGCTTTCCTGTTTCAACAGCGTCCGCCGCATCAGCCGTTATTGAAAACTCAGGCAGATCAGCTGCAAAGGGAGCAGTTCCTCCACAAACAACAGTCATCGCCATTGCCATTGCAAGTATTTTATTAATTCTCATTTTTTCATCCTCCTAAAAAATATATTTATCACCGTTGATACTTATATCAACGATAACGAGCTGAATACAATTTTTTTCACTCATCATCACGAAGGAACATCAATCCAGACTAAACGTTAAGAAATCGGCTATAGATTCAGGATCATCATATTCTTCATAGAATTCCTCGGGTGGAATGAAGGTGATCTCTTTTGTTTCTTCGTTATATGAGTATTCGGGGAGCTTACTGCCGTTATCGGTAAAAGAAGTTCCAAAACTGCCGAGCTTACGGACGAGGAACAGATCCTTTTTATAGAATTCAATGGATGCGATCGTATTCTCATCTTCGGCGGTTTCTTCATAAAAGAGGACTTCTTTTCCGTCGGGGAGCGAGATAGTATATCGTTTTGTATTCTTGTGTTCTGTGAAAGTATTTTTCAGATCGTCGCTGCAAAACAGTATACCAAATACTATCCAGAGCACTCCGACAAAGAGAACGATATATCTTGCCTGAGAAGAATCATCACTTTTGAAGGAAAAGAAGAGAAGAACAAGAAGAACGATCCCGGCGAAAGCAATAAACGCAGCTTTACCGAAAAGCAGTCCGAAAAGATATATATCTGTATATTTGTCTGATAGCATAACGACCATTATAATTGAAAAGACAAGCCATATTACACCTATTATAATGGGCAATATTTTACTTATGAGCTTCACATTCTTTGTGAGCTTAGCCTTCTTTATACGTCTTGCGATTTTTTTGTTTTCATCCATTACAAACACCTCCGGAACAAATCAAAATAAAGGTCACTTTTTTTCTGTCAGTTTCTGATACATCTTCATCAGCTCTGCCACGCACTCGCTTTCGGTTATCTTCTTATCGAAGGCGTAAGCAGCCATGACAGCCAGATCATTAGCCTGATGAGCCTTTCGCAGCTCAGGTGGCATAGTTGTTTCATCGTAGAGATCGGCGAGGGAGCAGTCTGGGTAGAGCGCTCTTGCATCCAGTATAGCCTGTGCTGTTTGCTCAATCCTTGCCTTTTGTTCGTCCGTAGGCGTACACCACGGAAAATTATTATAAACAATAGTAGTCGAATAACTGTAATCACTCTTTAATCTACCACATACTGTTCTCATCCATGCCATATGAACATTGGAAGTGAGTACGCCCAGTAAATAAAGAGTAGCATTAGGTATTGTAAATAATTTATCTCCGGGAATAATATCATCATTTAAGAAACCAAAGGGAATGTATCTTCGATGCTCTGAAGATACCTTTGCAAAAGCAATAAAATGCTCTGCTGGAGGTCTATACTGTCCGAACCTCCAAGGAATATTTGCAGCCTGTTGTGTCTGCTTGTTCTTGCTTGCAAGTCTTAACTCCTTGACTGCCTGTACTCTTTTCATCACTTCTGGACAACTCTTTAATTCTTTTGGACTTATATCCGGAATCCATAAACACCAACGTTCAATATTATTTATAAATTCTCTTCCCATCATGAAGCGTTTGAAGAATTTTTCAGACTGTGGTTCTTTAGCTACAAATGCGTTTTTTTCTTCTGGTGTGAACAGATAATAACCGTCATCTGTAGCTTGACTTCCTCTAACTATTGCAGGAACATCACAAAGAGGTTTACTTCGTTCTTCAATTACTACAACAGGAGCGTTAAGAAGATATCCATTAATTGTTTTGGCTTCGGAAACACTTCCAGAAGAATATATATACTTATTCTTATTATTCTGAGCATAACTAAATCCGATAATCACACAATGAACGTGAGCTTTTAAACTCGCTTCACTATCCCAGATAAAGGTTCTATGGGCGAAATCAATATGAATTCCTTCATCAAATAGTTTCTTCCAAAGAACACTTACTTGCTCTCCCTGAGAAACAGAGTTTGTTGATACAAGCGCAGTTCTAATCTCTGTGTTTTTCATTATATCAGCAGCTTTAACATACCAACAAGTAACATAATCAAGCTTTCCTCTTTTAACGCCAATCCAAATATTATCCATATCTTCACGTTGAGAATCAGACATATAGTTAACACCAACAAAAGGCGGATTACCCATTATATATGACAGTCTGTCCTTTGATACAATGCTCTCCCAATCAATACGCAGAGCATTGCCCTCGGTAATATTTGCGTAGGACTTCAACGGAAGGAAAGGAATAGTGCGCTCAACGATCTTTTCTGTCTCTTGGAGCATCTGAGCTTCTGCTATCCATAATGCCGTTTTTGCAACCGTTACAGCAAAATCATTTATCTCGATGCCGTAAAACTGAGAAATATTGACCTTTATCGGATCAATGTCAAACATCATCTGACCGTCAAGAACGAACTGCAATGCTTCATTTTCAAGTCGGCGCAGCTCTATGTAAGTCTGAGTGAGAAAGTTTCCGCTGCCACAGGCAGGATCAAGGAAGGTCAGACTTGCAAGCTTGTCCCTGAATTCCTCTATCTTTGCCTTCTTTGTCTTATCAACCTTGTATTTATCCTTTATTCCTTCAAATTCCTTGTGAAGCTCATCGAGAAACAGCGGATCAATGACCTTATGAATGTTCTCTATCGAGGTATAGTGCATACCGCCGCTGCGCCTTGTCTCAGGATTCAGTGTACTCTCAAATACAGCTCCGAATATAGTGGGAGAGATTCCCGACCAGTCGAAATCCTCACTTGCATTACGGAGAAGAATATCAATTATTTCCTCAGTAAACCGAGGTATCTCTATATGCTCGTCTGCAAAAAGACCTCCGTTGACATATGGGAACGCTGCCAGATCATCATCGAGATATGGATCACGGTCTTCGGGTTTTGTATCAAGAATCTGAAACAGCTCTATCAGAGCCTTGCGGAAATCACGGGCAGAGAAACGCTTCATGTAGTCATGGAACATCTGATGCTTGCCGAAAATATCTGCATCCTCCGCATACAGGCAGAATACAAGACGTACACAGAGCTTATTAAGGCTTTTCAGTGTGTCTTCATTGTTCGGATCAGCGTACTGTCTGAGGATAGCATCATAGAGCTTTCCGACAAGCTCTCCTGCCTTCAGGGAGATCTCCATTTCCTTCTTTATATTCTCATTGGCTGTATCAACTATGAAGCCGAGCCTGTAATATTCCTTTGCCAAGTCCTTGAGGAGTATCTGCTCAGGTTCACCGTTCGGCTTCTCCATGTCATATACAAGGAATTCTGCAAAGTTACAGGTTATTATCCACCGAGGACGCTTTGAGTACGGCAGCTCCGCAGCGTATCTCTTTGCCTGTTGGAACGGAGACAGCATAGAGCCGTCTGACTGCTTTATGCCTTTTCTCAGATCCTTCCCTAAACTTTTCTGTTCTATCATTACATGAGTTGAATCTATATATCCGTCAATAAAGCTTGTGTGGTCAAGCATTACCTGATCCTCAAAGCTTATAAATCCTGCTATATCCTTAACTCCGAATACGTTTACTAATAGATCTATCCAGAACTGCTGTGATTGTCCCTTTTCGTAGCCTTTGCCTTCCCAACGTTCTGCGAAGTCCTTAGCTGCTTTTTTCTGTTCTTTATCGGTCACGGTCATCCCTCCAATATCCATGCTGTTCTTTATTGAAAAGAAAAGCTTTTTCTCATCATATCACAAAATATTGTGAAAGTCAACGAAAAAAGTGAACCCTCTCCGAGGAGGAGAGGGCTGTCGTTGAATGCATGTGCGTTGATATTTGTATCAACCGTTCTGCTGCATAAATTCCTTGATCGCTAACTCTCCGCCTGTAGAGAGGTACGAATAGTATTGCAGTATCATAGTAGCATCAGAAGCATCTATCTTGCTATCTTCATTTACGTCTGCAGCTTTCTGCTGTGCATCTGTAAGTAGAATCGCTCCTCCTGTTGAAAGCAGTGAATAGTTAACGAGAACGAGTGTTGCATCGTTTGCATCTATCTTTCCGTCTGAATTCGGATCACCGATTATATTTTCTTGTGACGAAATATTATTCCACTCGCATATAAATGCTTTATCGCCACCTTCAGTCATAAATCCGAAATCGCCATCATTCCATGTACCGTCAGGGTACTTAAAATAGAACATAGCATAATTTTCATTTGTATATCCTTTTCCGTTATTAGGTTCAACGTATCCGTCCTCATCTTCGACTTTGTTCCAATTGACGTATTTTGAGCTGTCATTTGAAACCCATTTCCAATTTCCTTCTTTTCCTTTATCTGTATATCCGAAATATGCTGAATCGAAACCGAGTTCTTTCATTATTTCAAATACAGCAGAGTTTTCCTTTTCATCATTAATGACTGCAAGATATCCTCCTCGCTTCTCACAATATTTCTGAGCTTCTTCCCATGTGTCACAAACTCCGGAAAAGACATAGTATGAATGTCCATTGTATGTTTGTAATTCATCATTGAAGTCTACACCTTCATAATCCCACTCACAAATAAACGGAGATACCATATCTTCATGATCATCCCATTTATTTGCATATGCTATCCATTCGATATATTCTGTTTGCTTGGAAAACATGTATCCAAACATTTCGCTTCCGGTATAATTATCAGGCATAAAAACGGTTTCTCCATTATGTTCGTAACTATTCCAATTACTAAAAGTTAAAGGAGAATCATCTACCCATTTCCATTTTAAAGTATCTTCATCACAGTATAATCCAATGATATAAGAACCGTCGTATTCTTCATTTTTTATAATTTGTTCAATAAATTTTTGTTCGTATTGTGAGCCGATTGTCACCAAATGTCCGCCTAATGATTCACAATATTTTTTTGCTTTTGTCCAGTTCATATTACGATAAAAAAGTTTATATGTATGTCCGTTATATATATAGTAGTCTTGTTTCACCCATTTAGCAAATAATTCTATATCTTCATTTATTTCAGAAAGATTGGTATACTCTTGCGTAAAGTCCTCATTAAACCAACCTTCAAAAATATATCCTTCCTTTGTTGGAGTAGGGAATTCGTATATGCTGCAAGTGTTCTTTATGATAGATCGTTCGTTTTCAGAACAAACTGCATCACTTCCAGCATTAAATTTAACTGTAATGGTCTCTGGTGGAGTTTTAGTAGGAATATCATCACAAAATTCATATGTTGCTGAATCATATACTTTCTTCTCCCATTCACTTAGACTATCATAATCAAGAGAAGCATAGTTTTTTGCTATGTATTTTATTTTATCTCTCATTTCAATATTTTTGATTAATATATCTGTCGGATCTTTAATTCTATCATCGTTATCATTTTCATCACGCATCACTGAAATAGGTATTGATACTTTTAATGTTGAGTGGTTTGAATCAATATTGCTAAACACACCCTTTTCATCCCATCTTCCTTCATATGGATCGTAATTTGCATTTACAGTTGCCCTTGCATAAGCAGAATTTAAAACTACTTCATCATTAATAAAAAAGCAATTATAGTGCAATTCGTCTCCATTGTATGCGGCATTATCAGCAAAATCACTTGTTGCTCTTTTCACAACTTGAATATCAAAGTGAATACCATATTTTTCACTGTATGAAACCCCTTTGCTTATAGTATCTCCTTGCATTATCAATTCAGTTCCCTGTGGGTAACTTACATTCATTTTTTCTTCAATATCTGTATTAGATGAATGAAGTGCATAAACTGATACTCTACAAAGCTCCCCAGTTGGAACTCTAACTTTATTGTCAGATGTAAAAACAATTTCGTTACATTTATCAGGAGCGTATCCTGTAATTTTTCCCGTAAATGGAGCACACAGATAACCGCTTTCCGATGATATATCCATCGCGCATGAATCTTCATGTGTCGCTTCCTCACCTTCTATGTCATAACCACTTTCGTAAGCAGTCTGCCATATTGTTATATTTCCTTTCATAGGAAACATACAGTTTTCTACTTGAGAATATTCTGTAATTACATCAGAAGAATCTGAATCGTCAAGAGCAAAGCTTCTTATTATATTCATATTACCCATGCTTTTTGAACACGTACTTCCAATTATCGCTACAATTACCGAGAGACAAGTGATTAACGAAAAAAGCCTGTGTTTAATTATATTATTCGACATCATTTTATTCGCCCTCCTTATAAGGCACATCTTTTCATAATTAATTTGTTTATATAATTAGATTAACGAAACATTGTTCTATTCCTCCTTTCATTTTATTTTATCTTATCATATTCTAAAAAAAGAATCAATTGATATCATAGACAAAGAAAAAAGATGAATTTGTATAAGTTTAAAAAAATAAAATCAAAGAGCTAAACCTTTAAAACTATTTGTAGATTTTTTTAAATCACAACCCTGTGTATGATTTGCGTTTGGCTTATTATAAATTAACTATTGTTTATATCCCTAACTTCTTCACTATCTGATAAAACCTATTCTTCTTCATTCCGAGTTTCTTCATAGTAGCAACAGCAGTTTGTTCGCCGTTGCGCCACTTTTTACATTCTTCTCTGAACTTTTCTTCATTGAAGGGGAGAGGTTTACGTCCTTTGTACTTCCCTTGCTGCTTTGCAAGTGCTATACCTTCACGCTGACGTTGAAGAATTGTTTCACGTTCAAGCTCTGCCAGAGCTGCGAAAACAGTCAGCATGAACCGTCCCTGTGGAGTATCGGTATCAACATTCTCTTTCAGGCTGATAAGACCTACGCCTTTATCGGTCAGTTCCTGAACGATTTGTAACATATCCTTTGTACTTCTCGCAAGTCGAGAGAAGTCCGATACGACAACCACATCGCCTTCACGTACATATTCAAGCATAGCTTTTAGCTGAGGACGGTTTCTATCCTTGCCACTCAGCTTGTCGATGAATACTTTTTTTATTTTTTCAGTGTAGGCTTCAAATGAATGGAGCTGCCGAGCAGTGTTTTGTTCCTCAGTCGAAACACGGGCATAGCCTATATATGTTTTCTCCATATTTTTTCTCCTTTCAAGCAAAACCGTCCTGATAGAATG
>FPJT01000028.1 GCA_900119535.1 Ruminococcus sp. XPD3002
TTACAAACGGGCTGATCCAAAGCCTCAGCGGTACTGCTCACTGCTATGACAACGCTCGTATGGAGAGCTTCTTTGCCACGCTGAAAAAAGAAAAACTGTATCAGATACCTACATACCGAATGAAGCGTGAAGAAGTCAAAACCGTTATCTTCCGTTATATCTTCGGCTACTACAACACACAAAGGATCAACAGCTTCAACGAAGGCGGTCTCCCACCTGTGGCACTAAGAACTTCAACTGGGATGGCTCATCACGCCGCCTGACTCCTGCCTATCCAAGATTTTGGGTATTCTCTGACTGCACATTTCTTGACAATTCCACAGGGCGCATGAACTTTGTGCGCCATTAGAGTTTTCGAGTTCGTCAAGTTGTTATGGGGAAAATGAAAAAAAGCTGCGGAGCGGAGTTCGCTCACACAGCTTGTGGGGATATTCAGTTTTTTACCAAATACACTTCATATCAGTAAATTCGTCTGTCATTATTCGTTCTAAAGATTTTTCAAAAGTAGTTCCGAAGCAGATTACTTCTCCTTCATGTGCAGCGATCAATTCTGTATTCGCACCTAAAAAATACTCATCTTCATAATCTTTTGAATGACCAATAGGTACTATTGTTTTCATTCTCAAAAAACTGCTGATCTCATTTGCATATTCTATAGATTCTTTAATGTCTGTATCAGAAAAATCAGAAGTGATATAGTAATTGGGGTTTATGATTATTATCTCATTTGTGTCTATAGTGTATTTAGTGCGCCTGACTTGATACCTATAGCATGGAATATGTAGAGTTAACCCTCCGAAAGACGATAAAAACTTGACAACTTCATCTATTATTTCAAATCCATATTTCTGATACCATTTTATATATTGTGAGGTATCAATAACACGATCTTCATACCAACCACTTTTCATTAGAACTTGTTTTATATGATGATTGTTTATTATCATATCGTACCTCATTCTCTCTTTATATGCAGTTTTCGATTGAAGTGTGAAAGCCAAGTGATTTCTCTCACTTATAGATTATACCATACCACCACCGAAAAAGCAATCCCCACTTTCATCAAACTGCCGCCCAGACTGCGCAATAACTGCGCCGAGCCAGTTTAGAATATTGACACCGATGATGATTGAGAGCATCACGCTGGAGCGTGAGCGAGATGCGTGACAGCGACAAGATCATTGCAGAGCTTGAAGCCGTTGGCATCATGTCATTAAGCGAGTTTGGCGGATTCATGCACAATATCCATTCGCCCGAAGATTACACCGATGAAGTTACCGAGCTGAAAGAACAGTACACAGCGATTGATAAGCTTCTTGCAATGATGAAATAGCGTTCCGACAATTCCGCTACATACAAGGAATATCAGGAACGGTCAGCGTTTACGCAAAAGCATTTTCGCAAGAAGAACGCTGCTGCTATCGACGCTTATGAAGAAGCCGACAAGTACAACACCGAGCATATCAAGGCTTTTTATGTTGACGGCAAAGCACCCAAGCGGAGCGAGCTTGCAGCACTATCAAAGCAGTTGAAAGATAAGCGTAAAGCCATTATGCCCGAACACAAGGCATATCTTCTCAAACATGACACGGCATTTCGGTACACCCGACAGGTGCGCCAGTACCTTAACGAGCAGTACATGAAGCGTGAGCGTGAGAAAAGCCGTCAGAGGACACAGGCGAAACGCAGAAGTAAAAATATGCTTGAATAAAGAAACGGCAAAGAGAGCGTTTCTCCTTGCCATAGGGATATGTATAGTTGCTAAGATAAATCAGAATGATTTGCTTCTATTGAATCTATTATAAATTCTATTACTTCATTTGTTGTCAGATAATCTTCGTGCTTGATGTTTGGAAAAATTTCTAATTCAGCATCAGGATAACAGTCAGCTAATTTCCTTTGTATATCATCAGAAAGAGTTGTATCAGAGTCAGAGCCGATTATCGTAACTGGGCAAGTGGTATTTTTCGCATATAAGTCAACTCTGATGTTATTTTTAATAAACACCTGCAAAAAGCCCCAGTAAAACGGAATGATTTTATTATACATATCTGCACTTGTACGATAGCCAGACAGTAGAATTAGATTACTGCAATCACGTACACTTGCAAGATAAGCAGCCATACCGCAGCCGTAGCTATGTCCCATTACAATTATTTTCTTATCTGGATAATGCTCTTTTGCCCAATCATATAATTCCTCGGCGGACTGTTGCATTGTATGTAGATTCATTTTTCCTTTACTATCTTGCGTACCATAATAATCAACGGAAAGAAACGGGCAATCATAATATCCTGAATACATACCTACTGTGTTATATGCAATATACATCGAACCACCAAAACACAATATCAAATGATCGGAGTCTTTAGAAAGGTTATAACCATATCCCGACAAATTATTCGAGATTTGAATTGCTTCCGGAACAAAAGTAGTATCCTTTAACTTTTTATCTCCTTTGTAGAAAGAATAAGAGATTGTCTGCATTATAAAATCCCCTAAAAAAAGGATTATCAATATCCACATGAGAATTTTCAGAATTATATACGCTACATTCATTGGTTTCACTTCCATAGTAATTACCTTTGTTAAATTCCAATTTAAACACGCAAGCTGTATGCCTGCCCTTATCAGTAATTATACATCATCACCGCCGATAAGTCAACCGCCAACCAATAGAAAGACAATATTTTACATCAGAAAGGAATCAACAACTATGAGCAAAATCGGATACATCAGAGTTTCCACCGAACACCAAGAAAACGCCCGTCAGCAGGAAATCATGTGCGAGTATAAGGTTGACCGCATCTTCTCTGAGAAGCTGTCAGGAGCAAACACCGACCGCCCTCAGCTCAGGGCTATGCTTGACTATGTGCGTGAGGGTGACACGCTCTACATCGAGAGTATCAGCCGTTTAGGGCGCTCCACGAAAGATTTGCTGAACATCATCGACACTCTCACCGACAAGGGTGTTACCCTTATCAGCCACAAGGAGAAGATCGACACCGACACGCCTACGGGCAAATTCATGTTGACCGTGTTCGCTGCCCTCTCACAGTTGGAGCGTGAGCAGCTCAAACAGCGTCAGCGTGAGGGCATTGAGATTGCTAAGGCTCAGGGCAAGTACACGGGACGGAAACCTATCCCCACCGACTGGACGAGATTCGGGCAGCTCTATGGGGAATGGAGAGCAAAGAACATCACAGGCAGGGATTTTATGCGGAGAATGGATATGTCGGCAAACACCTTTTACCGCCGTGTGCGTGAGTATGAAATCCGTCACGGCATCACCGAGCCGACCTCAGCTTGACCGTCAGACGAACGGAAAAGCCCCACAGCGCCGTCCGAGCCTGCGGAGCGGAAAACTAACCACTGAAACCTAAAAGAAAAAGCCCTCAGAAACGCTTACAGAGCGTTTCCGAGAGCTTGCAGTTATTCGTTTCAATAGGGTTTGTGCCTGTTGTGGTATGCTCCACAATGCTTAATCGAACTTATGTGGAACGGAAAACAGGTGCGCCATTAGGCTATGGTTTTTGAAATAGCTCACTAAGATACATCAGAAGTCGTGCGTTTACTGAAATTCATGGAATCCAATTTCCATATTCTATTATGATATGCAGTTTTCTGTTGAACATCATTTTATGGCTGAATCATAAAACTCTAAAGACCGGATAAACAATTCTTCATCTAATCGTGTACTCCATTTTTTGTGATTGAGATTTTCAGTTATGTACTTAGCCTTGTCCTGCTTAAAGCGTTCTTTATTCTCTTCGGCATTGTAGTCGTAATTAAGCGATCCGAGCCATTTGTCAAATTCGGCATTAAACTCATCTTTGTATCTTCAGCAAAGGAGATCGCATGGTCAAGATCGATCACACCCTGCGGAACACCGCCTACGCCTTCACCTTCGCTTTTATCACAACCGGTAGCATCGTAGGCAAATACATAATAGCCGTTTTCAGCAAAAAAATATGCAGCGTCAATATAGGAATTATGCCCGCCTCCGAATCCGTGAGCAATGACTACGATTCCGTGCTGATCGCTGCCAACACTGTAAAGATAGCCTGCCAACTTCTGCCCTTTGTCAGAGGAAAAGGAATATTCCTTACACTCCAACGAATCGAAATCCTCTGTTCTGAGCTTTAGCGGTTCGTAGCTGTCACCACGAACATTAAAATTCTCATTATACATCATCACACAAAACGCCCACCAGCCTATGAGCAAAAATACAATAACACTCAAAAGAACAATCATCGCAGCTTTCTTTTTTGATCTTGTTTTTTTCATAGAGTATAAGCTCCTTATTCAAACTGAAATACTATCTGTTCAGTAAACACAGTGTACAAGACCGTCAAGCCAGTCTTTTATCGTCCTTATCAGTCCGGCATCGAGCGGCTCTTTTATGAGTCTGCGATATGTTTTCTTCACATTCAGAATACTGTTATCGCCGTCATTTACCCGCAGAATATGTGTAAGTCCTTCGGGGGCAAAGCATCTGATGTTGCTTTCTGCCCGAAGTGCATCAAGTCTGTGATAGTCTGCCTGAAAATCAGCCTTGCCTGTGATCGCAAGTACGGGCTTGCCATATCTTTTCAGGATCTCAGCAAAATCCTCCGAGGTATATGCTCCGTGTTCCCGCAGCCATTTTGCAGGCATACCTGCGCCCTTGACATACACCTTTTCTTTGTTTGTTTCCTTGCTTTTCTCGAACATATCATCAATCGTTGCAAGCTGTTTATTGAGATCGAAGCTCTTTCGCATGATCGCACCTGTCAATCCTTTTATAGAGGGAAGCTCTTCAGCCATTCGTTTGTTCTGATAATAAAGTGCGTCCTTTATGCACATTCCTGCACCGCCCAGCAGGATCAGTCCTGATGTTTCTTCTTTTTCCGTTACAAGAGTTGCAATCATCGTTCCCTCGCTGTGTCCGCAGACGAGTATTCTGTTTTCATCAACATACGGCAGGCTTTTCAGATAACGGATCACAGAGATCGCATCATTCGTCAGGTCTGATAGTCCTGCACTGTTGAAACTGCCGCCCGATCCGTGAGTGCCGCGCTTGTCGTAACGGGCAGATACATAGCCGCACTCTGCAAATGTATGTGCCAATTCCTTATACATATTGGAATGAAGTCCGAAACCGTTTCCGTCACGGTCGAGCTTTCCTGTTCCCATGATGATGACAACGGCAGGAGATTTCCTGCTTTCGTCCTCATAAGTGATCGTTGCCCCGATCGGATATTCGCCCTGAATCGTAATTTTCTTTTCTCTGAATTGCATATTGTTCACCTCAAAAAATGATAAGCCAGATCGTTCTGCTGATGATATGTGTCAGCATATGTGCAAGCATCGCATACTGAATGCCGTATTTCCGGTAGAGCCTGCCGAACACGATCCCAAGTGCGCCGTTCATCAGAAAGCATCTGAATATCAGCATAGGAGTCAGATGTCCGAATGTCTGAATAGTTGCAGGCAGGTGTTCTGCGGCAAACAATGCAGCAGCGATGATATTAGAGAAAACAAGCACCTTTTCGGGAACAGCATTCTCTTTTCTGCAAAACAGCTTCCAGCCGATCAGTGCGAGCAGGCTCATAAAGAACAGCCGCAGCATAACTTCCTCAATGACACCGCCGTACAGAACAGAGGCGATCCATGTGGGAACATCAAATCTTCCGGACGCCTCATAACTGTTCGTCAGTTCGGGTATCCATTTCGCAAAGGTAAAAGCATCAGCACTCAGTACAATTCCGCATAACGCTCCTGCAAGCAGTGTGATGAGAGTATTCTTTTTGTCAAGTCGGAATGGACGGATAAGACCGATCTTATCTGCAACGATATATCCAAAGAAACCGCAGACAATAGCATAAATGACTGTCTGTATCATCGTGATGAGCATGACCATTTCTTTGCTTCCCACCTGCTGTATCGCTGTTTCAAGAGCTTTTTCGTCTATACTCGCTGTGGACATCTGAGTCGTGAACCAACCGCCGACAGCGGCAACAGGCAGCAGGCATAATGTGAATATCAAGGGCTTTCTGATCTTTGTCATTTCTTTCCCTCCTCTGTAACAGGTGCGGAGATCACAGAGAAGCTCCTGCTTTTTCCGCCGTCCTGCGGTTTGCTGTATTTTTCAATGACTTCCCGAAGCTCCTTAAAAAAGTCAGCATAGCTCTCATCGGTCAGAGTGAGCATATAAGTCCGCAGGGACAGCATATCGGCATACGGATCAGCATTTTCTTTATCACTGTATCTTTGGAAACTGCCGTACAGTGCCATGAGAAACTGATAGGCACTGTCAGCTATATCGGTATTTTCAGTGAACTTAGTCTCGTTGAGCGTCAAAAGCCTTTCCAGACTTCCACGCACTTTGCGTTCCGACTTGACAATCAGAACTTCTTCTTTCAGAAGATAATTGATATGACGATAGAGCGTAGGCTGAGGAACATCGTGTAATTCCTCGCATATCTGCTTGGTCGTTGCTTCGCCCCTGATCTGGAGAAACTGCATGATCTTCATTCTTATCGGGTTTGTAATAATATCGGATAGTTTCATTGCATCGCCACCTTTCTTAATATATATTATATTCTCATAAGTGATAATAGTCAATGCCATTCACAGAAAGTTTACAATTTACCCTCTGATAATTATTTGCGGAAGCCTATTGATTTGAAAAAGTCTTATCACCGTAAAACATAGGGATAAGACCATTTCCTTAATCAGTATATAGGTTTACTCCTGAACCTCTTTCATCAGAGCCACGCCGTCCTTGAAACCAACCTTGTATGCAGCTCTCATCTCAGCGGCGGCGGTATCGCTCACGCAGTCGAGGAGCTTATGGAACACTTCAATCTGCTCCTCACTGAGCGAATCTTCAAACGGTATGCAGAGCCTGTTGAACTCGTCCGAAAACTCGGCAGCGTGAATATCCCCCACACGGAGGTTGTAAATCATATCAATCATTGTAAGCACCCTTTCGGTAATTATTTAGCTTGCTGTATCTGTCTTACAATGTTTGCTTGAAAACTTCTTTATGCCTACTGTCGTAAACAGCATGAAATGACGGAAAGGACGAATTGTTCGGCCTGGGCGGCAGTTTTATGATATTGGATATTGCTTTTTTATGATCGATATGTTATAATGTTGAGGTAAGGTGTGCATCCGGCATCACCGGGTAAAAATGTTCACAAAAGGAGATTTATTATGAAAGTAAGCGCTGCTGAATGGTTTGAAAGCATTATGAAAATGTGTAAGGTGATGGAGTCTCTTGGGTGGACATACACTGCCGAAGGACCTGCATCTGCTGAAAAGATCAGCGAATTTGAAAAGGAAACAGGATGTCAGATACCTGATGAATACAAGGAATGGCTTGGCCTTACTGCGTCACTTACAATTGATGATTGTGATTTCAGTCTGTATATGCCTGAAGAAGCAGGAGAAAACGAAGAGGGATTCAGAATGATAGCTGTCGGAAGTGTTTCTGCTCGTGAGTATTTTATCAATGCTGACAGTGGAAAGATGTTTGTTTATGATGATCTGATGCAGAAAACAGAGGAATTTGATTCGCTTGATGATATGATAACTGATATGTATGCCCGTATCGAAATGTATGCAGACGAAGACTTCGGTGACGAGTGGCAGGAAGCTTACGATGAAATGTTCCCCGAAGAATAAAGGAAATGCTTCGGTAGAGTATCATTTATGATTGATACGATAATGAATACGTGTTCTATCCCCTCCTCCTGTGTAATGATAACCGGTGGAGGGGATTTTTTTATATCTTGATATTGTACTTATTATTTACACAGCTTTTATTTTGGAAGGAAATATACTCTCTCCAAACAGATCATGCATTGCTGTCATGACAGATTTCTGTGAATTAAATAACCCAGGCGGCGAGGTGCCCGGACTTATTTCCTTCGACGGATATAACAATCTGTTCCAAATAAACAGATGCTTTTTCTCTATAATTTTTATCCGATTATTGCAGGGAAAGCTTGATAAATCGGACAATTTGAGTTAATATGGATACTACAAAAAGGAGGTGTGACCATGCTGCAAAAACAGGTCATAAACGAGTTAGATTATCATCGTGCGCAGAGAATTACAGAAATGCTATATCATATGAATCTAATCACGTTTGAGGAATACGAAAAGATTACTAAACAGAATCGTTGTACTTTCTCACCAATTCTGGTTGAATTGCTCCCCAAACCCACAAAGGAAACCAAGCTGACCGTTTCTGACAATAACGTTGAATTGAGGGAGACAATCTGAAATATAGGAACTAATACTATAAGCCTTCCTATGTGATTGCAAGAAGCTTACAATGATAGTGGATTATGATAAAATTTATACAATAAAAGCATCGGGACGTGTTAATAATGAAATGCTTCTGTTTTACTATCATATCGGAAACGTTGCTTCTCAAATGGGTCCTACTGCGAAATAAGATTCAACACTTTTATAAAAGACTCAGTTCAGACTTGAAAGCATCTTTCCTGAATTGCTTTCGTTCTCAAAGATTAATCTGCAGTACATGTTGTGATTCTATGATTGTTATCGCTGATTGAAAATCTGCCCCAAGTTGAGGCAAAATCTGCAAAAGCAAATCCGCCACAAGTTGTGGCAGAATTGAAAGAGCAGAATAGTTTACTTCTGACACCATGTAAACGTTATAAGGCATTCTTGATATAAGTATGTCGGACGGCAGTGCATAACACATCCTGTGAGTGTAGTGCTTTTTCATCCACTTCCATTCAAGAGTGCTTTTCTGTGAGTAATTACTTCAAAGTGCAATTCTGCCGTTTCAAAGTGCAAAATTTGCACTTTGGAGTAACTGCTGAACTCAATTAGCGCTTTCAACAGGAAAAAGAATCCAAATATCAGTTTCAATAATCATATTTCAGAATTATTTTCTGAAAATCGAGGATACAGCTTGACAAACAGCGCATAATATCTTATAATAGAGTGGAGGAGGTGTAAGCTATGCTATGCCAGTTTACATTTAAGAACTATAAGTCCTACAGGGATGAGACAATCCTGGATATGCAGGCTGTGAGTAGCCAGGGATTCGAGCATTCCCTGCTTCCAGACGGAAACAAGCAGGAAATGCTGCCGGTCGCTGCAATTTACGGCCCAAACGCCGAAGGTAAATCCAATGTTCTCGACGCCCTGAAGTGTCTGCATAGTCTTGTGGTATCCCCGATTCTTCTGTTCAGAGGCCAGACGACCGCACGGACTATGAACTGTGTACCGTTCCTGTTTGACGAGAAGACGCCGGAAGAACCCACAGAGTTTGAGATTTTCTTTATCCCGGATGCAGAGTTTGAGTATCGTTATCAGATATCTGTTCAGAAGGGCAAAATCGTAGAGGAGAATCTTTACCGCAGAAAGCTTGCACCGAACAGTCGTATCAGCACGCTCTTTGAGAGAAGCGATGGTGAGATCAAGCTGGGCGCAAGCATACGCAAGCAGTCGATCAACACAGAGGTCAACGAGCAGATGCCGTATCTGTCGTTCCTTGCAATAAACTATAAGATCGAGCCTATCAACATCGCTACAAAGTGGTTTGAGATGTGCATCATCAAGAATTATGTAAATCCCTACGAGGAGATGCAGCTTGTCATGAGAGCAGACGAGGTGTCTAAGAAGAAGCTCGTGGAGTTTCTGGTAGATGTTGGTATTACGATCAGCGGAATCCAGTTCGAGAAGAAGGATGACGAGCATGTAGATATCCTATGTGATCATACCATCAATAATCACACATATCAGCTGCATCTGTCTGACGAGTCGGATGGCACACAGAAGCTGTTCAATGTTCTGCCGCTTGTTATTATTGCCCTTACAGAGGGACGGCTGCTTGTATGGGATGAGCTGGATGCCAAGCTGCATCCGAAGCTGCTCAGATTCCTGATCATGCTCTTCAAGAATCCGGAGATCAATCAGCATAAGGCACAGCTTATCTTCACATCGCATGATATTTCCACAATGAAGAGCTCTGTGTTCCGCACTGACGAGATCTGGTTTGCCTATAAGAAGGATAACGAGGCAAGTGACCTCTATTCACTATATGAGCTGCGCGATGAGAACGGAAACCGAATCGGTCCGAATACAGCTTATGATAAGCAGTATCTGGAAGGACGTTACGGCGCAGACCCGTACTTCCGCAACATGATGGAGTGGAGGTAATGAAATGTCTAATAAACCTCCGAAAAAGAGCGATGAGAACAAACACTGGCGTAAGCCACGCCGTACATGAAGATAATCCATATTCACAGGAACAATAAGAACAGTATATGTGTTTTTTACAGTAAAAGCGAAAGATATAGTGATTTGGAATTATATGCAATCAACGCATTGACTTTTTTGAAGGCCTGTGTTATAATCATAATGAAAATGACACAAAATATATATGAATAATACTCTGTATTTAAAATCTAAAAGTAGTTTAACGCAAAAACATAGTACTAAAACACTTTGCCTATAATTATGAAATCACAGTATATTTTAATTAAACTGCTTTCGGAGGGTGATATAATGATAATTAAACAGTTAAGTATGGATTGCTTTAAAGCAATGGTTGATTTTAAAATGAACTTTGGAAAAATGACCATAATTGCCGGTAATAATTCTGTTGGGAAAACAACAATTCTCCAAGCACTTGACTTTTTACGTTATGCCTGCATAGATGATATTGATAAATACCTTTCAGATCACAATTTTCGAGCAAATGATATTCTTTCAAAGTTGACAAGTCGAAGAACTATCAGTGCTAAAGTCACGTTTGATAACCATGATGACATTATTGTTTGGGAAGTATCCTTTGTTAATAAAAGTGGTAGATTTGTTCTGTCGCAGGAAAGTGTATTCGTAAATAAGGAAAAAATCCTCGAAACTCGTACTGGTTATGTTGCTGTTCGTGCAAGTGGAGAAAAAGAATTCCAGATATTTAGCAAACTAGCATTAAGCTCGTCATATATTCGTTATTATGATGACAATAAAAAATACCCAGTCTTGTATCAGATAAGAAATTTCTTTGCCTCAAGCCGTTTTTATGATCTTCTTTCACCTGATGAAATGAGAAAACCCAATCGAAGTCCTGCAAGCACAATTGGCAGAAAAGGTAGTTCTCTCTCTGGATTTATAAAAGCGATGAAGCCGGACCAAAGAAAGCAACTTATTCAAAAGATCCAGAAATATTTTCTGCCAATGAGCAATATAAAAACAGAATCCAATGGTCCTGCTTGGGTTCGAACTGCTGCTGAGGAAACATTTGGAGATAGTGTAATTACAATCCCAGCCACACAAATTAGTGATGGATTACTACGATTAACAGCACTATTTTCCCTTCGTTTTTCTGAACAAAATGATAGCGGCCTTCTTGTTCTTGATGAGATTGAGGATGGAATCAATACAGAGAATTTAGAAGGATTATACAATATGCTTAAAGAAATGGCAGATTCTGGCATTCAGGTTGTTATAACGACCCACAGTACAGTGTTGTTGGATTATGCGAGTCCAGATGAAATATGGTATGCCGCGAGAAATGAAAAAGGTTATCTAGCATCTATCTCTATTAAGCATATTTCAGATATTGCAGAACGCTTAACAGACTTGTACCCAGGTGAGGCTATATTAAGCACGAATGATAAACAAATCAGAGATTCATTGTTTTGTTATATTATGAACAATAAATAGAGAGGTCTTTGAATCATGAATATATTACTGTGTGGCGAAGGCGTAACAGATGTTGGTGAAAGAGGAGAATACGATGTTAAGCTTGGGGATTATATTTGGACTGAAGGTTCAATCCCAGTTATAATCCGTCGTATAATACAAGAACATGCAGCAACCGAAAATAATAACGGTAATATACACTTTATCTGTTACACCGTCGCTGATATAGCTCGAGAATTTCGCCCTAAACACATTGCAGGTCAAAGAAAAAGATTTGCAAATGGTAAAAAAATAGATAATACAGCATTCCAACACTTTGAAGGACACACAGCCGTCGCAGCCGGCTTAATCAGAAGGGCAAAATCCGATGGCAAAACATTTGACATTGTTGGAATGTTTAAAGATACAGATAGAGAAACTGGTGCTTCAAATACACCGCATGAAGCACAGAAAAAGCATGAATCTACAAAGCGAGAAATTTTAAAAGGATTTGAAGCAGAAGAAGTCCCGCTTGAAAAGTGTTTTGTCGCTATTCCCATTAGAATACTTGAAAATTGGCTTTTAAGTGACTCAGCAGCGATAGCGACCGTAAACAAAAGAGGATCAACGCCAAACATCACAGAATACCCGCATCCAGAAACATTGTGGGGAAAAGAAGAACCAGGAACAAATCATCCCAAAATACTACTTGCAAAAGAACTGAAAAAATGCAAATGCGGAAATCAAAGTCATGTCGAAAAATGCCTTGTAATTGTTGAGCATGCAAATCTGGATAGATATAAGAAAAAATGTCCTAGCTTTTCTGAATTCTATAGCGATTTAATGCAAGCCGTTCAATCGTATCTATCGAATTCTTAACTGTAAAAGGCAAATGTGTAAAAAAGTTTATTGTCATATTAATGTCTATCTTTTTTTCGATATCTTACATACTCTGTATAACCTCCCCCTGCATGAACACTCGCTGTTTTAGAGCACTAAAAACTATAGCTTTTAACCCAACAAAAATGCACCCTCTGACCGTCCAGAGGGTGCATTGTATCAAAATTGGAGTTTTTAAGGTGAACTAATCACAAATATGATTTTGTGAAACTGGAAGGTGTAGTATTGCTCAGTAACAAGACTGAGAATATGATTTAGAAGATTATTTTCGCTTAGGAGCTCCGAATGTCTGTCCTGCGCAGAAAAAACGGTAAGCGAAACGGTCAGTGGGAAGTGCTGGTGGAGGTTTGATTACCTACAATCCCCATTGTCAAACCTCTCGTTGCTTTGATATGGTTATCACCATGACATCAACACAGGCTTCCGGGGCACGTTGAGTGCGTAGTATTGATGTCAAGGGATAAGGCGTAAAAGCGCCGATTTTACGGCAGTTTTCGGCTATACAGTTAAATTGCACACTTAACCCCGGTATGGTTTTTGCTGTATTCGGAAAGACATCTACGCACTAAAAACGGCTGACAACATTTCTGCACACTGAGATTAGTGCGTCAAAATGATAATTGGCTTTTGGTAGTGCGTCAAAATGTTGTCAGAGAGTGAAAAGTTCGTAGAATCGCAAAAATGATACATATCAATAATTGCGATTGATATATAGGGTTGAGGGCGTGGAAATGTTCTCAATAAAAGGAGGAATCCATATGCCAGAAAACATCAACCTGTTCGATATCAATGAGATTCTGAAGCTATTGAGAGGAACTTATCCTCTTCCCAGAGAATACAGATCGCAGTTTGAACCGCAGCAATTAAATGTACCAACTGAAACATATGCCGTTTTGAGAGACTATATTTATCGGAATGCAGGCTGTAAGCTGTTTTTTCAGGAGGCGTTGCGGACATTGTTTTCCGGCAATGCTGATGATGTTTTTCTTGGTGCGGCGTATTTTGAGGATTGTATAGTCTGTGAAGAAAACAAAACGGCGAGTTTTTCTATAGACAGGGAAAGACTGATCCCGCTTCTGAAAGAAGGAATTCGTCGGAACGCAGCGGAACTAATGCACATAAAGGCTTTCCTGATTGGCAGTGAAGAAAACTGCATGGAGCGGCTCGCCAAAATCAGCACTCTTTATAAAGATAAATACGGATTCACAATTTTGGATTAATTAAGGCAACACCGCACCACTGAATCGCCGGTGATGCGGGCGACGGAAAGGAAAAAAACATGCTTCCGAAACATGAAATCAATCTGTATGATGTGAATGATGTCTACCGCCTGCTGCGCGGTGACTATATTGAATATTCCCAGTATTACGGACACCCGCCGATGGACAGTATGCCGCCCGATCTGCCGGTCGATATCCGGATGGTTCTGATCGGCTGTGTGTATCATGATCCGGGCTGCAAGGAAGTGTTTCAGCAGGCATTGCTGAAACTTGGAAACGGCGATGCGGCAGACGTCTATCTGTTCTACAATTTTTTTAACTACTGTATGTTCTTTGAGATCGACAAACATTGTGCGACTTTTCAGATTGACAGGGAATTGTTTATTCCGCTGCTGAAACGGCAGATCAAGCGCTATGCGTCAGAGCTGCGCGGGACGCTGTTTTTCAGAGGAAATGTTGTCCCGCTGGAAAACGGAATGAATAATATCATAGATTTCAACAACTACGCGAAGAAGCATTACGGCTTTTCCATTCTGGACGAATAAACAGCATGCACGCTGCAATAGCAGGTCATGCGGGCAGACAGAAAGGAGCACTGCACATGACACCGATGGAACTTGGCGATTATTGGGACAGAGGCTATATCATTGATAAGCCGAAGAAAAATGTATATTCGTTTGAGCGATACGAGGGAACAGAGCCGGATGTCGTGATTCCGGACTGTGTGAGCATCATCCGGAAAAATGCATTTGCGAAAAACCAGTATCTGCAAAGTGTTGTGATACCGGAAGGCATCACGGAGATTCCGGACAAGGCTTTTTACGGCTGTACCGCGCTCCGGCGCGTGGCGCTGCCTTCCACGCTGAAAGTCATAGGCGACAGCGCATTTACCGGATGCCGTTTGCTGGAAAGCATCACATTTCCGCAGGGGCTTGGGTATATTGGCTGTGACGCTTTTTGCGGATGCGGTTTCCGGAAGCTTGTGATTCCGGACAGCGTCGGCACGATCAGTGCGGGTGCGTTTCGGTGCTGCGCTTCGCTGACCGATGTCAGCCTGCCCGCTGATGTGAAGATTGCACGGTCATACAGAGAGGAGATCGTGTATCAGCATCCAATGTCAGGCGGTCCCTACCCGGTCGAAATCCCTCATAACGGTGCGTTTCTGGATACGCCGTTCGGCAGAGCGCACGGCATGGAGTAATCCCCGCACCACTGAATCGCCGGTGATGTCAAGGCAGAAATCCTAAAATGCCGATTTATCGCGGATAATTGGCATTTTACCGTTCCGAAAACAACCAAATTAAGCACTCAATTTCTGTATGTGGGAACACGTAATATCACCTGCAGAGATACAGACAGCATTTCGGCGCACTCACTAACCAAAACAGTAGTTTTTAGCACTCGATTTTTTGTGCTTAAAACTGCTGTTTGTAACTTTTAAGTGTGCAGAAATGCTGTCACTTGTTAAAAAGCCCGAAAAACAGGGAAAGATCTCACTAGTCAAAAATTGCGATTGAGTGATAGGGTTGAGTGCGTGTAAAAGTTTCCGCATAGAAAGGACATAAATATGGTTACTGTAACAATTAAAGATGGTAAATTCGTCATTCATGGTTCTTTTGATTTCGGATATATGGGCATCTATCATGATGACGAAATCCTTATTCTCCGCCCCCCCCGCAGAGGTGCGCAAATGGAAAATGGCAAGTGCGGCTCTGGACACAAAAACCTGCTCCGATGATGACATTGCCGCATTCCTGACGGCACATCTCAATGCATGGGAAGAGAAGGTGCGGTTGAATAAAAAGCGCATTAATGATAACTTCCTTGTGCGGATTTTTGAAGATCTGGAGGCATGTGCCTATCCCTTCTGGGAAACGGAGGGGCTGTATGTCCCGGAGCAGATGCCAGAGGATCCTGAGTCTCTTTATGACGGACACGAAGACGAAATGTCCGTGCTGGAGGACGCATTTAATAGTTCCCCGAATGACGGCAGCATTGAAAAACCGGATGCCGAAGCCGCACTGAGGAGAATGTATCCGATGTTCCGCTTTGATGCGTTTCTTGCAAGTCTGAAGCCGGACTGCATGAGCCTCAGCGACAGACGGATTTCATTCCAGTGTACAGACGGCTTTGGAGCAGCGGTTGCCTGCGGGGCGTATGATGAGCTTGACAACGCCCTTGTCTTTAACGACTGGCACAACTTCTGAAAGCAGAAAAAAGCCCCGCATCTCTGAATCAACAGTAATGCGGGCAGGCGGAAAGGAGAAAGAATATGGACTATCAGAAATTTGATCAATTATGCAGACGTCTAATAAAAAGCTATCAAAAATTGAATGAGGAAGCATATTTTAAAGCTGAACCGTGTGCAAATGAGGTGAGCATCAAAGCCGTTGAAGAACGTATTGGTATGACCCTACCCAAGCAGCTTAGAAACTTCTTTCTGAATTTCTCTCAGTGTTTTGAAATGAATGCGTTTCTTCCGGAAGAATTCAGTGACTCTTTGCCGAAAGAATTGAGAGAGCTATTTTCTGCACATTATGTAATTTCTTTGGAGGAAGTTGAAAGCAACGAGATGATACGAAGAGATTGGGTTTCAGAATGTTTCCCGAATGAAGACGATGAATACGATAAAGTGTGGCATCACAAACTCGGAATGATCGATGTTGGAAACGGAGATATTATTTCCCTGGATATCGGTTCAAATCCTGATAATCCACCTGTTGTGTATCTGAGCCATGAAGGTGATGACAGTAACGGCATAATACTTGGAAAAGACTTCGATACTTTCCTAATGAACCTCGTTATGTCCGGTGGCTGTGGAATGGAAGACTGGCAGATTGCGCCGTTTATATCCGACAGCAAGAATGGCATTGATCCTGATTGTGAAAATGCGAAAACCTTTAGAAAGCTGATTGACTTTCACTATGAATAAAAGCAGCTCCGCACCGCAGAATCACAAGTGATACAGGCAGTTCTATCCAGAAAGGAAAAAACGAAATGGCAAAATACAGATTCAAATACTGGTATGAATGGGGCGAGCGCGACTGCTTCCTCTGGGCAGACGATGAAGTCACGCGGAATACATTCGCTTAAGGAATAGGCAAAGCTTTCTTTGCGTGTCCTGGTTATATGCTGACATTGGATTTCTCAGAAATCAATCTCATCATGTTTTATTCCTTATGCGGCTGATCGTGCGTTCAAACTCTCCGCTGTCAAGCCATTCAGCAAGGAAAAACTGTTCCAGCATAGGTACAGTACAGGAATAAAAGCCTACTCTATCATTGTACAATGTCAGATATTTCTTAGGAAGAACCATATATCCTGCTCTCAGCGATGGGGCTATCGTTTTGGAAAAGGTGTTGATATAGATCACGTTCTCGTCAGTCGTTTGAGCGAAAAGCGTCTGTGGTGCTTTTCCGTTCAGAGTAAATTCCGAGTCGTAGTCGTCTTCGATGATCACCGCATTTCTATGAGAAGCCCATTCAAGATAATAATGTCTGCGTTCAGCAGATGCAGTTATAAGGCTCGGAAAGCTGTTAAACGGCGTAACATGGAGTATCTTTGCCTGTGTGCGTTCAAGCTCATCGGTACGGATACCCTCGCTGTCCATTTCGAGCATATCGCAGACAGCGCCGTTTGCGGTATACACCGCACGTATCTTCTCATACGAGGGAGATTCCAAAGCTATCATATTATCTCTGCCGAGCATCTGAATGCAAAGACCGTACAGATATTCCGCACCCGAACCAATGATTATCTGTTCGCTTGATACGTTTATGTTGCGGCATCTTGCGAGGTAACGGCATATTGCGTCACGAAGCTCAGTACAGCCGCCCATAGGCGATCTCATGAGTATTCTTTCGCCGCGATCGAGAATAACTTTTCTAAGCATTGAAGATACAGTTGAAAAAGGAATATTGTCATTATGGAGAACAGCCGGATTTGCAGGTATTATGGAATTCATTTGCCGGTCAGATACGGGAAAGAAGTTATCCGGGCAATACTTAACATAACAGCCGCTTCTCGGTTTCATCCGGCAGTAGCCTTCATCGCATAATAGCTGATATGCGTGTTCAACTGTTATAATGCTGACAAGACATTCCTTTGCAAGCACACGCTTTGACGGGAGTTTCGCACCGTATACAAATGCTCCCGAGATGATACGGCTTCGCAATTCCTGATATATCTGCATATAGGCACAGATAGTGCTGCTGTGGTCTATCTCAATGTACATTCTCTGCACCCCTTTGTTCTTTTTCCTTGATTATACTACTTTTACCGGCGGTTTTCAACCATTTTGATGAAATATTCGTATACAGACGTATCATTGGTAAGTTCAGGGTGGAAGGCTGTCGCAAGCTGATTATCCTGCTGTACAGCAACTATTTTTCCTTTGATTCTGGAAAGCACGTTCACACCCTCTCCAACACGTTCTGCATAGGGCGCACGGATAAACGGCATTTCAATTTCTTTTCCTGCAAACTCATCAACACAGCGAAAACTGCCGAGCTGTCTGCCGTAAGCGTTCCGTTTTACGGTTATATCGAGCGTTCCGAAGCAAGGTTCCTCTCCCTCTATTTCTTTGGCAAGCAATATCATACCGGCGCAGGTCCCGAAAACAGGCAAGCCATTCTGTATTATTTCTTTCAGCGGTTCATACAGAGAGAGATCACCTAACAGCTTTCGCATAGCTGTACTTTCACCGCCGGGGAGAATCAGACCGTCAAAATGTCCGCTTAGGTCTTTTAGCTGACGGATCTCAAATGCTTCAACATTTATCTGTTTCAGCTTGGATATATGCTCTGCAAATGCTCCCTGAAGGGCAAGAACACCGATACGCATTATTTGCCCCTTTCTTCCATGATGAGCTTTATTTCCTGTTCATTGATGCCGACCATTGCTTCGCCAAGTCCTGATGAAAGCTCTGCTATCAGTTTTGCGTCTGTATAGTTGGTCACAGCCTGAACGATTGCTGAAGCACGTTTTACGGGATCGCCTGATTTGAATATACCCGAACCGACGAACACGCCATCTGCTCCGAGCTGCATCATAAGGGCTGCATCAGCAGGAGTTGCCACGCCGCCTGCCGCAAAATTAACAACGGGAAGCCTGCCGCTGTCATGGACTTGTTTCAGCAGATCATACGGCACCTGCAGCTTCTTTGCTTCTTCATACAGTTCATCCTCACTGAGAGATACTGCGTGGCGTATCTGCGAATTCATCATTCTCATATGTCTGACGGCCTGCACGATATCGCCCGTGCCCGGTTCACCCTTAGTGCGTATCATCGAAGCACCCTCGGCAATACGGCGCAGAGCTTCTCCGAGATCTCTCGCACCGCAGACGAACGGTACTTTGAACTGCCGCTTATCAACGTGGTAAACATCGTCGGCAGGAGAAAGGACTTCGCTCTCGTCGATATAGTCGATCTCTATTGCTTCAAGTATCTGCGCTTCGACAAAGTGACCAATACGGCATTTTGCCATAACGGGAATCGTAACAGCTTCCTGAATCGAACGGATCATAGCAGGATCGCTCATTCTTGATACTCCGCCAGCGGCTCTGATGTCAGCCGGTATCCGTTCAAGTGCCATGACTGCACATGCACCTGCTTCCTGCGCAATGACAGCCTGTTCTGGTGTTGTAACGTCCATAATAACTCCGCCCTTGAGCATTTGTGCCAGTTCCTTGTTTAATTGATATCTGTCTTCCATGATAATTTCCTCACTTTCGTGTTTTTTATCATTATAGCAGTTAGTTTCTGATTTGGATATATCCAGTTTCCGTTTATTTTATCGTACCAGTTGAAAAAAGTCAAATTATAAAAAACCCGCATCACCTGATGCGGGAATTGCTCATATCTAATCACTTCTCAATAATAACCGATGTCCCTGACTTAAAACGAAACTCGATAAAGACATCGCATACCTTTACATCCTTAAGCAGCTTTCTCACCAGCGTCCCATCAAACTTCGTGCTGGTGCGCGGCTGGGAATTAATGAAGCTGCAAAGCGCCTGTATACGGTCCCGGTGCTCAGCTTTGGCAGCTTCGTCCATATTAGTCTGCTCCTGCTGTTCACGCAGTAGAAGTATTTCTTCCACAAGGTCATCATAATTCTGTCTGCTCTCCGTTCTGTCGATCAGTTCCTGCTGCAACTGATGGCTTCCGTATTCTGTCCTGATTACATTCACAATTATTGATCTTGATCTGATTCTTATGATCGTAACAAGTATCACTCGCTATTCCCGACAGAAGCACCAAACGAATGAATAAACCAAAAAATCCCCCTCACCAGGCAAGGAGCATCTCAGCTTCCTACCTGATGAGGGGGATTATATCATATATTCACTTTTCCACGCTGACTGTCACACCGGACTTGAACCGGAACTCCAGATAGTCATCGTACACAGTTACTTTTTCAAGCAGCTTCTTTACAAGACTGCCGTCAAATACCAAGACCTTGCTCTTCTGCCGTTCTATAAATTTCAGCAGTTCCCGGATGCGCTTCTTGTGTTCAGTTTTTGCGTTGTCGTCCATTGCAGTCTGTGCTTGCAGCTCACGCAGGCGCAGAATTTCCTCGGTGATGTCATCGTAGTTCTCACGGTGCTCTGTGCGGTCGATCAGCTCCTGCTGCAGCTTTGCCATTTTCGCTGCCAGTGCTGCGGCACTTTCCGGGTGTACCTCGTTGATCGCTGTTTCAAGGTTTTCTTTCAGCCTTGTCAGGTAATCGTCACTGTTCCCGACGATCTCATTGAGGGCGTCAAGAAATGCTTCAATCAAGGTCTCCTCATTGACCGTTCTTGCATGGCACTGATCCTTCTGCTTCAGTCTGGTCAGGCAACGCCACACGACTGACTTCTTGCCGCGGTTGTTCCAGTGGATCCTGCGATACTCCTCACCGCATTCTGCACAGAACACGATTTTTGAGAACGGGTGGTTTGCACTGAAACCCTTTCGTCTGCCGAAGCAAGCGTTCTGTTCACTGCGCCGTGCCATCTCCTCCTGCACCATCAGAAATATCTCTTTCGGGATAATTGCTTCATGGTCGTCCTCGACATAGTACTGTGGCTGCATTCCGGTATTCTTTACCCGCTTTTTATTCAGAAAGTCCACCGTGCAGGTCTTTTGCAGAAGCGCGTCACCCATATACTTCTCGTTTTCAAGTATCTTACGGATGGAAGTATCATGCCATTTTGCCTTTCCGCGGGAGGTCAGGATGCCGTCACGCTCTAAGCCCTGCGCGATCTTTTTACAGCTTTTCCCCTCAAGGTACTCTCTGAAAATGCGTTTGACGATCTCAGCCTGTTCCGGGTTGATGATCAGGTGACCGTTATCGTCCTTATCGTATCCGAGGAAGTTGCGGGCGTTGACCATCACCTTACCCTGCTGAAAGCGGTAATGGATACCCATTTTTGTATTTTTACTGAGGGATTCGGATTCTTGCTGCGCCAGTGAAGCCATGATCGTCAGGAGGACTTCTCCCCTAGTATCCATCGTATTAATGGATTCTTTTTCAAAATACACGGGGATATTCATGATAATGACGGATATGATTGAAAAGGTTTTGACAAAGATGGATTCGATTGCGAAGGATATGATCACGAGGGCTTCGACAAATCCGGCTTTAACAGATTTGGGGTTGACCGAGAAGGATATAATGGGAACGGCTTTGACAGTGAAGGATATGACCGTTCTGGAAAAGACCGCCAGGGATACTACAAGTCGGGATATAATTCCGAGGGATTAGATCGCGGCGGAAAATCCTTTGACTACTACAATGACGAACTTCAGAAAATTGATGACATTCTGAAGAAAGCTCATGGTCAAATGAAGAGCGGTGAATTTGGCTACGCACTTCATGACATCCGCATAGGCTTAGAAAAGGGGGTGAAGTGCATCATCATCCACTGGAGGGGCGACTCAGATATCAAGGAAAAACTTGATGACAACATTACCGTCTGCAAGAATTATACGCTACTCCCCAGAGACTTTATCGAGGAATTATATGATGCCAAGAATCACTGTAACCCTTTACAGCATGATACAGATGTTCAAAAAGACTATGGACAAGTTCACTTTACATACAAAGTGCTTGAAGAATTGAGCGATAAAATTAAAGCCTTCACATAAACAAAAAATCCCCCTCACCAGGCAAGGAGCATTACTTCCTACCTGATGAGGGGGATCATATTCACTTTTCAATGCTGATCGTCACGCCTGATTTGAATCGAAATTTCTAAAAGAACATTGTAACTTTGATTCAAAACTCATAAAGGACGGTATAATTATGAAAAATAAACTCTTTGACCTTGCGGCAAAACAACGGTTGGTACGGGCGATAAGCCCTTGCATTTCTCCATATATTATGCTAAAATAGAGTTAAGAATGAATATAGCACGATCTGAGGAATTAACAAGCCTCGAAACGTTGTAACAAACCATAACATACAAGGCAATTCTTAACTCAAAAGGACAAATCTGAGAACCACCGCATATTACTTGCGGATTTCTCACAATACCTTGATGAGGAGGTCAAGCTATGAGAAAATCTATTTCATCAAAGGCTGCGACACTGATCATGTCAGCCAC
>FPJT01000004.1:0-130471 GCA_900119535.1 Ruminococcus sp. XPD3002
TTCTGAAGATCATGAGCATCAGGATTTGCTCCTCCCGGATATGCACCACGTGCATTTTCAATTCCCTGAGCTGTAAGAGGATACTTTGAAGAATCCTTAAGGAATTTTGCCACTGCTATGACGTCATTAATGTCTATCTTGCCGTCACAGTTAGCATCTCCGGGTGTTGTCTTACCGGCAGCAACAGCAGTGAAAGTATCAGCATCATACTTTGAAGTTGCAGCAGTGTAAGAACCTGCTATCAGAGCAAGTGCAGCGATACCTGCAGCAGCTCTTTTTGCGTAATTGCTTAATGTTTTTTTCATCTTTTCCATTCCTCCATCTGGATAAATGTTTATACGAATGTACGGCTTTATTGTACAACGTTTTTGTTAATTGTGCAAGTCAAATATTGTGCTTTATAAAACAATTTCACCATATAGTGTTATTATTTAAGTGAAAATAAGACTACTTTGTATCATTTCTACAATTACTATACTGATCGTTCGTGTATCATACACAAAAAGAGACTGTGCAGATTATCCGCACAGCCTCATTATATATTCGTCAGCGTAAAACTGCTAACAGTTCCGACCGTTATTTCGGCTCGTAATTCTCCCTGATGTAAGCAAGGATCCGTTCCGCACGTTCTTCACCGATATAGAAAGCCCTGTTCACCATGTGATAGGTCAGCCGCATATATCCCCTTCCGGATATCTTGATAGTTCCGCCTTCATTGGTGGTACCCTTCGGGAAAAAGCTGATCTCTGCCTTCGGAATGAATATGCTTTTTTGGTATTTTTCGTCGTCGGTGATATCAGGAATATAGGGATCCTCCATTATGATATCCCACAGTGCTTCTCTGTCGGTCACTTCATAATCCTCGGGGAATACCCGCACATCAGACAAAAGCTGTCCTGCATCAACGCTAAGGTGATTCATCAGCATGTCGAGTGTATCAGGGCGATAATCATTTCTGTAATAGAAATAAAAATTATTGCTGTCACTGTACTTTACGGCGATCATTACACTCGGATCTATCTCCATGACTCTGTAGAGGAAAGCGTCTGTTTCCACGCCCTCGTTTTCGACCGATCTGACGTGTATCGAACCAAGAAATCCGCCTATCTTAGTATCGTCTGATTCGTCAGAATAGTAGGTGCATTTATATTCGGAAGATGTGGGCGAGGTTGGTACAGAAGTATTTTCGTTGTGTAAAAATCTGAAGCTTATTATTCTGTAATTATCTAAAACAGGATCGAAAGCAGATTGTTCCCGAGTAACGATAACAGTTGCCTCAACAGGAACCCTCGTCTGTACCTCAGGACTTGTCTGAGACGGAACGGGACTTTGCGTCTGTACGGTCGGGATCGTTTTTTTAGCCGTAGTCTGCGTGGTTTCGGGAACTGTAGTCCTTACCGCTCCCGCAGTCTGTATTCCTGTCGCATTTGTTGTGGGTACTGTAGTCCTTACCGCATTTGTTGCAGGTACTGTAGTCCTTGCCGCATTTGTTGCAGGTACTGTAGTCCTTGACGCCGATTCTGTTCTCATTACGGCAGAGGTATTGACTTGTGTTTCCTGTACATTTTCTGCTACCGCATCGGTCTGCCTGCTTGTTCGGGTTGTAGATACGTTCTTCGCTGTTGATGCTGAACCCCGTTCTCCCGAAGCTGTAGTCTGCACCTGTTTTGTGGTCTTCGCTGTTGATGCGGCAGTCTGTACGGAAGCATCGGTTGCTGTGGGAACTGCGGAAGTGTGTGTGTTATTGTCGCTTATGATGCCGCTGTCGGGAAAGTTACTGCTTGAAACATCCTTGCCCGAGGTAACACGCCATAATCCGATACCTGCGATAACTGCGGCACACATTCCCGATACCGCATATGAAGTCTGTTTTATTTTAACGGCTCTTACTCTGCGCTCCTCGTTTATCTTATCACCGCGAGCCATTATTCTTTCGGCTATCTCTTCATAGCTCCTCATATTCAAAGCCCTCCTTTTCAAGCTGTGTTTTCAGTGCCGCCTTGGCACGATAGAGAAGATTCCTTATCTGACGCTCATTCTTTCTCATTATCTCTGCCGTTTCAGTGTTGCTGAAATTCTCTAAATAGACCAGATACAAAACCTGTCTGTAGTCGCTGCTTAGTTTCTCCATTGCGCTGTAGAGAAGCTTTTTGTCCTCTGTATGTATATGGTTCTTTTCTATATCCTCACGGTCCGAAAGACTGTAGAAATCATCTATGGGAACCTCGCTTATCCTGCGCCGCTTTCGGGCATAGTTATGTGCCGTATTCCTTCCGACGGAGAAAAGCCACGTCCGGAACGTACTCTTCCCGGAGAATTTTGGTTTATCTGTATACAGCTTAAGGAAAGTTTCCTCGGATATCTCCTCGGCTTCGGTAATGCTTTCGGCAAAGCCTGTAAGGTATAGTGTAAGACCGTCCCAGTATTCTGCTACAAGGTCGGTAAAAGAATTTCTGTCACCTTCAAGAAAACGGCGGTAGCTGTCTGCACCGTTATCCATAGAAAGCTCCTTTCATGAAAGTATATTTCCCCTATATATTAGTAACATTTTTTCACGATTTGTCTCACCTTGATTATATGAAAAAATAATTCTGTTGTCAATATGAAATTTTCTGAAAAAACAGTGAGACAAATCCGCAGAAAATGTTACTAAGTAGTGAAAGGCTAAAACTACGCCATAAGCAAAGGAGGAATCACTATGAAAAAAATTACAGCTATTTTATTATCTGCGGTACTTACTTCTGCACCTGTCAGCGCTGTGACCGCAAATGCTGAGACCGCAGAGGGGAACTATGCGGAAAGCTATGAAAACGTCCTTAAGGGATTTGCAGGAGAAAACTATATTCATCTCAGCTTCTGGGACCAATATTACGGAAATACTGCTCATATTCTGGATACCGCCAATAAGATCCATATCATCCCGAGCAGTTATCACGGGACTGTTATAACTGTAGAAGAGGGTACGGAACTTCCCGTGGAGGAAATAACGGATGCGGCTTTCATTGCGGGTTCTGCAACTCCCGAGATAACAAAGGTTGATAATGACACCTACACGTTAGAGGCGATCCGCAGCGATCAGCGCAAGCTTTTCTATGATGCACTGAAAAGCTGTGACTGCGTCAGCAGAATAGAGGAAAAGCTTGTTACCTATGAGGATACGGTAAATGCTTTCGCCGTTCAGCAATGGTACATAAAAACGGATAAAGGTCCCGAGGCTCTTACAGAGGAATACCCCGAGCTTGACCTTGTATATTCTCCAAAATTTAAAAAGGATGCAGAACGTCAGGGCTTCGATTATTGCTATACAGGCGGACTTGACCTCAGTAATGCCTATGATACGCTTACAAACATGGCAGAAAGCGGTTATGGCTTTATGCTGAGCGGAATAATGACATGTCTGGGACAGGATATCACGGAAGAGCATGAATGTACACGCATAGTCTACACCAAGGAAAACAGCGGTACATCCGGTACTATGAGATCTCCCGAGAACGTTGAGGAATACCTCAGGGAAAGCTACGAAAAGCGCATCCCCCTTGATAAGGATTCCGCACTTTTTACACATAAATGCGATGAGGCTTTTATGATACCTGATGATGACCACGGTGCTGTATTCTATTTCATTGAAAGCTATCCCGAAATGATCAATTTCAAAGTCCCGAAAGAGACTGACAGAAATCTGATAAAGCAGATAGTTTCAGAAGTTGATGATAAGCTTGTCTTTGAATGTGAGACTATAGCTTCAGGTGAGACATATAATTGTTCCGTAAAGATGAAAGACGGTGCTATCGGCAGCGTGAACGTCAAAAAACTCTATAATAGACTATCAGATGTGGCCAATGATCTTATCTATAGGTTCGATCAGTCTGAGATCACATATTCCGCCTGTCCATATCTGACAGAATATGATCTGTACATCAATGAAAAAGAGATAACGGAAAAACTCGACGAATACCTTAAGGACAATAACGTGAAAGCTGCGCTTGTAAAACAGTCGGAAAGAAATACCTTGCGCATAGTTCCCGACGATGATTTATCCTTCACAGAGCACTACGATCTGGCACAGGATATCAAGGATAAAACAGGTCTAATGCCATACGGCTTTAGCGATACAGGTGTTCCTCCTATAATAGGAAAAACGATCCACCTTAATAATTATGTCAACGGCGATGCAAACTGTGATAAAGGCGTTGGGCTTGCTGACGCGCTGGCTATTCTGCAATATGTCGCAAATGCTGAAAAGTACCCACTGACAACACAGGGACTTTTCAATGCTGACATAGTCGGCGAAGGCGACGGCATTACTCCTCTCGATGCCCTCGAGATACAGAAGTGGGATGCAAATTATGGCAACCCGTATTCAGTTCCGCAGTCTGCACTGGAATAAAAGGCTGTTTTCAGGCTTAAACGTCAGTTTATTTAAAACAGTATTTTCGGTGAAGCGCTCCGTATAGCTCAGGATAATCTGAACTCGAAGAATTTCTACGCTTGCAACCCTTCATTTGACAAGAACTGCGGCAGATAAAACATTTAAAGCCATAGTATCATCACGATACTATGGCTTTTTTGCCGATATTCAAGTGAACCATTCCTTCATCACGTCAAGAACTGTAACAAGCTCTCCTTCGCTTATGACATACGGTACCATTGCATACATGTATTTAAGGAAAGGTCTGCTGAAAACTCCTCGCTCGTATGCGAATTTTCTGAAGCCGTCAAGCGTCTTAGCATCCGTCACCTCTATGCAGACACATCCGCCCATTATCCTTACCTCTCTTACACGGGGATCGCTGAAGCCTGCCATTTCACGTTTAGTTATCTCCTCTATCCTGCGTATCTTCAACATATAATCTTCACGCTCAAACAGCTCTATGGACTTAAGCGCCGCCGAACATGCAAGTGCATTTCCCATGAATGTAGGTCCGTGCATCAGCGCGTGAGTGGGATCGTCGCTTATAAATCCGTCCCACACCCTTTTATTCGCTACAGTGACTGCATGACCGATATATCCGCCTGTCAGTGCTTTTCCAAGGACAAGTATATCCGGCAGTACAAGGTCCGAAACGAAACGGTTCCCTGTACGTCCGAAACCTGTAGCCACCTCGTCGAAAATAAGCAGTACATCATACTCGTTGCAAAGCTGTCTCGCCCTTTCAAGGAAGCTCACGTCGTACATTCTCATTCCGCCTGCACCCTGTAAAAGAGGTTCAACGATAATGCAGGTAAGACGGTCTCCGTACTCAGCAAACGCTTTTTCCAGCGCAGGTATCTCAGTCGGGATGTGTACAACTCCCCTTTTCTTCTCGCCGCTGCTTCCGAAAGCAAAGTGGTAGTCCTCGTCGTCACCGACCTCCATTGCCTTGAAGGTGTCACCGTGATAAGCGTGTTCAAGCGCAAGTATGGTATCACGTCCCGAACCTCTGTTTGTGTTGAATTGCAAAGCCATTTTCAGCGCCACCTCAACGGCTACGCTTCCCGAATCCGAGAAAAAGCAGTAGTCCAGATCTCCCGGAAGCCATTCTGCAAGCTTGTCCGATAGCTTCTGAACAGGTTCATGGGTAAGACCGCCAAGCATCACATGTGCGAACTTTTCAAGCTGTCCGCTAATGGCGGCGTTTATCTCAGGGTGACTGTAACCGTGTATCACGCTCCACCACGATGATACCGAGTCGATAAGGTCGTGACCGTCCTCGGTATACAGATGAACTCCCTCTGCACGTACTATCTTTAGGGGAGCATCAAGTGTTTTCATTTGTGCATAAGGATACCAGATCATAAATTACCTCCCTGACTGCATATACCGATAAGCGTTTCAGCGGAGATATCCAAATCGCTGTCATTATATCCTACACATGCGATAACGGGAAGTCCCGTCAGCTTTTCGCACATAAACCTGTTATCCTCCTGCATTACATCACCTTTGCGGTAATTGTTCAGAATTATTCCCCTGACTTCAAGACCGTGAGACCTCATGTATTCAACAGTCAGCACTGTATTGTTGATAGTTCCGAGACCTGCATCCGCAACTATCAGAGTCGGCAGCTCCAGTGCCTTTATGATGTCCTCCAGCATGATAACAGTTTCATCGTATCGTATGGGACAAACTATACCTCCGCTTCCCTCGCAGACTACGGTCTCGTACTCCTTGCACAGCTGTCTGTACTGTGAAATGACCGTATCCATTGCGACGGGGTTTCCCTCTATCCTTGAAGCAAGATGCGGAGAATAGGCTCTTTCATAGACATAGGGACACATGGTATCAAGGGACTGAGTGATGCCCGATACTGTCTTTACGAACTGAGCATCCCCGGGGATGAGTCCGCCCTTTTCGTCCCTTTCATTCCCGCTTACAGCCGCCTTGAAGTATGCGGTATCAACTCCTGCTTCACGGAGTTTTTTCACCAATAAGGCCGTCACGTATGTCTTGCCTATATCCGTACCTGTTCCCGTGATGAATATACTCATTTCTGTCTCCTTTCCGTTGAAAAGCCCATACTGTTCAGCATTTCAATATCCCCCTGTATGTCATTTCCCGAAGTCGTCAGCATATCACCTGTGATAGTTGCATCCGCACCCGAAAGAAAAGCCTTTGCGCCGCAGTTTTCCATGAGATTCCTGCCTGCCGCAAGTCTGATATCTGCTTCGGGGACTATATAGCGGAACAATGCCACAGTACGCAGAATATCCTCCGCAGTTATCCGCACTGTATTTTCAAGGGGAGTCCCCTTTATAGGCATTAATGCATTGATAGGTATGGACTTTACGCCCAGTTCCGAGAGACTTACCGCCATATCTATCCTATCCTCCCAGTTCTCTCCCATACCGATTATGCCTCCCGAACAGACCTCGAATCCTGCTTTCTGAGCACGTCTGATACATTCTATTTTGTCCTCGTAGGAGTGAGTGGTGCATATATTGGGAAAATTTCTCCGTGAAGTCTCTATATTGGCGTGATAGCGCCTTACTCCTGCACTGTGAAGCCTGTCAAACTGCTCCTGAGAGAGAAGTCCGTGTGAAGCGCATAGTTCAAGACTGCTCTTGCTGTCCATAAGCTTATAGGCAGATATCGCCTTTTCAAAGTCATCATCGCTGAGAGTTCTGCCTGCCGTGACAATTGAAAAGCGGTGAACGCCCCTCTCCTCGTTATGCAGACACTCAGCAAGTATCTTCTCCTCGTCAAGGAAGGGATACTCCTCTATACCAGTGCAGTGATGTGCGGACTGAGCGCAGAATTTGCAGTTCTCGGAACAGCGTCCGCTTCTGCCGTTTATTATGCTGCAAAGGTCCACATGTTCGCCCTTGAAATGCTTTCTTATCCTGTCAGCACCGCTGCAAAGCTGTTCAAGTTCGGCAGTGATAAAGAAATCCGTATCGTCACCGCGCTTTATACGGTATCCGCCAATAATATCCTCAGCAAGTTTTATAACATCCATATTTACGCCTCCTTAAGACTTAACACAGGCAGCAGTCTCTTTCCGAGAACCGCTGAAAGTATGCAGAGTAAAATATCTCCCGGAACTGCAAGTACAAAGCAGTAAAGGAACAGTTTTCCGATACCGATTGGATCCTTCAGCCAGAGAACGCTTATCATTCTGTAATACACCATTCCAAGTGCATAGACTATACCGAGTCCCGCAAAACAGCCTGCAAGCAGACGTGCTGTAGTCAGGCTTCCGCTGTGTACGATGTGGCCTGTGATGTAGGAACCTGCTATAAAGCCGATAAGATAGCCGAACGTCGGCTGAAGTACATAACCGATACCGCCTCCGCCTGTAAATACGGGGAGTCCTGCGAGTCCAAGCACTACATAAATAGCGGTCGCAGCTGTACCTTTGTTTTTACCGAGGAATACACCTGCCAGTGTAGTAAACAGGAATTGGAGCGTAAAGGGACAAACGGGTACAGGTATGCGTATATATGCACCTGCGGTAATGAGCGCCGTAAACAGCGCAGTAAGTACAATATCCCTTGTCTTGTTCTGAGTTCTGATAACAGTCACATCCTTTCGATCATATATTATATCATCATCGGAGCTCTTTGTCAACCTGTTTTCACGTAAAAGGTGACAACAAAACGATAAAAGTGTCCGATAATAATATCGGACACTGAGAGCATTATAAAAGCCTGAAGCCATTAATTTGGGGATTCTAAAGGGATACTATCCCTTTAGCGGATTCCAAAGGCAGAGCCTTTGGCAGGGTGACTCCCCACAGTGTGGGGAGATGTCAGCGAAGCTGACAGAGGGGACGGACCGGTTAGGTTGGGACAGCGTCCCACATTCTACAAAGCGCACCGCAAAGGGTGAATTTCAAAACAGTCCGGTGGACTGTTTTGAAAGAGGGAACGCCCTGCAAGAGAGGGCGTTCCCTGATAAATCAATTCTTTTTTGACAAGCTGATTGTCCGATAATAGTATCGGACACTGTAAAATAATCTATTTCCACTATGACACGTTTCGGCTCGTTTTTCAAACCTTTAGTTTCAGTACACTCCTTGCATAGGCAAGACTCTGGCAAAGCTGACTGTCCTTGTCAAAGCCTGCAAGCCGCAGTTTATGAGCGTATACAAGTATCTCGTCCAGTTCATCCGAGGGGACAAGTCCCGCTGCGGTAAGTTCCCTTTCGGTCACATACGGTCTTTCCATTATCTCGGTGAAACGACTGTAGCGCTCCATAAGGAATTCCTCGGTATCATCGCACTCTGGTATCTTCCCCAGACCGTCACACAGAGCAAGCTGTATAAGGTCGAACGGTTCAACCGAGCTGTCAAACAGCCTGTTGGTCTTTTTCAGTTTGGAACGCGCATGTGCCATAGTATTCGGCTCCATATGGAGCTCCGTCATATTCAGCACGTAAAGGATAAACTCCTCATCTGTCCCGAGACGTTCAAGGAATACCCTTACCAGCGGAAGTCCCTCATTTTCGTGCCCGTAGGAATGAACTGTACCGTCCTCTGAAACAGTGGTGCATACAGCCTTGCCGAAATCGTGACAGAGTGCCGAAAGCATGAATCCTATGGGATTCCGTACCGTATCACGCCTTGCAGCCGCCTCATCCAGTACAAGCATGGTATGAGTCCACACATCACCTTCAAGGTGATACTTACGGTTCTGAGGCAGGTCGATAAGCGCTTTCAGTTCGGGGAACCACTTGTCAAGTCCGTTACTGTTCCGAATCTTCTCAAAATATCCCGAAGGCTTTTCCGAAGTGAGAAGGACGTTTTTCAGTTCATTCATTATTTCCGTAGGCATATCTATCCTCCTCGCTGTCAAGCAGCTCCGCCTGACGTAATATGCGCTGTTTAGCCTGTTCACGCAGATGCGGAGGTCCCATTATCTCAATTACGGGACCGAAGCTCAGAAGGCGTATCAACAATTCGGTCTCGTCGTATCTGTCGTACCAGAGTTCAACCGTATATTCACCCGTTTCAAGGTCCCGCACAGTGTGTTTCTCGTATGAAGCGAACTCCAGCATGAAGCGTTCAACACCGTTTCGTGAAGTAGTAACACGTATCACCGCAGGGGAACTGCACTTGCGGCTCGAAAAATAATCGTCCAGCGATACGGGAGTGCGGAAGATGCGTCCCGTATCGACGATGTGTGTGATCCGTCCGATATTTATGAGACCGCTGCTCTTTATCTTGTCATTCCGCAGCAGATAGCAGTAAGCACGGAATTTATCGTTCTTGGGAGAGTATTCCATTTTCAGCAGTACGAATTTTCCGCTCACACGGTTCCCGTGTCCAGAAATGAACTCGATATACATTATACTGCGGCGCTTGACGGCTTTCAGCGCATTGCGGAAATTGGATATGTAGCGCTCATTAAGGTAGTCGTCGCTGTCCGCATATCTGTCCGTAACTCTGAAATGTGAGGGAGTGTATAACGGAGATACGTCCGCAAGTTTACCGTTCAGCCCTGCAATGGTCTCGTCGTCCATGAACAGTCTTATCCGAGGATCCGAAAGCTTTGCTTTCAGCCACATTTTCTGCAATTTTGTAAGTACCTTTACAGGCGCATTTTTGGTTATGCGTCTGAGTTCTCCCTCAGTTCCTCGGCTGAAAAGTCCCCAGTCCTCGCTTCCAGGGATGAGCTTCTGCGGCAGAAAAAGCACAGAATCCCTGAATCCCTCACGCTGTACGGTCTCCCTGACCGTCTTTTCATCGGTAACTTCATTTTCAAGAAGCTTCGCCGCTATCCTGAAATAAGTACCGTATATCTCACTGAATATGTTCATCTTCATCACCGCCGTACATTCTTTTCATCCTTGCGATATCGCTTCTGAAGCGCTCCCTTACGCTATCTGCACCGCCTTCTATGCGTACTATCCTGCCGATGAAGGTCTTTGCCCAGTGCATTATCTCATTAGGATCAAAAACGTCCGCAGTAAGCGTATAGAGATGGTCGCCCGTCTTTTCAAGTGTACAGCACCGCTTTTCACGTTCAAGGCGTTCAAGGACATAGGGTTCACTTTCCTCGTCCACAAAGAAAGTTATCTTCATGGGAGTCACCGCTCCCGTATCGTTGCGCATACCGAACGAAACGCCGAAACAGCGGGAGATATTGCGGTCGAATTTTGCTTTTACTACATCGTAGTCCTCGCAGATATCGCCCTTTTTAACCGTCTTCATATAGTCAAGGCGAAATGCCGAGAACCTGTTAACGGCAGGGATAAACGCCGCAAGGTACCTTCTTCCCGTCTGCACAGAGATAAGCACCTTCATCGGTATCACCTGATTTTCGGAACCGGGCTGACTGCTGTCCCTGACCTTCTTTGCGGAGAACGTGCGGAAGGAAATAAAGCGTTTTTCGTTGATGCCGTCCAGTATCTCGGGCAGAAGGATATCTTCAAGAGTGTGGATTATATAGTTGTGTTTTATGAAGAACAGGTCGTTTTCAAGTCCGCACATTTTAAGGATGCTGTTGCCGATGATACCGAGGTCATTGGCCTCGGAGAAGAATTTAAGAGTATCATCAAGTCCACGGAATTCACGGAGATACTCGTCCGCCCTGTCAGCCGACAGTGAATAGTACAGTGTTTTGCCCTGCTTTTCGGAAAGAATTATCCCCTCTTCGACGTATTCCTTAAGCTTGTTGCGGACGGTCTGCTCGTCAAAAAGCTGAGCGTATTCGTTATTAAGTATATCCGTTATGTCCTTGAGAGTACGGCTTTCGCCGTCCTGAAGAACATCCATGATGAGGAAATGAAGGCGGATATCGTTATCTGTGAAGCTTCTGGAGTAATAGGCGTTATACAGCGGATTTTCGGGAATGTGTCCGCTGTCCACCGAGATAGAGACACTTCTTCCGCGTACTGAATCATCATAGCGCATATAGTCGCCTATCCAGCTTTCCACACGGCGCTTTTCGTCACCGTAGGTGCGTATGCTTTTGCGGTCGAAATCGCTTCTAACCTTACAGCCGTATATGAAAAAATCACGGACATAATCACGTGTTTTGTCGAAATTCTTGATAAGTTCGGAAAATCCAGCCATTATTTCCAACTCCTTCCTATATTAATAGTTTAGCAGAAATTCTTTCCGTTTTCAAGACGGTATGAGTGTGTGCAGAAAAATTTATATGATTATTTTCATTTCGTGTGGTATACTGGAATCAAGCTAAAGGAAAGAAGTGAAGAAAATGTTCGTACATTACAAGAAGAATGAAAAAATGCTCCCCATAAAGATATGGCAGACAGATATGGAAGCTGTCGGCGAGAAATGTATCGAACAGGCGGAGCACCTTTCAAAACTCCCGTTCGCACATAAGTGGATAGCACTTATGCCAGATACCCACGCAGGTAAGGGTATGCCCATAGGCGGAGTTATCGCCTGCGAGAATGTAGTTATCCCAAATGCAGTCGGCGTGGATATCGGCTGCGGAATGGCTTACATCCAGACCAATATCCCTGTATCACTCCTGCGTGAGACTCTCACAGGAAGCGGTAATCTGGTACAGACCATATGCGGAGATGTACTGCGTAATATCCCCACAGGATTTGCACATTACAAAACAGCTCAGAATTCAGAGGTGCTGGACCGAGCAAAGGCTGAGATGAACCGCTATGAAGCCGACAGGGAGCTCATCCCACAAATAGAGGAGGGCTACTATCAGGCAGGTACTCTCGGCGGCGGAAACCACTTCATCGAACTCCAGCAGGACGACGACGGAATGTGCGGTATAATGCTCCATTCGGGAAGCCGTCATTTCGGAAATATCGTGGGACAATACTTCAATCACATAGCTCACGGGCTGAATGACAAGTGGTTCTCACAGGTACCTTCCGATTGGAATCTCCCGTTCCTTCCCGTTGATACGGACGAAGGAAAGAGATACCTTGCGTGGATGCAGCTCTGCATGGATTTCGCATATGAGAACCGTTCAATAATGCTTTCAAAGGTGAAGGACATCTTCACAAAGCACGTTGAGAAGCACACAGGTATAGTTCCCGAATTTTCGGAGGAAATAAACTGCCACCACAACTACGCCGCTCTGGAGAACCATTTCGGCAAGGATGTGTGGGTACACAGAAAGGGCGCTATACGTGCCCGTGAGGGAGATATGGGAATCATCCCAGGAGCTATGGGCTCATACAGCTACATAGTACGCGGAAAGGGCGATCCCGACAGCTTCATGTCCTCGTCCCACGGCGCAGGCAGAGCTTACTCACGTACAGCTGCAATGGACACCTTCTCGGTAGAGTCCGTAATGGTAGACTTAAAGCAGCAGAATGTAGTTCTTGCAAAGAACAACAAGTCGGATGTGGCTGAAGAGTCACGTTTCGCATACAAGGACATCAATGATGTCATGTCCAATCAGACCGACCTTACAGAGCCTGTAAAGAGACTCTTCACAGTCGGCGTTATCAAAGGCTGATTTTTCGCCGCTTACAGCAATCAGGGCAGTTCCTTCGGAACGGGTTCAACTCCCACGGCGGCGAGGTGTGGTTTAAGGCACTTACAGCAGTCAACGTTATCCTGTCAAGATAAATAGTGCCTTGTCTTTATTATGAGTTTGCGGCAAACCGAAAAGTCTGCCGCAGAACAATTTTTTCTAAGACGTGAACAGCAGTTAATTTCATTATTGGTTTTTTATTATGATGAATTTCTTTTTACACGTCTTGAATCCTTAAGGCGCATACAGCAGCAATCATGACTATGCTTTTAACGTAGGATCATTTATGCGCCTTGCTAAGACGCAAACAGCAGATATCATACATATGGTTTTTGTATAATGCGTCTTGTTTCCGCCGTCCACGGCTCTTACAGCAATAGTTTTGTCGCCGCAGAGAGCTTTCCTTACGGTCAAAGCGCTGCGAATAAAAACGAGCCGTGACGGGCGGCATTTTTAACGATAATAATATAAGTCAGCAACAGCAATAATATAGTGGTCTTACGCAGGTTCGAATCCTGCCCTGCGGAAACGTATGGGATAAAATGCTGTCTTGAAAACTACCCTTACATTTTTATTGCCGTAAGCGAAAGCAGACTTTAATTTTACAAGATGTGAGCGAGCTTGCGAGCGTAAACGTGGTAGTTCGCGGGGACTCCCCGCTGGAAGGAGAATAACTATGCTGAATTTTCTGAAGAATGAAGCTAATAACACATATACCGAGAACGGTGCTGCGGCTTTCCGTTCATCCGAGTCTTTCTGTCTTGATATGTTCTTCAAGGCAGGCGCTATGAGAAACTCTTCACCCGAAGAGATTGCTAATACGGTAACTCGTGCATACGCCGAGGATCCCGACAAGACAATGAAGATAATCTTCTTTGCCCGTGACGCAAGAGGCGGTCTCGGTGAGAGGCGTTTCTTCCGCATAGCTGTAAGCACACTGGTAAAGACAGCTCCCGAGTCTGTAAGAAAGAATCTGGAACTGTTCCCCGAGTACGGTCGTTTCGACGACCTGTGCATACTGATCGGAACTCCTCTGGAGAAGGATGCAGCTGATATCATCGCAGCTCAGCTCCGCACCGATAAGGCTTCAATGGCTAACGGCGGCAAGGTATCTCTGCTTGCAAAGTGGATGCCTTCGGTCAACACCTCCTCAAAGAAGACAAGGAACATGGGCAGACGTCTGGCAGAACTGCTGGGAATGTCCGAGCCTGAGTACAGAAAGACTCTGTCCGCACTCCGCAAGTATTCGGATATACTGGAGAACCGTCTCCGTGAGCGTGACTACACATTCAACTATGGTGTACAGCCTTCATGTGCTATGTTCAAGTACCGCAAGGCGTTCATACGCAACGACGGCGAGCGCTACAAGGATTTCCTGAACAAGGTCAACAGCGGAGAAGCAAAGCTCCACGCAGACAGACTTTTCCCCTACGATATAGTACGTTCGGCTATGGAGCCCTCTATATCCGATGCTGAGAGACTCTCGCTGGATACCGCATGGAAGTCTCTGCCCGATCTGAATGCAGCAAAGCGTGAAAATGCTATCGCAGTTATAGACGGCTCAGGTTCTATGTACTGGGGAATGGGCGGAATACGTCCCGCAGATGCGGCACTGTCCCTGGGAATATTCTTCGCCGAGCACAATACAGGTGCTTTTGCAAACCACTTCATAACCTTCTCTGAAAACCCTCAGCTGGTCGAGATAAAGGGCAGAGATATCGTTGAAAAGGTAAGCTACTGCCGTTCGTTCAACGAGATCGCAAACACCGATCTGGAAGCAGTTTTCAAGCTGATACTCAAGACTGCCATAAAGAACAAGGTACCTCAGTCCGAGCTGCCCTCAAAGATATACATAATATCGGATATGCAGTTCGACTACTGTGTTACAGGCGGCAATAACGAGGTTCTGTTCAGGGCTGTAAAGAAGCTCTACAGCCAGTACGGCTACAGACTTCCCGAGGTAATATTCTGGAACGTCAACAGCCGCTGTGATGCGATACCCGTGACACGCTCCGAAACAGGTGCGGCACTGGTATCAGGCTACTCACCTTCCATATTCGATATGGTAATGGGCGGAGAGTGTTCACCCGAGCTGGTAATGGACAGGATACTCGCAGCCGAAAGATATGCCTGCATAACAGCTGCGTAAATAAACTATCAGGGGAGACCTTTCAGCAGAAAGATCTCCCCTTTTTATTTTCCCGGACTGTTTTGAAATTCACCCTTTACTGAGCGCTTCATATCACAGAGCTCTGCCTTTGGAATCCCCGATCAGAACCGGAAAAGCATTATATACTCTTCCTCGTTTTCGTCTATGACCTCAAATCCCAGTCTGCGATACATTTTCACAGCGTAGTTTGCTTTCTGTACCGCAAGAGAAGCCTGTCTGTAGCCTCGTTCTTTAAGAAGTCCGAGCATCTCACGCATCATGGCAGTACCTATGCCGAAATTTCTGTATTCTTCAAAAAGCGATATTGCAAAGGATGGTGTCTCGTTGTCGATGTGTCCGTAATCATCCATTATCCTCACCCATACCGCACCGACTATTTTATCATCGGCTTCGGCAGCAAGGCAGATATCGTCCTTATACCTGCCGAAATCGGCGGTATATACCTGTAATTCGGGACGAAATACGATGTCCCTCGGAGGTTTTTCCTGTCCCTCGGGGATGAATATCGCCTCGTAAATGAAGTCCTGAAGCAGCGGGTATTCGCTTTCACGCATTTGTCTGATCTTATAGTCCATTTATCTCACCATTCCGCCTTTTGAGTTCTGTAAAAGCCATAAGGTAAGGCGCAATTCCCTTGGCATCGTTTTCAACGATCTTTTCACCGAGATAATACTCCGCAGAACCGTCCCTGCCGCTGTCTCCGCCGAGACCGCCCATAAGACAGATATTACCGAGTATCGGCGCATCCTCTGTAAAGGTTATGAATCTGTCAGTTACCGTCATAAAGGCTTTTGCTCCTGCACTGCCGTCACCGACAATGCCGAGGCGTTCAGCTTTCATCATTGCATAGGCAAACAGCAGAGTACCGCTTGTCTCGGGGTAATTTCCGCTGAGTTCACGCTTTACGGGAAGCTGATACAGCATCCCGTCATCATCGGTATACCTGCACAGAGACAGCAAAATATCCCTGAGCATTCCACGACAGACATCCGAATCGGGGAGTATCTCCGCAATATCCGCAAGTCCTGCGCACAGCCAGCCTATCGCTCTAAGCCAGAATTCACGGGAACAGCCTGTAGTTTTATCCGCCCAGTTCATCGAGCGAGTCTCGTCATAGCCGTGATAATAAAGACCTGTGTTAACATCTCTCAGCTTCTCGCGGATATTGCCGAGCTGACGCTCAACGTCCTCAATTATTCCGCTCTGCTCGGTCATCACGGCGTATTCAGCCATAAACGGCAGCGCCATATAGCTTCCGTCCAGCCAGAGCTGAAAAGGATATATCGCCTTATGCCAGAAGCTTCCACAGAGAAGTCTCGGCTGTTTAGTCAGCTGTTCCTCGTAAAGGCGCACGAAGCCTCGTCTGTACATCGGTTCACCTGTCAGCTTCCACAGCTTGATGAGGACCTTTCCGCCGTTTATGTTATCCAGATTGAAGTCCTCGGTATGCATTGTGGGTATGGTACCGTCCTCGCGGACATACGCTCCGATGAATTTCTCGGAATACTCAGTCAGACGCTTGTCACCTGTCACCCTATAAAGCATGAGAAGTGCATTTATCATGCATCCGTCGATATAGTTCCACTTAGCCTGTTTTCTGAATATGAAATTCTCCCTGTTCCACATCGGACAAAGAGGCTCTGATATCAGTATCAGCTTATCCAGATAGTCCTTTACCGCCTTTTCGGCTCTTGAAATGTCCATCATCCTGTCAGCCCTCCTGCGGTTATACCACTTATGAATTTTTTCTGTGCAGCTGCAAATACAGCGGCAGACGGTATAAGTCCTATCACGGACATTGCAATTATCTTGCACTGTTCATAGCCGTTGCCTGTGCTGTCGGAAGAAAGCCGCAGAGCAAGTGAGAGGGGATATTTTTCAACAGAGCTTATGTTGATAAGAGGAGTAAGGAAGTCGTTCATAGTCCAGAGGAAAGTGAATACAGATATCGACACTATTACGGGACGGATACAGGGTATCAGCACATAGAACAGCGTCTTTAAAGCGCCGCAGCCGTCCAGCCTTGCCGCCTCGTCAAACTCTTTCGGGACGCCCTTCATGAACTGTATCAGCATGAATACGAACATTCCCTCGGCAGCAAACAGCGAAGGCAGAGTAAGCGGTATATAGGTATCGAGTACGCCGAGTCTGCTCCACAGCAGATAAAGGGGCATTGCCGTAACTATCGCAGGCATGAACATCGAACCCATAAGCAGTGAGAACCACATGCGCTTCATAGGAAAATCGAACCTTGCAAAGCCGTATGCCACAAGTACCGATGACAGTACAGCGAAAACAGTTTTGGGGATGATTATACAGAAGGTGTTAAGGAAGTAATGTCCCATAGAGTAAGGGGTAACGGTCTCCCATGCGCTTCTGTAAACCGAAAAGTCAAAGTGCTTCGGCATGAACCATACCGAGCTGAATATCTCGTCGTTGGACTTGAATGAAGCTCCGATAAGCCATAGAAGCGGATATATCATGACTACTGCAATAGCAGTAAGGAGCAGATATGCAGTTATTTTCTTCTTCATATGCTGTCCTCCCTGTTTCTGCCTGTAAGCCTGAAAAGTATCAGCACTGCGGCGGTTATGAACAGGAAAAGCAGCCACGAGACCGCATTTGCCGTACCTGCATCGTGGTATCTGAACATCTCGTTATATATCATCATTCCTATGGTATAGGTCGAACGCATAGGACCGCCGCCCGTAAGCATATACGGCGCATTGAACTCCTGCATTGCGGCTATCGTCTGTAAAACGAGGTTAAGGAATATGACATTTTTCAGCATGGGAAGGGTTATTGCAAAGAAGCTCCTGACTCCTCCGCAGCCGTCCACCTTTGCGGCATCATAATACTCCTTCGGCACGTCACGAAGTGCATTGAGAAAGAGTACCATTGCCGAACCGAACTCCCACAGACGCAGGAGTATTATCGTAAACAGGGCGTATCTGCTGTCGCCGTACCAGCTTACGGCATCAGCTCCCGTCAGACCGATGAGCTGATTTACAAGTCCGCCCGATGTGAAAAGGAACTGCCACATTATGACAACAGCCAGATTTGCCCCAAGTATCGAAGGAACGTAGAAAGCAGTCCTGTAAATACCTATCCCCCTGACCTCCAGATTCAGCAGCATTGCCGCAAGAAGCGATATTATCAGCTTCAGCGGGACAAGTATAAGAGTGTACTTAATGGTAACGAGAGCTGCATCATGCATTTCGCTGTCAGCAAGCAGTTCCCTGTAGTTTTCAAAGCCGATGAACTGCGGCGGATGAACGCCGTCATAATCGGTGAGTCCAAGCAGGAACGAAGCTGCAAAGGGATAGAGCGTAAACAGGAGGAATCCTGCTATAAACGGCGTTATCAGGAGCAGTCCCGTATACTTGCCCACACCAACAGGGTTGTTGTAAGTTCGTTTTTTCATTTTCTAATCTTCTCCAGATACGAAGACATTGCGTCATACATTTCCTGCGCCGCTGTGTGAGTATCCTCAGTACCGTAGGATACCTTCTCTATTGCCGTGTTATAGAACTCCTTCATTCGGTCAAGCTCCATATACGGACTTATGGTAACTGTATCGGCTGCCTCGAGCATATCATGGTTCTCAAGGACAAGTCCCTCAAGCTTTTCACTGTTTTCAAGGCTTTTCTCCGCATATTCCGAAGAGGGTATACCTCTTGTAGTGCCCAGTATCTCGGCGCACTCGCTGTCATTGAGCATAAAGTCCATAAAAGCAGCCGCTTCATCGGGATGCTCTGTATTTGCAGATATAGCGTAAAGCAGTGAAGGCTTTATCATCCAGCCGCTGTTATTGCCGCTTTCGTCCGCAAGCAGAGGACCTGCCTTAAGCGCACCCTCGGGAAGTACCATTTCATACTTGCCCACAGAGCTGCCCCATTCGAGAACTCCCGCTACTCTTCCGCTGATAAACTCAGAGGACTGATACAATGCGGAATTACCGTCCTGATCGGTATGCTCCTTTACGGTGCGGACTGCATGGGAATCCTCCAGCGACTTGTAAAAATCAAGTGCAGCCTCGATGTCCTCCACAGTGAATCCAAGCTCGCCGTCCATAGTTATAAGGTTGCGTCCTGTTTTCTGCTGTATGTACACTACAGAAAGATACCAGGCAGTAAAGCCAGACTGTATATCAAGATCTATGGGATATTTGTCCGAACCTCTCATAGTCTCGCCCAGCGCCAGAAGGTCGTCCCATGTTTCGGGGAAAGACGCTCCGAGACTTTCGTAAGTCTGCGAATTGTAAAAAGGTCCCCTGCCGCATACCGAAACGGTAACTGCATTAAGAAGCCCGTCCACACGTCCGAAGGAGAGAACGTCCTCGTCAAATCCCGAAAGATCGAGCTGATCCGCAAGTCTGTCCAGATCGTAGAAGCCTTTTCCGTCGGGAGAAAGCGTTACCAGCCAGTCGTAGTTTATCTGCATGATATCGGGAGCGGTACCTCCGCCTATCTGAGCGGCAGTTTTTTCAGTCCAGCCGTCCCAGCCGCCGTATTCGGGAGTTATAACTATCTCGGGATGTCGGCTGTTCCAGAGCTTGATAGCCTCAAGGGTAGCTTCATGCCTGTCGTCCCCTCCCCACCAGGAAAAACGAATAGTGCAGGGATCAAGCTTACCGTCGGGAGCCGTCACGGTTTTATTTGTTCTGCCTCCGCAGGCAGAGAGAGTCACAGCGCAGCAAAATGCCGCAAGCTTCAATAGTTTATCCTTCATACTCTCAACCCTTAAATATAATGATACCATTATTATACACTACTTCTCCCCTGAAATCAACCTGATTTTATTAATTATGACAATCATACAGTCTGCAATAGTTAACTCAGATTTACTAAAAAAGTCTCTGAAATCTATACAAAACGCAATATACAGGCAAGTTCCGTAGTTATAATGCCCCAAAAATTGTTGTGGCGATTTGTATTATTTTCACAAAGTTTCGCCTTAACTATTTACATTTTACACGGATTATACTATAATGTAAGTGGGTAAATGCAGTTGCGATTGCTTTGAAAGAGCAATTTTTGACGAGGGGAAAAGTTATGATCAAGAATTTAATGGGCGACTATGAAACAGTCGAGTACGACAGCAAACGATGTATTTTGCTGTACGACAATGTGGAAAACGAGCCGTATCCCGTCCATTGGCACGATGCGGTGGAAATGATAATGCCAATGAAAAACGAATACCGTGTAACGGTGGCTGACGAGGAGTATAACCTGCGCGAGAACGATATCCTTATCGTTCCCCCATGCGAGCTTCATTCCATGCCGCCTATGCCCGGAAGAAGACTCATCTTCCAGTGCGACAATTCAGTGCTCAGCCAGGTGGCTGCACTGGAACCAATAATGCGCGCACTGAACGGTCCTATCCTTCTGACTCCCGAGTACGATAAGGAGATCCACGTTATGGCTAAAAAGACCATGCTCGATATCCTTACACTCTATAACTCCCATGCAGAGCTTGCTGACGTTAAGATCTATACCGAGCTCATCAATCTTTTCATGACGATAAGAGAGTTCCAGATCGAACAGAACAAGAGCAGCATGGATGTGGACGAGGGAAAGATCGACGAATACAGCGAGAAGTTCGGAGTGGTACTGAAATACATAGACAACAACTATATGTACGACATATCGCTTGATCAGCTTGCAGACGTTGCAGGCTACAGCAAATATCACTTCTCACGTATTTTCAAGCAGTATAACTCTATGTCCTATCTGCAGTATATCAATGCAAGGCGTACAAAAGCTGCCGAGCATCTGCTTATGGACTCTGAAATGCCGATAACCGAGGTCGCAATGCGATCGGGCTTCAAGAGCCTTACAACATTCAATCGTATATTCAAAGAGATCAAACACTGCACACCCACGGATTTTAAGAAGCTGTACACACTACACTAAATAAAGCGGACTTTTAAGTTTTGCTTTTACGGAAATTTTATATGTGATTATCGGGGGAAAACCTTTCTGAGGAAAGGTTCTTCCCCCGAACCCCTTTTCCAAAGACTTTTTGCCCCAAATTTTCAGCCTGACAGGTTACTCACTCATAGTATTACTAAACTGATTGCTTTATATGAGTACCCTGTCAGGCTGAAAATTTAAAGTAAAGGCTCTGAAAAAGATAGAGGGAGACCTTTACTCAAAAGTCTCCCTCAATAAAACACTTAAAACTTCCGTATAGGCACAACTCTGAAAGTCCGCCGTTTTATTTCAGTATATCGTCAAGAATTTGATTTATCAGATCGATATTTGCGTTTGAAGCATCACCGTCTGCATCTGTAAGACGATATACTCCGCTTTCAGGTATGGACCATTCGATAGTACCGTCGCTGTATACGTTTATAACAACATCACCTATATCAGCAGCACCATATGTGAACTTGTATGTCGGAGTCTCTCCCAGGAAGGAATCAACAGCTTCCGCCTTGCTCCAGTCCCAGCCGAAAAATGCATTCGAGACTTCACGGAGCTTTGAACCTGTTAGCGCCTCGCCGTTATAGCTGAGTCCCGTCTTATATGGAGTGCCAAAGGGACAGTAGCCCTCGCTCCAGCCAAGTATGCTTCGTATCTTCATATCGATATACGACGCATCTATGCGATACCATTCCAACTTCTGCTCACCGCCGACTATTTCACGGTCATAAGAAACTATACCGTTATCAAATACAGTAAGCTCGCCCCATGAATTGCCGTCATTCCAGTCAAGACAATACGCACCGAATCCAAGCTGTTCCTCGGGAGCTACATTGTTGACCATACCATTGATATCTTCACTTGAAACCGACTCATAACAGCCTAACTCAATAGCAGAAACAAGCTTATCACGCTGCTCCTTCGAGAGAATAAAAGGACACTCGGTATTTTTATAATTGACAAAGCGGACATTTTCATCGGGAAGATCAAAATCAAGGTCCAGATCATTGACCATACCGACCGTAAGAGTTATCTCTGTGCCGACAGGTACAACAGAACCCGCTTCTATGGACTGCGCTGTAACTGTACGATTTTCATCGTCACCGCCATTATCAAGTGTTCTGACCTTCAATCCATTATACAAAGCCATAGCAGATGCATCAACAACAGGAATGCCGATGTAGTTTTCAACCTTGATATCATCTGTTGCGCCGCAGCTGACATAAAGCGTGATATTTGTGTCCGAAGGAACTACTTCTCCCGGCTTTGGATCGCTGCTTATTACGTAACCCTCCGAAATTTCATCCGACGGCTGGCTTTTATACTCTACATGCTCAAAGCCGCTCTGCATCAGCTGATCCATAGCAAGCTCATACTGCATATTTGTAACATCGAGCATTTCTATATCCTCAACAGGTACAAGAGTGCCGTTGCTGTTTTTTATCTTGATATTTCTTTCCTGTTCAAAAGCCAGCATCTGCTCATCAAAGCTCGGATAATTGATCTTATAATAGGTTACAGGAGCATCCTCAAAAACCTTTTGAGTGAAAACTACTTCAGGAGCAAAATCAAAATCAGGACTTAACTCACCGCAGGCTGCAACACCGTCATCGTATATCATAATGAGCTTATGCCTGTCATCTTCATTAATATCAATAATGTATTCCGGAATATCATCAGCATGGGTGTTGATATCCGCTAATTCAGTGGATCTCCATTCAACAGTATTAAGATACTCTCCGACCACGTGATGGTCATCAGGATTTTCGTAACGTCCGCCTATGAACCAATAATTCATATCCACAAAATCTCCGAACGGCATCATAACTACATGAGTTTCAACTTCACTGGACTGTGCAGGAGCTGTACCGTTTCTGAACATAAAATGCATCGTAGTACCAACTCCGCCGATTATGACCGCACATGCAGCTGCCATAGCAGCGAACCGCATAACAGGTCTTGATTTTACTCGCTCAACACCGCTTACCTGTTCGCCGTTCAAATCGGTATTATCGATATTTTTAACACACTCATCAATTATCTGCTGCTTTTTTTCATCTGAAAGTCTGATTTTTTCCGCAGCATTTCTGATATCCTTGTCATTCATATCACATGTACCCCTTTCTGTACTTTTCTTCGAGTTTTTTCCGTCCCTTTGAAAGGCGCATTTTAACAGCGGAAGGTGATCTGCCTATCATTTCGGCGATCTCGTCCACTTTGTAGCCTTCAATATAGTGAAGGGATAGGACTATCCTGTATTTCTCGGGGACCTCCATAAGCGCATCGATAACAGCAGAATCACTCTCCTCCACGAAATAGCTTTCAAGCAGTTCGTCGCTTACGGTGCTGTGACGATCCCTGTAACGGATCATGTCATGGCACTTATTGCATGCAACACGTATCAGCCACGCCTTTTCATGTTCTGAGCTGTTGAATCGCGGAGCCTTCTGCATATATGTAATGAACGAATCCTGCACAGCGTCTTCCGCATCAGCAGTATTTTTCAGCATCACAAGGCATACCCTGTAGAGATCATCTGCATAGTTCTCGACGGCTTCCCGGATAAGATCCTCTGAAACCATAATCTCAACTCCTTCCATAATATTATGAAGGCTTCAATGTGTACACAAATCATGAATCCTTTCACTAATAAAACGAACCAAAAGAAGAAAAGGTCACTTTTTTTATAAAGCGAAAAGGCAGTCGGGGTAACCGACTGCCTTTCCAGGGAAAATTAGGGGATAATCAGAATGTGTGTGTATATCGTTAGTTAATTATTAGAAGTTTACACTGTCTTGTAAACTCTACCACCACTCAGTGTCTTGCCCTTTGCAGCAGCCATTTCTGAGATGGTAACTACCTGCCAGCCCTGTGACTTGATCCAAGGAAGAACTTCTTCCATAGCTGATGCTGTTGCATCATATGTCTCGTGGCAGAGAACTATTGCGCCATTACCCTGACCAGATGATACCCATCCCTTGATGTCGTTAACGATCTGATCCTTTGAATGACCATTCCAGTCCTGAGTATCAAACTGACAGCTGATAAGTGCAACATCGTTAAGAGTTGACTCTACTGTACCATTTGACTCGAGGAAAGGAAGTCTCATAAGCTTTGAAGGCTCTGCGCCGATTATATTCTTGAGCTTAGCGTGTGTATTATCAAATTCTGAACGGATCTGTGAAGCTCCGAGCTTTGGGAGATGTGGATGTGATGTTGTATGGTTAGCAATCTCCATGCCCTTGCTGTAAGCATACTTAACTTCGTTTTCGCCAGCACCAGCACCGATCCAGTCACCAACATAGAAGAATGTTGCATGGAATCCGCTCTTTGAAAGTGCATCAACGATTCTTGTACCGATTGCAGGCTTCTGACAACCATCATCGAAGCTGATAGCGATCATTGGCTTGCTTGGATCGATTGAAGTGTTACCAGTTGAAGGTGTAACTGAAGGTGTAGAAGCAGCTGTGATATTAACCTTACCGCCGCCTGTTGTAACCTTTGAAGCAGTACCCTTGTCGCCTGCGAATACATCGTCAACATAGATATCTGTTAAAGAAGTATCTGACTCGATGTAGAGGAGAAGGTTTGTAGCACCTGAAGGAATTGTGTATTCTGTGTTCTCAAGCTTTGTCCAAGTCTTGTCAGCAGCTGAAGCAGTAGCGATCTGATCGTACTGAGTCACGCCTGAAGCATCATCATACTGGAGAGACATCTTCATTGTCTCAGCTGAACCGCTGCCCTGAAGAACAGCTGCGCTGAAGCTGTATGTGCCGCCAGCCTTGAAATCGCTGCCGAGCTCATAGCCTAAACCCTGCCAAGCATCGCCTCTGTTGGAGATCTTGAGAGACTTGCTTCCGCTGTAGTAGTTATCTGAATCAGACTCAACAGTAACATCGCCTCTTGCTGCCCAGCCATCCTTACCGCTCTCGAATGAGCTTGAGATAGCCTTTACAGAACCTGTGTTTGCAGAAGCTGAGGAGTTATTGTTGTTTGTGTTGCTGCTTGCGTTGTTGTTGGTATTTGTGTTAGCAGTTGCATTTGCACTCCAGCTCTCAGGAAGCTTTGTGATAACCTTAGCATCATACTTCTGGATCGAGAGAGCGTCAGCAGCTGTTATACCATCGCCGCGGTTGTATACATCGCCGTTATTTATAGCCTTTTCAGTAAGTGGGAACTTCTGTGCATTAGCAACATACTGAAGGATTGCAAGAGCATCAGAAAGTCCAACGCTTCCGTCAAGTGTAACATCACCGAAGTCAGCATCAGCAGATACTGATGGGTTATTATTTGTGTTGTTTGGAGCACTTGTAGGTGTCTGAACTGGAGCGTTAGTAGGTGTCTGAGCTGGAGCGTTAGTAGGTGTCTGAACAACAGAAGAATTATTTGTCTTACCTATATCAGCAGGATCTACAAGGCCGATTACTGCATCATAAGCAGGCTTTGGCTTATAACCATCGCTGAAGAGCAGAGGATTCTGTGATTTACGCCAGCTTACAGGGTCCTGAGTTCCCCAGATTGTGAGTGCAGGAATCTTACCTGTCTTCTCAGAAGCATTCTTAGCAAGTGTAAAGATATCCTTATAGAGACTTGCCTGTGACTGGAAGTCAGAGCATGTGATATCAAGCTCAGTGATCTGAACGTCAAGTCCTGTGCTGAGGAACTTTTCAAGAGCAGCAGAATATGTGTTCTTGTCAGGATAGTTTGTAGCAAGGTGAGACTGCATACCGATACCATCGATGTTGCCCTCAGCCTTAACCTTTAATGCCATGTTGTAGATATCAGTTGTCTTAGCACCGATATACTCGTTATAGTCGTTGAGGTAGAGCTTGCAGTTCTTAGGAGCGTACTTTCTTGCATACTTGAATGCGTTCAGTACGAAGCTGTCATCACCGTAGATCTGTACCCAACGTGAACCCTGCTGGCCGTCCTGAGCTCTTGAAGGTCTCATTCCGCCGCCGTCGTTCTTGAAGAGCTCGTTACAAACATCATATGAATAGAGGTCGAGCTTTGGATACTGCTTAGCAATAGCCTCGAAAGTATTCTTTATGAAGCTCTCAAGTCTCTGATCCATAACCTGCTTAGAAACCCAGTTGCCGTTATCTGAGAAGTTCTCCTTGAAGAACCAGTCAGGAGTCTGGCTGTACCATACGAATGTATGACCTCTGAGGCTGATACCGTTCTCCTCACAGAACTTAAGAGTATTAGCTGCTCTGCTGAGGTTAACCTGTGTATTAACGTTATTACCCCTCTGCATAGAAGCCTGCTGATCGATGATTGCATCAGGCTTGAGCTCGTTCTCAGGAGTAATTGAGTTGTAGTTCTTCTTAAGGAATGAAGCGCCGCTGCCAAGCTCGCTAGGGCTTACAGAAGTACCGATCTTGAAGTACTTAGAGAAGTAATCCTTAAGTCCGGGATCGCTTGTATTGAAGTTTGTGCTTGCGCTGTTGTTTGTATTTGTATTTGGATTTGTATTTGGATTTGTATTTGGATTTGGATTTGGATTTGTTGCAGGTGTGCTTGAAGAAGCATTGCTGAGGTTTATAGATGACTTTGTACCGCTCTTAGCAGCCATAGCATCATCAATATAGAAATCAGATGTTCCGTCAGGAGCTTCTACGTAAAGAACGAGGTTTGTAGCGCCTGAAGGGATCTTGAATGAAGTATTCTCAAGCTTAACCCACTCGCCGCTTGCAGCCTTCACTGAAGCAACCTCATCATAGTTTTCTTCTCCGCCAAGGCTGTACTGGAGAGTCATCTTAAGAGTCTCAGAAGAACCGCTGTTCTGCATAGCTGCAACGCTGAAGCTGTATGAGTTGCCGCCAACGAAATCGCTGGAGTCGAGCTCAACCTGAGCGCCGTGCCATTTATCGCCTCTGCCTGTTACAGCAAGGCCCTTGCTTCCGCCAACGTGATTGCTTGAATCAGTAGCGATCTTAGTTCCTGTACCTCTTGCTACCCAGTCACCTGTGCTGCTCTCGAAGTCTGTCTTCCAGTATGAACCGTCAGAGTTCTTAGGCTCGTTAGGTGTTGCAGGTGTGCTTGGAGTTGTGCTTGGGTTTGTGGTCTGATTCGGGTTAGTTGAAGCATTCATTGTGAGCTTGTTCTTGTTAACCTTAGCGCTACCGTTTGACTGGTAACCCTCGATGTTAAGAGAAACTTCCCACAGTGTACCCATCTTAAGGCCAGCGCCCTCCCACTTCTTGAAGTGGTCAGAAACTGTGATTGTACCTGTAAGGTGTGTAGATGAGTAAGCCTTAGCCGGGTTAGTTGTATTAACGCTCCAGTACTGGTCGAATGTCTCAGTACCGTGGATAGAAGGCTGGTTTACACGAGTTGATTTATAGATATTATATGTGCTGCCGTCGGAAGAGAATGTTCCGAGACCGCCGCCCTGCTGTCCGGGTGGTCTCCAAGTACCCCAAGCCTGTACGATGTAGTACTCAACTGTAGGATCTTCTGTCCAACCGTAGATACACATATATGAGTTTCCGTCTGGTTTGTAGTCAACATCATAGTCAACTGTGATTGTGCCATAAGTAGAATAAGGCTTCTTGTCTGTAAGCTTTCTACCTGTACGTCCAAGGAAGTTCTCAATGTTGCTCCATGAACAGCTGAAAGAACCGTTTGTACCGGGGTTGAAGCTTACCTGACCCTGTCCCCACTGATTCCACATCTCATAGTCGTAACCATCAGATGTCTTACCTTTATCCTGCTGGTCAGCAGCGAAAGCGGTAGTAGCGGGTACGCTCATAGCACACATAAGAGTAGCCATGAGACCAGCAAAGCCCTTCTTGAATCTGCTCTTTTTCATGTTAATCATTCCTCACTTTCATGCGGTTTATAATGATATACGTATTTTTTCTCACTGCAGAGGCACCGGAGCTTTTCTCCATGTGTCCCTCCCTCTTGCAGCTTCTGTAATCATTTTATTACTTTTCTATGAACTATTCAAGTCAATTTTTGCTAACAACAAATATTCAATAGTCATTTTTTGCTGTTTTCCTGTTGAATATTGCTTCTTTTTGTTCAATATGCCAACATCTGGTTTTTGGCTATATATCGCGGTTTGCAGCCTCTACATTTTGTAATATCAACTCTGAATTTTACAAAACTTTATATTCTGCACAAATATTAAAGGCTGCGGCGTAGTTAAACGCAGCAGCCTTTGGTCATCTTAAAAGACTATATCGAATTACTCGTTCTCGGTACCGCACTTCTCACAGAATTTAGCTCCTTCAGCAAGCTCTGCGCCGCAGTTTGAACATACCTTTTTCTCAGCAGGTGCCTCAGCTTTCTCTGCCTCTTCAGCAACTGTCTCTGCAGGTACTTCGATCTCAACCTTAGTTCCGCACTTTGCACAGAACTTAGCGTTTTTATCAACTGAAGCACCGCAGCCCTTACATGTGATCTTATCTTCAAGATCGAACAGCTCTGCATTAAGAGCTTCTATCTTAGCCTTGCTGTCAGCAATAGCTGTAAAGAAGTCCATGAATCCCTCTGCTTCGGGATTTTCAGCTGCGAACTTTTTACCGATCTCGACATAAGCGTCCTGAATAGCAGATTCAGCCTGAGTGATCTCCTTCTTTATACGAGCCTTCTCAGTCATTTTCTTATAACCATCAGAGCCGGTCTTAACGCCCTTTTCAACTGTATCGCCTACCTTATCGGCAAGGCCTTTTAATGAATCCATAAATCCCATGGGTCATTACCTCCATTCGGTTTTATTTTATGTCTATATTATACCACATATTTTTTTGTTAGTCAATAGGAAATAGCAATTTATCACAATAAATTCACAAAGCTCAGATATCTTCAAAGGTGAGCGCTCTTACCGCACGTACAGCTGCTTCCGAGAAGTCACTGCACACCGATGAATACAGAGTCATAAGGGGCGCATGCATGGATATATTGTCTCCCACGCCGCATGCCATGACTATTCCTGCTGTAGCGTCGATGTCGCCGTCCTTGACCGTTCTTCCTGCGCCCAGCATAAGCGAAGCCATGCCGATTTCCTCGCTGTTTACGGCAACTATCCTTACATCCCTTGAAGCTCTTATCTCGTGGCTGAACTTTGCCTGCGGAAGAAGTGAGACATCGTCGCAGATACTGCTGTCTCCGCCCTGCATAGCTATGGTACGGCGAAGCACGTCCAGTGCAGCACCCGAAGAAACCGCCTCCTCAGCCATTGCAGTACACTGTTCTATAGTGCCCTTGCCTGCAAGCTCCAGCATATTAGCCGCAAGGTCGATGCAGGTGTCATAAAGCGGACCTTTCACCTTTCCCTGAAGCAGTTCCACAGCTTCCCTTACTTCAAGAGCGTTGCCTATGTTGTTTCCCAGAGGACTGTCCATATCGGTGACTATAGCACGGCACTTCTTGCCTGCAGCACGTCCTACACGTTCCATAAGACGGGCAAGCTTTTCGGCATCCTCCTGAGTCTTCATGAACGCACCCGAACCGCATTTCACGTCCAGAAGCAGACAATCCGCATTCAGGGCAAGCTTCTTGCTCATGATACTTGCACAGATCAGCGGAATACTGTCAACCGCCGAAGTTGCATTCCTGAGAGCGTACATTTTCTTGTCCGCAGGACAGAGGTCACCGCTCTGAGAGATTATGGCAAATCCCGTAGTATTGACTATCTTCGCAAAATCCGCAAAAGGCAGTTCTGTACGGAAACCGCTGATGCTTTCAAGCTTGTCGATAGTTCCGCCTGTATGGCCAAGTCCTCTGCCTGACATTTTCGGCACCTTTATACCGCACGCCGCCGCAACAGGTCCTATAACAAGGCTTGTCTTGTCACCGACTCCGCCCGTACTGTGCTTGTCCACGGTAACGCCGTCGATGCAGCTGAGATCGAGTATGTCGCCGCTGTCACGCATAGCAAGGGTAAGGCTTACGGTCTCACGCTCGGTAAGTCCGTTCAGGCATACTGCCATAAGCCACGCCGCCATCTGATAATCAGCGGTTTCACCCGAAGTATAGCTGTTTACCAGCCATTTTATCTCCTCATCGGACAGTTCTTCTGATCGTTTGGTTTTACTGATAATATCAATTATATTCAAGTATCCCACCTCCTCATAATATATATTTTACCATATTATAACCAAAATTTCAATAGTTTCGGTGAAAAAAGTTTACAGAATTCTCAGCAGTACGATACACAGGTCAAAAGGTACACCCAGAAGCAGACTTCCGCACACGTTAAAGCAGTTCAGCGGCACCTCTCCGCCGAACACACCTCCGAAGTGCTCCAGCAGAAGAAGTCCTGCAAATCCCGTAACAGAGCCGAAAAGCGCACTGCGGACCTTCCTTTTTCTGCTATGATAGTAAAAAAGCATCACCGCCGCCGCAGCGCAGCACATAAGTACAAATAAACCGTTTGCCGTCATTTCACTTCTCCTTATAATAATATGTAGCCCAGTGCAAGGATGAGCTTCATGTCTCCGCCCTCACGAAGAAGTGCGAACATCAGCGCACCTATCAGAAGCTTATCCTTGTCTGTACCGCCAGACAGTATCTGCCTAAGCAGATCGCCGTGTTTTCCGCTGTTTTCCTGCGGTTTCACGGACACGGGAGGCGGCTCGGGCAGATCGGTCTGTCCGCCCTCCGAATAATGTGAGCTCACCGTACCTGCGGACATTCCGCCGTCCGAACGTTCATGTCTTCTTCCCTGATGACCGTATCCTGCCATATCATCGCCTCCCTTTGCCCGTCTCAGAGCAGTTCGTTCAGAAGTCCGCTCTCCTTCGCCAGATTCCACAGGGCAAGTATCTTCAGAAGCTTCACCGCCTTATCCACTCTGCCCTGTTTTTCCTCACTGAGATGCGGTTTAAGCGCCATAAGCAGTTCTGTGTTCCTGTCATTGCCCTTCAACGCTCCCGCCATGCCCGAAAGCTTCATTATCGCACTCAGATCAGGCATCCCGGTCTGTGGTGTACCGCTTTCGCCCTCTTCGGAAAGATCTCCGCTTGCCAGCATCTGTGCAAGCTCCGTAAGCTGTCTGACACTTTCCTCGTCCGACAGCAGATCGGTTATTTTATCCATGATCCCTTCATTTTCAGTCAAAAGATCACTCCCCCGAAAGCTTCTTGTAGAGCGCCTGTGCCTGCGGAGTGCTCATCAGTCTCTCAACGAGCTTGGGATCGTTCACCGCCTGACGGAATTTCGCCGCATCTTTGCCGTTCATTGCCGCAAGGGCATTATCGAACTTTCCCTCTTCAAGCTCTTTGCGGAGCTGTTCGGGCGGTACGCCTATTTTCTTGCTGACTACCGAGAGAAGTCCCGATATTTTCTGCGGATCAATACTGTTTTTGTTCATAATTCCTCCGTAAACTATTGATTTTTCTCCTCAGACCTGATATAATTATTTAACAGGCTATTAAAGTATATTATCCAAGGAGGTTCTGTATGCGTATAATCGTTATGTCCGACACTCACGGCAACTACCGCGCCCTGCAGTCAATAATCACCCGTAACGCTGATGCTGACTGGTTCATACACCTGGGCGACGGCGAACGCGACCTGGACCGCTTCATTCTTGCTAATCCCGAGTTTACCGAGAAAGTGATACACGTAAAGGGAAATTGCGACGAGAACAGTCTCAGTCCCGATTTCTTCGTTCTTCCTCTCCCTTTCGGACACCGTATATTCGCAGCCCACGGTCACAGATACTTCGTCCGTGATTCACTTCTCCGCATAAAACAGGCAGCAATTGACAACGAATGTGATATCGTCCTCTACGGACACACTCATGTCCGCTACAATAAGTACGAGGACGGCTTATACATCATGAACCCCGGAAGCGCTTCCGCACCCTATGACAGCACAAAGCCTTCATTCGGACATATCGACATATCGGAAGCAGGTGTTGTTACCAACATTGCCGATGTATAACATATTATATTCAATACCGCACAAATTGTTACAGGAGGAGTCATTATGGCATATAATCCGGATTTCGATAAATACCGCAAACAACTTAAAATGACCGAACACATATACAAGGTCTGTTTTTATATCGTTGTTTTCTACATCATAATCGATATAATAAATTTTGGTTCCAGTTTCATGTTTTCATCCTCAGATATGGCTATTGCTGCTGTTTTCTCAGGATTATTGATTCCGGGAGCATATGTCGGAATGACACTGTACTCCCTTAAGGGTAAAAAGAATATCCTGCTGCTTATCGCTCCTGTTTTCACAGGTGCAGCTGCTCTCATAGGCGGATCATTGAGCACCGGTATTGTGAACGGATTTTTCACGTTCATAAATTTAGTCGTTGCGATAGTTCTGATACTCACTAACAAGCTCTACAATGCACTCAGCGAAAAAGAGGGATTCCCCTATTTTTCCGAGCTTATCGAGCACAACAAGGAAGAGAAGAAAAAATTCGAGGAGAACCATTTCGAGAAGCGCTATCAGGAGATAATACAGAACTCATCAAAGGACATGCTCGAACTCCCTGCTGAGATCCCCGTATCTACAGACCTCGGCGGAAAATCTGAAACAATGGATGAAATATAACACTATCGGCGGAGAAGTTCCGCCGATTTTTCTTTACAAAATCACTATTTACACTTGTATTTATTTATGGTATAATAATATTCGGACTGTCCTGACAGTAAATTTAACGAAAGAAGTTTTCTGATAAATGGTTTTTTCAAGACTGTTTTTTATATATTTTTTCCTGCCGCTGTGTCTTCTTGCATATTCACTTGCAAGGGGAATTGACAGGAAAAACACCGTTCTTATAATATTTTCACTCGTATTTTATGCATGGGGCGAACCCGTTTACGTACTGCTGATGATACTCAGTGCAGCAGTGAACTACGCAGCCGCCCTTGTTATACACCACAGCAGAGGCAACGGCAGGGATCGTTCCGCAGTTGCCGCCGCAGTCATTTTCGACCTTCTTATGCTGGGAGTCTTCAAATACAGCGGATTCATCGCAGAAAATATCAATCTGCTGCTCCACACCTCCCTGAACGTCCCCCATATAAGGCTTCCCATAGGCATAAGCTTTTACACCTTCCAGACCATTTCCTACGTTATCGACGTATACTGGGAAAAGGTGGATGCACAGTTCAGCTTCAAGAAATTCCTGCTGTACGTGTGTCTCTTCCCTCAGCTTATAGCGGGACCTATAGTGCGCTACAGTGACATAGAGGCGGAGATAAACGAAAGAAGCGCCGACCTCAGCGATATTTCCTACGGTCTTAACAGGTTCGTGCTGGGACTTGCAAAAAAGGTGCTTATCGCCAATCAGCTTAGCATCGTTGCCGATAATCTTCTCGGCGGAAGCGGTATCTCACTTATGGGAGCATGGCTCGGTGCGGCAGTATACGGACTTCAGATCTATTTCGACTTCTCAGGCTATTCGGATATGGCGATCGGCATGGGCAGAGTTTTCGGATTCCACTTCAACGAGAACTTCCGTCACCCCTTTGTCTGCAAGGACATCACCGAATTCTGGCAGCGCTGGCACATCTCACTCAGCACCTTTTTCCGTGATTACCTCCTTTACATCCCTATTTTCGGCAAGCGCAGAAAGTACGGCGGACTCTTCCTCGTATGGCTCTGTACAGGCATCTGGCACGGTGCAAGCTGGAACTACATAATCTGGGGACTCTATTACGGACTCTTCGTATTCATGGAGATGCAGATAGGCAAAAAGCGCATGAAAAGCATCAGCACTCCCATACGCCATATCTACAGCAAACTTGTTATAATCATCGGATTCGGTATTTTCTACTTTGAGGACCTCGGAAAACTCGGCAGATTCTTCAAGGCTCTCATAGGGCTCGGCGGAAGCGGTGTGATCTCTGCCTCCGACAAGCTCACCTTCTTTAATAATGTATGGCTGATAATCGCAGCTGTTGCACTGACCTTCCCGATAATCAGCACAGTAAAGAAGTACACCGAGAAAAACGAGATCGCAGTTTACGTAACTTCAGGAGTAACCGTATTCCTGTCTGCTGCGCTTCTTGTACTGACAAGCATAATGCTTGTGGATGCAACTACCAACCCATTCCTTTATTTCAGATTCTGAGGTAAATGTTATGAATGACAAAACTAAAAGAATAATCAGGAACTCGATATCACTGGCAAATATAATCGCTGTAGTCTGGCTGCTGGGAACAGGCATGGGGTACCTTATCTTCGGCAAAAAGGATAAGATATCCACAGAGGAGAACCGCACCCTTGCAAAATTCCCCCACTTTACCCTAAGCAGCTATCTCAGCGGCGAATACACCGAAGCACTGGCTCATTACTTCGATGACAACGTCCCCAAGCGCAGGGAGTACAAGGACCTTATCGCCAAGAAATTCATTCCGCTAAAGGGAATAGAGTACGGCAGCGACAACATAACGATATACGGTTCCGCACCCGAAAAGCCCGAGGAAAAGCAGGAGTCTGCAACAGAAGCTCCCACTGAGGAAGTGACAGAAGCTCCCGAAAACACCGTCGAGGAAGCCGAGGCAACAGAAGCTCCGCAGCCCGAACCGGAACCGCAGGAGGTCAACAATGATGACGGTGAGCTGACCAATAACATCGTTGTTGCCAATAACCGCGGAATCATGCTCTACGGCGGCGGCTGGGGAAGAGAGCTTGAATATGCTGACTATGTAAGCGAATACAAGCGTCAGCTCGGTGACGGAGTAAAGGTCTGGTCAATGGTAATACCTACAGCCTGCTCATTCTACATGCCCGATAAGTTCAAGGAGCTTTCCGCAGACGAAAAGACCGACCTTGATACTATCAGGGATGCCCTTGTGGATGTCGGCAGCATCGATGCCTATTCCGCACTCGCAGAGCACAAGGACGAGCATATCTACTCCCGTACAGACCACCACTGGCAGCAGATCGGCGCTTACTACGCAGGAAGAGAGTTTGCAAAGGCTGCTGGTGTGCCTTACCCCGAACTGGACACATACGAAAGAGTGATCCTCAGCGGCTATGTAGGCACTCTTTACGGCTATACACAGAGCGCTTCACTCATTGACAATCCCGAGGATTTCGTTTACTATAAGCCAACGACGGAAATGACTGTAACTCGCTATAACACTTCATTCGGTGATCCATCGGTGCAGCCTCTGCTGAACGATCCGATAAATATGGCTTCATCCAGCTATTACCTTGTTTTCGGCGGAGACGAGGCTATCACCCACGTTGAGACTGACTGCAAAAACGCAAGGACTCTCGTTATCTTCAAGGACAGCTACGGAAACGCACTTATGCCGCTCCTTACAAGCTCCTTCGAGAACATATACCTCTGCGATATACGATATTTCGACCTTAACGCCATAAAATTCATTAAGGATGTCGGCGCTACAGACGTACTTTTTACTATGTGTACCTTCTCCGCTATGGGAGATAACCATTACTGCATATATAATAACATGTATAAGTGAGTGATCCAATGAAAGAGCTTGAATTTCCATTCGACAGCAGATATATAATGCGTCACAGACGAGGCATAAAGAAGCAGCTCCTTGCAGACGGCAGCGAACGTATAAAAGTCAGGATAGCCGTTCTGGGAGGCTCCACCACAAATGATATAGTTTCGGCTATGGAGCTTTTCCTGCTGGATTCGGGCATCGAGCCCGCCTTCTGGCAGTCCGAGTACAACAGATTCTACGAGGACGCCGTTTTCGGCAATGAATCTCTTGAAAGCTTCCACCCCGACGTGATATACATACACACTACCTCATGCAACCTGAAATATATTCCCGACGATCCGAACGAGACCGAGGACGATATAAAACAGCGCCTTGAAATGCAGACAAGTATACTGAAACAGGTCTGGACAAGTCTTGCAAAGAACTTCGGCGTTCCGATAATTCAGAACAACTTCGAGCTACCGCTGTACCGTCATACAGGCAGCTATGACCGCTGGGGAATTACGGGACGTTCGGCATTCATCGACCGCATGAACCTTGCCGTATCGGAATACGCAAGGAACTGCCACGGATTCTATGTTAACGACATCAACTACCTCTCCGCAGCAGTGGGACTGGAAAAATGGCACGATCCAGACAGCTGGTTCCTCTATAAATACGCCATGAACATCGATGCGATACCCGATCTGGCTTACAGTACGGTCTGCATCATCCGCTCCCTCTACGGAAAAAACAAAAAAGCCGTCGCTCTCGACCTTGATAACACCCTCTGGGGCGGAGTCATCGGAGATGACGGTCAGGAGGGCATCGAGATAGGCGAGGAAACAGCCGAGGGCGAGTCCTATTCAATGCTCCAGAACTGGCTCAGGACCTACAAAAAGTACGGCATACTCCTTACGGTATGCTCCAAAAACGATGCAGAGAACGCACTTCTCGGACTGGAACACCCCAGCGGTATACTCCGTCCCGACGATTTTGCTTCCATAAAAGCCAACTGGCAGCCTAAAAGCGAGAACATCGAAGCCTCCGCTGCGGAGCTGGGACTGCTCCCCGAAAGCTTCATTTTTGTGGACGATAACCCTGCCGAATGCGATATAGTATCATCACAGCTCCCGTCAGTAAGAACGATAGAGGCATCGTCCGTCAAGGACACCTTGTACCGTCTCAGCCGCAGCAGCTGGTTTGAAGTTACGGACCTCTCGGGAGACGATCTTGTAAGAAACGAAATGTACGCTGCAAATGCAAAGCGTCAGGCAATGCAGAAGCAGTTCACCAACTATACGGACTATCTGCTCAGTCTCGACATGCATGCAGAGATAGCCGACTTCACACCTGTTTTCCTGCCGAGGATAACCCAGCTCACCAACAAGAGCAACCAGTTCAACCTCACTACACGCCGATATACCTCCAAGGAAATGGAGGACATAAGCCGCTCTTCCGACAGGATAAGGCTCTGCGGAAGCCTTACGGACAAATTCGGCGATAACGGCATAGTATCGGTGATTATCGGCAGATGTGAAAAGGAAACTCTCCACGTTGAACTTTGGCTCATGAGCTGCCGTGTACTGAAAAGGGATATGGAATATGCTATGCTGGACGAACTTGTACACCAGTGCATACGCCGCGGCATAAGCAGGATAATGGGTTACTACTACAAGACCGAAAAAAACAGCATGGTCGCAGAGCTTTACGGCGATCTCGGGTTCACTCTGCTGAACAAGTCCGAGAACGGAAGCTCTGTCTGGAACCTTGATCTTGACACCTACGAAAATAAAAATAAAGTCATCAAGGTAAACGAAAAGGAGAAAATATATGAATGACCAGGACATAATAACACGACTCAACAGCGTATTCAGGGACGTTTTTGACGATGATTCCCTGTCAGTCAGCGAAAATACCACTTCCGCCGATATCGAGGACTGGGACAGCATAGAACATATCAACCTTATCTCCGCTGTCGAGGACGAGTTCTCAATGCAGTTCAGGATGCGTGAGGTATCGGGAATGAAAAACGTGGGAGAGATGATAGCGATCATAAAAGAAAGAGGTAAGCAATGACTAAAGTCAGGAACAAAAAGCGCCGTATCATTATAGTCCTGACTGCATTTGCTATAATAGTCCTGCTGGAAACATGGGGATATGCACTTGAAACGGTGAACTATACCGTAAGCTCATCAAAGGTAAGCAGTCCCGTAAGGATAGTTTTTATCTCTGATCTCCATAACGGCTTTTACGGCGGTAAAGACCAATCGGGTATATGGGACGAGATACAGGAACAGGATCCCGATATAGTGCTTTTCGGAGGCGACCTCATAGATATGTACGGCGGCTTTGACAACTCTCTTAAGCTCGCCGGACTCGTAAAGGCAAAATATCCCTGCGCCTACACTCCCGGGAACCACGAGATGATGCGTTCGGACCGTCAGGACTTCTACGATCAGCTTGATGCGCTTGGCGTTCCCCGACTTGAAGGCAGCTGCACCGAATTCACGGTAAACGATCAGAAAATCCGTATCTGCGGAATTATCGACACTATAGAGTACGGAAAAAACGGAACTCAGCTTGAAAACTGCTGCGAACTGCTTGCTGAGGACTGCTATAACGTCCTCCTTTCGCACCAGCCGGAACAGACAGATGCCTGTATCGATGCCGCAAAGGAAGTGCCATTCGACCTTATACTCTCGGGACACGCTCACGGCGGACAGTGGGAGATACCATTCATTCTCGAACAGGGGCTGTACGCTCCCGACCAGGGAATATTCCCCGAAAGAACAAAGGGAATGTATGAATACGGTGATACCGTGCATATAATCAGCAAAGGACTCGCACGTCCCCTGAGAATGATATTCATTCCACGTATATTCAACCGTCCCGAGCTTACTGTCATCGATATTGAAGCGGCGGCAGAAGATTTTACAAGCAGCATTGAAATCCCCACTGAATAGGACATCATTCTCCTTTTTATCTTATATGGACGTGTTAAAAACCAGCGATAAAAAATAAGGCACTAATAAGCGGGGTGCAGGGAGCCGCTCGCTCCCTGCCGGAGTCCAGAGGCAGAGCCTTTGGCAGGTGCAGGGCAGAGCCCTGCGATACTAAGCGCTCAGCAAAGGGTGAATTTCAAAACAGTCCTGTGGACTGTTTTGAAAGAGGGAACGCCCTGCAAGAGAGGGCGTTCCCTTCTGACTCTACAGAAAGATCATCCTACGAACTGAATTCAAACCTAAGTAAATGTCTTTGCCTTGCCAACATAAAATAATACTTGTTTTTTCTGAAAAGGCATGATATAATATATAATGTATTTTTATGCGGACTTGCAGCCTCTCACCCGATAATTTACGGTTTCAGGCTGTTTTCACGTCCGCTCACACCAGTTTTACAAACCGATACAAGGAGCGGGGAAGCTTCCCCGATTAGCGAAATGGATAAAAACAGTAATTTCAGCGAGTCCTCCTCAGACGTTATCTGCGGAAGGAATCCAGTTATCGAGGCACTTAAATCAGGTGCGCTCCTCGATACCATATACATCGACGGAAACGGCGGAAGTCTTAACGTTATACGCCGTCTCGCAAAGGAGAAGGGCGTTGTTGTAAAGGACGCCCAGGATAAAAAGCTCTCACAGCTCTCAGGCGGCGCTTCACATCAGGGAGTCGTTGCCGTAGGCGCATGCGGAGAGTACGTCACTATCGACGAGATACTTGCTGTATCCGAAAAAAAGGGCACAAAGCCTTTCATCATAATCTGCGACGAGATAGAGGATCCACATAACCTCGGTGCTATCATCCGTACTGCCGAGACTTCGGGTGCAGACGGTGTTATCATCCCCAAAAGAAGAAGCGCAAGCCTCAATGCTACCGTTTTCAAGACCTCGGCAGGCGCTGCAAGCTATGTGCCTGTTGCAAGAGTTTCCAACCTCGCCGCTGCTATCGACGAACTTAAGGAAAAAGGCGTATGGATTTACGGTACGGACGCTTCGGGCAGTGACTACTCCGAGACCGACTTCACAGGAAGCTGCGGACTTGTCATAGGTTCCGAGGGATTCGGCATCAGCAAACTGATACAGAAAAAATGTGATTTCATGATAAAACTGCCTATGCTTGGCAGGATAAATTCGCTCAACGCATCTGTTGCGGCAGGCATCTTCATGTACGAGGTGCTGCGCCAGCGCAGGGCAGAGGGCAGATAAGGAGGTAACCATGCCCGATAATAAACTATCACTTGAAGACATACTCGAAGAATATTCCCCCGATGCATCGGATACTTACCCCCATGTCGGCAGAGTCGACGCACAGAAGATAATCAACTCCACTCTTCCCGAACCTGCACTTCAGCCGCCTCCGGCGCCTCAGCGCAGACCGGTTTCGCACGAGAAGAACGAGCTGTTCGATAAGCCGAAGGACGAAGCGGTCATCGCTGAACAGAAGCCTGCCGATCCTTCACGAAATACCATAGCTGTTGCAAGCTCTGAGGGTATAAGCGATGTCAAGGACATAATGGCTCAGAAGGCTCCCGAACCTGATGAAACGGGTGCAGCTCCGATGATAAGGCGTATGTCCGACTCTACAAGAGCCAAAGAAGCTGCAAAACAGCAGAAAAAGCACAAGAAGTCCCGCCGTCAGAAGGACGCAGGATTCACATACAAAAAGGAAACTCCAAGCGGAGAGTACATGTACGATCCGCCGAATATAAGCCGCAGAAAGCGCAGCCGCGGTGAGATACTCACCGATGCAAACGGTCCCGACAGCTGGAGAAACGTTACGGATATCGTCCCCTCTCCTGCTGCGGTTGAAGCAGCAAAGCCTGCTGAAAATACTCCAAGGGCGGATGTTACGAGCATAGACCTCAGTGCCAAACCGGAAGTGCCCGATCAGGCGCTTGATGTCCATATCCAGCACGATATCGAAGAACAGACAGGCGCAAAGACTAAAAAGCGCCGTACAAAGCGTTTGGTGGACTTCAACTACTACGGCGATGTTGAGGACGTTGGACGTGATATCTACGAGCTGAAAAACGTGCTCACCTCACGAGTCAGCACACTTGCTCTCACTGCCTTCCTCAGTCTTTACATAACGGTATGCGACCAGTTCGGACTGCCGATACTTGATATACTCAGCCGTGAGCATATCTTCTCGTATCTGCTGGTGCATCTCATTCTCGGCGCTATCGCATTGGTGGTATCACTTCCCGTTATAACCAAGGGCGTAAAGAACCTTTTCACCATGAGCGCTGACAGCGATTCGATGTCCGCAATTACCGCAATAGCTTGTACCCTTGCACTGCTTTTCGCTTTCTTCCGCATGGACATGGCTAAGGCAGAGACCATACACGTCTATATGCCTGTAGGCATACTCGCACTTCTGTTCAACGCAATAGGAAAGCTCCTGATACTTCGCCGTGCGGACAGGAACTTCCGCTTCATATCGCAGGAATTCGACCGCCACGCAGTTGTCTACGTCAGGGACGAGGAACGTGCAGAAAGGCTTACAAGAGGTACTATAGGCGATTTCCCGATACTTGCGGCAATGCGCAAGACGGACTTCCTTACGGACTTCCTGAGATATACCTACTCATCAGATATAACCGATTCATACTGCCGCAAGGCTGCACCTATATGCCTTGTGGTATCAATGATAGTATCGATAGTTCTCACTATAGTGAGAATGGGCACACTTGCTTCCGTAGACTCGGCAGTATTCGGACTTTCCATATTCAGTATGCTGATATGTGCTGCAGCCTGCATAGGTATGCCGTTCGTAGCGAACGTTCCGCTTGAAAAGGTATCACACCAGACTCTCAGGAACAAGGGCATCCTCCTCGGATACCAGAGCGTTGACGACCTTTATGATGCAAACTCGATCCTCGTCAGTGCTGACACCTTCTTCCCCGAGGGTACCGTAAAAATGGGCGGCATCAAGGTATTCTCGAATACCAAGCTGGATGAAGCTCTCCTTGAAGCAGCAAGCCTTTCAACTCACGCAGGAAGCATCATGCGTCGTCTTTTCAGTGACGTTGTAGTGCCCGGAAAGGACGATATACTCTATCCTATCGAGAATTTCTCTATCGAAGAGGATCAGGGACTCTGCGGCTGGATAAACAACAGACGAGTTCTTCTCGGAAGCCGCGAGCTTATGACGAGCCACAATATAGAGGGCGTTCCCACAAAGGCAAAGGAAGCCGAATACGCTACCGAGGGACAGATACCGCTCTATCTCTCGATCTCAGGCAACCTTGCAGCAATGTTCATGGTCGAGCTGAATGCTGACAGGTACGTTAAGCGCTGGGCAAAGCGTCTTGCCAAGAGCAAGGTCTATATGATAACCAAGAGCGTTGATCCCTGCCTTACATCAGGCTATATCGCCTCACTTTTCGGTATTCCCGACGAGATGATAAAAGTTATCCCCAAGCGTCTTTACGAAGACTTTGACTCAGAAACAAAGAAAACAGTACGCATGAGCGCTTCTATGGCATGTACAGGAAGATTCAGCTCTATGGCACAGCTTATCTTAGGTACTAAGGTAATACACATATCCGCTATCATAGGTCTTATAGTGCAGACGGTTTCAATACTTACGGGACTCGGTCTCGGTATGATGATGATTCTCTCAAAGGCGTTTGAGATAAACTATGTTTACATGTCCGCCTCGGCACTCGTCATCTACAATCTTCTTGTAACTGCCGTGACCTGCATAGCAGTAAGCATTAAAAAGCTGAAATAATATACGCCGCGCATCGGCTATCAGATAAGGACTGCCGTTCAAGCGGTCCTTATTTCTTCGGAAAGGAGAAAGGATAAATGTCAGACAACAAAATGAAAGGATTAAAGAAAAAAACTCATAAGGACAACTCGGATAACGAAAATACCATATACGCTATCCCAAGCTCATCAAATTATCCGCGTACATCAGGTCCTGCTGACAGCACAGATACTCAGCCGCTGCCTAAGTACGGCAATCAGCCGAATTATGGACAGCCTCAGCAGTACAATGGTCAGCCAAACTACGGACAGCCTCAGCAGTACAGCGGTCAGCCAAATTACGGTCAGCCTCAGCAGTATAACGGTCAACCGAACTACGGTCAGCCTCAGCAGTACAGCGGTCAGCCGAATTACGGACAGCCTCAGCAGTACAACGGTCAGCCGAATTACGGACAGCCTCAGCAGTACAATGGTCAGCCAAATTACGGTCAGCCTCAGCAGTATAACGGTCAACCGAACTACGGTCAGCCTCAGCAGTACAGCGGTCAGCCGAATTACGGACAGCCTCAGCAGTACAACGGTCAGCCGAATTACGGACAGCCTCAGCAGTACAATGGTCAGCCAAATTACGGTCAGCCTCAGCAGTACAATGGTCAGCCGAATTACGGACAGCCTCAGCAGTACAATGGTCAGCCGAATTACGGTCAGCCTCAGCAGTACGGCGGTCAGCCAAATTACGGTCAGCCTCAGCAGTACAACGGTCAGCCGAATTACGGACAGCCACAGCAGTACGGCGGTCAGCCAAATTACGGACAGCCACAACAGCGTCCGCAGAACACTTCCCAACAGCACAGAAAAAGCTCCGGTTCATCAGCACCAAGACCTCGTCCCACTGCTCCCGCACCAAAGCCAAAGAAACAAAAAAGAAAGCACAAGAGCCTGCTTTCAAGGATAATAAAAAAGATAATCGTTTCGCTCCTTACTATCCTGATACTTCTTTTCGCACTCTACTCCTGCGCTTCATTGGCTCTCATCAAGAAGCTCAACCACCAGGAATCGGGAAGCCGTGCCCGTACAGCAGGCGCACTCCAGTCAGTCGGAGTTACAAGCGTACTCCTCATAGGTACGGACGGACGTTCACTCACAGAACAGGGACGCTCCGACACGATGATACTCATGTCCATAAACAGCAAAAAGCGTAAGATAACTCTCACATCGTTCATGCGTGACTGCTATGTGGAGATACCGGGAAGAGGCTGGGACAAGCTCAATGCCGCTTACTCCTACGGCGGTGCAGACCTGCTTATGGATACTATCGAGAGCAACTTCAAGGTCAAGATAGACGATTACGTATGCGTTAACTTCATGTCATTCGCCGCACTTATCGACTCTGTAGGCGGTGTTGATATGGACGTTTCGGACGCAGAAGCAGGCGAGATAAATACTATCCTCCAGGCAGAGGTCAACGAGATAATGGGCGACAACACCTTCGACGACCTTCTCTCAGGCGGCGGAAAACTCCACCTCGACGGCAAACAGGCACTTTCCTATGCGCGTATAAGATACATCGGAAACGCCGACTTTGAGCGTACACAGCGTCAGCGAGAGGTTCTTACACAGGTTATCGGCAAGGCGAAGAAGCTGAGACCTGATACCATAAAGAACATCGCAACAGACGTTATGCCAAAGCTTGTCACAAATATGGAGACTCCCGAGCTTTATCTGCTTTCACTGAGAGCTCCTATCGCTTCACAGTACGAGATAGAGCAGATACAGATACCTGCCGAGGGTACTTACTACGGCGACAGCGCCCTTATAGGCGAAGATTATCTTTCCGTACTCATGGTCGATTTCGATCAGAACCACAATATAATTGCGGATAAGGTATTCAGCTGAAATCATTAAGATCACAAATAAAGGGACACTTCGTGTGAAGTGTCCCTTAAAGCGTCAAAAGAACCTGAAGCCATTAATTTGGGGATTCTAAAGGGATGCTATCCCTTTAGCGGATTCCAAAGGCAGAGCCTTTGGTGGGTGACTCCCCACAGTGTGGGGAGATGTCAGCGAAGCTGACAGAGGGGACGGACCGGTAAGGTAGGGCAGAGCCTTGCGATACGAAGCGCTCAGCAAAGAGTGAATTTCAAAACAGTCCGGTGGACTGTTTTGAAAGAGGGAACGCCCTGCAAGAGAGGGCGTTCCCTGATAAATCCATACTTTTTTGACAAGCTGAGGGACACTTCGTGTGAAGTGTCCCTTTTTTATATAACTATATCATTCTATCATGTAGCTACCTGGAAAATAGCTCTTACAAAGTTATATACAGCAGGATGTATCGAGTTGTCTCCGTGAGCGCCTCCCTTGATGTACTGCCATACATGTGGTACGCCGTTCTTGGTGAAGTTGTCATGGTAATTGCTTGGGAATGGCGTTACGACATTGTCGTTATCTCCGCCTGTTATCATCAGGAAGTACGGCTCTTCCTCGGGACTGCTCCACTTGAATGAACCTACAACGCCTGGTGCAGGACAAATAGCTCCCACATAGCCGAACTTGTCAGGGTACTTCATACCGATCTGGAGTGACTCTCTTCCGCCCATTGAGAAGCCTGTTACCGCAGTATTCTCCCTGCCTGTAGCAACGCTGTAGTTCTCCTCGATATGCGGCATAAGGCTGTCCACTATGTCGTCAACGAAGTTCTCGTAGCCCTCGTTTGAAGCCGCATCGCCGAAATCCTTTGCATTGTCAAGAGTTGAACTGGTGAATATGAAAGGCACAACAACGATCATTTCCTTTGCCTCGCCCTCGGCAATAGCATTGCCTATGATCTGACGGGTGTACATATTCGGCTGAGTCATCATGCGGTCCTCATTCTCGAAGAAGCCGTGAAGCAGGTAAAGAACGGGATACTTCTTGTTGGGATCGTAATTTGCAGGAAGCAGTATATTGTACGGCTTCTCCTTGTTTGCCTTCTTGGAGAAATATTTACTCTTCTTTATAGTACCGTAATCCACACCGGGTTTCTCGGTACGTGAATCCATAGGCTCGTTATTCACAAGGGTGCTGTTGATGTGGTCAAGAAGCTCCTCCTTAGTGTATGTACCTCCGCTTACGGAAGGAACCTCGGGCGAATTATCCGGGAACTCGTTAATTTTGCCGTGTACAAACTCGCTTATCAGCACAACATCAGCCATAGCGAACTCTGTATCACGGTCAACATCAGCCGCCTTCTTCTGGTTTTTGTCCGTAAATCCGCTTACAAGACCGCTTCTTGCAGCAGCAACGTCAAAGCTGTTGATAATTCCGTCGCTGTTTATATCTCCGAGAATCATCTTACCGGGAGCTTTTTCCTTTATCACAGTTCCTGCTTCCGCGATAACAACCTCGTCAACACAGAAGCTGTCCGTACCGCTTTCCGTCTCAACATAAAGCACAAAATCAGAAGCTCCCTCGGGTATAGCGTAATTGGTCTCTGCAAGCTGAAGATAGCTTCCTGCCTCTGCCTTACCCTGAGCTATGTGACCATACTCCGTCTTACCGTCTGCGGTGTTGTACTGAAGTGACAGCATCATCTGCGGCTTTCCGCTCATAGCCTGTACGCAGACGCTGAAGCTGTACTCCTTGCCTGCACTTACTATGCTTCCAAGCTCTTTCTGTGCGCCGTTCCAGGAACTTGCTCTGCTTCCTACAAGAAGGCATCCTTCGCCTTTGAAGGGTGAACTGTCGCTTCTTTCCGCACTTGCCGAGCCACGTCCTGACCAGTCGTCGCTGCCGCTTTCAAAGGTATCATGAAGGATGTAGCTCACATCATCCTCTGCGGCTGAAGCAGATGCGGTACCGTACATACCGAGAGCTGAACACAGGAGAGAACCTGTCGCCAGCATAGCAGCTGCTTTCTTTGTTTTTTTACTCATAAGTAATCGCCCCTTTACAATATTTTTGACAAACCGCTTATAAATGTGTACAATTACACCATTGTAACATATATTATAATAATAAATCTTGTATTTGTAAACTGTATAAATGAAGAAAACGGTGGACAAAATGAATATTATTTTTTTCAAGGCTGCAAAAAGAAACAGGGACTCCTGAAAGTTAGTCACACCTCGCAGAAATCAAGCTATATCGCAACAAATGGTTTGACATAATTATATGTGTTATGATATAATAAAAAAAGTTTGTTCGATTTATGTCTGTTCAAAAACTCAAAACGGGTAAAAATGAATCTGACATTAATTAACAAATCATCATAGTTTTATTGGAGGTTGAAAATCATGAAGATCAAAAAGATGGTTTCACCGATCCTCGCTTCAATGCTGATCTGTTTCAGCAGTGCTGCGCTCCCTGCTTCTGCCGAAACGGTCGAGCAGGACGGACTTCAGGTAATTCTGGAGACCGATAAAGATGAGTATGCAGAGAAGGATTCCATAAAAGTGGATCTGTCGGTGAAAAACAACAACCCATACGCTTTAAAGGATGTCACACTTGAAAGTGTTCAGGTATCCGATTATGTTCTCGCAGAGGGCGGATATAACGAAATATCATTCGATTCCCTTGGCGCAGGCGAGACCGTTTCGCTTGAAGCTGTTTATGTTACAGCTACACAGGCATCAACAACTGCGGCTGCAACCACAACTACCACAACAAAAACAACAGCAAAGACCACAGCAAAAAATTCTAATTCAAGCAGTCCTAAGACAGGCGACAAGGAGAATATCCTTCTCCTCTGGGCAGCCCTCGGACTTTCTGTGCTTGTATGCGGATTCATGTTTTTAAAGAAGGATGATAAGAAAGCAAAGAAGATGCTTTCACTCTTCCTCGCATTCGCTTTACTGGACGGATTCACAGGCTTTGATATACCTGTATCAAAGGCTGCTGACCTCAAAAAATCTATCGGAATCGAAAAAACTATCAAACTAAAGGACTCTGATGTAGTTGTCAAGGGCAATGTATCCTTCTCGACTGTTGATATCAGCGATATCCCGTTAGCAGTTCTTGAGGGCAGCTCAAGCACTACAGATACCGACGGAGACGGTCTTACAGATTATCAGGAATACTGCCTGACAAATACAGATCCAAACAAGGTATCAACAGGCGGTGACGGCGTAAAGGATGCCGACCGTGACGAGGATCAGGACGGTCTCAGCAACATCACCGAGATAAGACTCGGAACAAATCCTCTTAAGGCTGATACAGACAACGACGGCCTTACAGATAAGGAAGAGCAGGAACTGGGCACAGATCCGCTTAATGCAGACACAGACGGCGACCACGCTTCTGACGGCTGGGAGAAAACACACGGATACGATCCCATAACTCCCGACGATTCCTTCACAGTAACAGCAACCGAAAGTGCCGACTCTGTAACTGCAAGCGTATCACTTGAAGGCGGAGCTTCACAGGCTTCTAACCTTAAGGTAGGCAGATCGGACAATATGCTTCTTGATGAAGGCATACCCGGATATATAGGTCCTGCTTTCAATTTTGAAACAGAAGGCGATATCGATTCAGCAACTATCTCATTCGAGTTTGATGAAGCACTTCTTGCTGATGAGGATTTCGAGCCTGTTATCTACTATTTCAACGAAGAAACACAGCTTCTTGAAGAACTCCCCACAACTGTAGAGGGCAATAAAGCATCAACTGTAGTTCCCCACTTCTCAACATACATCCTGCTCAATAAAAAGGATGTGGACAAGATGTGGGAGCAGGATATCAGAAAGCCTGCTGAAAACAGCGGAAGCAACGGCGTTTCCATCGCATTTGTATTAGACCGTTCAAAGAGCATGGACTGGAATGACGAAGATAACCTCAGAAACAAGCTTACAACACAGTTCGTAGAAAAACTCTCAGAGGATACAGATAAGGGAAGCGTTGTATCATTCATCGCTGATGCAAAGGTAGTTGCAAAGCTTACAAATAATAAAGCAGCTTTAAAGAATGCTGTTGATTCTATCGTGAACGACAGCGGACGCAATTCAAATTCAGGTACAAACGGAAGCGCAGGTATCTATACAGGTATCCAGGAGCTTAAGGGCGATGCAAGCGGAAACAGCAGATACATATTCTTCATGACAGACGGTGAAGATAACCACTATTCCTACGAATATTCCGATCTTATCAATATGGCAAACGAAAACGAGATAACGATCTATACTATCGGTCTTGGCGACGTTGACAGCTCTGTATTAGAGAAGGTCGCAAACGAAACAGGCGGTAAGTACTACTACGCACCAAGCGCAGATGAATTATCCGAAGGCTATAAAAAAGCCGAGCAGGAAACTATCGACTACCATACCGACAGCAATGACGACGGTATCTCCGATTACTACACAAAGCTCCTCTGCGAAGGAAAGCTCACAACAGGCACAGGCACGGGAATCAACGCATTCAAGGGCTTATCATACGATGATGTTCAGGCAAATGACGATTACGACGGCGACCACGTTAAGAACGGCGACGAACTTGTTATCAGCGAAAACAACGGAAAGATATACTGCTATGTTGTATCCGATCCCGAGGAGGAAGATACAGATAAGGACGGTATCCTTGATAACGAGGACACAGCACCAAGAGCTAAAGGACTTGCAGGCGGCATTATCGGCGAACTGACTATCGTTTCCTGCCACCCCGACAACGAAGGCTTCTCAGGCGGTCATGCATGGCTTTCTTATAAGAGCTATGTTAACGATACACTTGATATAAGTGGTTTTAAAGATGGTATAGTTTATAACTATACATTAAGAAATTTTTATGATTTTTCCGGCAATTTTAACATTGAAAACGACAAAGACAATTATGAAATAAAAAAAGGCGGTCATGTTTCCCTTGGAAATTTCAGTTCTGAAAGCACTCCTAAAACTTTAAGCGTCCCTTCATCGACGTTAGGTTTTGGTTCTACAGGCGGAGTACACTATAACTTGGAATTTGCTTATGAAAGTAACTATGAAAACGCTTATACAGAAATGGCAGCATACACAAGACAGATAACACAGGATCAGCTTGATGCAGTAATGGCATATCATAATAATAACAGTTATTATAATGTTTACTCACATAACTGTTCTTCTGTTGCGTCCGAAGCATGGAAAGCAGCATTCGGCTCAGAAGACGGTTTTGACTCTATGGCACCAAGAGATTGGTGGGATGCTGTTATCGAGTATAGTGGTTTATTACCTAATGTAATTCAGGCATTTGCTGATCCTACAGTACGTTTCGATACTCCTATGTATCTGAAGGAATGCATTCTTAAGAAGGCTGATGCTGATGCTGATTACCATTCGACAATGCTTGACATAATAAATAATTGGGTATAATGGCTAAGTATTACATTTTTAATTCAGTTTTTATGCTTATAAATACGTGTCTGTTATGCTACATCAAATTCATAAAATACAACAGAAGCATAATAGGCAATACCGGCGAAGTTCCTGGTTATCTTTATATAATACTGGCAGCAGCTCTGATAATTACTGTTGCAGTTAATATCATCGAGCTTATAGTCCTCATAAAGAAGCACCGTTTGGATGCCGTATACATTATCATAAGCATAGCGTTACTGGTGATACCATATCTGGCTTACAGAAGGGTATGAAATACCAAACAAAACAGCGGTCCCGCAGGATTCATCCTGCGAGGCCGCTTTTTCATGCAATCATACAGGCTGTCCGTTCATTGATACATAAGCGGAACTTCCGTACAGCTGCGTATTATTCACTTTTCTGTTCTGCAGCTTCGACTTTCCCGGTGCTTTTCTCCGATTTCGTCTCAGCCTTGTCAGTCTTTTCCTCAGAAGCTGCTGCCTCAGCCTTTTTCTTGCGTCCGAACGGCATTTCCACAAGCTTCCAGAAGAACTTGAACACCATGCTTGCCACAAATGATATAGCAGTTATCATAAGGAATATCGCTATATTTATCTTAAGGTTGCTCCAGCCCTTAGACATAAGCTTCGGTATCATTATTCCTGCGAACCACTCCTGAACGCAGTAGAATTCCAGCGAGAACGTACCAAAGAAGCTGAGCACCTTTATAACAGCCTTGCCGAAGACCGAGAGTCTCCTTTCAAAAAAGTAAAGGATACGGGCAATGATAAACGGCAGGCTCACTGCAATAAGGCAGTTAGGGAAGCAGCAGTTTCCGACAGGTACGATAAGTCCGTAACCGAAGTAATTGGAAAGGTAAGCCATATAGAGTCCCAGTGCAAGGGTTATCAGAAGCATTAAATAGGTAGAAAGAGTAAATTCGATATCCTTGCGGTTCTGAGTAAGGTATCCGAAGAGAACTCCGATAATGAATATCGGTATACGGTTAGTGAAGCCGAAAAGGTCTATACGCATATGATCGCGTACAAGAAGCGTCACCAGAAGCCAGAGCGTAACAGCTCCGACAGTGAACATCGTCTTGTTCTTAGCCTTGCTGAATATTTTGTAATACAGCGGGAACAGCAGATACAGTGTGATTATCGCAGGTACGAACCACAAAAACGAGTAAATGGTCTTGGTATAGAAGTTGAATCCGCTGATATTTCCGAGGAATGCCTGTGTCGTCCATTTTTCCAGCTTCCAGCGTATAACGGCTACAGCAAGAAACGGCAGGATAATACGTCGGATGCGGCGGTAGTAGAATTTCGGGAGCGATTCTTTCTTTATAGCGAAGGTAAGTCCGATACCCGAAAGCATAAGGAATATATCAACTCCGCAAAAACCTATTTTCTTGATATACTGCTCCAGGAAGTTCACCAGGTCGAAGGTTCCCTCGGGCGGTATTGCCGAAAGGATTATCCACTTATGGAAAACGAGTATCCATATAGCAGCGATACCCATTATTGCGCCGCGGTATCTTGAAAGCAGCTGAAATCCGTTTTTGATCTTCTGATCCTTGTTAATGTCCATTTTACGTCTCCTCACATCAATAATCATCAACTGTTACACTCGCACAGGACGAACAGAATATAACATAAATATGAAAAATAATACTGTCCAATCAAGCAATATTAATTATATCACGCGGCAAGTGTAAAGTCAATTCCGCTTTTTCCTTACTAATTATTAGTCTCCCGAAAAAGGAAAAAGTCTCACCTTTTTCCGCAAAACATTGATAGAAATTTTAAGAATAATACAATAATGTTACATCGCTGACAAAGAGTTAAGTTTAACGATAAGCAAAAACATGGTATACTAAAGTAAATTAAAACAAAAGGAGAATTTAAAAATGCACAGACAATTCACTTCATTACTGCTTGCAGGCTGCCTTTGCTGCACTGCCGCAAACGTTATCCCAACAGCCACACTTTCATCCCACGCACTTACTATCGTTGCCTGCGTTAAAAAAGCATCCGTATCAAAGGATACTATAGCCGTTGGTGAATCTGTAAAAATAGAACTGGAATGGAGTACAGGCGCAAAACAGGATCTTATCTTCACATCCGATAACGCAGATGTTGCATCCGTTGACGGAAGCGGAACTATCACAGGTGTTTCCGCAGGTTCAGCCGTTATCACCATAAAGCACACAGGCACTGTAGGTACGGACAAGCAGTTGACTGTTACAGTATCAGGTGATGAAACTCCAAGCACAGTTTACAACACTTCCGAGATGACTCTCGGCATGAAGCTGAAGATAAACGATACTATCCACTACGACGGCAAAAACACAGGCTTCGTCGCTAATATAGTAAATACAAAGGGCAGCTATGATTTAGCTTTCATAAACGAAAAGGACTACGTTCTGCCTTTTGATGCCGAACTTGTAGGAAATCTTGCAGGCAATTTCTATATAGCTCCCGAGATAGAAGGTATCACCTACCTCGACGGCAGAACCCTGAAATCAGGTGATATTATAGACAGAAGCACTCACCTCCTCTGCTACGACTATGAAATAAAAAGTGCAGCAAAGTCCACGACCTACGCCTATCCCGTATTCCTGCCCGAATACTACGGTAAATACATCGGTGAAGGCGAGATACGTGTAAACACCGTTGACAGCGAAAAAAAGCTCATAGTCCTTGAATCTGCGGACGTAACCACAGTAAAGGGCGATGTGAACGGCGACGGAAGCTTTGCGGTATCCGATGCGGTAGCCTTCAGCAAATGGCTTATGAACGATGATAGCGGATCCGCTGAAAACATGTCTTCCGCAGACCTCAATGATGACGGGAAACTCAATGTTTTCGATCTTGTGCTTATGAGAAATGCCCTCAGAGAACAGGAGAACTGACGCAAACCATTAAATTCCTTGCATCTTTTTCTGCCGTATCCACAAAATACTTACGGGAGATGATAAGATGAAAAAACATACACCCGATAACAATAAAGAGGATATAACTTACTACTGTCCCTCGGCTTCATGGGGCGATATGACGGGAATTATCCCAAACGATAAAATCACATCCTCTGACTATACGGACGTTTATCCATTCCTTCCGAAGTACGGCGGAAACAGCGGATATCAGTCCAACAGCGATGCGGAATGACCATATTCCGCATCTTTTTTATACAATACGCCTTATGAAATGTGTTGAAACTGACGTTTTCTACAAAGTTTAGTTTCACTACTTTAATTATCGATTAAAACATGATATAATGTTGTTGATTAATATGAACAGCAAAAAATGCCTGTGAAACGGTCAACACACCTTAATGTAAAGAGCTTTCGCTGATTTTTCATATATTAACTGATAAGCGGTTGAAAACTTTTTAAGTGATCGTAACAGGTTTATAACGCTGCAAGGGGGTAATCATGAAAAACGGAGTAAAAATGATCGATATCGCCAACAAGCTTGGCGTAAGCGTAGTTACCATTTCAAACGCTCTCGCAGGACGCGACGGCGTAAGTGAACAAATGCGCAAAAAGATCACTGAAACTGCTGAAGAAATGGGCTATAAGCCTTCAAACACCAAAAGCGGCAGGAAAAAATCTGCTCTTCCGAAACTCGGCAAAAACGTGGGAATACTTACATCCGAGCGCTTCGTGGGAAACCGCGGAACTTTCTACTGGGAACTGACTGCACTCATTTCAAACAAGCTTTCAGCCATGAACGTTATGACGGTATACGAGTGCATAACCGCCGAAAGCGAAAAGAATGCAATTCTTCCGACCATGATAACAGAACGTCGGGTTGACGGCATCATAGTTATCGGTCAGGTCGAGAGAAAATACATAGAACGCATCAGCAAAATAGACCTTCCGCTGGTATTCGTGGATTTCTATGATAACCGCTTCGATGTGGATTCTGTCAATTCGGACAGCTACCACGGCGGATATATACTTACAGATTATCTGGTCGAAATGGGACACCGCAAGATAGGCTTCTTCGGCACCTTCAACATGACCAGCAGCATCAACGACCGTTTCCTCGGCTATGTGAAATGCCTTATGGAAAACGAACTGGAATACCGCCGCGAATGGACTCTCGATGACCGAGATCACCGCGGTATACTCTACGAGAAGATAGACTTCCCCGACGATCTGCCTACAGCTTTCGTATGCAACAGCGACGAGACCGCCTTCCGTGTCATCTCGGCACTGAAATCAAAGGGAGTACGTGTCCCCGAGGATATCTCGGTAGTGGGATATGATAACTACACCGTTTCAAGCATCTGCATCCCGACTATCACTACGGTTGAAGTGGATCTTGATAAAATGGCTACCGTATCCGTGGATATGATGGTGAGAAAGCTTGCCGATCCCCAGTATCGTGAGGGCAGACGTATCATCACGGGCAAACTTATAATCAAGAACAGCGTCCTCGACATACGTGGAAGCTATAAGGAGTGACAATGCTGTTGAATAATTTTCTCGGTCACCTTAAGACCGTGACCACCCACAGACATCTTGTTATGAAGCACTGCTTCAGGGCAGGCATCCCCCTGAACGGACTTCTGCACGATCTTTCAAAATTCTCGCCTACCGAGTTCATACCCGGAGTTCTCTATTATCAGGGCACAAGAAGTCCGAATGAGAGAGAACGTGAGATAACGGGCTACTCAAAGGCATGGATGCACCATAAAGGACGGAACCGCCACCATTTTGAATACTGGACTGACTATAACATCAAAACAAAGAAACTCGAACCTGTCCGAATGCCGGATAAGTATATTTTTGAAATGTTCTGCGACCGTGTTGCAGCTTCAAAAACCTACAATAAGGAAAAATACAATGATTCCTGTCCGCTGGAGTATTTTCTCCGCGCAAAGCACAAAAGGATGATCCACGAGGAGACCTGCCGAAAGCTCGAATTTCTCCTGAGACTCCTTGCTGATAAGGGCGAAGACGCCGCTTTCCGCTTTATACGCAGACAGGTAAGGAAGAACAAGTTCAGGAAGTGGTCTTGATGAATAAGCTTTTATTATCTGCGGCGGCTGTTATCAGCTTATCCGCTTTTTCCTGCGGACAGGCTGTGAAGCAGTATGACGATGCAGTTCCTGCATCTGCCGATATAGAGAGCACAGAGGGCACTGCGGAGGAGGTCACTCTCCCCGAGGAGCTCCCTACAGAACCTCCTGCATCTCCGATGCAGAAGAAGCTGGACAGTATGTCTCTGCACGATAAGATCTGCCAGATGTTCATAGTAACTCCCGAATCGCTTACAGGCTATGACTGCCTTACGGAGTATGACGACTGGCTCGATCAGTGCTACGATGCCTATCCCGTCGGAGGATTCATTTTCTTCGACCAGAATATATCCTACTATGACCAGACTGCCGCTATGCTGGATAATATAGAAGCTATGTCATTAGAAAAAGGAACAGGTGCTTTCCTTTCGGTGGACGAAGAAGGCGGAGATATAACCCGTGTGCAGTGGAACCTCGGCTTTGAGCCTGTGGATACTATGCGTACTTACGGTGATATCAACGACTACAGCACGACCTACAATGCTGCCGCTTATATAGGCAGTTACCTCGCTGAACTGGGATTCAACCTCGATTTTGCTCCCGTAGCCGATGTGGAGATAAGTCCGTACAACGAGCTTGGCTCGCGTATATTCAGCACCGATCCGAAGGTAGTTGCCGATATGTCCAAAGCCTACATAGACGGCATGCACTCTCAGGGAATCCTCACTTCCGTGAAGCACTTTCCGGGACTCGGCGCAGGCGACGGAAACACCCACTATGAGTCAGTGTTCATAGACCGTACTGCCGACGAACTCCGATCCGCTGAATTCCCCGCATTTTCGGGAGGTATCGAAGCAGGCGCAGACTTCTTTATGGTCGGACACCAGATAACCTCGGGCACAGGTGACGGTCTTCCTGCGGACCTCTCCCCCGTTGCAGTCAACGGCTGGCTGAGAAGCGAACTCGGATTCAAAGGTCTCGCCATAACGGATTCACATTCCATGTGCGCCATAACCGATAATTACAGCTCCGCAGATTCTGCCGTACTCGCCGTTGAAGCAGGTATGGATATGATACTCATGCCCTACGACATCGCAGATGCCGTCAGCGGACTTGAAAATGCAGTCTACTCAGGAAGGATCACACCTGACAGGATCGACGAGAGCGTACTTAAAATACTCGAAAAGAAGGATGAGTCAGGTCTTATAAGCTGACCTTTCATATAATATTTAAGGAGGATACTAACATGAACGATCAGGAAAATAAAAACCTTGAAGAACTTGAGGAGGACAACGAGAACTATATAACCCTTACCGATGATGACGGAAAGGACGTATCTTTCGAGATACTGGATACCGTTCAGTATGACGAAAGACTTTTCGCAGTGCTTCTTCCATTCGACGAAGAGGACGACGGAGTTGTTATACTCGAGATAATCCCATCCGAGGATCCCGAGTTCGACGATTTCGTTGCAGTTGAGGACGAGGAGCTTCTCAACGACGTTTTCGAGGAGTTCAAGAAGAACTACAGCGGCGAATACGAGTTTGAATAAGCAATTACAGCACCGTCAGCTATAAGGGTTGTACTCATATAGCAGCTTTATATGTAATTATCGGGGGCAAACCTTTCTGAGGAAAGGTTCCCTCTGACGGAGGCGGTCCCCTCTGCCTCACTTTGTTCGGCATCTCCCCGCACTGCGGGGAGTCACCCCCGAACCCCTTTTCCAAAGACTTTTGCCCCAAATTTTCAGCCTGATAGGGTGCTCACTCATAGTATTACTAAACATCAGTTTTACTTGAGCACCCTATCAGGCTGAAAATTTAAAGTAATGGCTCTGAAAATGATCGAGAGAAATCTTCTCATAAGATTTTCCTCAATAATACATTTAAAAATTCTATATGCATACAATCCGTAAAGCCGACGGTCATCTTTTTTTCACATTGTTTTTTACAGATCCATCACATTTATTGAAATATGTAAAATCTATGTTAAATCCGCTGTTTTTGCCAGTATTACCACGCCGAAGCGCTTGACAAATCCCCTCCGGAGTGATATAATCAGTATGTTTTGTAATACATTGTCCTTGGGTGATTTTTCCGCAGTTTTTGTCGGACGATACCCGAGGCAATACAATTTATTGGAGGAACATGAAATGAAACATTATCTTGAATCGACCGAGACTGTTCTCGAAGAAGTCAAAAGCTCTCCGGAAGGTCTTACTTCTGAAGAAGCTGCCAAAAGACTTAGCGAGTTCGGCAGCAATAAGCTGGATGATCCGCCTAAGCCGACACTTCTTGCCCGCTTTATAGAACAGTTCAAAAACCCAATGATACTCGTACTTCTTGCGGCAGCTGTTATTTCTGCCATTACAGGCATCATATCCGAGGGAAAGCTTGAAGCGGACGTATTCATTATATTGTTCGTTGTTATAGCAAATGCCGTTCTCGGCGTTTATCAGGAAAACAAGGCAGAATCCGCTATCGCAGCCCTTCAGGCTATGAGTGCTGCACAGAGCAAGGTATTCCGTTCGGGCGAACTCGTAGTTATCCCAAGCTCGGACCTCGTTCCCGGTGACGTTATAACCCTTGAAGCAGGCGACAACGTACCTGCCGACTGCCGTATCATCGAAGCAGCTTCACTCAAAGCTGAGGAATCAGCACTTACAGGTGAAAGTGTTCCATGTGACAAGGACAGCGAAAAGCTCTCAGGCGATGAAATACCGCTCGGCGACAGAAAAAACATGCTCTATATGGGCAGCAGCGTCGCTTACGGACGTGCCGAAGCTGTAGTAGTCGCTACAGGAATGAAGACAGAAATGGGTAAGATCGCAGGCGCTATCGCAGATGCCGAGGACGATGAAACTCCCCTTCAGAAGAGCCTTACTCAGCTCAGTAAGATACTCTCTGTTGCTGTACTTCTTATTTGTATATTCATACTCGTTATCAATGTTATAGAAATGCTCGTCAAGAACGGTGCTATAACTCTCCCGGGATTCCTTAACTCATTCATGATAGCTGTCAGCCTTGCCGTTGCCGCTATCCCTGAGGGACTTGCTGCTGTAGTTACGGTAGTTCTCTCGATCGGCGTTACAAACATGTCCAAGCGCGGAGCTGTTATCCGCCGCCTTACAGCTGTTGAGGCTCTCGGATGTGCTCAGGTAATATGCAGTGATAAGACAGGTACTCTCACTCAGAACAAGATGACTGTCGTACAGGAAAACACCGAGGACAAGCCTCTCCTTGCAAAGGCAATGGCTCTTTGCTGCGATGCAGTTCTCAATCAGGACGACAGCGTTGCAGGTGAGCCTACCGAAGCTGCTCTCGTAGCTTATGCACATAAGTGCGGTCTTAAGAAGTACGAGCTTGAAGCTCAGACTCCTCGAGTTGCTGAGGCTCCTTTCGATTCAATGAGAAAGATGATGTCAACAGTTCACAAGACCGAAAACGGTTATGTTCAGTACACAAAGGGCGCTCCCGACGAAGTACTCCGCAAATGTACACATATGCTGGACGAGGACGGAGAGGTACATCTCCTTTCAGAATCCGACAGACTTGAGATACTCAGCAGAAACAAGGAAATGGCTGACAAGGCTCTCAGAGTTCTTATGGCAGCTTACCGCGAATATGATCAGTTACCTTCAGATACAACTCCCGAGGGACTTGAACACGATCTCATCTATATCGGAATGACAGGCATGATAGATCCTGTACGTCCCGAAGTTAAACCCGCTATCGGCCTTTGCCAGACAGCAGGCATCCGTCCCGTTATGATAACAGGCGACCACAAGGATACTGCTGTTGCTATAGCTAAGGAGCTCGGAATCCTCAGCGAAGGTCAGAAGGCTATCACAGGTGCAGAGCTTTCAGCTATCCCTGATGATGAATTCAACAGAACTGTCGGCGATTACAGTGTTTATGCACGAGTTCAGCCTGAGCACAAGGTTCGTATAGTAAACGCATGGCGCAAGAAGAATATGACCACTGCCATGACCGGTGACGGCGTTAACGATGCTCCTTCCATAAAGAGCGCTGATATCGGCGTCGGAATGGGTATCACAGGTACAGACGTTACAAAGAACGTTGCAGATATGGTGCTTACCGATGATAACTTCGCAACTATAGTCGGAGCTGTCGAGGAAGGAAGACGTATCTACGATAACATCCGCAAGGCAATACAGTTCCTGCTTTCAAGTAACCTCAGCGAGGTGCTCTGCATACTCTTTGCGACCTTCATCCTCGCTCCCGGAAAGAGCATATTCAGTCCTGTACACCTTCTCTGGATAAACCTCATATCCGACTGCTTCCCTGCTGTTGCACTGGGTATGGAGTCCGCTGAACACGGCATCATGGAGCGTAAACCGAGAAGCAGCAATGCACATATCTTCTCTGACGGACTTGGTATAAACCTTCTCTGGCAGGGCGCTGTAATAGCAGTTCTGACGATAGTTTCTTACCTTATCGGCGCACAGACATCTCACGAAGCAGGTACAACAATGGCATTCATCACACTTTCAGTCTGCGAGATGCTCCACGCATGGAACATGAGAAGTCTCAGGGAATCGATATTCGCTATGAGAACACATAACAAGATGCTCATCTTCTCTATAATGTTCTCATTCATACTCATAATACCGATACTCTTTGTTCCTGCACTGAGAAACATCTTCTCACTCGTTAAGCTCTCAAGCATCAATTACGTTAACGCTTTCCTCATTGCAGCAGTTATAGTACCTGTTGTTGAGATAGTTAAGCTGATACAGAGATCATCAGCAAAGAAGAAGTAAATTCTATACCGTAAAACTGTACCGGTACATAAGTAATATATGTATTATCGGTGGAAAACCTTTCCTCAGAAAGGTTTTCCACCGAACCACTTTTTCAAAGACTTTTGCCACAAATTTTCAGCCTGATAGGGTGCTTATTCATAGTATCACTAAACAATAGTTTTACTTAAGCACCCTATCAGGCTGAAAATTTAAAGTAATGGCTCTGAAAATGATCAAGGGGAATCTTCTCAGAAGATTCCCCTCAATAACGCACATAAAACCACCGTACGAGTACAGTCCTGAGTTCAGAACTATGCAGTACGGTTTTAATAAGTTTTCATCATGTTCTGAACATAGCGTCTCATGTCGCTGTCCGATTCTACTGCGTGAGAGGCACTTACTATCTCCCATTTGTCCTTTGTGCTGAGAAGTGCGAATTTCCGCATAGCTTCGGGTTCAAGCGCAAGAGCCATAGAAAAGTTCATGGGAAGCCTGAAATTATCCATTTTATCACCCCATGATAAGGATTTCCCTTTACAGTTCAATAATTCGTACCAGCTTTTTCCATTGATTTATCTGTAGGTTATGGTTCCGCTTCATGCTGTAATGATTGACACTTTCCCCATAAAATGGTATAATGAATGCTGAAGCATCCATTATACTTTGATACAGATATCAACAATACGAAAGGGGTTGTCTATGAAAAGAATAGGTCTTGTTCTTGACGGCGGAGGCGGTAAAGGCGCTTATCAGATAGGTGTCTGGAAAGCTATGCGTGAAGCAGGCATTGATAAGTATATAAAAGCTGTTTCGGGAGCTTCTGTTGGAGGACTAAATGCAGCTTTATTCGTTCAGGGCGACTATGAAAAAGCCGAACGCATCTGGACTCGTGATATCGAAAAGATAAACGTCCTGCGTCTTGCGGAGTCCGTCAGGGACCTTATACAGGATGAAAACAACCTTGACCTTTCGGTATTCTCCGAAAGTCCCATAGAGTGCTTTATCGCTACATTCTGCAGCAATCAGGACGAGGATACTCCTCCCCACGCAGTTTACGGAGTTGACGGCGAAATAGAAAATATAGTATCGGGCAACATGAATTATTTCAGGATGAGATCAATGTCCCAGAAGGACAGAAAGGATCTGCTGTTCAATAACTCGATGTCCGCAAAGATTCTTCTTGCGACAAGTGCCATGCCGATATTATGCGGTCCGCAGGTCATAAACGGCATGTTCCACCACGACGGCGGCATAAAGGACAATTCCCCTGTATTTCCGCTGGACTGGGGCGGCGAGTTCTGTGATACTGTCATAATAGTCCACCTCGATCACATAAAGGGCATCGCCGACCGCAAGGAATACGGCGATATCAGGATATACGAGATATTTCCCGATGTTGCCTCGGACGAACTTGGGCTCCTCAGCGGCACACTGAATTTCAGCTGCGATCATGCAAAAAGGCTTATAGAGGCAGGCTACAGGGACAGTCTCCCCCTTATGCGCCAGCTGAGGTCATCGATAATCAGCACGGATATCTCAGAGGCAATTGACGAAGCTGAAAAAACAGTTCAGCAGAAAAAAGCCGATAACGCAAGAGATCTACTCGAAACCGAGAAAAAAATTCTTAACGGTATAATATAAACGGAGGATAAAATGAACGAATACAGCATCGTACCATCTGTACACGCAGAGGTCATCAGCACGATGACCGCATCGGAAAAAAATGAGCTTATAAGCGAACTCTCCTTCCTTCTTCAGAACAACGAATCAAGGATAAAGGTACTGAATGAAAGCGGTTTCCGTCAGCTTCTGAGAGTACTTACGGGAAAGGACAAGCAGATAAGGAACCAGATATCACTTGATACTAATACGTCCATAAAGATAGTACTGGACGTACTCATTGCGCTGAGCAAGGAAAACGATTCACTTAAGCTGAAACAGGCGCATTTGCAGAATCAGCTCACTGACATAAAGAAGTCCGATGACCTGCAAAGCATGTACCTCATAAGACTCCTCAGCGACATGCAGGATAAGGGACTCACCACCGCAGACGTTGAACCTCTCCTGACGGACTACAACGAAAAGCGCGCAAAGGCGATCGAGGAAGCCGCAGCTGCTGAAGCTGCCGCAGAAGCACTCCCCGACAGCGAAGAGCCTGAAGCTCTGCCATACGAAGAGGAAGAAGGCTTCGAGCCTGATATCAATATCGCCGAGCACAGAAAAGCCGCTTCGGACAGATATATCAAGGAAGTCGGCGAAAATACTTATAACAGCTCAGAGATAGCCGATATTACAGACCGTATCGAAGCAGCATCAGGAGCTTTCAGGGGCAAGGTACAGGGCGATATCATCGGATTCATCGATTTCTCAGGCAATAAGGACAATTTTGAAGGAATGATATTTACTTCCGAAGGTTTTGCCTATAAAAAATCGCTGTCTAAGTTCTTTGTCCGTTATGACGAGATAGAAAGCATCGACCTCAATATGAACCTCTACATAAACGGATTCTTCAGCAACGGCATGAACAACGCTGTTATTAACGAAAAGGTAAGAATAAAGCCTGCCGTTCTTAAGGACATGCTTGAAGCCCTCAGAGCAGCATAGGATACAATTCACTTGTATATATTATTGAGGGAAACCCTTTTGAAAAAGGGTTCCTCTGACGGAGGCGGTCTCCTCTGTCACTGCGTGACATCTCCTAACAGGAGCGATGACCCTCTGTCAGCTTTGCTGACATCTCCCTACACTGTAGGGAGTTACCCCGCACTGCGGGGAGTCACCCTCAAACTCCTTTCCTAAAACTTTCTGCCCCAAATTTTCAGCCTTGCATGGCACTCAATTACAGTTATCTGAAACCGTAATATTTCGTGAGTGCCATGCAAGGCTGAAAATTTAAAGTAAAGGCTCAGAAAAAGATCAAGAGGAACTCTTGTTCAGATAGTTCCCCTCAATACTACATATAGAGCCGATAACAATTATATACTACTTACTATTCAACGGAGGATTTTCTTTCATGTACTGATCGAGTATTTCCGCTGCCGTATTCACAAATCGTATGCAGGGACGAACCTTATAATACTTCGCAGTTCTCGCCTCAGGCATGGGAGAACTGTCCACATTAAGTCCCTTAAGCAGTTCACGGCAAATGATAGTACCGTGCTTTTCGCGGAATCGTGCTGCAAGCTCCTGTATTCTTGCGTAGTGCTCGCTTTTCTCCTTAATATCGTCCGTGGAAGTGTAGCCGTAAAGTAGTCCCGCAGCCATAAAAATAGCTGAACAAGCACCGCACACCTCGCGCATTCGTCCCATTCCGCCGCCAAAGGACGATGAGAGCAGAAGTGCGGTTTTTTCGTCCAAACCCGTAACATCGGTAAAAGCCGCAAATACTGCCTGAGCGCAGCTTCTTCCTTCGGCAAAAAGATCGCATGCCTTTTCAGCATGATCGGTATTCATATGATCCCTTCCTTTTTTTCAGTCTTACAGCAGCAGGCACAGTGAACCTCCGCCGCATCGGATGACAGAAGCACAGAAACTATCTCTGCAAGTGTACTTCCCGTAGTACATATATCATCCACCAGTAATATCCGCTTCCCCTTTACGGTATCAGGTTCGGGAACTCTGAAAGCCCCTTTCAGGTTTACCTGACGTTCCTTGAAATTCAGTTCCTTCTGCGGCATGGTATCGATATACTTCTCAACCGCCGCAACGTAAGGTATACCGCAGTTTTCGCTGATGATGCGGCAAATCTCAACTGCCTGATCGTAACCTCTTTCACGCAGGTCCTTGCCGTACATGGGAACGGGGACTATAATATCTGTACGTTCTGTGATACCTTCGGAACGAAGTCTGTCGCAGAGCGCATTTCCCAGCGCAAAAGCACTGTTACCGAGAGTTCCGTCCTTCATAAGTATTATGGCAGGCTTTATAGCCTCGTCATACACATATGCAGCGGTAAAGCTCTCAGCACCGCTTATGCAGAAGCTGTCAGAGTACACCGTAAGCTTGTCCTCACACTCACCGCAGAATCGTCCGTCGCTTTCTATAACTGTTCCGCATACGGGACAGCGGTTCGGATACAGCAGATGCAGTATACTCCGTTTTGTATTGCTTTTCATATCAGAAGTACATGTACAGCTGACACTTTATCATTCCGTTGTAAAGCTTTCGGCGCTTCTTTGCAGGAGAACCGAAAAACTGCTCAAACTGCTCATGGGGCGAGATTATATAGCTCTGACGGTTTCCGCCCTTTCCGAGAACACGTCCCATCTGTCTGTAGATGCCCTCAGCTTCACGGAGTTCGAGAAGACGTTCACCGTAAGGCGGATTGCAGATGACTATTGAATCCTCGGGCTGTCGGAAAGAGGAAATATCAGCCTGTTCTACCCTGATACGGGACTTGATGCCTGCCTTGTGAGCGTTATCGAGAGTCAGTGCAACAGCTGCATCGTCGATATCGAAGCCTATTCCCTCGAATTCAGCGGAACGATCCACCTGATCGATAGCACGTTTGCGTTCCTCCTGCCATACTTTACTGTCGATAGATGCCCATTTCTCAGCAGCAAATCTTCTGTTTATGCCAACAGGTATTTTAAGAGCCTTCATTGCCGCCTCTATCAGCAGAGTACCGCTTCCGCAGAAGGGATCGCACACAATTGAATCGGCTCTTACACGGGCAAGGTCAACTATACCTGCCGCAAGAGTCTCCTTGATAGGTGCAGCGTTGGAGTTCTTTCTGTAGCCTCGCTTATGAAGTCCCACACCGCTTGTATCAAGGTAAATAGTAACAACGTCCTTGAGGATGCTGAACTTTATCTGTATCGCAGGCCCTGTCTCGTCGAACCAGCTTACGCCGTACTTTGATTTAAGTCGCTCAACAGCGGCTTTTTTTATTATGGACTGACAGTCGGGGACGCTGTGCAGAGTTGAATCAAGCGAATAGCCCTTAACAGGAAAGGCATCGTTTACGCCGATGTACCTTTCAAGCTCTATAGCTCTTACGCCCTGAAACAGCTCCTCAAAGGACTCTGCACGGAACTCTATAAGCTCTATGAGTACACGCTCGGCAGTTGAAAGGCAGAGATTCGCTCTTGCCATGATGTTTTCATCACCTGTGAAGCTTATTTTTCCGTCGCTGACTTTAAGGTCTGTGCCGCCTATTTTTGTTATCTCATATTTCAGTACGCTTTCCAGTCCGAAATGACAGGGACAGCATAATCTCATTGTATTGCTCATATTATCTCCCTCTATAGGCAGACCTGCCTGCACCGAGTGCAGACAGGTCGTTTCATTGTGTATTATTGAACTGCCGGTTCTCCGCCGCCGACAGCAGCTGCACCGCTGTCAACGCCTCCACCGTTATAGTCAGCACCGCCGCCTGTGTAATCGATAGCGCCGCCGCCGACATCACCGCCTGTTCCTGCGCCTGCACCTGCATTAGGATCAACCCAAGTGTTTCCGCCTGTACCTGCACCTGCGTTAGGATCAACCCATGTGTTTCCGCCTGTACCTGCGCCTGCGTTAGGATCAGTCCATGTATTTCCGCCTGTACCAGCACCTGCACCAGCGTTAGGATCAGTCCATGTGTTGCCGCCTGTGCCTGCACCTGCATTAGGATCGGTCCATGTATTGCCTGAGTTATCGGTCTGACCTGAATCCACATAACCGCCGCCGTGGTTTCCGTTACATGTAGGAGCGTTAGTGGACTTCCAGTAACCTGTGATTCCCTTAGGACAATATGGTCCTGCGATCATACCTGTAGCGGTACACATAGGAGCTTCAATAACAGAAGCAACAGGCTCAAAGTCCTGAGGAGTATCAGTGAACATCGTATCAGCATATTCGCCGATTATGTTTCTCCATACCTGAGCTGATTTAAGCGAGGTAGGAAGTTCAAGAGCTTCATTGTACTGCTTGTATCCAATAGTGATACCGCTTACGAAATCGCGTGTCATACCAACGAATGTAAGGTCATACCAGTTATCGGTCGTACCTGTCTTACCGCAGACTGTCTTGTAGTAACCCTTAGCGGCAGTACCTGTACCATTTTCAACAACGTTCTTAAGGAGACGGTTCATTACCCATGCAGTCTCATCAGAAACAGCTTCTCTCGGGTTGCCGTCGTTGGAGTAGATAACGTTGCGGTTGCTGTCCTCGATACGTGAAACTATGTGAGCATCGTTGTAGATACCGTTGTTGCCGTAAGGGAGGTAAGCATTAACAAGGTTTTCAAGAGTTATACCGTATGTCAGCGAACCAACAGACAGAGGTGAATAAGCCTCGTCATCAGGATCGAGCTGCATACCCATTTTGTTCTTACAGAACTCGAATACTTCAGTAGGTGTAAGTGCCTGACAAAGCTGTGCAGGAACTGTATTGAAGGATTTCTGGAGGAAGTAGTAAATGAAGTTTGTGGCATGAGAGATACTGATGTTTCCGTCAACCGAGTAGTTGGTAGGCCACGGTTTGCCGTTTACTTCCATTATAGCCTCATCCTTGAAGGTCGAACCCCAGTGGATGTAGTCTGTTTCAAGAGCAAGTCCGTATGTCGAGATAGGCTTCATTGTAGAACCGATCTGTCTTGGCTCTGTAACAGCATAGCTGGTTGAAAGTGAGGATTCCTTTGGTCCCCAGTTACCTACCTGAGCCATTACCGAACCGTCATAGCGGAGTGCTACGAAGGCGATGTGAGGAAGATACTCCTCAGCCTTTCCGTCGTTATCAAGGTCAGCCCATCTTCTTACGTAATCAGCTGATACCATATTGTTGATGTCAAGGAACTTCTCCTCAACGTAAGCCTGCATCTGGGGATCGATAGTTGAATAGATCCTATAGCCGCCCTTGTTGATACGCTTGATAGCTTCTTCCTTGTCTATGCCGTACTGTTCCATAAGATAGCCGGCTGCCTCGTACATCATGGCATCGACTTCCCATGTATATATCTGCTGTTCGCTCTCCATCTTTTCGAGGTCGATCTCGGGGTGGAGCTTTCTGTATTCCTCTGTATCGGTATAGAGGATATGTGTATTCAGGTATTCCTGATACTCGTCATAGGTTATAGCGCCGTTCTTGTACATCTGCCAGAGAACGTACTGCTGACGCTCCTTGTTATTTGCCTTACCGTCGCGGATAAGGTTGCCGTCGTCATCGTAATACTCAACGAACGGACCGTACCACTCAGGGCTCTGAGGGATAGCGGCAAGTACGGCAGCTTCGGGAACTGTAAGCTCCTCAACGCTCTTTCCGAAATAACGTGTAGCAGCAAGCTGTATACCGTTGATAGGACCGCCGAATCCGATATAGTTGAGGTACTCTTCAAGGATCTCGTCCTTTGAGTAGGTCTTTTCAAGCTGCATCGCAGAGAAGATCTCACGTATCTTACGCTGCGGAGATCGCTCGTCATCACCTGTCAGGTTCTTGATGAGCTGCTGAGTGATAGTCGAACCACCCTGGTCGGTATTGTAGAAGTGAAGGAACATGTTAAGGAACGCCGAAAAGGTACGCTTGTAGTCAACACCGTCGTGGGTATAGAAACGCTCATCCTCGGTGTAAACGAAAGCGTTGCGGACGTGCTGAGGTATCTTATCGATAGAAACAGGGATACGCTGAACGTCCGTCTTTATGCTCTGGAGCACCTTTAACTGCGGCTCGCCGTTCTCGTCAAGCTCAGTACCGTAGAAATAGGTATCGCTTCCTGATTCAAGCTCTGAAAGTGAGATACTTGTAGCCTCCTCCATGAAGTCGAGGACGTAGACTGTAAGTGCAGTTGCTACGATAGTACCCGTAATTATCATTACCAGGAACAGTGAAAGCAGTGTGGTAGCTATTACCATGAAAAATTTCTTGAAAAAAGTGGCAACGGGATTCCGTTTTTTCTTTTTCACAGTTTTCTTCTGAGGCGCAGGACGCCTTCCATTAACACTATAATTGCTCATATATCATCTTGCCGCGATCCACGGAAAAGCGGCGGGATCTCCTTTCATTCTTTATTTTTTCGCATTAAAACACATCTTATATTATACCATATTTCCGAACGTTTGTTAATAGTACGGAAAGAAATAATTTAAGATTTGTATATTATATCAAAAAACGGACAAAATAGAAGTATGGTTTAGTCACATTTATTGATCATTGAGGTGATAAAATGTCAGGAATTATCGACAAACGGGTGTATTTTACATTTTTAACGGGACTTACTCTCTCGGGATTCATAGTTATCTGTACAATGGGACAGTCCGCACACCGCAGGAAGACTGCCGAGCGCATATCCGCAGGAGCGGCTTACGAATCCCTCCCCGACCGCATCGTAAAGGAATACAACGGCAGGATAGGTGTATTCGCACGGGGAAGCACAGTCCCCTACCGTGTCATAGACTACGATATCTCACTGCTTTCCGATTTCGACAGGATACAGCTCAGCGAGGGAATAGAGATGAACAGCGACTATGAATTACAGCGCTTCATCGAGGATATAGCTACCTGACGCCTTTGTCCGCAGGACGGTGCTTCTTCTTTTTCCTTACCGAAAAGCCGAAATCTCCGAGCTTTCTGCCAAGTGCGAAGTATTCGCCGTGTGCATAGGCAGCAAGTCCGCACTGCTGTAAATTCAGCTTGCCCTTGCTGTCGATGTATCTCTCGTCAACGTCCACACCGACTATCTCCGCCAGGAACATTGTATGTGAGCCAAGCGGCTTAACTTCGCTCACCCTGCATTCAAGGCTTACGGGACATTCGGTAATTATCGGTACACTTACGTTTGCCGCAGGTTCGATGTGGAAGCCGCATTTTTCAAGCTTATCCATATCTCTGCCGCTTTTGACTCCGCAGAAGTCTGTTTCACGCACCATAGCGGAGGTAGTGAGGTTGATAACGAACTCTCCCGAATCCTTTATAATATCGTGGGAATAGCGTTCGGGACGCACAGATATGTACGTCATAGGCGGACGAGTGCAGACGATGCCTGTCCAGCCGATAGTGAGAACGTTGCATTTCTCCATATTACCGCAGGTGACCAGTGCGGCAGGAACGGGAGCAAGCAGAGCACTGCCTTTCCAGAATTGTTTAGCCATAATCTCTCCTGACATCTGTATTTAGTATTTCACGATATTATTATACCACCATATAACTGCGAATTCAAGGATATAAATGCAAAATTTATGCAAAAATAAGCCGTCCCTTAGCAAAGGAACGGCTTATATAATTGTTTATTGAACGGATACTGTTGTTTCCTCCTGAGTGGGAACAGTTTCCTCAGCAGCATCGGATGTGCTTATCAGTGTCACCTCACGGAAGGTCATGGAAAGCTGATTGTTAGGCATACTGAAAGCCGCAAGCCGTCCGTTTTCGTCAACGGTCACGGTATAGTCACCGCCTTCAAGACTTCCGCTGATAAGGAGCATACCGTCCTTTTCCTCGCCTTTCAGCTCAGTAAGCTTTGCGGCAGTGTCCACAGCGTCCATAAGGTTCAGCATCATGGCTTTAACGGGAAGCGCCGAACGGGGCACTGAGAAGCTCAGTCCCTTATAGCTTGCTTCTGCGTTTCCTGCCTCAAATGAGAGGGTAACTCCGCTGAGAGTATTCGGCGACTTGAATTCTGCGGACCACACACCGTCCCCGAAACGCTTTACCTCGGCTTCTCCGCTGAATTTATCGAGGGTTATGCTCATTTCGGCGGTAAAAGCGCAGTTAAGACCGTTAGTCCGCTCAGAGCTGTTCTGCGCAGGTACCGCACAGCTGCTCAGTACAAACACCATAACAAATATGATCGCGGACGCAAAAAGTTTTTTCATAATGATCGCTCCGATCCTATAATATTGCTTTCACGTCCGTTTTTATCAGATCATATGTTGCCGAGCTGCTTCTCCTTGAGTATCCTGTAGGCATCAGGCAGACAGCTTATGATGTCACGGGGCAGCATTGCCTCCTGACCGTACTTATCCGCAGCAGCGTCACCTGCAAGGCCGTGTATGTAAACGCCTGCACAGCATGCATCAAATGGAGCATATTTCTGTGCGGCAGTTGCACCTATGATACCTGCAAGGATATCGCCGCTTCCGCCTCTGCTCATACCTGCGTTGCCCGTGTGATTAGCGGCAGTCTTATGGCTGTCGGCAACGAGTGTACCTGCACCCTTAAGGACAACTGTTATGCCGAATTTCTCGGCGTACTTCTCCGCAGTCATTATACGGTTATCGTTTATTGCAGCCGCATCGCAGTTGAGCAGTCTCGCCATTTCTCCCGGATGGGGAGTTATTATGACCTCTGACTTCCTGTTCAGTAATATATTTATGTCACGTGCTATACAGTTTATTCCATCTGCGTCAACTATCACGGGAACTTTTGCATTTGCAAGGACGAAGCGTACTATCTCGGCAGTATCATTTGTAACGCCCATTCCGCAGCCGATAACTATAGTGTCCGACTTTTCCATAGCGTCCAGAAGCGCATCCTTGCTGCTGTCAAAGAGCATGAAGCCGTAATCGTCCTCGTCGAGGGTGATGTAGGTAGCTTCGGGAGCAAGTACAGATACCGTATCAATGCATTTTTCCACCGATGCCACACGCACCATTCCTGCGCCGCCTCTCAGCGCTCCGAGAGCCGCAAAAGCTGCTGCACCTCGCATACTGCTGCTGCCTGCGATAACAAGTACGCTTCCGAAAGTACCTTTGTGGGCATCTCTTTCGCGCTTCGGCGGAAAGCCTGCAAGGTGCTTTCTTTCTATCCTGTAGTAAGTACGTTCGCCCTCTATGCAGTCGATAGCCATACGCGGGATACCGATATCTGCAACGGTTATCTTACCGCAGTATTTCTTCAGCGGGAACTGCGACATACCTGTCTTTATGTAGCCGAATGTAATAGTCTCGTCCGCCTTGAATACGCCTTTTGCAACAGTACCCGAATTGCTGTTTCCGCCGCTTGGTATATCAACAGCTATCTTGTATGCACCTGTACCGATATTGAACAGGGACATTATATCTTTATCGAGCTTGCCGTGGAATCCTGTACCGAACACGCCGTCCACGAGAATATCCGCATCTATAACTGCATGTCGGATATCCGAGAGGCGCTTTTTTTCGTTCAGGAGTATGTTCTCTATCGGAGAGCGCTCCTTCTTTTTGGAAATATCAGTGAGGTCTTTATCCTGAAGTGTCATGAAATCCAGTTCCGCAGCCTCGGCGGCAGCGGCTTCGTTTGCCGACTTATAGCCTGTTATGACGTTAACTCTTGAAGGGAGCTTCTCGAACATCTCCTTTGCAGGTTCTGCCGAAGGAGCTTTTATAAGGTTGATAACAGTAACTCTGAATCCTCTGTAGACCAGCAGTTCCGCAGCCACAAAGCAGTCTCCGCCGTTATTTCCCGAACCTGCAAGAAATACGATATGGGGCTGTTCCTTCGAGTTTTCACGGGTGCTGCACTCCTCGATGAGCTTAGCAAGTGCCTTTCCGGCGTTGAGCATGAGCTGTTTTTTCGATACTCCAAGCTTTTCCGAATGGTTTTCGATCTTCGCCATTTGTTTAGGTGTAACTATCTGCATTAATAAAGACCTCCTTTATATATCTGAATGGAGTTTGAGGGAAACCCTTTTAAAAGAATTTCCCTCAATATCAGGTATAAAATTATTTACAGTTGCTGTACATTAAACGGCTTACCAAACCTTATAATCGCCGTTGCCGATCTTGTAAGAAGTTCCGGGTACATAGAGTTCCTTAGGCTCGTGTCCCTCATCGTGAGCCTTCTTTACTTCTCTGAAAGCAACACTGTTGAATACGATCCTCTGAACGTCCTCCTGCGGAGGTCTTGTTGAGAGATACTCTATGAGCACCTGCTGTAAGTAGAAGTAAGAACGAAGCTGAGTCTTCTTGAACTCGATCTGTGAATCATCCTCGAGGAGGAAGAGGCTGTCGCCCTCCTGATAACCGAGAGTCATCTTAGCGAGTATCTCAGGGATGAATATTCTTATCTCGGCAGCAAGGTTCTTGTCGCCTGTCATATCCTCAAGAGTCTTAGCCATATCGTTGTAGTCCTCACGGCTGTTGATCTTTACCATCTTCTCGATAGCAGTCTTTGCAGCGTTAACTACAGTTTCCTTTGTGAATGGGCACTTGTCGTCCTCACGCTGTACGAAGATAGCGTACTGCTTCTCGCACATGAAAGTCTCGCTTGCATCCCATGTATCCATATAAGGCTTGAAATAGCGTCCGAGCTCGCTGCACACAGAACCGTTGACACGGATCTCAGCAGTTTCCTTATCCTTATACTTAGCAAGGTAGATCCTTACCCAGTAATACTTCTTTGAACCGAGGTACTTAGGGATCTCAGCCTTGATGTAGTTGATGAGCATTGTGGGAGTCTTGTTTTCTTCAACGCCGATCCTGACGATAGACTGTGCATACATATCGAAATCATAGTGCTGCATGAGGTAGTTGATGGAAACGTGAAGGCCGTTCTTCTTCTGATCAGCCTGCTCCAGCGGATGCCAGAGGCCGCCCATGAACATCTGTACAGCTATATTTACAGCTTCCTGAGGAGTCTTGCCCTGAGAGTCGATAGGCTCGATGATAGGCTCATCGAAAGCATCGTTTCTTACGATGAAGATGACCTGGATAATTGAAACTCCGTCCTTTTCCTCGTTTCTGCCGACATTTACATCGATAGTATAGCCGCCTCTCGGCATGATGATACATCCGTCATAGAGGTGACCGTTGAGTTTTGAGTTCAGTTCTTCAAGAGTTGCTGTCTTGACATCGAACTCCTTCTTTTCTTCCTTGTTTTCATTTGCCTGATTTTTTTTCTTGAATAATGCCACTTTGATCATTCTCCTTATTGATTATTTAGTGAACTTAGCCGCTGCCCAGCCGTCTTTTACATTGACGTCAAGTCGGGTGAAGCCTGTATTCTCCAGTGCCGAAAGAACCTCTTCCATTCGTTCCTCGATAATTCCCGAAACGATGAGAAAGCCGCCCTTCTTGAGGTAGCGGAGGAAGTATTCCTTCATTGCGATCAGAACATCTGCAACTATATTAGCTGTAATGATGTCATAATCGTCGTCTATTTTATCGGCAAGAGCCTTATCATCAAGGATATTGCCGAAATAAACCGTGTATTTATCCTGCGGGATGTTGTTTTTCTCCGCATTTTCCGCAGCAGTTGCTGCTGCATTCTGTTCTATGTCCACAGCCACAGCCGAATCTGCGCCGAGAAGCAGTGCACCGATAGAGAGTATACCGCTTCCGCAGCCGAGATCAAGGAGCTTATCGCCGCCCTTTATGCAATCCTCAAGCAGTTCAAGGCAGAGCCTTGTGGTGTGGTGCTGACCTGTACCGAAGCTTGACGCAGGGTCTATCTCCAGTATAGTTCGATTTTCGCCGTTGTCGGAATAATCTTCCCAGGAGGGCTTGATAACAAGCTTTTTGCCGACTTTCAGCGGTTTGAAATACTGTTTCCAGTTATTTGCCCAGTCCTCTTCACGGATGCTTGAAAGCTCAGCTTCAAGTCTTCCGTAGGCACCTTCGCTGTCTGCCGACTTCATCTCAGCCAGCATAGACCTGATAGACGCCAGCATATCAACTCCCTGACTGTTATCGGGGAGGTATACGGTGATGCAGGTCTCACAGCTTGAAAGTCCCATAAGGTCCTCGTCTATGTAATCCCACTGACCGTTTTTGTTTTCGAGGAACTCGTTGAAGTCATCGGCATCTTTGATAGCAAATCCCTTTATGCCTATGTCCATAAGCTTTGAACAGATAAGCTCGATGCCTTCGGTAGTAGTATAAATATCAACTTCTGTCCATTCCATTGCGGAACTCCTTTCATTCTGTTTCTTTGCAGATAAGCCCTATCATTGCAGTAATATCTGAGGAGTCCGTCTTACCGTCTCCGTTTACATCAGCCAGCGCAGCTTCCTTTTCACAGAATGCCGAAACGCCTTCGGGCTTTTCTTTATTGCTCATAATGAAGCGTACAAGCAGGTCGAGGTCGATATTGTCGATAACTCCGTTTCTGCTGATATCACCTGCTTCATACTCATCATCGTAGTAATCATAAATATAGCTCATATTGTCGAGGTCCACCCACAGATAGCGGTCGCCCGAAAGGAACTTGCCGTAGTTGCGATATCTTGCAACTATCTTCACAACGTCTCCTCGGTCCATTACGGCAGCTGTCTCACCGTCATCAAGTGGAGAAGTCATGACCTTTCCGTCGCCGTAGCCTGCATAGTAATACTCCTCAGGCTCTATGGGAGTACCCGTTACCTCGCCCGTTATCTTCACGTCAAAAGTAGTCGTAGTATAGACGTAGGAATTGACGTAAGCTTCAAGTATTATCTGATACGTACCGGGTTCATCGAATGAGGACTCTCCGGGAACGTAAGGCTTGTTCATATCCGAGAACGGGTAGTAATACTCGGTATAGACAGCGAAGCTTTTGGACTTGCCGTTCATAGGCTCGGGACTCAGTTTGCTCTCGCCCTTGTATCTGTCAACAACAGTTACCGAAGCAACACCGTCCGAGATATCTATAGGCTGATCCTTCTCGAATGAAAGTGTGGAAGGAAGCTTATCGATATTTACCGTAACAGAAGGCTCGTAGACTACAGGTGGTGTAAAGCCTGAAACATCGGGCTTTATTTTGCTTTTTACAAGTATATAGTCGAAATCGTTGGTATCTGTTCTTGTGATATTGCCGTAATAGCCGAACATATCCGTATTGTCAGTAGCGGGATCTATCATATAGACCTTATCACCTACTATTCCCTCCACCATTACCCAGTGGTGAGTATTAACGTTTACCAGCGGCCAGTAGCCCTCCATCATGAAGGACTTAAGCATATTGAGCTTTATATTCTTATCTGTAGTTCCCCAGTAGTAGGAATACTTCTCGGGAGCCCATACAACGCTCATTTCGGGGATGACCTGAGAGATCTTTGCCCAGCTTGAGATACCGCCCCAGCGGTTGAAAGCGTCCGCTTTTTTCAGCTGATTTGCGAAAACTCCGGGATTGAAGGATTCCTCGTTCCTGAGGCCTGTATGTACAGCGAGCATCGCAAGGGAAGTTACAAGGCATCCGCTTCCGCCGAGGCTTGCATACGACTCGGTGCCGAGCATTATACCGCTCCAGCGGCTGTCCATCTGTCTCCAGGAACGATAGCTCTCCGCAGCCTTTGAGTTAAGCGGACAAGCAAAGCTGCTTAACAGAAGTGTAAGTATCAACACCAGTGCGGTAACAGCACCCAGCGGTTTTCCGACTTTTGAACGTTCCATATTATGACCTCCATGATCATCAGGCTTTTTTACGCCGATTTTTTCTTGCTTCCTTATAGGCTTCATAGACTTTCACATATACGTCTATGGCAGTCTGCTTTTCGTTTTCGTCAAGCTCTGCGCCGCCGTAAACTGCCTTGTCGAACAGATCGGCAGCGGTATTCATATCCGCACCCGAATAACTCTGAACGTACTCCGACGCCTCATGAGTGGTTTTCTTTCCGTTGAGACCGTGCAGCTTATAGATACGCTTGATAATGCCCCTGACTGTATCATTGGGCGAACGCTTCCTGCAAATCATCAGGAAAAGCTTGTGAATAAGTGCAGGTGAAACAAGTATGAAAAGAAGTGCGATGACCGCAGCTATAAGGAGTATGATACCTGCCTTTGAAAGCAGACTTGTAGTGGATTCTCTCTCTACAACTTCCAGCTGATCGGTCATAGTAGGTTCAAAATCCATCCAGCCGAAGCCGCGTATATACAGCTCAGGGAATCCGTGTGCATCCTTGAGCCATACGGTATAATCCACGTTCCATGATTCGTCTCCTTCAAATGCCTCCTGTACTGAGTAACCCTCGCAGTATCTTGCAGGGATTCCTGCCGCACGGGCAAGGAGAGTCATGGCAGTGGCGTACTCATAGCAAACGCCTGTTTTTGAATCGAAAATGAAGTTCTCTACATTTTCGCCCATTTTTTTGCGGTATTCAAGGTCATAGACGTAGTTATTCTCGTAGAAATAATACTCCAGCGCCTTTGCCTTTTCGTAATCTGTTTCAAGTCCCTGAGTTATGGACTGTGCAAGCTCGTAAATTCTCTTGCTGTCACCGTAATCGAGAAGTTCATCCTGATATTTTTCATAATTCTTATCAGAAAATGCAACTTCCTTTGCAAGTCGGTCAAGATAATCCTTTGCCTCGTCGCTCTGAGTTTCACGGTATCTGAGGAACGCATCGCTCTCATAGAAAGCTTCGGCATCGCTTACGATATCTGCATAGTCATCCTCCGAAAAACGTGCAGCAGCCTTTGCATTGTAGTCATAGGTGAAGAACACATCGGGGATATAGTTGAATGTATACGTCTCGTTGTCCTTGTAGAATTCAAACTCCATGTAAACAAGTCCTGAATCAAGACAGGTCATTTTCTCGTCTGTACTGGAATCGGTATAGCTCTGTACAGATTGCGGCATAGGAGCTATCTTTCCGCCTCTCATTACCGTATATATCTTAGCTTCACGCTCTTTTGTGAGGGTGAGCTCCGAATAATCAAGATCTTCAAGACCATATTTCTGAGCAAATCCGCTGTCAAGCTTTGCAGCAAGGAGCAGTGCCTCTGTCATATGACCGTTTCCGTATATATTTATGGGGAACTCCTGATTCTTCGCATATATCGATTTATCAAGCATGGAAGCCCGCCAGCTGTCATTTTCATAGTCATATTTAGAAAAAGTGGTGGTCTTAAGGTGCATGGGATCCTTCGACCTGACATAATATACGGGAAGGTTGCTGCTGTTGTTCCTGAACTGATTACCGCCTGCGGTATCACGGAACGCATTCAGCATGGCATTTAGTCGGTCGGTAAATGCATCCGCACTTACGAGTGTTTCGAGTGCGGTTCTGTCCGCCTCTATTTTCGGCTTAGGAGTAAGAGTAGCGAAAAGTGCGAAAAGTACGGCATAGACCGTGACCGATTTCCAGACCTCTTTATGATCGACAGTGATCTTTTTGTCTGTCGAACATATCTGTCTCGAATATATCATAAGGAGTATATATCCAACTGAAAGAATCATTATATACCCTATCGGCATTTTAACATATTCCTTACCGTATATAGCAAAGGGGATAAGGAATATAAGGAAATTCATCAGTATCCTGTATCGGACGCGGTTGAAATAGTATATTACCGAAAGCATGAAGATACAGAATAGTATGAACATCGCAACGGTATACCATTTGTTATAGTCCACCGAGTCCTGCGGAGACATGAACCACAGTCCCCATGAGATAGGATAGCCGTCACGTCCCTTTGACATAGCCTTATCAGCAGCCGCACCAAAAAGGATATAGGTGATAATAAGCAGAAGTCCGCCTATGAGCTTGTGTTTCTTGACAAAGTCAAACAATCTGAACACTGCCCAGCCGATGATGAATGTCAGGATCCCGTATCCGATCTCTATCTTGTCACGGATGCTGGTTATCTCCTCGCTGTTATCACGATAGTGATACATGATAGACATCACAACTGCCACAGTATAAAGCAGAACAGGATCAAACACCGTTTTCTCAATGACATCTTTCCATGAGATTTTATTTTTAGTAATCGTCATATCTTATACCATTTTAAAGTTATTATCCCCGTCGAGGAACCACAACGGCAGATTAGTAGGATTCTCGGATTCGGCTGATACGCCGAGAAGACTTATCCTGTCGGGATCCTCGGTCATATTTGTATCGAAAAGACCGTTTCCGAAATCCGTAGATGCAATTATACATGCACAGGCGCTGTCGCCTACCTTATCAAGCTCGATGTGCCTGTCGGTCACGACCTTCTGAGCAAGGACCTTAAGCAGGAACTGTGAAGGCGAATCGATACTGTCGGCGCTTTCCACGACTGTCTCGGAATTCTGTCCGACATAGGCGAAGCCGCAGGCTATTCCCTGTTCTATCATAAGCTGAAGAAGTCCGAATACGGACTGTATGAGTTTCTCCTCATTTGCTACAGCTTCTGCCGCAGGAGTCTTGCTGCTGCGATAGATATCAAGTACTATCAAAGGCTGAACAGAGGCAACAGCCTCGTCGAGCCTTACCATAAGCTTCTGTTTTTTTGTGGAGAGCTTCCAGTTGACGCGCTTCAGCGGATCACCCTGAACATACTCGCGGTGCTCGTATCCGGGTGCTGTGTTCGCCGAGAACATCATGGAAGTATCGTTTTCTTCCTCTTCGTCGCTTGTAACGACAACATCAGCTATATTTCTGAACAGCTGAGAAGATGATTTTAGCTCGGGTATCTCGGGGATAACTCCTACGCTTACAGGTTCGGGAAGAGGAGCAGCTATCCTCAGACGCATAAAGCCGAGAAATCCGCTTACGAAAGCGTCTGTTATGCTTATCTCGCCGTTTCCGCCTGTAAGAGCGTCCACTTCATAGGTGAATTCTTCCGCTTCCTTTGAACCCGAAGAAAGACGATATATCATATTCTCCTGAGAGAATACCTCAGAAGCCTTTGTATGTATCTCAATGATGCTCAGCGGAAGTCTTCCGTTTTTTTCAACTCTGACAGTAACGCTGAGCTTGCTTCCCTTCTTCACATATCCGTCGCAGTCGATGCTGACCTTGACCTTTTTCCGCGAATAAAGCATGAATATCAGCGATATAAGCGGTGCGAAGACCAGAAAAGCTATAAGTATAACGCCCATTTCGCCGTCCACAAAGAGAGTGAATATCACCATAAGGAAGGCTACCACGAGCACAGCAAAAATACTTTTCATATCATCCTACCACTGAGGGAACAGCGCATGATGCAAGCACATGCTTTACATACTCCTCAGGTGTACCGAACTGACTCTTGCCCTGCGGCGAGAGGATAATACGGTGAGAAAGCACTGATACAGCAGTATTCTTTACATCATCGGGAGTTACATATTCTCTCTCATTGATATAAGCGAAAGCCTTTGCAGCCTTATACAGTGCGATACTTCCGCGGGGACTGATACCGAGAGTAGTATTTCTGTCTCCTCGTGTGGAATCCACTATATTGACCACATACTGCTTTACCTCATCCGATACTCTTACCCTGCGTACTTCCTCCTGCATTGCGACAACGTCATCAACATGCATAACGGGCTCCTGTATATTTCTTATGGGATTGTGGAGCTCAGTGCGTTCGAGTATCTTTATTTCTTCCTCCACTGAAGGATAGCCCATTGACAGCTTCATGAAGAAACGGTCCATCTGAGCCTCGGGAAGGTGGAAAGTACCGTAGGTTTCAACAGGATTCTGCGTAGCCATAACAAGGAAGGGCTTAGGGAGCTGATGAGTAGTACCGTCGAGAGATATCTGACGTTCTTCCATAGCTTCAAGGAGCGCCGACTGTACCTTCGGCGAAGCACGGTTTATCTCGTCCGCAAGGAGGAAATTGCATATTACAGCTCCTTCACGGTATATGAAATCTCCCGATTTTGAATCGAGCATAGTGAAACCGACTATATCGGAAGGCATTACATCAGGTGTAAGCTGTATACGGTTGAATTTACCGCCTATGGAACGTGAAAGAGCGGTAATGAGCTGAGTTTTTCCCACACCCGGAACGTCCTCAAGCAGTACATGACCTTCACAGAGAAGAGCGGCTATAAGTCTGAGGATAGTGTCGTCCTTACCGACGATGACCTGTCCTATAGACTCTGCAAGTTTGCTGATCCTGTTATTCATTAGCGAATACCTCGTAATTTCAGTGATTTAAACGGTAAATGCTTCACAAAAAATTGCGGGTCACATTTATCCATTTAATCATATTATACCACATCCGACAAATTACTGCAAGGGTCATATATATAAATTATGCGCCTGTACTTTTGTAAGTTTCGCACAAAAATACAGACGCAAAATTGTTTAAAAGTGAATCAATACTCCGATATTTTCCTGTTTTTCAGCCATTTTACAAATCTGATAACAAACAGGATGATACCGATAAGAGCTATTGCAGCCGAAATAAAGAACACTGCAAGCTGTTCCTTGCCTATTTCGCCCTCCACTATCATAAGAGGTGCAAATTCAGTCTCATCAGCGCCCACATATACAAGATCCTCGATAGTATCATCGTATATGGGCTTATAGTCCTTATGTGAAGGCTGATCCCAGAGCTTGCCCTTGAAAGGGATATCACCCTCGGGGAAATCGCCCTTCTCGATATCGTCATTTGTCAGATACTCATACCACTCGTCGGCAAGAGCGTTGAGCTTTGATATCATTTCCTCATCTGTAGTGGAGAAAACAGCATAAGCCTTTCCGCCGGTATAGGTAACGATGTAATAGGGAGTCTCGCTTGTTGAGGTTGTAACTCCAAATCTCTTCTCGGACGTTTCAAGAGTTGCAAAAGGTCCGTAAACGAAATCGATATCGCCCTCTATAAGTGCCTTGTCAGTAAGGTCGGCAACTTCAGCAGTATTAAAATCTATGGTCTTGCCGCTGAAATACATCCTTACATCCGTAAAAGCTACACAAGCTAAAAGGAAGCAGCCTATCGTAAGTATCAGGTGAAGCTTGAAAAAGCCGTTTAATTTCATAAAATACCCTCCGAAAAATCAGTACAGGACATGTTTTTGTTTTTCTTTTTTTCTCTCTGAAATATTTTTGACCGCCTGAACGATCATACCGATCAGGCTTATAAGCACAAGTGCAGCGCCGCCAAGAGCAAGCACAGCATCCTTCTTATCGGAAGTTTCATCGGAAATAATGTATTCCGTCATAAGATCACTGCTCACGCCTGCATTTTCCAGCCATGTATCACGTGCTTTAATATAGTCGCTGTCGGTACGCTGTGCCATCAGTTTTCCGTCTATTTTTATCGAAACCGAAGGAACAGCCGAACTGTAACTGCCGCTGACGAGCTTTGAAATGTATCTTTCCGTTTTTTCGGATGCCTTATCAAAGGCTTCGATGCGTTCCTTATCGCTGACACGGACGAGCGTATAGAAGCCGCCGTCAAAAAGTCCGTACTCAGCCGAGGATATAGCCTTTGCCCAGTCCTCGCGCATCAGGTTTGTAACAAGATAATAGTTGACCTTGCGCTTGACAGGTATAACGCCATACTCGCGGAAGGTCTCCTCAGACTTCATGACCGACTGTACAGCGAAAACTTCTCCCACTATACCCGAAGGAGCATTATACTGCATACGCTTCGAGTCATTGAGATCTATCTTTTTTCCGCTGAACCATATATACGCATCGCTTGCGCCGAAAAAGATGCACACCGCACCTATCAGCAAAACAAGGAACATACGGAAAACTGCTCTTCCCGAACTGCCTTTCATACAAAACCTCCGAAAAAAGAAAAACGGCTGCAGGAAATTCTGCAGCCGCGATTGATTACTTGATCATCTTTGCTATTTCGTCAGCCAGATTATCTTCCTTCTTTTCGATACCTTCGCCGCGCTCATAGCGGATAACGTCAACGATCTTTATTGAACCGCCGAGCTTCTTAGCCTCAGCGTCAACATAGCCCTGAACTGAGAGCTTATCGTCCTTAACGAAAGCCTGCTCGAGGAGGCAGTTCTCTGAATAGTACTTGCCGACCTTGCCTTCAACGATCTTAGCTCTAACCTGCTCAGGCTTTGAAGCCATCTTAGGATCCTCAGCCATCTGAGCCATCATGATCTCCTTCTCCTTCTCGATAACCTCAGCAGGAACCTGCTCGCGGCAGAGATATGGAGCATTGAGAGCTGCGGACTGCATTGCAACGTCCTTACCGATAGCAGCAACCTTGTCAGCAGGAAGATCAGTGTCCATCTTAACGAGAACGCCGATGCTGCCGCCGTTGTGGATGTAAGAAGCGAGAGCACCCTCGAGTCTTACGAAACGACGGATAACGATGTTCTCACGGATCTTCATGCCTGCGAGCTCTGTAAGAGCCTCACCAACTGTACCTGTGCCGTTTGCGATAGGCTCGTTCTTGAGAGCCTCAACGTCAGCAGGAGCCTTGTCTATGATAGTCTTTGCAACGTTAGCAACGAAGTTTCTGATATCGTCTGTGTTAGCAGCAAAGTCTGTCTCTGTATTTACTTCAAGAAGAACGCCCTTGTCGCCTTCAACTACAGCAGCAACTACGCCCTCTGCAGCAGCTCTTCCGCTCTTCTTAGCCTGTGTAGCAAGTCCTTTTTCTCTGAGGAACTCGATAGCCTTGTCCATATCGCCATCGTTTTCTTCGAGAGCCTTTTTACAGTCCATCATACCAACGCCTGTGGACTTCATCAGTTCCTTGATCTCTGCAACGGATACCTTACCCATTGTTATTACCTCCCATAAATTAATAAGTTACAAATCTACAAAAACCCGAAATAATTCGGGTTTTTGCAATGATTACCATGTACAAATAATATTGCCTTCTGAATCTAATTTTTGTAATTCAACGCCAAGATAAAAAGCACTTTCACTATAACGATCAAAACAATCCCAAGCATGGTCAAAATCATGAAATTCCATAGATCCAGGGCCTAATGAATGAAGCATATCATTTCGATCGCTCTCATCAGTCCAAACGACTCTATATACATAAGCGTTCTCTTCATCAGTAGCTGGTGATGGTTCGATTCTCATAACATACTTCTCCAATCATTAATTATTCAGCGTCGCTTGCTTCCTCAGCAGCAGCCTCCTCAGCAGGAGCCTCTTCTGCCTGAGCCTCAACAGCAGTGTCATCACCCTGTCTGCCCTCGAGAATAGCGTTTGCAACTGTACCTGCGATGAGCTTAACTGCACGGATAGCGTCATCGTTACCAGGGATAACGTAATCAACTTCGTCAGGATCGCAGTTTGTATCAACGATAGCAACGATCGGGATGTTGAGCTTCTTAGCCTCAGCAACAGCGATCTTTTCCTTGCGTGGGTCAACGATAAAGAGAGCTGCAGGGAGCTTCTTCATTGTCTTGATACCGCCGAGGAACTTCTCGAGCTTTTCGATCTCGAGGTTGAGCTTAACAACTTCCTTCTTAGGGAGAAGAGCGAATGTGCCGTCCTCTTCCATTGTGTGGAGCTGCTCAAGTCTCTTTATTCTTGTCTGGATAGTCTTGAAGTTTGTGAGCATACCGCCGAGCCATCTTGCGTTTACGTAGTGAGCGCCAGCGCGTGTAGCCTCTTCCTTAACTGAATCTCCTGCCTGCTTCTTAGTACCAACGAAAAGTACCTCGCCGCCGTTTGCAGAGATCTCACGAACGAAGTTGTAAGCCTCTTCAAGCTTCTTGACTGTCTTCTGAAGGTCGATGATGTAGATACCGTTTCTCTCTGTGAAGATGTACGGTGCCATTTTTGGGTTCCAGCGTCTTGTCTGGTGGCCGAAGTGAACGCCTGCCTCAAGAAGCTGCTTCATTGAAACTACTGACATTGTGTAGTCCTCCTTAAAATTGGTTAATATTAATCCTCCGCCCGACTTAGCTCACGGACAACGCCGAAAGGCGCACCAATCCGTAAAAGTACAAGCGTGCGAATTGCCTTATAATTATAACACGAACCGACAGAATATGCAAGATTTCAGGCAGTTCAGCCGCCGCAGAATTTCAAGAACATTTATCATCGTTTTTTAGTGATTTTAACGGAAGATATCTGTCCGCAAGTATGACGTCGCTCCCGATTACTCTTATACCGCTGCAGGGTATCTCTATCCCCTCTTCACGTCCGAAGAACCAGCGGCGCCCGTAAATCAGCAGCGCAGTCACCTCCGCCGAATCCGCATCGAGCCGCAGATCGTCTATATATCCGAGTCTTTCGCCGTTCCTTATGTCTATAACCTCTTTCCTGCAAAGCTCCTCAAAGCTGTATATCATAAACAAATCCCCCTGACATACTATATATTATAGTATATGCAGAGGGACTTGCCGACAATTATTCGTCCTTATTCTTTTTCTTGCCTATAACAGCGGTTATAATACCTATAATTACCGCAGCTGCTGCAATTATGAGCAGAAGCTTTACAGGGAACTGGTCACCTGTAGCAGGCGAAGCAGCGAAAGCTGCCATTAATTCGTAAAACATATTTATCCTCCTGTGACATATAGATTTATGCACTTACGGTCAATATTGTATCACAATGAAACGGATTTGTCAAATCAGGAGCATCAGAAACGCACGACTACAGCATTTACTTAGTATAAAGTTAAAATCGCTCTGTATATGTTAGAAGGGAACGCCCTCTCTTGCAGGGCGTTCCCTCTTTCAAAACAGTCCACCGGACTGTTTTGAAATTCACCCTTTGCGGAGCGCTTTGTGTAATGAGGGACTCCGTCCCTCACCCTGCCAGAGGCTCTGCCTCTGGACTCCGGCAGGGAGCGAGCGGCTCCCTGCACCCCGCTTATTCGCACCTTAATTTACTGCATAACACCAGTTCTCAACCCGACCTGTATTTGTTCAAAATATATGCTGCCCTGATCAGAAACGGAAATCTCTCTTTCCGCCGTTCTTTATCTCGTCAAGGTACTCGATAGCTCTTGCACGGCGCTTCTCATCTGGTACATTCTTTATCTCACGGGCAATAAGAGCCTCGCCGACTTCTCTTGTTTCAGGTGAAGCGTAGTCAACAAGGTACTCCTGTAAGGTCATGAGAGCGTTCGGGTGACAGCAGTTCTGTATCTGTCCGACTTTGCAGAGCGCCATGAAACGGTCGCCTGTACGTCCCTCACGGTAGCAGGCAGTACAGAACGAAGGGATATAACCGCCCTTCATGAGCCAGTTTACTACCTCATCCAGTGAACGCTGGTCGGAAACATCGAACTGCTCTGTGTCATGAGGTCTTTCGTCAGCCGAATAGCCTGCATAACCGCCGACAGATGTACGTGAACCGCCTGAGATCTGGGATATACCGAGTCCGAGCACCTTATCACGGCAGGTCTCGTTCTCACGGGTAGAGATTATCATGCCTGTGTATGGTACTGCGATACGTATACATGCGATTATCTTTGCGAATGTATCGTCGTCAATACCGTTATCGAAAACAGTGGGATCTATATCGCTTGCGCGCTTTACACGGGGAACGCTGATAGTGTGCGGACCTACGCCGTGTACTGCTTCAAGGTGCTCGGCATGCATAAGAAGTCCTGCGAACTCGTACTTATACATATCAAGTCCGAAGAGAACACCGAGTCCCACATCGTCGATACCGCCGTCCATAGCTCTGTCCATAGCCTCGGTGTGGTAAGCGTAGTTGTGCTTAGGTCCTGCGGGATGAAGCTTCTCGTAGCTCTCCTTGTGGTAGGTCTCCTGGAACAGGATGTAAGTACCGATACCTGCGTCCTTGAGCTTCCTGTAGTTCTCAACGGTAGTAGCGGCAATGTTGACGTTTACACGTCTTATAGCGCCGTTCTTGTGCTTTATTGAGTAGATAGTGTCGATACATTCGAGGATGTACTCTATAGGATTGTTTACAGGATCCTCACCTGCTTCGATAGCAAGACGCTTGTGTCCCATATCCTGAAGTGCGATAACTTCCTGACGGACTTCCTCCTGAGTCAGCTTTTTACGCGGTATTTCCTTGTTCTGCATGTGATAGGGACAGTATACACACTGGTTCACGCAGTAGTTGGAGAGATAGAGCGGTGCGAACATAACGATACGGTCGCCGTAGAAAGCCTCCTTGATCTCACGGGCAAGGGAGTATATCTTCTCGGTCATCTCGGGAAGATCGCAGGCAAGAAGAACACTTGCCTCACGGTGTGTGAGTCCTGAACATTCAACTCCTCTGCCTGTTTTCTTGGGACGTGCCTTTTCAAGGAGCGACTCGATAAGCTCACGGTCGTGCTTATGCTCCTCTGCATAGGCGAGAGTTGCCTTTATTTCCTCGTCGTTTATGAATTCCTCTGCTTTTAAAGATTTAACGTCGTACATATATTTGACCTCCGATCAATATTTTGAGTTAAATGCAGCGATACGGAATCGCCGCATATCACTTCTTTTTCTTAGGCTCGGGCAGTTCATCAACCATAGCCTTAAATAGTCCGCATAAAAACTCCTTATCGTCCACATCATCCACAAGGAGCATTTCCTTTGCGCCTTCGTATGGACGTTCCATTGAAGCTTCGGGCATAAGCTCCCGAGCCGACCTTGTGGGTTTGACAAGGAACCTGTCATCGTAGATACCGCCGATTATCTTACCTCTGTAGTAAATGATATATTCGCCCATCATCGCACGGTAAGACACATCATCAAGACCTGACAGCTGTTCCAGAATGAAATCCAGATATTCTTTTTTCGATGCCATAAGCTCACCTTTATTTCCGTTATCACTTCTTGGAGATAGCCGCCTTGACCGAGACTCCCGAAATCTGCCCGAGTCTGCCTGTAAGACTGCTTATCTCGTCGGGTGAAGCATCAAGAGCGACCGATATGAGCGATATACCGCGCTCCTTGTATGGTATGCCCATACGTCCGATGATAATGTCATTATACTCATGAAGCACATTGTTCACTTCGGGTACTGCTTCCTGCTCGTCAATGACGATAGCAGTTACCGCTATACGTTTATCTTCCATATCAGCCTCCCTGAAAAACAAAAAAGTCCGCCAAAAGGGCAGACAGGTACAGTTGTTCCATATACGCATAAAAACAGCCGCCTTCCGATAACGAAGTTTGCACTCCGCTGCCCGAAAACAAACAGATAAATTAATGCCGAGCACAGGATAAATCCAATGATCCGCAATCATATTATACCACTCTGACATAATATTGTCAAACAATTTTGTTAGTATCTACTAATATAATAACCTCAAAATCAATTGTCGCTCCCTTGCACGAAACGACATTTTCCGCCAGTCCGAAGTGGTATAATACTTTCATAGTTCAAAAAGGAGGCGACTATATGGCACTTGACATAACCTCGGAAAACGGAGCCGCTATAGCTCACATAAGCGGAGAAATAGACCACCACACCGCAAGAGCGCTCCGCACCGACCTGGACAGGTTCATCATCGCGATGCAGCCCGATATACTCGCTATAGACCTGAGCGGCATCACCTTCATGGACAGCTCGGGCATAGGTCTTATCATGGGACGTTGCAAGCTGATGAAGGAATGCGGAGGACGCATCGAAATACGCTCGCCGCAGCCGTATATACGGCGTGTTCTGCGGCTTTCAGGCATCGAACGCCTGGTAAGGATAACTTAAGGAGGTAAAAATGGAAATACTTAACGAAATAAAATTCAGTCTTCCGTCCCACTCGGTCAACGAAAGTACCGCAAGGGCGGTAGTATCATCATTTCTGGTGCAGGCTGATCCCACCGTGGAGGAGCTTTCCGATATACGTACAGCAGTATCAGAGGCGGTGACAAATGCGATAGTACACGGCTACAGGGGAAGCTTCGGGAAAGTGGACATCTCCGTGAAGCTCCTTGCAGGGCGCGAGATATACATACGCATAAAGGACTGCGGCTGCGGCATCCCCGACGTAAAAAAGGCAATGGAACCCCTTTACACTACCGCTCCCGAGGAAGAACGTTCCGGACTCGGCTTTTCTGTTATGGAGTCCTTTATGGACAAGCTCACTGTCAGGAGCGTAACGGGAAAAGGTACTACAGTGACCATGCGCAAGAGGTTAAAGGTACATGGCAGGTGAAGTCAAGGCTCCGCTTGCTGAAGAAAATCTCGGACTGGTACACCTCTGCGCTAACCGTTTCAGAGGTCGTGGCATCGAGTACGATGAGCTGTACTCCGCAGGCTGTCTGGGACTGGTCAAGGCGGTAAAGGCGTTTGATGCGGAACGGGGCGTGAAGTTCTCCACCTATGCGGTACCCGTCATACTCGGCGAGATAAAGCGGCTTTTCCGTGACGGCGGGACAGTACACGTCAGCCGCAGTCTTAAGGAGCTTTCTCTGCGCCTGCAAAAGCTAAGGGATGAGCTGATACTATCAGAGGGACGCGAGCCTGCGGTAAGTGAGCTTGCGGAGCTTTCGGGAGAGAGCGAATCCGACGTAGCACAGGCATTATGCGTAAGTCAGCCTGTACTGTCCCTCACTTCATCCGAGGATGATGGACAGCTTGATGTACCCGTAAGCGCTCCCGACGAAGAAATAACCGATATACTTGCCCTTCGGCAGATAATGGGACGTCTTGACCGCACGGACCGCGCTCTGCTTGAACTGCGCTACTTCCGAAGTCTTACCCAGTCAAGTACAGCCGCCGCACTGGGCATGACGCAGGTACAGGTATCAAGGCGTGAAAAAAAGCTCCTTGTTCAGATGAAAAAGGAGCTTCTTGAATGATTCAGAAAATGAGGTATTCTATGACCGAATTGGACATGAGAAAGCCTTTCGCCGTAAGATGTACACATTCTCCGTTGTATTCCGCATACCCTGCGCTTATGAGTGCAGGGAGTTTTTTTTCGATATCCGCTCTGTGTTCGGGAACTCTGCTGAGAAGCAGTCCCTCACGCAGTCTCAGCCTCAGCATTGCGTATTCCTCGAATCCGCAGGGCGACTCGTCCGTTATCTCCGTCTGCTGTACCTCAGAACCGATGAAGCCTTCAAGGTCACGGGGAACAGCGAACCGCTTTCCCATATAGCAGGAATGAGCCGAGGGACCTATCCCCAGATAGTCCCGACACTTCCAGTATCGGCAGTTATGTCTGCTCTCAAAGCCTTTCCTTGCGAAGTTTGACACCTCGTACTGCATGAAGCCGTGCTTTTCAAGCGTTTCCACCATATGAAGGTAGAGTCCGGCAGTTTTTTCCTCGTCGGGAAGGACTGAACGTATATCGTCGCAGTCAAAGGGAGTTCCCTCCTCCACCTTAAGAATATAGGCGGAGATATGCTGTATCGGCAGCTCTGTCAAGCGTTCTATGGTAGAATCGAGACTGTTCACATCCTGATGTGGGAGCGCCGTCATAAGGTCGCAGGATATATTTCCGAAGCCTGCTTCATGTGCGTCCCTGACGGCTTTTTCGGCACGTTCCGCAGTGTGAGTCCTGCCCAGCATCTTCAGTTCCCTGTCGTTCATGGACTGAACTCCGATAGAAAGCCGGTTTATGCCGACATCCCTGTATCCTGCAAGTCTCTTGGGAGTGAGAGTGTTGGGATTGGCTTCAATAGTAACTTCCGCATCCTTGTCAACATCAAAGCACTCACCGATACATCCGAGTATCTCTCCGAGCTGATGAGGTGAAAGCAGCGAGGGAGTACCTCCGCCGAAATAGACCGTATCCACCTTCCGCTCACCGTCACCGTAGTGGCGTATATTGCGTATTACCGCACTTACATAAAGCTCCGCCTGCTGTTTCGAGTAACAGGCGGAGTAAAAATCACAGTAGCCGCACTTTTTCCCGCAGAAGGGAACGTGTATATAGATACCGAGATCGCTCATCGTTTAAGTTCTATCCTGATAGCAGGTTCCATTTTGAAGAAGAAGGCGTTTGCTATCCTCGGGACGATGAATATAGCAAGTATCAGTCCCAGCACGACTCTCTTCTCTATGGGGTAGAGCCAGTCTATATCAGGTGCTTTCAGGTAGGTCAGCACTACCAGTACAAAGCAGATAAGGGCAAATACCGCATTGAATGCAGTTGCCGCCTTACCGTTCACGCAGAGTCTTCCGCACTCCTTACAGGGTTTGCCGTGGGAGTTGAGCTGACCTGCCATTGCCTTCGTTACGGGATTGAAGGACTTCTTTCCGCAGTGCGGACAAACATATATACTCATTTACGCAATATCCTTTCCTTTTGCCTCGGCAGCAGCAGCTGCTTCGGGAAGCTCCTTTGCAAGTGCTGCTTCGGCAGCAAGCGGAGCGAATTTATCCGAAATACTGCTCCTTCCGACAGTGGGGAGCGTTTTTTTCTTATGTGCGTGATGTCTGCTTCTGTTCACACCGAGGAAGCGTCTTATGTGGAGTATCAGCCAGCTTGCCGCAAGGATGCCCACATCCGCCCACATCATTTTCCTGTTGTGGTCGCCTGTTACCGCCGAGATTATGAGCAGTACAACAGCTGTAACAACAAGTGCCGAAAAGCTTATCTCCCTGAGGGTTATCCTCAGCTTTCTGAGAACTCTTCCGACCTTTGTATTATAGGATATGAACTCGGTAAGCACAGCTATAAGACTCAGCAGCAGTATAACTGCCGAAGCACCCAGTGCGATATAGTTCAGCATTATCACGTCACCTCCGTAATCATGAATCCAGCTTTAGAACGCTCATGAACGCCTCCTGCGGCACTTCTACCGTACCAAGCTGGCGCATACGCTTCTTTCCTTCCTTCTGCTTTTCGAGGAGCTTCTTTTTACGAGTGATATCACCGCCGTAGCACTTTGCAAGAACGTCCTTACGCATAGCCTTGACTGTCTCTCTTGCGATTATTTTTCCGCCGATAGCAGCCTGTATCGGTACTTCAAAGAGCTGACGGGGAATGTTATCCTTGAGCTTTTCGGCTATCTTACGTGCTCTGCCGTAAGCCTTGTCAGTATGAACGATGAATGAGAGCGCATCCACAACATCACCGTTAAGGAGTATATCAAGCTTGACGAGCTTTGAGGGAACATATCCCAGCATCTCGTAATCGAATGAAGCATATCCCTTGGTTCTGGACTTGAGAACGTCGAAGAAATCGTATACTATCTCGTTCAGCGGAAGCTCATAGTGGAGCTCGACACGGGTATCGTCCAGATACTTCATATCCTTGAAAACGCCTCGTCTGTCCTGACAAAGTTCCATGATATTGCCGACATAGTCCGAAGGGGAAAGGATGCTTGCCTTTACCATCGGCTCCTCTGCTACCTGTATCAGCGCAGGATCGGGGTAGTTGGTAGGGTTATCGATATACTGCACCTCGCCGTTGGTCATAGTTACCTTGTAGATAACCGAAGGTGCAGTGGTTATGAGGTCCAGATTGTATTCACGTTCAAGACGCTCCTGTATTATCTCCATGTGGAGGAGACCGAGGAATCCGCATCTGAAGCCGAATCCGAGTGCAATAGAGGTCTCAGGCTCGAAAGAGAGAGAAGCGTCGTTTAGCTGGAGCTTTTCCAGTGCTTCACGCAGATCGCCGTATTTAGCGCCGTCCGCAGGATAGATACCCGAGAACACCATAGGATTTACCTTGCGGTAACCGGGGAGCGGTTCATCACAGGGGAACTCGTCGTTCGTAACAGTATCACCTACACGGGTATCGCCGATACTCTTGATAGAAGCCGCAATATAGCCAACTTCTCCTGCTTCGAGCATACCTGTGTTATTGAGTGTTGTAGCGTCCATGCAGCCTGCTTCCACAACGGTGAATACTGCACCTGTAGCCATAAGACGTATGTTGTCGCCGATCTTTACTCTGCCTTCCTTGACTCTTACGTAGATGATAACACCCTTGTAGGAATCGTAATAACTGTCGAAGATAAGCGCCTTAAGCGGCTTTTCGGGATCTCCCTTAGGTGCGGGGATGTCAGTAACTATCCTTTCAAGAACTGCTTCGATGTTAGTACCCATTTTAGCGGAGATACGGGGAGCATCCATAGCAGGTATGCCTATTACGTTCTCCACCTCATTGCAGACTCTCTCGGGATCAGCCGAAGGAAGGTCTATCTTGTTTACAACGGGGACAACCTCCAGATCGTGCTCGATAGCGAGATATGTGTTCGCAAGTGTCTGCGCTTCGATACCCTGTGAAGCGTCAACGACGAGTATAGCGCCTTCACATGCGGCAAGAGAACGTGATACCTCATAGTTGAAGTCTACGTGACCGGGAGTATCTATCAGGTTGAAGATATAGTCCTCGCCGTCATTAGCGGTGTACTTAAGGCGGACTGCACGGGCCTTGATAGTGATACCGCGCTCACGTTCGATATCCATATTGTCAAGGAGCTGATCCTCCATGTCTCTGACGGCAACGGTCTCGGTCTTTTCGAGGATACGATCCGCAAGAGTGGACTTTCCGTGATCTATATGTGCTATTATACAGAAATTTCTGATCTTATCGTTAGCCAATGTTATTCCTCATTTCAAACATATTTATTCAGTATAATTATACCAGATTCTCCGCAGTTTGTAAAGAAGAAAAAAATTTTTTTCACAGAAGCCGCACAAAATACAATGATCAGTTAACAGAAATCAGAAAGCAGTTATAAGAACTAATAACTCAGAGCTAAGAACTTAGTAAACCACATTCAAATTCATCGTCGTAAAGCGATACCACAATTATCATTTATTCATTATTCGTTATTCAATACTCATTTTTATATATGGGATGATCCGAACGGTTGATTAATTAAAACTCTGATATTATTTACAAAAATAATCATTTTAAAATTTGCAGTTATAACAAAAAACGCCTTGCATGATTTAAAGATTTATGTTATAATAATAGAACATTTTATCCAAGAGGTGATCACATGAAAATTTTACTTATCGGCGGAACTGGTACTATAAGTATGGCTATAACCCGTCTGCTGTCAGCTCAGGGACACGATCTCTGGCTCATTAACCGCGGAGTCCGCAACGGCGCTCTCCCCGAAGGCGTAAACGTAATAAAGGGCGATATCAGCAATGAAGCTGAAATAGCTGAAAAGCTGAAGGATATGTCCTTCGACGCTGTGGGAGAATTCATCGGCTTCATCCCCGAACAGGTTGAGAGGGATTACAGACTGTTCAAGGGCAAAACAAAGCAGTATATCTACATAAGCTCCGCTTCTGCATATCAGAAGCCGCTTTCGGATTACCGCATCACCGAAAGCACTCCCCTTTCCAATCCCCACTGGAAATACTCCCGTGACAAGATAGCTTGTGAGGAGTTCCTTATGCGTATGTACCGTGAGAATGGTTTCCCTGTAACTATAGTCCGCCCCAGTCATACCTACGATGAGAGGTCGGTACCGCTGGGCGTTCACGGCGATAAGGGAAGCTGGCAGGTAATAAAGCGCATGATACAGGGCAAGCCTGTAATAATCCACGGCGACGGCACTTCGCTCTGGACCATTACCCATAATACAGACTTTGCAAAGGCTTATGCGGGACTTATCGGCAACATACACGCTATCGGGCAGGCTTTCCATATAACCTCGGACGAAAGCGTTACGTGGAATCAGATATATCAGATAATCGCAGATACTCTCGGAGTTGAACTCAAAGCCTGCCACGTACCGTCAGAATGGCTCTGCAAGGTCGGTCCCTATGATTTTGAAGGCACACTGATAGGCGACAAGGCTTCTACGGTAGTATTCGACAACTCCAAGATAAAACGTGCAGTCCCCGATTTTACGGCAACGGTACGTGCAGATCAGGGAATCCGTCAGACAGTTGAGTACATTCTCGCACACCCCGACTGTCAGCAGGATGACGATGAATTTGACAAATGGTGCGACAAGGTAGTGGAAGCAATGGAAAATTCCGCTAAGATAGAGTTCTGAGGAGGTAAAAACAATGGATAATTTTCAGTTCTGGAGCCCAACCGAGTTCGTATTCGGCAAGGGTACGGAAAACGAGGCAGGCAAATACGTAAAGAAGCACGGCGGTACTAAGGTGCTCCTCCACTACGGCGGAGGCTCGGCAATTAAGAGCGGACTTATCGACAGAGTCAGAAAGTCACTTTCGGATAATGGCATAGAGTACGTTGAACTCGGCGGTGTTAAGCCGAATCCGAGAGATACTCTCGTATACGAGGGAATCGATCTCTGCCGTGAGGAAAAGGTGGACTTCATCCTCTCAGTAGGCGGCGGTTCGGTAATCGACTCATCAAAGGCAATAGCTATGGGAGTTCCGTATGACGGCGATTTCTGGGATTTCTATACAGGAAAGAGTCCCGAGGCAGCACTTCCCGTTGCTACTATCCTCACTATTGCAGCCGCAGGCAGTGAAGGTTCAGGCGACTCGGTCATCACCAAGGAAGAAGGCGGACTTAAGCGCGGTGCAGGTTCGGATCTTATCCGTCCCCGCTTCTCTATAATGAACCCCGAGCTTACATGCACCCTTCCACCCTATCAGACAGCATGCGGAGCTACTGATATAATGGCTCACGTTTTCGAGCGCTATTTCACAAACACCGAGGAAGTTGAGATAACAGACCGTCTCTGCGAGGCTGTCCTCATGACTATGATAAAGGAGACTCCCCGAGTTATAGCCGATCCTTCAAACTATCAGGCAAGAGCTAACATAATGTGGGCAGGTACTGTAGCTCACACCAATATAGTCGGCGTCGGCAGACAGCAGGACTGGAACAGCCACGGCATCGAGCATGAGCTTTCCGCCCTCTACGACTGCGCTCACGGTGCAGGACTTGCAGTTATAATGCCTGCATGGATGGAGTTCGTATACAAGCACAACGTAATGCGCTTTGCACAGGCAGCCGTAAGAGTATGGGGCTGCAAGATGGACTTCGAGAATCCCGAAGCTACCGCACTTGAAGGTATCTCACGCTTCCGCAGCTTCCTTCACAGCATCGGTATGCCGATAAACTTCGAGGAGCTTGGCGCAAAGAAGGAGGACATCCCTGCACTTGTTGAGAAATTCGGCATAGGCGACGGACGTACAGGCGGATTCGTAGCACTTTCCGCAGCCGATATCACAGAGATATACAACATCGCCGCAAATGCTTCACTCTGATAAACTTAAAGGGCAACATTAACACAGAGATATTCATATAGGGTTTTATGTGAATTTATCGGGGGAAACCTTTCTGAGGAAAGGTTCCCTCTGACGGAGGCGGTCCCCTCTGCCTCACGTTGTTCGGCATCTCCCCGCACTGCGGGGAGTCACCCCGAACCCCTTTCCAAAGACTTTTTGCCCCAAATTTTAAGCCTGACATGGCACTCACTCACAGTATCACTAAAACAGTAGTTTTACAAGAGTGCCATGTCAGGCTGAAAATTTATAGTAAAGGCTCAGAAAAGAATCAGGGAACACCTCATTCAAAGGTATTCCCTGATAATACATATTAAACTTCTAAATATACCGCTCTTAATGCAGTCCTTTTACCAGATTCCGTATTCGGGAGTATCGCTGTTAGGATCTCCGCCAGTGTTAGGATCGCTGTTTCCTGTATCAGGAACTTCCGGCTGAGGATCAGGCTGCTGCGGTTCCTGCTGCTGAGGTGCAGGAGGATCTGTAGGTGCAACATACGGTGCTTCCGTCGGAGACGGCTGCTGCTGCTGAGGTGCTGCTGTAGGAGCATCCGTTGCAGGAGCAACATAAGAGGTATCGTTATTATTAGCTGCCTGCTGCGGTGCAGCTGTAGCATCCGCAGGCATGTAGTAAACGATGAGTTTCTTGCCTTCCTTGTTGCTGAAGTAGCTTCCTGCGCTTACGATATTGCCGTCCACCTGAAGCATAGTTACGGTATTCGGGCTTCCCCATGAAGTTGTGGAAGCGATAAGCGAGTAGTTTGAGATACCTGCTTCTTTAAGGCGGTTCTCGTACTGTGAAAGGGTTAGACCGCTGAAATCAGGGATTATAGCGCCTTCATTGCCCTTGCTGACCTTGATCTTTACAACGCTGCCCTGTGCTATCTGAGTACCGGGCTCGATATCCTGTTCAAAGATCATATCAGCTTCATACTCGTCGTTATAGTCATATATAGCTTCAAAAGTGAAGTAATCCTTATACTTCTGCTCGATGAGCTCATAGAACTTGCCGACCAGATCAGGCATTTCGGTATCAAGCTTCTGAGTTGTAGGCTCTGTTGCATCCGCAGCTTCGCCTGTAACTATGTTATCCGAAACAGAAGAACTGCTGGATGATGAGTTGCTGAGGCTTCCCGGAGATACCATATTGATTATAACAGTACCTATTATCGCAAGAATGACCAGAAGAAGGAGTCCGATTATAACAGGCACCTTTATACGGTCAACTATATTAACTTCTTCATAGCGGTATTCTTCCTCACGCGGCTCGTAAACCGGTGCTGGAGGCGGCGGAGGCGGAGCATACTGCTGCGGCTGCTGATAGCCGTAATTATTACCGCCGTAGGGGTTATTATTGTAACCGCCGTTGTTGTAAACGTTCTGCTGAGGCGGCTCGCTGATCTGAGGTTCGCGGTTATTGCGGACATTCTCAGGTGCAGGTGCGGGATTCTGATTCACAGGCTTCACAGGTGCAGGCTGCTCGAAAAGGCGTGTTACCAGTTCTGTGATAGTCTGTATCCTGTCACGTCCCGTAAGGTTCATGCCGTCCATGATGACCTTTGAAACGTGTGGAGGAACGCTGTTATTGAGTCTGCAAGGCTCGCAGAGGTCGTCATGCTTGAGTCGGCTTACCGAATCCACAGGCATACATCCTGTTACAGCACGGTAAAGCAGAGCACTTACGCCGTAAACGTCCGTCCATGAACCCTGACGGCTGCTGCTGCTTGCGGAATACTGCTCGGGAGCCGCATAGCCCTTGAAGAGCTCGTATTCGAGACCTGCATTTGCAGTTCTTACAGCGGAGATGCAGAAGCCGAAGAGCTTAAGCTCGCCTTTATTGGTGATATACACCGTATCAGGACTGATAGCGCGGTGGATGATACCTGCGTTATGAAGGATGCCGATAGTAGTGAACAGCGGAGGGAATATAGCCGAAGCCTGTTCCCAGGTGAGTTCACCTGCATTATCCTTGAGGTAATCAAGCATTTTAACGCCGTCGATGTACTCGAAAACGGTATATGTAGTATTGTTCTCTGCAAACATATCGAGAACAGGATCAATATTGGAGTTGTTCCTGAGCCTTGCAAGTGACTTGTTCAGCTCGGTATACTCTGCCATGAAAGCCTTGTATTTCGCAAGGTTATTGTAGTTTACACTGATAGTGGCCTTGCCCTTGACTCTTGTACAGAGATTTATAGGCATATACTCCCTGAGAAGCACCTTTGTACCCGTTGAGAGATCATGGCCGATATATGTTGCACCCTCGCCGTTATACTCCTGAAGAACGCCGACGAGGTATCTGTCGCGGAGAATAGTACCGGGGGCTATATACATCGGATTATGAGGAGTTTTTTCATCATATCCGCAATTTGGGCAGACATGCTTATCCGAATCATACTGTTCCATACACTTATAGCAAAATCTAAGTTCTCCCAAAGCAGATCCTCCTTCTTGACAATTGATAAGCAGCACAACTTACTGCTCCGATAGACACTTACGCTATCGTATCATATCTATTTTATCAGCAAATCCCGAAAAAGTCAACCGTTAAAAGCGTCTTATTACGGATTCTTTGGAATTTGTATTTTTTTTGTAACAATTCAGCAGGTTTTTATACTATTTTGTAACAATTCATCAAAGGGTGATAAGTCCCTCGTCTATCATCTGCTGAGCTGCGAGCATAACTCCGAGTTTTCCCGAAGTATAGGTGATACCGCCCTGCATCCATACTGCGAAAGGCTCACGGATAGGAGCGTCCGCAGAAAGCTCGATGGAAGCACCCATAGTGAAGGCACCTGCCGCCATTATGACCTGACTCGTATAGCCGGGCATATCCCACGGTTCGGGAGTTACGAAGGAATCAATGGGAGCGCCCTTCTGTATACCGCGGCAGAATGCGGTAAGATGCTCCTCGTCGCCGAGCTTTACGGCAGTTATTATATCTCCCCTGCTGTCGTCCTTGCGGGGTGAGCACTCAAAGCCGAGAAGCGTGAAAAGTTCGCTTGCGAATGCGGATGTCTTTATTGCGGAAGCGACTACATCAGGTGCAAAGAAAAGTCCCAGGAGCATCTCACGGTTCATTCCGAGAGTACAGCCTACCTCCTTGCCCATACCTACACAGGTAAGACGATAGGAGCAAAGTTCCACAAGGTCCGCTCTTCCTGCGATATATCCGCCAGTACGTGCGATTCCGCCGCCTGCATTCTTGATGAGAGAACCGATGATGATATCAGCTCCGACCTCGGAAGGCTCCCTGTCCTCAACGAACTCGCCGTAGCAGTTATCAACCATTACGATAGCATCGGGGTTGCCCTTCTTTATGGCTCTGACCATTTTGTCTATATCCTCAACGGTGAAGGCAGGACGGAGAGAATATCCTCTCGAACGCTGTATGTAAGCTACCTTTGCGCCTTTTACCGCTTCTGTAATGCCTTCAAGGTCGGGAGTTCCGTCCTCTTTAAGGTCCACCTGACCGTACTCAACGCCGTAGTCCATAAGTGAACCGTTACCCTTTTCGCCTGCAAGTCCGATAACCTCTTCAAGCGTATCGTAAGGCTTGCCTGTGACAGATACCATTTTGTCCCCTGTTCTGAGAACGCCGAAAAGCGCTACGGACAGAGCGTGGGTACCCGATACGAAGTTGAAGCGCACAAGAGCATCCTCGGTACCGAGAGCCTGAGCGAATACCTTGTCGATAGTTTCTCTGCCTATGTCTCCGTAGCCGTAGCCCGTAGAGCCGTAGAAGCAGGGTTCGCTGACCTTGTTATCGGAAAAAGCCTTAAGTACCTTGGCTCCGCAGTATTCTGCGTTAGCCTCTATCCTTCTGAATGAATCTCCGCAGGCTTCCTCCGCTTTTGCGGCAAGCTCTGCAAGCTTTAGTGAAAATCCGTACAATTCGTTTATCTTAGTGTTCATCTGCAAGTTTTCCTTTCATTACGCTGTCCTTATCCACGTCGATACGTTCAAGGACTATCTCCTTTTCCACTTCACGGAAGCCTATCTCACGGTAAAAGCTGACACGTACATCCAGTGCCAGAAGGTAGGCTCTTTTACCGAGACCGTTCAGCCAGAGTGCCAGCCATTTGAGGAATTCACGGGCATAGCCGCTTCCTCTTGCCGAAAGTCTTGTAGCCACCTGGCCGATGAGTACGCTGTTCTCTATGTCGAATACCACGGAAGCGGTAGTGGAGTCTCTGTATGTAAATACACGGCTTATACCGTGGCGGCATCTGTGTGAGGTATCGGTGTACCACAGCGAAAAGTCCGATATATTAGGGAATCCCTCGCTTAGTATCTTGTACACATCGGGAAGATAGGGATCGAAGTTCACATATTCCTCTGCGAACTTATAGCTGTTCTCATCGGGTATAAGCTCGAATATCGTCCTGTTCAGCACCTGATAGCGTTCCAGTCCGATAAGACCGTCCAGCACCTTTCTGTTGCCCTCAACACGGAATGGCATATTCATATTCACGAACATGCGGAGCTCATCGGTAGCTTCAAGCTCTCCGTCGGTACAAATGATCATTGTGGCATTCATAAAGAACATGTAGCCGACTCCTGATTCGTCCGTGACCTTATAGAAACGGCAGAAATCATAGTTCGGACCGTAGGCTTTCATGTAAGCCAGCATCTTTCTGCCGAGAAGCGTCTCCAGCAGCAGCGGACGGTCAAGCTCGTCCTCTGATCTGATCTGTTTAATCATATCTCATGCATCCTCTTTGCAAGCAGCCTTACAAGGCTGTAGGAATTTTCCATATCTTCAGTCTCTATAACGCAGGAAGGCGAGTGGAGGTATCTGCACGGCACCGATACTGCGATAGTGCGGACGCCTTTTCCGCTTATGTGGATAGCTCCGCTGTCATTTCCGCCTGCTATCATAGTCTTGGTCTGGCATGGTATGCCGTTAGCCGAAGCTGTATCGAAGGCAAGGCGGTAAAGCTCCTTATCGTAAACAGTGCTCCTGTCCATGAATCCCACTACAGGACCTCCGCCCAGTGAGCAGACTCTCTTGGCACCGCATGCGCCGTCGATATCCGCAGCGGTAGTAGCTTCAAGCACTATCGCCATATCGGGAGCTACAGAGAATGCCGAAGCAGTCGAACCACGGAGGCCTATCTCCTCCTGCACGTTGAACACGAACCATGTATCGTACTCAAGCTCCTCGTGAAGCAGACGTATCATCATAGCGCAGCCTGCACGGTCGTCGATAGCCTTGGACTTTATCCGTCTTTCGCCGAGTTCGGTGAAACGTGAATCGAAGTAAGCGCAGTCTCCAAGCTGAACGAGGCTCTCCGCCTCTTTTTTGTCCGATGCGCCGATATCTATGTAAAGGCTGTCCATTTTCGGAGCCTTTTCACGCTCCTCCTTTGAGAGGTTATGCACAGCAGTTGAGCCAACAACTCCGCTGATGCGCTTCTTTCCGACTCTTACCTGTCTGCCGATGACAACAGAGGGATCGATCCCTCCCACTGCACCGAATGTAAGGGTACCGTCGCCCCGTATGGATGTGATGATGAAGCCGACTTCGTCCATATGAGCGCATATCATCAGCTTCTTTTCGGGAGCCTTTCTGCCCTTTTTGAAACAGATAAGGCTTCCCAGCGGATCAACTCTGTATTCGCAGACGTCCTTTATTTTCTCTGTTATAGCCTCACGTACTGCGTTCTCGTCACCTGAGACGCCGTCGATAAGGCAGAGTTCCTTAAGCAGTTCCTTCATAATTACACCTCCCTGATAAATGCCGCAAGCAGTTCTGCGGTAAGTTTTACGTCCTCAAGGTCTATGACCTCAACGGGAGAGTGCATGTTCCTGAGCGGAATGGACACAGTACATGCCTTGCAGCCGCCCCTGCTTACGGAATACCTGTCCGCATTTGTGGAGGTGAGACCGTTCATGACTTCTGTCTGGTAAGGGATGCCGCAGTTTTTGGCGGTATCTGTGAGCTTATCCGATATCTCACGGGAAAGTGACGGAGAAATGCCTATCATAGGACCTTTTCCCAGGTATCCGCACTTCTTTTCGTCCTCACCTATGGCATAAGCGAAGCTTACATCAACTGCAAGAGCGATATCGGGGTTCAGAGCATAAGCGCCTATCTTTGCGCCTCTCTCGCCAAGTTCCTCCTGAGCGGAGAAAATGACTTTCACGTTATAGGCAGTTTTGCAGTCCTTAAGCATATCCAGAGCCGCAAGGATAGAAGCGATACCGCAGCGATCGTCCATAGCGCCGCCTGTAATGCGGTTTCCTGCAAGGGGACGACATGTAACATCAAAGGTTATGCTGTCGCCGAAGCTCACAATTTCTTCGAGTTCCTCTTTAGTCATGCCTGTATCGACGGAAATATCGTCCATCTGAAGCACCTCTCCGCTTCCGCCCGAGAGATGTGGAGGTACAGAGCAGATAACTCCGCTTATATCCTTTTTACCGTGTATAGTCACAGCCTGTGCAGGGAGAAGCCTGCGGTCCAGACCGCCGAGATTGCCGACCTTGACAAATCCCTCGTCCGTGATGTATGTTACAATCATTCCCACCTGATCGATGTGAGCGTCAAGCACAAGAAGAGGAAGTCCCTCTCTCTGCTCTCCGAAAGTACCCACAACATTTCCGCTTACTATCTCAGCATCGGGACAATACTCCCTGAGCAGATCTCTTGCAAGCAGTGCGGCACGGCTCTCGTCGCCCGAGGCTCCGCTGATCTCAGAGAGTGATATTACAGTATTTTTAAGATCCAAATCAAAACAGTCCTTTCATTTCTTCATACATACTGCCGCTTTCACTGAAAAAACAACGGCAATAAAACACCAATATACATTATATCAGGTCTTACAAGAAAATTCAATAGGTCAAGCCGCACGAAATTCACGAATCAGTTGTCAGAGCGCAGAAAACAGTTATAAGAACTCAGAGCTAAGAACTTAGTGTAGGGGACGGCGTACTCGATGCCCCTTTCAGTAATCAGTGATCAGAAAGCAGTGTATGGGCGGCCAATGGCCGTCCGCATGTATTGAATTAATGAATATTGAATAACGAATAATGAATAAATAATAATTATTGTGTCCCATGTCGGGGACGGATTTGAAATGGGATAAATGCACAATTATCCGTAACCTTGATATCCTGTAGGGGCTGCCTTTGGCAGTCCTTTGTTGTTGACTGTACATAGTGTTCCATGTTGCTGTGTAGGGGGCGATGCCTACATCGCCCCATTCTGACAACTAAAATATTAATGACCATCCCTGCAATCGGTTCATTATGATTATGTGGTTATCTGCGGACCGCCAAAGGCAGTCCCTACAAGATGAATAACAGATAAATCATAAAATCTTCTTGAAATCCGTCTCCGTATGTGCTATAATCAGTTTGTGCTCGATTTTACCTTTCGGACGATCCGTTGGCTTTAAACCATGCTTTAAAGCCGATTTTTGTTGTTGAGCGCACATTTACTACCTGTTCACAGGTCAATAAGGAGAAATAAAAATGAGTATTTTCGATGTTTTCGACAGGATAGCTTCTGATTCTAACAAGTCGAATGGTAAAATAGAATATATAATAGTCGGACTCGGCAACCCCGGTATGGAATACGACGGCACCCGTCATAATGCAGGCTTTTTCACGATCGATACACTTGCTTCGCAGTACAGCACCGAGATAAACCGCCTTAAGTTCAAGGGCAAGACCTCAGAGGCTGTGATAGGCGGAAAGCGCTGTCTTCTGCTGAAGCCTACCACATACATGAACAACAGCGGCGAATCCGTGGTACAGGCAATGGAGTTCTACAAGATAGACGCAGAGAACCTGATAGTCATATACGATGACATCTCGCTGGATCCCGGAAAGCTCAGGATACGCCGCAAAGGAAGTCACGGCGGTCATAACGGCATACGAAGCATCATCGAGCTTACAGGCAGGGACGATTTCCCCCGTATCAAAATGGGAGTTGGCAAAAAGCCCCACCCCGATTACGACCTTGCAAAATGGGTTCTCGGCAAATTCGGCAAGGAGGACTCGGCAAAGCTCAGAGAAGCCGCTGAAAATGCCTGCCGGTGCATCGAACTCATGGTACAGGGCAAGACCGACGAGGCTATGAACAAATTCAATTCATAACCGATAAAACGGAGCGATATCATGAAATTATTCAAAGAACTCTTCGCCGAGCTGCAAGGCTGCAAAAGCCTCAGCGAAGCGCTGAATAAGAACATCTCACCCGTCTCAGTGACGGGCCTTTCGCATATACACAGGGCACAGCTCATATATGCGCTCAACAGCGGAAAAGTGGACCTCGTCATAACAGGCAGTGAGGCGGAAGCAAAACGCCTCTGCGACGATATCAACATGATGTCGGGGACCGAGACCGCAGTACTCTTCCCCTCAAAGGAGCTTGTTTTCACTCCCGTGGACAGCGCTAACCACGAGTACGAGCATATGCGTATATCCGCCCTCTCACGTGCAGCGAAGAAGGATTGCGGAGTCATATGTGCAAGCATCGAAGCGGTAATGCAGCCTGTTATACCTGTGGGAGTCCTTACAGCCGCAGGCATCACCATAAAGGCAGGAGGCGAGATAGACACAAAGGAACTGAGTCTGCGTCTTGCACAGTGCGGCTATCAGCGCTGCGAGAAGGTCGAGGGCGCTTCACAGTTCTCCATACGCGGCTCTATCGTGGACATATTCCCTGTTCAGGCGGATAAACCGATACGTATAGAGCTATGGGGCGACGAAGCGGACTCTATATCCGAATTCGATACCGATACCCAGCGCCGTTCCGAGGAAAAACTTGAAAGCATAGACATTTCCCCTGCAAGTGAGATACTGTATGACGGTCAGGAGCTTGCAGACAAGATAGAGGAACTCTGCAAAAAGGCAAGGGGCAAGCGTATGGAGCTTATCCGCGAGCATCTCGGTGCGGACGTAAGAAGGCTCCGTGCAGGAGAGATACTGGCTCACGGAGTCAAATACTATCCCCTTGTGTACGGCGAACCCTCAACAGTTTTCGACTATATCGACGGTATCGTGTATTACAGCGACTACTCGGCTATTCTCGACTCCGCAAACGGCGTTACAACACGCAGCAACGAGGATGTCCGCATACTCATGGAGGACGGTCAGCTCTGCAAGGGACTGGACGGATATATCCTCGAACTTCCGCAGATACAGCTTATTGCAGAGAAGAAGAACTGCCTCTACCTCAGCAGCTTCATGCAGAGCGGCGACAGAGTCAGCTTCCGCAGACTGGTAAGCTTTGAAGCGATGCAGAATGCTCCCTGGAGCGGTGAGCTGAAACAGCTCATAGAGGACGCAACCGAGTACAAGTCACGGGGATACCGCATAATCCTTGCAGCAGGAAGCGAAAAGACTCTCCCCATAGTACAGCAGGACCTCATCGACAACGGCATCCCATGCGACCTTGCATCCGATGATATAGTACCTGTCCCGGGACGTGTCTGCCTTATGTCGGGAAGCTTCAGCGGAGGCTTCGAGTACCCCGATAACAAGACCGTCCTCATAACTCAGGGACGGGCAATGGACTCCATAAGGAAAAAGCGCCGCAAGAAGAAAAACAAAGCCGAGGAGATACGCTCACTTGCGGACATCACCGAGGGCGACCTTATCGTACACTCCACCCACGGTATAGGACGCTTCATAGGCATACGCAAGCTGGAATTCGACGGCGTTACCAAGGACTACATTACCATACAGTATGCAGGTACCGATAAGCTTTATATCCCCGTAACCCAGCTGGACCTTGTATCAAAGTACATCGGTCCCCGTGATGACAGCGGAGTTAAGCTGAACAAACTCAGCTCCAACGAATGGCAGCGTACAAGGAGCAACGTAAAACGTGCAGTCAAGGACATGGCTCACGAGCTCATCGCACTCTACGCAAAACGAGAGAAAAGTCAGGGCTTCGCATTCTATCAGGATGACGAGATACAGCACGATTTCGAAGAGCGCTTCCCCTATGTCGAGACCGAGGACCAGTTACAGTCCATTGCGGAGATAAAGGCGGATATGCAGAGCCCACGTCCTATGGAGAGACTTCTCTGCGGAGATGTTGGCTTCGGCAAGACCGAAGTTGCCCTTCGTGCGGCAATGAAATGCATACTTTCGGGCAAACAGTGCGCTCTCCTTGCACCTACTACGGTGCTCGCCTTCCAGCACTACCAGACCGCACTCCGCAGATTCGAGCACTTCCCCGTAAATGTGGAGCTTCTGTCACGCTACAGAACTCCGAAACAGCAGGCGGAGATAATCAAGAAGCTGAAACAGGGACGCATCGACCTCCTTATCGGCACCCACAAGATAATACAGAAAAGCGTTGTATTCAAGGACCTCGGACTCGCCATAATCGACGAGGAGCAGCGCTTCGGAGTCGCTCACAAGGAGAAGTTCAAGGAGACCTTCTCGGGAGTTGACGTACTGATGCTATCGGCTACTCCTATCCCCCGTACACTGAATATGGCTATGAGCGGCATACGTGATATGTCCGTACTTGAAGAACCGCCCCAGGACAGATACCCCGTACAGACCTACGTTATCGAGTACAATATAGGTACTCTTATACAGGCGATAGTCAGGGAGCTTCGCCGCGGAGGTCAGGTATACTACATCCACAACCGTGTCGAGACCATAACCGCATGTGTGAACAGGCTCCAGGAGTTCCTTCCCGACGCACGTATCGCCTATGCACACGGTCAGATGAACGAGGACGAGATGTCCGATATCTGGGAACAGCTTGTGGAGCACGAGATAGATATACTGGTCTGCACTACCATTATCGAAACAGGTGTGGACGTTCCCAACGTAAATACCCTTATTATCGAGGATTCCGACCGATTCGGACTCTCTCAGCTCTATCAGCTCAGAGGACGTGTGGGACGTTCCAACCGCAGAGGCTACGCTTATTTCACCTACCGCAAGGACAAGGTCCTCACCGAAGTCGCTACCAAAAGGCTCAATGCAATGCGCGAGTTCACGCAGTTCGGAAGCGGATTCCGCATAGCTCTCCGTGATCTGGAGATACGCGGTGCAGGAAGCATACTGGGCGGAAGTCAGCACGGTCACATGGAAGCCGTAGGATACGATATGTACCTGAAGCTGCTCTCCGAAGCGATCGCTGAGGAAAAAGGCGAGCAGCCCGAGAAGATACCCGAGTGTCTTGTGGATATACAGATTGACGCACACATCCCCGAAAAGTACATTTCAAGCCTCAATCAGCGCCTTGACGTTTACCGCAAGATAATGTTCGTTACTTCGGACGAGGACAAAATGGACCTTATCGATGAACTTATCGACCGCTACGGTGATCCGCCGAAATCAGTCCTCGGACTTATCGAGGTATCACTGCTGAGAAACAAGGCGGCACATCTCGGAATTACGGAGATATCCCAGAAAAACGGCTCTATGTACTTCTTCACGGAGTATCTCACTACCGAACAGGTAGCTGCACTTGTGGACGAGTATAAGGGCAGGATAACCTTCAACGGCTCGGGAAAATCCTATGTTTCGGTTAAGCTTCAGGCAAAAATAAAGCCTTTCGACATGATGAAACAGGTAGTTGACATAATCGGTTCAGCAAAAAGATAAGTAGAATTTGTGCAATACATAGAAAAACAATCAACTTTATTGTTCAAACTGCGACTTTACAACAATTTCTGTTTGTGCTAAAATGAAAATAGGGCTATGCCCGTGTGATGAACAAAGAATGCCTCCACATCAGTGGGGGCTTGCTTTTAAAGGAGATAATCTATGGATAACAGAAAAATAATCACAAGTGCCCTTGCACTTTCAATAGCTGCATTCTGCACAGCCTGCGGAAACGGCAGCAAATCTTCGGAAAGCAGCATTATTCCCGAAGAAACAGTCGCTGAAGCTACAGAAGCTCCCACAGAGGAAGTAACCGAGGAAGAGCTCATTCCTCCCGTACCTGCTGAGGCTTCCGATCCGAATACAGTCACCTTCGATGACGGCGAGTTCTTCTTCGCCGAGGCAAAGACTACAGATAAGGACTCCGCTCAGGGTACACTGGAAATAGCCGATTTCGAGGGCAATCCGATGCTCCGCTTCACAGACAGCGGTTCAAACTTCGCAGACGGAACAGTACAGAAGATACAGATAGATGCGGCAAAGCTCCTCTCCCCCGAGGACGTCGCAAAGGTACGCTCGATAGACTTCGACCTCTACGCAGACGCCACATCGGACAAGCTTGCTACAGAAGCCGAGGAAAACGTTAAGGCTCCCGGCTGGATAGGCGGCGGAGGCGGAGCAAATACCACAGGTGACAAGTGGTACGATTTCGCAGAATTCAGCGGCGGAGAATATAACTTTGAAATGTCGGGACCTGTCCACGTTACCTTCAAATTCCTGCTTGCCGCAGGAGGTATATGCTGGGATGCAGATATGGACGAGGCTTCCTTCCTGATAATGCGCTGGGGCGCTCAGAACGAGGGCAACCTTTACCTTGACAATATCGTTTTCTATGACGAGAACGGCGAGTCACTGCCGATAGTCTACAGCAATACGGACGAAACTACCGAAACCGAGGATACGTCCGAAGCTTCCGAAGAAAGCACACCCGAAGAGGCTGCCGAAGCTCAATGAAAAAAGCTACAGGACTCGTACTGAGCGGCGGCGGTGCAAAAGGCGCTTATGAGATAGGCGTGTACAAAGCGCTCTGCGAGCACGGTATAGACCGATATATCGGCGCATTTTCGGGAACTTCCGTAGGTGCGCTCAACGCCGTACTGCTGGAGTGTATGGGCAAAGATGCTGAACAGGTCTGGCAGGAGCTTAAATTCACCGACCTTGTAAATCCCGACAGGTCCCGCATGAAAAGGATAGCAGAGTCATTGCTGGGAATGAATACCGTACCCTCGTCAAACGATACGGGCAGCAGCGTTTACTCTCAGGTCAGCGACCTCGTAGCTGAGGGACTTCCCTTCACGCAGGAGAGGATATCCCAGCTTATCGACCGATATATCGACTTCGACAAGCTTCAGCGTGATATTTACATAATGTGCCTGAGAGTGAGAAGAACTTTTCTCGCTCCGACGGACAGAAAAGCGGAATGTTTCCACCTTAACCGTCCCTATCCGTGGTACGACGACGAACAGAAAAAGCAGATAATACTTGCATCCTCGGCGATACCGGGCTTCTTCTGCGGCGCAGAGGGAATACGCATAAAGGGACATGACGGCATGTACTTTGACGGAGGATACTCCGAAAACGGCGATAATACGCCAATATTCTGCCTTTACGAAAAGGGTTTCCGAAAGATAATAGCGGTGCATCTTGAAAACTACGCGGATATCTCCGACCAGAAGCTTTACAGCGGAGCAAAGATAGTGAATATCATACCTTCCGAGGACCTTGGAGGGATGATATCGGGAACTCTGAATCTCAACAGCGAGAAGATAGCGCATGACATCGAGCTGGGATACAAAGACGCCACAGACCGGATGGACGAGCTCATATCACTGGTGAATGATAATACATAAAAAGCGGACTTTACAGTCCGCTTTCGTTTTTTTGTAAAACCAACTATGCTGGGATTCTAAAGGCAGCGCCTTTGGCGGGTGACTCCCCACAGTGTGGGGAGATGTCAGCGAAGCTGACAGAGGGGACGGACCGGTAAGGTAGGGCAGAGCCCTGCTATATGAAGCGCTCAGCAAAGGGTGAATTTCAAAACAGTCCGGTGGACTGTTTTGAAAGAGGGAACGCCCTGCAAGAGAGGGCGTTCCTTTATGTTACATTATATCATTCGCAAGTTCAATACTCCGAGAAATAGTCGTTGCTTCCTGATGAATTGCTGTTGGCAGCGGCAGTTGTAACAGTCTCGGCAGCAGCTTCCTGCGGTGCATCCGCAGCAAATGGAGTTGTTGCTTCTGCCGCATTATCCTGCGGAACTTCTGCCTGTTCGGGAGCAGCAGCTTGTCCGTCCTTCGATACTGTATTAGCGCAGAGCCAGTCGCTCCACTCACCATAGTATTTTGCAAGCGGATGAATGCCGTCAGATGTATATTCGGCATTGAGTCCGCCGTATCCGTCATCGAATACACTGTTGACGTCGAGGTAGTAAGTTGTGGAATAGTCCGCAAGCTGAGCTATCCTGCTGTTGAGAGTATCGATATTGCCGTTATTGATGATACCGTCCTCAACGAAAGAGGAAACGTGCAGGTTAGCAAGAAGATATATTATAGCCTGAGGCTGTTTCGCCTTGATATCGTTCACAAGCGCACTGTACTTTGATATCGTTGTGTCCATATCATTTCCGACCTCGTTGATGCCGAGCATCACATAGACCTTACCGTAGGTCTTGCTGTTGAGGACATCATCCACAGTTTTTCCGTCGACCGCTTCTGTAGCTATCCTGCTTGCCTGAAGTCCCTCACTGCAGAAATAGTCCGCATTTTTCAGCGAGCCGTACTCACTGATTCCCACCATACGTGAATCGCCGATAAACAGAGCGTCATCGAAGTAGCTCACCGAACCTGCGGTATAGTTGACGGCAGGCTGAGCAGAACCCTCGGTAGATGCCTCTGTAGCCGCAGGAACTTCCCCTGCAGGAGCAGTCGGCGTAACATTTGCCGAAACGGGTACAGCAGGTTCTTTCTTTGCGTCCGCACTTGTTTTCCAGATCTTATGCCACATGAAGGGCGATGCCACAAAACAGGTTATCAGAAGCAGGAAAGTGTATATGTATTGTTTGCCTTTGTTCATTTATCTATCATCCTTCTCCTTAATTGTCATCAGAACCTGAAGTACAGGAACGGATCGTTCATACCCTTGTACATGCAGTAAACGCATCCCCAGAATACTGCAAGGAGCAGTATCGCACAGAAAGGCGAACCCTTGATCTTCTTGTATATCATTTCGGGTATCCTTGTTGAGAACACTATGCCCGCAATGAAGAATTTGCGGTAGATGCCCCAGTACTTCACATAGTCGTCAGCCATGACCGCATAGGTTTTCTGCGGCAGGAAGGGCAGAAGTCTGCGGAAGTAGATACCGAGCTCGTGGAAATCTGTTATAGCGAACAGGAGCCAGGTAAGGGGAATCACAAGGAACATGTAAAGGTGTCCGACTATCCTGTATTTATTCAGGAAATCGCCGATAACGAAGCGTTCAAGCATAATAAGTCCGAACAGCACCAGTCCCCAGAGTACGAAGTTCCAGCTTGCGCCGTGCCAGAGACCTGTGAACAGCCATACTATCAGGAAGTTGCGGACTGTTTTCTGAGTACCCTTTCTGTTTCCTCCGAGAGGGATGTATATGTTCTCTCTGAACCACGAACCGAGTGTTATATGCCATCTGCGCCAGAACTCTGTCATAGTTACGGAAAGGTAAGGATAATCGAAGTTTTTCGGGATATCGAAAGCCATCATCTGACCGAGTCCCATTGCCATGTAGGAGTATCCCATGAAATCGAAATACAGCTGGAAAGAATAAGCGATTATACCCATCCACGCAAGCTTTGAGGAAATGCTCTCATAGCCGATATTGGCAACATCTCTCCAGAGACCGCCAAGCTGGTTTGCGATGAGGACCTTGTATCCGAGTCCTATGGTGAAGGTCTTGAGACCGTTCTCTATCTTTCGGGGAGTATGCTGTCTTTTTTTCAGCTGTTCCGCAACTGTCCCGTATGTAACGATAGGACCTGCAATGAGCTGAGGGAACATACTGATGTATGCGCCGTAGTTCACAAGACTTTGTTCCGAACGTGTTTTCCTTCGGTAAACGTCAATGATATAGGAAACGTTCTGGAAGGTATAGAAGCTTATACCGATAGGAAGGATAATATCCTTTACCGTCATATGCGTCCGGAGGAGTGCATTCGCATTTGTCAGGAAGAATCCCGAATACTTGAAGAACACAAGCCACCAGAAGTTGAAGATAATACCGAGAGTCAGCCACGCCTTGGCGGACCGTCGCTTATAGTAAATAAATTCGCCGATAATGAAATTGAACAGTATCGTAAGAAGGAACAGCATTATGTATATCGGGTTATTGAGAACACCCATGCTGTAGAAGATGATACTACCAAGGAAAAGTATCGCATTTTTATACCTTGAAGGAGTCAAGGCATATACTGCCATAAATGCAGGAAGGAATATAAAAATAAACTCCAGGCTGCTGAAAACCATTCTATCACCCTTTAATCTGAACTATATGGAAAGTGAGGGGTAAGAAACTGTTCACGGAGCGCTTGTCCGTGAATCAGAAAAAAACGGACAAAAACAAGTGTCCGCTGAAATATCCATCACAAAATGCCTATAGGGCATCTCTGAAAACCCATTTTGTTAAGGAAAAAACAGATAGGTGCGACAGAGGCAAGGAAAGCTCCCGAAGGCGTGCTGTCGCACTCCGAGGGAGTTTGACGCAGCATATGACGAGCATAGCCGTTTTTTCTTAAAAGTGGGTTTTTAGAGATGACCTATATACTATTCTACACGTTATTCGCAGTAAATTCAACAGATTTCGCCTTTTGTAACCATTTAGTAACCTTTTGCCGTAAAATTTTCTTTCAAAATCTGTTATAAATGCTCCATTTATTGCGAGTGTGTTTTATACAGGAGAATTTTTGCCGAATTTTCGCTTTTTTATTGACAATCCTTTATTTGTGGGATATAATTAACTCAACAGATTCTATTATATGTATCGATCTGCGTTACCACAATACGAAAGGAGCGATTGTTCATGAAAAAATCCAATGCAACTGCCCTGACCGCGGCATTGTTTGCGGCTGCGCTGAATTTTATCCCCGATAACGGGATCAGTGCCGATGCAGCGTCCGCCAACAACAATGAAACATCTTTCGATCCCGCTGTTATGGTATCTCAGGACCTTTACGGTCCGCCTTCAGTATTTACAAAGCCTGCTGATGAACCGACCTACGGTCCTTCAACAGAATTAATGGTTGCACTTTACGGCCCGCCTTCATTCTTCACATTGCCAGCTGTTCAGGACGATCCGGAAACTACCACAACAACAGCTACCGGATATCAGTCATTTATAAAGACAGATCTGTATGCTCAGCCTCTTTACGGTCCGCCTTCGGTAATATTTACCATACCTACAGGCGTTTTCACACCTGAAACCACTACCACTACAGCTGACGGAATTCCTTCATTCATTCTGACAGATATCAAAGAACAGCCTATGTACGGTCCGCCTGTATACATCAGGACTGACCCGTTTTTTGAACGTCCCACCACTACACAGACTACAACCAAAGCAAATACCGTAACAACACCCGTTACCGATTTTGAAGACAGAGTTCTTGCAGAATACAAATCATTCGGTGCGATCTACGGACCTATGCCCTATACAGGCGATCTCAACGGAGACAAGGTCGTAAACACATTCGATCTTATCCTTGCAAGACAAGCCGTCGTAACTCCTCCTACATCAACTTTCCAGTATGTATGGCACGGCGACCTCAACGGGGACGGTGTGTATTCAATAGCCGACGTTCTGCTTCTTAACAAGTACCTTGCAGGAAACGAAAAGGCAGTTCAGGAAGCCCGTGAAGAAACTTGGAAGAAATATGCTGAAGAACCGGTTACAGAACCGGCTACCGAACCTGCAACCACAATGCCGACTTATGCGGCATTATACGGTCCGCCTTCAATGTTTGAACGCTGATCGGAAAAGCGAAAATTCCGGCAGATTTTCCTACTTTGCGAAAGGAGTTTTGACCTATGAAAAAAACAAGTGCAACAGCGCTTACAGCAGCAGTTTTCGCAGCAGCTTTGAATTTCATGCCCGAACCCGGTTCAGCCGATGCCGCTTCACCGCAGCAGAATAGACAGGCCGATGCGGCTATTGTGACTACAACCACTACCACTATGCCGATGTCAGTTCCACTGTATGGTCCTCCGTGGATGTTCGAGCCTGCAACAACTCCTCAGGATAACGAGGATGCAGATACTCGTACTACAACAGTGTTTAACGAGGATCCTTATCTCGATGAAACAACAACTACTACTGCTGTAATGACTACGCCTCTCTACGGCCCTCCGTGGGTATTCGGAACCACAACCCAGAATGACGAGGATACCGAGGAAATGTATTCCACTACAACTACTGCTACCAATACCAAGCCTGCACCGGTACTCGAACCCGGCGACAGAGTTATCGCCGAGATAAACGAAAACCTCGGACCAATTTACGGTCCTCAGCCGTATTTCGGTGACATCAACAGCGACGGCAGAGTTAATACCTTCGATCTTGTATCCGCTAGACAGCTCATCGTTTCGCCTCCTGATGAAAACGATCCAATGGTTACTTTCCCGCTTGTGTGGGCAGGCGACCTCAATAAGGACGGCGTATTCTCCATTGCAGATATAGTAAAGCTCAACAAGTTCCTTGAAGGAAAGACCGACGCCGTTGAGACACAGAACAACGAAAACAATGAGGACATAAAAACTACAGGTACCAACGATGTATATGACCATCCCGACGGAACAACAACTACTACTTCTGTAATGGCTACACCTCTCTACGGCCCTCCGTGGGTTTTCGGACAATAATTTAAGGAGTTGAATATCCATGCTTAACGTTCAGACCAAGATAAATGATATGAATAAGGTACGACAGTACCGCGAAAGCCTTAAAGTTACCCCACAGCTGAAGCACCTCTTTCTCGAACTCACTCTGAGATGCAACGAGAAATGTCTCCACTGCGGAAGCAGCTGCGGCGACGTTCATTCCGAGGAGCTTACTCCCACTCAGTACCAGAAATTCCTTGCAGAGGTCAAGGGCGATTTCGGTGTTGAAAACAAAATGCTATGCATAACAGGAGGAGAACCGCTTCTCAGAAAGGATTTCTTCGATATCATGGGCTCCGCTGCCGAGCTGGGATTCCACTGGGGCATGACAAGCAACGGCACTCTCATCGATGACAGCGTTGCAAGAGACCTTAAACGTGTCGGTATGGATACAATTTCGATCAGTATCGACGGACTCGCCGAGCACCATGACGCTTTCCGCCGCACTCCGAACGGCTGGCAGAAAGCTATGGACGGTATAGAAAGTCTCCTGCGCGTGGGCGGTTTCCATGCAGTTCAGGCAACAACTGTTGTAACACATCAGAATATCGGCGATCTTGACGAGCTCTACCGCATTTTCAACGATATGGACATAGATTCATGGCGTATCGTCAACATCGAGCCTATGGGACGTGCAAAACAGTACCCTGAATACCTCCTCACCGAGGATGACTATAAATATATGTTCGAGTATATCCGCAATAAGCGTATCGCAGGCGAACCCGTAACTTACGGATGCAGCCACTATCTCGGCATGGAATACGAAAGAGAAGTCCGCGACTGGTACTTCCTCTGCACAGCAGGTACATACATTGCAAGTATCATGGCAAACGGCGATATCACCGCCTGTCTTGACATCGAACGCCGCCCCGAGCACATACAGGGAAATATCCTGAAAGACCGCTTCAAGGATGTATGGGAGAACGGTTTCAAGGAGTTCAGACGCGATCTCTGCGAAGAGAACGAAAAATGCGCATCATGTCAGGAAAGACAGTATTGCCACGGAGATTCCTTCCATAGCTGGGACTTCGATAAGCACGAGCCGCTGCTCTGCTTCAAGGATATACTGTTCTGATAAAAATATACATGCAAAAGATTCATATGTAATTATCGGGGGAAAACCTTTCTGAAGAAAGGTTCTTCCCCCGAACCCCTTTTCCAAAGACTTTCTGCCCCAAATTTTAAGCCTGGCAGGGTACTCTCTTATAGTATTACTAAACAAGTAGTTTTACATGAGTACCCTGTCAGGCTTAAAATTTAAAGTAAAGGCTCTGAAAAAAAGCAGGGAGATCATTCATCAGAATGATCTCGCCGATAAATAATATAAGCTTATGCATATAAATCCACTGTAACGTACTGCATTTACTGGAAATCAGCCTGTATTGCATAGACGTCACGAGGCAGCACTTCAATAGTAGTATCCGTTGAATATGCGTCTCCTACCCAGCCTGTGAAGGTGTGGCCTTCGGCAGGTACTGCTGTGAGAGTTACGGGGATATCGCTGAAATATCTGCATTTCCAGTTATTGTCAACGAACTGCGGTGATATCGTATTCACCTTTATGGTACCCATGCTCTGGTCGTTTACCCATAATGTCATATCGGAGATATCGCCTGCACCGAGTACGTTCTGAAGTCCGCCGATGAATACATCTGTACGTCCGCGGAAGAAGGATTTCAGAGTTCCGATGCTTGAAGGATATGTGCTGCTGAAGCTGGGGACTATATAGGCAGGTCCGAAGCGGTCGAAATGCTCCTTCATAACGGGCATGTACATTTCCTTATACTTCTCTATCATTGCCTCGACCTTGTCCTCTGTGAAGTTGTTATTGGCTATATCAAGGGCAGTGTTGAAGAAAAGTTGTCTGAAAGACTCATTCTCGTTCAGTGTCTTTGTGAAAATAACGGTATCGATGTCGGTGAATTGCGAATCTTCGATAGTTTTGGTTGAACCGCCTTCATTTCCGCCGTAAACGTTTGATGAGAAGTCCACATCGTAGAGCATCCAGCGCCAGCGTCCGTCGCCCTCGGCGTCATCAATCTTATTGCGCATTTTCCACATACGGTAGTTGTTTACGGAATCCTCATAGAAAAGATCCTCATTGCCTATGTACATCTGAGCTGCGAAATAGTCCGCCATGCTCTGTATATCAACCATATTGCAGAGTTTTTCGTAGTTCTCGGCAGATGAAAGGTCGTTGCCGCGGACGAATTCCAGAAGCTCCTTATAGTCTGCAAGGTCGGATTCTTCACCATCCTCAAGCTCGCCGTTCTTTATTATGACTACTTCCTTTGAGGGATAGCCGTAGCGCTCCTGTATATACTTGCCGCTGTAGTCCTCGTTTATGTGGTATACGCCCCAGAATTCGCCGTCTATAAAGGCTATTACGGGACGTCCCTGCTGTGTCTCGAAATCACGGTCCTTTACCAGTTCCTGAAGGCAGGGATCACGGAATTTAGTGCCCTGATTGTCGTTTGCACCGTTTCTTATAACGAATGTATCATACTTTGTTATGGCTGAACCTGTACTCGTTTTAGCATCGGGAATGAGTTCGTAGTCCACCTTGCCCGAGCCGTATTCCTTACGTGCATAGAACTTAAGGGACTTCTGTACCGCAGCTCTTGAAGCCTTGCCTGTTATCCTCATGCCCATGTCCTCGGAGAATCCGAGCTTTCCGTCGCCCTCGAAGAAATCGACATGTACAGGCTTTTCCCACTCTTTTCCGTGCTGAGTGAAGTTAGCCTCATACTTCCAGTAGGTATTTGAGGAGATGAGATCCTTATTAGCCTCATCGTCCTTGAAAGCATCCCAGACCTCGCCCAAGTTATAGATACCTGTCTTTTCGTTGTAGAGGTCGTCGGCGTTCACAGAGATAGAGATTATGGGAAGTCCGTTATATCTCTCTGAAAGGTCGAAGCCTATGAAGTAGCTTTTTGTAGCCACAAGACTGAGTCTGCCGTCCTTATCCGCAGCGGCAGCACGTATTACAGTGCCCTTTGCAACGGGATCTTTCGGTGCATAGAGCATACCTGCGCTTGGATAGGTAGTTTTGATGTTTGTTGAGAGGACGTTGTCTTCTTCGGACCTGTCCTCAACCTTTATGGGACCTGAATACTTCTGTGAATCAAGTGTGGGCATAGAGCCGTCCGTAGTGTAATATACGGTACAGCCTTCGGGAGCATTTATCTCCACGGACAGAGGTTCGCTGTAGAAACCGCTTTCCTCTGAAAAAGTCGGTGATTCGATATCTGCCGAATAAGCAGAGGCTTCTGATGATGATACCGAAGATGTTGATGAAGAACCGTTCCCCTTTTTATCCGAGCATCCTGTACCTGCCAGCGTAAGGAGCAGAGCCATTACAGCTGCGGCAGTTCTTTTTTTTCTGTATATAGAATGCATAGTATTTTTCTCCTGACTAAAAATATACAAGTTATATTATACAACAATATTGACCGTCAGTCAAGAGAATCTATGAAAAACCGCAATTATCTGTTAACAAATTATAAATAAGCAATTTTTGATATCACGGTGCTCTATACAATAGTAAGGAAACAGAAGATAAATCGGTGTGAAAAAGCTTGAAAAAGTGTGAAAACAGATAAAATAGTGAGATAAATTCAAAAAAATATAAAAAAACGCTTTGAATCGTCCTCGGATTATATTTGAAGTTCATATGAACCTGTGATATAATCATATCATCACGTGAGAGGAGTTCAATGATCATGATCAAATTTATCCCAGGTACTACAATCAAATATACCGAACAAGCAAGAGAATCCGCATTTTCGCTGATCTCGCCCGTCCTCGAAGCTACAGGCGGTCTTACACTGTCTCAGCTCTCGAAGCTCACAGGACTTGAAGGCTCAACTATCCAGAACTGGATCAAGCGCGGCTGGGTGTCCTCTACAAAGGGAAAGAAATACTCCGAAAAGCAGGTACTCAGGATACTTCTCATCAATATGCTCCGCGGGGCTATGAAGCTTGAGAGTATCGCAAACCTTATGACCTATATTAATGGCGACGTTGAAGATACATCTGATGATATCATCGATGATATAGCACTTTATAACGTCCTCTGCAGAATGATCTTCACCGCAGAAGACAAAAAGGCTTTCGAGCCGCAGGATATAAACGCTATCATTTCTGATGAACTGAAAAAGAGTCAGGCTGATATCCGCTCTGATGCGGATAAGCTCCATAAAGCCGCTTATGTTGCGGTAATGGCTTACAGAAGCGCTTATATCAAATCCGAAATGGAAAAGGTGCTTGAAGAGATAGTCAGCAGCTTGTAATGACATCATCCTTCTGAACGGAAATGGAATGGACTGCTCGGCAGTTTTACACATAACACGGAAAAGAACCGTTCAGGGAACGTTAAATATTATCTCCGCGGGAGGAGGATAAGTATGAAAAGTGAAAAGAATGAAGTGATGTTCGATTACGAACACGAAGAAAGTGCTGCAATGTATATCCCCGCAGGTCTTACTATTGGTATGCTGGTAGGTCTTGTGGTCGGCGAACTGTTTTTCAGTTCAATGTCCGGGGGAATGTTCATCGGAATGGCTGTAGGAGCTGCATCGGGAATCGTATCGGCTCTTGCAGAACACAGACGCAGCAGACACTGAAGAAAGACTCCCGCTTATATACGCTTTCACATTGAAAGCATCGGCTTTGTTTCTGACAAGGAGTAACAGATATGGCAAGATTTGAAGAATTAAGAAAAGACGGCTCGGTCAAGAGAAACTTCGGCTGGGTCAAGGCAGGCATCGTAGCAGTTATTGCTGTCGGACTTCTGCTCAGCTCATTCACAGTTGTTCCCGCAGGTAATACGGGAGTTGTACTTACGCTGGGCAAGGTCTCGGAAAGCAGCATGAGTGAAGGTTTCCACCTTAAACTGCCTTTCATACAGACAGTTGAACCTATGTCCAATAAGATACAGGTTTATGAGACTCCCGCATCGGCTGTCTCTAAGGACCTTCAGACAGTAAGCAGCACAATTGCGGTAAACTACAGACTCATCTCGGATAAGTCGCCCGATATGTACAAAAACGTCGGAACCGACTATCAGACCGTTCTCATAACTCCCGTATTGCAGGAGTGCATGAAGTCCGCAACAGCAAAGTATACAGCAGAACAGCTCATTACAGAGCGTGCCGCTGTAGGCGACGAGGTCAAGACAGCTCTTGATACAAAGCTTAACGGATACGGTATCTATATCGAGAAATTCAATATAGTAAACTTCGATTTCTCTGAGGAATTCAATAACGCTATCGAAGCAAAACAGGTCGCTGAACAGAATCTTCTTAAAACTCAGACAGAACAGGAACAGGCTATAGTAATTGCAGAAGCCAATGCAAAACAGAAGGTCATTGCCGCTGATGCAGAGGCAGAAGCTATACTCAAACAGGCTCAGGCTCAGGCTGACGCAAACAAGCTTCTTGAGGAATCTCTTTCCGAAAAGGTTATAGCTTATGAGCAGATCCAGAAATGGAACGGCGTTATGCCTAAGGTCACAGGCAGCGACGGCGGACTTCTTATAAACGTACCGCTTGACGATACGTCCTCCGCTCAGAACAGCGCACCTGTACAGAATACAGCTGAGGCTGAATGATTTCAGAGCAGATTAGCGGACGGGAAGTTCAGGTTCGCACCGGCTTCCCTCTGCATGGACCTGAGAGACAGCTCGTCTGACATGACAGGATCATTGGGAACTGATAAGAATGCGGATAGGGGTATCCGCTGAATAGTACGCCGAAGGCAGGGGTGCCCGAAGCGTACATGGGGTAAACATTGATGAAATGATCGGAGGTGACAATATGTTTTTTCCGCCAATACCGCTTATACGTAAGCATCATATAATCAAAAAACTCTCGGAGCACGGTGCTTTTGCGCCTGATTCGGCTGTCACCTTCAGTGATGCAGGGATCATAAATCCTGACGGCTTCAGGGGCGTTACAAAGAAGCTGCTCAGATCCGGGGAACTGGTATCCTGCCTCGACGGCAGATACTATATCGGTAAATAACTCATTTGCTGTGATGAACTCTTCCGCGGAGATGATATGCGGAAGAATGGGATGAAAATTGAATTGCGGCAGGGATATCCTCCCTGCCGCTTTCGTGCGTATGAAGTTTTACGTGTATTTTAGCGGGGGAAACCTTTCTGAGGAAAGGTTCTCCCCCGAACCCCTTTCCAAAGACTTTTTGCCCCAAATTTTCCTCCTTACAGGGTACTCTCTCAAAGTATTACTAAACCGGTGAATTGTCAATCCGTACCCTGTAAGGAGAAAAATTTAAAGTAAAGGCTCCGAAAAAAAACAGAGAGATCTCTCATCAGAAGGATCACCCCGATAATTACACATAAACCTTCCGTATCATAAAAAGTTTATTGAATAAATAAAACGACCTCCGCAGATACTATCAGCGGAGGTGACTTTATGTACGATGAAGATATGAAAATATATATCCCGTCCTGCGGCGAAAAAAACATCGAAGTCAGCAGCAGTTCCGAGGTCAGGATCTATCGTCCTTCTCAGCCTGAAGACAATCCGAACAGCACCCGTAAAACACCGTCTGTGAGGGATCAATGACGAACCCGTGATGCTCGGCTATATGCTCGTTGATGCCCATAAGATGATCGCAGTCAAGGTGGATAAGCTTACCACAGTGCAGACACTTAAGGTGGAAATGCTCATGGCAGTCCTTTGATTCGTCTATGAACTGATAGCAGGCGCCTGTTTTTCCGTCGAAGGAGTATTTGCGCACCTTTCCGCACTCTACAAGCTTATCCAGCTGGCGGTATATCGTTGCGGTACCTACGGGAGTACCCTCCGCCGTAAGGAAAGCGCTTATCTCCTGTACGTTGGTATGCTTTTCCTTGTTCCTTATCAGATAATCGAGCAGTTTTTCCTTCTGTCTTGTATTATATCCTGAATCCCGTTTCATTTGATCCTCCGAGAAAAAATTCTTCTGGTCATAAAAAGTTCCTATTAGAATGATACCACCGTAAAGCGAAATTGTCAAGTCCGCTCAGCGATAAGAACTCAGAGCACAGTGTAGGGGGCGACTCCTAACCGTCGCCCGTCCCCTCTGTCAGCTTCGCTGACATCTCCTAACAGGAGCGATGACCCTCTGTCAGCTTTGCTGACATCTCCCTACACTGTAGGGAGTTACCCCACACTGTGGGGAGTCACCCACATCGCCCCTTTAGTTTTCAGAAATCAGTGTAGGGACGGCCATTGGCCGTCCGCACAGTAATCAGAGATCAGAAAGTAGAAAGCAGTGTAGGGGCGCATTCCGTGCGCCCGTAATATCCCCAATAAATATGAATAGAACATTGTAGGGACGGCGATTCGCCGTCCGTTTTCATCCACATTTACATTATACATGCGGACGACCAATGGTCGTCCCTACAATATCAGGGTTACGTGCAATTGTACAAATCCCCACATTCAGATACATCCCCGACAGGCGACACCATAATTACGCATTAAAAAGGGCGCACACTGTGCGCCCCTGCTGCTGTAATATTATTTTTGGTACGACTCGGGAAGCTCCTTGATGACTTTTGCATCAAGCTTCTGTATCGAGAGAGCGTCCGAAGCTGTTATACCGTCGCCGCGCTGGTACACATCGGCGTTATCGATAGCCTGAGAAGTAAGCGGGAAACGCTTGGCATTGGCAACATACTGCAAAATGCACAGTGCGTCTGAAAGGTCAACTTTCTTATCGAGGTTAGCGTCACCGGCAAGGAAAGAAGAAGCGGTATTGCCGTCTGTGATGCGGATATAGCCGTTTTCAAAGCCGTTCTTCATAACCCACGCCTGCATGAGTTTACCGCTTTCGTCGTTTTTCTGGTTGGTAAACATGGTGTTCACGTATTTATTGTTGACCGTATCACGTTCCACATCCACTATTTCAAGTGGGAACTCATCCCCTGCCTTAACGTCCGAGGGGAGCTTTACCGTGATGCTGAAGAGTTCGCCGTCCACGCCGTAATTACCGCTTGCGCTGGCAATAAGACGGACTCCGTTAAGATCGGTTATCTTTTTTGTCTTTGTATCGAAATATTTTGAAGCGCACAGGTAGGAATTAAAATACTGGAGCGAACCGCCTTTTTCTGCGGACGGACGGCCGTCGCTGTCCTTTGATACCTGAAGGCGCTTATCGAAGCTTGTCCACAGCTCGACAGTCGCAAACTTTTTAGAAGCACCCTCAACAGTAAGGCTTATGCGCCTGTTGGGGGACTTTTTAGCTTCTTCCTCCGTAATGGTTATCTTAGGGAGGCTTATGGTCGGTTTGACTTCACTTTTCTCTATCTCTTCGGCGGTAAATCCGCTCTTATCCTCTGCAAAAGCCGCAGGGAACTGCATAGGCACCAGAGCCACAACTGCTGCCGCAAAAAGCGCAGCTAACTTTGACATCATCATCATATTTCCTCCGGACAGGCAGACAGTACTGCCTGAAATAAAACAATTGAAAAAAACCGCATATCTGCCGAAAAAAGGCAGGATATAACGCACTCTATCTATATAAATTAACACTTATATTATACATTAAGTGTAATTCATCTTCAAGAGTTATTTGAATTTTCGGATATATTTCTGTCACATGCACAACTGAGACCACTGCTATTAGCAAATTTGCACAAAAGAAAAAAGCAAAACCTGTAATCTTCTACTAAATTATGTATAAGTTAAATAATATCATTTTGCAACTACGTTGCGTGTAGAGCTATATTACATGTATTATTGGTGGGAATCATTCTGGTGAGAGTTTCCCTGATTCTTTTCTGAGCCTTTTACTTTAAATTTTCAGCCTGACATGGCACTCCTGTAAAACTACTGTTTTAGTGATACTGTGAGTGAGTGCCATGTAAGGCTGAAAATTTGGGGCAAAAAGTTTTAGGAAGGGAGTTTGAGGGAGAACCCTTTTTCAAAAGGGTTTCCCTCAATAAAAAACATAAATACTCTCCTGCTGGCAGCACAATTACCTGAATTTCTCCAAACGATACATAATTCCGTCCTCGGGTTCGGAGATGCCGTCCTTAAAGTCATATCCCATTTTGCGGTAGAACTCCACTGCTGTAAGGGAAGCAGGTATCTCAATGCGCTTTGCTCTCAGGAAGTATTCGTCCTTCTCCAGAGTTTCGATGAGTTTTCTGCCGATGCCTTTCCCCTGATATTCGGGGAGAATAAAAATAGTCAGCAGGATGCTTTCGGTAAGGCTTCCCCAATATCCTGCGATACCGCCTGTACCGATAATACGTTCACCATCACATATCACGTACATGTGTCGTTCTTTCGAGGCCTTTACCAGTTCTTCTGCCGAAAGACCTGCGATAATAGCTTCTATCTGTTCCGCAGTGTAATCCCTGCTGTTGCTTATCCTGAGTGTCTCTGCAATGACTTTTGCTGTATCCTCTGCATCTTTTTCCGTAAACGCTCTTATTTCCATATTTTTACCTCCATTCGTAAACAGAAATGCCATGATACTTCCGCTGAAATACCATGGCTTAAAAAGCTGTATTATCGTCCTTTTTTGGGACGGCTTTATCACTTTCTTCTTGTACCGTTCTTGCGGTCTGTACTTCTTTTCAGGTCGCCGATACGTTCTTCGCTTGTCTGTTTGAAGTGGGACATCATGTCCTCGAAAGTCATTTCAGACTGGGGAACAGTTTTCTTTGGTTCCCAGACGTTCGGACGGGGACGCTGTCCGCCGTTCCTGTCATTTCTTTCATTCCTGTCGTTTCTGTCGTTTCTTCTTGGGTGACGCTGCGCCGTCTCTTCGGAATTCTCGACTGCTTTTTTGATAGAAAGGCTTACCTTTCCGTTTTCGTTGATACCGATGACCTTGACCTTAACTTCCTGATCCTCTGTAAGGTGGTCACGTATCTCGCTGACATAGGTATTGGCAATTTCGGAAATATGTACCATTCCCGTACCGCCGCCCTCAATATCGACGAAAGCGCCGTACTGGGTGATGCCTTTTACCTTGCCGTTGTAGATCTTTCCAATTTCAAGCTGCATGTTATATATATACTCCTTATTTTATTAGTCTCTCGATGTGTCGTAGAATCTGCGCTCACCAGGATAAGCATAACCCCTTTCCTCAAGGGCTACACGTTCCATATACTCTGACATATCATCACTGTCGAGAACTATCTGCAGCTCTGCGTTTTCTTCCTCATAAGAGTCTATTTTAGCCTGTATAGCGACCATTTCCTTTTCCTTTGCACGGCAGTCACGTTCGGTGGTATAGAGCAGGATACCGCATCCGATAACAACTGCAACAGCAACGAGCTTAAGGAGACCTTTGTTGAACAGGCCCATTCCTTTAAGTGTTTTGACATTTTTTGATGGCAACGTTTTTCACGTTCTTTCTCTTTATATTTTCTTTTTTATTATACATCAAAAGCAGTAGCTTTAGCAATAGCATTTTTATTTTTTTAATAAAAATAACAATTTTTTGGAACATCCCACAAATTTGACCACTGCTTTTTTACTTTTCATTGCAAAAACCTTTTTCAGTGGATAAGCTGCAATCTTTAAAACCGCCGTGATAAGTCCCAGAAGCTTACGCAGTGTACCAAGCACGAAACTGCCGAGAGTGAAGAAATACAGAGTGTACCCCAAAACGCCGCCAAGCAGGTAATACAGCCTGAAAACTCCCCTTGCAGCGGTGAAAGAGAACACAGCGAAAGCGAGTCCGCAAAGCGAGAGAAAGACAAGATCCTCGATAGCCGTAAGCAGGGTGTTATGGGGAAATACAAGCCTGAACACACGCAGGACATCGTAAGCAACACCGATCACTGCACCGAATATCACCGACAGGAAAAACAGTACCAGTTCCTCGTGCAGGGAAAAGAAGGTATCAGGCACATTCATCGGAAGAGCCTCCCCAGCCACGAAAGAGGACCTTTTCTGTCCCTGTCGCCGTAAAACACCGCCCATATATCTCCCGATACGGACATATCGCCGTTCTCGGTGCTGATAGTGTCTATGTGAAGCTCCCTGCCCTGTATGGTCAGTTCACCGAGACAGGTGTAGAGGCTTATCTCGTTTTCGTCGAAGCCTTCAACGTCGGTTACTCCCGAAACGGTCATACTGCTCCTGCCTTGTATGTATATCTCGTGTATCTTGCCGTTTGTTTTCTCCTGCATACCGCACCGCCTTTCTTCTTTCCATAAATATATATGCTCCCTTTTAATGCGTAATGCGTAATTATGGTGTTCATGTCGGGGACGTATCTGAATGTGGGTATTCGTACAATCGCCACAACCCTGATACCATGTAGGGGCGCATTCCGTGCGCCCTTTTTAATTCGGAATTCGGAATGCGGAATTATTGTGTCCCCTGTCGGGGACGAATCTGAATGTGGGTATTCGTACAATCATCACAACCCTGATACCATGTAGGGGCCGCCTTCGGCGGTCCGTTGTATATGACCGTATATATTGGATCATGCGGGCTGCCAAAGGCAGCCCCTACAGGGGTTCTATAATTGTGTTTGGTCATCACGGGCGCACGGAATGCGCCCCTACGATTGTTTTACCATAAATGTACGGTTATCTGCGGACGGCCAATGGCCGTCCCTACACTGCTTTCTGATTTCTGAAAACTAAAGGGGCGATGTGGGTGACTCCCCACAGTGTGGGGAGATGTCAGCGAAGCTGACAGAGGGGACGGGCGACGGTTAGGAGTCGCCCCCTACACGGTATCAGGGTTGCATGCGGTTTTACGTGTAATGACGGGCGCACGGAATGCGCCCCTACACTGCTTTCTGCTTTCTGATTTCTGAAAACTAAAGGGGCGATGTAGGCATCGCCCCCTACAAATCAAATGTGAACGATTTATGAACGTCCTGCTCATCTTTACAGTGTGAGCAGTTGAGCAGTTGAACTTAAAAAAGTGCTTGCATTTTGTAAAACGATGTGATATAATAGTCATCGACAGGGGAGCTTGTATACAGGCTGAGAGGAAGGTGCAACCTTCGACCCTATTACCTGATTTGGATAATGCCAACGTAGGGAGCTGTATGATGTTATGTCTGAGGGAGCTGCGTTTGCAGTTCCCTTTTTTGTTATTTAAGGAGGTATTTCAATGCTTACTATCAACGGTAAAGAATATGAATTCAACGGCAGAACAGTCAGCGAGGTCATAGCAGAGCTTGGCTATAACGAACAGCAGATAGCTGTCGAGCTGAATGAATCCATAGTGCCAAAGGCTCAGTACAAGAGCACTGTCCTCTATGAGGGCGACCACCTTGAAGTAGTTCGCTTTGTGGGAGGAGGCTGATATGTGCATCCCCACAAGAGAGGAAATGTATGCGGCACTTGCCGAACGTCACGGTGAGGAGCTTCAGAAGAAGCTTTCTGCCGCATCTGTCGCCGTCTGCGGACTCGGCGGACTCGGCTCGAATATTGCCATTGCACTTGCCCGTGCAGGCGTTGGGAGCCTTCACATAATCGACTTCGACAAGGTTGATATATCCAACCTCAACCGTCAGCAGTACTTCCCCGAACAGCTCGGTATGTTCAAGACTGATGCGCTTTACGATACACTGAAACGCATTGCGCCATACTGCGATATCACAAGGGACTGCATTAAACTCAACGATGAGAATATCCCCTCTCTCCTTACCGAGGATATCATTGCCGAGGCTTTCGATAAAGCCGACCAGAAGGCAATGCTTGTAAACTGTATACTGGAGAAGATGCCCGGAAAATACCTTGTATCGGGTTCGGGAATGGCAGGTATAGGCTCATCCAATACCATAAGAACAAGGCGCATAACAGAGCGCTTTTATCTCTGCGGCGACGGTGTTGCCGATGTTGCAGACGGTCTCGGACTGGTTTCATCAAGAGTTCTTGTATGTGCGGCTCACGAAGCAAATGCCATTATACGCATCATTGCAGGAGAAACCGATGCCTGCTGACATTCAACTGCTCAACTGCTCAACTGCTCACACTGTAAAGATGAGCAGGACGTTCACAATTTGTTCATATTCATGAACAAAGAGCGCAGATATCAGAAAGCAGAAAGCAGTGTAGGGACGACCACTGGTCATCCGCAGATAACCATATAATTATGGTAAAACAATTGTAGGGGCGCATTCCGTGCGCCTGTGATATCCTCGATAAATAGGAATAGAACATTGTAGGGACGGCGATTCGCCGTCCGTTTTCCCCCATATCTGCATTATACATGCGGACGGCCAATGGTCGTCCCCACAATGGTATCAGGGTTACAGGTGGATGTACGTGTAATGACGGGCGCACGGAATGCGCCCCTACACTGCTTTCTACTTTCTGATTTCTGAAAACTAAAGGGGCGATGTAGGCATCGCCCCCTACAGGGTATCAGGGTTACAGGTGGATGTACGTGTAATGACGGGCGCACGGAATGCGCCCCTACACTGCTTTCTACTTTCTGATTTCTGAAAACTAAAGGGGCGATGTAGGCATCGCCCCCTACAGGGTATCAGGGTTACAGGTGGATGTACGTGTAATGACGGGCGCACGGAATGCGCCCCTACACTACTTTCTGATCTCTGATCTCTGATTTCTCAATTACGCATTAAATAAAAGGAGTAATAAACATGAATGACGATAAGCTTATCATAGGCGGAAGGGAGTTCAGCTCCCGATTCATACTGGGTTCGGGAAAATATTCCCTCAACCTCATAAAGGCTGCTGTAGAGTATGCAGGTGCAGAGATAATAACCCTTGCAGTACGCCGTGCAAATACTGCCGAGAGCGAGAACATCCTCGACTATATCCCGAAGGGTGTAACTCTCCTTCCCAACACATCAGGCGCAAGAAACGCCGACGAGGCTGTACGTATCGCACGTCTTGCCCGTGAACTCGGCTGCGGCGACTTCGTTAAGATAGAGATAATGCGTGATACCAAGTATCTCCTCCCCGATAATCAGGAGACCGTTAAGGCTACCGAAATACTGGCAAAGGAAGGCTTCGTGGTAATGCCCTATATGTACCCCGACCTCAATACTGCCCGTGACCTTGTGAACGCAGGTGCGGCATCCGTAATGCCCCTTGCATCGCCTATAGGCTCGAATAAGGGACTCGCTACAAAGGACTTCATACAGATACTCATTGACGAGATAGACCTTCCGATAATCGTGGATGCAGGTATAGGACGTCCCTCACAGGCATGTGAAGCAATGGAAATGGGAGCGGCTGCGGTAATGTCCAACACAGCTCTTGCAACAGCAGGCAACCTTCCCGTAATGGCAGAGGCTTTCAGGCAGGCTATAGAAGCAGGAAGAAAGGCTTATCTTGCAGGTCTCGGACGAGTTCTCACACGAGGCGCTTCGCCCTCTGATACTCTCACAGGCTTCCTCCACGACTGATCGCAGTTGTCAGAGCGCAGAAAACAGAGCGCAGTGTAGGGGCGCATTCCGTGCGCCCGTTGGTACACGTACAATTGCCTGCAACCCTGACACTTTGTAGGGACGGCCATTGGCCGTCCGCACAGTAATCAGAGATCAGAAAGTAAAAAGCTGTGTAGGGGCTGCCTTTGGCAGCCCGCATGAACCAATACATACGGTCATATACAACGGACCGCCGAAGGCGGCCCCTACAGTGTATCAGGGTTACATGTGGATGTACGTGTGCCAATGGGACGTCGGGACGCCGTCCGTTTTCATCCACATTTACATTATATATGCGGACGACCAATGGTCGTCCCTACAGGGTATCAGGGTAACGGGTAATTGTACGAATACCCACATTCAGACCGTCCCCGGCAGGGAACACAACAATTATCATTTATTCATTAATTCTGAATTAACAAAGAAGGTCATATAATGGAAAACCAGTATTTTGTGGACTCGGATAAGCTGTCCGAAGCCGCACTCGAAAAAAAACACCGCCTTGAAAACGATCCCTCCTCACGTACCGACCACATGGAGTACATGGAGGGCATGGAGCATATAAAGTCCGATATCATGGACAAGGTACTCTCGGAAATGAACAGCTTCGATTACAGCAGATATACTGCCGTGGACGTTAACCGCGCGCTTAATCACGAGGTCTGTTCCGTTGAGGACTTCAAGGCACTCCTTTCCCCTGCCGCCGCTCCCTTCCTGGAGAAAATGGCCGCAAGGGCAAGACTCGAAACACAAAAGCATTTCGGCAACACGGTCTATCTGTTCACGCCGCTGTATATCGCCAACTACTGCGAGAACTACTGCGTTTACTGCGGATTCAACTGCTATAACGACATCCGCCGCATGAAGCTCTCTATGGAGCAGATAGAACACGAAATGAAGGTCATCTCGGAAAGCGGCATGGAGGAGATACTCATTCTCACAGGCGAAAGCAGAAGCAAAAGCGGTATAGAGTACATAGGCGAAGCCTGCAGGCTCGCAAGGAAATACTTCCGTATGGTGGGAATAGAGGTCTATCCCGTAAATACCGATGAATACCGCTATCTGCACGAATGCGGTGCGGACTACGTTACAGTGTTCCAGGAGACCTACGACAGCACACGCTATGAACAGCTCCACCTTATGGGACACAAGAGAGTATTCCCCTATCGCTTCGAGGCTCAGGAAAGGGCACTCATGGGCGGTATGCGAGGTATAGCATGCTCTGCGCTTCTCGGTCTTTCAGACTTCCGCAGGGACGCTCTTGCAAGCGCTCTCCACGTTTACTACCTTCAGAGGAAATACCCACAGGCTGAGATATCCCTCTCCTGTCCGCGTCTCCGTCCCATTATCAACAACGAAGCCATCAACCCTCTGGACGTTCACGAAAAGGAGCTTTGTCAGGTACTCTGTGCATACAGGATATTCCTTCCCTTCTGCGGTATAACCGTTTCGTCAAGAGAGAGCGAGTCCTTCCGCAACGGCATAGTGAAGATAGCCGCTACAAAGATTTCCGCAGGCGTTTCAACAGGCATCGGCGACCACGAAAGCAAGTATACGGGAAAGGAGAGCAGTTCGGCAGAGGGCGACGAGCAGTTCGAGATAAACGACAGCAGAAGCCTTACAGCTATGTACAGGGATATGTCCGCTGAGGGACTTCAGCCCGTACTGAACGATTATCTCTATGTCTGATATCATATGCGTGACCGACAGAAAGACCTGCTGTGAGGACTTCCTTACACGTATCGAAAGAATAGCAGAGCTCAGCCCCAAAGCCATTGTTCTCAGAGCAAAGGAGCTCACCTCCGACGAGTATACTTCCCTTGCGGAAAAGGTAGTTAAGATATGCGAGCGTTACGGCACTGACTGTATCCTGCATAATTTCACGGATACGGCAGTTTCCCTCGGGTGCAGAAAGATACACCTTCCCCTGCACAGGCTTACAGTGCTTGACGAGGATATACGTAAGAGTTTCGGTACCATAGGTGCTTCATGCCACAGTACTGACGATGCAATTACTGCCGCAGAGTACGGAGCTTCCTATATAACAGCAGGACACATTTTCCCTACGGACTGCAAAAAGGGACTTCCTCCCCGAGGTCTTGAATTCCTCAGTGAGATATGCCGTTCGGTGGAGCTTCCCGTTTACGCAATAGGCGGCATATCCGCGGACAATATAGACGATGTGCGTAAGGCAGGTGCGGCAGGTGCATGCATCATGAGCGGACTTATGAGCTGTCCCCGTGAAAAGATACGGGATATACTTGATATGTAGGAGGTAACTCATGTTATTCAATAAAGATATGCTGAGGCTGTATGCCATTACCGACAGGGAATGCCTCAGAGGACGTGACATCGTTTCGCAGGTGGAACAGGCTGTACTTGGCGGAGCTACCATTATACAGCTTCGTGACAAGGGACTTTCACAGTCCGAGGTCATAGATACCGCAAAAAGACTTCTCCCCGTATGCCACAGCTTCGGAGTTCCCCTTATAGTTAACGATGACTATACTGCCGCACTTGAAAGCGGTGCGGACGGAGTACACGTAGGGGCAGAGGATGCCTCTGTTGCCGAGATAAGGCGCATTGCAGGCGAAGGCTTCATCATCGGAGCTACCGCAAAGACAGTTTCGCAGGCATTGCTTGCACAGGAACAGGGTGCGGACTATTTAGGCGTCGGAGCAGTTTTCCCCTCCCCCACAAAGACAAATGCCATACGCATAACCCCTCAGCAGTTAACGGAGATATGCGGAAGCGTCCATATACCTGCCGTAGCTATTGGCGGTATAAACCGTGAAAACGTCCACGTAATAAAGGGCTGCGGACAGTGCGGCATTGCCGTTGTATCGGCTGTTTTCGCCGCCGAGGACGTTAAAGGAGCCGCCGCAGACATGCGTAAGGCGGCAGAGGAGGTATGCTCATGAAGGCGGTTCTCACTATAGCAGGAAGCGACTCCTCGGGAGGCGCAGGCATTCAGGCTGATATCAAGACCATGACAGTAAACGGCGTGTTCGCTATGAGTGCGGTAACAGCTCTTACAGCGCAGAATACAATGGGTGTGCGTTCCGTTATGGAAGTCTCTCCGCAGTTCCTTGCAGAGCAGATAGATGCGGTTTTCGAGGATATACGTCCCGATGCGGTGAAGATAGGAATGGTATCCTCTCCCGAACTTGCCGAGGTCATTGCCGAAAGGCTCATTTACCACAAAGCACAGAATATCGTTACAGACCCCGTAGCTGTAGCCACAAGCGGTTCTGCACTCTCCACATCCGACGCTTACGAGGCAGTGAAGAAAAGACTATTCCCCATTTCTGCGGTTATAACTCCCAATATCCCCGAGGCTTCACTTATATCGGGCATGGACTTGCAGTCGGAAGCGGACATGGAGAAAGCCGCTGTATCTATAGCCGGAAAGTACGGCTGTGCGGTCCTCTGCAAGGGGGGACACAGTCTCAGCGATGCAAACGATCTTCTTGCAATGCCCGACGGTCAGATGAAGTGGTTCAGGGGCAGACGTATAGACAACCCGAATACCCACGGTACAGGCTGTACTCTTTCAAGCGCCATAGCGACATATCTTGCAAAGGGATGCAGTCTTGCGGAAGCCGTTGAACACGCAAAGGAATACATATCGGGTGCGCTCTCTGCAATGCTCGATCTGGGACACGGAAGCGGTCCACTTGACCACGGATACAGTTGTCATAGCTGAGAACTCAGAACTCAGAAAGTAGAAAGTAGTGTAGGGACGACCATTGGTCGTCCGCAGATGACCGTACATATATGGTTAAACAATTGTAGGGGCGCATTCCGTGCGCCCGTC
>FPJT01000004.1:130661-294359 GCA_900119535.1 Ruminococcus sp. XPD3002
TATGGTTAAACAATTGTAGGGGCGCATTCCGTGCGCCCGTCATTACACGTACAATCATCCACAACCATGATATACTGTAGTTGGTCGTCCGCATGGTCAAATACAAATACGGATGAAAACGGACGGCGAATCGCCGTCCCTACAAATCAAATATTAACAATTTATGAACGCCCTGCTCATCTTTACAGTGTGAGCAGTTGAGCAGTTGAGCAGTTGGACAGTGCTCCGATACTGTAATGTATAAGCTAATCCAAATACGAAAGGAATTTTATTATGAGAAACTACAGCACACAAATGGAAGCCGCTAAGAAAGGCATTATAACTCCCGAAATGAAAAGAATAGCCGAGAAGGAATACATGGATGCCGAGACTCTCCGTTCAAAGGTCGCAAAGGGCGAAGTTGCTATTCCCTGCAATGTACGTCACACTTCCATTGATCCCGAGGGTATAGGAAGCGGTCTTCGCACCAAGATAAACGTAAACCTCGGTATCTCGGGCGACTGCAACAACTACGACAACGAGATGAAGAAGGTACAGCTTGCCCTTAAGTACGGCGCAGAAGCTATCATGGACCTCTCTAACTACGGCAAGACTAATACCTTCCGTACAAAGCTCATCGAGATGTCACCTGCCATGATAGGCACCGTTCCAATGTATGACGCTATAGGCTACCTCGAAAAGGATCTTCTCGAAATCACTGCCGAGGACTTCCTTAAGGTAGTTCGTGCCCACGCTGAAGAGGGTGTGGACTTCATGACCATACATGCAGGTATAAACCGCCGTGCTGTTGAAGCTTTCATGCGTGACAAGCGTAAGATGAACATTGTATCAAGAGGCGGTTCTCTCCTCTTTGCGTGGATGATGATGACAGGCAACGAGAACCCGTTCTACGAGCACTATGACGAAGTTCTCGATATACTCCGCGAGTTTGATGTTACAATAAGTCTCGGTGACGCACTCCGTCCAGGATGTATAGACGATGCTACAGATGCAGGTCAGATATCCGAGCTTATCGAGCTTGGCGCACTTACAGAACGTGCATGGGCAAAGGATGTACAGGTAATGGTAGAAGGTCCCGGACACATGGCAATGAACGAGATAGCCGCTAATATGACCTTCCAGAAGCGTATCTGTCATAACGCTCCGTTCTATGTACTGGGACCTCTCGTAACGGATATAGCTCCCGGATACGACCATATAACATCTGCTATCGGCGGAGCTATTGCTGCTGTAAACGGTGCGGACTTCCTCTGCTACGTAACTCCTGCAGAGCACCTGAGACTGCCTGATATAGACGACGTTAAGGAAGGCATTATGGCAAGCAAGATAGCTGCTCACGCTGCCGATATTGCAAAGGGTATACCTCACGCTACAGATGCCGATAACGCTATGGCTGAGGCTCGTCACAATGTTGACTGGGATGCTATGTTCGATGTTGCTATCGACCGTGAAAAGGCTCAGGCTTACTTCGAGAGCACTCCGCCTGCTGACCGCCATACATGTTCTATGTGCGGAAAGATGTGTGCTGTACGTACAACAAATATGATACTCAACGGAGAGAAAGTAGAGTTCTGTTCCGAGAAGTAGAAAGTAGTGTAGGGGGCGATGCCCACATCGCCCCGATAATTTACATATTGTAAGGCAGGGCTGATGTAGGCATCAGCCCCTACATGGTATCAGGGTTGCATGTGGATGTACGTGCGCCCTTTTCTTTTTCAACTGCTCAACTGCTCATCTGCTCACACTGTAAAGATGAGCAGGACGTTCATAAATTGTTCACATTTAACTTGTAGGGGGCGATGCCCACATCGCCCCGATAATTTACATATTGTAAGGCAGGGCTGATGTAGGCATCAGCCCCTACATGGTATCAGGGTTGCATGTGGATGTACGTGCGCCCTTTTCTTTTTCAACTGCTCAACTGCTCAACTGCTCACACTGTAAAGATGAGCAGGACGTTCATAAAATGTTCACATTCGTGAACGAAGAGCGCAGAAAGCAGTGTAGGGGCCGCCTTCGGCGGTCCGTTGTATATGACCGTATGTATTGGATTATGCGGGCTGCCAAAGGCAGCCCCTACAATTGATTCATCATAATTTGGTTATCACGGGCGCACGGAATGCGCCCCTACTGCTTTCTACTTTCTGATTTCTGAAAACTAAAGGGGCGATGTAGGCATCGCCCCCTACACGGTATCAGGGTTGCATGTGGTTGTACGTGTGCCAACGGAACGCCGAGGCGTTCCGCAGATAACCATATAATTATGGTAAAACAATCATAGGGGCGCATTCCGTGCGCCCTTTTCTTTTTCAACTGCTCATCTGCTCACACTGTAAAGACGAGCAGGACGTTCATAAATTGTTCACATTTGATCTGTAGGGGGCGATGCCTACATCGCCCCGATAATTTACATATTGTAAGGCAGGGCTGATGTAGGCATCAGCCCCTACATGGTATCAGGGTTACAGGTGGATGTACGTGTAATGACGGGCGCACGGAATGCGCCCCTACTGATTTCTGAAAACTAAAGGGGCGATGTGGGTGACTCCCCACAGTGTGGGGTAACTCCCTACAGTGTAGGGAGATGTCAGCAAAGCTGACAGAGGGTCATCGCTCCTGTTAGGAGATGTCAGCGAAGCTGACAGAGGGGACGGGCGACGGTTAGGAGTCGCCCCCTACTGATCTCTGATTTCTGAAAATTAAGGATAAATTTTAAAAAGCGGTTGAAATTCCCGATAATTTATGTTATACTAAAGTGTGTGGTCTTTTTTCGGTAAAATCTTTTGCCGAAAGGGACGTTATTACGGTACGGCAGTCCGCCGAACAAGCTGCTGCCTCTGCGCCTGATACGCAGATCGGAGATAAATATGATAAGTAATTTCATCAGCATAATGGCTCAGACTCCCGAAGTCGAGCCTGTAGGACTTTTCCCATTCCCCCTTCCGATACACCTTGCTTTCTGCATCATCTCGCTCATCTTCTTTGTTGCAAGGTTCGTTTCAGAAAAGCATATATATCAGCTCATCTTAGCTGTTGCGATACCTCTCTCGCTCGCTATACATGTATCCGAGGAGAGACTTCCCTTCTACGCTCTCGGCATCATCGAGGGCATACTCCTTCTTATCGCTTTCATCGCTTACCTCTTCCGTAAGAAAAAGCCCGAGGAAGAACAGGAGAGCAACTCATGAAGATAGCTGTTCTGGACTGGTATACAGTCAACATAAACGGCGATATCCCAACTTCTCAGCTTGAAGAACTGGGCGAGGTAAAGGTCATCCCCCTTACTCCTCCCGAAAAGACCGCAGAGAATATCGGCGATGCGGATATAGTTCTCTGCAACAAGGTCCTTATCACAAAAGAGGTAATGGATGCATGTCCCAATATAAAGTACGTGGGACTCTTCGCAACAGGCTACAATAACGTTGATGTGGACTATGCCGCAGAAAAAGGCATTACCGTATGCAATGCGGGACAATATTCCACAAATGCCGTTGCACAGCAGGTTTTCGCCTATATACTCGACCACAGCAGCCGTATACGTGATTACGATAACGCTGTAAAGAACGGCGAGTGGGAGCGCTCTCCCTCATTCTCATACTTCCCCGTACCTACATTGGAACTTGCAGGAAAAACTCTTTCCATTATCGGCTATGGCTCTATAGGTCAGAAGGTCGCTGAGATAGGAAACGCTTTCGGCATGAACATCATCGCTTCATCACGCACAAAAAGAGACTGTCCCTATCGCTGGGCGGATACCGATACTGCCGTAAGAGAAGCGGATTTTCTCACCTTCCACTGTCCCCTCACGGAACAGACAAAGGGCATGATAAATGCGGAACTTCTGGGAAAAATGAAGTCCTCGGCAATACTCATAAATACATCAAGGGGCGGCGTTGTGAACGAAAAGGAACTCGCCGATGCCCTTAACTCGAAAAAGATAGCAGGCGCTTATCTGGACGTTCTCGAAAAGGAACCGATGTCCCCCGATACGCCTCTGAAAAATGCGGAGAACTGCGTCATAACTCCACATACGGCATGGGCACCCTTCGAGACAAGAAAACGCCTTGTAGACATCGTATGCGGCAACATCAGAGCATGGATGGATGGTTCTCCCGTCAATAAAGTCAACTGAAAGAAGCTTTGATATGAGAAATATTTCGGAAAAAAAGCGTATAGTAATAAAGCTCGGAACTTCCACTATCGCCCACAAAACGGGCAAGCTAAATATACGCAGAATGACAAACCTCGTGAGAGTCATCTCAGACCTTCACAACTCGGGACGTGAAATAATCCTCGTTTCTTCGGGTGCTGTGGGACTGGGTGCAGGTAAACTGGGACTCCCCGAGAAACCTAAAGAGACCAAAATGAAACAGGCTGTTGCGGCTATCGGTCAGTGCGAACTCATGCACGTCTATGACGATATGTTCGAGAAATACAGCGTTACTGTTGCTCAGATACTCCTTACCAAGACCATTATCAACAACCCCAACCACTGCGAGAACTTCAAGAACACTATAGAATCACTGGTTGGTATGGACGTTATACCTATCGTAAACGAAAACGACACTATCGCTATCGACGAGCTGGAACTTGAAATAGGCGAGAACGATTCCCTTTCGGCTCTTGTTGCCGAACTTTCGGGTGCAGACCTTCTGCTGATACTCTCGGATATAGATGCGCTCTATGACGATGATCCCCGTCTTAACCCGGATGCTCAGCCTATATCCTACGTTGAGAAGATAACTCCCGAGATAGAGGGCATGGCAGGCGGTGCAGGCACTTCACTTGGTACAGGCGGAATGTCCACCAAGATAAACGCCGCAAAGATAGCAACTTCGGCAGGCATCGACATGGTCATCATGAACGGCCGCGATCCCGAAAAGCTCTATGACCTCTTTGAGGACAAGGAGATAGGTACCGTCTTCAAGGCTATAAACTAAAATAGTTGTCAGAAATCAGAAAGTAGAAAGCAGTGTAGGGACGGCCATTGGCCGTCCGCAGATAACCGTGCATATATGGTTAAACAATGTGTAGGGGCGCTTTCCGAGCGCCCGTGATGACCAAACACAATTATGGAACCCCTGTAGGGGCTGCCTTTGGCAGCCCGCATGATCCAATATATACGGTCAGATACAACGGACCGCCCAAGGCGGTCCCTACAAGGTATCCGGGTTACATGTGGATGTACGTGTGCCAATGGGACGTCGGGACGCCGTCCGTTTTCATCCATATTTGCATTATACATGCGGACGACCAATGGTCGTCCATACAGGGTGTCAGGGTTACGGGCAATTGTACGAATACCCACATTAAATCCGTCCCCGACAGGGGACACCACAGACTAAAGGCTGATAGCTGAATAAGAGGTGTGTTATGAATTATACAGAAGAACTCGGACGTAAGGCTAAGGCTGCTGAGCCTGTTATAGCTTCAGCGTCAACAAAGTTAAAGGACAGCGCTCTCGCTGCGATATCAAAGGCTCTCATCGAAAACACAGACCTGATAATCGCCGAGAATGCCAAGGACATCGCCGCTGCTAAGGAAAACGGCATGACCGATGCAAAGATAGACCGCCTGAAACTCGATAAGTCACGCATCGAAGGCATGGCTAAGGGCGTGGACGAGCTTATCGCTCTTAAGGATCCTATCGGTCAGGTTACGGACGGTTTTGTACGTCCAAACGGTCTCAGGATAACAAAGACAAGAGTTCCGCTGGGCGTTATAGGAATAATCTTCGAGTCCCGCCCGAATGTTACCGTGGATGCCGCTGCACTCTGCCTCAAAGCAGGAAACGTTGTCATCCTCAAAGGCGGAAAGGAAGCTATAAACTCCAATATCTGCCTCGGCAGCATCATGCGTAAGGCTGTTGAATCACAGGGACTCCCTGCCGATGTTATACAGGTAGTCGAGAATACTTCCCGTGAGACCACTACCGCCCTCATGAAGCTCAACGGCTATGTGGACGTTCTTATCCCGAGAGGAAGCGCTAACCTCATACAGGCTGTTGTACAGAACGCTACAGTTCCCGTTATCGAGACAGGCGCAGGCAACTGCCATGTTTACGTTGATTCCTCGGCTGACCTTGATATGGCTGTCGAGATAACCGATAACGCTAAAACTCAGCGTCCCTCTGTATGCAACGCTATAGAGAGCCTTCTCGTACATAAGGATGTGGCTGAGAAGTTCCTTCCCATGATAGCTGAACGCTTCAAGGAACACAACGTCAAGATATACGGCTGCGACAGAACTATCGCTATTCTCGGCAAGGACATCGAAAAAGCTACCGAGACCGAGTACGCTACCGAGTTCAACGATTTCATCATCGCAGTCAAGGTAGTGGACGATATCGACGAGGCTATCGCTCACATAAGAAAATACAGCACAAGACATTCTGAATGTATCGTAACAAAGTCGCTGGAGAACGCTCAGAAGTTCCAGCGTCAGGTAGATGCCGCTGCGGTCTATGTAAACGCTTCAACAAGATTTACCGACGGCGGAGAATTCGGCTTCGGCGCTGAGATAGGCATTTCCACACAGAAACTCCACGCACGCGGTCCTATGGGACTTACAGAACTTACAACGTTCAAATACCTGATCGACGGAAACGGTCAGATAAGATAATTCTATTTTTATTAGGAGGCTGCAATGGCTATCAGAAAAGATCTGGACGATATGCTGAATAACCTTAAAGGCATTCCGTCCGAGCCTGAAAAACCCAGAACTGAACTTCCTAAGCTGCGCCGCAAGACTAAGTTTGATAATATGTCTGTCGACGACCTGCTTACCGCCATCCACAACGAGGAAGCACATGCAGAACAGGAAGCTCCTGCCGAAATACCTGCGGAAGAGCCGCACCTTAAGGCAAGTCAGGTAGTAGTAAGCGAAGAGCTCCCCGACTATGAGGCTATGCGCCATGATGCTCTCGAGCACGACCGCATAGAGCGTGAACGTGCCTACGCTGCCGCAGAAGAAACTGTACGCAGAGAACACGAGCATACTGCTGCCGAAATGTTCGCCGCAGAAAATGAACCCGATATTGCTCAGGACGCCGATGCCGCTATAGCTCAGCTCAACAAGCTCACAAGCGGCAGAAAGAAAGGTCTGTTCTCATTCCTGAAAAAGGAAGAGGAAGAAGTCCCCTCATTTGAGGAAGCTGTACCGCAGAACGCTCCCGAGCCTGAAGAAACACCTCAGTACACAGAGCCGAAGTACGAGGAAATGCCTCAGTACACAGAAGAACCGCAGTACAATGACGTACCTCAGTATACGGAAGAGCCACAGTATGAAGAAGTTCCGCAGTATACCGAAGAACCTGTGTATGAAGCACCAGTACAGGACGAGGAAGGTCCCTTCAGTGCCGCTCAGGAGGAAGAATATGTACACCCTGCTGAGGAGCCTTACGATAAGGAAGCCGCTGCGGATGAGGCTCCCCTCCTCTCGGACGATACCAACGCTGAGGCCGAGGCCGGTGATGAGATAATACCTCTCACCCTTCCCGAAGCTCCCGCACAGACCGACTATTTCTCGGGATTCAGCGACGATGCAGAGGATGAGGTTCAGGAAGAACCTGTTATCGACTTCACAGAAACTCAGGAATCTGTTCCTAACGGAGTTACACAGTTCTACGAGGAGCTGATAGTTACACAGTCCTCAGGCGGAAATGCAGCCGGCTACAGCGGCACATACCCTGTACAGTCCGAAGGCGGTCCTTCTGTGGACGAGCTTATGGATGCTGCTATTGCTGCCGTACACGAGGAAATGCACGATACAGAGCCCGATGATGATACTTCTGCCGTTGACAATATGCTGGAGGGCATCCGTGCTGATGCTGCCGACGCTATCGCAGATATCGAGAACCGCTCCGATAATACCGCAGACGAGTTCGCTTCAGAACCCGAAAAGGAGGCTGTACCCGAATTCACTGCTGCGCCTCCCGAGCCTATATTCCCGAAAAACAGAGTTACTTCAACCCTCGGTCAGATACTCGATGAGGATCCCGAGGATATCATAAACGCAAGAAGCGAAAAGACTGAGGACGACTTCGCTGTTCCTCCTGCAAAGGGCGGACTGAAAAAGAAGATATACACTATCCTCGGCGTTATATTCGCAGCTCTTGCCTGCGTAGGTCTGTTCACCGTTATCTCAAAGGGCATCGGCTATCTCGGAAGCTTTACCTCGGGCGAGGTCAAGAAGGACGGCTTCACGGATGTTATCTATCCTGCCGTTATCATGGATATAGAGTCCTTCAATGATCCCTCGGAGCTTACCTCCGAACAGGTAATTACTGCCGCTCTCTGGTCCATGATAATGGACGACGAAGCTATGGAGCCATATGAGCGTACATTCGACGTTGCTTCAGTTCCTGCGGTAGACGTTGAAGCTTATGCAGTAAAGATATTCGGCGAGAACATCCCTCAGCTCACTCATACAAACGTAGGTCCTGCCGAGGCAAGATTCTACTACAATGAGGAGAACAAGGCTTACAATGTTCCGATACGCCCCATAACCTTCACATATTCGCCAGATATCAAGTCCGTAACAAAGAACGGAAACGAGTATAAAGTAGTTGTAGACTATATCAACGAGCTTCCATCATGGATGGAGACTACCTCATCAAAGCAGGTAGAGTTCACCCTCCTTGAAGTAAACGGAGGCTATCAGATACACGCAATGAAGGTTCTTTCCGCAACTGCTTCACTTTGATGATCATCCCGCAGACTTTCAAGCTCTGCGGGATTTGCAGTATACAAATCTATCTACAGGAGACTATTATGGATAATTTTGCAGAACAGCTCGTAAAAAAACAGTACAGCAGCAGCGATAAGATAAAAAAAGTCGCTGTGGCTGTTATCGGTATCATCCTTACCGCAGTCTTTGCAGTCGGTTCACTTATGACAAACGGACTTGCTATGCTTATCGGTCTGCTTATCGCTATTGCTGCGGCTGTGGGTACTTTCATGCTGATACAGAATATGTACGTTGAGTATGAGTATACCTTCACTAACGGCGAACTGGATATCGATAAGATAATCGCCAAGAAAAAGCGCAAAGAGATGCTTACGGTGGATATAAGAAAGTTCACCGACTTCGGCAAGTACGATGAAGCAGGCGACGAGTCCTCGGATATGACTGTTATCTTCGCTTCCGACAATATCGCATCCGGTGAGTACTTCGCCGACTTCACCCACGAGGAATACGGCAATACACGACTTGTTTTCTCTCCCGACGAGAAAATGCTCGACAATATCAAAAGAACTCTCCCCGGCACCCTGCGCCGTAAACTCTCCGAGGACTGATACAGTTAAAGTTATACATGCACTTATATCGGGGGAAACCTTTCTGAGGAAAGGTTCTCCCCCGAACCCCTTTCCAAAGACTTTTTGCCCCAAATTTTCAGCCTGACATGGCGCTCACTCACAGTATCACTAAAACAGTAGTTTTACAGGAGCGCCATGTCAGGCTGAAAATTTAAAGTAAAGGCTCCGGAATGAGATAGGATAGACCTTCTCAGAGAGTCCACCCCAATAGTACATGTAAAAATTACTGTACCACTATACGAAAAGCGCCTGACCATGCTTCTGCAAAAGTCAGGCGCTGTTTTTTTCTGTCAGCTGAGAGTTACTGGAAGTCCGTTTATCTCGATCGTTGGATCGTCAATATCTATAAGCAGGCATCTTCTGCCGTCCACTACGCTTGTCCTTACCTTATCCGCTGCGGAAGGCTTGATATTCACCGTTATTCCCGGAGCTGCAAGAACTGTCTTGTTCTCAACCAGATTGGACGCAGTAAGCGGTGTGTTTCCGCAGACCTTCTCGAATACAGGTGCTACCATTTCAACTCTTTCCTGCGGAACACCGATATCCGTGAGGATATCCTTAAGACGGAGATCATCGATAACTGTCTTATCGGTCTCCTCCTTGTTTTCTTCAACAACTTCCTGTATTTTCTCGTTGACGGTCTTTATTACCATATAGTCCAGATCGTCCCCTACTACGTTCTTAAGTATGCTCTGGAAGTTAGCCTTCTCGTTTTCGGCGGACATCACAAAGGTACATCCGAGAACGTCCTCTATGACCGAGATATTCGGCTTTGACGCAGATTTTGCGTAGTACATAACGTGGTTTATATCACTGCTTCTGTTGCTGAATACAGGGTAAAGGAATCCGTCCGAAGGCGCCTTGCTGATGATGAGCTCGGTGTTCATTTTCTTCATTATCTCATTGTTGAAGGAATCGAAAACGAATCCGTCGCTTCCTGTGTTCACGGGACAGATAGCTGTAAGCAGATAGTTGTATATCTCGTCCTCGCCCTCTGCGTACTCGTCATTCTTGTCCTTCTTACGGATAGTGTATGTGCAGTAAGCTGTGATGACTGCAAAGGGACCTGTATAGGCTATATTATTTGCAATGTGGTTGAGGAAATTCTCACAGAGCACCTCGTCCTTAAGCTCGGAACGCAGAAGAGTGTAGAGCATCTCCTGCGGCTTGCCCTCCTCGTATGCCTCATTCGGGAACTCGTATTCAACAAAGGACTTGCCTACGTTTGTGTTAAGGACTTTTTTAAGAGTCTCATCATATACATCATGCTCCTCTACGGGCATGGTAAGACATGAATTCACATGGTGATAGCGAAGGTTCTTTTCAGCGTCTATGAAGCCTGTAAGTACTCTTTCCATTATGAAAAAACCGCTCTTGTCGGAAAAATTCTTTTTTATCTCTGCTGTCTCTTTTTTATTCATGATATAACTTCCTTTCTTGTTTCGTGCCTTTTTATTATACATCATCCGAAGAAAAAATGCAAGAGTTGTAAGCCTACAGGAGTTTATATGTGTTTTATTGAGCAGAACTATTTGAGAAAGATTTCTTCTCGATCATTTCAGAGCCTTTACTTTAAATTTTAAGCCTTACAGGGTACTCATGTAAAACTATCAGTTTAGTAATACTATGAGTGAGTACCCTGTAAGGCTTAAAATTTGGGGCAGAAAGTCTTTGGAAAGGGGTTCGGGGAAGAACCTTTCCTCAGAAAGGTTTTCCCCGATAAATTCACATAAACTCCTGTATGCGTACAACTTTTATAATGCACCTTTCATGATGCCGTCAAGGATAGTGTTGTTCCACGTAAGATCATTTCTGCGGAATATACCGAAAGAATCCTCGCCGCCTGCAAGCTGTCCGTTATCCCAGATAAAGCACTTGATTCCATTGGTATTTGCAGCTGAGATATAATAGTTGAAATAATCTGCTCTTGTCTGGTCGTCTGCTGCTGCCACACATCCGAACTCGGTTATAACAACAGGTACTCCCTTATCGACGAACATCTGCTTTATCTTTGCGAATTTAGCGTCCAGTTCGCTTGTTTCGGAAACTCCGAATGATGTGCTTTTACCTGACGAGAATTTCCACGGTGCATAGTAGTGGAGGGACAGCGCTATGTGATCGTCCTTAGGTATCTCCATGTCCTGCATTGCGCTTACCTCTGCGGATGCCGCATAGGTAGTTACAAGGAGTGTGCGGTCCTGATTCGAGCCGCCTGTATTTCTTACCGTGTTGACAAAATCCTTTGCATAGCGGTTTATAACATCCCTTTCGGCAGATGTACCGCCTGTCCATTCATTATTGCTTCCGATAGTACGGGGTTCGTTCATACCCTCGAATATAAGGTGGTCGTCATAGTCTGCGAAATACTCGGCTATCTGCTTCCATATAGCCTTAAGGCGCTTGCTGTCGTTTTCATACTCTGAATCCGTCGGGTTGAACCATATATAGTCATCGTGGTGCATATTGATTATTACGTACATGTTCTCGCTGAATGCATAGTCCACAACTTCCTTTACACGTCCAAGCCACTCGGGCTGTATCGTATCGCCGTCCATATGCTCGCCCCATGTAACAGGTATTCTTATGGCGTTGAAGCCTGCTTTTCTGACGTTCTTTATCATGTCGGCAGTTGCTTTAGGGTTGCCCCAGCCTGTTTCGGTATCGAGACCTGTATTCTCGGTGTTGTAGGATTCAAGTGAATTTCCCAGATTCCAGCCGACCTTTATTTCCCTTAATATCTCATTTGTACTTCTGAAGCCTGTTTCGACTTTCTCGGGACGCTCTGTAGTTTCCTCTGCCGCAGCCTCGGGTGGAGCGCCTGTACTGTATTTTATCATTACGGAATCCAGTGTTACAGAATCCTGCTGACTCCACCAGTATCCCAGTGAAAGCTCACTGTCATACCTTGCAAATTTCTTTATCCTGTCGGGAAGTATCCACGTCAGTGAAAGTTTGGAGTCGTTTGTGAACACAGCCGAATCGGGTGACTGATACTTGCTTTCGCCTCTTTCACAGCCGAAAGCTCCCGTAAACTTGCCAAGTGTACCTGCACCGCTTATATTGTAGGTCACAGCCTGTATGACTGCATCCTCGGGGAGCTGGTCCTTAGCGGAGAAACGGATGAATTTATCATCGCCGTCATATCTTACGCTCTGTCCGACGTTTACAGCAAGAGCGCCGTCAACGGGTATCTCCTTTGTACGGGTGTAGGTACAAACAACGCTGTCAAGGCGTATGCTCTCTGTATTTCCCCACCAGTAGCCGAAAAGCACCTTTCCGTTAGTGGAGATATAGTCCTTTATCTCATCCGGAACGTTCCACGTTATCTCTCCGTATTTTCCCTGTGTAGGAGCGGAGAAGTCTTCGGACTGATACCAGCCGTCATTAGTAGCCACAGGACAGCTGTTGTTTACAGCAATGCCGCATCCGCCCTTGAATTCACCTATATCCCTGTCATCGGGAGAATAGATTATAAACGTGAACGACTGTATATCATCGCCGTCCTCGATAAAATCGGAGAGAGGAAGGAGAACTGTATTTTTTCCTTCTGTCCGTTCTATTATCTTATCGGGAGTAGTCTGGGTTCCCATAGAGGAAGTTACTATCTCCTTTAAGCTTACGTTCTCTGTATGCACTTGCGTGACGACCTCCTCTGCATTGTCGGGGACAGCAGTTGATTTTGGGGCTCTGGTAGCGTTGAATTCTACATGTGAATCAAACGACAGATCATCCGATGAACGATCGGTCTTGCCGCCGCAGCCTGTAACCGAAAACGCAACGGTCAACGCAGCAGCGAGTGATAAAAATTTTTTAAACATGGTAGTGCCCATCCTATATTTATATACAATGTTTATATATAAATAGATTATAACATGTTTTTTCATAATTTGCAATAGATTATGCAGGTTCTAACAAAAAAACAAATAAAAAATATGTTAAATTGTTTGTTTTGACATTGTGGTTACAAATTGGATTAGCCCTTGACAATTCAGGAAATATATGTTAGAATAATGGCGTTGTATTGTATCCTCTTAAGAGGAATAATAACAAGGAGGAATTTAATAATGAAAACAAAGTTCGACACCAAATCACTGGTATTGCTCGGTCTGTTATCGGCTATCGTTATCATCTTCTCATTTACACCGATAGGCACTATCCCGATAGGACCGCTTTCCATCACCCTTAATACCATCCCGATAGCTATTGCAGCTGTTGTCCTCGGACCCATAGGTGGACTCATCGTGGGAGCCGTATTCGGTTTATGCAGCTTTCTTCAGTGCTTCGGAATAGGCGTTCTCAGCGGTATGGGCGCTGCTACACTTCAGATCAGTCCTGTACTGACATTCGTTCAGCGTTTTGTTGCAAGAGCTCTCGACGGATTTATCGTGGGATGTCTCTTCAGACTTATCGCAAGATCAGGCAAGGTTTCAAGAGCAAGCTTTATCACAGGCTTTTTCACAGCATTCCTTAATACACTGTTCTTTATGGGTGCTCTTATCCTCTTCTTCGGAAACTCGGAGTACATCCAGAACCTTCAGGGCGGAAAGAACGTTCTCGCATTTGTTATCGGTATGATCGGAGTAAATGCACTTCTCGAACTGCTGGCTACAACTGTAATAACAGGTGCTGTCGGAACAGCGCTTTATAAGGCAAAGCTCATACAGCTTCCCGAATCCAAAAAAGAATAAACAAATGATATGATACAACAAAAGCGTCCCTGACAGCAGGGGCGCTTTTTTATCTCTTGTACCTTTTCGCAGAGCGCATTTCTCTTTCAAATCTGTCATCTGCACTCTCATTTTCAAACAAGACATAGCTGTACCTGTTCTTGTATCTCGCAAGGTACAGTTTTGTTTTCCAGCTTGCCGAATCAGGCAGACGTGTCATGAACCTGCCCTCGGGTGTGTAGTACACAGCATAGTTGTAATAATAGGTATGATGCTTGCCGTGATGCTTTACAACCTCTATATGGTCCACATCTATCTCGGCGCACTCGATACTGTCATCAGCCGAAAGCCATATGCCCTGTCTCACAAGGAGGACTATATATACTACCCCGAATACAAAAAATACACCAACAATTACCAGAACTGTCGCATATTTTTCAGTACTGGAGATCAGCGTTATCAGACTTATCACTATCGGAGCAATAAGCATTACGAGTCCCGTGCCTTTTCCAACACTTTTTGAAGCGTCAAACTGTTCGCGTTCCCTTCCCGTCATCTGCCTCCAGACAAGTTCCCTTGCACTTTCTATTTTTTCACGTTCCTCTGCTCTCGGATGATTTATTATCAGATAAGCTATGATATGCACGGCTATGAATATCAGCGCCATTCCGAGAAACAGTATAGAATCGGGATCATAAATACCGATAAAGATCGCCGCATAAGAAGTCACCAGAGCTATAATAAACACTATGTGTCCATATCCGCGGAAAGGATGCTTGTATTTTAGAAAAAACATTTTATTCTTCTCCGTAATCTCTGAAGCATATATTCATATCAACTCTGCCTGAAACTCCGGGGACTGTTCCGTCCGAGGAGTACTGCCATATCCTGAAATCATAGTAGTATGATGGTTCTCTTCCGTATTCCGCAAGCCAGAAATCATAGTCCTTTACCCTCGGAAGGTCAAGCTTCTTCATGGCTGTGTTCTTGTTCTGATATATCATGGGAGTATAGCCTGCCGAACGTACTCTTTCACAGAATGCCACACAGCAGTCTGCAAGTGTATCTACCGATACGGAATCTGTACGGGCATGGTCGTCTGCTATCATTTCCCAGTCGAATACAACGGGATAGGTTATGTTACAGCCCTCTATGGCGTTCAGTACGGTATCCGCTTCCTCAATTGCTTCTTCGGTATTGACTGCCTGCGAGAAAAAGTATACCCCGACTTTTATTCCTGCGGCATCTGCTTCACGGATGTTCTTTCCGCAGCTTTCGTCCATCTCTATGATGCCGCCGCCGTATGTACGATAACCCACACGGATTATAGCAAAATCAATACCTGCTTCCTTTACCTTTTTCCAGTCTATCTCTCCCTGATGCTGGGAAATATCGATTCCTGCATAGGATACTATCTCGTTGTTGTCCTTGTAGAACGAATAGCCGTTTCGGCTCACAAGCTTGTCCATATCAAGCTCACTTGCAGGTACATCGCCGTATACAGGGATGAAAGTCTCACCCAGTGCGCTGTCGTGGACGAGTATCTTCTTGCCGTCAAGCTGATAGAAGGTCTCTTCCTTTTCTATCACGGGACGTGAGCGTATCTCGGGATCTTCCGATACATTTGTGCTTGCAGGTACTGCTCTGTTGTTGTCCCTGAGAAAGCATATCCATATGATAAATACCGACATTACAAGTATTATTATCGCTTCGAGTATTGCTATCAGTCTAAGTCTGAAATTCTGTGATCCTGACATTTTATCCTCCGTTTGTCTTTTAACTTGAAAAGGGGGAGCTCCCCCCTTGTAATAATGATATCACATTTTTCGTCAGATGTAAACACATCCCGTCAGAATTTACATTATTTTTGCATATGATACTAACTCAGATAACGCCGAGACCGTCCAGAAGGAGCTTAAGTCCGATGACTATGAGTACCGCTCCGCCTGCTATCTGCGCCTTGTCATCGTACTTGCTTCCGAAGCGGTTGCCTATTACTACTCCAGCAAGACAGACCGCAAATGTTATCGCTCCGATGACAGATACCGAGAACAGAAGCTTTGCCTGCTCTGCTGCAAATACGATACCTACCGCAAGTGCATCTATACTTGTAGCTATCGCAAGGAGTGTTAGTTCCTTTATGTCAAGCCTGTAGACCGATGTTTCCTTTTCCTCATTGCGGTCTTTTATGGCCTCGAATATCATCTTTCCGCCGATAAAGCCAAGCAGTACAAATGCTACCCAGTGGCTGAACCTGCTCATATATGCCTCGAAGCGAACTCCCAGCAAGAAGCCTATTATCGGCATCAAAAACTGGAAAAAGCCGAAGAATAATGCTGTTATCACCGCTCCCCTGCGGTCTATTTTTTTCATGCAGAGTCCCTTACAGACCGAGACGGAAAAAGCATCTGATGCCAGTCCGAATGATAAAAGTACAAGTTCAGTTAAACCCATTGCCAAAAACGTCCTTCCAAAAAAAAATCGGATACCTTCGTACCCGAAAAGCAACTCAGGTACAGCCGGAAAGCCATACATGAGTCTCATTATTTAATGCAAAACCGGATCTTCCGATCAGTATGTCGGCTTGCCACACAGCCATGCTGTGCTAACTACTCCCTCACATTTACAGCTTTTATTATACATTATATTCAGGAGCAAGTCAATAAATAACCGTTTTATAATACTAACTCAGAGAACGTATTCCATTATGTGATCGTCCATAACATAGCCGTTTCCGATATCTGTTACAACGTCCTCGGCAACTGTGAAGCCGGTCTTTTTGTAGACTGCTATCGCCTGTTCGTTATGCTTGTTTACAGTAAGATAGACTCTCTTTTTACCTGCCGCAAGAGCTTCGTCGAAAACTCTGTGAAGCATTTCCGTAGCTATTCCCCTGCCTCGCTTATCCTTTCTGAGATAGAGCTTGCTAAGGAAGAAACGGTCGTCCTCCTCGGGTTTAACTGCGATATATCCGCAAAGCTCGCCTTCATCACGTACTGCAAGGTAGCTGTATCCCTGTTTGTCTATCTGGTCGCACATTGCGCTGAGGGACTGGAATTTATCCACCATATAGTCTATCTGTCCCACGGTTATGATTCCTATGAAGCATTCGTGCCATATTTCGTCCGCAAGCTCAGCCACCTGACGAAGCTCGGGAAGGTATTTAACTCGTTTTATTTCAACAGCCATATCCATACTCCTTTTCTACAGTGGTTTATGGGGATATTGTGGGAGATCTTCCGGGAAGGTCTGCCCTATCGCATTCCGGAGCCTTTACTTTAAATTTTCAGCCTGACATAGCGCTCACTCACAGTATCACTAAAACAGCAGTTTTACAAGAGCGCTATGTCAGGCTGAAAATTTGGGGTAGAAAGTTTTAGGAAGGGAGTTTGAGGGAGAACCCTTTTTCAAAAGGGTTTCCCTCAACAATTCCCCCATATACCCACTTACTCCTCGTCGGGCATTTCCCAGTTGTGATAAACGTTCTGAACGTCATCGTTGTCCTCGAGGTGCTCAAGGAGAAGGTTCATCTTCTTGATATGCTCCTCGTCGGTAAGAGTTGTATAGTTAGCAGGAACCATTTCTGCTTCTGCTGAAAGTACGTTGTATCCCTTTGCTGTAAGAGCTTCACGGACTGCACCTACGCTCTCGGGAGCGCACTCGATCTCTACTGTCTCGTCGCTGATATCAAAATCGTCGCCGCCGCACTCGAATACATCGTCCATTACCTTGTCCTCGTCGAGATCTGTGTTCTCAAGGATAACTATACCCTTTTTCGAGAACATGAATGATACGCATCCGATAGTACCGAGGTTTCCGCCGAACTTATCAAAATAGTGACGAACTTCGCCTGCTGTACGGTTTCTGTTGTCTGTAAGGCACTCTACGATAACAGCAACGCCGTTAGGACCGTATCCCTCGTATGTGATATTCTCGTAGTTGTTTTTATCGCCGTCGCCTGCAGCCTTCTTGATTATACGGTCGATATTGTCGTTAGGCACGTTGTTTGCCTTAGCCTTTGCTATAAGATCACGGAGCTTGCTGTTATTGTTAGGATCGGGACCGCCCTCCTTGACAACAACTGTTATCTCTCTGCCTATCTTGGTAAAGATCTTACCCTTTGCAGCATCGGTAGCTTCCTTCTTACGCTTGATGTTATTCCATTTTGAATGACCTGACATTGCTTTTACACTCCTATCTGTGAAATTATTTTATTTATCTCACGATCTTCAGGTTCTTGAAATATCGAAGCAAATTTTTCCATGAGTCCTTCATCAACGTAATATGCATCGGTCTTTCCTTCGCTGACCAGCGCATTTCTTCCATCGATCCTCTTTTTCCAGAGTTCATCATCAATGCTCAGATAATGAAGTTCATGTTCAATACCTTCAGAATCGTAGAATCTCTTTGCGTATTCTCTTTCAGCCTCAGTCCAGAATCCCCAGTCGAGAACCACATTCACTCCTGCACGGATAAGCCGGACAGACTGTTTATATAAGTAACTTCTTGCTCGTTCCACATACATATCAAGCTTATCCCCTGCTTCATTATTGAACAGGGCAAGCGTCAGCTCGTCAATTGACAATATAACGCCGTTAAGCTCACTGCACAGCTTTGCTGCGTATGTTGATTTTCCGCTGCATATCTTTCCGCATGTCATTACTACCTTAGCCATTCTGTACCTCAGTTTCCTCAGGCATCATGACTTCAAAAAGCTGAGTTATCCTCTCATTCTGACCTGTAATGTACAGGTAGCCGAAAAGGCACTCTATAGCTGTAGCCCTGCGGTATTGCACAGCGTCTGCGTGTTTCGGAACAGTGTTTCCCGTGGCATTGCGTCCCCTTTTCAGCACTGAAAGCTCGTGCTCGGTAAGCTGTTCGGAGAGTGCGTCATAGGCATCGGACTGAAATTCCGCACACACAAGTCTTATTTTTGCAGAGTGAAGCTTTGCAACAGGCATATTCGCCTGACGCAGAAGATAGTCCCTTACAAGTGTATCATACACACTGTCACCTAAAAAGGCAAGACTCAGCGGACTGTAGGTATTAGCTTCACGTTCTGATAAATATTCTCTGTTCATATCAGTATACAAAGTCAAACTCGAAGCCCTCGATACTTACCGTATCGCCTTCCTTGACGCCCATTTCTTCAAGCTTTGCGATAATTCCGCTGTTGATGAGAACTCTCTGGAAGTATTGCAGTGATGAATAGTCATCGGGATCGACGGTACGCATTATAGGCTGTATCCACGGTGCTTCAACGTAGTATACATCGTCCTCTACCTCTATGGTGAACTTCTTGTCCACGCCCAGCATCTCGTCAAGCTCTGCCTGCGGGATAGGTTCAGCCTCATACTCCTTGATAGGAGGGAGAGTTTCAAGGACTTCGGCTATCTTCATTACGAGTTCCTTTGTGCCCTGAGTAGTTGCGGCTGAGATACAGTAGAAAGGAAGTCCCTTTGCCTCGATGAAGCTCCTGAGATCCTCTATCTGCTCCTCTGTAGCCATATCAGCTTTATTTGCGGCAACTATCTGCGGACGCTCTGCAAGTTCCTCGTTGAACTTAGCCAGTTCTGCGTTTATGATGTCGAAATCCTCCTTGGGATCGCGTCCCTCGATGCCTGAAACGTCGATAACGTGTACTATAAGGCGGCATCTTTCAACGTGGCGGAGGAATTCGTGACCAAGTCCCACACCGTCGCCTGCGCCCTCGATAAGTCCCGGGATATCCGCCATTACGAAGGAACGCTCCTCGTCAGTTCTTACAACTCCGAGGACGGGGGTAAGTGTAGTGAAATGGTAGTTTGCGATCTTTGGCTTTGCGGCGCTCACAACAGATATAAGGGTGGATTTTCCGACATTCGGGAATCCCACAAGTCCCACATCCGCAAGGAGCTTAAGCTCGAGAGTTACCTCGAACTCCTCGCCGGGATAACCGGGTTTAGCGAATTTGGGTATCTGTCTTGTAGAGGTGGCGAAGTGGACATTTCCCTTGCCTCCCTGACCGCCTCTTGCAAGCACCTTCGGCTCGTCTGTGGACATATCCGCCATGATACGTCCCGTATTTGCGTCGCGGACGAGAGTACCTCTCGGCACCTTGACTATAAGCGGCGGAGCGCTCTTGCCTGTACAGTTGCGGGCTGAACCGTTCTGACCGCGTTCTGCGACGTATTTCCTTTTATATCTGAAATCGATGAGGGTCGAGAAATTATCGTCGACCTGAAAGACAACGTCTCCGCCTCTGCCGCCGTCACCGCCGTCAGGGCCGCCTGCTGCAACATACTTTTCGCGGTGGAATGATACTGCACCGTCACCGCCGTCGCCTGCTTTGATCTTGATTTTTGCCTGGTCTACGAACATTTTACGACCTCCCTGATTTTCTAAAGAAAAATCCCAAGCGAAAGCTCGGGATTTATTTGATCGTTGATCATTACTGCTCTGTATATACAGAAACCTTCTTACGGTCGCGGCCGTAACGCTCAAACTTAACTCTTCCGCTTACTGTAGCGAATAATGTATCATCAGAACCGATACCTACGCCCTCACCTGGGTGGATGTGTGTACCTCTCTGACGAACGAGGATATTGCCAGCCTTTACGAACTGACCGTCAGCTCTCTTGACGCCGAGTCTCTTTGCCTCAGAATCACGGCCGTTCTTTGTAGAACCAACACCCTTTTTATGAGCGAAGAACTGAATACTGATCTTTAACATACTTACACCTCCGAAATAGTGATTTTGATAGTGTCAGGAAATTCTTCAAGTATCATACCAAGCTGTGCAACAAGGATGTTGAGCACAGCCTCCGAATGTTCATCGGGAGCTTTGACATTGAGATCGATCTCATCGTCTACTGCCGAGACTTCAGCATCGATACCGAAGCCGTCGGTTATGATATTTGCAGCCATAGACACTGCTGTTGATACAGCCGCACAGACAATATCGTGTCCTTTATCGGCATACTCAGCATGTCCTTTGACTCTGAATCCCTTCTTGAATCCGTCGGATTCATAAAACTCTGCTTTGATCATAGATCTTAAGCCTTGATAGACTCGATCTGTACCTGAGTGTAAGGCTGTCTGTGACCCTGCTTCTTCTTCTCGCCCTTCTTAGGCTTGTAAGTAAATACAGTGATCTTCTTAGCCTTGCCGTTCTTAAGAACCTTAGCGCTAACAGTTGCACCGTCAACATAAGGTGTACCGATCTTAAGACCATTGTCTGCTCCGAGAGCTACTACCTTGTCGAAAGTAACTGTCTCATCAGCCTCAGCTGCGAGCTTCTCAATGAAAATAATATCGCCTTCGTTAACCTGATACTGCTTTCCGCCTGTTTCGATAACTGCGTACATTTGCGGCACCTGCCTTTTCAATAAACTCGCTGCAGCAGGCGTGTGATGGCACAACTTTAAAGCCTGTTTACAAGCGGCAATATTATTTTATCATAATTTTCCGCTGTTGTCAAGGATTTTTTGCAGTTTTCCGAGTAGATGACGAAAGCGGTCAAAGCCGCTGAAATTGTGCATTTTTCACATAACAGAAAGAAAACGGCAGGAGAAGTTCCTGCCGTTCATTATGTGATTTAAACAAGGCTTATGCCTTGATGCTCTCAGGGAGCTTGCTTATGAGCTTAGCATCGTATTTCTGGATACTGAGTGCATCCATAGGTGAAATTCCGTCGCCTCTCTCATAAACGTCTGCGTTATCAGCAGCTTCTTCGGACATAGGATACTTTGTAGCATTAGCGCAGTTCTGGAGAATGAGAAGTGCGTCTGCAAGCTCTACAGTACCGTTGAGGTTCGCATCTCCATATACAACTGCCTTAGAGATAGGAGAATTTGGCGAATCAGTAGCAGGCGCAGCCTGAGGTTCAGGCGCAGTCTGAGGTTCAGTCGCAGCCGGTTCAGTAGCTGTACTGACGGGAGATGTAGTAGTTGCAGGAGCAGCTGTAGTTGTTGTAGGAGCTACTGTTGTTGTAGTAACCTTTTCTGTTGTTGTTACAGGAGCCTCAGTTGTAGTAACTATAGCAGCTGTAGTTGTCTCGGGAGCCTTTGTTGTAACAACAGGAGCAGTCGTAGCAGGAGTTGGTGTAGGAGTTATAACAACTGATGAACCCTTACCGCCTGCATCGAGGTTGCTTCCCTCGCCCGAAGCGTAGAACTGTGAAAGTGAAATACCGTTCTTACCGAGTGCTACCTGGTGGTCAAGACCGATGTACTTGCCGCTTGTTGTCTGCCATAAAGCCTTTTCAAACAGCTCATACTTAGGCTCGTTCCACTTTATCTTTGTACCTGTGCCCTGCTGGAAGCTGAGGTCATCCCAGAGTCCGCCTGTATCACCCGAGTTGGTGTTGAGGCACCAGAATGTGTGGTTGATGTGATGCTTTATCATGTAATCGCGGAGGAGAGTCATCCATTTCTGGTTGTCCTTTCCGTCCATATGTCCGCCCCACTCGCCGATGAGCTCAGGACCGATATCCTCGGCATTGATGTATGCCCATGTATCGTACCAGTAGTCCTTAAGGAGAGTTTCTTCGGTGAAGTTCTTGTCGAACCATGTCTGTGCGTAAACAGACGGACCATAATCGTGAGGTGAGTATACTATCTGTGAAGTACCCTGCTTTGGCTTTATAGGGAACTCTCTTGCGCCGCGGAAGTTACCGCCCCACCATGCGCCGATGTATGGAGAATTGTCACGTCTGTCGGGCATGCCCCAGTAGTCGCCCTCCATAGCGCCGCTCATGGACTGCTCAACACCTTCTACAAGGATAAGAGCGTGTGGGTTTACATCGAGGATAGCCTCTGCGCATCTTGTTGCAGCGTAAGCCCAGTTGTTCTCGTCTTTGGAACCATCCCACTTTGCAGCAGCATCGCCTTCCTGTCCCTTGCCGTGAGGCTCGTTCTTAAGGTCGTAAGCAAGGAGGGTATCGTCGTTCTTGTACTTCTCAGCAAGCCATACCAGTGAATCTATCCATACGTCTGTAGTTACGCCCGCTTTGCCGTACCAGAGGTTGTAGTTGTGGCCTGAGTTGTCGGTATGTGGGCTGTGGATATCGATAAATGCCTTGATTCCGTGCTCCTTGCACTTCTTCATCATGATATCGAATACCTGCATACTGTCAACAGGAGTTTTACCGTCAGCTTCGCAGAAATCCTTGTTTATTGTAAAAGCAGGATCAGCGTTTGCAGAGAAGCTGTTTACCGGTTTTGGCTTACCATTCATCCATGAAACGATAAGCTCTGTGGAAATAGGGAAACGGATGATGTTGATACCGCGGTCAGCGATCTCGGTCAGACAGTCGTCTGCATCAGCGCTCCAGAGGTAATGCGGGCAAGCTTCGTTACAGTTGAAGCCGAACCAGTTCGCACCTGTGAGCCATACTTCGTTTCCGTTCATGTCATAGAGACGGCTTCCCTCTGCGTGGAGCCAGTCGTCGTTTCCGTCATCTACAGCGTTTGCTGTTGTGACAGGCTGCATCAGTACGGGAGCTGCAGAGACTGCACCTGTAAAGGTAAGAGTCATAGCCGAAGCTAAAGCCAGTACTGATCTTGTTAAATTCTTCATAGCTTTTTCCCCTCTCAAGATACAAAGATTTATTTGGTTCATGCAGCCGATGCAGTGCAGTGCAGGACACGGCATACGGGAGCTGTACCATGGTCGTATCTTCTCATTATGATTTTACCATGAATTCTCCTATATGTCAAGAGAAACCGCAATTTTTCACATGTTTTTCACCGCATTTACTACAGTCGGTATAACAGCGCGGATAATAAACATAAAGCGGCAGAGTTTCCCCTGCCGCCGTGTTCATTCCGTTATCAGCGATCCCCTCCGCCTTAAAGACGGATATTTTTATCAGCCCTGAAGGTATGACCTTACAAGCACCTGAAGCAGCTCGTCACGGTCGATATGACGGATAAGGCTTCTTGCATTGTTGTAGGTCGTTATGTAGGTAGGATCCTCGGACAGGATATAGCCTACGATCTGATTTATCGGATTGTAGCCCTTCTGAGTGAGAGCATCATAGATTATAGTAAGATTCTTTTTAAGCTCTGCTTCCTTGTCTTCGTTAACGGAAAATGTCATAGTTTTATCGAACATATTTCATCAGCCTCCTGATCGGGATTGTGCTTGGACCGATCCTTTACAGGATCAATAGTAAGCTCACTATATATTATAACCTAAAAACGTCAGCATTGCAAGAGAAATGAGAAATTTTTTCTGATATGAACGTTATCGTACATCACTTTTGTAGGTTTTAAACAAAAACATTGCTTTTCTTGTGTCCGTCAACAGAGTTCAGCTTCTTTGACGGTTCAGAAAAAATTTTTTCAGCAGATTTTGGGCTTTGATCCGCCGTTTCAGGACTTTCTTCAAAAAAATCCAAAAAAATTTTCAAAAAACTCTTGACAAGTCATCCGATATTTGCTATAATATTAAAGCAGTCACGGAACAGAACTGTGATGCGAGTGTGCTGGAATAGGCAGACAGGCACGTTTGAGGGGCGTGTGTCGAGAGACGTATGGGTTCAAGTCCCATTACTCGCACCAATAAAAGCTACGCAAATTGCGTAGCTTTTATTTTTTATCCGGACTATACATTATTATATATTAAAGCCTCCTGTATACCTTCAATACACTTTGTACAACAAGATTTGACGTATCGCCAAAAATGTGGTATAATGAACGCAAAGTATTCATTATATTTTATCTGAACGCCCTTGCAGATACGCAAATCTCCGATTTGCTCCCTGCATTTCGGGCAATTATACCGCAGCGTTCCGCTTTTGCGGTATAATATTTTATATATTGATACACGGAGGTGTTTATATGGAGATCATTCTTGCTCTTGCTGTCATCGTAGTACTCTGCCTCATCTTCAACATCAGCACAGAATACATAGTTCTCGGCATTCTTGCGCTTATAGAACTTACCATAATCTCCATGGCGATACTCTTTCTTTACAGCTGTATCCGCCTCGCCTTCTCAAAAAAGAAAAAAGCACAGTTCACACGTATCGACTTCCCTCCTTCTTCCAAGAACAGGTTCAAAGTCGCTTTCTACAACATTGACGGAGTTGAATATCCGTGCTTTTTCCCGAGCGAAATGATACTCAACGATAAAATGTACCGCACAGACCGTACCTACACAGTCATGTTCAGCAAGAGCATGAAGCGTGTATTCGACATCTGGACAATACTCACATGCATCCTCGGATTCATATGCAGTACATTGGCGGTATTCGCATCGTTCTGGATGTTTTCGTTCGTTATGTAAGGAGGTCAACATGGAAGAACATATCTGCGGAGACTGCGGCATACATCAGGACATCGTCGACAAAGTCTCCAAGGTGATGCCCGACGAAGGAGTCCTGTATGACGCCGCCGAGCTGCTCAAAGTTTTCGGCGACTCAACTCGTATCCGCATTATTTTCGTACTTTGTCAGAGCGAGATGTGCGTCTGCGATATAGCGGACCTTCTGGGTATGACTCAGTCAGCGATTTCACATCAGCTTCGTGTGCTGAAACAGGCTCGTCTCGTAAATGCGCGGCGTGACGGAAAGACTATATTCTATTCCCTCTGTGATTCACACGTTCAGAAAATATTCTACGCCGCTATGGAACACGTAATGGAGTAAGCAATGAAGTATTTCGATTTTCACACACACGCTTTCGCCGATTCCATAGTCGAAAGGGCAATGTCAGGCTTATCCGAGACCAGCGGTATAACTCCCGCAACCGACGGAACTCTCGCAGGTCTTATGAACGTCCTTGAAAAAAACGGGATAGATAATGCGATGCTCCTTCCTATAGCTACAAAGCCTACTCAGCAGACAACCATCAACAACTGGGCTGCAAGCATCATGAACGATAAACTGTACTGCTGCGGTTCCGTTCACCCCGATGCCGATGATGCGGTTCAGGAGGTCGAAAGGATATACTCCCTCGGACTCTGCGGACTGAAATTCCACTCGGAATACCAGCATTTCCGTCCCAACGACAGCAAGGCTTTCCCGATTTACAGAAAAGCTGCCGAACTCGGGGTCTTCGTGGTATTTCACGGCGGCTGGGATCCCTTCGGAGGCGACGAACCCCTTGCTTCTCCAAAAACCTTTGCTGACATCGCCGAGAAATTTCCCGACCTGACCATAATCGCCGCCCACATGGGAGGTATAAAATGTGCGGATGAGGTCGAGGACCGTCTCGCAGGAAGGTATGAAAACCTCTATTTTGATACAGGCGTAGTCGCAAATTATATTTCCGATGAAAAGTTCCTGAGCATCGCGCAGAAACAAGGTGCGGACAAAATACTCTTCGGAAGCGACTGCCCCTGGGATCATCCCGAAAACGAAATAGCGCTTATAAACAGGATGCCGTTCACGGATGAAGAACGCGAACTCATATTCCATAAAAATGCTGAAAAGCTTGTCGGCAGGCAATTACATTAGTTCAATTAATCAATTAACAGAATATTAAGATGATATGACTAAAATAATAACACCGCATAGCTTAAAATATGTTAGCATTATAAAGACAAACTATACGCTGACAGAGCTGTAATTGATAAAAGGGAGGTGGTCGAATGAACAATTTCACTGGTGGCCATTCTGCCGACATTATAAACGTTGTTGATGAGTTCGACTACTCCACACAGCACAGCTCATACAACACAGAGTTTATCAAATGGCGCAAACAAAGGAATAATCCTTTTACTTTCAATTTCAGAGCAAATCAAAGAGAAATAGTGTACATCGAGGGACGCGGCTTCGTCGCTCGTTATCCCCTTGAAGAAGAAAACGATGTTCTCTCGAAAATATTCTATACCCTCGGTCTGGCTGCTCTGATATGGCTGGTCATGGATACTATCGCCATAAAACTGGTCGCTCAAGTGCTTTCTATATTCGGCTTTTCTATACATACCACCATTTTCAATTCCTCACTTTACGGAGGCAGCGTAGAGATAGTTTCTCTCCTCATCGCTTCGTCCTTACTTAAAGTGTTAGTCCCGACAATTTTTCTCAACAGCAAGTTTAAAGTCCCGAAAAATGTAAGAAAAATGGATAAGATGACTCATCCGATCGGTCTCGTCCTCGCACTGTCAATGACGCTTATCCTGTGTACCATAAATTTCCTTCCAAAGGCATACTCCAATGATACACGGGAAATATACGCATATTTCAGTACGCTGAATACGGATGTCGAAATGTGGGGACAATTGGAAGTTGTTATCTATTCTCTTTTCGATATCGTCATTATGTCGATCCTTTCCGAGCTTTTCTTCAGAGGAGCTATGTTCGCAGTACTCAGGCAGTTCGGCGATCCCTTTGCGATCCTTATAACATCGGTCACCGCCGCAATGCTTACAACAGATCTACGTGAAGCTATCCCCGTATTCTTCCTTTCGCTTATCGCATCTTACGGAATGCTCAGGAGCGGCTCTATATTCACCGCAATGTCCGTAAGCGTAATATACAAGATGTATGAGCTTGCGATAACGCTTCTCGAGGTCGATCCCTCCGAAGATATGCCGCTTACAAGGAATTTCTTCATACTCATTGTATTCATAACAGGCGCTATATTACTGTTCATCGCATGGCTCATCGATAAAAACGGAACGGATGACGAAAGTCCCGCTCACGGTCTGGCTATCTTCACCTCAAAGCAGACATTCGGAATGAGAGTTTTCAACTCTGTGAAGATATTCCCGTATTCGGCAGTTGCCGCTGTATGCTTCGTCTATGCGATTATAAAACTGGTGTACTAATGGAAAAATACATGAAACGTGCCCTTGAACTGGCACAGGCTGCCGCCGCCGAAGGCGAAGTTCCCGTAGGCGCAGTCGTTGTAAAGAAAACTACGGGAGAGATAATCGGCGAAGGAAGAAATATGCGTGAGACTCAGAAAAACGCTCTCGCACATGCCGAAATACAGGCTATAGACCAGGCTTGCCGAAAACTCGGCGGCTGGAGGCTCCCCGAATGTGCTATCTATGTCACCCTTGAGCCCTGCCCAATGTGCTGCGGCGCTATCATCAACTCAAGGATAGACGATGTTTATTTCGGTGCCTACGACCTCAAAAGCGGCTCCGCCGTGTCTGTACAGCATATGTTCGAGCTTCCATATAACCACTTCCCGAACGTTGAAGGCGGGTTAATGCAGGAGGAATGTTCGGCTGTTCTGTCGGAATTCTTCAGACAGCTCAGGATAAAACATAAAATGCTAAAAGAAATAAAGTCTCTTGACAAAGTTACGGACTCTGAATGACAGAGTCCGTTTTTTATTGCTCTCTCAATTAATCTTTGCCCCAAAGGCAAAGTCAGAAAAGTAATATATCAAGAAAGGAAAGCACAGGAACACTTTCGCATTTCAGTTTTTCCTGACGCAGAGAAATATTCTTTATGGCAAGCATCTGACGGCAAGGTTCAGTTGAGAGAGCAATATATTCAATAAATTAATTTATGCACATGCTTAACAAATCGCCCCTTTTTCTATTGACATCCTTTTCTAAAAAGTGTATAATATTTATGTTGTATTTATTTGCAGAAGTATTACTTATACAGGCGTAAATTGCAGCTTTGTTTTAGATCATTGATCCGCCTTCCGCTTTCATCAGCAGTTTCAGGCGGTTCATTATATGATACCGAAGCAAAAAGGACGGTATGTCCAACCATGTTTTCGGGTCCTTCGCCGGACTCTTGATATATTACAAATGAATAAAATATCGCGGCATTTACCGCCTGAGTAGTAGTAATCAGTTTTATGATACAAACTATATTTACAATTACGAAAAGGAGGGAATGCTCATGAACCCGATTTTAGCTATTGTTCTTATCTTGATAGCTCTCACAGCAGGTTTCTTCATCGGTAAGACCATTTTCTTCGGCAAAGGCGTTGAAGCAGGCGTTGAAAAACGTAAGCAGGAAGCAGAATCCATAACAGGTTCCGCCGAAATGCAGGCTAAACGTATCGAAGAACAGGCTAAACGTCTTATCGCAGATGCCGAAAAAGATGCAGACAATAGAAAGAAAAGCGCGCTCATCGAAGCAAAGGACGAGATCCATAAGCTCCGCAGTGAAGCTGATAAGGAGATAAAGGACCGCAGATCTGAACTGTCACGTCAGGAAAGACGTATACAGCAGAAAGAGGAAAATCTCGACAAGAAAAATGATAATCTTGAGAAAAAGGACGAGCTTCTCAATCAGAAGATAAAGTCCGCTGAGGAAAAACTTCAGGAAGCCGAGGCTATCAAGAAGACAGAAATGGATGTCCTCGAAAGGATCTCTGAGTTCACTAAGGATCAGGCTAAGGAATACCTTATATCCAAACTCGAGGATGACCTCGTACACGAAAAAGCCGTTAAGATAGCAGCCTATGAGCAGCAGCTCAAGGACGAATGTCAGGAGAAGGCAAGAAGCTACATATCTCTCGCTATCGCTAAGGTCGCTGCCGATCAGGTGTCTGAAGCAGCCGTGTCTGTCGTTCCTCTGCCAAACGATGAAATGAAAGGCCGCATCATAGGCCGTGAGGGACGTAATATCCGTACCCTCGAGACTCTTACAGGCGTTGATCTCATCATCGACGATACGCCTGAGGCTATCACTCTTTCCTGCTTCGACCAGATACGCAGAGAGGTCGCAAGGATCGCCCTTGAAAAGCTCATCGCTGACGGACGTATCCATCCTACACGTATTGAGGAAATGGTCGATAAGGCTCGCCGTGAGGTAGAGTACCGCATCAAACAGGAAGGCGAACGCGCTGTAATCGAAACTAACGTTCATGGCCTTAACCATGAGCTCATCAAGCTCATCGGTCGTCTGAAATTCCGTACAAGTTACAGACAGAATGTCCTCGATCATTCTATCGAGGTCGCTAAGCTCTGCGGCGTTCTCGCTTCGGAACTTGGTGTAGATGCTAACGTTGCACGCCGTGCAGGACTGCTCCACGATATCGGTAAGGCTCTTACCTCAGAGATCGAGGGCTCTCACGTTCAGATCGGTGTTGACGTTTGTAAAAAATACAACGAAAGTCCTGTTATTATCCATGCCGTTGAAGCTCACCACAACGATGTTGAGCCAAAAACGGTCATCGCCTGCATAGTTCAGGCTGCCGACGCTATCTCCGCTGCAAGACCTGCCGCAAGAAGTGAAAACTATGAAAGCTATATCAAACGCCTTCAGAAGCTTGAGGAGATATGCACCTCCTACGAGGGTGTCGAGAAGTGCTTTGCTGTTCAGGCAGGACGTGAAGTCAGGATCATGGTCCTCCCAGAGGTCATCAACGATGAGAAAATGGTCATCGTTGCAAGACAGATCGCTCAGCAGATCGAGTCCGAAATGGACTATCCGGGACAGATCAAGGTCAATATCATCCGCGAAAGCAGAGTTACTGACTACGCAAAATAAGCGACACACTGCGGACGGCTCAGGCTGTCCGCAGTTTTTTCTGACTGTCGGATACAATAATCTTCTGTCCGAAAGGGCAAGAAAGGTCCAGAATTATGGCTAAAGAAATATTCCACACCACGGAAAAATCAAACTTCATTCTTAATATGACAGAGGAAAAATACTCACAGCTCGCCTCATACGGTCTGCTGGGCGCTATGTTCCTCGCTCCGCTCTTTACTCTCATCCCCGAAATAGCTGACAACTCGGGACTGTACGCTATGGCCGCCGGCGGACTTGCAGTTGCGGGAGTTGCCTGTATGGTGCTTGCACTCATATCCGCAATGAAAAATTACATCAAGGGCAAACTCATCGTCCCCTGCTGCGCTTTCGCCGCCCTTTTCATTTGGGCAATAGTTTCAGTCGTTGATTCATACGATATTACTATCTCGATTTACGGCTTTACAGGTCGAGGCGAAGGCATCCTCGCTATACTTTTCTATTTCAGCTTCTTCGTGACCGCACTCTCTATCAAAAGAGAACAGGCAATGAATACTATCATCACAGGTCTTGTGGGAGTCGGTCTTCTCCACTCGCTTATCGGTATCATTCAGATAATCACTGGTGAACCCGGTGAGTATAAGAGAATCTCCTCAACAGATGAGATATATGCTGCTTCAGGACTTGCTCAGTCGCCACTTTTCCTTGCAATGGTGCTTACCGCTGCAATGATTGCTGCAATGGTGGGATTCGTCCGCAGCAGCAGCAAGAAACAGCGTACTTTCTTCATCGTTTCAACCTGTGTGATGTCATTTGTTATGATGTTCACCTACTCATTCATCGGTATATGCGGACTTGTACTCGCTGTGCTGATGGGTGTTATATCAGTCTTCAGTTCAAAGGCTCCCAAAAAACGCCTTGCATTGGTTTTCGCAGTTATACTTCCTGCCTGTGCCGCTTTCCTTATCGTTCAGGCAGGTATCATAGGCAATGTGGACGGCTATTCGCTCCATGACGGAAAGCTCCTCTGGTGGGCGGACGGCTACTTCCGTATCTCTGCATCAGGTATGCCAGACAGTGACAAGGTTGACATCGATGATACCTTCGATGTTTACTACAAGCTCAACGACCGCACCAAGAATATCATCTCAACTCACGCTCTTACAGGTACAGGTCCCGATCAGCTCGTACTGCCTCAGCTCTATACCAATCCTTTTGCGGATGATCCGGAAAAAACTGACGTTGACCTCCGTGATATTATCGAGGTTAACAACGGTACCTTCGATAAGGTTTACAACGAGTACCTTTATACTGCCGCTACAAGAGGTATCCCCTCGCTGGTCGCTCTTATAGCCGTACTTATCTCGGCTGTAGCAGTTGGTATCACGAACCTTAAGCGCAAGGTCTCATGGACATTCCCCGTATTATTCGCGGTAACTGTCGGCGGTATACTCATCTTCTTCATCGGATGCAGCAATATCGCTTATTCACCTATCTTCTGGACTGCCGCAGGTGCTTCATGTGCGGAGATAATGAAAAATAAGCCACAGACAGAAGCTGCGGCTAAGAAAACAGCGGATACTTCGACTGAGAAAGCAACTGAAAAAACCGAAAAATCAGGCAGCAAAAACAAGAAGAAGTCCAAGAAAAAGTAATACAAAACGAGGGAAGTCCTTATTAAAAGGACTTCCCTCTGTTTCTTTGTTCAGTATTTACTTTAAAGTCCGGTCCGAAAGGTCATTCCTTTTCTCCGAACATACGGACTGCCTTAAGCATTATAGCACATTCAAGACGTTTCTTTTCAAGCTCACAGGATATCTTGTGAGCTTTTCTTATATCGCCCATATACTGGTAATTATTGGCGTTGCATCCGCCGCTGCAATAGAACTTCGCCCAGCACTCACGGCAATCGGGCTTCGAGTATACATGTGCCTTTGCGAAGTCTGCCTTCATCTCCTGATTGAATGTGCCCTCGTCGATATTGCCCATTTTGTATTCGTCGATGCCTACGAACTGGTGACACGGGAAAATATCTCCGTCGGGAGTTATGGCTACATAGTCATTTCCGCAGCCGCAGCCTCTCAGGCGCTTGATAGCACAAGGTCCCTGATCCAGGTCAAGCATGAAGTGGAAGAAATTGAACTTCTTTCCGTTCTTCTCGTTTTCAAGTATGCGGTCCGAAAGACGGTCATACTCTGCGAATACCTCGGGAAGGTCCTCCATAGTGAGAGCGTACTCGTCTCCCTCACCTACAACAGGCTCAATGGATATCTGATCGAAGCCTGCATCGTAAAGTGCGAAAACGTCCTCGGAGAAGTCCTTGTTCCTGTTAGTGAAGGTGCCGCGGACATAATACTCCTTATCGCCTCGTCCTGCAACGAGCTTCTGGTACTTCGGTAGGATAGTGTCATAGCATCCCTTTCCGTTCGCAAGAACGCGGAAGTAGTCATTTACCTCCTTGCGCCCGTCAATGGAAAGAACCACGTTGGACATCTCACGGTTGATGAAATCTATCTTTTCGTCGTCAAGAAGGAGTCCGTTTGTTGTGATAGTGAAGCGGAACTTCTTGTTGTATTCCTTTTCGCGTGAACGGGCATACTCGACTATCTGCTTTACAACCTTGAAGTTCATAAGAGGCTCACCGCCGAAGAAGTCCAGTTCGAGGTTAGGACGATCGCCTGAATTTTCAAGCAGGAAGTCTATGGCATGTTTACCTGTTTCATAGGACATAAGCTTTCTGCCCTTGCCGAAGTCGCCTGTAGATGCGAAGCAGTACTTGCAGCGGAGCTGACAGTCATGTGCTATATTAAGGCACATAGCCTTTACAGGTGAAGCCACGGAATACTTGGCATACTTCTCGTAGTCGTCCTCGGAGAAGAGTATCTTATCGTTATAGAGCTCGACTATCTCCTCATAGCACTCCTTTATATCCTCGGGTGAGTATTTTTCCGAGAGCTTATCCATAGCCTCCGCTGGACATTCCGCGTCAAAAGGCGGCTGAACATAGTCCAGAAGGTCGAATGTAAGGTCATCGACTATATGTACTCCGCCGCTGTTTACGTCGAGGACTATATCATAGCCTTTAAGTTTATACTTATGTATCATAGTAATAACCCTTTCTTTTTCACAGCTTATTTTTCAGCAAAAAATATGAGGCAGCATAAAATACTGCCTCATAAGACTTTCGTAAAGCGATCGCTTATCTCTCGCACTTCTGGTTAGCAACAGTGCATGAAGTCTTGCAAGCAGACTGGCATGAAGCCTGGCACTTGCCGCATCCGCCCTTCTGAGCAGATTCCTTAAGGTTAGCCTTATTGATAGTCTGAATATGTTTCATTGTAATTTCCTCCTGTTTGGTTTACGGCATACCTGCCTATCAAATACATTATATCACATTTCCCGTGATTTTTCAATAGTTTTTTCTCCAAAAGCAAACTTTGGATATTTTGTACAATAATATCAGTTGAATATCATCATAATAGACACAGCAGCGCTACTTTTTGTTGTTCCGCATCATCAGTATCGTCATTATCGATACAACGCCTATTATCATGAGCGTAGGGTATATCCACGATGAATCAAAGGGCAGAGTTCCCGTCTGTATGTTCATTCCGTAGTAGCCTACGATGATATTCGGTATCTCGAGTATGACCGTTATGATAGTCAACCGCCACATAACGATATTCTGGTTATTGGATATTACCGATGAGAAGCCGTCCATCATACTCGAAAGGATACCGCTGTAGATGCTTGCCATCTCGATCGCCTGTTTCATCTCGATGAGAACGTCCTCAAGGAGGTCCTGATCCTCGTCGTAGAGCTTGATTACTCTTCCTCGGTGTATCTTTTCAATTGTAGCTTCGTTGGCTTTCAGTGAAGTTGAAAAATAGACCAGTGACTTTTCAAGTGCAAGGAGCTGCATGAGAAGCTCATTCTTCATGGCGTCATGAAGCTCCTGTTCTGCTGCGGATGATATCTTGTCTATCTGCTTCAGGTGCATAAGGAACAATGCTGCAATTCGCAGAAGCAGCTGTAGTACGAACCTCGTCTTGAAATCGGGACGAAGGTTTCGTATTGTTCCCCTTGTAGCCTCGTCAAGAAGCTGAGTCTGCTGAAGGGATATGGTGAAAACATACTCCTTTGTTATTATGATGCCCATAGGAAGGGTATAGAACATCTTTGTCTTATCCTCATCCATTGATGATACAGGTGTATCTATGATAACAAGAGTCTGTTCGTCCTCACGCTCGATACGTGACGACTCTTCCTCATCGAGTGCGGACTTTACGAATCCGCTGTCAAGACCGTAAACATCGATAAGCTCCTTTATCTCCTGGGGAGTTGGCGCTATTACCGATATCCAGCAGCCTGCAGTCGCTTCATCGCACTGTGTGAATCTTCCGTCTGTGTTAGTGTAAAAACAAATCATGGGTTATTTGTGTCCCTGCACAGAGTCAGGGACAGCTCTCCTTTCTCCGGAAATTACTTCGGCACAGACAGAAAGGAGCTGCCGTTCTTCAGTCTGCTTACAAAGCGGAACACTGACGAAAGGCGCACAGAATGAGCCTGCCGAAGCTTTTAGTTGAGAATTTTATACTCCCATAAGGGTCAGGATTCATATTGCACCTCCGTATCCTGCTTTAAAGCATAGTATATTTACATTATATCACACTATTCCGCATATTACAAGTGTTACTTTTTTTACTTTTATCCGTTTCAGTTATTTTTGCAGCTCAATAATAATCAACAGAAAAAAACTATATGTCAATACTAACTTTTACTCCGTCAGCTATTTACAAAGAACGCTTATTGATGTATAATGTTATATGTAAAACTTAAGAAAACGGAGGAACAATTATGTACATAACCTGTCTTGACCTTGAGGGAGTTCTCGTACCCGAGATATGGATCGCTTTCGCAGAAGCAAGCGGCATCCCCGAACTGAAAAAAACTACCCGTGACGAACCCGACTATGACAAACTCATGAACTGGCGCCTTGGAGTTCTCAAAGAACACGGCCTCGGACTCAGAGAGATACAGGACACTATCGCTAAGATCGATCCTATGCCCGGCGCTAAGGAGTTCCTTGACGAGCTTCGTTCTATCTGCCAGACTATCATCATCAGCGACACATTCACACAGTTCGCTTCACCTCTTATGAAGAAGCTGGGCTGGCCAACTATCTTCTGCAACTCTCTCGAAGTAGCAGACAACGGCGAGATAACAGGCTTCAAGATGCGCTGTGAAAAGTCCAAGCTCACTACCGTAAAGGCACTTCAGTCCATTGGTTACGATACTATCGCAAGCGGCGACAGCTACAACGACCTCGGCATGATTCAGGCAAGTAAGGCAGGCTTCCTCTTCAGAAGCACCGAACAGATAAAGAAGGACTACCCCGAGCTTCCTGCTTTCGAGACATATGACGAACTTCTCTCAGCTATAAAGGAAGCTATAAAATAATTATGATAATGTGGCTGATACTGTTTATACTTCTTATTGTTATGGCTGCCGGCGGGACAGCCTACCTCCTGACCCGCTTTCACCGTTTCAGCTTCATTGAAAAACTCGGAAAAAAATTCAAGCTGATCTCCTGGATCATAGCATTACTGCCGCTGGTGCTTATTGTTCTGGCTTCGCTCAGGATAAATACATGGACCGCTATAATAGTCCTGATACATCTTTTCGTTATCTGGGCAGTATGCGATATCGTCGCTTATTTCATCCGCAAGATGAACGGCTGGGAACGCTACAGGAACTACGAAGGCGCAGTTGCTCTGCTCCTTACCGCAGGATATCTGATCTACGGCTGGCATCAGGCTCATACCGTTTATCAGACAAGCTACACCATGCACACCGCTAAGGATATCGGTTCGGGACAGCTGAGGATAGTCGAGATAGCTGATTCTCACCTCGGCATTACCCTCGACGGTGAAAAGTTCGCCTCAGAAATGGAGCGTGTAAACGCAGTTCACCCCGATATGGTTGTCGTGGCAGGCGATTTCGTGGACGACGACAGCTGCCGCAGCGATATGATACGTGCTTGTCAGGCTCTCGGCGATATCCAGACAAAATACGGTGTATACTTCATTTTCGGAAACCACGATAAAGGCTACTCAAAGACTAAGCGTGATTTCAATACAGGAGATCTTCGTGCCGAACTTAAACGCAACAACGTTATCATCCTCGAAGACGAAAATGTACTGGTCAACGATGAATTCTACGTGATCGGACGCAAGGACAAGTCCGATGAGGAAAGGCTTTCAATGTCCGACCTGACTGCCGGACTTGATAAGTCCAAGTACATGATAGTTCTCGATCATCAGCCGAATGACTATGAAGCAGAGGCAATAGAGGGTTCAGACCTTGTATTGTCTGGACACACTCACGGCGGACACCTGTTCCCCGCAGGACAGATAGGCAAGCTCATGGGTGCAAATGACCGTGTATACGGTACGGAACGCCGCGGAACCACTGACTTCATCGTAACGTCAGGCATCTCAGGCTGGGCTATCCCGTTCAAAACGGGTACTTTTTCCGAATTCGTAATCATTGATGTTAAGAAACAATGATCTGTAAATTAAACCATAGTATTTCCGACAGCAGTTCGGAGTACTATGGTTTTTTGTTTTATATACCTATCAAACTGCTATATTAGGCAATTTGTCCAGTCACAGTTCCCTTTTTGTTGCACTATCACCAAATCGCTTTATTCCCTCAGAAATTACTTGACACAGGCACTGAAATAATGTATAATCAAGTTAAACTAAAGTGCAGCGCACCGCTTAATTTAATTAAATTATCATAACTAAGGAGTTAATTATGTCTGATATAAAACTTATCTGCGAGCCGCTTCCCAATATGCCGTGGCAGGATAAGCCCGAAAGCTGCTCTGCTCCGATCTGGAGGCACTCCGAAAACCCGATAATCAACAGGAACCCCCTCCCCAATGTGGCACGTATCTTCAACAGTGCGGTTATGCCCTACGGTGAAGGCTTTATCGGCGTGTTCCGGGGCGAACAGCGAAACGGAGTTCCGCATATATACCTCGGCAGAAGCAGGGACGGTCTACGCTGGGATTTCGATCCCGAAAAGATACCCTTCACCGACGAAAAGGGTGAACCATTCATGCCGATCTATGCTTACGATCCCCGTCTGGTCAGAGTGGATGATACCTATTATATAATGTGGTGTCAGGATTGCTACGGTCCCTCTATCGGCATTGCAAGGACTACCGATTTCAGAACGTTCACTCGAATAGAGAACCCCTTCCTCCCCTACAACCGCAACGCAGTTCTGTTCCCGAGGAAGATAAACGGCAGCTACGTTATGCTTTCACGCCCCTGCGATAACGGTCACACCGCTTTCGGCGACATCTTCATCAGCGAAAGCAGGGATATGGAGTTCTGGGGACGTCACCGCCATGTTATGGGAAGATCCGAAAACTGGTGGGAAAACCTCAAAATAGGCGCAGGTGCCGCTCCTATCGAGACTACAGAAGGCTGGCTCCTGTTCTATCATGGTGTGGTTAATACCTGCAACGGATACGTTTACAGCATAGGTGCCGCTATACTCGACAAGGACGAGCCCTCGAAGGTCCTTCACCGCTGCTCAAACTATCTCCTCGCCCCCGAGGAATGGTACGAGGAACGTGGATTCGTACCGAATGTGTGCTTCCCATGTGCCGCACTTGCCGACTCGGAAACAGGTCGGATAGCACTCTATTACGGATGTGCGGACAGCTACGTCGGCGTAGCCTATACCACAGTTCAGGAGGTATATGACTACATCCTGAAATATGACTGTCTCACCGTTTCCGATACAGAAGAAGGAAGAAGATAAAATACCTGACCGCAGTTCACCTACTGCGGTTTTTTCTTCCCCTTTGGTGATAATCAACAAAGTGAATTTTGTAAATTTTAGCCAAAGCTCCATTTTCCTCCGTCATTTTATACAATTCCATGTGTTGAAAATTGTCCGTTTCGTGCTACTCTTGCGAACTTTTTTTCATTTCCGCAAAAAATACTTGCAGTTTTTTGTGAAATGTGATAAAATATAGTGATACTTGAAATTGACTATTGAAACTTTTTGTAAAGGAGACTGCTATGGCAAAGATCAAAGCTGCAGTTATCTTCGGCGGAACTTCAAGAGAACACGACCTTTCGACCGCTACCGCTGCAGAGATAATCAAAAATATTCCTGCCGATAAATACGAAGTTATTTGCATCGGCATTACTAAAAAAGGCAGATGGCTTTATTTCCCCGGTGATCCCGATGATATCGCAAGCGGTGCATGGGAAACAGATCCCGACTGCACTTCCGCTATCATTTCACCTGATCCTCTCCACCGCGGTATCATAACCATCGAAAACGGTGAGACTTCCGTGAAGAGAATAGACGTGGTTTTCCCGGTTCTTCAGGGCAAACGCGGCGCCGACGGTACCTTGCAGGGACTCCTTGATATGTCGGGAATTCCTTATGTCGGCTGCGGAGTTCTCTCCTCTGCCTCATGTATGGATAAATCACATACACATATGATAATGGACGACTACTCAATAGCAACTGCCGACTGGATGCTCATTACACAGCGTGAACTCAACAGACTTGAGGAAAAATGCCGTGAAGCCGCTGATACTCTCGGTTTCCCCGTTATCGTAAAGCCAGCAAATACAGGCAGCAGCCTCTGCACCACTGTGGCTGATAACATCGAGCAGCTGAATACCGCTGTAAAGATAGCTTTCTCAAACGACAACAAGGTCGTTGTTGAAAAATTCATAAAGGGCAGAAAACTCGAAGCTGCTGTTTACGGTTACGAGTCCCCTTCCGTTTCATGTATAGGAGAGATAGTCTCCACCGCAAAGCCTTATGATCCCAACAACTTCTCGGCTCGTTCAGGCGACGATCTCGTTATCCCTGCCAATATAGATGCAGATACCGAGAAACTGGTAAAAGATACCGCCGTACTCGCCTACAAGGCACTCGGCTGCAAGGGCATGGCTCGTGTTGACATGTTCCTTACAGATGACGGAAAGCTCCTTCTCAACAAGATAGGAAACGCTCCCGGAATGAGAAAAAACAGCGTATTCCCCAAGCTGATGCAGCATATGGGAATGGAACTCCCCGAGCTTATCGATATGCTCCTCGAGCTTGCCATAGAAAATGCCGACAGAAGCTATTGACCGCGAACGCATAAACCACTTTATATATAAAAGGAGAAACAATTGAAAAACAACGTTTTGATCTCCCTCACCAGCGTACAATATCAGGATGACGAAAAAAGCGAGACCGAACTCCTTACACGCGCAAAGCTGTATAACGTAAACGGCCGCGACATCATCTCCTATGAGGATACCTCGGCTACGGGATTTGAAGGCTCTGTTACCACTATCACCGTAGAGGGAAGCAAGTCCGCTTCGATCATACGTGAGGGAACCGCAAATTCAGTCCTCTCCCTCGAACTGGGACGCAAACACTACTGCCAGTACGGAACTCCTTACGGAAGTATGCAGATAGGCGTTTATACCCACGCTATCGACAATACTATCGCCAAGGACGGCAGACTCTATCTTAAATATACCCTCGATCTCAACTCATCCTATCTTTCGGATAACGAGATCATTATGAAAGTTGAAGAACAGAATTGACCTGTATATACATAAGAAAGGAACATTAGCAATGTCAGACCTTATTAAACAAGCTTCACAGCAGCTCCATACACTGATCGTCGACGCTCTCGGCATCCTCGTTTCGGAAGGTGCTGTCCCCGCTGAACCGATACCCTCTTTCACTATCGAGATACCTGCGGATAAGTCCCACGGCGATTTCGCCGCAAATACCGCTATGGTATGCGCAAGAGCCTTCAAAATGGCTCCCAGAAAGATAGCTGAACTTCTCTGCGAAAAGATCGCACTTGAAGGCTCGATCTTTGAACGCGCAGAGGTAGCAGGTCCCGGATTCATGAACTTCTTCCTCAGCAGGAAATGGTTCTCGGACGTAGTCAGCACTGTTCTCGATGAAGGCGAGAACTACGGACGTACCGATACAGGAAACGGCAAGAAGGTGCTTGTGGAGTTCGTTTCAGCAAACCCCACAGGTCCGATGCATATCGGAAACGCAAGAGGAGGCGCTATAGGCGACTGTCTCGCAAGCGTTCTGGAATGGGCAGGATATCACGCAGAGCGTGAGTTCTACGTCAACGACGCAGGCAACCAGATAGAAAAATTCGGAAAATCACTGTCGCTCCGCTATATGCAGCTCTGCTCCGACAAGGGACAGCAGCTCATCTATGAGCACAGAAACGATACAGATGCCCTCTGCTCCGCTATTTTCGCTGAGAGCGGCGAGGGACAGGACTTCGAGATGCCTGAGGACGTTTACCTCGGCACCGACATAATCGAACATGCTGCAAATTACTACCACGATCACATCTTCGAGCTTAAGGACGTTTCCGAAGAGGACCGCCGCAAAGCTCTTGTAGACTACGCTCTGCCGCTGAATATCGCAGGTCTCGAGCGTGACCTCAAAAAATACCGCATCGTATACGATAACTGGTTCAGAGAAAGCACGATCCACGCAAAGAACGAAACAAAGATGATCGTGGACAAGCTCCTCGAATCCGGCAAGGCTTACGAACAGGACGGCGCTGTTTGGTTCAGAGCTACAGATTACGGTCTGGACAAGGACTTCGTTCTCCGCAGGAGCAACGGTCTTTACACTTATATTGTGCCCGATATCGCTTACCACTATGACAAGCTCGTTACACGAGGCTTCGATAAGGCTATAAACGTTCTCGGCGCCGATCACCACGGCTATGTTCCTCGTCTTAAGGCTGCCCTCAACGCTATCGGTGTGGACGAATCAAAGCTCGATGTTGTACTCATGCAGATGGTTCGTCTCGTAAGAAACGGTGAGACCGTAAAGCTCTCAAAGAGAAGCGGCAAGGCTATCACTCTTGTTACTCTTCTGGATGAGATACCGATCGATGCAGCTCGTTTCTTCTTCAATCTCCGTGAAGCAAATTCACAGTTCGAGTTCGACCTCGGTCTCGCTATCGAGAAGACTTCACAGAATCCCGTTTACTACGTTCAGTACGCTCACGCAAGAATTTGCAGCATGATGAAGGCTCTCGCCGAGGAAGGTATCAATATCCCCGAAAAGGCAGACCTCGATCTGCTTTCAGATCCCCGTGAGATAGAACTGATACGTCACCTTGCTTCTCTCCCCAAGGAGATAGATTCCGCAGCAAAGGCTTACGATCCTGCAAAGATCACTAAGTACGCTGTTGATACCGCAACACTTTTCCACCGCTTCTACGACGCATGCAGCGTAAAGAATGCAGAAACTCCCGAGCTGAGGGATGCAAGACTTCTGCTCTGCTTAGCAGTTCGTCAGACTATAAGAAATGTCCTGACTATCCTCAAGATAGATCAGCCCGAAAAAATGTGATCTAAAAATTACATTTAAAGCTCAAAAAGTTACTGAACGGTTACAAAATCATTTGCTGTTTTGTAATTTTCACACAACTTTCACACTCAAAACATGGTATTTATGTGGGTTGTTAAAAGAAAGTTAACACTGTATTCATACTTTGGCAATAACTATATGTTACAATTTGTAATATATTCGCCGCAGGGCAATTGTGTTTACTGATTCCTTTGCAGCTCACCCGAAATAACAAAATTTTAAGAGAAGGGATGCACACTATGTCCAACAGATTATTTCAGGGTTTAGTTCATCAGATGCGCGACACCATTGACGCTACTATAGGTGTCGTTGATGAGACCGCTACCATCATCGCCTGCAGCGACCTCACTCGCGTAGGTACAACAAATGAGTTCGTTTCACTCGATCTGAGCGACTCGCACGATATATTCATCCGCGACGGCTTCACTTACAAGCCTTTCGGTTCAAGAGTAAAGCCCGATTATGCGGTTTTCGTTGAGGGCGTCGACGATGCTGCTGCAAAATATGCAAGCATCCTCGCTATCACCCTCTCAAATATCAAGCAGTATTACGATGAGAAGTATGACAGAAACAACTTCATCAAGAATGTCATCCTCGATAACGTTCTCCCCGGCGATATCGTTATCAAGGCTCGCGAACTGCACTTCAACGCTGAGATAAGCAGAGCTGTTTTCCTCATCAGAATCGTTTCTGCTAATGATATCTCCGCTTACGACGTTATCCAGAACCTCTTCCCTGATAAGAACAAGGACTTCGTCTTCAATATCACAGAGACCGATATCGTCCTCGTCAAGGAGCTCAAGAGCACCGTTGATTCAAAGGACCTCGAAAAGCTCGCTCGTTCTATCGCTGATACTCTCAGCGGCGAATTCTATACCCGCGTTAACGTTGGTATCGGTACCGCTGTTGTCGGCGTAAAGGACCTTGCACGTTCATTCAAGGAAGCTCAGATGGCTCTTGAAGTAGGTAAGGTATTCGATACAGACAAGGTCATCGTAAGCTACGACAACCTCGGTATCGCAAGACTTATCTACCACCTTCCCACTACTCTCTGCGAGACTTTCCTCCACGAGGTATTCAAGGTGGGAAGCATTGATTCTCTCGATCACGAGACTCTCTTTACTATCCAGAAGTTCTTCGAAAACAACCTGAACGTTTCAGAAACTTCAAGAAAGCTCTTCGTTCACAGAAATACTCTGGTATACCGTCTCGAAAAGATCAAGAAGCTCACAGGTCTCGACCTCCGCGAGTTCGATCACGCTATCATTTTCAAGATCGCTCTCATGGTCAAGAAATACCTGTCAGCTAACCCAGTTAAATTCTGATACTCCTGTAATGAAGATCAGCAATACGGATGAAAATAGAAAAAATCATGTCTGCTCGCTTTATGACATGCAAAATCCGTTTTTCTCTCTAACTTTAAGGAAGGTGTAACCCATTTGGTAGAACTTCAGAACGTATCCGTAACCTATTCCAGCGGCGTTGACGCTCTTAACAACGTCAGCCTCAAGATCAACGACGGCGACTTCGCTTTCGTTGTAGGTTCGTCAGGTGCGGGAAAAAGTACCATGATCAAACTGCTTCTTAAGGAGATAGACGCTACAAGCGGCGTTGTTACCGTTAACGGCTATAACCTCAATAAGCTGAAGAAAAGAAAGATCCCTGAATTCCGCCGTACTCTCGGCTTCGTATTCCAGGACTTCAGACTGATCCCGTCTATGACAGTTTACGAAAATATCGCTTTCGTGCTTCGCGTTATAGACGCTCCGATCAAGTACATAAGAAAACGAGTACCCTACGTTATCAGTCTCGTAGGACTCCACGCAAAGACAAACTCCTACCCCGATGAGCTCTCGGGCGGCGAAAAGCAGCGTGTTGCCATTGCCCGCGCACTGGTAAACGATCCTCAGCTTATCATCGCTGACGAGCCTACGGGTAATATCGATCCCGAATTGTCTTATGAGATCGTAGAACTGCTTAAAGGTATCAATGATCAGGGAACTACCATTCTTATGGTAACCCATGAGCATGACCTTGTCCGTCACTTCGGCGGACGTATCATAAATATCACCGACGGAGAGATAGTCTTCGACGAGGTAATAACAGGTACAAACGATGAACCGCTGCCCGAGGAAGAGCTTGCAGCTGCTATGGCTGTGGCTGAACAGACTCACGCAGCAGAGACTCACGAAGAACCTGTCACATCAACCGAGGATGCTCTTATCGACGAGGTGATAGCTGCACTCACCAACGCTAACCAGGGAGGTGCAGAATGAAACTGAGCGGTTTTAAATACCTTGCAAATCAAGGCGTTGAAAATATCTGGAAGAACAAGATGATGGCCTTCGCTACATTCTGTGTTCTGCTTATTTCCCTGCTTCTTGTAGGATGCGCCGCGCTCTTCTATATCAATATGAACTCGATGATACTCGGTCTCGGCAACCAGAACGAGATAGCTGTCTATCTCACCCCCGATTCCGCAGAAGAAAGAGTTCAGGAGATACAGCAGGAGATACAGTCCATGGAAAACGTCGACACAGTCGATTATATTTCCAAGGAGGAAGCTTATAAGCGCATGCAGGACCAGATAACCAGCAAGGGCAAGCCTATCTTCGACAGGATAGACGATTATCAGTTCATGCCCGACGGCTTCAGCGTCACAGTCAAGGATAATGACAAGATAGAACAGACTACTGCTCTCATCAGTCAGATCTCCGAAATTCAAAGCGCCAATTCTTCACCTCAGGTAGCAGAGTTCCTCCGCGAACTGAGACGTGTTGTAACCCTTATCGCAGGAGCTATCATCATCGCTCTTGCAGCCGTTTCTATGATTATGATCTCTAACACTACAAAGGCAAGCGTTTTCGCCCGCCGTGAAGAGATCCAGATCATGAAATACGTCGGCGCTACAAACAGCTTTATCAGAACTCCGTTCTTCGTTGAAGGTATGGTAACGGGTTTCTTCGCAGGTGCAGGTGCCTTCTTCATTACATGGGCAGTTTACCGCGCAGTATACCGTATCCTCACAGAACAGGCTATGCTGATGAATGCATTTGGTATAGGAAGTATAATCCCATTCGGAAGAATAAGATTATACGTTGGACTTGCATACCTCCTTGCAGGTTGCATTATCGGGGCATTGGGAAGCGTTATCAGTACAAGAAAACATCTTGATGTATGATGCTTGATATACAGGTAACAATAACTTATGCGAAAGGAGTCTATGGTGAATAATCACCGTTCGATTATGGTCAATTTAAAATTTACTAAGAAGATACTTTCAATTATGCTCTGTGCCGCAGTTTCATGCGGAGCAGTTGCAGCTTCACCGAATTTCAAGGAAAAAAACATCGGTTCGGCAGACAGAACGATACAGGAGATCCAGGAACAGCGTAAGGCTAATTCCGAAAAGATCGCAGAACTCGAAAATCAGATCAGCTCGCTTGCCAACGATCAGGCTAACGAAAGAGCTTATCAGGATACCCTGCGTGAGCAAATATCTATTATCCAGGATAATATCGACCTCCTCAATCAGGAGCTTGAAAGCATCGATGAGGATATAAACACTACAGAACAGAATATCACACAACTCGACTCGGACATCGAACAGCAGCAGGACGATATCGATAAGAATATCGAAGTCTTCAAGGAGCGCCTCTGCTATATGTACGTAAACGGAAACGATAACCTCGCTTCTGTCGTACTCGGTTCATCAAGCTTCTACGACATGATGTCGAGAGTTCAGATGGCTAACCGTATAGCTGAATACGACGAGGATCTTATAAACAATATCCTCGGCGAGATAGACGAGCTTGAAGCTTCAAAGAAAGACCTTGAATCCGAGCGTCTTAACCTCCAGATGAAACAGGAGGATCAGAAAAAGCGTAAGGAAGAAAAGGCAGCAGAAAGAGAAACTCTCAACGTTAAAATGCAGGATACCGAGGATGAAATAGCTCGTATCGCCAAGGAACAGGAAATGCTCAACGGCGATAAGGCTGAACTCGAAGCCGCTAACGCTCAGCTTGCCGCAGAGGAAGCTGACATACAGGAACAGATCCGCAGAGCCGCTGAAGAAGCTCAGCGCAGATTTGAGGAAGAACAGCGCCGTAAGGCTGCTGAGGCTGCCGCTGCTGCACAGGCTGCCGCTGAAGCTGCTGCCGCTCAGGCCGCTGCACAGGCTGCCGCTAATGCTTCAGGCTCAGAGGATACCTATGTTGCTCCCGCTCCTGTTTACCAGGAACCGGTTCAGATCCAGTCCACCGTCGGTTCAAGCGGATTCGTATGGCCCGCACCCGGATTCTCTTACATCTCAAGCGGATTCGGCTACCGCTGGGGCAGATCCCATAACGGTATCGATATCGGCGATGCAGGTATCATGGGCGGTGCTGCTGTTGCCGCACAGTCGGGTACTGTTATCACAGCTAACAACTCTTGCAGCCATAACTACGCAAAGACTTCAAGCTGCGGATGCGGCGGCGGATACGGTAACTATGTTGTCATTTCACACGACGGTACTTACTCTACACTCTATGGTCACCTCCAGAGCGTTTCCGTAAACGTTGGCGACTATGTTTCACAGGGACAGGTGATCGGTTACATAGGTTCCACAGGCTGGTCCACAGGCGCTCATCTCCACTTCGAGATACGCATGAACGGCGTTCCTCAGGATCCTTCAGGCTATGTATGGCCATAAACTATAAACCGCATACTATTCAGGGCAGGGAGAATTATTCCTCCTGCCCGAATTTTGTGTATACACCGCTGTAAATACGGTAGTGCATACTTCACTTCTTCTACTTCACCTCAAAGAAAGCGATGATACTATGAACAAAAAAATCAGTCTCGGTCTTGCGCTTAGCCTTATCGCAATAGCTATTGCCGTTACATTTATCCTAACTTCGTTCTTCTCGCTCCAGAGCTTCAATAAAAAGGTCGTGGACGTAAACGAAAAATCAAGGAAATACAGCTCTCTTCAGGCTCTTGATACCTACGTGAGAGACAACTACCTCGGCGATATCAACGAAAACCAGCTTAAGGACGGTATCCTTCAGGGCTATGTTTCAGGTCTTAACGATAAGAACTCGCATTATATGACTTCGGAAGAGTATATAAACGAGAAAAACAGCAACTCAGGTCAGCAGGTAGGTCTCGGACTTACTCTCGCTCCCGACGAAAGCGGATATATCAGGATAACCAATATAATGAACAACTCCCCTGTTCTCGAACTCGGACTTCAGGAAAATGATATCATTACCGCTGTTGATGACCTTGCTGTTACGGATGTCGGCTTCTCTGAGGCTGTAAACGCTATGAGCGGTACCGAAGGTTCAAACGTTACACTCACTGTAAGACGTGACGGTATCGACAAGAAGTTCACTTTCACAAGACGTACTATCGAGGAAAAAACTGTAGAAGGCGAAATGCTCGCAAATTACATCGGATATATAAAAATCTCAGGCTTCAAGGACAATACCCCTCAGCAGTTCATAACCGTTCTGGAGCGTCTTACCACAAACGGCGCTACTTCAATAATTTTCGACCTTAGAAACAATATGGGCGGTCCTCTTTCAGCCGTTGAAGAATGCCTCGATCCCCTTCTTCCCGAAGGCGTTGCGGCTACAGCAGAATATAAGGACGGTCACAGCGAAACAGTCATCTACTCAAACGATTCTGACCTTGATATCCCCATGACGACTATCGTGAACTCGCAGACTGCAAGCACAGCCGAGCTTTTCGCAGCAGTTCTCCACGATATTGACGGCGCTGTTATGGTCGGTGAACAGACAAAGGGTTACGGCACTATGCAGGTTACTTCCGAATTCGAGAACGGAAGCGCTGTTAAGCTATCTGTTGCGGAATATCAGACTTCCGCAGGTACAAAGTTCAACGGCGTTGGTCTTACCCCCGATATCCAGATCGAAAACGAGGACGATAACCTCGACGCACAGTACCTTAAGGCTATGGAAGTTCTCACAAGTATGGAATAACACGATAAGGCGGACTTAAAGTCCGCCTTTTATTTTGCAGCAGTTACCTTAAACTAACATAATTGATATCATTCAGTTGCGCTCGCATGATAATAAACAAAATACTTCACTGTTGTTTCTATTTTTTGAACACATTATGTTGATATATAGAATTTATATATAGTAAAAACAAAAAAATTTCAGTTTTAGCGTCCAATCCCCTTTTCAAATCCTTGAAAGTGTGCTATAATAATATATATTTCTTTAATGGGAGGAATTTACAATGAGGGAAATGGAACTTTACAACCTCTGGTGTCAGAATGTAAATGAAGATCCTGATCTTATATCAGAGCTTGAAAGCATCAAAGAGGATAAGGAAGCCATATCAGATAGATTTTACAGAGACCTGGAATTCGGTACAGGCGGACTCCGCGGCGTTATCGGTGCAGGTACAAACAGAATGAACATATACACAGTAAGACGTGCAACTCAGGGATTCGCTGATTACCTCAATCAGGAATATAAGAACCCAAGCGTTGCTATTTCCTACGACAGCCGCATCAAATCAGATGTATTCTCTAAGGCTGCCGCAGAGGTACTTGCTGCAAACGGAATCAAGGTTCATATCTACACAGAGCTTATGCCTACACCATGTCTTTCATGGGCTGTACGCGCTCTTAAGTGCCAGGGCGGTATCATGGTCACTGCAAGCCACAACCCTGCCAAGTATAACGGCTATAAGGTATACGGCGAGGACGGCTGCCAGATAACTCTCCGCGGCGCTGAGATAATACTTGAAAAAATAAACTCACTTGATATATTCAGCGGCGTCAAGACTTCTTCTTTCGATGAAGAACTCGCTAAGGGAAATATATCATACATCGGAAACGACGTTATCGAGGACTTCTACAAGAACGTTCTCGCTGAGGGTATAAATACCGACCTCTGCCCAACAAGCGGTCTTAAAGTCGTTTACACTCCTCTTAACGGAACAGGTAACAAGCCTGTACGTGAGATACTTAAGCGCATCGGTATCACTGATGTTACTGTTGTAAAGGAACAGGAAATGCCCGACGGCAACTTCACTACCTGCCCTTACCCGAATCCCGAGATCCGCGAGGCTCTCGAGGTAGGTCTCAGATACTGCAATGAGATACAGCCTGATCTGCTTCTTGCTACAGATCCCGACTGCGATCGTGTTGGTATCGCTGTTCCCGACGGAAACGGCGGTTTCGCTCTGTTCAGCGGTAACGAAGTTGGTGCTATGCTTCTCGAATACATCTGCGATCAGAGAGTCAAGAAGGGCACTATGCCAAAGGATCCTGTTGCAGTTAAGACTATCGTTACTACTGATATCGTAAACCTCATCGGCAAGGAGTACGGCGTTAAGATCATCGACGTTCTCACAGGCTTCAAGTTCATCGGTGAGCAGATCGGTATTCTCGAATCAAAGGGACAGGAAGACCGTTACATCTTCGGCTTCGAGGAAAGCTACGGATACCTTTCAGGCTCTTACGTAAGAGATAAGGACGCTGTTAACGCTTCTATGCTCATCTGCGAAATGGCTGCTTATTACCGCACTCAGGGCATCACTCTCATGCAGGCTCGTGAGAATATGTACAAGAAGTACGGCGTGTTCTATCAGACACTCTACAGCTTCACTTTCGAGGGTGAAAGCGGTATGAAGCGCATGGAAGAGATCATGACTCAGCTCCGCAGTGAACATCCTGCTGCTATCGGCGGTCTTAAGGTAGAGCGCTTCGAGGACTACAAGGCAAGCACTTCAAAGGATATCACTACAGGTAAGGTTACTGAGCTTACACTTCCTAAGTCAAACGTTCTTGCTTTCTATCTGGAGAACGGCTGCAAGGCTATCGTTCGTCCGTCAGGTACAGAGCCTAAGATAAAGACTTACATAACTGCCAAGGCTCCTACACATGAGGAAGCTGAGGTTATCGAGCAGAAGATCTATAACGACTTCACTCAGAGTATGAAATAACATTTCAGAACTGTTGGAATTATCGGGGGAAGAACCTTTCTGAGGAAAGGTTCCCTCTGACGGAGGCGGTCCCCTCTGTCCTTCGGACATCTCCCCGCACTGCGGGGAGTCACCCCCGAACCCCTTTTCCAAAGACTTTTTGCCACAAATTTTCAGCCTTACAGGGTACTCGTGTAGAAATAACTTGTTTAGTATTACTATGAGTGAGTACCCTGTAAGGCTGAAAATATAAAGTAAAGGCTCTGAAAATGATCGCGGTGAACACATACTCAAAGAGTCCCTCCAATAATACATATAAACATCTGCATAAGTACAAAGATAAAACAGCCACAAAGAAGCATATATTCTTCTTCATGGCTGTATTTTTTATCTGTCAGTTCTTATCAATACAGGAAATCCCTGAGTCTCTTGCTTCTGCTTGGGTGGCGGAGCTTTCTGAGTGCCTTTGCCTCGATCTGACGTATACGCTCACGGGTAACGTCGAAACGCTCTCCTACTTCCTCGAGAGTACGTGCCTTGTTGTCCTCAAGTCCGAAACGGAGCTTAAGCACCATTGCCTCACGCTCTGTCAGTGTATCAAGAACTTCGTTGAGCTGTTCCTTAAGGAGAGTATTTGAAGCGGACTCCTCAGGTGCAGGAGCGTTATCATCAGGAAGGAAGTCTCCAAGGTGGCTGTCCTCCTCCTCACCGATAGGAGTTTCAAGAGAAAGTGTATCCTGCGAGAAGCGTATTACCTCGCGGACCTTTTCGGGAGTTATACCTATCATCTCGGCTATTTCCTCGTGAGTAGGCTCACGGTTGGTCTGGCTGAGGATAAGGTTAGCTGCCTTCTTTATCTTGTTATGAGTCTCGACCATGTGAACGGGGAGGCGGATATTTCTTGAATGGTCGGCAATAGCACGGGTTATAGCCTGACGTATCCACCATGTTGCATATGTAGAGAGCTTGAAGCCCTTTGAGTAGTCGAACTTGTCCACTGCACGGATAAGGCCGATATTGCCCTCCTGTATAAGGTCAAGGAACTGCATTCCTCTTCCCACATACTTCTTTGCGATACTTACAACGAGACGGAGGTTAGCTTCTTCAAGGCGCTTTTTAGCCTCTCTGTCGCCGTCTGCGGCACGCTGAGCGAGTTCAGCTTCTTCCTCTGCGGAGAGAAGCGGATAGTTACCAATATCCTTAAGATAGAGCTTAACAGGATCGTCGATAGCGATTCCCTCTGTAGAAAGTGACTTTTCAAGGTCATCAGCCATATCAAGGTCCATATCAAGATCATCGTCAAGGCTGAGTGAGTTGTCGATATCAAGGTCGTCAACTATCTCGATGTTGTTTGCCTCACAGGTATCATAGATACCGTTGATCTGATCCACATCGAAATCCATTTCCTCGATAGCGTCTGTAATTTCCTTTGTTGTGAGCTTTCCGCTGACCTTTCCCTTTTCGATCAGCGCTTCGATCGTCATCTTTTTTTCCATTCTGTTCCCTCCTGATCAATCCAGAAAATCTTTGACTTTTTTACTTCTGCTTGGGTGACGAAGCTTTCTGAGTGCCTTAGCTTCTATCTGTCTTATACGTTCACGGGTAACGTCGAACTGTAAGCCCACCTCTTCAAGGGTGCGCTGTTTTCCGTCATCAAGACCGAATCTAAGACGAAGCACCTTTGCCTCACGGTCCGTAAGCGTAGAAAGAATATCGTTGAGCTGTTCCTTCAGCACTGAACGTGAAGCGGCTTCGGCTGGTGCAGGTGCATCATCATCGGGGATGAAGTCTCCGAGGTGGCTGTCCTCCTCCTCACCGATAGGAGTTTCAAGCGACACAGGATCCTGTGCAACCCGCATTATCTCACGGACCTTGTCCACAGGCATATTCAGCTTTTCAGCTATCTCATCAGGACTCGGATCGTGTCCGTTCTCGTGAAGGAGCTGACTTGACACCTTCTTTACCTTGGCGATAGTTTCAACCATATGAACAGGGATACGTATAGTTCTTGCCTGATCCGCAATAGCACGGGTTATAGCCTGACGTATCCACCATGTTGCATAGGTACTGAACTTGAAGCCCTTGGTATAGTCGAATTTATCAACAGCCTTGATAAGTCCGAGGTTTCCCTCCTGTATAAGGTCCAGGAACTGCATTCCTCTTCCCACATACTTCTTGGCGATACTTACCACCAGTCTGAGGTTTGCTTCGGAAAGGCGCTTCTTTGCATAGCTGTCGCCCGTCACCATACGCTGGGCAAGTTCTATTTCCTCCTCGGTAGTAAGGAGCGGAACTCTGCCTATCTCTTTAAGGTAGATCTTTACGGGATCGTCGATAGCTATTCCCTCTGTGGAAAGCGCCATTTCAAGGTCATCCGTCATATTTGAATCGAGACCGATCTTAAGGTCGGTATCCTCTGCCATATCCTCGATTATATCGATGTTGTTCGCTTCACAGCTGTCATAGAAATTATTCAGCTGTTCAACGTCGAAATCAAGTTCCTCAAGAGCGTCTGTTATCTCCTTGGTAGTAAGCTTTCCTGAGGCTTTACCTTTTTCGATAAGGACATCGATAGTATTCTTTTTAGGATCCATAATGAATTCCTCCTCAATAACTAACTTATATTTATCTGTCTCTGTATCAGGTATCAAAAGAAAATGTCAGAGTAAACATTCTGTCATCACGCATATACTGCATGTTTTTCATACTGAATCCGGCAAGCTTTCTTATCTTTTTCTTTGCAAGAAGCTCATCAACCGCCTTGCAGTAGACATCGTAATTATCGAACATCATTTCGCACATGCCCTTGTCCTTTGAAGCTTCAAGGCATTTTTTCACCTTATCCGAATCATACTCGGTGAAGTAAGCGTCATTCTGTCGGAAGTAGTTATATTCTGTAGCCGTACACTCTGGAGCGAAGTTCTGTTCGCGGTCCAGCGATCTTGTACGGCGCATCATTTCACTTGTTATCATGAAGTAGGTGTCATTTACCACAAGTCCGCCTTTTTTCTCCATATCAAGGTCATCCCATGTAACATCGACCCAGTAGTAGTCGCCGTCCAGCTTTACATAGTTCCATGCGTGAGAATCACCTGCGTATGGGTATCCCCATGAATAGCCGCATTCGATGCCTGCCTTGCGCATAAGAAGTGAATAAGCATTGGTATATCCCGCACACACAGCCTTGCCTTCTACGAGACAGCCGTAAGCCGTATAACAGAACACTGCATCCTTGTCATTCAGCGCAGCATGGTCATAGTAGCAGTTCTCGGCGATATAATCGTGAAGGAACTTTGCCTTGTCGAAATCCGAGCTTCCCTCGGGGATAGAAGCCACTATCTCGTCCACCTTATCAAGAAGTTCCTGATGCATCTTCATTTCCTCTTCCTTGGTATAGTCCTCGGGAAGAACGAAGTCTATCTTGGTAGTGTTCGACTTTGTGGAGTTATAATAGGACTGAAGCCAGAAGATATCGGGATGGTCATTGTGTATCTTGTCAAGGAACCACTTTACCTCACGTCTTGTGAGTTTTTCGGGTATCTCGATAACGTCTGCATAGTCCGCAAGCTTTGCTGATATATCACCGTACCACTCATGATCGGCAGGATCAAAGGAATGTTCGATCGGCACATCGGGTTCAAGCTCGTACTTTTCAGGCTTTTCCACGTCCGAACCCGAAACTGCGGGAGCAGAACATCCCGATACGGTAAGCATCACAGCAGATGCAAGTATAGCGATAATATTTCTTTTCATATTTTCTCCTGTATAAAATTATGTGATCAGTTCCTTTTTGAACTGAACAGCGCCCTCAGGTCATCATCGGAAATGCCGTTCTCCTGATCGGATGAGGGCCTTGTATTTTTCAGTACCTTAACGCAGTCTGCGAAAACCTGCGGATTAACTTCAAGTTCACGGTTCTGCGCTTCCATTCCGCTTATTTTGCCCATTTCATCCACCGAAAATTCATCGGCAAGAAGCGAAAGCGAAAATCTGTCACTGTTTTTCATCCTGTCAAGCAAAGCGGAATAAACCCGCTTATTGAAGTCTGTAACGAATATCTCAGGCGGTGCATCCTTTTCTATGCTCTCCGCTTCCTGAGGACGCCTCAGCAGATAGAATATTATGGTCTCTTCCGCCTTAGCCTCTCGTTTATGCTTTACTGCCTCGGGATTTATGTCATCACGGACGTATGTTGCCCGTGCGGTTATATTCTTCCATTCCTTCTTCTTGAAGCTCTTTCGCTTTCCGAACCGTACTGCGTCCACACGGCTTTTCAGTATATCGTATGAAAAGCTGTACTTTTCTGCGGTGCTTCTGGTATAGACCTCTCTTTCGATATCGTTTCCGATATCGGCGAGTATCTCCGCAGTTTTATTCAGAAGGAGCGTCTTGCCGTGTTCTGTATCGGCATCGACTCCCTCGGCGCATCGTCCCAGAAGGAATAGCATCGAATCTCCCGAACCGTCAAGAAGCATACGGAAGCGGTCCGCACCGTATTTCTTTATGAACTCGTCAGGATCCTTTGCGCCTTCTATCTTAAGTGTTTTTGCAGTAACTCCTACGTCGCTGAAGTGCTTTACCGCCTTCTGAGTAGCATTCTGACCTGCCCCGTCGCTGTCGTAGGAAATTATGACCTCGTCGGCGTAGTGGCTTATGAGCCTTGCCTGTTCGGGAGTTATAGCTGTTCCCAGTGTGGCAACGACGTTCTCAAAGCCTGCCTGATTTACTGCGATAACGTCCATATATCCCTCGCAGAGGATGAGACGCTTGGAGTTGGAATTTTTTGCGAAGTTCATGGAAAACAGGTTGTTTCCCTTGTCGAACACGGGAGTATTTCCCGTATTCAGGTATTTCGGCTTGGAATCGTCAAGAACTCTTCCGCCGAATCCGATTATATTGCCGCGGAGGTCCACTATTGGGAACATCACGCGGTTACGGAACATATCAAAGACACGTCCGTTTTTTGATCTTCCGCCAAGCCACGCATCGATTATTTCATCGTCGCTGTAGCCCTTGCTGCGGAGCATATTTGTAAGCTCGTCCCATGAATCGGAAGCAAATCCGAGACCGTATTTCTTTATGGTCTGGGGAGTGAGCTGTCTGTCGTGGAAATATTTCAGCCCCGCCTTATTGCTTCCCTTTACGAGATTGAGGTAGAAGAAGTTTGCGGCAAGGCGGTTCATCTCATAGATGCGTGTACGGCGCTGGGTATAAGCCTTATCCTGACCGTTCCCGTTATAATCGGGGACCTCCATCCCTGCCCTCTGGGCGAGGAATTTCACAGCCTCGTGGAATGTGAGGTTCTCTATCTTCATGATGAAGGTTATAACGTCTCCCCCTGACTGACAGCCGAAGCAGTAGAAATGGGGATCGTCCATATACACCGTACAGGACGGAGTTTTCTCCGAATGGAAGGGACAGTTGCAGACGTAGTTCCTGCCGCGTCTGATAAGGTGTACATAAGAGCTCATTACCTGATCTATGGGATTGGCATTTACGAGCGCATAAAGGAATTCATCGTTCTGCGGCATTTAGTCCTCACTTCCAGAATTTCGGCACAAAAAGGTCGGTATAAAGGTCAACGGCATAGCCGTCGCTCATACCCGAAATATAGTCGCAGACTGCTCTGTCGGCATCAGTGTCGTGAGCTATCTGTCTGTATTCGGGCGGCAGTTTATCTGTATTCTCAATGAAATACGCATAGAGCTTGCGGACGAGCAGTTCGGCCTTTGCTTCCTCCTGCTTTGCGGCAGGATTGGTATAGACTCTCTCGAACATGAAGTCCTTGAGATCGTCGTGAGCCTTGCGTATATCGCTTGCGAAATCTATCTCATAGGCGCCGTTCTGAATAACAGAGGCGATGAGGGTAGTTATGCGCTTGGTCTTGGTATTTCCCAGTACCCTGACGCATTTCGGCGGCAGGTCGAAGGGAGTTAATATCCCTGCACGTATAGAGTCCTCTATATCGTGGTTTATGTAAGCTATGGTATCGGCAAGTCTTACCACATTGCCCTCTTTGGTAGAGGCTATCATATTGGTATGGCAGGCAATGCCGTTCTTTACTGCGAAGGTAAGGTTCAGTCCCTTGCCCTTTTTTTCAAGTGTTTCAACAACTCTTACGCTTTGCAGATAGTGCTTGAAGCCGTGGGGACAAATATCGTTCAGCACCGCTTCTCCGCAGTGACCGAAAGGAGAGTGTCCCAGATCGTGACCTAAGGCGATAGCCTCGGTAAGGTCCTCGTTCAGGCGAAGTCCTCTTGCGATAGTACGAGCTATCTGAGCAACTTCCAGTGTGTGCGTAAGTCTTGTGCGGTAGTGATCGCCTACAGGAGAAAGGAATACCTGTGTCTTACGTTTGAGTCTTCGGAAGGAATTGCAGTGAAGGATACGGTCTCTGTCCCTCTGGAATTCTGTTCTGTAGGGACACTTTTCTTCGTATCTAACTCGTCTGGTATTCTCCTCGTCAACGCTTGTGCAGGCATATCTGCTCAATATAGCGATCTCGTTTATCTCTGTCTGCTCACGAACTGTCATACTATCACCCCTTAGCGCATTATTTCCTATATACTTATACCTTGTTTATTAAAAAAACCCTTTTTTTAAATTGATTTTTTCTTATAAAATCTGCTGTTATTTTATTACCGATGAGAAGTCCTCATACAGTTCCCCCATATCCGTTACGTTTACGGAACCGTTAGTAGCTTCGGTAAGTTCTTTCATAAGCGGAAGGAGCATCTCGTTGAGCACCAGCAGGTCCAGTGTAACGTCACTGCCGAAATCGGAGTTTTCTGTTATCGTCTGATAATTCGGCAGGATGTAGCTTATCTTGCCGTAAAGTCCGTAATCGGTAACAAGTCTTATACGGTGACAAAGCCGCATATCCATGATATGAGCCGCATCACACGCAAGGGAAGCGGCGTGGGAATATGCTCTTACAAGTCCGCCTCCGCCAAGAAGTATACCTCCGAAATAACGGGTAACTACCATGCAGACATCAGTAAGTTCGCGCTTTTTCAGAACGTCAAGCACGGGCACTCCCGCAGTTCCCTGTGGTTCGCCGTCATCGGAATATCGGGAAATATTGTCCTGACGCACTATATACGCATACACATTGTGACGAGCCTTGCGGTGCTGCGCCTTTATGGAGTTGACGAACTCTACAGCCTCGTCATTTGTCTTTACGGGAGCTATATACCCTATAAATTCCGAACGCTTCTCAATAAAGGAAGCTGTGGCAGGCTTTGAAACAGTGAAATAGTTCATATTTTTATCGTGTAAAGCGGAAAAAAGCCGGTCATAGACCGGCTTGTGATTACTTATCGAGATTGAAACGCTTATTGAATCTGTCAACACGTCCGCCTGTATCAACAAGCTTCTGCTTTCCGGTATAGAACGGATGGCACTTTGAGCAGATTTCAACCTTGATGTTCTCCTTAGTAGACATAGTTTCGATCACGTTACCGCAGTGGCAAGTAATTGTAGTCTTCTTAAACTCAGGATGGATTCCCTCTTTCACGATTGTCACCTCTTTCGATTTATTTTTGTAAATCGGTCAGCCCATCAGTTCCTTTAGACAGTAGTGCCGTTGTACATTACATTTATATATTATATCACACTGAGCCGTGTGTGTCAAGCACCGGAAAAATATTTTTCTCATTTAACTTATATACTGTCCGCGTCCGCTTTATCCGTTCCACTCTGACTTTTTTATTATTGCTCCACCAATTAACTCTTGAAGAAATATTGCGACGGACTGGCAGAGAAAGGCAAGGAAGAAAGCCGCAGGAATACTGTCGCATTTCAAGACTTTCTGACGCAGTATTTCGCTGTCAGGACAAGCAAGAAAATTCAGGAGTTAGTTGGGGGAGCAATATGTAAACGAACTATTGGACAAAATGTTAAAATTACTGTATTATTGTTGACTTTAAGACGTCGATGATGTATAATTAAAGTGTCAGAATTTGTCCGAAATTTCGGCTGCTGCCGCCGTAAACGGCAGTCCGCGCCCTCTTTTGCGGAGATAGGAGAGTTTATGAGTATTTTTGACCTTTCAAAAAAACCTCCTGAGCTTAGCCGCGATTGGCAGGTGTTCCAGCAGTTCGTCGGAAACATCGGCGCCTTTACCTACATTGCCAAGGATAAAGCCGCTTACCTCGACGACTCCGCCTGTCATATGCTCTCTTGCAGCAATAAGCTCAACGAGTTTGAGTTTTTCAACCTTCTTGAAAAAATATCCAAGTGTCCCGTTGAAGGACAGAAGCATATCTACAGCTTCACAAACGGCAATACAACTAAGTTCCTGAAGATGAATATATACGAGAACAGCGACGAATGGCTGGGATTCATCCAGGATTTCACACGCCAGATGTCAGGTACGGGATACTCCAGCTTCGTGGACTATGATCCCGTTACACGGCTTCCCTCATACCCTTCCTTCTCCCAGAAGATAAAGGATATGCTGCCCGACCTTAAGAGCTGCTGCCTTGCTACGCTCTTCCTTAACGGCGTTGAGAAGCTCGGTTCATTCCTGACCGTGGACAGCACCAACAGCTGTATAACCTCTGTATGCGAGGCTCTCAAATCCTTCGGCGGAGAGAATATCATCCTCGGTTCAAAGTCGAATTACGAGATATTCGTCTTCTTCAAGGACTGCGATAAGATGCAGATATACAATCTGCTCAACAGCATGGACGAAGCTGTTCAGAACTGCGTCATCACCGATGACTTCGGCGAGATAATCGACATCTCGGATAAGAGCCGTCTAAGCCTTTCCATAGGATGCTCTTCCTATCCCGATGAGGCTTCCGATTTCAACATGCTTGTGAACTATTCGGAATTCGCCCTCTATGAGGCAAGAAACTCCAAGAGAAGCGTTATAAACTGGTTCTCGGAGGAAAACTACATCCGTGAAAAGGATTCCTACAAGAACGCTCAGCTGTTCACACGTATAGTACAGGAGAATCTGCTCACCTACTGCATGCAGCCGATAGTTGACGCAACTACGGGAAATATCGTCGCTTACGAGGCTCTTATGCGTACAACAGGCGATATCAAAATGCCGCCGAAGCAGATACTTGCTATCGCTGAAAACCAGAATAACCTTTACAGCATCGAAAAGCTTACCCTCTTCAACACCATGAAGATACTCAGCGAAAATCAGCAGATATTCAATGAAAGAAAGCTTTTCATCAACTCAATGTCCAACAGTCTCCTTTCGGATGAGGACTTCAACGATCTCTACCTGACCTACGGCGAACTCCTTGAAAAAGCTGTTATCGAAATTGTCGAGGACAGTGTCGCTTCAAACGATTCAATCGAGCTTATAAGAAAGCGCTGCGCTTTCACTCACTCGCAGCTTGCTATCGATGATTACGGTACAGGCTACGCTACAAGCTCCAATCTGCTCAAATACACTCCCGACTATGTAAAGATAGACCGTTCACTTATCAGCGATATCCACAACGACCTGAAAAAACAGCAGCTCGTTACACAGATAGTGGAATTCTGCCGCGATAACAACCTTATCTCACTTGCTGAGGGCGTAGAGACCGCTCACGAGATGCGTACCGTTATCCGTCTCGGAGTTGAACTCATTCAGGGCTACTACACTTCAAAGCCCAAGCCTCTCTTCCTTGACAGCATCTCAAAGGACATCAAGGACGAGATAATCAAGACTAACCTCGAAAGCCGTCCCGACGGTTCAAGGAAGATATATTCCGCAAGAAATGATACGGAAATAGACCTTCTTAAGCTCGCTCTTGAAAAATATACCGATATTCAGATATACCAGAGTCAGCTCACTATAGTCGGAGATCCCGATAAACCCGTTAAAATGAACATCACTGTTATGGATAACCACAGCTGTGAGCTTACCCTTAAAAACGTGAATATCATAAGCGCTAACGGCAAACCCACTATTTCCGTCGGCGAGTACGCAAGGCTCGTACTCAACGTTTCAAAGACCAATAAGATCGGCAACTCGGGTATCTATGTTCCTATGGGTTCGCAGATCGAAGTTGTGGGCAAGGGTTCACTCACTATCGACTGCTACGCTTCAGAAGGAATCGGCATCGGCAATGATTACGACCACAGCTACGGCGATATCACTATCGATATGACCGGTACCCTCGAAATAATCAGCAACAGCGTTGAGACCCTCTGCATCGGCGGCGGCTTCAACGATGACGACTCTGAGATAAAGCTCCTTTCCGGCAATGTCAAGATCTGTATGTACACTCACAACGGTCTCGGCATCGGAAGCTTCAACGGAGATTCAAATATCCTCCTCTCAGAAAAATGCAGCCTCGATATGACACTTTCGGGAAATAACGTAACAGGTATCGGAAGCTGCAAGGGTATCTCAACTATAACTTCCTCTTCCGATATAAAGCTCTACTGCACAGGTGCAAACGCAGTCGGTATCGGCGTTCTCGATGACGGCGAAGGAAGCATCATCATCGACAAGGGTACTATAGACATGAAGATGCGCTGCGGTAAACAGGCTTGTATCGGTTCTATGAACAGCAACGTCAATACAAAGATATGTGATGCCACTATCAATATCGATGTGGAAGGCGACCTCGCTACAGGTATCGGCGACCACAACGGCAGCGGCAGCATCGCTATCATCGGCTCGGAAGTAAACGTTTCCATGCTTGCAGGCAATCCGCTTGACATAGGCTCTAAGAACGGTGACGTTATAATACAGCGCTCCACCGTAAATTCACTGGTTAATAACCAGAGGATCACTCACACTAATAACTGATCTTACAGGATCAGATCATAAAAAAGAAAGTAAGGTAATAATTTAATGAAACTTGGTATGGTTGGCCTTCCTAACGTAGGCAAAAGCACTCTTTTCAACGCTCTGACCAATGCAGGAGCAGAATCCGCAAACTACCCGTTCTGTACTATCGAGAAAAACGTCGGTATAGTATCAGTTCCCGATGAAAGGCTCGATAAGCTGGCAGAAATGTACGAGCCCGATAAGTTCACTCCCGCAACTCTCGAATTCGTGGACATCGCAGGCCTCGTAAAGGGCGCTTCAAAGGGTGAGGGACTCGGAAATAAATTCCTTGCGGATATCCGTGAGGTGGACGCTATCGTTCACGTAGTCCGCTGCTTCGAGGATACCAATATCATCCACGTTGACGGAAGCATCAATCCCGTCCGCGATATCGAGACTATCAATCTCGAACTCATCTTCTCGGATATCGAGATGATAGACCGCCGCATCGACCGCGCTAAAAAGGCTGCAAAGGGCGATAAGAAGTACCTTGCGGAGATAGACTTCCTTGAAAGACTCAAGGCTCACCTTGAAAACGGCAAGTCTGCAAGAGGATTCGATTTCACCGACGACGAGAGAGAGCTTATCAAGTCCACTCCCCTCCTCTCGGCAAAGCCTGTTATCTATGCAGCTAACCTCAGCGAGGACGACTTCACCAACAACATCGAGACCAACGAAAATTACAAGCAGGTCTGCGCTATCGCAGCAGAAGAACACTCCGCTGTACTTCCTATCTGCGCTCAGATAGAAGCAGAGATATCCGATATGGGCGACGAGGACAAGGCTATGTTCCTCAGTGAGCTCGGTCTTGAAGTTTCAGGTCTCAACCGTATTATAAAAGAAGGATATTCACTCCTCGGACTTATCTCCTACCTCACAGCAGGAAAACAGGAGGTCCGTGCATGGACTATCACCAAGGGCACAAAAGCTCCGCAGGCAGCAGGTAAGATACACACCGACTTTGAAAAAGGCTTCATCCGTGCAGAAGTTATTTCCTTCGATGCACTTATGGAGTGCGGTTCAATGGCTGCTGCAAAGGAAAAGGGACTTGTCCGCCTTGAAGGAAAGGAATACGTTATGCAGGACGGCGATATAGTTCTTTTCAGATTCAACGTCTGATTATACAAAGTGCACAATTATCTCCCCTGTTATATGTGCAAAGAGTGAAATTTCCGAAAAACACTTGCATTTCGCAAAAAGTTGTGATATAATTCACACATAAGGTCAGATGAACTTATTTCAAAGTCATCTTAACCTTATCACACTTCTTGTGATCTTACGAAAGGGGGCGCTTCTATGGGTGTACTGTTCTGGGCTATTATGATCGTTGTATTCGTTATTGCCGAAGTCGCTACGGTCCAGCTCGTATCTATCTGGTTCGCACTTGGTGCGTTCATTACTATGATATGCAGCTATTTCTTCGATATAAACACGTTCGGTCAGCTTGTGATCTTCATCATTTCTTCGTCTTTCTTCCTTGCACTGACCTTCCCGTTTATGAAGAAACACCGTAAAGCTAAACATGTTTCTACAAATGCAGAACTTGATGTCGGCAAGAATGCGGTCGTGATCGAGGAAATCAACAAGGATAACGGTACAGGACGTGTTACTCTCAATGGCGTTGACTGGAGCGCAGTTTCTTCAGACAGCTCAGTCATCCCAAAAGGAAGTATCGTTACCGTTACTCAGGTTCAGGGCGCTAAGCTCGTTGTAGAGCTTAAGGATTAATAAACTCTCCCGGCAGGGAGGAATAAAAACATTTTGTTTTGGAGGAATTAACTATGGATTTTTTCAGGATCGTTATTGCTGTGGTCATCATTTTCCTGTTGTTCATCATCATCAGAAGCATCAGGATCGTTCCGCAGGCTCACGTTTTCGTAATCGAGCGTCTCGGCTCATTCTACGCTGAGTGGGAAACAGGTCTTCACATACTCGTTCCCTTCATCGACCGCATCGCAGGCCGTGTTTCACTGAAGGAAAAGGTTGTAGACTTCAAGCCTCAGCCCGTTATCACCAAGGATAACGTTACAATGCAGATAGATACCGTTGTGTTCTATCAGGTTACAGACGCTAAACAGTATATCTACGGTGTTGAAAGACCTCTCGCAGCTATCGAGAACCTTTCAGCTACTACTCTTCGTAACATCATCGGTGAGATGGAGCTCGATGCTACACTTACTTCCCGTGATGTTATCAACACAAAGATCACTTCTATCCTCGATCAGGCTACTGACCGCTGGGGTATCAAGGTAAACCGCGTTGAGCTCAAGAACATCCTGCCTCCTCGTGAGATACAGGACGCTATGGAAAAGCAGATGAAGGCTGAGCGTGAGCGCCGTGAGAAGATACTTCAGGCAGAGGGTGACAAGAAGTCACAGATCCTCGTTGCAGAAGGTGAAAAGGAATCACAGATCCTTCGTGCAGAGGCTAAGAAGCAGGCTCAGATCCTCGAAGCAGAGGCTGAAAAGCAGGCTATGGTACTCCGTGCGGACGCTGTAAGAGAGCAGAAGATACTCGAGGCTACCGGTGAAGCTAAGGCTATCGAAATGGTTCAGCAGGCACTTGCTGAGAGCCTTGTTAAGCTCAATGACGCTAACCCGAGTGAGAGAGTTATCCAGCTCAAGTCACTTGAATCACTTGCTAAGGTCGCTGACGGACAGTCTACAAAGATCATTATCCCAAGCGAGATACAGGGCCTTGCAGGTCTTGCAGCAGGCATCAAGGGCGTAATTGAAAAATAACATACTGCAATAAATACATGAAGCCATAGTACCTTTAAAAGGTACTATGGCTTTTTTTCGGGATTCTAAAGGGTTTTACAACCCTTTAGCGGAGTCCAGAGGCAGAGCCTCTGGTGGGGTGTGGGGCAAAGCCCCGCATCTTATTTTTTCAGCAGGAACATTCTTCCGCTGAACGGCGGTATATCCATTTCCAGAACTCCGCCCTCCTGAACAAACTTAGTTTCACCATGTGGAGTCGTTCCGCTGTAAAGCTGATCGTCCGAATCCAGGAGAAGCTCCGCTTCGTATTCATCGCCTATCGTTACCGTGTAATCAAACTGGTACCAGTCTGAAAAATTAAGCACCGCAAGAATGTCGCCTTCAGCACTTTTCCTGCGTATCGCATACACACACCTGTCAATTGAAACGCAGTCCGCCCACTCAAAATTAGTGGGATCATAGTCGTAATGAAGTGCGGTATTTTCAAGATATATGGAGTTCAGCCGCTTGATATACTCCATGAATGAATCGTGCATGGGATATTTCAGCATATCCCAGTCCTGCTGACGTTTTTCGTCCCACTCCCTTAGCTGTCCGAACTCGCTTCCCATGAAGTTCAGCTTCTTGCCAGGGTGAGCGATCATGTACATGTACAAAGCTCTTGCCTGCGGAAATTTCGCCTCGTACTGTCCGTTCATCTTCTGTACTATCGTGGCTTTTCCGTGTACTACTTCATCGTGGGAAAGGGGAAGAATGTACTTCTCGTTGTAGAAATACAGCATGGAAAAGGTGAGCTTATGGTAGTCCCTTGTCCTGTACATCGGTGCGCTCTGGAAGTATTCAAGTGTATCGTGCATCCAGCCAAGATCCCATTTATAGTCGAAACCAAGTCCTCCGTCAAACACAGGTGCGGCGACCTTCGGATAGGATGATGAGTCCTCTGCCGCAAGAAGTACAGAGGGATGCCTTGCTTTAAGTCCGCTGTTCATGTCCTTAAGGAACTGTATCGCATAGCGGTTTTCACCGAGATATTCCTTGCCGTTCCAGTATATCATATTGCGTATCGCATCCATACGAAGTCCGTCCACATGATACTCCTCCAGCCAGTAATTAGCCGAGGACTGCAAAAAGGAACGAACCTCCCCCTTTGAGTGCATGAAGTTCCTGCTTCCCCACTCGTTGTAAGCCGCCTCGTCATCGGGGAATTCGTAAAGACGAGTACCGTCATACTCGGTAAGGGCATAGTGATCCACCGCAAAGTGAAACGGTACGAAGTCCATGATAACTCCGATGCCGTTTCTGTGGCATTTATCGATAAGCTCCATAAGCTGTGCGGGAGTTCCGTAACGTGAAGTCGGCGCAAAGAATCCCGTTATCTGATATCCCCATGATTCATCCGCAGGATGCTCGCTAAGGGGCATGAATTCGATGTAATTGTATCCGCATTCAAGAACGTGCTCTATCAGCATATCCGCTATCTCGGAATAGGTATACCAACCGTTCTCGTCCTCGTCCGAAACTCTTTTCCACGAGCCTAAATGCACCTCGTATATATTCAGCGGCTTGTCACGGCAGTCCGAACGGTGTGAGAGCCACTTTTCATCCGAAAACCGATATCCGCTTATACTGCGTACCACGGAACAGGTACCCGGACGCACCTCCATGCCGAAACCGTAGGGATCGCAGTGGTCGATGAAATTATCCTGTCTGTCGTATATACGATACTTATAGCGCATACCTTCGGTAACATCGGGGCATAGTATCTCATAGAAACGTCCGTCCGCCACTGGGTTCATGGGAGTATCGTCCCAGCCGTTGAAATCGCCTATAACCGATACTCTCGAAGCGTTCGGAGCATAGGTGCGGAAAACAACGCCCTCCGCAGTTATATGTGCGCCGAGGTACTTGTATGCGGAGAAAGCCTCGCCCTTGTAAAAGCCGTATATATCCATCTCATCACTCCTGTCACGGCGGAATCCTGCAAAAAAATTGACATTAAAGACATCATGATATATAATTAATGTGTAGTCAATAACCGCCTTATACCTTTATTATATGTGTATAGGCGGATAAATCAATGGTCATTCTTTAACATCAGTCTATTAATAGACACATGTTTAAAATTGTCGAAAAAGGAGATATCTATGGATCTGCGTACTCACAAAACAAGAAGAAGCATCATCAACGCCTTTCTTCAGCTCCGCTCGAAAAAGCCGGTGGAAAAAATATCCGTCAAGGAACTGTCCGCACTTGCAGAAATAAACAAAGCTACCTTCTATCTCCACTTCCATGATATTTACGACCTCTCGGAAACCCTCGAACGTGACGTTGTAAGGTCCTGCATGAACGGCATTCAGCACCCCGAGGATGTTTTCCGCGATACACGCCGATTCATCAAGGAAATGAGCGACTCACTCGCCGCAAACGAACAGCTTATCAAGCTCCTTTTCGAGGGCAGCCGAAGCAGTAACTTCGTCACTCTTTTCTCGGAGGAGCTTACTGCCGTCATACGTACTGCCTACCCCGACTACGTCCCCGACATGGAACAGAATATGATGATGACATATCTCATATGCGGCGGTTACTACACCTACATGCGGTTCTGCGATCAGGGCATACGTCCCGTTATGCAGCTTATTGAAAAGCTTTCGGACAGCATAGTGAAGCTCTACGAATAGCTGAATGACAGTCTTGCGACGGTTATTGATGATACACTATTTACAATCTGTCCAAAAGATGATATAATAGATGTGTTGATTTATGTGCAGGAGGTGCTGACTTGAAGACAGATACCACAATAGAAGAAAGACCTGATCACAGCCATTATGCTGCCTGTCTCGGAAAAAAGACCGAGATCGAACATAGAAGCTCTGTCATTCTCGGATATACGCTTGTCTCGGGACTGATACTCATCATCTTTTCTTTTACAGGAATTGAAATGCCTGTATTTTCGTGGCTGCCGTCAATTTTCGGAAGTCAGGCGGAGCTTTTGCCGATATTCATACAATGTGTCGAGATCGTAGGTATGTCACTTCTTGCCGCACTCGGCTTCGGAAAGAACAAGTCCTTTGATGCGGTACTGCTGATGATATACATTATTATCACAGGTGCAAGTCTTTTCACAGGCACTATCCCCGGATGCGTGATAACATTTTTCACAGGTCTGTTAGGAGTTATCTTCTGCCGTCACGCCCTGAAGGACTCATCAGACTACGAGACTCTTAAGCACACAGAGGGCTATCCACATTTCAGTATACACTATACAGAGTATATGGAGCATCCTACCTACTCTTCAAGATATACGAAGGACGCTTACGAAAAAAGCCGCGGAGCTTCCCCGGACAGGGAACGCCCGTCTGTCAGCGCTTCAGAAACATCCTCTGCAACTACTGACAGATACAGCAAGCGCACCACAGCTTACATGGATGATATGGACGACCTGCCTACAGTGCTTCCCAACGAGATGTACGATGATAACGGCGATTTCTTCATCCCCGAAGGCGGAAGCGATGATGTTTCCTCTCTATACTGACAGGAGGGTATTATATGTTCGCAAAAGTTTCAAGTCTCGGACTATTCGGTCTGAATGCATTCAACGTTGACGTTGAGATAGATATAAGCCGAGGTAATCCGCAGTTCGACATCGTGGGACTGCCCGATGCGGTCGTGCGTGAGAGCCGTGAAAGGATACGCTCCGCCCTGAGAGCTTGCAGCATCAGCTTTCCTGTGGCTTCTGTAATGGTAAATCTCGCTCCTGCCGACACAAAAAAGAGCGGTTCGGTACACGATATGGCTATATTCATGGCTATACTCCGTGCAATGCGTATGATAGATGATATCCCCGAAGGCTGTTCATTCATCGGCGAGATATCCCTTAACGGCGATATACGCAGGATAAACGGCGTTCTCCCTATGGTCATGCTGGCAAAGGAAACAGGTGTGAAGTCGGTTTTCGTGCCTGCCGATAATGCCTCGGAGGCTTCGGTCATCGACGGTATCGACATTTACGCTGTAAGTACCGCAGAAGAACTTATACGTCACTTCCGCGGAGAGGAGCTTATGACTCCCTGCACCCACTACGCTCCGCCTGATGCCGCTTATAACGAGATACTCGATTTCGCAGATGTACGCGGTCAGCAATCCGCTAAAAAGGCGCTGGAGATAGCTGCCGCAGGAGGTCACAACGCCCTGCTGATAGGCTCTCCCGGAAGCGGAAAGAGCATGCTCTCAAAACGCATCCCTTCGATACTTCCTCCCCTGACCTTCGAGGAAGCTCTCGAAACTACTAAGATACACTCCATTTCGGGACTTCTTGATCCCAATGAACCGATAATAACAAAGCGTCCCTTCAGAGCGCCTCACCACACTATCTCCTCCGCAGGTCTTGCAGGCGGAGGTACTGTACCTCATCCCGGAGAGGTCTCACTCGCCCATAACGGCGTCCTCTTTCTGGACGAGCTTGCAGAATTCGACCGCCGTACACTGGAGATACTGCGTCAGCCCCTTGAGGACAGAAAGGTTACTATCGCAAGAGCTTCAGGCACTGTGACCTACCCCTGCACCATCATGCTGATTGGTGCTATGAACCCGTGTCCCTGCGGTTATTTCGGACATCCAAAGAGAAAATGCATCTGTCCGCCTAAAAAGGTCGCAGGCTATCTTTCAAAGATATCAGGTCCTCTGCTGGACCGCTTCGACCTGCATATCGAGGTGGCTCCCGTGGAGTTCGAGGACCTTTCCTCAAAAGCTCATGAAGAACCCTCATCAGAGATACGCAAGCGTGTAACTGCCGCAAGAGAAATACAGACAGAACGCTTCAAGGGTACTTCCATAACCTGCAATGCACTTATCTCTCCCGATAAGCTTCAGGAGATGTGTCCCATGGACGACAGCGCAGAACAGATGCTTAAAGGCGTATTCGACCGCCTCGGACTGAGTGCCCGTGCCTATGACAGGATACTTAAAGTTGCAAGAACTATCGCAGACCTTGACGGCTCCGAAGTTATACACCGTCCCCATATCGCCGCTGCTGCACAGTACCGCAGTCTCGACAGGAAATACTGGTCCGACGGAAGCACTCAGCTGAATGTCTGAACTATCACACAGAAATAAAGAACAAAAAGGAAGGTAAAAATGAGTTCGGTCTTTAAAAAACTATCTGTCAGCAAACACAGTGTAGATATAGGTCTGTTGTTTGCTGTAACAATATGCGCCACTATCAGTACGCTTCTCATCTACTCGATAGCAAGAAGCGGTATCAGCGAGATAGAAGGCGTCGGAAACAGCTACTGGATAACCCAGCTCGTCTCTATGGGAATGGGTGTATTCGCCGCTTTTATAATATCATTCATAGATTACCGCAAGCTGGTAAAATTCTGGCCGCTTTTTGCAATTGTCTCTATCGGCTTCGTGGCTCTGACCTTCACATCGCTCGGTTATCAGCGTGAAGGCGCTGACGACCAGGGCTGGATCAAGATCTTCGGTATCAGTATGCAGCCTTCGGAGATCATGAAAATTGCCTTTATACTTACATTCTCCTACCACCTTTCCAAGGATGAGGAGGATATGAACAAACCGCTCCACATGCTCCTTCTTCTGCTTCACGGCGGCATACCTATCGGTATCGTCGGACTGCAGGGCGACTACGGTACAGCTATCGTTTTCGCGGCTATCTTCGGATTCATGCTGATATCCGCCAAGATATCGTGGAAGTACCTTGCTATCGCTCCTTTTGCAATTGCGGGAGTCGTAGCAGTCATGTGGTTCAATTTCCTCAGCCAGTTCCATAAGGAACGTATCCTGATACTCTTCCACCCCGGCACCGATCCCGAAAACATAGAGTATCAACAGGACCTCGGACTTGCTGCGATAAAATCAGGCGGTGTTTTCGGCAAGGGACTCTTCGCAAACTCGGATGAATATATATACGTCCCCGAGCTTCACAACGATTTCATTTTCGCTCATGTTGGACAGGTTTTCGGCTTCATAGGCTCTCTGGGCGTACTCATTGTCCTCGCCTATATCTGCCTTAAGGTCTTCGCAGACAGCCGTATCACACGCGACCGTCTCGGCAGGTTCATCTGCATGGGCGCTTTCGGTCTTTTCTTCACCCACTGCCTTATGAATATCGGCATGGTACTGAAAGTTGCCCCTGTTATCGGTGTTCCGCTTCCCTTCCTCAGCGGCGGCGGTACTGCCATGCTTTCAATGTACGTTGTCATCGGCCTCGTGCTCAGCACCTACAGTCACCGTGCTGTGACATACAACGTTTTCTATGATGATAATGATGAATAATACTAAAGCGTCCTCAGGGGCGCTTTATTTTTTATTTAATGTTTATTGACTTGAAATCTATTATGATGTATAATATTATTTGCCAATATACGGCAAATAATATTATGTAAAGGAGAAAAATATGAAAAAAATCGTTTTACCTGCAGTGCTTTGTTCTGCACTTATCGCCTCTGCTGCCGCTAATATTCCTGTTTCGGCTGCAAACCTCACCGATCACATTTCCGCTTCTGACAGCCTGAATACTGCCGATTCCGGAAAGTGCGGAGATAACCTTACATGGACTCTCAAAGACGGCACACTGACTATCTCGGGTTCGGGAGATATGTACCTTTGGGAGACGGCAGAGTACGTTCCGTGGCATGACCGTGCATCAGAAATAAACAATATCATACTAAGTGAAGGCCTGACAAAATTAGGAAGATGTGCCTTTTCGGGCTGCACAAACCTGTCAAGCATCCAAATACCATCTACAGTTACAATGATTGCAGCCTATTCGTTCCATAAGTGTACATCGCTTCACACGATAACCATACCTGCATCAGTTGTAACTATCGGAGGTTCGGCTTTTATGGATTCGGGACTTCAGTCTATAGTGATAGAAGGTGCAAATACAGAAATAGTCAATAAAGCAACTACAGTTAACAATGCGGCGATATATGCGCCTGAAGGCTCAAAGGCAGAAAAATATGCAAATAGATTCAAGCTTAGCTTCTCTCCGATAACCGCACCTTCAGAACCTGCTACTTCAGTACTGCCTGTTACAACAACTGTAACAACAATACCTACAACAAATACCACCAAGCCTGTTACCACTACAATAACCACTACAACAATTCCGGCTACAACAACTATACCTGCAACCACTACCGAACCTGTTACAACTACATTAACTACTACTACTTCGGCTCCTGTTACAACAACTACCGTACCTGTGACTACTACAGCAGTGCCTGTAACAACGACTGTAACAGAAATTCCAACAACAACTTCTGCCAGTCCTGCTACTACGACAATAACCACTACAACGCTCCCGGCTACAACAACTATACCTGCAACAACTACCGAACCTGTTACAACTACATTAACTATCACAACATCAGCTGTTGAACCAACTACAGTCTCGGCAACCGAAGGAGTATATCTTGCAGGTGATGCCAACGCAAACGGAAGAGTCGAGCTTGCGGATGCACTTCTCATACTTCAGCATGTGGCTAACAGCAAGAAATATGAAATAAGTCCTCAGGGAGTGGAAAATGCAGATGTTTACTGCAAGGGCGACGGTATAACCGCTATGGATGCACTTTCCATACAGAAGTATGATGCCAAGCTGATTACTTCTCTTCCTGAATCCTATCTTGAAGACCTGAAATAAGCTGTCAGCTATTTAATTTACAGGCTATTTCTTAATTATTAAGACGTAAAACGTCCAAACAATATACTATAACAGGCAATTTTTATAATTTGCACAAAAACACTCCACTGTTATCGGCTGGAGTGTTTTTATTTTCACAAAAAATTCCGAATAAATTTCAAAGAAATTGTTGACATTCTGTATATTTTGTTATATAATGTATTTATTGAAGGGAGTTTTGGGGAAGACTATTTCAATAGTAAAGGATAATCAATATGTTTAAACGTACAATATCACTCCTGTTAGGAGCAGCGCTCGGGATAACTATGACCATTTCTCCTATGTCTGCAAATGCAGAATTAGACATGCCTCAGCTTGAGGCAGATTCCGTAAATACGGCAACTTCTGGAAAATGCGGTGAAAACCTGACATGGGAGCTAAGCGGAGGAACACTTACAATATCCGGTTCAGGAGATATGTATACATGGGATACTGCAGAATATGTTCCGTGGTATAATCAGCGTCAGGAGATACACAGAGTTATCCTCAGCGAAAGTGTGACCTCCATAGGACGAGTTGCTTTCGCAAACTGCACCAGTCTTTCCGAGATAAATATCCCCAACGGCATCAGATATATTGCGGCTTACGCTTTTGTCAGTTGCAGTTCAATATCAAGGATAAAGGTCCCTGCCTGCTGTGAGTTCATAGGCAATCACGCCTTTGAAAACTCAGGCCTGAGAGAACTGTACGTAAGCGGCATGAATACCGAGATAATCGGAACTAAAGATACTATATCCTCAGCAAAGATATATGCTCCCAAAGATTCACTTGCAGCAAAATTCGCGACTAAATACAAACTCGAATATACTGCTATAGAGGCACCTGTGGTCACTACTACCACCACAAAAGCCACAACAACTACGACCACCAGAACCACTACAACTACAACAAAGCCAACTACTACCACAACAGTTAAGCCGACAACTACCACTGTAAAAGCTACTACCACCACAAAAGCACCAGAGCCTGTTCAGCCTACAGCACCGCCGCCTCCTACCGCACCTTCTCCGGAAGATGACAAATTCGACTGGTTCAAGTATAAGCCCGGCGATGCAACTCTCGACGGAAATGTCGCTCTAAACGATGCGCTTGCTATACTTCAGTACGTTGCCAATGCATCAAAGTACCCTCTTTCCAAACAGGCTCGTTATAACGGAGATGTATACGAATTCGGCGGCGGTATATCAGCTATGGATGCCATGACTATACAGCAGTACGATGCACAGATCGTATCACGTCTGCCCGTTTCTTTCAAGTTCTGATAACAGACTGACAATATGTTTTTTTCGGGACGCTTCTGTTTCAATGACTCAGAAGTGTCCCTTTTGTCTTGTATATACGCATTTTTTTGCCCTAACGCTTGAAACGGGATATAAAATATGTTATAATTAATAAGTACGCACTAATCGCCTGTTATAATGCGGAAAACTAAATGAGGAATAATAAATAAAGGAGTGGTCGCTATCCTTAACGACAATACCCTTATCATAAACGAACTGTCCGAATTGCTGTCAGGCGGACAGAAACTCGCCTATGTAAGAAGCTTCGGATGTCAGCTCAACGTTTCGGACGGAGAAAAGATAAAAGGCGTTCTAAAAAAAATAGGCTACAGCTTCACGGATAACGAAAACGAAGCTGACCTTATCATACTCAACACCTGTGCTGTCCGTGAAAGCGCCGAGGACAGAGTTTTCGGCATCATCGGAAGCATGAAAAAGCTGAAAGAACTGAAACCTTCGCTTATTATCGGCGTTGCAGGCTGCATGACAGCTCAGAGCCATATTGCCGAGAAAATTAAGCGCTCCTATCCGCAGGTTGAACTGGTAGTGGGAACTTCCGCGATAAATGCTCTGCCGAAGCTTCTTCTCGAAGTGCTCCACGGCAGAAAATTTGCCGCCGATATAGCGGAATATGACGACTTCTCTGCAGAGGTCGAACAGGTGAGAGAAAGTCCCTTCAAGGCATCCGTGCCGATAATGTTCGGATGCAACAACTTCTGCACCTATTGTATAGTTCCTCACGTCCGCGGCAGAGAGCGAAGCAGACGTCCCGAGGATATCATTTCCGAAGTTGAGGGACTCGTCCGCAGCGGCTACAAGGAGATAATGCTTCTTGGACAGAACGTCAACTCCTACGGCAACGACCTTGATGACACTATAAGCTTTCCTCAGCTTCTCAGAAGTCTCAACGATATCGAGGGCGACTTCATCATACGTTTCATGTCCTCTCACCCGAAGGACGCTTCAAGAGAACTAATCGACACTATATTTGCCTGCGATAAGGTTGCAAAGCATCTGCATCTTCCCGTACAGAGCGGAAGCAGTGACGTTCTCAGGCGAATGAACCGCCGCTATACCGCTGAAAAGTACCTCGAGACCGTGGACTATATCTACAGCATCGATCCCGATTTCTCACTCACGACCGACCTCATCGTTGGTTTCCCTGATGAAACAAATGAGGATTTTCAGGCTACTCTTGATATAATAAAAAGAGTGCGATATGACAATATCTACTCTTTTATATATTCCAAACGCTCAGGCACTAAAGCTGCCGAGATGCCCGATCCCGTGACCGATGAGGAAAAGGGACTGCGTATGCGTAAACTCCTTGAAGTCCAGCGCGAGATATCCACAGAGCACTATAAACGCTTCATCGGCAGGACTATGCGTGTTCTGGCGGACGATGTCTCAAAGAAAAAGCAGGGCTTCCTTACAGGTAAAAGCAACGAATTCATCATCGTTGAATTCGAGGGAGATCCTTCTCTTATCGGACAGTTCGTGGATGTCGAGATAACAGACGCTATGAACTGGGCTGTTACAGGTCGCATAAAGAAAGGAAACGCATAAAATGAAGAAATTTCTGGCACTTGTGTGCTTTACAACTGTTATAATGGGAGGCTGTGGACGAACGATAAACTCCTCTTCTTCCGATAGTTCACAGTCAACTGTATCGACCGAGACAGCTTCATCCGAAGAAACCGTAACAGAAGCAGAAACTTCGTCCGAAGCCGAGACCTTCCCTGACGTGACCGAAGCTGAACCGACCGAAGCTGCTGCTTCCTCCGAACCTGACGGTAATGTTTCCGCAGGCGGACGCATGGATATGTACCCTGCACTGTATCAGGCTGAGGTCAGCCGTGTTTTTGAAGAGGTCGGAAAAGATAACAACGGAAACGCAAGCATAGAATATGCGCTCCGTGACCTTGATGCGGACGGACTTCCCGAGTTGCTGTTCAAGTACGGCACCTGCGAGGCTGACTATCAGATACACATCTACACAGTGGATGAGGAATGTGAGCTTAAGGACCTCGGCATCTTCGGCGGCGGACATACAAGCTTCTGCTATGATGAAAATACAGGCAAATTCGTCCTGTTATGGGGACATATGGGTTCGGCAAGCATCATGTACTGCGACTGGATAAACGGCACTCTTGAACAGACCGACCACTATGATTTTACGCTGGAAAACGATGACGATACCTACGATAAAGTCCTTGAAGAAAAGGGTATAAAGCGTATGGACTTCGTAGGTGCATGGAGATTCGACGCAAACGGTGAGATAACTTCATACGTATACCACTCGGACGGATCATACGAGGAAAAGACCGGTCTTTACCTCGATCTTATACGCTGATAAAATATTAAAGGAGAATTTTAAAATGGATATTATAGAAATGACAAGAGAGCTCGGAAAGGCTCTTCAGAACGACGACCGTTATATCGCTTACTCACTTGCTAAACAGGCAAACGACAACGATGCAGAGCTTCAGGCTCTTATCACAGGCTTCGACGAAATGAGAAGCGAGCTCAACAAGGAGATGTGCAAGGAGGATAAGGATACCGACCGCATCAAGGAGCTCGATCAGGGCATCAAGGGCAATTATCAGAAGATAATGTCCAACAGAAATATGATCGTATTCACAGGCGCTCAGAACGCACTCGAATCACTGGTCAACAATATGAACCAGATAATCACTATGTGCGCTAACGGCGAGGATCCGGAGACATGTGAGCCTTCACAGGGATGTACAGGAAGCTGCTCTACATGCGGCGGCTGCGGCTGATAAAATAAAGCTATGGATGAAAACAGAAAAATATTTGAAAGAATAAGCGAAGTAAACAACGCTATCACATCAGATGTACCCGGTGAAGTGCCCTATCAGTTCGCAGTAAGGCACTCCAAGGAAAACATAAAGAATACGGATTCAGTAAGCTATCTGCTGATAGCCTGTACAGTGCCGCTTATTATACGCACCTTATCGCATGAACAGGGCTCGAACCCTTTCAGGTTAATAGTATTCACAACGATGCTCATCCTTGTGATATGCAACACGATAACTGTTGCTTTGATGAAAAAGAAGATAATCGCAGAGGTCAACGGTGACAGTATCACCATAAACAAAAAAACCTATCACCACAGCGATATCACCGAGATAAGACGTGCTTCACTGAACAACCTTAAGATAATATCAGGCGGAAAAGTAATAGCCACTGTCAGCAAGTCCTGCGACGGCTGCATCGAACTCGTAAACTGGGCAAAACAATGCGGTATACTAATTGACGATAACGGCGATTCCTACGAAAACGTCCAGAAAAGACAATGGATAATGGTCGGTGTTCTGACATGTGGCGCCATTGCGGCTGCTTTTATACTGTATTTCCTGAAACATTCGTTAAACACATAATCTTTAGCTAAAGGAGCTGAACCCATGGAGATAGACAGAAGTAAAATATCACCTATGATGCAGCAATACTTCGAGGTAAAGGATAAGTATAAGGACTGTATCCTGTTCTTCCGCCTCGGAGACTTCTACGAAATGTTCTTCGATGATGCTGTCATCGTCTCTAAAGCGCTGGAGCTTACCCTTACAGGCAGAGACTGCGGACTTGAAGAACGTGCCCCTATGTGCGGAGTTCCGTATCATGCGGCTGATATGTATATCAAGCGCCTTATAGATATGGGCTTCAAGGTAGCTGTCTGCGAACAGCTAACCGATCCCGCAGAAACAAAGGGCATTGTTGTACGTGATGTTATACGTGTTGTAACTCCCGGTACGCTCACCGAGAGCAGTATGCTCGACGACGGCAGAAACAACTATATATGCAGTATCTTCTACGACGAAGAAAACCATGCCTGCGGTGTGGCTTCGGCAGATATCTCAACAGGTGAGGCTGCACTCAGTCTCTACGAGGGCAAGGACATGGAGGCTGGCGTTATAAACGAGCTTTCACGCTGTCAGCCTGCCGAGATAATCTTCCCCGAGAGCTTCCTCTCTATGAAGACCGTTGCCGAGTTCGTGAAAGTACGTCTTGACTGTGCGGTAACTCTCCGTGACAGCGTATGCTTCTCTCCCGAACAGCGCAGGGATATAGTGACCGAGGTGTTCGGAGTCGATTCAGTTTCCATGCTCGGCATATCCGAGAACGGTGCGGACTGCGCTGCTGTATGCGGTCTTTTCGACTATATCCGTGATACGCAGAAGACTTCCGTATCACGATTCACTTCTATAGAGCTTCTCAACGGTGACGCCTATATGGGACTGGACCTGAATGCAAGGCGCAATCTCGAACTTACCGAGACTCTCAGGAACAAGGAGAAGAAAGGCTCACTTTTATGGGTTCTCGATTCCACAAAGACCTCTATGGGACGCCGTCTGCTGAAAAACTGGATAGAACAGCCCCTTAAGAGTCCCGCAAGGATAATCGAACGCCTGGATGCCGTGGACGCACTCTATAAAAAATCTGTTGTACTCGCCGATATATCGGACCTTCTGGACCGTGTATACGATCTGGAGCGACTTATGACCAAAGTAATGTACAAGTCCGCAAATCCCCGTGACCTTAAGGCACTTTCCGCTACTGCCCTTCAGCTTCCCATGCTGAAACAGGAACTCGAAAAGCTTGACAATTCCAAGCTGCTCACCAGGCTCAACAGCGAGATATCAACTCTCGATGAAATAGTCAAGCTGGTGGAAAATGCTATTATGGACGAGCCTCCCGTATCCGTAAAGGACGGTGGTGTTATCCGTGAAGGCTTCAACGAGGAGCTTGACAGTCTCCGCCATATCATGAACAACGGCAGGAGCATTATCGACGAGATAGAACAGCGCGAGAAAGAAGCTACAGGCATCAAGAACCTGAAAATAGGATTCAACCGTGTTTTCGGATACTATCTTGAAGTTACACGTTCCTACTATGACCTCATCCCAGAAGGCTGGATACGCAAGCAGACTCTTGCCAACGCAGAGCGCTTCATCACCGAGGAGCTGAAAAACGCCGAGAACTCGATACTCGGTGCAAAGGACAAGGCTCTCTCCCTTGAAGCGGATATATTCGCAGAGGTCCGTGATTTCCTTGCTACCAAGCTCGAAGCTGTACAGAAGACCGCTTCCGCTGTGGCTGCGGTGGATGTTCTCTGCTCCTTTGCGGACGTTTCACTGAGAAATAACTACGTAAAGCCTGATATCGCCATTGACGGCTCTATCGATATCAAGGCAGGCAGACACCCCGTTGTCGAGCTTATGCTTAAGGACGAGATGTTCGTGCCTAACGATACTTACATAGACACAAAGAACGACAGGATGGCTATAATAACAGGTCCTAATATGTCGGGTAAATCCACGTATATGCGTCAGACCGCACTTATAGTCCTCATGGCTCAGATAGGCTGCTTCGTACCTGCGGATTCTGCCAAGATATCCGTAGTGGACAAGATATTCACCCGTGTAGGAGCTTCCGATGACCTTACAGCAGGTCAGTCCACATTCATGGTCGAAATGAGCGAGGTCTCGGACATCCTCAAAAACGCTACCCCCGAAAGTCTTGTCATACTGGACGAGGTGGGCAGAGGTACTTCCACATTCGACGGTGTAAGCATCGCCCGTGCAGTTGCGGAGCATATATGCAGCAGCAAGAAACTCGGCTGCAAGACGCTTTTTGCTACCCACTATCACGAGCTCATCGGTCTTGAGAACGAACTTGACGGCGTGAAGAACTACAGTATAGCCGTAAACAAGCACGGAGGTACTATCCGCTTCCTCAGAAAGATAGTCCGCGGCGGAGTGGACGAAAGCTACGGCGTGGACGTTGCAAAGCTTGCGGGACTTCCCGCAAAGGTAGTCAACCGTGCAAGGGAGCTTCTTGAAGAAATGGAAGCCGCTCACCGCTCCGAAGCCGCAAACGCACCTTCCGACAACAGCGGACAGATAAGCTTCGGCGCAGTTAGCCGTGAATCCGCACTTGATATGCTTGAACGCACCAATATAGACGAACTCTCCGATGCAGAATGCCGCAGTCTGCTTCAGGATATGCTGAAAATAATCAATAACTGACAGGAGGTCAACACTATGTCTACAGCCAAGATAAACCGCGAACAAATGGAGGATTACCTCGGAAGATTCGGCGTAAGCTATCACTCTCCCATATACATCACAATGACCGACCTTTCGGGATTTCTCGCCTCTAACAAAAACGTCCGCTGGGGATATGCGGCACTTTCCGACGACAATAACACTCTTTTCGTTGTAGTAATGTCGCTTCTCAGCATAGTTGCGGAAAATACCGTTACATTCCATACTATCTCACGCTCCGATGTGCAGTCCATGCATTTCAGCAGGATACTGCTCTCAAAGGCATACAATACGGACATAAAGTTCACTGAGGACGGCAAGAAGAAGCGTTTCAAGATAATAATAGGCGCAAATGCGAAAAAAGAGCTTGAAGACCAGGAGATCAATTCACAGAATATGCTTGATATACTCCGCACATGGTAAAAAGCCATAAACTGATAACAACAGCGGTATCGGAACTTCTGTCCGTTACCGCTCAGCACGCTGAACGTCACATACAGGCAACACTGCAAATAACCGAAAGGAGAAAACTATGCCGCCAATAAACGTACTAAGCAAGGAAATATCGGAACTTATCGCAGCAGGTGAAGTTATAGAACGTCCCTCGTCGGTAATAAAGGAGCTTGTGGAGAACTCCATAGACTCAGGCGCCAGGCACGTTACCGTCGAGATAAAAAACGGCGGAGCTACCTATATGCGTGTAAGTGACGACGGCTGCGGCATGGCTTTCGGGGATGTACCTACCGCCTTTCTCCGTCACGCTACAAGCAAGATAGTCTCAAAGGACGACCTTGACAACATCAACACTCTCGGATTCAGAGGTGAAGCTCTCGCCTCCATTTCCGCCGTTGCAAGAGTTGAGGTAATGACCAAGCAAAAGGACGAAATGTACGGTACTCTCTATACTATCGAGGGCAGCAATGAAGTCTCCCACGAAAAGGGCGGCTGTCCCGACGGAACTACGATAATTATACGTGACCTGTTCTACAATGTGCCTGCAAGGGCGAAGTTCATGAAAAAGGACGTTACCGAAGCAAATGCGGTAAGCCAGATAATGCAGAAGATAACTCTCTCTCACCCCGATGTAGCTTTCAAGCTCATACGCGATAACCGTATGGAGTTCAGCTCGGCAGGCGACGGAGAGCTGTTTTCCGCCGTTTATGCCGTTTACGGACGTGATTTTGCCCGTGACCTCATCCCCGTAGACTACGAGTACCACAGCGTAAAGGTGAGCGGATACGTTGTAAAGCCGCTGTATTCACGCAACAACAGAGCATTCCAGAACTTCTTTGTCAACGGCAGATACGTCCGCACACGCCTTTGCTCCTCTGCCCTTGAAAACGCCTATACCAACATGATAATGACAGGCAAATTCCCTGCCTGCATACTCATGATAGACCTCGCCCCTTCCGCTATGGACGTAAACATACACCCTGCAAAGGCGGAAGTCAGGTTCACCGACGAGAAAACTGTCTCGGATGCGGTTTTCTTCGCGGTCAAGGACGCACTGATGAAAAACGGACTTATCTACGAGTTCGAGCTGAAGCCCAAAGTAGACTGGACCAAGCCTGCGGAAGAGCCTCAGGAGCTTGCACAGCAGGAATTCATGTTCACTCCCGTAGAGGACATCCCAAAGGCCGAACAGGCTCTTGCAGAGTCTCCGTCCGCCGCAGTTGTTCCGCAGTCCGCACCTTCCGAACCTGTAAAGCATGAGGTTTTCACTCCTGCGGCAGAAACTCCTTCGGGATCTCCGTCAGAAAACGATGCGGATGAGGTACTTGAGACCGTAGGAATAGAAGCCTTCAAGGACTTCGGCCGTCCCGATGTTGTCGTTGCACACAAGGAGACTATCCCTGCACCGTCAGAACCTGTTCACACCGAACCTCCTGTACAGGTAGAGGGATTCAGATATCTCAGCTCAAAGTCCTTTGAACAGCCCGTCCATTCCGCACCCGAACCTGTAAAGCAGAGTTCTCCCGAGGACAGGCTCCACGAGGAATTCCCAGATATACGCATAATCGGCGAAGCATTCGGACTCTACGTCATTGCCGAGAGCGGCGACAAAATGATAATCATTGACAAACACGCCGCCCACGAACGTATCATTTTCGAGCGTCTGAAAAGCCGCAACTGCCGACAGTACAGCCAGACTCTCCTGAACGGCATCAAGGTTCTCCTTACAGCAGAGGAGATAGACGCTATGGAAAACAATCAGGAGCTTCTTGCAGATATGGGATTCACATTCGATTTCACACAGCGTCCCTGCATCGTAGCTACGGCAGTCCCAACCTTTATAATGGAACTGGATATGGAGGAGATAATCTGCGAAGTTGCAAACAATCTCCGCCTTCACAAGCACGATCCGCAGTCGGGAGCGCTGGACGATATCCTCCACACAGTTGCCTGCAAATCGGCTATAAAAGCCAACGACAAGAACACTCCCGAGGAAATGAAGGCCCTTGTGGAACAGGTTTGCTACGACGAGAAAATAAGACACTGCCCTCACGGCAGACCTGTCATGTTCACCATGACCAAATACAATATCGACCACCAATTCAAAAGAACCTGACGGAAAGGAGAATCCCCCGATGCATTTCCATATCAGCGAAAAGATGTGGTATACACTGGCTTGCTTTGCAGTGGCATTTATCGGAATAATGTCACTGTTTATCAAACGTCCCGATATAGTAAAAAGTAAAAACAAGTTCGTTCGTGCAGCTATGGTATTCGCCCTTGCATTCGTTCCGGGAGTTCTTGCGGCATCCATCTGCGCCAAAACAATAGTAACAGTTTACGATAATTTTGTGTCAGAGCCGACTCAGATAGTTGAGGAAGCTGAGGAGGAAGAAGAAACCGAGAGCAAAAAGCAATAAATCAGGAGGTTATCATGAAACGATCATCCAAAGTTTTTTCAGTAGTATTCAAAGCAGTATATCTTGTTCTTTTGGGATTCGTTGTCTTATGGATCATAAGCAGGATTATGATAAGCGCCAGCTCCACCCAGCTTCTTTATCTTAATCTCGGAAAAATGCCTGAAGGCACAGTATTTGCGGATGTTCTTGCGAAAGGTGATTGGAACAAGGTAAGAAAGACAAATATAGACTATGAGGATCTTCTTGGAGTTGACCACACCTGTGAGATCGCACAGTATGACAAGGACGGTTACAAAAGCCTGATGTTCAACGCTGATCTCTATTATACCGGAGACAGGATAGATCCTGCACAGTCTCATAATAAGATCGGTTTTGAAGACTGGTCAGACCTCTTTAAGGAGCTTCCGTATATAAAGGTGGCTTACTGTGACAAGGACGGAAATATCCTCGGTATCACAGAAGAAAAGCATATAACGCCTGTATTTATGAGGAGATCTCCATATAATCTTTATGCAGACGGAGAAGAACTAAGCTACAAACTCGGACCTTTGGATGATATCAAACCGTGGATACTTTTTATAGCAATGACCATATTCGGCGTGGTTTATTTAATACATAACAGGCGCAGAAAGAAAAAGCTCATACAGTCGGGAGAAACTGATAATGAACGAAAAGAATAACAAACCCTTTGTCCTTGCGGTAGTCGGTCCCACCGCTTCGGGAAAGACCGCTCTCGGCATAGAACTGGCAAAGGAATACGGCGGAGAGGTAGTTTCTGCGGATTCCATGCAGATATACAAGGGTATGGATATCGCCTCAGCAAAACCCACTAAAGAAGAGATGCAGGGCATACCTCATCACCTCATCAGCTTTCTGGACAGGGACGTTTCTTTCAGTGCCGCAGAGTATGTGAAGCTCGCAAACGAATGTATCCGTGATATACTCAGCCGCGGTAAACTGCCGATTATCGTCGGCGGTACGGGACTTTACATCGATTCGCTCCTTGACAACGTCCGCTTCTCGGAAGTAAAGAACGACGAAGCCTACAGGCAGTCCCTCTACGATATCGCAAGAACTCAGGGAAATGACGTCCTGTACGCCGAGCTTCTTGAAAAGGATCCCGAAGCCGCCGCTTCCATGCATATGAACAACACCATACGAGTTGTACGCGCCCTTGAAGTCATACACGTAACGGGCAGGAAGTTCAGCGACCTGAAAGCCGAGAGCAGATGCGAGGAGAGTCCCTATGACAGTCTCATCATCGGTCTTAACTCCACGGACAGAGCGATACTCTACGAAAGGATCAACCTCCGTGTGGATCAGATGCTTAAGGCAGGTCTCGTGGAGGAAGCAAGGGAGCTCTGGCAGCAGAGCGGCATGAAGACAGCCGCCAACGCTATCGGCTACAAGGAACTCATTCCCTACTTCGAGGGACAGGCTGAACTCTGGGAATGTATCGACAAAATAAAACAAGAAACACGAAGATACGCCAAAAGACAGCTTACATGGTTTAGAAGAAATGAGCGTATCAGGTGGATCATGACCGAAGATTTTAGTAAAAAGAATGAAATTTTTCAAAAATCAAAAAATACTATAGCAAATTACAGAAATATATGATATAATGTATTGTGTGTATTTCTATATACCCGACGTATTGCGTCCCGACGCTCGTCAGGTCTGTGGGCTGCACACCCGAATATATTGAAGAACGGAGAATGTGTATGAACAAAACTATCAATCTGCAGGACGTTTTTCTCAACCAGTGCAGAAAAGAACGTATCGTCGTTACTATTATCCTCACTAACGGCTTCCAGTTCAAGGGAATGGTAAGAGGTTTCGACAGCTATGTTGCTATTTTCGACTGCGACGGTAAGCAGCAGCTCGTTTATAAGCACGCAATTTCAACTATTATACCTGCAAAGTCGGTTTCTATTCTTGACGCTTCGGAGAAAAGCGAATAAGACGGTGATCTGATGCGCGTAAACAGATCGGATAGCATCCTGCCTATAAGACTCCTTCGCGATGCTGTGCTCATCCTTATAATAATAGTATTTATAAGTATCGCAGTGAATTTCTTCCGCAACCGCGAAGCAGAAACAGTTGTCGCCCTTATGGCAGAAGCCCACTCTTCCAAAGAATTCAAGGGCGTGTTTATCCGCGATGAAGAAGTGCTTACCTACAGCGGAGACGGCGTTCTGAGCTATAACGTCGCAGACGGTGGAAAGCTCGGTATCAATACCGTTATCGCTCAGGTCTATCCAACAGATGAACAGATCAGCGTGAACAGAGAAAAGGCAGGGCTTACAAGAAGACTTGAGATTCTTAAAAAAATACAGAACCCGGGAACGCTCCAGTCAGCCCAGCCCGCAAGCCTTTCCGCTAATATAGAGGAAAGCTACCGCAGCCTTATCTACTGCCGCGATATGAAAAATTATCCCGAGCTTAAAAATCTTATGGATGACCTTATCGTTGATATGAGTACCTATCAGATAATTACAGGAGAAGTTACGGATTTCTCAAAACAGATCTCTGATATCAACGAGGAACTCGCTCAGCTCGAGGTCAGTTCCGTAAAGCCGAAGGAACAGATCAAATCCTCTCGTTCAGCCTATTTCGCAAGCTATGCGGACGGCTATGAGTTTGAACTCGGTCCCGACAGCATAAATACCATATCCATAAGAGAGATCGAAAAGATCACCGACCGCAGAAGTACAGATAAAACAGTGGTCGGAAAACTCATCGAAGGCTACGGATGGTACCTTGCAGGAGTTATTGACAACTCAAAAAAAGAATACAATATCGGCGAATCTGTCAAGCTCAGATTCGATTCGGGAAGCGATACATACGACGCTGTCATAAAGAATATACGCGATGAGGGCGACCCTGCAAGAAGTATATTCATTATAGAGTGCAGTGCATTCAACTATGACCTCGTTCAGCACCGCACCGAAACAGCAGAACTCATCAAGAATGACGTTCAGGGACTTAAAGTTCCCCGTGATGCGATACGCTTCGCCGACGTTACCGAAACAGTAACAGACCCCGAAAGCGGTGAGGTCTCGGAAAAGACCGTAAACTGCAAGGGAGTTTACATAATGAAGGGCGAACAGGTAGAATTCAAGAAGATCGATGTCAAATTCGAGGGAAGCAATTACGTCCTCTCGAAAACACACGACAACGATAAAAGCTATCTCGCTCTTTATGACAATATTCTGATTGAAGGTGTTGAAGCAGATGAAGAATGAGTTCGGATATATCAGCGAAAACCTTCGGGTCATAAAAGAAAATGCCGCTGAAGCTGCGGACAAGTACCGCGGCGGCGTTATGCCGCGTATCATGGCTGTTACCAAAACAGTCTCACCTGCGGCTGTCAATTACGCAGTAAGCCTCGGCATCGGACTCCTCGGTGAGAACCGCGTTCAGGAGTTCCTTTCAAAGCAGGAAAGCTATGATCCCTCTGCTGAAGTCCATTTTATCGGCCATCTGCAGACCAATAAAGTAAAATACATCATAGAACCTATGACCATGATACAGTCAGTGGACAGCCTTAAACTCGGAACTGAGATAAGCCGTCTCGCCGCTATCCACGGCAAGACTATGGACGTTCTCTGCGAGGTCAATATCGGCGGTGAAGACTCGAAAAGCGGTGTCTCTCCTTCTGAACTTGTCCCCCTCCTTGAACAGCTCGCTCAGCTCGAAGGCATCAGGGTAAAAGGTCTTATGACTATCCCTCCCCCCTCCGACGGAGATATCTTCCTCGGAAAAATGGAGGAGCTATTCAACAATATAAAAGACAGAAATATCAGTGGCATTTCCATGGACGAGCTTTCTATGGGCATGACTCATGATTACGCAGAAGCCATTCAGCACGGCTCTACTATCGTAAGGATCGGCACCGGCCTTTTCGGTGCAAGAGACTACGGAACAAAAAATGCCTGAAACGGCATAGCTGTAAGTATCCCACAAAATCCTCTGAATACAGGGAACTTCCCTCTCAGGGGTTCGTGTGAACTGCCTACCGCAGGGCAGATCAGCGATATAGAAAATGTGCGGAGAAACGGAGATTATTTATTATGAAAATTTTTGACAACCTTAAGGACTTCTTCTTCGCTGCCGAGGATGAGGACATGGATTATGCCGATACTCCTATGAGAAGCGAAAGAGCTGAAAGAGTTGAACAGCGTCAGGCTGCATATGCTGCTCAGACTAACGCAGTTGAGCGTGAAGAGCCCGTTGCAGAGCCTAACAGACGCAACAAGGTAGTTAATATCCAGACAACTGCTCAGCTTCAGGTAGTTCTTGTTAAGCCTTCCGCTTTCACAGATGCAAAGCAGATCGCCGATCACCTTATCGCTAAGAAGACTGTTGTTCTCAACCTCGAGACTGCTTCTCCCGAAAACAAGAGAAGAATCATCGATTTCCTCGTAGGTGTTGCTTACGCTAACGGCGGAAGCCTCAAGCCCGTTGCTAACCTTACTTATATCATAACTCCTTACAACGTTGGCTTTATCGGTGAAGACCTCGTGGGCGAACTCGAAAACAACGGCGTATTTATCTGATGGATCCCCTTTCGGATAAGCTTTTCTCAGCAAGACTCAGCGACCTTCTTTCACAAAGTGAGAGAAACGGATGCGCTGTATTCTCACCCTTCCTCGACGAACGGCAGTGTGCCGAAGCTGAAGCCTGGTGCAGACGGAATGCAGGCGGTATGTGTTATACGCTCTACGGCGGCTATGACGGCGCAAGACGTAAAATGCTCGCTTTCTATCCCGATTACTGTCAGGACTTCATTATGGACGAGTTCCCTATGGTCTGTCTTACTTTCACTTTTCGCAAAGAGGACAAGCTCACACACCGCGATTTTCTCGGTTCATTCATGGCTCTCAGACTGAAGCGCGAGGTCATCGGAGATATTATTACCGACGAAGGCAATGCGCAGGCCTTTGTCACCGAAATTGCCGCTAAGGATATTATGTCATCCGTAAGCAAGATTGGCAGGATCGGCGTCAGGATCACCGATGAACAGCCCTTTGTACTGGAACATGAACAGGAATTCAAGGAAATAGGCGGAACAGTCGCTTCAATGCGTCTCGACTGCATTGTCGGACTTGCGGCAAATATCAGCCGCTCCAATGCAGCGGACCTTATCCGCGGCGAAAAAGTGGATATCAACCATTTTACCGTCACTTCGGTCTCTCACGAGCTCAAAGAAGGCGATATCCTGTCGATACGAGGATGCGGAAGATTTATTCTTTCAGGTATAGACGGTCTTACCCGTAAAGGCCGTATACACATAAATCTGCGAAAATATGTATAGAGGTGAATAGTTATGATTACTTCAAAAGATGTAAGAAATAAAAGATTTGAAAAGGCTGCATTCGGCTATAAGCAGGAGGAGATCGACGAATTTCTCTCCCAGCTCGAAGCTGAACTGGATGAAATGGAACGCGACCGTATAGAAGCTAACAACAAGATCCAGATACTTGCAGACAAGGTAAGAGAGTATATGAAGGACGAGGATGCCCTTAAGGATGCTCTTCTCGGCGCTCAGAAGCAGGGTCATCAGGTAATTGATGAGGCTAACGAAAAGGCTAAGCAGATCCTTGCAGAAGCTCAGGCTAAGGCTGATGAGCTTGAGGACGAGGCTGTCCGTCAGCACGCTGAGGCAATGGAGAAGAACCGCCTTGAGATCGCTAAGGAGAAAACTGCTCTCGTTGAGGCGCAGCAGCAGGTCGCAGACTTCAAGAAGAGTCTGTTCGACATGTACAAGAGCCACCTCGAACTCATTTCTTCAATGCCCGAGACTTTCGCTGAAGCTACAGGCGCAGAGCCTGAGGTAGAGACTGCTGAAGAGATCGCTGCTGCTGTTGCCGCAGAGGAAGAAGCAGCCGCTGCTGCAGCTGCCGCTGAAGCTGAGGCAGGAAATGCATTTGAAGAGGACGCTGAATAAGCGCTGCTCTCATCAGAAAATCAACGAAAAGCCTGCTGCCGCATCAGACAGCAGGCATATTATTTGAAAGGATATCCCTGTGATAATATTTCTGATACTACTTATACCGATCCTTATTGCCGCAGACCAGATAGTCAAATACTGGGCTGTTCATTCACTTATGCCCGTCGGCAGTATGGATTTCATCAAGTTCGGCGATACAAAGATATTCGACCTTACTTACCTCGAAAATACAGGCGCTATTTTCGGAAGCATGTCGGGACAGAGATGGTTCCTTATCGGCTTCACTTCTATAGTGATCGCTGCCGCTGTGATCGGTATGTTCATTGCATATAAAAAGAATGCGAAGTTTCTCTCATTCGTCATAGCTCTGTTCATTGCAGGCGGCATCGGCAACCTCATCGACAGGATACGCTTCGGTTATGTTGTTGATATGTTCGAGCTGAAGCTGTTCAGGTTCGCTATCTTCAACGTTGCGGATATCTATGTGACCGTGGCATGTATTCTGGCTATAATATACGTACTTTTCATCGAACCGAAAAAAGCAAAGGCGGAGAAAAATGAGTGATATCATAGAGCTTACTGCTCCCGCCGAAACTGCGGGAACAAGAATAGATAAGTATATCTCCGAGAACATCCCCGAGCTTACACGCTCCGCCGTTCAGAACCTTATCGCTGATTCTGCAGTACTGGTAAGCGGAAAAGCAGTCAGCAAGAACTACAAGCTGAAAGGCGGAGAAGCTGTGACAGTCACTCTTCCCGAACCTCAGCCTATGGATGCCGTACCAGAGGATATACCGCTGGATATCGTCTATGAGGACAGCGACCTGCTCGTTGTTAACAAGCCGAAAGGTATGGTGGTACACCCTGCCCACGGAAACTACAGCGGAACTCTCGTGAACGCGCTGCTGTTCCACTGCGGAGACAGCCTTTCAGGCATCAACGGAGTCATACGTCCCGGTATAGTCCACCGCATAGACAAGTACACCAGCGGACTTCTCATAGTCGCTAAAAACGACCGTGCCCACCTTCACCTTGCGGAACAGATAAAGGAACACAGCTTCACAAGAGAATACGAAGCTGTTGCTGTCGGTTACTTCAAGGAACCCGAAGGTACTGTTGACGCTCCTATCGGACGCCATAAGACAGACCGCAAGAAAATGTGCGTAACTACCGAAAATTCGCGCAATGCCGTAACTCACTACTCAGTGATAAAGCAGTATGGCGGATACGCTCACGTAAAGCTTCGCCTTGAAACGGGACGTACTCATCAGATACGTGTCCACCTATCCTACATCGGTCATCCCGTACTCGGGGACGATGTCTACGGAAAGCCCTACAAGGGACTGGAGGGACAGTGTCTCCATGCCCGTAAAATAGGCTTCATCCACCCGACTACAGAGGAGTATATGGAGTTCGTAAGCGACCTTCCCGACTACTTCGTGTCGGTCCTCAACAAATTAGAAAAGATGTGATACCTTGTTTGAAGATATTTCAAAAGTCATCATCCTCAGCGATATGGACGGCACCCTGCTGAACTCGAAAAAGCAGATAACCGATACCGACCGCAAAGCTATCGACCGCTTCCGCAGTCTCGGCGGACACTTCACCGTGGCTACGGGACGTACTATTCAGGCTTTCCAGCAGTACGTAGCTATGCTTGAACTGGATATGCCCGTTATCATGTACAACGGCGCAGCTATCCACGACTACGTCAGCGGAAAGACTCTTTACACTCATCCCCTGCCCGATAAGGCTAAGGAAATGGCAATAGAGCTTCTCGGAAGGATGCCGCAGGCAGGCGGAGAGGTGCTTAAGACCGACGGTACATATGTATTCAGCAATACCGAGTATCAGCAGCTTCATACACGTATCTGCAACATAGTCCCCATATACCGTGAGCTTCCCGATATCGAGGACGGCGGCTGGCTTAAAGTGCTGTTCTCACTTGCACCCGAGGATGTGGGACTCATGGAGCTTACGGTCAGACAGCTTGGATGCGATAAATACGCCGATTTTGTAAAGTCTTCGGACATTTTCCTTGAAATGCTCCCTCTCGGAGTCAGCAAGGGTTCGGCTCTTGAACAATACCGCACTCTCGACGGTATGGAGGGCTTCACCTTCGTATCGATAGGCGATTTCGACAACGATCTGGAAATGATAAAAACTGCCGATCTGGGAGCTTGTCCCGCAAATGCCGAGGAAGTTGTCAAAAGCAGCGCAGACCTCGTGCTTGAACATACCAACGACGACGGTGCTGTTGCGGAACTCATTGAATATATCATCGATAAATGCGTCAAGTAAACGTAATTCCAATGATTTGTTGCTTACTGATTCATTTTCAGCAAAAAAGGTATTGCTTTTTTTCATAAATTGCGATACAATTAAATACGGACATTATAGTCCGATCATTATGAATTATCATAAAATACGGCTTAGCCGTCTGATAATAAAATAAAACTGGAGGTTAATATGGACTCAGCTACAAAAAAGAATCTGCAGAAAATAGCCTGCAAAGTCAGAATGGGCGTTATCGAAGGCACTTATAACGCTAAATCAGGTCATCCCGGCGGATCACTCTCGATCAGCGACACACTTACTTACCTTTACTTCAACAAGATGAATGTTGATCCAAAGAATCCCGAGGATCCCGACAGAGACCGTCTCGTTCTCTCAAAGGGACACACTGCTCCCGCACTTTATTCAGTGCTCGCTCAGAAGGGCTACTTCCCAGAGGATGAGCTCAAGTCGCTCCGTCACATCGGCGCACTTCTCCAGGGACATCCCTGCATCCACATCCCCGGCGTTGACATGTCCAGCGGTTCTCTCGGACAGGGCATCTCTGCTGCTGCAGGTATGGCTCTTGCAGGTAAGATAGACAACAAGTCATACAAGGTCTACACTATCCTCGGCGACGGCGAGATCGAAGAAGGTCAGGTATGGGAAGCTGCTATGTTCTCAGCTCACTACGGCCTCAGCAACCTCGTTGCTATCGTTGACAATAACGGACTTCAGATAGACGGACCTATCACAGAGGTATGTTCACCTGAGCCTATAACAGACAAGTTCGCTGCTTTCGGCTGGCACGTTATCACTATGGACGCTCACGATTTCGACAGCATCGACAAGGCTTTCGAGGCTGCTGAAAAGATAACAGACAAGCCTGTTGCTATCATCCAGAAGTCTACAAAGGGCAAGGGCGTTTCATTCATGGAAAATCAGGTCGGCTGGCACGGTACAGCTCCTAACAAGGAACAGTACGATCAGGCAATGTCAGAGCTCAGCGCACAGTTAAAGGAATTGGAGGACTAATACTATGGCAGATATCATTAAAAAGGCTACCAGAGAAAGCTACGGCGAAGCTCTTAAGGAGCTTGCAGAAGAATACAAGGAGCTTGTTGTCCTCGATGCTGACCTCGCTGCTGCTACAAAGACAGGTATTTTCAAGAAGGCTTATCCCGACCGTTTCTTCGACTGCGGTATCGCAGAGGCTAACATGATGGGCGTTGCAGCAGGTCTTGCAACTACAGGCAAGATACCTTTCGCAAGCACATTCGCTATGTTCGCTGCCGGCAGAGCTTTCGAGATCGTAAGAAACTCTATCGGCTACCCACACCTCAATGTAAAGATCGGTGCTACTCATGCAGGTATCTCTGTCGGTGAGGACGGCGCTACACATCAGTGCAACGAGGATATCGCTCTCATGCGTACTATCCCCGGTATGACTATCATCAATCCCTGCGACGATGTTGAAGCTAAGGCTGCTGTAAAGGCTGCTCTCGATTTCAACGGTCCCGTTTATATGCGATTCGGACGTCTTGCAGTACCTGTTATCAATGACGCTGCAAGCTACAAGTTCGAGCTTGGCAAGGGCGTTGTTATGAAGGACGGCAAGGATGTTACTATCGTTGCTACAGGTCTTATGGTTAACGAAGCTCTCGAAGCTGCAAAGGCTCTCGAAGCTGACGGCATCTCTGCAAGAGTTGTCAATATCCACACTATCAAGCCTCTCGATAAGGAACTCATCTGCAAGTGTGCAAAGGAGACAGGTCTTATCGTTACTGCTGAGGAGCACAGCATCATCGGCGGACTCGGTTCAGCTGTTGCAGAGGCAGTTACAGAATGCTGTCCTGTTCCTGTTGTCAAGATCGGCGTAAACGACGAATTCGGTCATTCAGGTCCTGCTGTTGAACTTCTTAAGGAATTCGGCCTGAGCGCTGACAATATCGCAAAGACAGTCAAGGAAGCAGTTAAGAACAAGTAATAAATTGCTGTAAGGGCAGTCCTTCGGGGCTGCCTTTTTTCTGTAAAAGCATCCCATTCTGCCAAAAGTTTGAAAAATCCCTTGTAAATTAATGAACGATGTGCTATAATGTAAATACATACAGATATCGCCTTATAAAGGCCTACTATATTATTACAGGAGGATAAACATGAAACCAAGAGCATTAGCTGCCATAATGGCATGTGCTTCCGCAGTATGCCTGCTTTCATCATGTTCGGGAGGAACTTCTTCCGCACCCGTACAGAGCAGTCAGGATTCTATAACCATCGATTCAGGCGTTGACCTGAACGGCGCAGATATAACACCTACATCAGTTCAGAAGACACGCGATTTCGATTGCGGTGACGTTAACGAGGACGGTAAGTTCGACCTCTCAGACGCTTACGCACTTAATCAGTATCTCGCGGATCCTGAAAAGAATCCGCTCAGTGACACTGCACTTGATAAGGCTGACGTTCACAACCGCGGAAACGGTGTTGATATGGATGATTACAATACTTTGCTTGAATTTGATGCGAATATAGTAACTCACCTTCCCGTTTCAACACAAAACTGATAAAAATGAAGCTCTGTGATAAAAGCAGAGCTTCATTGATAATATAGCTATAACGGAGGGAAAAGACCATGAAGAAAAGTATCTCTGCAATACTCGCAGCAGCATTGACACTATCTGCTTTAACATGCATGCCTGCTTCCGCAGAAAAATACGGAGACGGTAAAAAGATAGTAGTATTTGGCGACAGCATCGCCGCAGGTACATCGCTTTCAGAGGGCGAATACAACTACGGTCAGTTATGCGCCGATTACCTTAAGGGTTCGGTTGAAAACTATGCCGTATCAGGCTATGATACAGAGGATCTCATCGCACAGCTCGGTTCTCTCGACAAGGACCAGACTGCCGCAGTCAAGGACGCAGATCTGTTCCTTATCTCTATCGGCGGCAATGACATTGCACAGTACGCAATAAAGTATATCCTCGATTTCGCTGCAAGCGCAAGTCTCCTGAAAGAGGGCTTCACAGCTGCTGATGTCCCTGAAGAGCCAACTTTCAACGACCTTAACAAGCTCGTTGACCGTGCTGCACTTTCAAGCTATGCAAAGGGCAGTATCGCAAATCAGCGCGCTCTCAACAATATGCTCGTAAGACTTACAGCAAACCTTCGCCTCGTTTCAACAGACAAGAATGCCGATAAGTACCCGAGAGTCATAGAGACCTCTGTAATACCCAATATACAGAAGATCTGCGACACTATCAAGGAAATGAATCCCGATGCCGAGATCATCATTCAGAACATTTACGATCCGCTTCAGCTGGATGAGAACTTTATAAAGACGAGCTATTCTTCCTATGCAGATGTCCTCGAACAGTTTGAACCTTCTGTTGAGAAGATACTCGCAAGCTTCAGCAGTCAGCTTGACGGCGTTAAAGGCATAAAGACCGCAGACGTTTACGGTACATTCACCTCAAAGGATGAGCCTTCACTCTACGGCTGTGCGTATTACTTCGATAATATGCAGAACAAAAATACCGATATACATCCGAATCAGGCAGGTCATGTTGCTATAGCCTCAACACTGCTCAACGTTATCGGTGAGGACCACAAGTATGAATCGAACCTTCTCACATCTGCTTTCGCAAAGCTTGGTGATATAGAGAATTACCCTGTAAATGCCTATGAGACCTACCTCGAAGCCGCAGGTCTCATCCCGGGAGACGTAAACCTCGACGGCTTCGTAAATTCCAGCGACGCTACACTCATACTAACAGACTATTCATCAGTATCCACAGGCGGTTCAAACGTTATTACGGAAAGACTCCGCGACACTGCTGATATCAACAAGGATAAGAAGATAGATTCCAGCGATGCTACATCAGTTCTGGTTTATTATTCCTATCTTTCAACAGGCGGAAAAGAAAACAGCTATAACTACTTCAATTCCAACAAGAAGTGATCGATTAACATCAAAGAGAAAAGCCATAAGGAGCATCATTCTCCTTATGGCTGCTTTTTTATTACTTTTTCTTGTTCATCTTCCTGAGGGTGTAGCCTTCGTTGACTTTAAGTTCGCCTCTGTCTATCGCAAGAGCATAGTCGGGAACGTTCCTTGTAACTGTCGTACCTGCGGCAGTATAAACGCCCTTGCCAAGCTTGATAGGCGCTATCAGACTGGTATTGCTTCCGACGAAGCTGTAATCACCGATAGTACAGCGGCTCTTTTCTACGCCGTCAAAGTTGACCGTTACAGCTCCCGCACCGATATTTACCTTCTTGCCGAGGTCGCTGTCGCCGATGTAAGCAAGATGAGCTATGGCAGTCTTTTCACCGATGGATGAGTTCTTTATCTCAACGAAATCGCCGATATGAGCATTGCTTCTGATAGTGCTGTCGGGACGGATATGTACGTAAGGTCCTATTGTAACGCCGTCCTCGATAACAGAATCGTAAGCCTGAGCGGTATTCATCACTACATTGTCCCCTACCGTGCAGTTTTCAACTACCGAGAAAGGACCTATCTTACAGCCGCTTCCTATCTTAGTACCGCGGCGGAGTATCGTATTCGGAAGTATCTCGCTTCCTGCACTTATCTCGACGTCCCTTTCGATGATAACGCCGTCTGTACAGGTGAATTCAACACCGTTTGCAAGGTGCTTGTCAATGACTGCCATACGTGCATAGGTATTGAGCTCAAGCAGATCCTTCCTGTCATTTGCGCCCTTTATGATGTCTGCATTTTCAGACTTGTACGCACCTGCATTCTTGCCCTCTGCTATTGCAAGAGAAATAGTATCTGTGAGATAATACTCATTCTGTGCATTATCGTTTGTTATCTTGCCGAGAAGATCGATAAGGTCCGCTGTGTTGAACCAGTAAGCTCCCGAATTTACTTCCCTGATAGCCTTCTGCTCGTCAGTAGCGTCCTTCTGCTCTACTATGCCGCTTATACCGCCCTTTGTACGGATTATCCTTCCGTAGCCGAAGGGATCATCGAGTTCTGCTGTGATGACTGTAACAGCATTGCCGTTCTGCTTGTGGAGCATAAGGGATTCCCTGATAGTCTCAGCATCGATAAAAGGTGCATCGCCGCAGAGTACAAGTGTATTGCCGTCCGTATCCTCCTTAAGGAACGGGATAGCCTGCATTACTGCGTGACCTGTACCGAGTCTTTCTGCCTGAAGCGCGGTTGTATACCTGCCGCCAAGATACTCGTCTATCATCTCGCCCTTAAAGCCTTTTATCACGCAGATATCGCTTATTCCGGAGCCTTCGCATGCGGATATCACCCACTCCAGCATCGGTTCGCCGAGAACCTTGAAAAGCGGCTTGGGCATATCAGCCTTCATGCGTTTTCCCTGACCTCCTGCAAGAATAACAGCCTTGTTCATTGTCTATTCCTCCTGTGTTTGGTTTTCGGATACATCCCCTGCCGGAAATGTCTTTTTCAGGTATTCAAGGAACATATCCCCAACATAATTCATGTGATTTTTGCCTTCATATATCATTATCTCTGCATTAACGCCGTGAGAAGCAAGTCTGTCAAAAAGCGCCTGTGAATCCTCGGGGATCGTTGCAAGATCGGGTGCTGGAAACTCATAGTGTTCATCGCCCCCGGCACATATGAATACGTTTTTGTCCATAGTCTCATTGCGTTCAAAATAATCAAACTCTCTTTCAAATGCATGCTGATCGGGAATAAGGCTTATATCAAATCCGCCCGGTTTAGCGAAATGATAAGTCCACAATGCGGGACTGCCTATAACATAGCTTGCAAAGGGCTGATCTTCATACTTATCCGAATTGCAGAGCGCATAATGAGCAAAAAGTCCGCTGAGTGAATGTCCGAAGAAAACACTGCGGCTGCTGTCCGTCTTATAATTAAGTGATACAAGCTTCATAAGGTCGTTAGTAATGAAATCAAGCAGTTTTTCCTGATCAAGAACGAATTTCACAAAACGTGCATCATCGGAATAGCCATCCGAATCATAGTCGTTCCCGAGGGTAACTGTTATAAACGGTTCTGTCTCTCCGTCATTGATAAGAGCCCATATTTCAGGTATGCGATTGAACCAGTATTGTGCGTCATTCATGAGAAATATGGGATATTTCTTATTTTCATCATAGTCAGGCGGCAGTATTATATGTGCAAGATAGGTCGTATCGAGCTCTTCGTCATATATTTTCAGTTCACGGATACTGTCTTCCATTGCAAGTAATTCCCTGAATGTCTTAGAAGTTTCGTAGGATGCATAATACACTCCGATCTTACTTGCTTTATCAGGGTGTGTTATAGTTACATCACGATAACATGTACATGACTTTTCCTTCTCTGTCATTGTGTCCGGATAAACAAGCTCGCTGAAATACTGAGGTTCAGTTACTTCTTCCGTTTCAGTCTCTGTAGATTCTTCCGCTTCAAATTCTGTTTCTGAAACGGTTTCTGCTGCCTGTTCTGTTACTGCTTCCTCTGAGCTTGAAGGTGACGGAGCCTTCTGATCACACGAAGTCAAAGGTGCAGCAAGCAAGCTGCTCAGCAGCAGAACTAAAGCTGTTTTTTTCATGCTTTGATATCCTCCTTTAATTAAAGTACGACTATTTTTACGGCTAATGTTCACGAAAACTAACGGCAACAAAAACTTACCAACGTTTTTTCCCTTTAATACAGATCGTCGTCCTTGTGGTTCATCTTTAAAAAGACCAGAACGTTTACGACCAGCATGATAATATCTATGATTCCTGCAGGTCCGTACATTACCAGATCAAGGATAGCGCCGAGGGCACTTAAAGCGATCGCTGCTATTCCAAGATTTTTTGAGTCTCTCTTTACCCAGAAAATGATACTGATAGCTAATGTAAGCATAATTCTTCCTCCTGTATTCAAACATTATTTCTTCTTCCCGCCACAGGATATGCCTATGTATCCGAAACGCCTTCAGCAGGAAAAAGTCTGATATCCTTATTTTTACATACTTTAACAATAAATGCAAGTCATTTTTCCTATATTTATTTCTTTTCACTTTTTTTTGTGTAAAATGCAATAAAACTAACCAAATATTTTTTTATTATTCTATATGGTAATTTTTAGGGTTTTGTGGTATAATAATTATAAGTCGGTGTGGCATGTTTTAGGACAGGCTTTTTCGCTGTGTCTCATTTCATTCCATATCCGAGAATGTTAAAATTATGGAGGTATACACCAATGGCAAATAAGTATTGTTACCTTTTCTCAGAGGGTAATGCCAACATGAGAGAGCTTCTCGGCGGTAAGGGCGCAAACCTGGCTGAGATGACAAACATCGGTCTCCCTGTTCCTCAGGGCTTCACTATCACTACAGAGGCTTGTACTCAGTACTATGAGGACGGCGGAATCTCTGATGAGATCATGGCTGAGATCAATGAGTATATCGTAAAGATGGAAGGAATCACAGGCAAGAAGTTCGGCGATAAGGAGAATCCTCTCCTCGTTTCTGTTCGTTCAGGTGCAAGAGCTTCAATGCCAGGTATGATGGATACTATCCTTAACCTCGGTCTTAATGAGACTGTTGTAAATACAATCGCTGAAAAGTCAAATAACCCACGTTGGGCTTGGGACTGCTACAGAAGATTCATCCAGATGTATTCTGACGTAGTTATGGAAGTTGGTAAGAAGTACTTTGAAGAGCTTATCGACGAAATGAAGGCTAAGAAGGGCGTTACACAGGACGTTGAGCTCAACGCTGACGACCTCAAGGAGCTCGCTGGACAGTTCAAGGCTGAGTATAAGGCTAAGATCGGTACAGATTTCCCTGATGATCCTAAGGAGCAGCTCATCGGCGCTATCAAGGCTGTATTCCGTTCATGGGATAACCCAAGAGCTAACGTTTACAGACGTGATAACGATATCCCGTTCTCATGGGGTACTGCTGTTAACGTTCAGTCAATGGCATTCGGTAACATGGGCGACGACTGCGGTACAGGTGTTGCATTTACTCGTGACCCTGCTACAGGTGAGAAGAAGCTCATGGGTGAGTTCCTGACTAACGCTCAGGGTGAGGACGTTGTTGCAGGCGTTCGTACTCCTATGCCTATCCAGCAGATGGCTGATACATTCCCAGAGGCTTTCGCTCAGTTCAAGGAAGTTTGCCAGACTCTCGAGAACCACTACCACGATATGCAGGATATGGAGTTCACTGTTGAGAACAAGAAGCTCTATATGCTCCAGACAAGAAACGGTAAGAGAACTGCTCAGGCTGCTCTTAAGATCGCTTGCGACCTCGTTGATGAGGGCATGAAGACAGAGCAGGAAGCTGTTGCTATGATCGATCCAAGAAACCTCGATACTCTCCTCCACCCACAGTTCGATACTAAGGCTCTTAAGGCTGCTACTCCTATCGGCAAGGGACTCGGTGCTTCACCTGGTGCTGCTTGCGGTAAGGTCGTATTCACAGCTGATGACGCTGTAGAGTGGGCTGCAAAGGGCGAGAAGGTTGTTCTCGTTCGTCTCGAGACTTCTCCTGAAGATATCACAGGTATGAAGGCTGCTCAGGGTATCCTCACAGTTCGCGGCGGTATGACTTCACACGCTGCTGTTGTTGCTCGTGGTATGGGTGAGTGCTGCGTTTCAGGATGCGGCGACATCAAGATGGATGAAGCTAACAAGAAGTTCGAGCTCGGCGGAAAGACATTCACAGAGGGCGACTATATCTCAATCGATGGTACAACAGGTAACATCTATGACGGTATCATTCCTACTGTTGATGCTCAGATCGCTGGTGAATTCGGAAGAATCATGGCTTGGGCTGATAAGTACAGAACTCTTAAGGTTAGAACAAACGCTGATACTCCTGCTGACGCTAAGAAGGCAAGAGAGCTCGGCGCTGAGGGTATCGGTCTCTGCCGTACAGAGCACATGTTCTTCGAGGCTGACAGAATCGCTGCTTTCCGTGAGATGATCTGCTCAGATACTGTTGAAGGAAGAGAAGCTGCTCTCGCTAAGATCGAGCCAATGCAGCAGAGCGACTTTGAGGCTCTCTACGAGGCTCTCGAGGGTAACCCTGTTACTATCCGTTTCCTGGATCCACCTCTCCACGAATTCGTTCCTACAGAAGAGGCTGACATCGAAGCTCTCGCTAAGGCTCAGGGCAAGTCAGTTGCTGATATCAAGAATATCATCGCTTCTCTCCACGAGTTCAACCCAATGATGGGTCACCGTGGATGCCGTCTTGCTGTAACATATCCTGAGATCGCTGCTATGCAGACTAAGGCTGTTATCAAGGCTGCTATCAATGTTAAGAAGAATCACCCAGACTGGAACGTTAAGCCTGAGATCATGATCCCACTCGTTGGCGATGTTAAGGAGCTCAAGTACGTTAAGAAGGTCGTTGTTGAGACTGCTGACGCTGCTATCGCTGAGGCTGGCGCTAACCTCGAGTATGAAGTTGGTACTATGATCGAGATCCCAAGAGCTGCTCTTACAGCTGACGAGATCGCTAAGAACGCTGACTTCTTCTGCTTCGGTACTAATGACCTTACTCAGATGACTTACGGCTTCTCACGTGACGATGCTGGTAAGTTCCTCGGCGCTTACTACGACAAGAAGATCTTCGAGAACGATCCTTTCGCTAAGCTCGATCAGGCCGGTGTTGGTAAGCTCATGGAAATGGCTATCAAGCTCGGTAAGCCTGTAAATCCAAAGCTCCACTGCGGTATCTGCGGTGAGCACGGCGGTGATCCTACATCTGTTGAGTTCTGCCACAAGATCGGCCTCGACTATGTTTCTTGCTCACCTTTCCGTGTTCCGATCGCTCGTCTTGCTGCTGCTCAGGCTGCTATCGCAAACAAGTAATTCGGAAACACGTCAAAACCGGTGATTTTACGCTGTTTAGAAATTGTGCTGAAGAGTTCTTCCTTGCGAAGAATGAAAAGCATAGAATTCTGAATTGGCACGATATTCACGTTAATGTGTTTATCTGAATAAAAACAACGAGTCCTCACAGTTCCGGCTGTGAGGACTTTTGTTCATACTATGGTCAATGCGGTACGATCATTTCACATGTTCTGAAAGGCTGACTGAAACGTCTTCAGCTGTCTCGCCGCTTACCTTGTAAAGTGCATCTGCCTTTGACATATATGCGATGTCCTCGGGCATCAGTTTACCTGTGGGACAAAGGATCATGCCGTCCGTCATATCAAGGTGAGTTACAGCTATAGATATCCTATCGTCCTCTGCTATGTATTTTCTGTCCAGTGCAATTGAAGCCATGAATTCTGGAAGATCGAACCAGCCGTATCTGAAAACACCCTGGAATTCATTGGGAGCATTAGTCTTGTCATAAAGTCCGTACTCCTCTGCGACAGTCATTGATTCCGTATCAAATCTGCCTGCGCCGTGACGTGTAAAGAACGACCTTGTAACATAGCAGACTTCTGCATCACGCTTTCCGAGCCTGTCAAGTATAGCGCGTATATTCTTCATACCTGTATCCGAGGGAGTCAGGTTTGGAAAATAATCCATTCTGTTCTGATCGAGCATAAGTCCCTGTGCTCCCTCGAATACAGCGGTATCGTATTCCTCGACTATCTGTTCATCGGTATCGTAACACATTGCAGCCATAGCGTACAGATCGTCGAGATAATTTTCTGTCAGCATCTCATTTTTCAGTATATCCATCAATTCTGCTTTTGCAGTGCCTGTGATCCCCAGTTCTTCGGCACGCTTCATGCAGTACCCCACATTAATTTTATTTATCTCACCCTTTAAAGTACCCCTGTCCGCTTTCAGCACATAGTCATAGTCCAGACCGTATCTCTTGTCACGATTGCGGACGATAGTCTCGAATATTCCAACTCCGCAACTGCCGTGACGGTTGTTTCCTCGAATCGTTTCAGCGAACTGATTCAGCAGCATATCGCAGGGAAGAGTTACCTTGCATCGTCTGTCGATGAAGATATTTCCTGTATCATTTCCGAGTGGATCCAGTTCCTTTGAAAAAAGCATGGGGTTAAGGATGAAATACTCGGAAAGATAGGTATCTGCACCTGCAAAGCTGCCGGAGCCTATATGGGAGAAGATATGCCTTTTTCCATCGGCTGTGCAGACAGTATGGCCTGCCTGCGCTCCGCCGTTGCTCCTGATATTAATAACGCTGTCACTTGTGCGGCAGAAAAAGTCTGTCATAAGTCCTTTCCCCTCGTCGCCGAAATTTGCTCCTATGACCGAATATGCTTTTTTCATATCATCACCTCAGAATCTGATAATGCTGTTCAGTGCTCCCCTTTTCTGTGTCGGAAGACCGCCGAGAGCGTTCCTTACAGCAAGCTGTGTATCGCCGTCCCACGAATTGATTATATCCTCTGTTTCTCTTCCTGCAACGCTTTCAAGGAGCGATACAATTATCTCGGGTATAGCGTTTACATCCGTTACGGCGATAGCTCTTTCACCCATGAGTTCACGCCACTTAGGCAGCTTTACAGTGCTTTCGCTTCGTCTGTCCATAACCATAAGGTGGAAAACATCGTAACGTCTGCTGACCTGTGCAAGCAATGCCTCTGTATCGATATCCTCCTTTACATAGTCGCCGAACACCTTTTCTATCTCTTTTGCAAGCAGTTTTTCGGGGAATCCGTCATCGCCCAGTGTGAATATGATGCCTTTCTGCTGACGCTTTTCCCATGCATCTGTTTTTGTCTTGTTTGCCGCAAGATACCATACCAGCGGATAGCTCTCGAAGTTGTTTCCGCCGCCGCCGCGCTCGAACCACAGTTCTGTAAGCTGGCTTGCGATACGAATATCCGATTCAAACTGTGTTACCTGCAAAGGTGAACGGTCGCATCTTGAATCACCTACGGCGCAGAACATTATCTGCGGACCTTCAACAGGCTGGCGTTCAATTATATCCTTGACCATTTCACCGAGACGCTTTGCTGTTACATCCAGAAGATCGCTCATCGAACCTGTAACGTCAAGACCTATTATAATAGGCGTAGTTACGGGGTGATCTGCCGAATCAAAGCTTTCTCTGACTTTAATGTACTTCGGATCATACTTCTTGTCTATCTTCGTTGCATTGTAGATGTCGTTAACTCGTTTGCCGCTGATCTTTGCAGATGAGTATTTTTTCCAATCTGCTGAACTCCATGAACCGTATCCCATAATAGTACCTCCTAAAGTATTAAAATTTTATTTTCAGCCTGTGAGTATTTCCGGAGTCTGTCTGTTTGCAGTCCTCTGTTAAACCGACTCTGAAATATCAGGCAGTCTGACGTTCATATGTGTGAATTTTCTTCCGCCGAAGCCGTCGGTTATCACTTGTTCCCATTTCTCCATTTCTTCAAATGCCGAACTGCTGCATACGCTCTCAGCGTAATCGATAACAGCCTTTGGTGCATCATCGGGAAGTATGCGTCTCGCGATCGCTTTAACACATTCAAGGTCGGTGATATGACGTGCAGTGCCGTCGGTCTTTGTAAGAGATGAAAGACAAGCATATACTGCGGACTGTGCTCCTATCATCCTGCTTCCTTCCCTTGCTGCGAACCACCAGCCTCCGCCGACTCTTACAGTATGCTCGGCAGGATCGATAAAGAGATTTTCCTCTGCGAGACAGTTCCAGACTATCCCTCTTGCCTCGGCATAACAGCAAATACCAAGAAGCCTTGATATTATCCATGCTGCGTGACGGCTGTCCAGCTTTCCGCCGTAGAAATCAAGAACCCGTGACAGAGGAAGTTCACCTTTGCGTTTGCATGTCTCTACGAGAAGTCCCTCTTCTGTGTCGATGACCTTTGTTACAAAAGGCAGGAACACTTCAGCCTGTGCAAGAATCTGCTGCGGAAGATACTCCCTGAAGAACAGGTCTGTCCTTGCTTCGGAACGGGTAAAGCAGTCGGCGAGATCGTCTTTTATAAGGAGCCAGACTGCATTTTCGCCGACGTACTCAACTCCGTATTCCTGTGTGACAGCCATGAGATACTTGATCCCGATCACCTGACTTCCGCATCGGAACAGCTTTTCCTGAAGGCTGTGAGCTTTTTTCAGCTTGCCGAACATTTCGTTTATTACTGCCGAAGCTTCGGGAGCTCTCGGATCGCTGCATCTGTCAGGGTGATATTTCAGCATCAGAGCCATATATATCGGCTGAGCGAGTGAAATATCCTCTGGGAAAATATCAATGCAGCATTTGCATTTCAGAATATCGGATATATCCATATCAACTTCCCTCCTTGTGATAGAATCAAAATGATATTAACGACACTTAAAAAATAAAGCTCTCGAATTAATATCCTTTTGTTATTATCATAATAACATTATCAGAACGATTTGTCAATAGCTGTAAAGCGGTTTCTGCGTTATCCACAATCAGATAATATCAGAAAGATATTATCTATGTGCATAGTCTACAAAAACCAGATACATATTGACAGAAGGGCGGAATGTATGTTATTATTAAACAGATATTATCATTGGAGGTCCCTATGGATTACGATATAACAAAATATGACAGACCGTCGGTAGCTGCCGATATTGTGGTATTTACCGTCCGCAAAGGCGAAAGCGAAAGTTATCGTCACCTTTCAAAACCCGTTCTTTCTGTCCTTCTTGTAAGGCGTACCGAAGAACCGTTTGAGAATATGCTCGCTCTCCCGGGCGGATTCTGCTGCCGCGAGGAAACTATCGAGGAAACCGCTTTCCGAAAGCTTAAAGAGAAAACAGGTGTTGACAGTCCGCCGCTTTCACTGCTGTGCAACCTTTCAAAGCTCGGAAGAGATCCACGAGGCTGGATAATCTCCTGCTGCTACTGGACCGTAATAGAGTACAACAAAGCCACTAAAGACAAAAATGCGGAATGGTATGAGGTAACGCTGAAAGAGTCCGACGGAAAACACACGCTTATACTTACCGATGACAGCGGAAAAGAGTATATCTCCGAGGTAAGGATCAATAATCCCAACGAGCTGTATAACCAGTCCGCAGAAGCAGAGATACCGCGAAACAGCCTTGCTTTTGACCATGCAGAGATTATAGTAAACGCACTTCTTAAGCTCCGCAGCAGTCTTGAAAAGCCTTATGCCGCTTTCAGACTTCTGCCCGAAAAATTCACTCTTACAGATCTGCAGCAGGTCTATGAAGCTATCCTCGACAAGAAACTGATAATGGCAAATTTCAGAAGGAAAATCGCTCCATACGTTCAGGAAACAGGCGGAATAGAAGGCGGTGCAGGTCATCGTCCTTCAAAGCTTTTCACCAAAAAGGAAGCCGCTCACGATAATGATACTTCTCTCTGAGCAGAAGATAGCATTTAGAAGTATGTGTATAACAGCCGTCAGCTTCAATTAACGAAAAAAATACCGAGTCTTTCAGACTCGGTATAGCTTGTAAAAAAAGTATGTATTCATCAGGGAACGCCCTCTCTTGCAGGGCGTTCCCTCTTTCAAAACAGTCCACCGGACTGTTTTGAAATTCACCCTTTGCGGAGCGCTTATAAGGCTATATGTGGGGCTTTGCCCCACACCCCACCAAAGGCTCTACCTTTGGAATCCGCTAAAGGGATAGAATCCCTTTAGAATCCCCGAATTAATGATTTCTGGCTTTTTTGACACTCTCTACCGAGTCTTTCAGACTCGGTATTTTTATAATCATCATTTCTGATACTTTGCCTTATCCATTTCACGGATAGCTGCACGGCGTATCTTGCCGCTTCCTACTGTCTTAGGAAGTTCATCCACGAACTCTACTACACGGGGATACTTGTAAGGTGCAGTACCGTTCTTGACGTAGTCCTTTATCTCCTTTACGAGTTCCTCTGAAGGAGTCTTATCCTTTGTGAGAACGATAGTAGCCTTTACCACCTGTCCTCTTATCTCATCGGGAACACCTGTTACCGCACATTCAAGTACGTAAGGAAGCTCCATAAGTACGCTCTCTATCTCGAATGGTCCTATGCGGTAGCCAGAGGACTTGATAACGTCATCAACACGTCCGACGTACCAGAAATATCCGTCCTCATCTACCCATGCAGTGTCACCTGTATGGTAGTAACCGTCACGCCATGTCTCGGCAGTATTTTCCTCGTCGCCGTAATAGCAGAGTGCAAGTCCGGGAACGCCGTAACCCTTTGCGCTGTCATCCATGAGCTTTATGCATATTTCACCTGTTTCGCCGACTTCTGCGGGAGTGCCGTCGGGGAGAAGGACCTTTACATCGTACTGCGGATTCGGCTTACCCATGCTTCCGGGCTTAGGCTCCATACCCACAACGTTTGCGATAGACAGTGTGGTCTCGGTCTGACCGAATCCCTCCATGAGCTTGATTCCTGTTGCTTTGTAGAACTGATGGAATACCTCGGGGTTGAGAGCTTCACCTGCTATACATGCATATTTCAGTGATGAGAGGTCGTACTTCGAGAGGTCCTCCTTGATGAAGAAGCGGTACATTGTAGGAGGCGCACAGAATGATGTGATATTGTACTTCTTGAACATTGGAAGTATATCGTCTGCGTGGAAACGGTCGAAGTCGTAAACGAACACGGCAGCTTCACACATCCACTGTCCGTAAAGCTTGCCCCAGAGAGCCTTGCCCCAGCCTGTATCAGAGATAGTGAAGTGAAGTCCGTTAGGATCGGCATTCTGCCAGTAACGTGCAGTTACGTAGTGACCGAGAGGATACTGATAGCTGTGGAGAACAAGCTTAGGATTGCCCGATGTACCCGAGCTGAAGAATATCAGCATAGGATCTGTTCCGCAGGGAGTATCTGCTGTACGCTCGAAATGAGTGCTGTATGCTGGAAGCTCGGCGTTGAAATCATGCCAGCCTTCACGCTGACCGTTAACAAGTACCTTTGTTTTAAGTGTGGGAGAAGCTGCACATGCAAGATCCACCTCGTCAGCAACATCACCGTCGGCAGTGCAGACGATAGCTGATACCTCAGCGGAATTGAAGCGGTACTCGAAATCGTGCTTCTTGAGCATGTTTGATGCAGGGATAACAAGTGCGCCGATGCGGTGAAGTGCAATTATAGAGAACCAGAACTGATAGTGACGCTTCAGCACAAGCATTACACGGTCGCCCTTCTTGATGCCGAGTGACTTGAAGTAGTTTGCAGTCTGGCATGAGTATTTCTTGATATCCTTGAATGTGAATGTACGCTCGTTCTTGTTGACATCCACATAGATCATTGCGGTCTTATCAGGACATTTTTCAGCCATTGCATCAACTATATCGTATGCGAAGTTGAACTCGTCCTGCTTCTCAAAGTTTACTGCGCTGAGTACGCCGTTGTCATTGGTCTCGCACTTGACGAACTTCTCAGCAACAGGATGAAGAAGGCCTGCTTTGTCCACATTTGTGATGTGATGCTCTGCAACCTGTTCGTGGTACTCGGACATTCCTGTAGCACCCTTCGGAGGCATAACGAATGCATATATCTCGCAGTCCTCTCCGCCGAGAGCAACTTCATCATGAGGCATCGAGCTGTCATAGTAGATACAGTCTCCCTCGTGGAGTATCTCTGTATGAGAACCGACTGTCATACGGAGTGTACCCTTGAGAACTATATCCATTTCCTGACCTGCATGGCTTGCCATATGCAGAGGCTGTGAAAGTGCTTCCTCGGAATAAGGGATAACTACGTGGAAAGGCTCAACGGACTTGTTCTTGAACTTTGCAGCAAGGCGGTTATAGGTGAAGCCCTTTCTTCTTACGATTGGAACTCCCTCGCCCTTTCTTGTGACAGTATAACTGCTCAGCTCGGGACTGCTTCCCTCCATAAGGTCTGTTATCTCAACGCGGAAAGCGTTTGCGCATTTATAAATGAAAGTGAAGCTGAAGTCCTGCTCGCCAGCTTCGAGCTTCTTATACTCATCTACCGAATAATCTGTGATCTTTGCCATTTCCTGTACTGATATGCCGAGGTCTTCACGCAGACTTGCGATTCGCTCTGCGACCTCTTTTATTCTGTTCTCTGCATTCTGTAAATTCTTCATGTCGCTCATAATTATCTCTCCTTTTCAATTATTTTGGAAAATAAAAAAACTCGTCTCAAAGAATAAACTTTGAGACGAGTATCAATTACTTGATTACCCGCGGTACCACTCAAATTGTGCCGCTATTGCGTAACACCACTTCAGGTTCCGACAAACCCTATTCATTGACGCAGAATCACGGAAGCGCTTACTGAACTTTTCAGCACTTCGGCTCAGAAGGGATACATAGCATTGCTTATCACCGACTCACACCGACCGTCGGCTCTCTGTAGACATTGGCAATTCTCTGCGTGTCTTCCTCACAGCTCTTGTTTTGGATTATAACACATCATAATCGATTTGTCAACCCCTTTTGAAAAATTTCCCTGAAAAATTTTTCATGCAGTATTTACGTATGATAAGGCACAGAAAATCGCACCGGCCTCAGCCGATGCGATATCTGATCTGTCCGACCTTAATACTGATCCCCTGAACAACAGCAGACATATCTGACGACATAAATCCCGTCTGTCTGCGTTATCCTTCTTGCCGTGCGTAAGCACGCCTGTGTCGTCTGCCTTGACAGACAGAATTTCTGTTTGTCAACTTTGTCTGCTAACGTTCAGAGGATCAGTATAGGAAACCTTCGGAATCAAAGGAATCATTTTCCGAAGCCCGAACACGGCATATATGTGCAGTATACTGTATCGTGTCCCCTGTAATAATGATATACCAAAATCGGTCGGCAGTAAATATTCTTTTATCTCATTTTATTCGCTTTTCTGCCCATTGGTCTTTCTGTAAACAGAAGGCGACATACCAGTATGTGCAGTGAACTGCCGTATGAAGTGGCTGTAGTTTGAATAGCCGCACTGCTCCGATATCTGCGCCAGAGAAAGAACTGTATTTTCAAGGAGCCATTTTACCCTGTCCAGTCTTGATGCGATTATATCCTCCTTGCAGCTTACGCCGAAAAGCTCCTTGTATATCCTGTGGAAGTGGCTTTTGCTGAGCCCCATGCTTCTTGTTACCGCTTCGATGTTCCATTCCTTTTCGGGATGTCTGAATATCTCATTCCTCAGCGAGTTGAACCTGTCCTTATAGCTGAATGCGCCCGAACTTAAACTTATCATCTTTCCCCTGAGCTTGTCCTCTGCACTGCTGATAAGACTGTCTATGCTGAAAATATCCGTCTGTGATACCGAACAGGATACCGCCGCTATACGCTCCTCTTTTATCTCCACCGAGCCCTTGTAGGAGCTTGTAACTTTTTCGGCGATACTGTGTGCAAGTTCCTTTTCGTCGTTATTTCCGCCCTGTGATGCTATGGCTATGATATCATCGCCAATACTTGCAAGAACTTCCCCTTCGTCGCTTAAGCGTATCGCATTGACTATGGAATTGACAGGCGGAACGCTGTAATGCACTCTTTCCTCCTTGATGTATGACAGAAGGGTAAGGGTTATACGTGAGCTGCTGTTTTCGGAAATAAGCGTCATAAGCTTATTTATCAGTCCCCTTTTGTTATAGATACCGAGTACGGGAGCGAACTCCGAAAGCGCTTCGATGCGCTTATTGACGTATTCCTTGTAGAGGCGGTTCTGAACGGTGTTGAGTCCGCTGCTGACTGCGTCGCACCAGCTCATATAGAATTCGTCCAGAACGATGTGTACCGCCTTCCTGTAGGTGAATCCCACATAGCCGAATATCTGTCCCTTATAGTGGAGAGATGATACTACCGTAAGTCTCGGTTCGTGAGGCTTTTTCAACGATGGGAAAATATCCTTCGTCGGGAAGGGACGCATTTTTTCTCCGCCCTCATAGCATGCTTCCGCACCGAGTATCATATTATCGGGAAGTCCTCCCCTGCGGTATACGGAAGGATCTTCCAGCTCTCTGCACCAGTCTCCGCAGAGACACAGCTCCGCCCTTATGCCTGTAGGTATCATATAGCAGCAGCCTATGAACGTTCCAAGCACATCGTATATATCCTTGCACTCCGTCATCCTGCGGATTATCTCGCCGTGACTGTTTGTCTTGCGGTGTTCCAGTATCTCAAATACAGTGCCTGCGTACTCCCTTATGTCCGAAAGGGTATCACAGCGGCAGATACCGCCTTTGTCTCCGCAGCCGCAGCTTTCCCCCACAACAAGGTCGGGGACCGTATCAGCTTCGCTTACGGTATTTCCCAGCATTTCAAGCAGCTTGTCAACGGCAAGGAGACCGTTTATCTTCTCCTGACCTGCAACCGTTGTAACAGTAACACGTTCGGTCTGTGAAATGATATTTCCGTCACAGCCTGTGACCTTTATATCCTCGGGTACCCTTACACCGTTCTCATTCAGGGTACGTATCAGTTCCACAGCCATTATATCACTTCCGCAGACGATGCCGTCAGGCTTAGCAATTCTTCCCCCGGCAATATCCACAGCTATCCTGTGGGGAATATCTCTCCAGTAATCGCCGTAGAATATACAGTCATCATTATATGTCAGTCCGCACTCGTCCATAGCTCTGCGGAAACCATTTATGCGCTCCTCCGAGGGAAGATGTCCCCTGTAGCCGCCGATGCAGTAAAGCCTTTTACAGCCGTGTTCCCTGATAAGGTGCATAGCAGAAAGATAGAGCTGTATCGTCTCATCTGCCGATATAACAGGAAAGCTGGACTGTTCGTAATTGACCGTAACACAAGGCTTCATGCTTCGCTGAAGCAGGTCAAGTATGATCCTGCGCTGTTTCTCGCTGCAGAAGATATTTGCTTCAAATATAAAGCCTGCAAAGTCACCGTGAAGTATAAGGTCATAGATATTTGTCTGTCCCTTGCAGTATGTACCTTCAAGCATCTCGTCGGTGTAATTTATAGCACCGGAAATAACTATCGTATCGTATCCGTACTCAGCGGCTTTTCTGTGAATAATATCGATGAATCCCGTTTCGGAATTGCTGCTGATATGCGGAACTATTACTCCTATTGCACCTTTGCTCTCCATAATATCACCTCTTTTTTGATTATACAGCATATGAACTTGTTCGTCAATACGCCGAAACTCCGCACTTATCATGCGGAGCTTCGGTCGGACACGCTTTAGGGATAAGAATGTCCGTTTCAGAATATATTACAGGGTATAGGAGTGATGTTGTATGCTATAACTTTTACTGCGCTTACTGACGGAAGAAGAATGGCAGACAATTGTAAATATACTGCCTTACGTAGTACCAGCTGTGCTCTCCGCCGTTTGCCAGTATGAACCAGAGATTGCCCTTTGAGAAATCCGATGTATACTCAAACTGGCTGAGCTTCTTCATATCGTCTATCTGCGGACCGAGTACGGGATATGCAAAGTCGGATGTACCTGTTGCGGACATGATGAAGTACTCGTTCTTCTTGAGTCCTGCCTTGTCAACTGCACGTGCCAGCGCACCTGCATCAGCAGTACCTGTGCCCCAGTGATGAGCGCCGCTCATCGGCATGAAGTAACCGACGATATCTACGCAGTTCTCGAATACTGCCCATGTGGAAACGCTTCCCATTGAGAAACCGCCGTAAGCTCTGTGCATCCTTGATGCGGCGATGTCCTCCTTTGAAGTTGAAGCCGCATATGTGGAATACTTGCCCTCAACGAACGGAACTACGCTTTCACGGAACTCCTTGTAGAAGTTCTCTGCATTGTAAAAAGTATCGGAGCTTACCTTGTTGAATGTGGGAGTAACGATTATCATCGGCTCGATGTCGCCTTTGCTTATCATGTTGTCTATCAGGCGGACGGACTCACCGTTGTCATTGTAGAACAGTGAATTCTCGCTGTCTCCCATTCCGTGCATGAAGTATAATACATTGTATTTCTTGTTCTTATCGTAACCGTAGGGCAGGTAAACGTTCAGCGAATTTGTACCGTTGATGCCGTTATAGGTTTCCTTTACAACTGTACCCGACTGTGATGCAGGGTTCTTGTAATCCCATGAATACTCGGTGTACTGCTTTGCTGAGTCGAATTTGTAATTTGAAACTGTAGGCTGAGTCGGCTGAGGTTCAGCAGGTGTTGTCTGTGAAGGTGTATTTACCGACGGACTTGAAATGAGCTTTCTCAGAGCCGCCATATCGAACACGTTTATCCTGCCGTCCTCGCATACGTCTGCTGCATCTTTATCTGCGATATTTACGTTTCTGTCGCCCATGATGAATTTCTCCAGAAGCACCGCATCAGCTACGTTTATTGTTCCGTCACCGTTAAGATCACCCTTTACTGCCTTTGCAGGTTCGATATCAAAAACGGGTTCTGTATTACCGCTTCCCTGTGATGCGCTTCCGTAGTGGTATACATCGGGAAGCTCATCAAGTGAAAGCAGATAGTCGCTGTTGTAGACCTTTTTGAGGTATGAAGCTGTATTGAACTCGTTGCTGTCGATGAACGATGTATGCCATGTCATGAACCACAGCCATTTTGCTCCGTCATTCTTCATTTTATCGGGATCGGGTATAGGACCGTTCTCGTGGAGACAAACAGGCTTGTTTGCTACCTGTGCTGTCTTGTTGTACATTGCCGCAAGAGATTCGGTATGGTTCACGTATGTATCAGAACCTATAATGTCAACGTACTCGTCACCGGGGTACCAGCCGCTGTTTACGTCGCCGCAGTAGCCGAGACTCCAGATAAGGTTATCAAGTCCCCAGTAATTTGTATAGCGGTCGTACATGATGCGCCAGAGCTTCTTGAAGTTCTCTGCGCCGCCTTTGCCCCACCAGAACCATTTACCGTCAAATTCGTGGAAGGGACGCCATATAACAGGTATTCCTGCCTTCTGAAGCTCCTGAAGCGCCTTTGCGCCCTTGTCCATGCCTGCAATAAGTGTGTTATACTCCGCAGTACCTTCGATAAGTGCAGCACTCCAGTTAAGGTCACTGTTCATTGCTTCGGTGTGGCTTCCGCGGAAATCGCTTCCGCAGTGCCAACAGATAGTTACGATGCCGCCTTTGTCATACCACTGCTTTGCACGGCGGTTACAGCCTGCAAAATCATCGCCCATATAGTCAAGTCCGCGGAGTGCAGGGTATTTTCCGCTGGCGTTCTTTATAATGTCGAACTCGTAGTTATCACTTCCCATCCATGTGGACTCCTGCTGACCTGAAATGACCTTATTGCCGTAGGTATCGCAGAGGAAGCTGTAAAGGGACTGCGTCTGGGCGGAAGCCTTGGGGTTAGAGAGCTTTCCACCGCCTGTATAGGCGGAAAATTCGCCTTTTTCAATGAGGACGCAGTCAAAGAGAGTCCATCCCCAGCTTGCTTCAACAGCCACTTCGTTTTCACCTGCTTTCAGGTTCGTACTGACGCTGACTGTACTGAATTCGCCCTCGCCTGTATACTCGCAGAAAATCTCTCCTGCATCCTTGCCGTTGATAAGAACGTTCTGATACTTGCCGTCCTCATCGTATGGCTGACTGTAGCGCAGTGTTATCCTGTGAGTACCTGCTTCGGATGCATTAACTGTTACACTGACCTTGTTTCCGCCGTCCTTAAGGTCAACAGCTTTTCCTCCGCTTGCACCGCTGACAGTTACCGTTTCAGCACCGTTTTCGCCGCTGCTGCTGATAATGCCGTCCTCGAATTCGTACTGTCCTGCTGCCGCATTGGCCTGTATGGGAAATACGGACATCGTTCCCATTACCAGTGCAGAAGCCATCATCAATGATGCTAATTTTTTCATTCTGATACCACCTCTCATAAAAATCACGGACATACCGTTTCTTACTGATTTCATTATACAGCTTCGGGAATTGAGATAGAATACCCTTTCGTTCCAAAAATCTGTATTTTCATCCCATTCTTTATGAAAGTGTACAAAAATGCCTTCCGCAGTCTTTACAAACCACAGAAGGCTCTTTATTTTATTCTGTAACTGTGTATTTGGGAGTATTATCAACGTAGTCAACCTGACTGCGTCTTAAGAGGAATATCGCAATTCCTAAGTATATCACTCCTCCGATAATTGCAAATGGTGACGTACCTGATATCGAGTCTGCAAGCTTTCCTCCGTCGGCAAGGAGTCCCGTAGATGCGAGTCCTGCGAAATCAAGGAAGGCATGAAGTATAACATTGCACCATATATTGTTCGTTCGTATATAAATTGCGCCCATATAGAAGCCTGCACCTATTACCGATATAGCCTGATAGAATGCGCCCTCCAACGAAACTCCCGAAAAAGCGTTGGTAAGGTGGATGAGTCCGAAAATAACGGAAGATATCGCAAGTGCAATAAAGGTGTTGACTTTTGTTTTCGGTCCGAAAGCATCAATAAGGCAATTCTGTATCACGCCCCTGAATATGAACTCCTCTGCGAGTCCCACAGAGATCATGCAAAGGGTAAATGTTATGATATGGCTGAAGGGACGGAACTTCGGAAATGTTCCTGCCAGCATCGTCTTTGATACTATATTTGCAAACAATGCCATACAGCTTACGCATAGAAGGTAAAGCCCTGCAAAGAATCCTGCAAGAAGACCTTTTCCCCGTTCTTTCAGTATACCGAGTTTATTTGTGAGTTTCAGAAATATCGTTGCAGTTGCCAGACCAAAAAGCTCTCCTATAAAAGTCGGCAGATAAACATTTCCCTCATCATCGGGCATCTCAAATACTCTTTCGATAACCATACCTGTAAGATGAAGAGAAAGGATGAAAATTGCAGCAGCTCCGAGACAAATTAGTATTGTTTTAAGTTTCGAGTTTTTTTCCATAGCTCCTCCTAAAGTATTTGTTTTAATGATTATAACATGTAATCTGAATAAAGTCAAGCATAAGGGAGCGAATGATATTTCCTTTTCACCTCAATCAACAAAAGATAAAAGGGGACACAGATGTGTAACAAGAAGAGTGTCAAAAAAGCCTGAAATCATTAATTCGGGGATTCTAAAGGGATGCTATCCCTTTAGCGGATTCCAAAGGCAGAGCCTTTGGCAGGTTGCAGGGCAGAGCCCTGCTATACGAAGCGCTCAGCAAAGAGTGAATTTCAAAACAGTCCGGTGGACTGTTTTGAAAGAGGGAACGCCCTGCAAGAGAGGGCGTTCCCTGATGGATCTATACTTTTTTGACAAGAAAAAGGGGACACAGATGTGTCCCCCGATAATTCAAATTAAGCTGATCTCAGATCATGCGGGAGGATTATTCTTTGCATAGAAAAATTCAACATCTTCCTCACGTATGTCTATTGTTTCTCCGCTTGATTTTCCTTTCAGTCTTGCATAGACGATCTTGTCATCTCCTGCATGGCCTACTATAAATTCAAACCTGCCGTTTCCGTCCGCTATATCATAATTGTTGATACAGAGTCCCGAACCGATATCTGTATACTGATACTTGTCAAAGTCGCTTACCTTAAGGTCCTTGCCTTTCTTTGAAAGCTCGATGATATCAGTCATCGTTATCTTCTGCTTAACGGAACCACTGTCTATCAATTTTAAGAATTCGTCAATATCGCCGTCACGGATATCTATCTCTTCTTTAACTCTTTTGGATACGAGATGGACAAAAAGCGGATCATTGCCGTGTTCATATCCGACTAAAAGCTCATATGGTTCATCTGTACCTGCTATTTCATACTGATTGATGTAAATACCCGAACCAACATCCGTAGAAATATATTTGTCAAAGTCGCTTACCTTAAGGTCGAAGCCTTTCTTTGCAAGCTCTCTGATATCATCCATTGTGATGATCTTTTTGGATCTTACTATTTCCTGTCTCAGTGCAACAAGGTCAAAGACGTTGATAACTCCGTCATGTGTGAAATCAGCTCTCCACATTTCACAATCATCACAGCCTTCCTTGTTGAAAAGCCACTTCTGAAGCATAACAAGGTCTGCCATATTTATACTGCCGTCAGCATTGATATCGCCGTCCGGCACTGCAACGTCACCTGCAAGAGGTGGCAGCCACTCGTTAGTAGGCTCGATATCATCATCAGGCAGCATAGGAACGCCTGCTGTCGGTGGAAGGAACTCCTCTGAAGTCGGCTCGATAAGATAATCAGGCGGCATTGGCTCACCCGCTGTGGGAGGAAGAAGCTCCTCTGAAGTCGGCTCGGTAGTAATTTCCTCATGCAGATAAGGATCTGCCATTAAGCCGCCTGCAACGGGAACATCATTGATCTCCTCGTCCGATATTGTTAAAACGCCCTCATAGCTCATCAAGTTTTCTTCGGTCGATGCTGATACATTACCTGCACTTGCTGCCGCTCCGATCGCAGCAGTTGCTAAAAGTACAGATATTTCTTTTGTAAATTTTCTCATATTATTAACCTCCTTTTTCCTTGGTTAATAGTTCAAGTGCGGTCAATATCTGAACCTGCTCTTCAAGACAGGCTGCTTCCGAGATATTTCTTACCGTTCCCGTCGTCGCCATTTTTCTGCATGCACAGGAATTGCGGCAATAATCCGCTATCTCACAGCCTTCGCAGCGTTCAGACATCATTGAATAATCAGGATGTGCTTTTCTTGCTTTTTCAGCCTCGATACCTACGGTAAGATCACCGCAGCGGTATTCGGGGATGTTCTGGAACTGTATGCAGGGATAGAACTTTCCGTCCCAGTTGATGAACAGTTTCTTCCTGCATAATTCACAGCTGCTTTTCTTATTTTCCTTTATATTTTTCTTTTTCAATGCGAGTTCGTATACAAACAGATCCTGTATCCCTGCGATCTTTTCCCATTGCTCCCTGAGAAGATCGCCGAAGCTGTCGGGATCATCGGGAACGAGGAAAGCGTCCATTGCAGCGGATACCTTTTTTACTCCAAGTCCTTTAAGATACATTATGTTATCATAAAGCTTTGAAAGATTGCTCTTTGTATACACAAGCTGGACCAATGTTTCCGGCTGATATTTCAGCAGAAGTTTCAGGTTAGCATCAAGCAGTTCTCTGTCCGCGCCGCGTTCGTCGCATTCCGAACCGTCATGGGACATATTGATTATAACTTTCCTGTCGATACACCACTTTATAAACTCCTCATCAAGAAGCGTACCGTTGGTAGTTATAACTATCTGCTTTGCTCTGAGGTTCTCGCAGAAAAACATAACTTCATCCTTATACAGCAGCGGTTCGCCTCCGAAAAGGTACACTGTACCTGCATCACCGCGTCCGTTTACAAAATCAGTTATCTTCTTCATTATCTCCGGCGTTATACATCCGTATTCCGTGTTAAGGTGCCGTTCATAACAATAGCTGCATCTGAGATTGCATTTGTTCGTAATACTTATTGTGTAATCCACCGAATCGCCTCCCTGAACAGAGATCATTACCTATCCTGCTCACCTTTAGTATATCATAGGTTCTTCGTAAATGCAAGCAATATTTGTAAAAACTCAACAAAAAGCTGTTTTAGAGGTTATCGGGCGCAAACAAAGGCTATAAAGTGGTGCCGCAGACGATTGAAATTCAGCTTTATATGTGATACAATGATACTTGCGATCATATTGCTCCCCCAACTAAATCTTGCCAAACAATGCTTGCCATAAAGAAAATTTCTCGGTGTCAGAAAAACTTGAAATGCGACAGCATTTCTGCGTTTTCCTTCCTTGATTAATTTCCTTTCTGCCATCGCCTTTTTGGCAAAGTTCAATTGGTGGAGCAATATAAAGAAAGGTGACTTTATTGAATACACTGAAAAAAATGATACCATCCGTGACTGCACTTATACTGGCTGTTGCTATGGTCACGGTATCGGAGATAATGCATAACAAGGAGATAATTTTCCCCGAGATAACCGCTGTTGCCATAGGCGCTCTTGCAGCACCTAAAATGCCGTGGAACACTTCAAGGCTCAGACTTCTCCTGACTATAACCGCCGCTGCGGTGCTCGGAGTCGGTATAGTTCTTTTCGTACCGCTGAGTATAGAGTTCAAGATTCCCATTGCACTGTTATGTGCAATTGCCTGCGTCACTATATCGGGGACGGAGTTCCTGCCTGCTGTTTCGGCATGTGTACTGCCTGTACTTTTAGGTACTGAGAGTCCCGTTTACATCTGCTCGGTAGTGGTGATGACTTCGCTCATACTGGCAGCTCAGCTGATATTTGAAAAATGCGGCATACGTGAAAAGAACAGCTTCACTCCCGTAAAAGCTGACAAGCAGCTTCTGCGGCTGAGGATAATACAGATAGCCGCCGTAAGCCTCATTTGTCTGATACCTGCCGCCAACCGAGAGATATTCTTCATTGCACCGCCGCTGATAGTGGCTTTCTTTGAGATGTCCAAACCGGGCGGCAAGCTTATAGAACGTTCACCGCAGGCGTTTCTGCTGATACTCCTTGCGGCTGTATGCGGAGTTGTATCACGCTTCATCCTTACAGAAAAGCTCGGACTTCCACTGGCTGTTCCTGCTGCAATTTCCTGCGGTGTTATGCTTGCAGCAGTAAGCAAAGTCAAGCTGTACTTTCCGCCATGCGGAGCAATAGCAACTCTGCCATTTATAATCCCTGATACCGCACTGCTGAAATTTCCTTTCGAGATCACAGCAGGCACGGTTATATTCATCGCCGCAGCTTTTGTATTCTCAAAGGAGCACCGCAGTATACTGAAACACCGCTGCAAAAGAGTACTCAGAAAAGCACAGCGACAGTTTTTATCATAATGTGATACATATACCGAAAGTTAATACGTAATTATCGGAGGAAAACCTTTCTGAAGAAAGGTTCTTCCCCCGAACCCCTTTTCCAAAGACTTTTTGCCCCAAATTTTAAGCCTTACAGGGTACTCACTTATAGTATTACTAAACTGATAGTTTTACATGAGTACCCTGTAAGGCTTAAAATTTAAAGTAAAGGCTTAGAAAAGAAATTAAGGGAAGCACTTCATCAAAAGTACTTCCCTTGGTAAGTATGTATTAACTTTCGGTATACGTATCAACTTATGGAAGCCAAGTGATATAAACTTCTTCAAGCTGGCCGATATCCTTGTTGAATTCAAACTTATATCCGCTTCCGCCAAAATATTTTGTTGAATCGACCTGATATGAATACTGCTCCATTCCTTCGCTATAATCAGTATAGTCTGGAGCTTGTGCAAGGAGATCGTCCTTCTTAAGTGTAAGTGGGAATGAGAAGCTTACAACCTCTGCAGCTTTCTCAAGATCTGCAATTATATCATCGTTACGCTTCTGATCGTCAGCAAACTGCGGAACATAGATAGTATACCATCTTGCAGATGAAAGAACGCAGTCTTTTTCCTGCATACTATCGTCTGTGCAGTTTATGAATTCAAACTGGATGCTTGAATAGTCAGATATCTTTACAGTGTATGTTGAAGTGCTGTGGTTCTTGTTAACGTTGTTGTTTATGTTATTGAGGTCATCCTCCTTGAAAGCAACGCCGCCGTCAACGAGATCCTGGAATGTGCTTTCGCCTACTGTGAATACCTTGCCGTTATAAGCGAAGCTTCTGTTGTCAAAATCAACATACTTATCGCTGAGACCTTCAACAGGCTTTGCGGAAGCTGAACCCTTATCAGCTGAATCCTTGTCTGAATCTTCCTCAGTCTCTTCTTCAGTTGCAGCCTCGGTAGTTTCCTCCTCTGTTTCAGCCTCTGTAGGAGCTTCTGTAGCTGCCTCGGTTGTCTCTTCCTCTGTTGCAGCTTCTGTGGTTGCTTCCTCAGCAGTAGTTTCCTCTGCTACAGATGCCTCACTTGATGAGCTTGATGTACCTGTCAAGCCGCAGCCTGAAAGTCCGAGCATAGCTACGAGTGAGATAGCGATGAGTTTCTTTTTCATTTTTTCTTCCTCCTGAAAATAATTGCTTTATATCTTTTGACCTGTCATATTATATCTCAGAGTCGACTGAGTGTCAAGAAAAACGGGGCGAATAAAATTAAGTTTATTTAATCATTATGCATTATCGCTCCAATTTAATATTAATATTGTATAAAAAAACAATGCTTAGCTTGTATAAACTGCTGTATCACTATGGCGATTTTCTTATTTCAGTCCATAAAACTGCCGTCCCCTTAGGAACGGCAGCAGAATATTATCAGAACTTGAAATAATCGTAGTCTTCGCTGTCCATATCAAGATCACTGAAATCGAAGTCAGCACCCTCGAATGCAGAGCTGTCGAACTCGAAATCTTCAAGATCCGAGTCATCGAAATCCTTGTAGCTGTCAGTCGGATCATAATCGCCGAACATTGAAGAATAGTCACCGTAAAGGAGTGCTGCAAAAGAAGAAGCGGAAGAGTCTGCTGTCTCCTTTGAGAAGCCTATCTTTGTCATAACATCATTGATGAAGCTGCTTAACTCATCCTTTGATACATAGTCCTTTATCTCGCTGTTCTCGGGATCGAATACGAATGCATCGTCCTTTGAAGGTGTTTCAGGAGAAGCGCTCTTGTCAACTGAAAGATCAAGCTTGAGCTTGCCGTAGTTAACTCCGTCAACCTCGATATCTGCGGTCACTTCCTGTGAGTTGCCGTCAGAGCTGCACTTTACAGAGAAAGGCTCCTCGTCCTCAGCATTTACTGTAAGATCAGCATTGAAGAAGCATGTCTCCTCGTTTACTATCTCGAAATCAGTGAAATCCACTGTAGTTGTAGTATCCTCCGAGAAGATCTCAACGTTGCCTGTATACTTGTCATTGTTCTCGGTAGCTTTGACCTTTACGCTTGTGATATCGCCGTCGTCATTTACCTCGAACTCTCCGCGGACCTGATCGTCGTCCTTGCCTGCAAGGAGCTTAACGCCGAAGGATTCACCTTCGTTTGCGGTAATACCTCTGATCTCGCCCTTTGGATCAACATATGTAACTACTGTAAGAGTCTCTGCATCTTCACTGATGTTTTCGAGTTCTTCGTCAAGATTCTCAGCGTACTCTTCCTCTGTATAAAGACCGATCTTATCAACAACTATCTTCTTGATAACTTCGTCGTTCTTCAGTTCGTTGATGACATTCTCAGCGATCTCCTTCTGCTTTGCGCCGTCAAGAACAGTTGTAAGAGCTGTATACTCAACAGTTATATCGCAGATGTCAACGCTCTCGTTCTTCTCCTCTGTAACTTCCTCAATAGACTTGTTCCAGATACCCATGTATCTCTCAACGACGTCCTGGAACTCGTCAGGTGAAAGGAACGACTCGGGATCCTTTATGAACTCCTTGTAAGCGTTGGAGATCTTGCGGGACTGCTCGTCGGTCATTTCCTCTGTAAAGGAATCTGCATCTATAGCAAGCCACTTTTCAGTAAGCTCGGGAATGCGGAAGAAGTAGTCCATATTCTCGGGATCGAGGGCATAATCAGCTGAAACGATAGTGTTTCCGTTGATGCCGAATGAGAATGCAGCGTCCATAACGCCCTTCTTTGAAGAACTGTTCATGTTGAAATTCAGAGAATCGATATTCTTGATGATATCAACGTATTCGTCATCGCCGTAAGCCAGCTCCTCAGAGAGCATATCCTTGCATTCCTTTGAAAGTTCAAATGTAAGATCGCCCTTGACGGTCTGACCGCTCTTAAGGTTCTCTACGTACTGCTTATATCTGTCAGCAGCTTTTTCTGCTGTGGTCTTAGAGTTTTCTTCATTTACCCATGCATAATAGCTCTGAGGCTTCATTACACGAAGGTTTACCTGATTCTTAACATAGTCCGAAAAGCTGTAAGCAGCTGCACCGCCGCCTACTGCTGCAACAGCAAGTGCGCCTGCAGTAATGCCTGCAATCTTCTTTCCTTTTTTGCCTGAGACGTTCTCTACGCCTGACACTGTATCAAAATTATACTCTTTAGCCATATCTTTTTCCTCCTGATAATTCATCCTTACTTTCGTGAAGAGGACTTTCCCCCTCGCATGCCTTTATATTAACATAGCAATTTACAAAAGTCAATATAAAATAATGAATTGTATAAATGCTGTAAACAGTTTGAAAGAACGGTGAACAAGAATATGATAGATATGTGAAAAGTCCCTGTATAGCACAGGGACTTGAGAATGTTAAAAAGCCTGAAATCATTAATTTGGGGATTCTAAAGGGATACTATCCCTTTAGCGGATTCCAAAGGCAGCGCCTTTGGTGGGGTGACTCCCCACAGTGTGGGGAGATGTCAGCGAAGCTGACAGAGGGGACGGACCGGTTAGGTTGGGGCAAAGCCCCACATATAGCCTTATAGCGCTCCGCAAAGGGTGAATTTCAAAACAGTCCGGTGGACTGTTTTGGAAGAGGGAACGCCCTGCAAGAGAGGGCGTTCCCTTATGAATCCATACTTTTTGACAAGCTGAAGTCCCTGTATAGCACAGGGACTTCGTTCGGATATCCTCAGCAGCAGCCGTCTCTCTTTACAAACGAGTTACAGTCTGTACATTCGGGGACCTCGGGATCAGGTTCGTGTGTTCCCACTGATATGCAGTCCAGCGAGCAGTATGGATCTGTCACCAGATTGTGTCTGCACTGCGATACGGTACATTTTACGTGTTCGTTCTTTTTTCTGTTCTCCATAGTTAGCTCCTTTCCGCCTTTCGGCAGACGAATTTTAACAGTACCCCGATCAAAGGGCGCATACATATTATGTATCATTAAAGCTGTTTTATTCACGGTTTATCAAGAATGTTCCGTTTCCGCAAAAACTTCACGATAAGTCAGCACAAACTTTATGCATTGATACATACCTTATGTTATCAAAAATTGTTGCATTTTTCCGAATAATCTGATATAATATCTTAGAGGGGCTGACTTTCGGCTTTATGTCCGCTTCATTTAGGCGATGAACGTACATTTTTTTGCGCCGAAGTCATGAAAACATGAAAAAAATATATCAGGAGGGATAAAAGTGGCAGAGCATGATCATCTTTGCTTTGCGGATTTTGAATTCACCTGCGGTGGAGGCGTCGGCAGAACAGGCTGCGAGATGCTTTCCGTTGGTATTATAGTCTGTGATGAGAAATATAACATAACAGATACATATTACAGTACAGCACGACCTGCCAAAATACACAAAATGAGCCGCCACTGCCGCGAGCTTACCAAACTCACTCAGGAGGAGATAAATTCTTCCGATGACAGCAACAATGTTCTTAAAAACGTAGTCTCAATGATAAAAAAATACGACATAAAAAAGCTGTATGTATGGGGAAATTTCGATAGGCCCGGACTTATTTCCGATATGAACGCTCATATCAGGATGAACAAGAACTCGGAGCATATACAGACCATAAGCACATACATCCGCGATATACAGGAACCTATCATACATATAATGGACCTTCCGCAGGCTGTGAGCATAGAGGAACTCGCTCCCGTATGCGGATATACTCCCGAGCACGGTTCCTTCCATAACGCATATAACGACGCAATGGCGCTCTACTATATCCACAAGGCTGCATACACGGCAGATATGGCTTCAAACGACAGCTTCATCCAGCTTAAAAAGGAGCGTATCGACAAGCTTCTTGCCAAAAAGAACGCCGACGAGGAGAGAAGGCTCCAGCTTGCGTTTTCTATATCGATGTCCGCCGAAGAGCGCAATTTCTATAACAATCTGAGCACAGACGAGCTTAAGCACGAGTACATACTGCTCAGATACAATATCATCAAGGTCATGAACAAGTTCCCGAACGAAAACGATTTCGTTATGGTGATATTCATGTATCCGGGTTCGATAAAGGTCATACCCGAATGCAACTACGATCCAAACCGCGGAAGATCGGCAAGACAGGTCGTTCGGTTCTCGCGGTATTCCTTCGGTGATTCTCTCGTGAAGGTATGTACCAAATACCGCAGTTCGGTAACAGCATAAACGTATGAAAGCAGCCATTCCTTTCGGAATGGCTGTTTGTTGTTACGATTTGTTCATCCAAAGAAATCATGCAAAAAAGTCAGGCAGAACGTTCAACCTGAAAGTGTCAAAAAAGCCTGAAACCATTAATTTGGGGATTCTAAAGGGATGCTATCCCTTTAGCGGATTCCAAAGGCAGAGCCTTTGGCGGGTGCAGGGCAGAGCCCTGCAATACGAAGCGCTCCGCAAAGGGTGAATTTCAAAACAGTCCGGTGGACTGTTTTGAAAGAGGGAACGCCCTGCAAGAGAGGGCGTTCCCTCTTTTTTTACAAGCTGAGGCGGACCATTCGGTCCGCCTTTAATTATGCATTGAAATTAACCAAGAACTACCTTTATCTCGTTTACGTCAGCAAGCTTATCGGCAGGTACGTAATTGCCTTCAAGCTTTTCACCGTTAAGTGTGAGTTCCTTTACGCCGCTCTGTACGTGTGCGGAGTTGTCGATGCTGATGTTAAGCTTCTTGCCGCGGAAGTTCTTCTCTATTCTGAATCCGTCCCATGATGCAGGGATAGCAGGTGCGATCTCCAGTCCGTCAAGGTCGGGACGCATTCCGCAGATACCCTCAACGCATCCTACCATTACTGTGGATGCAGTACCCGTGAGCCAGTGAACGTGAGCACGGCCCTCGTAAGGAGAAGCCTTGCTCTCGGTGAACTGACCATGTACGTAAGGCTCCATAACACGTATCTCAGCCTTATCGTTCATTGCAGCAGGAGAGCTTTCCATGAAGTACTCGAAAGCACGGTCGCCGTGTCCGAGAAGAGACTCAGCAAGTATCAGCCAGCCTTGTGACTGCGAGAAGATACCGCCGTTCTCCTTTGTATCATCGTTGAATATGTGCATGAGAGCACCGTCGAAATAGTGCTTCTTGTAAGGCGGATCAAGGAGCTTTGCACCGTATGGTGTATTGAGTATCTCGTGTACGCTTTCCATAGCCTTTTCAGCCTTGTCCTCGGGAGCAAAGCGTGAGATAACGCTCCAGCTCTGTGGGTTGAGCCACATATTAGCCTCGGGATCCTTCTTTGCGCCTACGATAACGCCGTCCTCACGGATTCCGCGGATGTAACGGTCGTCATCCCAGCACTTTTCAAGTGCCTTGCCGAGCTTAGCCTGTACATCATCTATGTATGCGATATATTCCTTATCGTTCTTGTATTCAGCCATATCTCTGATAACGCTCATTGCGTAATAGAGCTGGAATGCAACGAATGTGGATTCGCCCTTTGCACCGAGACGGAGACAGTCGTTCCAGTCAGCGTGGAGACCTGCCGGCATATCGTGCTCACCGAGACGCTCCATAGAGAAGCGGATAGCGTTCTTAAGGTGGTCATAAACAGTGTCCTCGCCGCCGTTTGCGTATACGATGACCTCATCAAGGAATGCTCTGTTGCCGCTTTCGCCGAGGTACTTAACAACTGTCGGGAAGAGCCAGAGAGCATCGTCCGCACGGTATGAAGGATGACCTGTTTCCTTTACGTAATCGGGATCATCAGGAGTATTCTCGTGACCTGCGTTATGTGTGAACTTAACGAGCGGAAGTCCGCCGCCGTTATCTACCTGAGCAGAGAGCATGAAGCGGATCTTTTCAGCAGCCATTTCGGGATCAAGATGGATGATACCCTGTATGTCCTGAACTGTATCTCTGTAGCCGTAACCGTTGCGGAGTCCGCAGTAGATGAAGGATGCTGCTCTGGACCAGATAAATGTTATGAAGCACTGGTAAGCGTTCCATACGTTTATCATGTTGTTGAACTCGTCGGAAGGAGTCTCGACCTTGAAGTTTGAGAGCTGACCATGCCAGTAGTCCTTAAGCTGTTTGATATCAGCGTCAACTCTGCCCTGTACCTTGTATTCGTCAAGGATAGCGGCAGCTTCATCACTTGTACGCTGTCCCATTATGTAAGTGAGTTCAATAGTCTCGCCTGCCTTAAGAGTTATATCGGACTGGAGCGCACCGCATGAATTGCTGTTGAAGTTCATAACGTTGTCGCACTTTCCGCGCTCTACAGCGATAGGGTTAGAGTAAGTTCTGTAGGGACCGATAAAGCTGCTGAGGTCGCCGTTGCTTGCACATACGGGAGCTCCCACAACGCCGATGAAACGGCTGCGGCGATCATCACCGCCGTTCTCGCTGATAGTCTGCATGATGCGGTTATCAACGAACTTAGTCTGTGATATGAACAGCGAATACTGGAGGTTTACCTGATCCTGCTCGTAGTTATCCTCGTTTGTGAACTCTACAAAGCCGAAAACAGAAAGCTTTCTCTCCTTGCTGCTGTTGTTTGTTATCTTTGTGCGCCATACTTCATAGGTCTTGCCGTATGGTACGTAATAAGTTGTCTCAGACTTGATATCTGCATAATCTGCGGATATAACTGTGTATGCAGTACCGTGGCGGCACTCGCTCTTGTATTTGTCAAGGGGCTTGCCTACAGGCTGCCATGAAGCGGACCAGTAGTCGCCGTCCTCGTTGTCGCGGATATAGATATAGCGTCCCGGAAGAGCCATTGTCGAGTTGAAGCGGAAACGTGATATACGTCCGTTAGCGCCCGACTTAACGAAGCTGTATCCTGCGGCGTTATTTGAAATCATAGCACCATACTCGGGATCACCGAGGTAATTTGCCCAGGGTGAGGGCGTAGCAGGATCTGTGATAACATACTCTTTGTTCTCAAGATCAAAATATCCGAAATTCATAGATAAAATACTCCTTTTTCCCTCCGCGAGCCATTCCCTGTTCTCTGCGGAATAATATTAAATCCATTATATCATTTTTTCAGCTCTGTTTCAAGGGTTTTTTCCAATATTTTTGGAAAATGACTGCGAGAAAAATGTACAGGCGTTAAACACATCTCACTTTTCAGGTCCGAGACTTTCAAGGTAGTCCACAAGGGGAAGCTCGTACTTTTCCGCAAGCGACTCGCATATTGCGACTCCCGCCTTATAGTTCAGCAGCTCGGGCTGATGTGCATCGCAGCCTATTATTGCGGAATTGCCCTCGTTATGTGCCATTGCAAGGAACTCATCCGAGGGATAGTGGCGGAAATTGCGAACTCCGAGAAGGTTTATCTCAACGGGGATACTCTTCTCCTTAAGGTATCGGCAGAGACGGCTGTAATGACTTCGGAATATCTCCCTGTCCCCCTCAAATGCAAGCAGGTCGGGGTGAGCAACGTACTTGTATTTTCCCGTTTCCATGCCTGCTATTATGGAATCGATATACTGTTTCAGTACTTCCTCGCTGTCTGTGGGACGTCCCATATAATCGCCGAAGGGTTCAGGCTCGACGAAGTGCTGTCCCATTATCATATAGTCCAGCGGATAGCCTTCAAGGAGTCTTTCCTGCGCTTCCATGAGTGGAGGAAGATACTCTGCTTCAAAGCCGATGTATATGGTTATATCATCTGCATACTCCTTTTTCAGCGCAGTAAGGGACGTGAAATAGTCCTCGACCTGTCCCTCGTCCATACGGATAGCGGAAGCGTATCTGTCGGGGAAAACCCAGGGACAGTGGTCCGAAAAACCGAGTACTTTAAGTCCGCCTTCTATTGCAGCCTCTACGTATTCCCTGTCCTCGCCCTCAGCGTGTCTGCATCTGTAAGTATGTGTATGATAGTTTGCAAGCATGTTAACACTCCTTAGATAGTTCTCAGCGGCAGTTCAACTGTGAATACAGTGCCGCTGTTTTCCTTGCTTTCGGCACGTACGGTACCATTATGATACAGTACGCCGTGTTTTACTATTGAAAGTCCCAGTCCCGTACCCTTGACCTTGCGTGAACGGCTCTTGTCAACGCGGTAGAAGCGCTCGAAAATGCGGTCGATGTGCTTTGCCGGGATGCCGACTCCCGTATCGCTGACCTTTATGACAGCTTTTCTCGGAAGCTTCTTTATCTCAACGCTGTAGCTTCCGCCCTCTTTGTTATACTTTATGGCATTGTCGCAGAGGTTGTATATTATCTCGTCGATAACTGTACTGTTTCCCCTGAAAACCACATGTTCGCCGCTGAGTGAAGCCGTTATGCCGCGTGGTTCGGAATTAGGCCTCAGCCGCTTGATTATTTCCTCTGCAAGCTCATAGAGGTCCATATCAACATCACGTCGGGGAATGCTGTCCTCATCGAGTTTAGAGAGCGAAACTATGTCATTTATAAGAGTTATGAGTCTGTCCGCTTCGCTTCTTATATTTCCGCCGAAGGACTGAACGTCCTCCTGTTTCACCATGCCGTTTGCCAGCATATCGGATATGCCGTATATGGTAGTCAGTGGAGTTTTCAGCTCGTGGGAAACATTTGAGGTGAATTCACGGCGCATTACTTCAAGTTCCTGCTTTTCGGTGACGTCCATGATGATAACGACGATACCGTTGACGATATTCACGCTCTTTGCAGGACTTGCCATTATCTGACGTTCTCCCTGAGGTGTACTGATTATGCACTCCGAACGTTTTCCGCCCATAGCGTCCTGTATGCATCTTCTGAACTTCTCGGAGCGGTCCAGTGAGAAGATACTTGCATTATCCGCAGGCTTTTCACTTCCCATGAGCTTCCATGCGGCGGAATTGCAGGCGAGCATCACTGACTTATTGTCGGCGATGATGAGTCCCTCGTTCATGCTTTCGGTGATAAGTACGAACTGCTCCTGACTTCTTCGCAGGTCACGTATCTGACGGTTCACACGTCCGTTCTGTGCGCGGAGCCTTGAAAGCAGCGGAGCAAGTTCCTTGTAGCTTTTGTGTTCGTCAGGGTGGTCGAGGTCTATATTATTTATGGGACGTACTATATGACGTGCAACAAGTAATGCTGCGGCAACTGCAAGAGCAGCAGCAGCAAGAAGCATGAGCAGTATCTTGTCCAGTATGGATGCAAGTCTTGCAAGGTATGAGACGTGGTCATCGGATACACGGATTATACTGCCGTCGCTGAGCTTTATTGCGTAATTAATTGTAGTACGCATATGGGTACTGGAATAGCGAGAGGACTTTCCCCTGCCTTTTTCCATTGCCTCAATGACTTCGCTTCTGTCAGCATGGTTTTCGAGCTTTGAGGCGTCCTCTTCGGAATCGAAAAGCACATTTCCGCTGCTGTCTATCCAGGTTACACGGAATTCACTGAGGTCAGTATTATCAAGGTATTCATCACCGATGTATTCCACAGCCGAGGCTATAAGGTCGCCGCTGTTTTCAAGCTCGGTCTCGGCGAGATCCGAGTAGTATCTGTGCATATATCCCGTTATGAGAAGAATGGCAAGTATTACAGATGCGGTGGAAATGGTCAGTATCCCTGTAAGTATTTTTTTAGTCACCTGTATCTTCACCGACCTTGTATCCGACTCCGCGGATAGTCTGTATCAGCTCTCCGCAGCTGCCGAGCTTTGCTCTGAGGGTACGCACATGAACATCCACTGTACGGCTCTCGCCTGAAAAATCGTATCCCCACACCTTGCTGAGAAGTGCCTCACGGCTGAATACAGTTCCCTTATTCCTCATCAAAAGAAGAAGGAGTTCATACTCCTTAAGGGTGAGACTGACCTGTTTTCCCTCGGCATAGACTGAATGTTTATCGGGACATACTCTCAGTGCGCCTGCGGTCAAATCGCTGCTCTGCTGAAGTTCTCCCGAGGTGCGCCGCAGAAGCGCCTTTATACGTGATATCAGCTCCATAGTGCCGAAGGGCTTTGCTATGTAATCATCGGCACCGTTGTCGAGTCCTGCGACCTTGTCGAATTCTGTGCTCTTCGCGGTCAGCATGATAACGGGGAGAGCACTTGTTTCGGGAGCGCTTCGTATGGATTTCAGTACGGAAAGGCCGTCCTCCTCGGGGAGCATTATATCAAGTAGCACAAGGTCGGGCAGTTCATCTGTCATTGCCGCCCTGAACTGCGATGGCAGTTCAAAGCCCTTTGCTTCAAGTCCCGAGTTGTTAAGGGCATAGAGTACGAAATTACGGATATTTTCGTCATCTTCAAGCATATAAATCATAACTGACCTCCCTTTTTGTTCTCGTCAAGGATGCAGGACGATACTACATATCCTCCGCCACGGAGTATATACTGTCGGAAGCGGCATCCTGTGATACTGCACTCTATACTGTTTCCGTCCAGTCTGAAGCTGACCTCGTTAAGGGGATAGGATATACCTATCCCTATAGCCTTGACGTAGGCTTCCTTAAGCGTCCACAGGCGGAAGAAAAGCAGGTCCCGCTCAGAGGGTGCGGCAGCTTCGATCTGCGCCTGTTCCTCAGCGGAGAAAGCTCTTTTTACAACGTTCTCGCGGAAGCTCCTTACCTTTTCGCAGTCCACTCCGCAGGGATGCTCAGCTGTAAGACAGACTGCGATGCCGCTGCTGTGGGAAAGATTGAAGTGTATTTCGGGATGCGCCGTAAGATACGGCTTTCCGTGTTCGCCGACGGAGAGCTCCGCTTCGCCTTTGTACTCTTTTCCGTATGCCTTAAGGCATTCTCTCAGCAGATTATGTGCGTGAAGATGCTGCTGGTTTTTTTCTGTTTCCAGAAGTGAGATCATTATCATAAATGTAACTCCGAAAGACGTATATCAGTCCCTGTCATCGTCATCTTTTTCATTATTTTCATTTTTCTTTTTCTGAGAGAGCTGATATGCATGCTGAAAACAAAAAACAGATCCGCCTAAAAACAAACATGCTATTAAAATATCCAGAAGAACTATCATAGTATCACTACCTTTATAAATTTTGTTCGGGGCAATAACCGCCTGATGGCAGTTACTGAATACACATTAATTATATCACATTCTTTGCGGTGTGTCTACCAAAAACTTTCAGACTCATTTCACGAAAAACCAAAACCCGTTTTTCACGCTATTTGTTCCTAACCCCTTGACATTTGCTCAAATATGGTATATAATATATTAAATTTCTCTTTTGGAGGTGGAAGCTCTGATGGACAGTGCCGCGGACGGCAGTTATCCCGATAATTTCTTCGTTTTATATAGATCGGCAAGGCATAGTCTGCACTGTTTTGTGACGGGCTGTGCCTTTTGGAGGTTAATGATCTATCACTAATACGGGTAGCAACCCGTTCATATTACGGAGGATGAATTTTATGTTTGGGCAGTTGATACTGCAAATAATACTTATCGCACTTAACGCTTTCTTCGCCTGTGCGGAGATAGCCGTCGTTTCAGTTAACGATACTCGCCTTGAAAAGCTTGCCGCAAGCGGGAATAAACGTGCTGTACGGCTCAAAAAGCTGACAGATCAGCCTACAAGGTTCCTTGCTACGATACAGGTGGCTATTACCCTTTCAGGATTCATCGGTGCTGCTTTCGCTGCGGATAACTTCGCAGGAAGACTCGCTGAACTCATCGACAGAACAGGTATCGGAATTTCACCTGATGCGATACGCTCGGTATCGGTAGTTCTCATAACACTGCTGCTGTCATTCATTACACTGGTGTTCGGTGAACTCGTTCCGAAACGCGCCGCTATGAAGGATCCCGAAAAGCTTGCTCTCAGGGTGTCGGGTATAATAACGTTCTTCCAGAAGCTCTTCAAGCCGATCGTATTTCTCCTTGACGCATCAACAAACGGTATCCTGCGTCTCATGGGCATCGATCCCGAGAAGGAGGAAACTCCCGTTACAGAGGAAGAGATAATGATGATGTCGGATGCAGGTGCCGAAAACGGTACCATTGACGAGGACGAGAACCGTATCATCAAGAACGTCTTCGCATTCGATGATATGACCGCTGAGCAGATATGCACCCACCGTACCGACGTTTCCGTACTCTGGAGCAACGACGATGTATCAGTCTGGGAAGAGACCATTCACCGCACAAGACATTCCATTTTCCCGATATGCGGCGAAAGCGTTGACAACATAGTGGGAATACTCAAAGCAAAGGATTACTTCCGTCTTGACGATAAAAGCCGCGAGAACATAATGAAAAATGCAGTTCGTGAGCCTTATTTCGTACACGAGAATATGAAAGCCGACCAGCTTTTCGCTCAGATGAAAAAGAACGGCGCCGACCACTTCGCTATAGTAGTTGATGAATACGGCGGCATGACAGGTATAATAACCGTTACGGACCTTGTTGAACAGCTTGTGGGCGAGTTCGACGATGATGAACTGGACGAGCCTGATATCACCTTTGAAAAGATATCCGAGGATACATGGTCTATCCCCGGTATCACTCCCCTCAGCGATGTCTGCGAGGAGCTTGATATCACACTTCCTGCGGACAAGTATGACACCTTCAGCGGTTATATAATGTCCGAACTTGGCGAGATACCAAAGGACGGTACAAGGTTCACCATAGAAAAGGACGGTCTTCACGTTGAGATACAGGAGATACGCCATCACAGAATAGAGCTTTGTACAGTTAAAAAGCTGACAGCAGAGACCGATACGGAAGAAACCGAAGATTAAAAGAAAAGCCATAAAGAAGCATCACACCTCTTTATGGCTTTATTGTTATTCCTCAACTGTTGATTCGTAATTGTAAGAATCGATATTTGCTGTTATAAGGTTGTTGAACAGTGAATCAAGGTCCTCATAACCATAATATATGAGATCACCTCTCTTGAAGTCTGCACCGGAAGTGAACCATGAACCTATAGGAGTTTCGATACTGCCGAGGTCGAATGAACATGTACCGTCAGGGAGCAGTGTTATCTCAGAGTAGGATGAATAGTAGTAATAGCTGAACTCTGCCTTATCGTCATCAGGCTTTGTCTCGTCCTTTGCAGTTACCTTGTATACGAAATAGAGCTTGTCATGTAAGCTTGTATAGATAGAAGGATCCTTTGGAGTAAGGAGATAGTTTCCGATGAGTTCTATCTTCTTAAGGCCATTCTTGTTAACCCATTTATCAGCTACGTGTGCCTTTAGGACATCCTGAGCGTGAGAATCCATCTTATTGAATGCATCCTCAGTGACATCATCTATATTCTGGATGTATGAAGTAAGTCCGTCTACAGTATATTCATTTTCTGTAGCTGTCGGGACATAACCCTGCTCGAAGCAAAGCTCCTCGCAGTCCGCATCGCCGAATGTTACTTTAACTACATCGCCGTTGCTGAGGCCTTCTGTCTTGTCTGCTGTGAAATTTATACCGCTTACAGGAAGATCCGAAGCAGAAAGAATTGCCTCTCCGTTAGGAGCATATCCTTCAAAGTTAACGGTCAGATATTCAAAAGGATCGAATTCCTCGGGAACTTCAAGGTCTGTAACTTCCATTGCCTTGTCAGAAACGTTGAACTTTACCTTCTTGTATCTCTTTTCAAGCTTTTCAAGGCCTGAATCATCCCACTTAAAGGTTACTGTATCGCCGTTTGAGAGTTCCTCTTCCTTGTCAAGCTTACCTGTAAGGTTGCTCTCGATATTGGTAACAATGCCGTTCTGTTTAACTTCGTTTGCTTCATCGAGTCCGAAAAGCTCAAGATTATCCTCGACCATTCTTGCGAAGTCTACAGTGCATGTAGCTGTACCCTTTGTATCAGCGCCTTCGCATTCTATATCAACATAGTCGTTCACGTCGATCGCTGTTCTTCCGCAGCCTGTGAGTATAAGTGCCGCAGGGATAACAGCGATCATTTTGATCATTTGTTTTCTGTTTTTCATGTTTTTTACCTCCGAATAATTAATCCACAATCTATTATACAGTTTAAAAGGGGATAAAGTCAATAAATCCACATTATTTCGTATATTTTGATAATAAATGCAAACAAATCGGACGATCTACAGTTAAAAAGACGGAATAACAGTGATACGTATACTGAGGTTTTATGTGCATTATTGAGGGAAACCCTTTTGAAAAAGGGTTCCTCTGACGGAGGCGGTCCCCTCTGTCACTGCGTGACATCTCCCCGCACTGCGGGGAGTCACCCTCAAACTCCTTTCCTAAAACTTTCTGCCCCAAATTTTCAACCTGACATGACACTCTGTTACATATATCCGAAACTGTAGTATTTCGTTAGTGCCATGCCAAGCTGAAAATTTAAAGTAAAAGGCTCAGAAAAAAATCAGGGGAAACTTTTTCATAAAGCTTCCCCCGATAAATACACATAAACTTCTATATGCGCATCGATATTATACCATTGGATTTGTCATAACAGGATTTGCATTGTGCTCGCTGTATGCCTCGTTCTTTACGACCTTGACATGGCTGTAGCACTCCATACCTGTACCTGCAGGTATGAGCTTACCGATGATAACGTTCTCCTTAAGACCGAGGAGCTTATCGCTCTTGCCTCTGATAGCAGCATCTGTAAGAGCCTTTGTAGTCTCCTGGAATGAAGCTGCGGACAGGAAGCTGTCTGAGTTGGATGAAGCCTTTGTGATACCCTGAAGCACAGGACTTGTCTGTACAAGCTGAAGATCATATTCGCCTGCATCGATACGAGCCTGTATCTCGTCATTGATAGTGTCGATCTCCTTGCGGTCAACAAGAGTTCCCGGAAGCAGATAGCTGCTGCCTGTTTCCTCGACCTTGATCTTGCGGAGCATCTGACGAACGATAACTTCGATGTGCTTATCGTTGATATCAACACCCTGTAAACGGTAAACCTTCTGAACTTCATTGATGATGTAGTTCTGAACAGCCTGTGTACCGAGGATATTGAGGATATCAGCAGGATAGATGTTACCTTCTGTAAGACGAGTACCCTTTTCGATCTCTTCGCCCTCCTGAACACGGATCTTGAGGTTGTAAGGGATCATGTAGTTCTCAGTCTCGCCTGTTTCGTCATTAGTAACAACGATATTTCTTGTTGTCTTGACTTCTTCGATATGGATCTTACCTGAAATGCGTGAGAGGATAGCAGCACCCTTTGGACGTCTGCTCTCGAAGAGTTCCTCGACACGTGGAAGACCCTGTGTGATATCTTCCGCATCGGCAGAAGCAACGCCGCCGGTATGGAAGGTTCTCATGGTAAGCTGTGTACCCGGCTCACCGATAGACTGTGCGGAGATGATACCAACAGCCTCACCGACTGATACCATGTTGTTGTTAGCAAGGTTAGCGCCGTAGCACTTAGCACACACACCGTTCTTAGCCTTACAGTTGAGCACGGAGCGTATCTTTATCTTTTCAACGCCTGCCTCCATTATCTTCTTGGCATCTGCGTCTGTTATCATCTTATTGCGTGAAACGATGAGCTCGCCTGTTTCATCGCGGAGGTCGTCTGAAAGGAATCTGCCCACAAGACGCTCCTCGAACGGCTCGACGATCTCGTTGCCGTTTCTGATCTCGTAAACCTCGATACCGTCTGTAGTACCGCAGTCTTCCTCACGGATGATAACGTCCTGAGAAACGTCAACAAGTCGACGTGTAAGGTAACCTGAGTCAGCGGTACGAAGAGCCGTATCAGCCAGACCTTTACGTGCACCTCGTGAAGCGATGAAGTATTCGAGGATGTTAAGACCTTCACGGTAGTTAGCTCTGATCGGGATCTCGATTACGGCACCTGAGGTATTAGCGATAAGTCCACGCATACCTGCAAGCTGACGGATCTGTGAAATAGAACCACGGGCACCCGAGTCTGCCATCATCCAGATAGGATTGTAGCGGTCGAAGTTTGCCTTCAGTGCAGCAGTAACCTGATCGTTGGTATCTGTCCAGAGAGCGATGATCTTCTTGGACTTCTCCTGCTCTGAGATATAACCGTACTCATACTCTGCTGTGATCTGAGCAACTTCCTCATCAGCCTTAGCGAGTATCTCCTTCTTCTGAGGAGGTATAGTAGCATCACATACTGCAACGGTAAGAGCAGCTCTTGTGGAGTACTTATAGCCGAGAGCCTTGATACGGTCGAGAACTTCTGAAGTAGTTGTAGTACCGTGGATCTTGATGCAGCGCTCGATGATGTCTGAAAGCTGCTTCTTTCCTACGAGGAAAGCGATCTCAAGGTCGAACTGCTTGTCTGAGTTTGTTCTGTCAACATAGCCGAGGTTCTGAGGGATGTTCTCGTTGAATATGAGACGTCCTACAGTTGCATCTATTATCTTGGATACCTTCTTTTCGCCGATATCCTTTGTTATCTTTACCTTGATGTTTGCGTGGAGGGATACATCATGCTCGTTGTAAGCCATGAGAGCCTCGTTAACATCGCGGAACACCTTACCCTCACCGGGTTCGCCGTCCTTAGCCATAGTAAGGTAGTAAGAACCGAGTACCATATCCTGTGAAGGAACAGCAACAGGCTTACCGTCTGAAGGCTTAAGAAGGTTATTTGCAGCAAGCATGAGGAAACGAGCCTCAGCCTGAGCTTCTGCGGAAAGAGGAAGATGTACAGCCATCTGGTCGCCGTCGAAGTCGGCATTGAACGCAGAGCAAACGAGAGGATGGAGCTTTATAGCACGGCCCTCAACGAGTATAGGCTCGAATGCCTGGATACCAAGACGGTGAAGCGTGGGGGCACGGTTCAGCATAACGGGATGATCCTTGATAACATCCTCGAGAGCGTCCCATACCTTATTGTCTGCACGGTCGATGAGCTTTCTTGCGCTCTTTATATTAGCGATAGCCTTTTTATCAACGAGTCTCTTAAGTACGAAAGGCTTGAAGAGCTCGAGAGCCATTTCCTTAGGAAGTCCGCACTGATACATTTTCAGCTCAGGACCAACGACGATAACGGAACGTCCCGAATAGTCAACACGCTTACCGAGAAGGTTCTGACGGAAACGTCCCTGCTTACCCTTGAGCATGTCGGAAAGTGACTTGAGGGCACGGTTGCTCGGACCTGTAACAGGTCTGCCGTGTCTGCCGTTATCGATGAGAGCGTCAACAGCCTCCTGGAGCATACGCTTTTCGTTTCTTACGATGATGTCAGGAGCATCGAGCTCTAACATTCTCTTAAGACGGTTGTTTCTGTTGATAACACGTCTGTAGAGGTCGTTAAGGTCTGAAGTAGCGTAACGTCCGCCGTCCAGCATTATCATAGGACGGAGATCAGGCGGTATAACGGGGATAACGTCCAGAATCATCCACTCGGGCTTGTTGCCTGAGAGACGGAATGCCTCGATTATCTGGAGTCTCTTAAGGAGCTTTACCTTCTTCTGTCCTGAAGGGAGACCAACGAGCTCGTTCTTCAGGTCGTCGGAAACGATCTCGAGGTTGTTCTTCCACTCAACGTCGATGAGTTCAGCGAACTTTGCACACTCCTCGCACTCACACTCCATAGGATTGTTGAAGCATGATAACTTGTTGCCGCCGAGAGAGATCTTGCCCATTTCGATAAGACGGTTCTTCTGAACATCATATCTTGCGGGATCATACTCGTTAAGGAGCTTCTTGATAGCCTCTGCGCCCATTTCTGCCTTGAAGTCGTCGCCGTACTTCTCAACGTAAGAGAGGTATTCCTTCTCTGAAAGGAGCTGCTTCTTCACGAGCTCTGTATTACCCGGATCTGTAACGATATATTTTGTGAAATAGAGAACCTCTTCAAGGCGCTTCTGAGAAACCTCGAGCACCTGACCGATACGTGAAGGAGTACCCTTGAAGTACCAGATATGTGATACGGGAGCTGCAAGCTCGATGCGTCCCATACGTTCTCTTCTAACTCTTGCTCTTGTGACCTCAACGCCGCAGCGGTCGCAGACCTTGCCCTTGAAGCGTATCTTCTTGAACTTGCCGCAGTGACACTCCCAGTCCTTTGTAGGTCCGAAGATCCTTTCGCAGAAAAGACCGTCGCGTTCAGGCTTCTGAGTTCTGTAATTTATAGTTTCCGGTCTTTCAACAACGCCGTATGACCAGTTTCTGATCTGCTCAGGCGAAGCGAGACCTATTTTTATAGATTCAAAAGTATTAAATTCCAAACTGCTACCTCCTGCAATTCTAAAGCGGAATACGTATCAGACCAAGCGGAAGTCCTATAAGGACATATCCGCCGGTCTGTAACTGTAATTGCGGATGATTACTCGTCGTCTGATCCTTCGCCGAGGTCGAAGCGGTCATAGATATCATCATCGCTTTCCTCGTCGTCATCGAAGCTGAAGTCGTCGTCTGATTCATCGTCATCGAAGCTGAACTCGTCATCCTTGTCAACGCTGTCGAGTGAATCGCCTTCTTCGCTTTCAAAGCCGAATCCTGCATCAGCCATATCGCTGTCGGAATAGCTTGTGCTGTCGGCAGTATCCTCATCTGCAAAGGAATCTCTTGCAGGTATCGGATCATCGTCGAAGTTCTGCTTGAGGTCGATCTCTTCCTGATTGATATCAAGGACCTTGACATCCAGACAGAGTGACTGGAGCTCCTTGATAAGTACCTTGAACGACTCAGGTATACCAGGAGTAGGAACGTTCTGTCCCTTAACGATAGCCTCATAGGTATTAACTCTTCCTATAGTATCATCAGACTTGACTGTAAGGATCTCCTGAAGAGTATAAGCAGCACCGTAAGCCTCGAGAGCCCAGACTTCCATTTCTCCGAAACGCTGGCCGCCGAACTGAGCTTTACCGCCCAGAGGCTGCTGAGTTACGAGAGCGTAAGGACCTACGGAACGTGCGTGGATCTTATCGTCAACAAGGTGATGGAGCTTGAGGTAGTACATATATCCGACTGTTACGCGGTTATCGAACTTCTCACCTGTACGTCCGTCATAGAGAGTGAACTTACAATCCTCTGTGAATTCGAGTGCATTAGGATTGATTACCTTATCCATAGCATTGAGCTCGAACATATCATCCTTATGCTCCTGAGCGTGTTCATTAGCCATCTTGAAGCATTCACGGATATCGTCCTCGTGAGCGCCGTCGAAAACAGGAGTCATGATATGCCAGCCGAGAGCCTTACAAGCCATACCGAGGTGAACTTCAAGTACCTGTCCGATATTCATTCGTGAAGGAACGCCGAGAGGGTTCAGCACGATATCGAGCGGAGTACCGTCAGGAAGGAACGGCATATCCTCCTCAGGGAGAATACGTGAAACGACACCCTTGTTACCGTGACGGCCGGCCATCTTATCGCCGACTGTTATCTTACGCTTCTGAGCGATATAGCAGATAACGCGCATATTAACGCCTGCTGAAAGCTCATCGCAGTTTTCTCTTGTGAATACCTTGACATCAACGATAACGCCAGCCTCACCGTGAGGTACCTTAAGTGAGTTATCGCGGACTTCTCTTGCCTTTTCACCAAAAATAGCACGGAGGAGTCTTTCCTCTGCGGTAAGCTCTGTTTCGCCCTTAGGTGTGACCTTACCAACGAGGATATCGCCTGATGTAACTTCCGAACCGATGCGGATGATACCGTTCTCATCGAGGTTAGCGAGAGCGTCATCTCCGACGTTCGGGATATCTCTTGTGATCTCTTCAGGTCCGAGCTTTGTATCACGGCACTCGATCTCATACTCTTCGATATGAACAGAGGTGAATACATCCTCGCGGACGAGTCTCTCGTTAAGAAGAACGGCATCCTCGTAGTTGTAACCTTCCCATGTCATGAAGCCGATGAGAGCGTTCTTACCAAGTGATATCTCTCCGTCTGCTGTAGCGGGACCGTCAGCCAGAACCTGGCCCTTCTTGATCTCTTCGCCGACAGTTACGATAGGTCTCTGGTTTACGCAGGTACCCTGGTTGGAGCGCTTGAACTTGATGAGCTCGTATTTGTGTTCGATTCCGTCTGTACCGATAAGGTGGATCTTATCAGCGTCAACGTAAGTAACCTTGCCGTCGCAGTCTGCAACAACGCAAACGCCCGAGTCTACGGCAGCCTTGTATTCCATACCTGTACCAACGAACGGACGCTCTGTCTTAAGGAGCGGAACTGCCTGTCTCTGCATGTTAGAGCCCATGAGAGCACGGTTAGCGTCATCGTTTTCGAGGAACGGGATCATTGAAGTAGCTACTGAAACGACCATCTTAGGCGAAACGTCCATGTAGTCTACTCTTTCTCTTTCACATTCGAGGATCTGATCGCGGAAACGAGCGTTTACACGAGGTCTTGCGAACTTTCCTTCTTCTGTAAGGGGCTCGTTAGCCTGAGCAACAACGAAGTTATCCTCAGTGTCGGCAGTCATGTAAACTACCTCGTTTGTAACAACGCCTGTAGCCTTATCGACCTTGCGGTAAGGAGCCTCTATGAAGCCGTATTCATTGATCCTTGCGAAAGTAGCCAGATAGGAGATAAGTCCGATGTTAGGTCCTTCAGGAGTCTCGATAGGACACATTCTTCCGTAGTGGCTGTAGTGAACGTCACGAACCTCGAATCCGGCACGGTCTCTTGAAAGGCCTCCGGGACCGAGAGCTGAAAGACGTCTCTTATGAGTAAGCTCGGCAAGAGGGTTGTTCTGATCCATGAACTGTGACAGAGGGGATGAACAGAAGAACTCCTTCATAGCCGAAGAAATAGGTCTGATGTTTATAAGTGTCTGAGGAGTGAGTGTATTTACATCCTGAGTCTGGATGTTCATTCTCTCGCGGATACCGCGCTCCATACGTGCATAACCGATACGGAACTGGTTCTGGAGAAGCTCACCGACAGAACGGATACGTCTGTTTCCGAGGTGGTCGATATCATCAACGGTACCAACACCCTCACAGAGGTTGATGAAATAGCTGATAGTAGCGAAGATATCGTCGAGGATGATGTGCTTGGGAACGAGTTCGTCAGCTCTCTTCTTGACATTCTCTTCTATCTCGTCAGCGTCTGCGGAATTTTCGAGTATCTCGCGGAGCACCTTGAAGGAAACCTTCTCGTTGATGCCGTACTTCTCTGCATCGAAGTCAACATAACCGCTGATATCTACCATTCCGTTGCCGATGATCTTAGCGGTCCTCTCGACCATCTTGATGTTGGTCTCGCCGCGCTCGTTGGTAAAATACTCCTTAGCCTCTACCTTTACGAAAGCGTAGTATACACCTGCCTGCTCGATCTCGCAAGCCTTGTCGTAGGTAACAGTCTCGCCTGCCTCAGCCATGATCTCGCCTGTCATAGGATTGATTACAGGCTCTGCAAGGAGGTGTCCCGAAAGACGTGAAGCTATGCCGAGCTTCTTGTTATACTTGTATCTGCCGAAGCGGCAGAGGTCGTATCTCTTTGCATCGAAGAAGAGGTTGTTGAGGTGAGTTACAGCACTTTCTACCGTAGGAGGCTCACCCGGACGAAGCTTCTTGTAAACGTCGATAAGAGCTTCCTCACGGTTCTTTGTCTGATCCTTCTGGAGGATAGTCTGCTTAAGACGCTCATCAGCACCGAACATCTCATAGATCTCGTCATCGGTACCAACGCCGAGTGCTCTGATGAATGTTGTTATCGGTATCTTTCTGTTCTTATCGATACGAACGTAAACAACATCGTTGGAATCCATTTCATACTCCAGCCATGCACCGCGGTTAGGGATAACTGTAGTATTGAAGAGATCCTTACCTGTCTTATCCTTCTCGAAAGCGTAGTAAACGCCCGGTGAACGAACGAGCTGTGATACGATAACACGCTCTGCACCGTTGATAACGAAGGTTCCGCTGTCTGTCATGAGCGGGAAGTCGCCCATGTAGATCTCGCTTTCGCTTACGGCGCCTGTTTCCTTGTTGCAAAGAGTAGCAGTAGCTCTCATTGCTACCTGATACGTAGCACCTCTCGATTTACACTCTGCAAGAGTATACTTCGGGGTATCATCGAAACGGTAGTCCTTGAAATTGAGAACGAGATTGCCGTTGTAGTCAGTGATCGCGGTCATATCGCGGAACACTTCTCTGAGGCCTTCTTCTCTGAACCACTTATACGAGTTTTTCTGTACCTCGATAAGGTTCGGCATTTCAAGCGGTTCGGTAATCTTACCGAAGCTCATTCTGGTATTCTTACCCAGCTGCTTAGGCGTAACTTTCACCATAGGCGAAACCTCCTTAATATTTTACTTATGGGCTTTCACAAGTCTGTCAGCCTGTGAAAACCCACAGGGTTTATAGACGAATAAGTTACAGTACGGAAATTTTTCCGCAAAACTATTGACAAGAGCATACTAAGTATGCTATAATATCTTGCAGAAATATGCTGGTTATCCATACTGATACATTATATTATTATAATACAGAAAAACCGCTGTGTCAAGCGGTTTTTTCAATATTAGTGATTATGTATGTTTTTCACTGCCGCAGCGGAAGTTTTTTGGTTGCAAATGGTAATACTAAAAAACGATGAAAGAAGTACTATAAATGAAACTGCGAAAAATTTTCAACGATACTTTTCAGCTTGCATTAAACTGAATACCATATAAAACAAAGCTCCCGATAAGGGCGGCGCTGATATAGAAGTTTTAAGCCATGGTATTTCTGATGCAAAGTCAGAAGTACTATGGCGTTTCTATTGACAGTGCATAGATGACGTGCTATAATGGTAACTAACATAAATCGTAATTTACTTTTCCAAAACAGAAAGGTCGGATAAATGTGAATATTATTGCTATGACTTGTATGTGCGTAGATGTTTTTGATGATACCGGAGAAATCCGACCCGGTGGTGAAGCATTGAACTTTGCTGCAATTGCATCAAAATACAATCATATTTCAGTTGATCTTCTTGGTGCAATTGGTGACGATGATTATGGTAAGGCAATATTGAGATCTATTGAAAATAAACCTATCAACAAAGAGTTTATCCACATTATTTCAGGCTCTGCTACTGCAAACCATCGGATTTATCTTACTGAGAAAGGTGATAGATATTTCAAAGATGATTCATGGAACGGTGGTATTCATGACACATATCTTCTTAGCGATTCTGACAAGAACAGAATTGCAAGTGCTGATGTTATCTTTATAACCTTTGATTCTCCTAATTTTGATGATGTATTCGAACTTAGAAAGAGTTGTCGTTTTCAGCTTGCCGTTGACTTCAACGTGCTAAGAGATTTTAAGAAAATAGAAACTATTGTACCGTACATTGACTTCTTTTTTATCAGTGGTGAGAAGAGTATTCTTTTACAATTTCAAAAATGGTCTGAACGGTATGACAACATATTTAACATTACACTTGCAGAAAATGGCAGCGTTACTTATTATATGGGAAAAGAATATAGAGTGGATGCTGTGCCTGTCAATAATGTAATTGATACAACTGGGTGCGGTGACAGTTATCATGCTGGCTTTCTTTGTTCATATTTGAGAGATTGTGATATTATAAATGCAATGAATGAAGGTTCAAGAGTCGCTTCTAAAACATTAAGTCATATTGGCGGCTTTTAACGGGTATATGTTAATCTTGCAACATCAAATTATGATTTGTCTTAGCAGTTGTATAAAATACAATGCCCCGAAGCACTTTGAAGTGCTTCGGGGCAAAACTTCTATATGCGTACCCGTCTTAAACAGGAGCCTTTCGCTTGAGCATTATTCTTTTACTGTAATATTATCAATATGTCCAGGGAAGTCCGCTTGCACGGCGCTGGATCGCAGATGCATCCGCACCTGTTATAGCGTTATCGCCGTTAACATCAGCGTAGATCTTTCTGCCGTTAGATATAGGATACTTATCATTGTTAGCAATATAGCGAAGCACTGCATCTGCATCTGCATTGTTAACAACATTGTCTCCGTTAACATCGCCAACATACTTATAGAAGCTTCTGAAGCTGTAATTTGTATAGCCTGAGCCGAAGTTTCCGCCAACATACTTCTGGATAAGGTTAGCATCAACGCTGTTTATATAGCTGTCTCCGTTAACATCAGCAGTATAGATATTGAGCTTATTCTTCTTATAGCTGCTTCCTGAATTTGGATTAGGATTTGCAAGGAATGCAGTAATAGCTACTACATCAGACATATCAACGCTTCCGTTATTATTTGCATCGCCTGCGATCTCTGAACCCTTTTCAAAAACAGTTGTCTGCTTTGTGTAAGTCCAAGGAAGGTCGAGAAGACGGCGCTGGATGAGGTATGCGTCTGTACCTGTGATAGAGTTATCACCGTTAACGTCAGCGTAGATCTTTCTGCTTTCCTTGATAGGATACTTGATCTGGTTTGCTACATAGCGTGTGATAGAAGTAACGTCTGACATATCAACTGTGCCGTCGCCGTTAACATCGCCTACACTTCTGTAGAATGTTCTGAAGTTGTAATTTGTATAGCCTGAACCAAAGTTTCCGCCAACGTACTTCTGAACGAGCTTCTCATCTATTTCGTTAACAGCGCCGTCGCCGTTAACATCAGCAGTATAGATGTTTATCTGACCTGCAACAGATGGGTTGATTCTGAACTGTCTGATAGTTACTACGTCAGACATGTCTACAGAGCCGTCCTGATTTGCATCACCTGCAATACTTGAACCCTGTACAAACTTGAAAGCGCTTGCTGACATTGTGTTCATGAGCATTGGAACAGCGCAAAGTGCAGCTGCTGAGATAGTTGTTGCAATTTTTGTAAAATTCTTCTTCATTGTAATTTCAATCCTTTGCTGAATTTGATTAGTAGATCTGATTATTATAACGTTATTAAAAAAATTGGCGCCAGCAGGAATAATTATAACACAAAACGGGGAGCAAATTTGCAAATGTTGCACGCGGTTAACGTGTATCATGCATAAAAGATCTGCTCCCCATTTTGTTCAATTTGTCTGATTTTACAATTAATTAGCTATTTTTAAAGTTCAAATCAGGTGCAAGCCGCTTAAATTATCAGATGCCCTTGAACTTGATAGCCTTGTATTTCTTCACCTTTTCAGCTACTGTAGCACGTTTTTCGGGATCCATGAAGAAACCGCCCTGTGTATCTGCTATCTCGTCGCAGTGAACTCCGCGTCCCTCTTCCGAGGTACGGTCTCTTTCGAGTCCGTTTGCAGCGATAACGAACTTCCACTTTCCGTCATCTGTCTTTACAAGGTCTCCGCCTGCGCCGCATACTGCGCACTCGATAGGATACTGTAAGCCTCTCCACTGTGGTTCACCGAGACAGAGACAGTTGCTGTGGCAGTTAGGACACCAGCCTGCATCGGGTTCGCCGAGCCACTTTCTCTCGCTTGCGGGAGTGTTAAGCGACTTCATGATGTTTTCGCCTATCTCACGGGCACGGGCAAGCTTTTCCTCGTGCAGGAGCACCTGTGCAGGTGCAGGAACCATTGTTGCCATGTACATATCTATTATCTTGAAGCTGTTGGAGAATGTTGAAGCCTGCATACATTCAAGAGCCATTGACTGCCATGAACGTGTAGAACCGCCTACAGCGATAAGAGCGCCTATACGGTCACGGGGAGTTATAGCGCCTATCTTGGTAAGGAACGCAGTCTCGTAGGCGAGGTTGCGGTGCATGAACTTAAGGAAGAGTGAAGAAGGCATAAGCGCATATGTAGGTGCAGAAAAAATAACTGCGTCCTGTTCAAGAAGAACTTCCATTATCTTATGCTTGTCATCCTTGTCTGCAAGAGCGCAGCCTGTGTTCTTTCCCATTGACATTCCCATTGTACATGAAGTACATCCAGAACAGTCGAGAAGCTCGTAATCCTTAAGGTTTATCATTGTTACTTCTGCACCCTGCTCCTGACAGACAAGAAGGGCTTCCTTAAGCAGTATCTCACAGTTGCTGTCTTTTCTTCCGGCTGTAACGCCCATTACTTTAAATCCCATATTTTACTCCTTTTCCGATGCTTTTCCGCATCTGCATGGTTTATATTACAATTATACAGCATATCCCCTATAAACACAAGATAATAATTGCTGTAAATTATACAAAATCAAGCAAAAGCAAACACCGTCTGTTAGTAATACCTACATAGTTAGCTTATACGTACTTATCTGGGAAATCCATTTTGAAAATGGTTCTCCCGAACTGTTTCAGAGCCTTTACTTTAAATTTTCAGCCTTACAGGGTACGCATGTAAAGCTGACGGTTTAGTGATACATTGGTTAAGTACCCTGTAAGACTGAAAATTTGGGGCAAAAAGTCTTTGGAAAGGGGTTCGGGGAAAACCTTTCCTCAGAAAGGTTTTCCCCGATAAAGACGTATTAACTTGCTGTATGAGCATCACTCTCAGGCAGTGTATTTTACTCGACTATGATATAATTCACGCTGTTGTTATCGAGGACAGTCTTAAGTGCCTCCATAGCGTTCTGAGTTGCATCATCGTCGGTTATACGGATTATAGCGTCCTCACCTGCGGACTTTGCAGCCGAAACTACATCGTCAGCAGACACCTCTTCGCCGTTATACATGATAGTACCGCCCGATACCTTGACTTCAACATACTCTATTGCAGGAGCTTCGGTAACTTCCTCGGTTTCAGGCTCAGTTGCCGCCTCTGTCTCCGCTTCCTTGTCGTTGATATCCTGAGTTGCCGAAACACTGCTCTCGCTGTTTCCCGATACCTTTCCTGTACCAAGTCCGAAATCGGGACCGAGTCCGAGATATCCAAGCAGACGCAGAAGTGCGAGAATAAGTCCGATTATAAGCGCACCTATACCTGCTTTAACTCCTCCCCTGCGCTTCTTTCCGCCGTTTTCAGCAGCCTGATTTTCTGTTTTTGCCGTTTTCTTTGGCATACAGTTCACCCTTTCATCTGTTTGTATTTATATAAGTGCAGTAGAAATGGCGGTATTCTACACCGACCTCATCTATCGCATCTCTTACCATTTTAACGTCCCTGTACAGCGCTCTTTCGCCGTCATAGACCAGCGCACAGAGTATCACGTCATCTTCGGACATGTCCGCCGCTTCAAGGAAATCCATTATGCACTCCGCTACCTTGTCCTTTGATATGAGCAGAGTCTTGCCTATCTCGCTTTCATCATCATAGACGAAAAGCTTTCCAACCGAATCGTATTTCAGGTTCAGCATCACAGGAAGTCCCTCGGTATAGCGGTCAAGGGCACGTTGATTTACTGCGGCGTCGGTATCGAGGTTATCAAGCTTGTCCTGAAGGAAGTTCACTTCCTCCTCGTACTCCGAACTCATTTCGTCCTTGTCCATTTCAAGCAGCTCGTAGTCCTCCACAAGCTGACTGTACTTCTGCTGTACCTCGCTGACCTTAGCCTCCGCTTCATTCTGCACGGCTTCGGTCTCGTCCTTCATGTTCATCATAACCCAGAACAGCATGATAAGTATGACGTCCAGCAGAGCGGTAAGCTCTATGATAATACCCTTGCCTTTCATGGAGCGCTCACCTTGTCCTTACGGCGTTCACGCTGTCTTTCAAGGTAAAGAGAGACACTTTTCTCGTTGTATTCGATACGTGGGGAAATAATACCGTCCAGAAGCTTGAAAATGATAGCAAAAACTATTCCCCAGAATGTAGAAGTGAGCGCACCGTAGAAATTGCCTGTAACGTCATGCATGTCCGTTACCAGTGATAGCAGTGAAACCACTGTGCCAAGTATTCCGAGAAGGGGAAAAATACCCGTCATGTTCACGAAAAGAGAATAAAGCTTGCCCATATGATTTCGCATGGTAAGAACGTCATTCTCACGAAGCTCGGCAATCTCGTCGGCTGCTTCGTACTGCGAAAGCTCGTCATCGGGCACATAGACCGTCAGGTGGAGTTTCTTATGGAGCTTTTCCGACGATCTTCGGACTGCATAGTAAATAAAAGCCGTAAAAACGGCTGCAAGGAATATGATACAGTCATATCCCCAGAAGTTCATAAAAATAACAGAGATCAGATCTTTCATCATCGCACCTCCCGTATTCAACTATAACACATTTTACAATGAAATGCAAGGGGAAATGACGGTAAATGAAAAAAATCGGGAGAAGGTCCGCAGAAACCCGCCTGAACATACAAAAAGACCGCACCCGAAGGTACGGTCTTAATAATCGTCTGAGCAAAAATTTAATTATTCGTTGATCTTTGTAACAACGCCTGAACCAACTGTTCTACCACCCTCACGGATAGCGAAACGGAGTCCTTCTTCGATAGCGATAGGAGTGATGAGCTCAACATCCATAGCTACGTTATCACCAGGCATGCACATTTCCTTGTCTGCAGGAAGTGTTACAACGCCGGTAACGTCTGTTGTTCTGAAGTAGAACTGAGGTCTGTAGTTATTGAAGAAAGGAGTATGACGTCCGCCCTCTTCCTTCTTAAGAACGTAAACCTGACCAGAGAACTTTGTGTGTGGGTGGATTGAACCTGGCTTACAGAGAACCTGTCCACGCTCAACCTGGTCTCTTGTGATACCACGGAGAAGAGCACCTACGTTATCACCAGCCTCACAGAAGTCAAGAGTCTTTCTGAACATTTCAAGACCTGTAACAACTGTGTTGAGCTTCTCGTCAGAAAGACCAACGATCTCAACAGGCTCGTTAACGTTGAGCTTTCCACGCTCTACTCTACCTGTAACAACAGTACCACGACCAGAGATAGTCATTGTATCCTCGATAGGCATAAGGAATGGCTTAGCATCGTCTCTCTCAGGGCTTGGGATGTACTCATCAACAGCATCCATGAGGTCAAGGATTGGCTTGTAAGCAGGATCGCTGAGATCATCTGGAGCGTTAAGAGCAGCAAGTGCAGAACCCTTGATGATAGGTGTTTCATCGCCAGGGAAGTCATAGCTTGAGAGAAGGTCACGGATGTCCATCTCAACGAGCTCGAGGAGCTCTTCGTCGTCAACCTGATCAGCCTTGTTCATGAATACAACGATTGCAGGAACGCCAACCTGACGAGCGAGAAGGATGTGCTCTCTTGTCTGAGCCATAGGACCATCAGAAGCAGCAACAACGAGGATAGCACCATCCATCTGAGCAGCACCTGTGATCATGTTCTTAACATAGTCAGCGTGACCAGGACAGTCAACGTGTGCATAGTGACGCTTATCTGTCTCATACTCAACGTGAGCAGTATTGATTGTGATACCACGCTCTCTCTCCTCAGGAGCCTTATCGATCATATCATAAGCCTCATACTGAGCCTGACCCTTCATAGCGAGAGTCTTTGTGATAGCAGCAGTAAGAGTTGTCTTACCGTGGTCAACGTGGCCGATTGTACCGATGTTAACATGGGGTTTAGTTCTTTCAAATTTAGCCTTAGCCATTGGAAAATTCCTCCTTAAATAAGAATTCAGTAAAATCTGTATATATATTATACCAGATTATTTTGGTAAATTCAAGTGTTTCGTAGAAAAAACTTCTCCGAAGCACATGATTCTGATAATTATCGCCGTTTTCAGGCGGAGTTTCTGTTAATTTTGCAGAAATGATCAGTTCTTAGCTCTGTTAGCCATGATCTTTTCAGCGATGCTCTTCGGAACTTCCTCATAGCTGTGAGGCTCCATTGTATACTGACCACGGCCCTGTGTGTTGGAACGGAGGTCTGAAGTATAGCCGAACATTTCTGAAAGCGGAACGAGAGCGTCGACCTGGATAGAACCTGATCTTGCTTCCTGGCCCTGGATCTGACCACGGCGTGAGCTGAGGTCACCGATAACGGTACCGAGGTAATCATCAGGAACGATAACAGCAACCTTCATAACAGGCTCCATGAGAACTGCGTTAGCCTGCTTGAGGGCTTCCTTGAACGCAATAGAACCTGCGATCTTGAATGCCATTTCTGAAGAGTCAACTTCGTGGTATGATCCATCATAGAGCTCAACCTTAACGTCAACAACCTCGTAACCTGCGAGGATACCTGACTTCATAGCGCCCTGGATACCTGCGTCAACAGCAGGGATATACTCCTTCGGGATAGAACCGCCGACAACAGCGTTCTTGAACTCGTAACCCTTACCTGACTCGTTAGGCTCAACACGGATCTTAACGTGACCGTACTGACCTGAACCACCTGACTGCTTCTTATACTTGTAATCGATATCTGCTTTGCCCTTGATAGTTTCCTTGTAAGCAACCTGTGGAGCACCAACGTTAGCCTCTACCTTGAACTCACGGAGGAGACGGTCAACGATGATATCGAGGTGAAGCTCACCCATACCGGCGATGATAGTCTGACCTGTTTCCTCGTCTGTCCATGTCTTGAAAGTAGGATCCTCTTCAGCAAGCTTTGCGAGAGCGATACCCATCTTTTCCTGACCGGCCTTAGTCTTAGGCTCGATAGCGAGCTGGATAACAGGCTCCGGGAATTCCATGGATTCGAGGATGATAGGATGCTTTTCATCACAGAGTGTATCACCTGTGGTTGTATTCTTAAGACCAACTGCAGCAGCGATATCGCCTGAGTAAACAGTTGTAAGGTCTTTTCTGTGGTTAGCGTGCATCTGAACGATACGGCCGAATCTTTCCTTAGTGTCCTTAGTAGCGTTGAGGACTGTGTCGCCCTGGTTTACAACGCCTGAGTAAACACGGAAGAATGCGAGCTTACCAACGAAAGGATCAGTAGCGATCTTGAATGCGAGAGCTGAGAATGGCTCGTCATCTGAAGAAGGTCTTTCCTCTTCTGCGTCTGTATCGGGATTTACGCCCTTGATAGCGGGAACATCGAGTGGAGAAGGCATATAGTCGATGATAGCATCGAGAAGCTTCTGAACGCCCTTGTTCTTGTATGAAGTACCGCATGTTACAGGTACCATTTCGTTAGCTATAGTAGACTTTCTGATGCATGTCTTGATCTCTTCCTGAGTAAGCTCTTCGCCGTCGAGGTACTTCATCATGAGTTCCTCATCCTGCTCTGCAACGTGCTCTACCATATCATCGTGGTACTTCTGAGCGAGTTCCTTCATATCATCGGGGATATCCTCGACCTTGATATCTGTACCGATATCGTTTGTATAGATGTAAGCCTTCATCTCAACGAGGTCAATGATTCCCTTGAACTCGTCCTCAGCACCGATAGGAAGCTGGATCGGAACGGCATTACACTTAAGTCTGTCCTTCATCATGTCAACAACATGATAGAAGTCGGCACCCATAATATCCATCTTATTTACATAAGCCATACGTGGTACCTTATAGTTATCAGCCTGACGCCAAACTGTCTCAGACTGTGGCTCAACGCCGCCCTTAGCACAGAGAACTGTTACAGAGCCGTCGAGTACACGGAGTGAACGCTCAACTTCAACAGTAAAGTCAACGTGGCCCGGGGTGTCGATGATGTTAAGTCTGTGGCCTGCCCAGTAGCAAGTTGTAGCAGCAGAAGTGATTGTGATACCTCTCTCCTGCTCCTGCTCCATCCAGTCCATAGTAGCGGAACCTTCGTGTGTTTCACCGATCTTGTGGTTTACACCTGTATAGAAAAGGATACGCTCTGTGGTAGTGGTCTTACCTGCGTCGATATGGGCCATGATGCCGATATTTCTGGTATTTTCAAGTGAACAATCTCTTGCCATAATATCCTCCTTAGAGCATTACCAACGATAGTGAGCAAAGGCCTTGTTAGCCTCAGCCATCTTGTGAGTATCGTCACGCTTCTTGCAAGCACCGCCTGTGCCGTTGAGAGCGTCGAGGATCTCACCTGCGAGTCTTTCCTTCATTGTCTTTTCGTTTCTCTCTCTGGAATACTTTGTGATCCAGCGGAGACCGAGTGTCTGACGTCTTTCAGGTCTTACCTCCATAGGAACCTGGTAAGTAGCACCGCCGAGACGGCGAGCCTTTACCTCGAGCTCAGGCATGATGTTTTCCATAGCCTGCTCGAAAACCTCAAGAGCGTCCTTGCCTGTTTTTTCAGCAACGATGTCGAATGCACCGTAAACGATTTTCTGCGCAACACCCTTCTTACCGTCTAACATGATATTGTTTATCAGACGTGTAACGAGCTTTGAATTGTATACAGGATCCTGTAATACGTCACGCTTTGCGATATTACCTCTTCTTGGCATTTTCGCTTCCCTCCTTCATATAGATTCATGAATTCATAGGTACTCGTACTTGACCGATTACTGTCGTTTGACCGACAATGCTTCACCGGTCAGTGCGTCAGGGCCAATGCAGAGGATCATATCATCTATATATAATCTCCGCATCATCCTGCGGTAGTAGATAGCCTATATTAATGTATACGGCGATGATTTATACAGCATGCCGCAAGCTGTATACAGAGAACTTATTACTTCTGCTTCGGCTTCTTTGCACCGTACTTGGAACGAGCCTGATTACGGTTTGCAACACCCTGAGCATCGAGAGCGCCTCTGATGATGTGGTAACGCACACCAGGGAGATCCTTAACACGTCCGCCTCTGATGAGAACGACGCTGTGCTCCTGAAGGTTGTGGCCGATACCCGGAATGTAAGAAGTTACCTCGTAGCCGTTTGTAAGCTTAACTCTGGCGATCTTTCTCATAGCTGAGTTAGGCTTCTTAGGTGTAGCTGTTCTTACAGCTGTGCAAACGCCTCTCTTCTGAGGTGAGCTCTGGTTGATCTGAGCCTTCTTCTTAGCGTTGTAGCCCTTCTGGAGTGCAGGAGCTGTAGACTTTGTCTCGAGGTCCTTTCTTCCCTTACGAACTAACTGGTTAAATGTAGGCACAATCTTCCTCCTTTTTCTTAAGATATAGTATGCCCATAAGCAGCATACCTAAATATTATATCCTAAAAAAGCCATATTGTCAAGAGATAATCATGAAAAACAGGGATTTTTTCCATTTTCGGAGATTTCACCATTACAGACTTCATTAATCCTTAATGTATTGGCTATTTTTCGTGTTTTCCGCATCTCATACGAATCAAGACTGCAACATTGCCGGCTTTATAAGAAAAGACAATGTTGCAATGTTCCCCTTTCAGTTTTCAGAAAGCAGTTATCAGAACTCAGCGATCAGAAAGCAGAAAGCTGAGAGCGGCGTTCCCTACAAGGTATCAGGGTTGTGGGCGATTGTACGTGTAAGAGACAGGCGCACGGAATGCGCCCCTACACATAGTTTCCAAATCTCATCCAAATCAAGGTTGCAACAATGCCGGCTTTATAAGAAAAGACAATGTTGCAATGTTCCCCTTTCAGTTTTCAGAAAGCAGTTATCAGAACTCAGCGATCAGAAAGCAGAAAGCTGAGAGCGGCGTTCCCTACAAGGTATCAGGGTTGTGGGCGATTGTACGTGTAAGAGACGGGCGCACGGAATGCGCCCCTACACATAATTTCCAAATCTCATCCGAATCAAGGTTGCAACAATGTCTGTTCTTATAAAGCTGGCAATGTTGCAAGGTTCCCTGATAAAAATACGGGGAAACCCCTGAAAGGTCTCCCCGCAAAGCACGTATTAACTTAAATGCTGTCGTTACCTGTTAATGTAATCCTCCATCGGACCGCTTCCGCCCGTTGACAGGAACGAATAGTACGAAAGTATCATGGTCGCATCGGTGGCGTTTATCTGACCGTTTCTGTCGATATCTCCCGCAAGCATCTGTTTCTCGCTGAACATGCCCTTTTCACCTGTTGAAAGGCGTGCATACTCGGAAAGTGCCGCTGTTGCATCCGATGCATTTACGGTTCCGTCGAGGTTGATATCGCCGAGCATATAATCCGTAACAGTACCCGAATTCGGTATATTCAGGGTTATGCTGCGCTGTTCAACGTTCCACTTGTTGTCGCGGAATCCCATGTTGATGACTACCTTGCCGCTCTTAAGGAGAGTTACAACACCGTCATTTGTTACGCTTGCGATGCTCATATCACTCGGATAAGCGTAGAACATCTTCATATCGCTGTCGGTGGTATAGTTTATCTTGAACGTATTGCCAACCTTAAGAAGATCTGCGGAAGGCTGCTGGATATCGATGACAACTTCCTTTACGGGAGCAGTTGTTGTAACAGGCGGTGCTGTTGTGGTGGTCACGGGAGTTGTTGTAGTAGTTGTTGTTACAGTTGTTGTTGTAACCGTAGTTGTGGTCGTTGTAGCAACTGCCGTTACCTTGACATAAACGTTTACTACCTTATCGGTGTTTCTGAAATCGATGCTCTTGCTTCCTTCTAACTCATAGCCCTTGGCAAGCTCGCTTATCCTGAGTATTGCCGCACTGCTTGTATGCTCGAACTCATATCCCTCTTTGTAAATCGCAGTCAGCATGGTCTGCTGTCCCGACTGTCCGCTCGGAGTGATATAGAAGAGACCTCTTACGTCGATAGGTTCTCTTGTGTCCTTGTTCAGGAAGTAGATGTAGGTTATATTATCGGGTATCGGCTCGGTTGCAGGGGGTGTAGTGACTACGGGCACCTTTACCGTAACATCGAATGATACAGTCTTTTCTGCAACGACTCCGTCTCTTTCAAAGCGCTTTGTAACACGTATCGGATAGATTCCGGGGATGCTGTTGTTGTATGAGGATGCATCTATATCATAGTCCAGAACGCTCTTCTCGCCCGAATCGATATACTGAGTATTGCCGTAGCGATCGTGGAATGTTACCTTGTCCATAACGGTCGCATCACTGAGGTCAAGAGGCTCGCCAACTTCATAGTACTTCTTTGAAGGCTCGGATACGATACGGAAATCCAGCTCAGCAGTCGGAGTTACCGTCGTTGTTACTACTGTGGTAACAGGCGGTTCTGTTGTGGTAACGGGAGAGATAACGTCTACCCAGAAATGTGTGCTTGCGTATACCCACTCACCTGTAGCGTTGTTGAAGGTCTGATATGTAACGGATATCTGCTTCATGCCGGGAGTACTGCTGTCCAGCTCGGAAACGATATATCTGTCACTGTGGTCCGATACACGGTCTTTTGAGTAGACCTTCTGCTCATTTCCTGCGGTATTGTGCCATACATCCATGGTGAGTCCCGCTGTGTCGAGCTTCTCACCTATGCCGTAATTGACCTTTGAAGGCATATCCGCAACTTCTACCTTTGCCTGGAAACGAAGTGCATTTATGTCCGTAGTAGTCACAGGGGGCTCGGTCACTTCAACGGTAGTTGTCACAGGAACAGTTGTTGTAGGTGCCGCTGTTGTGGTAGTCGGCTTAGCCGTAGTAGTGGTAGGCTTTGCTGTAGTCGTTGTAGGCTTTGCTGTTGTTGTGGTAGGTTTTGCTGTTGTTGTAGTAGGTTTTGCTGTAGTCGTAGTTGTAGGTCTTGCTGTCGTAGTCGTTGTTACAGGCGGTGCTGTAGGAGTAGGTGTTGGCGTCGGGTTTGAAGGCGCTCCGCTTGAAGAGTAATTCAGACCGATTCTGTATGCCTTTCTGGCAGCTGATGAGCCCTCAGGTGTATAGATCATCGCATTGTTTACAGTATCACCTACACCTACTATTTCAGTATTCATTCCTTCTATTACAATTGATTGTAATCCTGAATCCTGAAAAGCATGATTACCGATGAACTCCACATTCGGAGGAACGGTGATCGTTGTAAGTGATGAGCAGCCTTTGAAAGCATAAGCTGCTATCGCTGTTAAACCTGCGGGAATATTAATGCTTGAGAGATTAGAACAATCAGCAAAAGCACATCTTGAGATCAGAGTTACACTTTCATCAAGCACAACATTCCTGATCTCGGAAGCATGTTCATGCCACGGTACATACTCAACGATCTGCCATGTTGCCATATCTCCCGAACCCGAGATAGTCAGTGTACCGCCGCTGAGATTCCATGTAAGGTTATCTCCGCACTGTCCCGAAGTTGCAGCATTGAGGCTTTCCACAGCAGAATAGTCAAAGGTGACATCTGCGGCTGTTACGGGGACATACGAGGCGGATGTAACGCACATAAGTCCCGCAAGTGCGATACTCAGTAATTTTTTCATAATTTCCTCCTTTTGCCGCAATATCTGCGGCACTATCAATTTTTCCCTTTTCCGTTCCATGCACGGGAACGGTCTCTTTATATAATATTTATCAGCTGTTCTTCTTCGGAACGAACAGCATAATAAGCGGATATATCTCAAGACGTCCCAGAAGCATATCGAAGCAGAGGACTATCTTTGAGAACGATGACAGACCGCCGAGGTTTCCCGCAGGTCCGAAAGCGCCTACACCGAAGCCTATATTGTTCATACATGTTATAACTGCCGAAGCACTCTCTTCTATGGTGAAATTATCGAGAGTGATGAGGAGCAGAGATATGCACATAAGCATGATGAACAGTATCAGGTAGTTGCTTGCACCGCGGACAACGTCCTTTTCGACGGGTTTGCCGTCCATTTTTACTGTTGCAACAGCACGGGGACTGACTATGTATTTCAGTTCCTTGATGCCTGTCTTGATGATTATCATTATACGTGATACCTTCATACCGCCGCCCGTTGAACCTGCACAGGAGCCCACGAACATCAGGAGCAGCAGCAGTGTCTGCGAGAACATCGGCCACTGCGCCGTATCGGTAGTTGAGAATCCTGCGGAGGTTATGGTGGATGCGACCATGAAGAACGAATGTCTCAGTGAATCTCCGAATCCGTTATAGAGCTTCATGACGTTGAAGGTTATAATGAGCGTAGCGGCAATGATAATGCCGAAATACGTTCTTACCTCCTCGTTCTTGAAGGCAAGCGAGAACTTGCGGATAATGAGGTAGTAGTACAGGTTGAAGTTAACTCCGAAGAGGATTATGAATATCGCAACGACCATTTCAACGTAAACGCTGTTATAGTGTCCGATACTGTCACCCCACATGGAGAATCCGCCTGTACCTGCGGATGAACAGGCATGGAGCACAGCGTCATAGAGGGGAACTCCGCCGCACATGAGAAGCACTGCTTCCGCAACAGTAAGGGATATATATATACCGTAGAGTATTCTCGCCGAGAATTTCGACTTTGATACGAGTCTTCCTACGTTAGGTCCTGCACACTCAGCACGCATCATGTGCATTGTACGGCTGTCGTTGCTGGACATGACCGCCAGCACGAACATAAGGACTCCCATACCGCCCAGCCAGTGGGTGAAGGCTCGCCAGAAAAGACATGACTTCGACATAGCTTCAACGTCCGAAAGGATAGTAGCGCCTGTAGTCGTAAAGCCTGAGACGGTCTCGAAGAGAGCGTCGGGATAGTGGGGTATCTCGCCCGAGATAACGAACGGCACAGCACCTATCAGTGACATTGCTATCCACGATGCCGCAACACTGACAAATCCCTCCATAGAGAATATGGCATTGTTCTTTGGTTTCTTCGCCGTTATGATAAGTGATACTATCATAAGTGCCGCAAATGGTATTCCGAAAGATGTTATAACATGGTCCTCACCGTAGATGAGTCCGACGATTATGGGAAGCAGCATGAAAAGTCCAACGACCTTAAGTATCTGTCCCATAATATAGATTATCATTTTATAGTTCATATAGTCCGGCAGCGCTCCTTAGTCAAAAATATCACTGAGATTGACAAGGCCTTTGTTTGTTGTTACGACAACAACGCTGTCGTTTATCTTAAGGCAGTCGTCACCCTTCGGTATGATGAGTTCGTTTCCTCTTGCGATGCTTGCAATGAGAACATCATCCCTTATCTTAAGTTTCTTAAGGGGAACGTCAACGTAGTCCTTCGGCTCGCGGATAATGAACTCGATGGCTTCCAGTCTGTCATTTACAAGACGGTAGAGGGTAGTGATATTATTGCCCTGAGAATTCTGCTTTGCACGGACATACTGGAGAATCTGGCTGACGGTTATGGACTTCGGCGAGATAATGCTGTCCAGGTCGAGAGTTTCGGTAAGCTGCATAAGAGTCATTCGGTTTACCTTTGTTACGACCTTTTCAACGCCGTTGTTCTTTGCAAGGAGTGAAAGAAGGATGTTCTCCTCGTCGATGCCCGTAAGAGTTACAACAGCATCCGCATCGTACACTCTCTCCTCCTTAAGAAGATCGTGGTCGGTACCGTCTCCGCAGCAGATGCTTACCTTGTTGAGACGTTCGCTGAGTTCCAGACACCGCTCCTTGTTTATCTCGATAATCTTGACCTTTACGCCCATTTCACGAAGCTGCTGTGCAAGGTGGTAAGCCACTCGTCCTCCGCCTATCAGAACTGCCGATTTTACACGTTTTTCACGGTATGCGGCACTGATGCTCTTGAAGAACTTGACCATAGCGCTGTGTGAAGCGGTCATATGTATCTTGTCTCCTGCACGGAGAATGAAATTGCCGTTAGGGATAATAAGTTCCTCGCCGCGCTGAACCGCACAGATGAGAACGTCCAGTCTAAGGCGGCGTGAAAGCTGTGTAAGAGCGAGATTTTCAAGGATGCTTCCCTTGGTTATACGTATCTCTGCAAGGTCCACTCTGCCCTTTGCGAAGGACTCGATATTGATAGCCTCGGGGTATCTCAGCACCTTTGCTATCTCATTTGCGGCATTGTAATCGGGATTTACCATCATACTGATGCCCAGTTCCTCACGCATGAAGACCATCTGCTTATCGAATTCGGGACTTCTTACTCTTGCGATACAGTGTCTCGCCTTCATTTTCTTTGCGATAAGACAGGAGAGGATATTGACCTCATCCGAGCTTGTAACGGCAATGAAGATATTTGCCTTGTCAACGTTGGCTTCGCTTAGTATCTCTGTCTGAAGGCAGTTTCCTGCGATTCCCATTACGTCGAAATCGTTTGTAAGGCTCTTTATTCTTGCCTCGTTTTTATCTATTATAGTTACGCTGTGTTCGCCGCTGAGGACCTCTGCAAGGGCGCTGCCCACTTTTCCTCCGCCGACTATGATAATTTCCATATTTCCTCCATCGAGCATATATTTATCTGTGCAAAACACAGATATATTTACTCATTATAATTATACCCCTCTGTCTTATATTTGTCAATACAGCAAACCATATAAAAAAAGAGGCTGACGTTTGGTCACGTCAACCTCATGTTATTCAGTACGCGATTGTCAAAAAAGTATGGATTCATCAAGGAACGCCCTCTCTTGCAGGGCGTTCCCTCTTTCAAAACAGTCCACCGGACTGTTTTGAAATTCACCCTTTGCTGAGCGCCTTGTTAAGTGAGGGGCGTTGCCCCTCCAACCCCACCAAAGGCTCTGCCTTTGGAATCCGCTAAAGGGGTAAAACCCCTTTAGAATCCCAGCCTGATAATACAATTACATCAACTCGCAGATAAGATTCGAGAACTCAACAGGATTCTCTATATCCATTCCCTCAATAAGAAGTGCCTGTGTATAGAGCAGCTTTGCGTACTTGCCGAGCTTTTCGCTGTCCCCCGAATCGCTGAGCGCTTTGAGCTTTCCGTATATCTCATGCTCCGGGTTTATTTCAAGAACTCTCTGTGCCTTAACCTTCTGGTCGGAAGGCATCGAATTGAGTACCTTCTCCATTTCAAGAGTGATATCACCCTCGGTGGAAATGCATACAGGGTGAGTCTTAAGGCGCTGAGAGAGAACTACCTTGCTTACCTTGCCTTCAAGTGCTTCGCCGAGAGTTTTGAGCATATCTGTGCTCTCCTCTTCCTTAGCCTTGATCTCCTCCTGCTTTTCTGTATTCTCTATGCCGAGATCGTCCGAAGAAACGTTTCTGAACTCCTTCTCCTTATAGCTGTGAAGTGTACGCATAACGAACTCGTCGACCTTGTCGGTGAGGTAGAGTATCTCATAGCCGTTATCCTTTACAAGCTCGGTCTGCGGGAGCTGTTCAAGACGCTCGATGCTGTCGCCTGCGGCATAGTAGATGTATTTCTGATCCTCGCGCATACCTGTTACATATTCATCAAGTGTAACAAGCTTCTTCTCGTTGGATGATGTGAACAGCAGAAGATCCTGAAGCTTCTCCTTGTTCATGCCGTAGTCGCTGTAAGCGCCGTACTTAATCTGAAGTCCGAATGCCTTCCAGAATTCCTCGTACTTCTCACGGTCTTTTTTCAGCATCTTCTTGAGTTCACTGCTGATAGTCTTTTCGATGCTCTTTGCTATTACCTTGAGCTGTCTGTCATGCTGGAGCATCTCACGGGAGATATTGAGTGAAAGGTCCTCGGAATCAACAAGTCCCTTTACAAAACTAAAATAATCGGGGAGAAGGTCAGCGCACTTGTCCATTATGAGAACGCCGTTTGAATAGAGCTGAAGTCCCTTTTCGTAGTCCTTGGAATAGAAGTCAAATGGCGCTCTGCCCGGAATGTAAAGGAGAGCATTATAGCTCGGAACGCCTTCATTCTTTACATGAGCGTACTTCAAAGGCTCTGTATAGTCATAGAACTTCTCTGTGTAGAAGTGTTTGTAGTCCTCTTCCTTAAGCTCCGATTTGTTCTTCTTCCAGAGCGGAACCATGCTGTTGAGAGTTTCAACCTCGACGTAGTCCTCATATTCAAGAGGCTTCTTTGCTTCCTTGTCCTCCTCGGACTGCTCCTTCGGTCTGCTGTGGCTGACTTCCATTTTAACAGGGAAGCGGATATAGTCGGAATATTTCTTGACGAGTCCCTTTATCCTGTACTGGTCGAGGAACTCTGTATAGTTCTCATCCTCTGTATCATCGAGCATTTCAAGGATTATCTCTGTACCTGCATTAGCCTTCTCTGCTTCTGTAATGGTATAGCCGTCAACGCCTTCCGACTCCCACTGATAAGCCTTGTCGCTTCCATAAGCCTTTGTTATGACTGTGACCTTCTTTGCTACCATGAACGCAGAATAGAAACCTACACCGAACTGTCCGATTATCTGGTTATCCTCTTCAAGCTTATTCTCGTTCTTGAACTTGAAAGAACCGCTGTTTGCGATAGTACCGAGGTTGTTTTCAAGCTCCTCCTCGGTCATGCCGATACCGTTATCGGATATCTTAAGTGTACGGCTGTCTTTATCGGCTGTTATCCATATAGCGAAGTCGTCCTTGTTAAGACCTACCTTGTCATCTGTAAGGGACTTGAAATAGAGCTTGTCGATAGCATCGCTGGCATTGGATATGAGCTCTCTGAGGAATATCTCCTTATGTGTATAGATCGAGTGGATCATCATGTCAAGAAGTCTTTTGGACTCTGCTTTGAACTGTTTTGTTTCCATATTAAACATCTCCGTAATAGAATTAGCACTTAACAAACAAAAGTGTTAGCACTCGGATGCTCCGAGTGCTAAATACAGTGTACCACTTTGCAGAAGTCAAGTCAAGTCCGAAAAGGAATATTTACAATTTGTTCACATTTGCAAACTGCACTTCGTTCCTTATTCTGCGTTCTTTTTGTTTACCCAGTGAAACAAATCCTCTCATTTTCAAAAAAAGTCAAGAATAATATTGACTTATTTCCGTGAAGATAGTATAATTGATATGTATGGAATATACTTATTTATTAATTCATTAATCATATAATCATGGAGGTATATTAAAATGAGCAGAGTTTACAACTTCAGCGCTGGCCCTGCTGTTCTTCCTGAAGAAGTTCTTAAGGAATGTGCAGAGGAAATGATGGATTACAAGGGATGCGGCATGTCCGTTATGGAAATGTCACACCGTTCAAAGGTTTATGATGAGATAATCAAGGACGCAGAGAAGGATCTCCGCGATCTTATGAATATCCCCGATAACTACAAGGTGATCTTCGCTCAGGGCGGTGCTTCTCTCGTGTTCGCAGGCGTTCCTATGAACCTTATGAAGAACAAGAAGGCTGCTTATATAATCACAGGTCAGTGGGCTAAGAAGGCAGCTCAGGAAGCAGAAAAGTACGGCGAAGTAGTAAGAGTTGCTTCTTCTGCTGACAAGACTTTCTCTTATATCCCCGATTGCTCAGACCTCGACATCCCCGACGATGTTGACTATGTTTACATATGCGAGAACAATACTATCTACGGTACAAAGTTCTGGGAGCTTCCTAACACAAAGGGCCACGAGCTCGTTGCTGACGTAAGCTCATGCTTCCTCTCAGAGCCTGTTGACGTTTCTAAGTACGGCGTTATCTACGGCGGCGTTCAGAAGAACGTTGGCCCTTCAGGCGTTCAGATCATCATCGTTCGTGAAGACCTCATCGCTGACGGTCCTGCACTCGACATCACTCCTACTATGATGAACTGGAAGATTCAGGCTGATAACGAGTCTCTCTACAATACTCCTCCATGCTACGGTATCTATGTTTGCGGCAAGGTATTCAAGTGGATCAAGAAGATGGGCGGACTCGAGGCTATGAAGGCTCATAACGAGAAGAAGGCTAAGATCCTTTACGATTTCCTCGACCAGAGCAAGATGTTCAAGGGTACTGTTGAAAAGAAGGACCGCTCTCTCATGAACGTTCCTTTCATCACAGGCAACGAAGAGCTCGACAAGAAGTTCGTTGCAGAGTCCAAGGCTGCAGGCTTCGAGAACCTTAAGGGCCACAGAACTGTCGGCGGTATGCGTGCTTCTATCTACAACGCAATGCCTATCGAGGGCGTTGAGAAGCTCGTTGCTTTCATGAAGAAGTTCGAGGAAGAGAATTCCTGATAAAATCCAAGAAAATGACCTCCGCTGAGACTATCGGCGGAGGTATATATCATATATGAAAGGACTGAACTGAAATGTTCAATATACAGACTCTTAATAAGATCTCACCGATCGGTACTGACGTATTCGACAAAACCAAGTACACTATCGCTGATGAGCCAAAGAACCCCGATGCTATCATGGTACGTTCCGCTAAGATGCACGATATGACTTTCGGCGACAAGCTTATCGCTATCGCTCGTGCAGGTGCAGGCGTAAACAACATACCTGTTGACCGCTGCGCTCAGGAAGGTATCTGTGTATTCAATACTCCCGGCGCTAACTCAAACGCTGTTAAGGAGCTCGCTATCTGCGCTCTCCTCCTCTCTTCAAGAAAGATCGTAGAGGCTGCTCAGTGGTCCGCTTCACTTAAGGGCACAGAAGATGCTCCTAAGACTGTTGAAAGCGGTAAGAGCAAGTTTGCAGGTCCTGAGATCTCAGGCAAAACTCTCGGTATCATCGGTCTCGGTGCTATCGGCGGTAAGATCGCTAACGCTGCTGAGGCTCTCGGCATGAAGGTAATCGGTTACGATCCATACCTCTCTGTCGGCGCTGCTCTCCACCTCGATCCTACTGTTGAGATCGTTAAGGATATCAACGATATCTACAAGAGAAGTGATTACATCACGATCCATATGCCTTACACTCCTCAGACAAAGAATACTATCGATGCTGAGCAGATCGCTATGATGAAGGACGGCGTTCGTCTTATCAACCTCGCAAGAGGCGAACTCATCAACAGTGAGGCAGTAGTTAAGGCTATTGCTGATGGTAAGGTTGCCAAGTACGTTACAGACTTCGCTGATGATACAGTTCTCGGCGCAGAAAACGTTATCGTTCTTCCACACCTCGGCGCTTCAACTCCCGAAAGTGAAGATAACTGCGCTGCTATGGCTGCTGAGGAGCTCATCGATTACCTCGAAAAGGGCAACATCAAGAACAGCGTTAACTATCCTAACCTTTCTATGGATGCTCAGGGTACTAAGATCTGCGTTATCCACAAGAACGTTCCTACAACTATCGCTTCAATTACTACTGTTGTCGGTAACGAGGGTATCAATATCGAAAACATGGCTAACGCAAGCAAGGGCGATTTCGCTTACACTATGCTCGACGTTACTGGCGATGTTCCTGCATCTGTTGAGGGCAAGATAAATGCTGTTGACGGCGTTATCAGAGTAAGAGTTATCAATAAGTAATAATTCACTACAGCTAATACAATTAAAGCCATAGCACTTTTTACAGGTGCTATGGCTTTTCAGTTATATAATGTATAGAATAAAGGAAATAATCTGCACAAAACAAAAAGGACTGCATTTGCAGTCCTTTGATAATGTGTCGGCATTGAAATAGTTTCCCGGGCCTTTGATACTGCCGAATAAATAAGATATCCAGATGATTTCATATTAACCACCCTAACAACAATGGCGGTCAGCTTTAAACTGACCGCCATTGTTCATTGTTCAAGAGAATGTGACATGTAATAATCCTGTATGCTAATCTCAACAAATTTCTTATTTAACAGTTCCTTATCAACACCCCACGTTTTAATGATATAACTAGGATAATCATAATATAAATTAAAACCATCCATAACATTATCAGTATTGCTGTTATTAGATAAATGTTTATAGATAGAATAATCACAATATTCCGTATATGGCAGTGAAATGACTTCAATAACTCTAGAATTAGATTCGAATTGCTCTTTTACATAATCAATTCGAAGCTGATCTACAAAGTAATTAGATATGTAAATATCTGAAAGTATGAAACATATAAAAGAAAAGAACACAGACAATACATAACTTATCGACTTTAACTGTATAGAGGAAATAACACCAAACATCTCCATAAGAAGGGTGCCTGCAGTAAGGCCCCAGAATATGTAGGTAGCAAAGAAACAGCGAGGAGTTATCGGTTTAACTACTATAAAAGGTGCTGTAACAATGATAACAGAGCATATTAAGAAACTAACCTTAATAAATCTGGATAAATCAAGCAAAACAAATGACATATAAACAATACCAAGCATATATATAAATGCAAAAGCAAGCAAAATCGCATTTACTCTTAATGCAGGAGTCATTGAGATCAAACCGCAAAACACCTGAGAAAAAGCTGAATAAGCAGCATATGCAATTATAACAGGAAGAAAAATTTTTGCATATTTAGGAGCACCTTTAGAATTAAGAGAATGATATTTTTTATAAAATAAAACCGTAATTGATACAGCAATTGCAAGATGAATAAAAAGGAAGGAATGACTGAATGCCGTAGATATGTCTCGATATAACGTTGAAAAAATATCGCTAAAATCGAATTCAAAAGTTCTTAATCCGTGTTGATCGCCTTTATCTGATGCAATCTGATGATAATTCGGGTTTAAGAACATTATCACTGTACCAACAATCGAACCTACTAAATAAGAAATATGCATGATATGTAATTTCTTAAACCGAACATAAGAAAAAATAACTGTAAAAACAGCAAGAACATTATTATAAATAGTAATATTTTCCAAACATAGAGCACTTATAAAACCAAGTAATAAAAATAATACTGAGCTCCACACAGGTAAATTGCATTGATTACCATTAAAAAGAGGAATAACAAAATTAATATATATAAGTGTTAAAACAATCGAAACAATATAATTAGTAAATCCAGATATCCAGAGAGTGGTAAGCATAGCAATACCAGAAGGTACAAGCATAATACAAAGTCCTGATATTAAATATGTCATTAATGATGATTTTTTTGAAGTCTTAAGAACATCAGCAATAAGGAAAAAAAGTGCAACAAGGAATGGAACACAAAATAAAGGTCTAAAAATTGGTACTTTAATAACATAATACGTAATAAAATTAGTAAGATATCTGCCATTCAAATCACTATCACCAAAAATCTCAGAAATAGTATCTAAAGAACTCCACCAATAGTCATCACCGGACATAACAAATGTACAACATTGAATAATAGCATATAACATAAATATTCCGCATACAATAAAAGTAAACTTATTTTCTTTGATCTTATTAAGCATATCACACCTCCGAATAAATAACAAAAAAGCCTGTTCAAAAGAACAGGCTAAAAATGTGTCGGCATTGAAATAGTTTCCCGGGCCGTCACCAGCCAAGTATCGTCTTCGCGGCAGAGCTTAACTTCCGTGTTCGGAATGGGAACGGGTGTGACCTCTGCGCCATAAACACCGACTTTGAAAACTGAACAGCTTTTGTAATACTTAGAACTCTTTACATGAATCAAAAGGAAAAGCCCTCGACCGATTAGTACCTACAAGCTGAACATGTCACCATGCTTACACTTCAGGCCTATCAACCTCATAGTCTTTGAGGGGTCTTACTCTTACGAAGGGATATCTTATCTTAAGGTCGGCTTCACGCTT
>FPJT01000030.1 GCA_900119535.1 Ruminococcus sp. XPD3002
ACGAACAGGTGACGTTCGCTTGTCTTTACTTCTTCCGGTCTTTTGCGAAAAAACCGAGTGCGTCCTTGAGAATATCATTTGCTTTGCGAAGCTCGGCATTTTCGCGCTCAAGCTCAAGATTACGCTGCTTAAGCTCTTCGTCGGTCATCTGATACTTCTTAGCTTTGGCAGCGGCATTTCGCTTTGTACGCCAATCAGACAGTGTGTAATACTGGATACCTAACTGCTGAGCAGCCTTTTTCAGTCCGATCTCATCCGAGAGCTTTAATGCTTCTTCTTTGAATTCTTTACTGTACTTCATAGTCGTTTTCCCTTTCCGGTTTTGTTACTTATATTCTACCAGATTTTTGGGTGTTTGTCGACTGCTCTTTCAGTATAACACTTCATTTCTTACACCTTATTATTTATTTTCGTATAATTGCACAAAAGCCATGGCGTGTTATTGTGCAATGTATAATATAAGATGATTATAAAAACAGAAGCCTCGGATATCAGCATAACAAGCTGTAAGTATTGTTCACCTCACCGGTACAGAAGTATGAGCATATCACTGAACTTACACCTGAGATCATGCATGAGCTTATCAGTAAGATTGTCGTACACGCTTCCGATAAGAGCAGTGGTCATCGCACTCAGCAGATAGATATACACTATCGCTTCGATGTTGCCGTAACGACTGCCGTTGCTGATAGTATGAAGTACGACAAAAAGAGAAAGGCTGCATAACCGCATAGGCTATGCAACCTTATCTTCAAATCCTAAAAACTTCTATATCGGCGCACCTCTGATGAACCGTCCTTTTTTTATAATGTTCTCTCCTCTCCCTGCATGGAGAATGGTTTCTCTTTTTCATTTCTTTCATAGAATCTCTTATAGGCTCTTGCAAGTGCAGCGGTATCATCAGTGTTGATATTATATTTTTTGATGTATTCATCGAAGTCGATCTTATCGTTGATCCGTTTTATTATGTCCTCAACGGTGTTTGCATCTCTGGAGCAGAACATTTCTATTCCGTTCAATGGCTGTGTGAGTTTTCCTTCTGCATCCAGATAATCATAATTGATTGCTCTAAGGATACCATCATGAACGCCTTTTATAATTATGTACTCATTGTCTTTATAGTTATAGTTCTTGACCAAAGTCTTATATGTTTCTTTCATGGTACAATCCGTTCTCCCCGTCATGCCGGTAGGACAGCTAACATTAGTTATTTGATATATAAGTCGTAAAGTACATCGCGGTATGAGCTTATCCTTGATGCTCTATCCTGAATGGTGATATATTCATATCTATCATAGTCAATACTGTCGAGCATCATGCCGAATGATCTTTCAGTGTCGATTTCCTTTGCTATGGTCGCTTGATAGAGGTTCTCAAGGAGCTGTGATGTTGTATCATCGCTTCTTATAGTACCGATATTCTTCATGACTTTCTCTATTACTTCATTGGTATACGCTGATAGCCATACGTTCAGTCTTTTGGCAAACTCGTGATTATCCATGATTAATTTCTCCTTTTCAAGTAAGTAAATGACCGTTTCTCAGGCTTATTCTGCCATAGTAGTAATTAGCTTTTCCCTTCTGTACAAGCAGTTCTGCATATGTGTGCAGCTGTTTCAATGTCATATCTTCTGAAAGTTCTTGCAGTTTGTTTGTATCAGGGAAATCACATGGAGGTAAGTTCTTCAAGTTCCTTATAAGATTTTCAAACATGATCTTTCTCATTGGAGCTTCCTTTCTCCCCGTCATGCCGGTAGGACAGCAGCTACTTTTATACTACGTCATATTTTACATTCTTTGCGATATAAGCAAGTACAAGCGTGTGCTCAATCTTAGCGATTTCAGCAGCGTTTCTTACGATCTCACACTGGAATTCATTTGTCATAAAGGAATGACTGTCATCCTGTTTCATGATCTCAGTGCAAGTGGACTCAACATTTTCATCGTCCAGATGTCTTATGCCTACGTCCATAAGGTGGCTTATAGCCATTCTGAATATCATTTCGTTGCTTCTTCTCATTTCGTCAAGTTTCTTAGCTGCTTCTTTGTAGTTCATAGTAAACTCCGTTCTCCCCGTATAGCCTGTTAGGTCAGCTTTTGAATTACTTTTTAACTTCTTCCCATCTGGTTATTACCTTCATGTCTAATACTCCGATACTTTTAATATATTCCCTTGTGGTTTTAAGAGCTTTACCAAATTGTTTGTTACAAATGAACTGTCTGAGATAAAAACCGTGTGAGTTTGATGTTACTTCCCATGTTTTTTGCGGATTGTATTTATCCTGATACAGTGTTTTTATCATTGGTGTTCTCCTTTGTCTATTTCTTGATTGCTGCGAATTCCATGTGGTAAATATCTATTGATTTTCCTTTTATGTCCCAATCAGGAAGTATAGCGTGAGTTGGCTCCGTGTATCCGCATTTAACAGCGTCCTCTGGATTTTCAAAGATCGCACTTATCGTTACAGTACAGAAGCGTGGTGTTACTATTCTTGTTCCAAGTTCCATTTTTTACTCCTTATCTCCCCGTTATGCCGGTAGGACAGCATGTTCTGTTAGTCAAATCTGCCTTTTGCATCGAGTGGGACTTGCTCAATCCAAACTTCTGAGTCTTTGGTGTACCCGTATTCTCTGAAAGCTTTCTGTGCTTCACGCTTTGTCGTGAATGTTTCATTGAGTATTCTCATACCGTAGTCTGAGAACAGTCCACATTTGAAGTCCTTCGATGTAGCCATTTGAGTTCCTTCTTTCTATTCAGTTTTCAAGTTCCTGTGGTTTTTCCTTAACCTATGTATATATTATACCATATACACGGCTATACGTCAACGACATTTCACTGATTTATAGCCAAAAATGGCATATTTTGTATGATTGCGCTCATATACACGGCTATACGGTTTGCTTTTTGTGCGATTATACAATTTTATGCGCTGCACTTGACTATTACACGGCTATATGATAGAATGAATATATCAAATTTAATTCGTTGCACCCTCCCGAACACCTTACGAACAATCAAATAGTGCAATAAACAGACGATTTTGCTATAATGGAAGTAAGAGCTATTCTTCAATCTGGAGAGTAGCTCTATTTCTATAATTGGGCTTGAAAAAGCGGAGTTTAAGCCTTATAATAAGAATGTATAAAAGATTTCCGAGAAAAATTTTTCAGAAGTGAAATATTTGCGAAGCGAAAATTGACTATATGGGTAGAGGACCTCTACGCCTCACGGAAGGAGGCATATCCAATGGATGATGCATCAATCATTGAGTTGTTCCGTGAAAGAAATGAACAGGCGATCGCTGAAATGAAGCGGAAGTATGACAAGCTGTGCTGCTATGTGGCTGGCAATATCCTTTCTCAGCGTGAAGATATAGAAGAATGCGTAAATTCTGCTTATTACGAGATATGGAATAACATACCGCCTGACGATCCAAACGATTTCAGATCATACCTGTGCCGTATTGTGCGTAATATCGCAATCAACAGGCTGAAATATAACTCTGCTGAAAAGAGAAATCCGCAATTCACCGTTCCGATAGATGAGATCGCTGAAACAGTCCCCTTGGACGATGACAAGAGCGTATCCGATGATGCACTTGCCGATGCGTTTAGCCGTTTTCTGCGTAGTCAGGACGAAAGACACCGAAATGTGTTTATCAGGCGCTATTGGTTTGGCGATTCATTATCTCAGATCGCAGAACTTTACGGTATGAAGGAGAAAACCGTTGCCACTTATCTTTTTCGGACAAGAAAAAAACTAAAAGCCTTTTTACAGAAAGAAGGGTACAATTATGAATGAGCTAAGATTTCTCGAAATAATGGGGGAAATCGACGATGACCTTATCAGAGGTGCTATGTCTGATACAAAGCAGAAGGATAGCCGTATCGTCACCAGGAGAAATATCTGTGCATTCGGTTCTGTCGCTGCCGCTGCTGTGATCACGGTTGGCTCTGTTGCTTTCTATAATGCCCATAAGCCCTCGGACTTGCTTGCAGATCATTCGGTCATCGAGCAGGATAATTCTCATAAAGATGATGGTAATTCCGAACATCAGGGCATTCCTGCCACCACAAGCAGTGACAAATCAGAGGAACATACAACAAACAATTCAGCAATCGCATCACAAACAGATAAACCACAAGAAGATACCAAAGGAACAGTTACTACGCCAGAAAAAACCACTGATGCAGTCGAATCGGAAAATGCTGCAAGCAAGACGGATTCACAGACGCAGCGTCAGAGCGATAGTTCAGCACCGGATACACAACAAGGAACAGCACAGGAACATGATCATACTGATCCGCCAGAAGATCCGACCTCCGCAAATAATTACTACCAAAACTTCAAAGCTACGGTCGATCCCTATTCTGATGCTTATGGCGAGGATGAGCTGCATCTTGTAAGCGTTATTATTTCGGGCAGATATTATTATCAGCTCGACACCTCAGAACACCCTGCACATAATATCTCCGCTGTTGTATCCGACAGCGATTTCGGTGAGTATGTCGGAAGAATTACTGAATTATACGAACATGACGATCCTTCCATATATACTGTATCTTCACAAGAACCGAATCTTTCAGGAGCAGATGTTTATTACTACGCTCCTGCGGATAGTTCCGCTGTTATCATTGTAAAAAAGGGAGAACAATGCAGCATCTTCGTGTTTAATGGTATGACGACAGCAACTGATGAAAACTCCGCTTTTGCAGAAACTTTCAAGGTCTATGGTGCATATTCGGCTGATGATATAGAGAGTATCTCCTTTACGATCACTGTACCAAACGGTGCAGTATATGAAGTTGCACAAGCGGGAACGATCACCGACAGAAACAGAATCGCTTCTATCGTGGATATTCTGTATCAGCTCAAAGCGGAGAACACTTCTGATTCGGCATCTGCAACTCCGCAATGGGTGATTGATGCTTGGGAGGCGTGCAGAGCAAATCCGAGTGCCTATACAATGGAAGATATTACTTTTGATATTGTTTTCAAGAATGGCACGGTGTTGAAAGATGTAACCTATCAGCCTTTTATCGGAAACGGCTATGTCGCAGGAATGCAGGAACTTACAGCGGAACAGAACAATGTTCTGAAAGAATTACTGAGATAGAACAGGAGAAATTAAATGATAAAGAGAAAAATAATATCTGCATTGCTTGCTGTATCGCTCAGTTCAGCTTTGCTTTCATCATTGCCCGTAAATGCTGAGGGATTCAGCATCAAAGGCGATGTGAATGCCGATGGAGTATTTGATGTAGCTGATGTGGTGCTGTTGCAAAAATGGCTTCTTGCCGTTCCTGATACGCACCTTGAAAACTGGCAGGCAGCCGATCTTTGCAAGGACAACAGGCTCGATGTGTTTGACCTGTGTCTGATGAAACGGGAGCTGATATATGCAAGCGAAGCCGTACATATCACTTCTCCTGCTTGCAAAGCAGCGGCTTTTGCCTGTGCGGACGATGGCGAACTGCTTTATTACGATAACATCAATGAGCATATCGCTCCTGCCAGCCTGACAAAGCTGCTGACCGCCTCGGTCGCTCTGCATTATCTGAGTCCTGATACGGTAGTTACCGTAGGCTCGGAACAGAATCTTGTGAGATCGGGTTCCAGTTTATGCCTTATCAGACCGGGACACAAGCTGAAATTATACGATCTGCTCACGGGTATGCTCATGGCTTCGGGCAACGATGCAGCTTATACCGTAGCGGTAACAACAGCAAGAGCTGTACAGCCTGATACAGCAATGACGGATGCCCAGGCAGTCGCATACTTCTCAGAGCTGATGAACAGCTACGCAAGCTCTATCGGTATGAAAGACAGTCACTTCACGACTCCCGAAGGCTGGGACGATGCGAGCCAGTATACAACGGTTTCCGATCTGCTTGTATTGGCGAATCACGCATTTTCGATACCTGAGATAAAGACGATAACAGGCACTTATCAGAAAAAGGTATACTTTGTGTCGGGCGAAAATATCACATGGACGAACACCAACGCTCTGCTGAATCCAAACAGCGCCTATTACTGTGCTGATGCTGTCGGCATTAAGACAGGCACTACCGCAAGTGCAGGAAACTGTCTCATTGCCGCCTTTGAGAGAAATGGAAAGACCTATCTTTCTGCTGTTGTAGGTTGCGGCACAGGCAATGACAGATATGAGCTGACACTGAAAATGCTGTCGCAATTCGGCGTGGCTAATGAGGTAAAGCTGTCCGTCGCACCGAATGTTACAGAAAGCGTCCCGTCTTCATCTGCGGAAGAAGCAACGCCCGTAACAACCGAGACAACAACAGTCGCACAAATTGTTTCTGACAGAACAGAGATATTCAATAGGCTGAATTCACTGGAATACATACCGATCACCTGTGACGGACTGCCTGAGTACAAGCTGACAGATGATAAAGGTGCTGTATACTGGCTGAATCTCAGCAGTAAATGGATATGGAAAGACGGTGTTGACGCAGAAGCTGTACTGCCCGATGATATTATCACTTGGCTTACAGACAACAAGGATAGCATAGATATGAATACAACGGAATACTACGAATAACAGGAGGGATCATTATGAAAATTAGAATGATAGCAATAACAGCATTTATGGCTGTTGCACTGGCAGGCTGCGGACAGATCGACGAGCCTTTGACAACTACGAATAGCAACGATCAACCTGCTGCTCAGATCGAGGTGCAGACTGCATCAAAGAGCGATGCTCCTGCTGAAAGCACTTCTGAAACGGAAAACACCTCAACTACACAGAAGGCAACAGAGAAAACAAGTACGGAAACAACAAGTGATGTTTCGCTTTCTGAAACGCAGGCAGAAGATAGCACTATGAATGTAATATCGGAGAATAACGATACACCTCAGCCGCAGGCAGAGGAAAAACAATCCCCGGCAGAAACGGAAAAGTCTGCTGCTACTGCAAGTACCACTCAGGCAACCACTACACAAGCTGAAACACCCAATGCACCTGTTGTTGCTGATAGCGGACAGGCTGACGATGTTTTCAAGATGCTTGATAGTTTGAATTATCTTGCAATAAGCTGTGACGGCTTACCTGAATATCAGATAACTGCTTCGGACGGTACAGTATATCTCATTAACTTCGACGGAGCTTGGGTATGGCGCAGACCGAGCCTGATCGCTGATGCGGATAATGAAGCTCCTCTTACGCAGGAAGTCATTGATGCGATATACGCAAATTGGGATCAGCTCAATATTGTGAAAACTGAATGGTAACATCTATTAGACGGCACGGAGAATGCTCTCTGTGCCGTCTTTCTTTTTCAGTGGGTGTTCTCCACTATAATCATCACGCACAGCAATGAGTGGCATTTCCGTTCGTCTGAGAACAATTTCTCCTTGACAGTATTATTCAAAAGTGATAAAATCACAATAGCAATTACAGCACATTGCACAAACTTCATGTTTTTTCAAATAATCGCGCGTAGTTTTCCCTGTTTTTGTTGTTTAATAAGTGAAAACACAAGAAAGTGCTTTCAGAAAGGAGTTTGTCGATGGACAACGGTGCAAGTAGCTACCGCCGTTTCCGTGACAATGGTGACGTATCTGGTTTCGATGAGATCGTAATGGATTACAGCGACGGTCTGATGCTATACCTGACAAGTATCGTCGGAAGCATCTGGACAGCGGAGGAGCTTACTGAAGAAACATTCTTTTTGCTCGGCACGAAGAAGCCGAAATTCAAAGAAAACTATTCCTTTAAGACATGGCTCTATACGATAGGCAGAAATATTGCACTCAATTACCTTAAAAAGAATGCCAAACATCTGACAGTTCCGATTGAAAATGCTCCTGAGCTTATCAGTGATGAAGCAGCAGTTGAGGATGCATACATCAAAAAGGAACAGCAAATTGCAGTTCACAGGGCTATGCGAAAGCTGAAACCTGAATATCAGCAAGTGTTATGGCTTATATACTTTGAGGGATTGAGTATTAAAGAAGCTGCTAAAGTCATGAAGAAAAGTGTCCGCAGTACAGAATCCATTTTATATCGGGCTAAGAAGTCACTGAGATCACAACTTGAAATGGAGGGTATTGATTATGAAAAAACGTGAAGAAATGCTAAGAGATTTACATCGTCGGATGGATGAGTACGAATCCGAAAGAAGGATGAAACGGGCGAAGATGGCGAAGGTCGCTGCCTCGGTTACACCTGTATGTGCGGCAGCAGTTGTCGGCGTTGGGTTGTGGAAAGGCGGAGTATTGACTTCTAACCATGACCAGCTTATCAACAGCACTGTAGAATCAACGGCATCTGATGTGATTGTGTCTGCTGACAATGATTCATCGGCTGACAAGCATTCAGCTAACACCAAGAATACCGCTAATAAAAATGGTGAACCTACAACATCAGAATCAACAGCAGATCGTCAGGTTGCAACCTCAGATGCTGCTATTCCTCGTACTACTGAGAACGGCGAGAATGTGATCGAGGACAGCGATGCAGATAATGCTTCTGTTGAAGCAAATACTCCTGTGGCTGATGATAGAGGTGCGCTTGTCTCAGATAACTCCACAATCACTAATACTGAGCCACAGAGAGCAACAGAAGCCCCTGCGGTGCAGACCGAAGCTCCTGTTCAGCAGACTACTCCGCCTGTTCAGCAAACAGAACCTGCGTCACAGAGCGTTCCTGATAATTCTGGAAATCCTTCAAATGGTGGCAGCAATATGTGGTGTCTGTTTCGTTGCACTATTGAATGGAATGGTGTAACATATAATGATAATACCGAGATTAATGCGTCCGCATACACACAGGATAAGTATATCGGTAAAGTCAGTGATTTTAAGGGTGAATACAAGGATTCGATCAATTACCTTATCCATCCCGACGACAGCGTTTATACAACAAAAGAGAATCCTTATGTTCTACTTGTTGTGAAGGCTGAGCCTTTCCCGTTCTATGGTTCTGTAATAGCAATGACAAATCCAGCTTTCTTAGATGGCGTTGTATATAGACCGCATACTGAAGATGTACCTTATGAGGACATTCAGGTATGGAATTAAGCTATAATGTCAGTTTTCAGGCAATCTACTACTGTTTTGATACTCTAAGCAAATGAATACACAGGCAACAGGCACGGAGAACGCTCTCCGTGCCTTGTTTGTTTTAAGAGGATAGTTTTCCCCATAACCGTCACAGACTGCTCTGAGGGACATTTCCGTTCGTCTGAGAGCAAAGTAAAAGGCTCTGCATTTCTGCAAAGCCTTTTTGCTGATTATTCATCTTCGTCTGAACACTCTGACAAGCCGTGCGTGAGCTGAATGTATATGCACTCTGCTCGGTCACGCTCCTCGCCCTCTGTGGTCATCATGAGTTCAAGGAAATATGCCTTTGCCTGTTCGTAGTCCGTCCAGACCTCATGCTTGCCGTTGCAGACAGTCGTGACCTTGCGTGTTCTCGGCATCGCCAACTCAGGAATTTTCAACATAAAAGCACCTCCGAAAATGTATTGTAGCTATATTATACTCCGCACCATTTCCGCAGTCCAGCATATCGGGATAATTGTAATAATTCTTGTGCAGGGCGCAGCAATATCGCAGATTTCCTCGGTGCAATGTGCTGTACTATTCAAGGTCATTCCGCTTACGCTTCTGCTGTTGTCCTCGACTCTGCTCCTGTCGCAGATATTCCTCTATCGTCCTCGTCGCTTCGGACAGCTCACGGGACTTCTTATCCGCCTGATTGTATTCCGTATTTTTCTTCGACAGCTTTTTCTGCAAAGATGCGATATGCTTTTCAAGATTTTCGACTTTCGGAATATTGCCTGACGGGTAAAGCTCCAAAACCTGTTTGCAGGTTTCGTGATATTCGGCAATATCGCCGCCGTGTTCCTTGCGGTACTTTTTTTCCTCCCGACCGCTGAGTGCTTTCAGTTCCTCTCCGATATGCTTGACCTTGCGATATTTTTTCAGCACTTTGAGTTTTTCTTGCAAATCTTTGATCTGTGCGTTCAGGTCATTCAGTTCACCGACAAGATGCGCCCTTTCAATAAATGCCGCCATCGCAGCACCACGAACCTGATTCGGCTCAACACCGTATGCGGTGATAATATTTTTTGCGATGCTTGCCACCTTCATATTGCCACGGTCGATAGCATCACGGACAAACTTGTTCTCCTCAGCTTTCGGAGTGATTTGTCTTACTTTGATTCTCGGAACATATATCATACCGCCCTGATACTGTGCGATACGCCCTTTGATCTGCTCGGTTTCATAATACCAGCCCAGCGTCCGGCTACGGGTGAACTTCGCTCTCGGATTGCGTTCCTTTTGCTCGGCAAGCATAAATTTCAGGTCGATCTTGTGGTCGGGATTGTATTCGTAGAGTATGCCGAAATCTGCGCACTTGGCAAGGAAGTCCTCAAAGTTTTCGCTTACCTTGATAACCTGATCTATGGCGTATTTCAGTTTTGCTTTCCACGATAATCCCTGCCGTGACATATCCCATTCCCAATGGTTCTTTCCTTTGCCCATTTCGGGATGTTCGATTACGGATAAGTGATGCTGTTGGCATACCTCGTCCGTGATATTCATGAGTTTCTGAAACGACCTGTCCTGCTTGGTAGTCCTGCGGTTCTCATGAGTTTCAAAAGTCCTGCCGTCAATGCAGTTGGTGTTATTGAAAACGGTGTGTAGGTGGATATGAGCTTTATCAGTATGGCAGGTCATGAAATACTGATATTCGCCTTTAAGGAACTGCTCACATATCTCCTGACCGAGCTGCAAGGCTCGTTCGGGAGTAATTTCACCGGGCTTGAAACTAACAATGAAGTGCTGGGCAAGAACGGAGCTTTTGCCAGTGCCATGTTTCCGAATTTCCTCAAAATCATGACTTGCCTGCAACGGATCAGAGCTGCAACCTTCTGTGATAATGAGCCTGCCGTTATCCGTCTTTTCAGGATTTGCGATGTAGTTCAGTGCTGCAAGGTCATCAGCAGAGATTGAAAATATCTTAGTGGTTGCCAGAGCTTGTTCACCCCTTCCTTGATCTCGGCAATATCATCATCGTAAACTCTGCCGCCGCTGTTTGCTCTCACGGCGATCTGATTGATATTGCCTGAGATGTTCCTTGCGAGGCGGAGAATCTCGCTCAGCTTCTCCTCGTTAAACTGGACGATGTAGCCATCGAAGATCATCGCCCTGACGAACTCGCTCCTTGACTTCATTCCGCTATTGCGGAATTTGCGGTCGATAGCATCAAGCTCCTCACGGCTCACCCTGATCTTCAGGTAGAGATCACGGCGATTCTTGTTTTCTTTCTCATTCATTTTGGTGTAAACCTCTCTTTTTATTTTTCTGTGCAGGGTTTCAGGGGCGGCAGCCCTCTGACAAGCGGTGCGAATTGTGGGTTGCCGTTAGTGCGCCCACGATTTGCCGAGCTTGCGATTTGTGTTAGCCCCTGCGGGGCTATTTTGCATTTGAGCCTGTCGGCTCAGATGGTTTCCGCACTTCCGTGTGTGGAATTGGAGCGTCAGCGACTATATTTCTCTGTGACTGATCGCTCCGCTGCCGTCCCTATGATAAATATACTGGATAAATCTCGAAAAGTCAATGAATCAGAAAAATGGTATTCGTCAAAATGACAGTTGCGGGTTTCTATGCTCTCAGAGTATCGTAACCCCCTCATAACTGCACTTTTCTGAAAATTCTATCACTCCGATTTCGGGCGGTGTTGAGAAAAGTTTGTCTGGTCTGCCAGTAGATTTTTAATGGAATTACGCGCTATAATTGGAGTGTGAACAGGAGAAATCAGAGCTTCGGCTCATGGAATATGTGAAAAGACAAAAATCGAAGGTGAGGTGATTCCCATAGCACTCTATTCTGAAAAGATCGCTGAGAATGATCGCAAGATCGAACAGCTCTCCAAGAACATCAAGCGTGATACGGAAAAGCGCAAGAAGCTCATGGAGGAAAATGCCCGACTGAGCTATCAGGCGATCTGTGAGCAGTACAACTGCACGGGGCAGGACTTGCTCAATATTCTCAGCAGAGAACATCAGCAGGCTGAGATGCTCCAGACAAGTGGTCTGAGCGATGCAGATATTGCAGAGCTTGCAGGCAGCAGTCGCTCGTCTGAGGACAGCGATGACATTGCGTTCTACGATAAGCAGGACGGCGATGAGAACTAAAATGTCTGAATGGTCACAAGGCATTTTCCCCGTAACCGACGGGACGATTTTTATGGATACAGACAGCAGGAAGTGCGAAAATGGAACGAGCTGTCGGAAAGGATAGTGTAGAACGAACGAGAACGCATCTGTCGCAGAGAGAGAAAAGGCAGATAAGGTTATTACAACTGCAAAGGGTACGAAGGTCTTTATTTCGTATCCGACTGATGTCTCCGATGTGATAAGGCAGGAAAAGATCAACCATATTTATGACATTCTCACTCAGCACAAATCGGAATAATTTGCAAAAAACTATTGCAATGGCAGCCGATTTGCGCTATGATATAGATATAGCAAGATCGGCTGTCGATTGCATATAATCGGAGGTCGATAAACATGAAAAAGAAGGTAACAAACAACGGCGGAGTGACTGCGATCTATGTCCGCCGTTCCGTAGCGGACAGGGATAACAATTCGCTGTCCATCGAATCGCAGAAGGAGGATTGCATCAAATATGTAAGCGAAGATTGTGTGTATCGCCTGTATTGTGATAACGGATTTTCGGGAAAAGACACTGAGCATAGACCAGCTTTTCAGCAGATGATGAGCGATGCCCGTGAAGGTCTTATCAGTCGTATCGTTGTAAAAAAGTATGACCGCTTTAGCCGTAATCTGCGTGACTATCTGAATGTTTCTGAGGAACTGGACAAGCTCGGTGTGACTGTTTACTCGCTCTCTGAGCCGTTCAATACGGAGACTAAGGAAGGGCGCATGATGCGAAACAATCTCCTGAACTTTGCGGAGTTTGAGAGAGAAACCATCGCAGGCAGAGTGGCAGATGCGTATGATACCAGAGGGCGTGAAACGGGTTTCTATCAGGGCGGTACAATGAGCTTCGGTTATACCACACAGCGTATGACTGTGAACGGCAAGAAGGGTTCGGTGCTTGTCCCCTCGGAACAAGCTGATGCACTTCGTCTTGCATATCAAATGTATGCAGAGCCGTCAACCTCGCTCCGTGATATTCTCACATATTTTAAGGAGCATGAGGACGAGATCCGCTATCTCCGCACTGATGAGTATGGCGGTAAGAATGGAAGTCACAGCGGAAAACTGAACGCTGGCTCACTGTCTCAGCTTCTCAAAAATCCAATCTATGTCCGTGCCGATAAAGATGTGTACGCTTTCTTCCAGAGCCGTGGCTATGAGATCATAGATGAGGTCGAAGCCTACGACGGCGTTCACGGAGTTTTTATGCACGATAATGCTGACGGCGGAAAATATGTCAAGGTCGGTTATCATGAGGGGCTGGTTTCCTCGGAGCTGTGGCTGAGAGTTCAGGATAAGAAAAGCACCAATAAACGCTTTCAGACAAACAGGAAGGCTCTCAATTCATGGCTTGTAGGTCTGCTGAAATGCAGGGAGTGCGGAATGTCTGTTATCATTGATATGCAGAAAAAATCACCGACCAATATTCACAGATACCTCGCTGACAGCGGCTGGCTTACGATCGACAAGTGTGTTGCAAGAAAGTACAGCATCAGAATTGACGATATTGAGGAGAGCGTCTACGCAGCAATGTGTGAGAGATTACAGCAAATTGAGATTGCCCATAAGCAAAAAGAAGCTCCCGATATGGAAGTCGAGAGCATCAAGGGCGATATTCTGAAACTGGATACCGAGATCCGTTCCCTCATGGACAGAATGGCAGAAGCGGACGATGTGGTGTTCGCCTACATTCAGCAGAGGATCAAAGAGCTGCACTCCAGGAAGTCTGAGCTTGAACGCAAGTTGCAGACCAAGTCTCGTAAGCGTAGGGCAATCAACACAAAACCGCTGACTGAACCGCTTGCCATGTGGGATACCCTGACGGTGCAGGAAAAACATGATGTTGCCGCTGAGATGATCGAGGTCGTTTACATCTCACATCACAGCGAGGACATTGAAATCAGATTTGGCATTTGAATATGCCGTAAAATAGGTATTTTTATGAAGTCGTAAAGTGCGCGAGAAGCAGATACAAGTAACAACGAGATCGGAGCATACTATGTATAATGAAAATGCTAAGAACAGAACCATGAAATATATGAAAGAGAGCCGTGACAAGCTCACACTGAACCTTCCGAAAGGCAAGAAAGATGAATACAAGGAATATGCTAAATCCAAAGGTCAGAGCCTGACAGAGCTGATAATGAGCTTGATTGAAGCAGACATGCAAAAGAACTCAAAGAAATAACTTTTCTTTTTCAATAGGGATACTATTATAAAGGTTTGAAAGAATGGCAATCTGACGGTGAGAAAGGATTTCTGCTTGATACTTGTCTTATGATGCAGGATAAGATGAAAGCAATCCTTGATTACTTCAAGATAGAATATGACCACACCGAAATTACTTTTCGTGAGCTTCTGGATCGAAGCGGCAGAACACTATAACTGATTAATCAAGGAGTATTATATGACAAATAAAG
>FPJT01000027.1 GCA_900119535.1 Ruminococcus sp. XPD3002
GCTCCTTATTTTCGTTTAGTACGATCTCAGCTTTTTCAGCAGCAAGTTTGTTTGCCTCATTCTCGATGTATTTATCCAATTCCGCTGCCTTCTGTTGCACAAATTCGATTTCACATCCACATTGTCTTACGAATTCATATGAACTTTCCATGTGTGTAACCTCCTTCTTTAGGTTATTTTTAGAGCTGTTTTGCTCTTCGATTTACATTATATCATAGGCGGAATAGTTTGTCAGGATACACATTGTACCTTTTGTAAAACGTAAAATAGGCTAAAAATCGTAGTCCACATACAAGAGTAGTTAGCATAATACGGTTAATACAAAAAAACAAGGGTACAAAATGTACCCTCATTGAAAATATTTTTTTGTTTTAACATTTTAATTAGACTGAGTGACAAGAGATGGGAAGCCATATTTTGTCAAGAATAATTCCCATTCGTCCAGTGTTGCGTTTGTAATTGTGAGAAGATAATCATACATCTGATCGCGTTTTTCCGCAGTATTTAGAGTGATATGTGCTCGTTCTAATAGATTTATTGAAAGCAAGTATGGCAGACTAAGTTTGTTGCATATAATCAGTGCGTTTTCTAGTGAAGGCTCGCTCCCCCTATCACAATATGATTTGAATGTTGATTCTCCAAGATATATTTGATCCCATATATCTTTTCTGTGTAATCCCAGTCGTTTTATATGGAAACGCAGTGCATCTTTGAATGATATTATCCCTTTTTGTTCCATTTCTACAAGTATTCTTTTGGCTTCTTTCTCGTCTTTTTTCATTCTGTTGTATGATTCATAATCATTGATAGCTTCTAAAGTTAATTTCTCTCCTTTAGAGTATTTTTCATCATCCAGTTTGCAAAGATAATCAAACACATTGTTAGTAGTTATACTGTGTTTTGGGCAATAGATGAACTTTAAACAGCATTCATCTGCATGTTCACGGGCATAGTCAGTTAGTTCAAAGCTCAATCCTCTGTCAGTATAGACAGGGCTTATGTACTTGGTGGAATTAATACAGATGACATAACCTGTGTATACAAAGTACCTATTTGCTATCAACTCAGCAAAATCCTCGTTCTCTCGCAGTAACCTCTCGTAATTATTACGGTAAATGACGAAGGTCTCGTTTTCTTTCAGTGTATCAGGAGTAAAATAAAAAGGAGCAGGATTAATCTTGATTCCGTTTTCTTCATACTCAAGGAAGGTGCCGTCAACATAATCATATCCCAGCTGTCTCAACCTTTTTTTGGCAACATAAGGAGATACCTTGTAAACAAATGCAATATCAACAACTATGAGTTCATGGCTAAAACATGTTGGAGAATTCTTTATACTATTAATTTCATTAATTTTTTCAATCCAGTATTTAACACCAACTTCAGGCATAACAATACGCCACGATAGTTCATTAGCCTGCCATTCTGCTATGCAAAGAGCTTTCTGAGAATCGTTCAAGTTATTATCAAATATCGGCAGCTGAGCTTTACAATTAAGAGACTCATCATCATTTCCCAATAATACTAGTATCCTAAAGAATTTTTGATGAAATACCCAGTGAACTAATTCATGAGATAAAGTTATAAGCAGTTCTCCGTCTTTTTCTTCATAGTATTTTTTTCTATTAAGTATAACAGTACCATATATTGCTTTTTTGCTATATAAAACCAGATCATTTTTAATTTCATCAAACAGATAGATATCTATATCCGATTCTGCTAAATTTAATCTACCAAGACAGGTATCATCAAGATCTGCAAAATAAATTGGCAATTGTAAATCTTTTAAAAATGTTATGAATGTTAGCGGCTGTACACTTTTGATATCCTTATCATCGGAAATGAGATGATAGAATTCTTTGAACAGCCGTTCTATATCATCCGCATTAATAGTTGGAAGTAAAAACTGATTATAAATCGTTTCCTCTGGCATTTCATTTGCGAATATTTCTTTTATTACATTAACTTTTATATCGCTAAGTTTCAACCTCAAATCGCCTGAGATCATTACAAGAAAATGCAGTTCAGAATTTATGTTTTCGCTTTTATTAACAAATTGAACAGATACATCTGCTTCCGCTTCTAAATTTGACTCGCTATCCGGAAGATTTTCTCCATACACACATCTGAGTTTCTGTATTCTAACATTTTTAATATCAACAACTTGATTATACTTTGATAAATAATACTTAGCAATTGTCGATCTTATAAGTTCGAGATGTTCTCCTTGAAAGTAATCCTTTAAGTTGCCATACCGTGCCATAGTCAGTCCTCCTTACATTGATATGCTTTCTATCATTCGGAAGAAAAATAACATTTTCCGATGCAATTACGTTTTTCATGAAAATTCAAATTGAAATTTTCTCAAAAAAGATAACTTTTTGAGAATTTTTGAATTTCATTTTTTTCAAAAAACGTAATCGACATGAAAAGTTTCATTTTTTATAATTTCAAGTATATGAGTTCCCGCTCTTGCGCGGATATACTTAAACGTATTTTTCTACTTAAATTATACGGATGCTTCTTCCATAATTACATCAGTCAAAGCTCTCTCAGGAATGCCGCTTGGGTTCATGTCCGGTTGCACCCAGTCACGAACATCTTCCTGTCTCAGCATCAAAGGCATCCGGTCGTGGATGCTTTTGACAGGTTCCGCTGCTTCTCTGGTAATGATCGAGAACATTGGAATTTGCTTTCCGCTATGCTCTTCGTAGCGATACAGCCCAGCGAGAAAAGCAATCTCAGCTCCTGCTGATTGAACTGCGAAGCGGGTCTTTGTTATATCACGCTGCTGTCGGAGAGTGTTGTATCCTTCGGCAGTAGGGGAAACGCCACACTCGTAGTACCATGAAGCAGGTATCACACAACGACGAGTATGCCACGACTCTCGCCATAGGCTCTTTTGTTCGGCTGTCTCGATACGGCAGTTGATGATTGGCTTGGATGACGCTTGATTGTTAAAGCCCCATACCATCGTGAACACACCCATATTACCGTTTTTGCCTGAAGCTATAACAGCAGCAACGTCAGTAGGTCTGATGTCTCCGGTCATAGCTGTGCTTCGAGACATCGTTAACATGATCTCTCTTGTCAGAGGTGACTTCTGTGCTCTGGTGATATAGTTTTCAAGAGCCTTATGATCAGCATAGAACCAGGTACACAAGGTCAACACCTCCAACTGTAGTTATTTTTAATTATAGCACAGCATTTCGCAAAAGTAAAGATATATACAAGTAACCGCCCATATGGGCGGCAGTTTGTAATATCATTGAATAATTAAAAAGAATACCTTTAGCAAGAAGCTCAATAGAGTATATATCATCGAAAGGAATTATGGTCTTAACAACCTTCAACAGGCGATATGGAGTATTGACCTCAGTCACTACTTCTTTGACGTTCATGTAGTTTAGCATCAAGAAAATCATAAGTCCTGATAATATAATCCTTGATAAGGTCGTAGTTAGGACTTATGTCAGGGAATGCGTTATCGGTCTCTCTTTCAGCTGTTGATATACTATTAATAATGGTATCCCTGTCAGGCAGTTCATCTTTTAATACGTTGCAGCAGACTTCGTTAGCAAGAAAGCTTTCTGTGAACACATTTCCTTTATTATCATCTATTCTCGGTACTCCCGTTGAGATAAGTCCGAGGTTATAGTCGAAGTATGGGGCAAGTCCGATTATTTCGCCTGTTGAACTGTTCCTCAGTACACCTGCATTCTGATTGTGCCTGTCATCGTTATGGAGCAGGGCGTCATAGAACACCATCATTACATACGGCTTAATCAGCTTTTCTTCAAGTCTTGGTAAAATATACTCAGGCTCATCATGATCGGTGTAATAACTACAAAAAGGCTCAAAGTCTATAGCAGCATTGTTTGTAAAGTCTTTAGTGATAATGATAGTAGAAGTAATACCTGTTTCTTCAGATTTGGTATGCTTTATCTCATACTCCGCTACATTCACATCCATAGACTTCAGGAACTGATAAGAATAGTATTCGCTGATAAGCTCCTGAGTGTTTCCATGCTTGAACATATACCAACAGCCTTTGATATAGCGCCACGCCTTTTCATAGCTGCCGACAGTACCAAGTTCACGGTAACCTTTTGTGTTTCCGCTGTTTGAGGCAGAAGAACCATACAGTGCTATATCTGCAATCTCTTCGTTATACTGTTTAAGGGAACTGTAATCAAGTTCTTCGTCAGCTTTCTGTATCCACCAGTTATCGGTTATGGATATTCCGTGGCCGATGTCAATTACCTGTTCGATATCGTCAGGCGTTCTGAGACGCAGTGCCTTGAACAGCTTTCGTGAATGAGAACGATGAATATCAACACTTCTGTTGTCGAGCCATATTTCAAGAGGCATACCTATTGCAAAACAGGCAGGACACAGCGATTTATTAATTATTTCATTTATTCCGTTTTCATCAGCAAGAGCAATTATATCGCTCTTATGCATTATTTTGTAATTCATGTGTCCTCCCGTAATAGTAGTATGATTGTAGTTTTAGTATACCACATTAAAGCTGAAAATGCAAGTTAAACAGATAGCCGCCATATGGCGGCCGGCAATTATACAACTAAAAAAAGACATTCCTACCGAGTAGCTCAATGGTATAGATGTCATCGAACGGAATTATGGTCTTAACAACCTTCAACCGGTGATACGGAGAATTGATCTCTGTCACTACACCTTCTATATTAGTATATGCGTCGACGTCATAGTACCTGATCTTTACAGTAATACCTACACGTAGCTTGTTCAATGAATTTGATATAGTCTCAGCTTCGTCTTCACTGAGTTCTTTCTTTGGTTCAGTTATACACTCTTGTTTCCTTACACATTCATAGTAGCCCTTCAGAGCAGCAAAAGGAGCAAACTGCATCGCTCTATCAGCGTGTCGCTGTGTCTTAGCCTTATCCATTGTGACCTCCCACCATTGTGTTACGCTTCATTCCGGTAGCTTTATCGAACAGGTTAAAGCCTTTGAGAAGGGCGTTCTTTCCGAATTTATTACGAATTCCGACCATAGCTACCTCCATCTGTTTCTCTTTTTCATCGTCCTCGGGATCATCAAAGAAGCTGAGCTGCATATCTGGTTCGTATGTAAGTTCGGTAAGGGCGATACCTAACTGACGGATACCATAGCCTATCTTAACTTTATCGATATACAGCTTATCAAACGCAGCCTGTATCTTTTTAATGGAGCAGGTTGTTTGCGTAAGCTTCACGGCTCCACCAGTTGCAGGGATACAATCCTTGGAATAGCGGATAAACAGCGAGATTCCTTTTGCGTAGAGGTTTTCTTCTACAAGCTCAAGCACAAGATTCTCAACCATTTCCTTCATTACGATACGTGCATTATCGACGTTGTAGTCCTCAAACAGAATCTGGCTGTTCGTAAGCGCCAATCCCGACCCTTCCGTCAAACTAAAAAAGATGCTAAAATATATTCACAGCAAAAATCTGAAAGGAGCTGTGAGTATGATGACTACAAAAGAAAAAAAACGGGAGTTGCTGCATAGGCAATGGGAGGAACAGATTGCAGAATGTGAAAGTAGTAATATGCCGATCAAGGAATGGTGTGCTGTAAATGGCGTGAATCTGAACACATCCTACGGTTGTAGCTTTCCAAAATGGATAAAAGTCCGAAACAGCCTAATATCAACATTGATGAGCCATATCACGAGAATTCTCATGATATGGCTATCTTTTTTCAAAATGCTTGCTTTCTCTTCCATAATGGTGTATAATGTATACAATTATAGTACATATGAGGTGGATAATCATGACCGATATGCAACCCAAGAAAATGATTATACTTGATATTCTGGATATCCTGAGAAAGCACACCGACGAAGACCACAGGCTTTCACAGCATCAGATACAAAACTTGATGAAATCTGAATACGGAATGAAAGTTGATCGAAAAACGGTCCGACGCAACCTTTCCAAGCTGATGGAGTATGGATTTCCAATCAAATACCGTGGCAGCGACTTTGAAGAAGATGCTATCATCCGAAACAGCAAAAACGGCGAAGAAACAATACTGACCGACTGGTATTACGTTCACAAGTTTATGAACGGCGAACTGCGGCTGCTCATCGACAGCGTTCTGCTGACAGACGGACTCTCGAAAAAAGACCGTTTGAGTCTGATCCACCGCCTGGAAGGATTGTCGAGCAAATATCTCCATTCTGAAATATCCAAGATCGACATGGATATTTACGGAAAGGTTCTGAACAGGGAAATCCTGATGACGCTTGAAAATATCGGCAGCGCCATAGCAGACGGCAGACAGATATCCTTCCATTACTGTGACTGCGGACTTGACGGAAAGCTGAAATTCAGACTCGACAGCAGCGGCAAAAAAAGGCAGTATACTGTCAATCCCTATCAGGTGATCTCTCAGAACGGTCATTCTTATCTGATATGCAATCTTCCGCAGTATGACGATCTGACGCATTTCCGTATCGACCGCATTAAGGACTGTCAGGTGTTTGATGAGCCTGCCAAGTCTCTTCGTATGCTGAAAGGCTTTGAAACAGGTATCAGACTCTCGGACTATATCAAATCTCACCCGAATCTCTGGAGCGGAGAACTGGTACATATAGCATTCCAATGCAAGCAGTATATGATGAATGATGTTGCTGACAGCTTCGGCACAGATCTCCGCATTGAGAAACTGCCTGACGAAATGATGAAGGTTCATGTTTATGCAAGCGAAAGCTCAATGCTGCACTGGGCAATTCAGTTTGCGGATGCGGTTGAGGTGCTGTCTCCGCAAGGCCTGCGTGAGAAGATCGTCGAAACTCTGAGAAATGCTCTTGAAAGATATGAGCAGTAATAAAGGATATTATTAACACATTTTAATGTGGTGTAATAACAAGGAGGAAATATTATGAGCAAATCAATAACAGAAGAAATGGTGAAAGATGTCATTAAAGAATGGGCAAGAAATAAAGCCGAAAATGGGGAGATCATATTCGATGAAACATTTTGCGGCGGTAAATTCGTTCGTTATAAAACTGATAAAATGACATCATTGATCCCTGATAATATTGAAGGAAAGTTAAGTGGATGGAAACGTCCTGATCATTACGCATATGAGATCGAGTGCAACCAGACGATATTAAATCTCATGCTTACATTCAGCTATACCAATATTTCTGATGAGACTAAGAAGATCTGCGAAAAACTATGGAACAATTTTAAGATGATGCCCAAAATGGATACTGAGAATTCCGGCGATAATTATTTCAGGCTGTGCATATATGATGCCAATATCAAGGAATATAACGAGAAAGAGATATATGAGGCAATGGACAAACTGTTTTATCAAATGAAAGGCTACGAAGAGTTCATTTGCTATAAGCTTCAAGAAGGAAAAATATAATTATAGATCAATACAAAACGCCCTTTTAACTTAGGGCGTTTTTGGTACATAGGTAATGATATAATATAATCACAAAAGGAAAGCACAGTACAGCAAATGGCATACTGCATATTTTAGATGATACTTTTTTGTACAAAAGGGAGAATTTTCTTTTGAGTCGCCCACATCTTCGGAATTAAGATTCTTTGTGTGCTATAATGGCAGCATAAAGAAAAGCGCTTTTTTCAACAGGAGGTACTTATATGGAAAAGAATATGTCTCAACTCATTTCGGTTGAAGAAATGCTCGATGCTCTTTTTGACAGGGCTGATACTTCTGAAAACAGACTGGTCTGCTGTAAATGTTTTGTTGAGAACAGGAAATACATCGTTGCAATGTCTCTCTCTAATTCTTCTGCCAATGTATTCATTTATAATACAGAAGATAATACGTATTTCATAGCTGCAATCGCTTCAAGTGAAGAATGGGACGACGCTGACAAAAGGATTTCTGATTTTTTTGACTGCTCCAATCAAAACGGACTTACCATCTCAGAATATGCTGAGAATTGGTACAGCCGTTTGGAGCCTAACAGCAACATTATTTCAAATTCAATCAAACAAAAACGTAGTTTTTTCACTTGCTGCTACCCTGAAACCTTCGAGGATCATTATAATCCTATGGACGAAACAGGCGAAATAGTGCTCCTAATCACCGAATTTTCGGATGATTTTTCAAGCGTACACTTTTATGTTCACTTTTTAGGTACGGATACTGCTTTTTTGCTGAGCGAAGACACGAATTCTCCTGATTTAGTTTGGAATCTCTATTGTAAATTCTGCGACAATCAGGAAAAACTACAAATCAGAGAAAGAGAAGCCGACAACAAATTTTATCCACAAGATAAATACAGTGCATCCGAGTTTACTCAGGTGAAAGCAAGGTTCTGTGAAGCGATAGGAAGTGCATTCAAAAGCGATATCGGAATATACAGTTTCCGTTTTCGCACGGATGCAGGAAACTATGCGGCATCAGTTGTTGCAGTTTCATCAGAGCTTTGCGAAGTTCGGGTGATGATTCACAACATAGACTCGAATCAGACTTTCTGCAGACAGGTTCCAGATAGCCGATTCTTTGAGGAAATATTCGCTGTTGATCTATTTATAGAATTATTTCCGCAGGAGGCTCATGCGCTTTATCAGGAGAAGACATTTGATCCTATGTTTGAGAAGATCAAAGAACAGATCACCGATATTCTTGATAAAGCTCGTCAGGGATGTACTTCAAGCTGCAGCTTTCATTGCTGGAATAAGGATATTCCTGAATTGGGAGAAAAGTATTCAGCAGATGCTGTTTTGGAGCAAGACAGTAATTTGATACATCTGACTGTCAAATGTCCATCCAAGAAAAAACTATCATATGAGCGAACTGTCAAGATCGGCGAACTGTATGATGAGATCCTAAGCGAGCTTTATCGGTTTCTGTATCCGAACAGAATTGCGCTGCTAATAGAGGATATTCCCATAGAATAATAAACAATGTCGGGAAACGACAGATTCAGGAGGTATGCTTATGTATCAGTACACTTGCGATTCAAAGTATTGTGCCACCTGTTCCTGCTGGTCAGGTGAGCGGAAGATCTGCGATCATTTCGGCTCAAGACTTGAGGTCAGCAGCCCGATGGCTACAGGCAAATGCATGAACCGGAAGTCAGGCTGTTTCCAGCAAACCAAGCAGGCAAACGGCGGATGCTCTGCACATGAGAAGTGGGGAGCGTTGAGGTAATCAACTCGTTTAATATGTTGTGATATACATATCATAGATACCGCCGCTTTTTGGTACATCGCTCGTAATATAATATGCTCACAGATGGAAACATGGAAAACTCTTCCCATGGGAGGTAGCATATGGACAATATAGAAAGAGAGCAATGGATAGAAGTTTGTCAGATGTTCTTTGATGCGTATGCCAAGTTTCAGATCGACGGTACAGAAGCACATTGGTACGGGTGCAACTACAGAAACATCGAAATTGCCTTTATTGACTGCGGTTACTTCGTTAAGGTACAGCTGTATTGTCCGGAGGTACTCAGAAGTCTGAACGGTTATTATGGCAAGTTAGCAAAAAATACAGAGGGAATAATAAGAATGCTGTACTGGCTTGCGTGGGAGGCAGAGAAAAGAAATTCTTACGTTATAAAAACAGCAGATCCCGAAGAAGAGTATCAGCAGCTCAGAAGGATACTGGCAGAGAAATACCGACTGTGTTACGACGCTTATTGGGAGGAGGATTACTGGAAAGAAACAGGCGAGGAAAAATTTATCATCATGCTTTATGGCAGAGAGTTAAAAGTTCACTTTTCTCCCAATGCTATGTGGGATGTCAACGGATACATACACGCTGCTTTTTTCTGCTGCGAAACCGGCAGAATCTGCTCGACTGTTGTGCATCAGGAAGAAGAGGAGCCGAAAGAGATCATCAGACTTCTTCAGTATATGGCTTCTGAACCGGAGATCTTAGAGTTCAGCATTGCCGATTCCGAATGGGAGCACGAGCTGATCAGAGATTATCTGGTCAGCAGCCGTACAAATGACGGTCTACTGATCCAGCGTTATCCGTTTGGCTGGTTTCACAGTTTGAACGGCGTAGTTATCAAAGAACGAATTCTTGTACTTCACAACAGACAGATCAGATTAAAATTCGAGCCTCAGGACGACACTTTACAGATCATTGTTGATTGCATGGAAACGGGAAAACAATTTACGATGGAACTTCCTAAACGCTGTCGGGAAGTCGAAGAAATTGGCGAAGAACTTGTCTGGAGGATACAAGAACTGGCATGGGAAACAACATAACGGACACAGGACATTTTTGTCCGCATCCGTGTGCTATAATATAATCACAAGGTAAAAATAAGAAGTCAATTTCTAAGGAGGAAAATATATGCGAGTAACATCATCACAGGCAGCAAAGCTGTTGCGTCAGCTCAACGACGAACTGAGAGCATTACAGCTCAAAGAGACAAACTCCAGCAGCTTCGTAGCCGCAATTCAGGAGGATGTCGAATCTGTACGCCCTGAGTACAATTTCAAGGAAATGCGTGATTCTCAGGCAGAGGTTGAGTGTAAGATCCGCAAAGTAAAACACGCTATAAACGTGTTCAACACAACAACAATTATCCCGGATTTTAATATTACGATTGACGAGATGCTTGTATATCTTCCTCAGCTTAATGCGGAATGTGCAACCCTCTCTAAAATGAGAGACGCAATGCCGAAAGTGCGTGTCAGCTCCGGTTATTCCGGCGGTGGCAATATCATCGACTATAAGTACGCAAATTACGACATCGAAGAAGTCGGCAGGTATTATACAGATATTGCCGAAACATTGGCAAAAGCTCAGACAGCACTTGATCTGGTCAACAGCACTATCGAATTTGAGATAAACATCTAAGGCATATTCCGTTTACAGCTCTCACACCTCCTTTTGAATATGACGTTGTTCATGTTCAAGGTTATCGTTGTCCGTTATTATCTTTCTTTATTGGTTTAGGTCAGGGTTCAATGTTTCTGACTTACAATGAAAAAATAATTCGGCTGTGAGAACTGTAATAAAAACTTTATCTGTTAGCGGAAGTTCGGTTTCAGGCTGGCAGACTATATTGATTATTGTAACAACGATTGGTCATATCTTACAATCACAGTGCTGTTTTCTTGTGAGAAAGTGAGAAAAGCACTTTTCATTCCTATTATTAATACGATTGTAATATTTTTATGTTATTATTGTTAGTGTGCAATAAAATATGTGCACTAAGTCAAAAACTGTTATTGAAAAAGGAGGCATTTGTTATGACAAATATCGAGAAAAACTGCTTTATCTACAAAAGAGCTATAGAGTATTTATGGGAACATTCTCAGGGACTTACTCAGGAGATACTTGATTCATACTTAATTGATAAACGTAAAGAAACTATGAACGAGGTGTTTCACGTAGCTGTATTCTCGTTTCGTGATTGGAATGCTCAATTTGCAAAAAGCGGAATAAAAGAACACGAAGAAGAAATAAAAGCGTTGTTTAAGGATTTTGATGTATATAGTTTCAATCAGAATATCGCCACTCTGCCGGAAGAAGAATTGGACGAACTCTTCAAGAAAGCATTTAAAGGTTCTAACGATAAATATAAAAACGTTAAAGAAAATGTATGCGATTCAGCAAAGTTTTTGTCAGAATTCAAAAATTCAGCAGAGATGTATGCGTATTTCGATACATTTGATTCAACAAAGAAGGAAGAACGAAACAAGCTGATTCGTATTATAGCAGGCAGAATTAAGTGGTGGGGACCTGCTCTTGTACCCAATTGGCTGAAAGATATTGGAATGTCAAATTATTCAAAACCTGACCAGCACGTTATCTATATAATATCAAATCTCGGATTATCTTCGGTTGATGAGTATGATATTATTGAAGCTGTTTTCAGGATAGCAGAGGATTATAAATCGATAGACAGTCAGGCTTCAGCTTTTAAATTGGATAGGATTCTTTGGTTGATAGGTTCAAAAAGTCGTTTTTACAATCATAAAAATATTGTTACATTTACTGGAAGCAGAGAAGAATTTGTAGAAATAGTAAAGGCGGAGCTTAACAAAGCTAATTGATAAATATGGTGATAATATGCGAAATATCGATAAATTCCGTGGCTGCCTTATAGGCGGAGCAGCCGGAGATGCATTGGGATATGCCGTCGAATTCAAACGGGAAGATGAAATCTTCTCCGAGTACGGCAAGGACGGCGTTAGCGAGTACGATTTAGTATTGGACAATGATGTCGCTGAAATATCTGATGATACACAGATGACACTGTTCACTGCGGAGGGAATGCTGCTTGCCGGAAACCAAACTGACAATACTGGTTACATAAGCAGCATCAGGGATATGTATAAGTGTTGGTATCAGACGCAGAGTGAAAAGTATCCTGCGCAGGGCACCAAACATTGCTCTCAACTGATGCGTGTGCCGGAATTGTACCATAGAAGATGTCCCGGAACGACCTGCATGACAGAGATCAAAGCAGGTGCAAACGGCACAGTCGAAGTTTCGATCAACGACAGCAAAGGCTGCGGCGGAGTCATGCGTGTTGCTCCGATAGGACTGTATTTCACCGATACTGATATTTCATACGAATACTCCGATATGCTTGCAGCAGAAGCAGCAGCACTGACGCACGGTCACGATCTTGGCTTTATTCCTGCCGCTGCATTGGTGCATATCGTCAGAGCAGTAACAGAAAGCGATATACCGCTCAAAGCTGCCATAAACGATTCTATCGCAGCGATGGAAAAGCTGTTCCCCAAAGCAAAGCATATATCCGAATTTACTGCTATCATGCAGAAAGCTGTTCAGCTTGCGGAAACAGAACAGGACAACCTTTCAGCTATACATCAGCTCGGTGAAGGCTGGGTAGCCGAGGAAACGCTTGCAATCGCTGTTTACAGTGCTTTGAGGTACGAGAACGATTTTGATATGGCTATGAGAACTGCTGTGAATCATAATGGCGACAGTGATTCCACTGGAGCTGTCTGCGGAAATATTCTCGGAGCATATATAGGCTACAATGCTATCCCGCAGAAATACAAGGAGCGTCTGGAGCTGCACGATCTGATTGTTAAGGTAGCTGATCATCTGTGTGATAAAAGCTGATAAACCACCAATACCATATGTGTGCTCTGCAAAGAACGGAGGTTTGCTATGCGAGTATATGATCATTTCCAAAATCCTGATTGCAAAGGCTATACGATCCTCAATGTTCACGGCTATCATGGTAGACTCTGCCAATGTGAGCTGCATTGTTGGAGATGATGATGAGGTACTCGGCGATCACGTATTTACGGAGAAATTACTTGGCAATTCACGCTTTCGAAGAATAGAGGGTGGAAAGCATTCAGGCGCTACACTTCCGCTAAAAGAATATTTCACGGAAATGCTTGATTATTACACGAATACGTTGCCATTGAGAGATGACGCTCTGAGCATACCGCCTGATATATTACAGGATTAATGTTTTTCACCTATATGTCAGATGCACTGTTCAGTCTAATGATTGCTTTCAAGAATCGGAGGTATATTATGAGAATATACGAAGGCTATGGAACTGGTCACCCAGTCTATACAATCAAAGGAAATCAGATCTATCAAGGGTATTGCACCGGGCACCCCGTCTACACACTCAAAGGCAATCAAGTGTATCAGGGCTATGGTACGGGACATCCTGTTTATACTATCAGGGGTAATCAGGTTTTCAGTAGTTACGGAACAGGTCATCCCGTTTACACCATTAAAGGTAATCAGGTATATCAGGGATATGGGGCAGGGCATCCTGTCTACACATTAAAGAACAACTGATAGGAGGAGGTCAAACTATGTCCGATATTAAAACAGGCAGCAGTTACACCTTTGACAGTTTCGAGGTCACAAAAGCAAACAGTCAAGCCTTTGAGAAAGCAAAGCAGTTTGCCGAAAATGCGGATTCTGAGCCCTTAGCAATATTTGGCGGCACAGCAGCCGGCAAGACGCATCTGCTCTATTCTGTAAAAAATGCCATAAAACAGAATAATCCCGAATTAACTGTTATCCTCACAACAACAGCTGATATGCGTTCTGCACTGGCTGAAATCCTTAATAGCGGCGGTACATCGGAACAGTTCCGTGAGAAGTATTTGCAGGCGGATGTCCTATTAGTTGACGATATTCAGGAACTTGCCGGTAAGGAAGCTATCCAGAATGAGCTGATACTGATATTCAATTCGTTCTATGAGTCGGGAAAGCGTTTCATGATGACTTCTTCTCAGAAGGAAGCAGGATATGGAATTCAGGATAGGCTGGTTATTCGTGAGTTCTGGGGAGATTTTGCAGTCATTACACGGGCGTATATCCATGCACAGTTTGAATCCAACGCAGAGCGCATCAATCAGCGAAAAGATTTACTGCACAAATCAGAGCAGCTTTGCTGGAAATTAATGCATGATGCAGATTTCGATATTGATGCATTCAAGTCATATTACAAAGATGTTTGGACTTATTTCGGACAATATATCGGACTTTTCGATATGGATCGTGAGGATCTCAGAATTGTATGCTATCTGAATCGTATTGATACAATGCTGCATTGCAAAACGCCGGTCGGTCTTAAATCATGTGAATGGAATACTTGTATTCTGTTTACGCACGCACTCATCTATACGATTTCTTCACATGATTATACAGCGTACAGAGGAGGATTTTTCGGTAATGGTGTCCTGTTTATACCGCTGCCGCATCATGCCGGAACAGATGATAGTCTTGAAATCACGATAGATGAGTTTGATGAGTGGTTTCAAAAATTCTGTGAAGGCTATCAAAGAAGCAACCGCAGGATGTGCAGGTTACATTGGCGTTTTGATTGATGTGAGGAGGCTTTTATGACCGTATCCGTATATTCAAGAGAAGCAATTGAATCTATTATCGCTGACGGTAAGTTTCCGAAGAATACCGCCGTTATCAGCTTTTGTGACCCGGAGCTGAAGCATATTGACAAAGACTATTCCCGTGTCGATTACAGCAGTGCCTGTGATGATGTCTTTTACTGCGAGGTGGATGACTTCGACCTCGACTATTTGCCGGAAAAGGGATATACCTACGATAGCTTCTTCCCTGAAGCGCAGGATCTTGCTGAGTATATCAACAAAGCATTCCGTGACGGTAAGAATATCATCTGTCAGTGCGAATACGGTCAAAGCAGAAGTGCAGGGTGTGCAGCGGCGATATTGGAGCATTTTTACCGCCGGGGCATTGACATTTTTACAGATTACAAGTATTATCCGAATCAGGTGGTATATCACAAGGTTTTTGATGCGCTTGAGGCGGCAGCGTTTCAGCCGACAGAGTATCTTCAGCGTGTACACGACTATTCCGGCACAAAATTCCCGTTTGACAGAAACGCAATCGAGGAAAGCCTGAACAGACTGCCGCAGACCAAAAGAGACATTTTGTATATGTATCTGTGGGAGAGAAAGTCGATGGCTTCAATTGCCAGACTGGTTGGATTCGAGAATTTAAGAATCGAACAGATTCTATCGGTATGCCATAGAAAACTTGCGCATTATATCGCAAGCAGCATGAGAAGATAATTTATCAAAAGAAAGAATCAGAGCATTGTCATTTTTCGGCAATGCTCTTTTTTTAGATTAAGATGGCTTACCATCTATACAGAAACGGAAGAACTTCACATTTTTGAAAGTGCCGTTCATCATACAGCAGTGTTCAGCAATCATACGTTCAAACTTCATATCAATGATATTGAAATTGATAAGATCGAACTTTCTGATTTTTGTCATTCTGATATTGCTTTTTGCGTATTCCATGATATCACACCTGTAAAAGGATTCATACATATCCCTGCCGACCCACTCATGCGACCAGCCTATTCTATGCTTTTTAGCGTCGGGATAAGCATCATCGTCAAGCATATGTGCGTGATTCTTCTGACGGTCAATGTAGCCGTCGATGAGTTTCTGGTTCATCATTTCAAATTCCTTTTTATTCATACCAACACCCTCCTTCATTGGTCATAGTTCTCTTCACAGTCAGTGTATTTGCAGTTACTGTGATAAAAACAGTCGTCAATACACTCGTTTCCGCTCCACTTGCATCTGGTGAACTCGCATTCTCTGAATCCATAGCCTTCGCCTGAGAAAGAAATAATATTGCAATCCTCAAATGTGCAGGCTATGAACTTCCCGCACTGGCAGCCGATATGGTCAAAGATGCAGTTCCTGAAAGTGACATTATAGAACATAAAGTGTCCAAGCTGAAAATCAGTGAATGTCCTATTAAAGAACTCCGCATACTCCAGTGTCAGACCTTCTATCAGTCGCTTTTTAGGTGGAAGCGCCTGGGGAGAGGATACAATGTCTTCCTCGTCATCTAACAAATCTAAGAAGATGTCATCTTCTTCAAAACCCAAATCACTATCATCGCCAAAATTGAAGTCATCGAAAAAATCATAATTATCTTTCATATTCATTCCTCCTCAACAAAACAAAGGGTTTATATGTGTGAGTGAATCCATTTATGTGCTTCATAGCGTTATATTCACCGTCTCCCGACGCGGTTTGTCAAATTGCTGACATAACAAAAAAGGTACTGATTTGGACATACTACACCTATAGATGTAATATACTCAAATCAATACCTTAAAATTTACTATACTCATTTTATCATGTGATCCGGGAAAAGTCAAGTACATCGATAAATAATTATGAATTAACCAACAGCTGTGTCTCCCCATAACGGGGAGACTATATTTATATCTTTACAGCTGTCGGGATTTATGTATACTTTCACTTGTTCTGATTAAAAAAAGCCCATATTATACCGGTAACCGGATCATCTGATTTACAACATATCAGACATCGTCAGTTGAATAATATCCGGCAAAATAGTATCTGCAACCTGTACCTGTGATTCGTTCAACTTCATCACAGAATTTGCTGAGATTTTCTTTTGAACTATCATATAGCTTACCATCTACAAAACTCACAGAGTTTATGATGATATGTATATGAAATAATGAATCTCCACGCTTCTTCTTATGTACAGCCCAGACCAACTGATATCTGCACTTAAAAACAGTACTTATCAGCACAGCATAAGCCTTGGCTTTCTCATATTTTCGCACTTCATCACCGAATGATATAATGAAGTGTATGAGTGGATTCTCCTGTGTCTTATGGAAGTAATTCTTAACAAAAAGCATCTGCTTATATGTCTTATCCAGATCATAAGGATCCACACCAAAGCCACCTAAATGAAGCTGCTTCTCTTTATCGTGCAAGTAATCCAAAGCGTTGTAAAGATAGTTGCTGTGAAATCCATCTGAACACTTCTTGCATTTTATAAGGACCATATGTCTTCAGCCTCTTTTCTTACTTCGTCGAGGCGTTCAGGAGCGACCTCTTCAACGATTCTGCACACATGGTTTATAATGTTCTGATACTTTACCATTGTTTCAGGAGTGTTTTGATTAGGATGAACAGAACTAAGAACCATATAGGAACTTACAGACAGTCCTCTTTCTTTTGCATTCTTTGCAATAGTTTCAGAATCATTCTGTGTCATCGTTACCGATGTTCGTACATTTCTTTTATCATTTTCAGCTTTCATTGTAAAAGCCTCCTTAAAATAGTATTATAGGTGCAAGGAAATCCGGCGCGAAGTATTATCCATATTAGAGGTATAATGGTTATCAATACACATAATACAATCAATGTTATCATTGATTATTATTATAGATTGATATATAGATTCTTTGATTCTTCATTCTTTTATTGTTTATCATAATATAGATATATTTCTTGCAGGCGTCGCTTCGCTCCTATTATTATAATGTAGTATTTTTTATTCAAAATAATTATATATATACTAAAAATCAAATAAATGGATAATTCAGCATTATCAGAATAAGCATCTTCTCCGATAATTCGGCAATCTGAAATATACATTATTTCTGTGATACCCAAAACGGTAATCAAATTACAAAGGAGAAATGCCTATGACAGAAACAAACCGCTATCTGACCTGTGGAGTTGACAGCACTATCCCACTTGAATTGCAGCTGTTCTTATGGGAGTGCGTTGACAGGCTACCTGAGCCGAAGGACTATTTACAGGTATTTGAGCTGAAACCGTCAGGTTCAATGCAGTCAATAACACATACGTCAGAAGAACCCGAATACCATATGGAGTACCTCATACCGTCAGATACTCCGATTACAGAAAAGCTGTACATAATTGATGACGGCGACCACTCAACAATGCTGCTTGCAAGCGAATACTAAAACAGGATCCAGCCCTTCGGGGCTGGATTTCTGCGTTTTACGGAGGAAAACAATGGAAGAAAACAAAATCTACTGCTCCCATTGCGGAGCACTCATTGAAGACGATGACTATGAGGAAGTAAACGGTCAGATTGTCTGTACTGACTGTTATGAGAACCATACTACAACCTGTGAAAGATGCGGTGCTGTGATATGGACTGACGATTCTTACAGTGACGAGTATACAACACTCTGCTCAAACTGCTATCACAACCACTATACCCGTTGTTCATGCTGTGATGCATTATTGCATGAGGACGACGCTTATCATCTTGACGGCTATGATTACTGCTCTGACTGTTATCATGAGGAAGTTGACAGAAACCGTTCTATCCATGACTACGGGTATAAGCCTGAGCCTATATTCTACGGTGATTCTAAGCGATATTTCGGGGTTGAACTGGAGATTGACGGAGCGGGTAAGGACAGTGATAATGCTGACGAGCTTCTTTCTATTGCAAATAAGGACGAGGAGCACATCTATATCAAGGGTGATGGCTCTCTTGACGACGGAATGGAACTGGTAACGCACCCTATGTCTCTTGACTGTCACAAGGATTTTCAGTGGGATGAGATCATGAAAAAAGCGATTTATCTGGGCTATCGCTCTCATCAGACCTCTACCTGCGGACTCCATGTTCATGTCAACAGAGACTGTCTTGGTGATAACCGTGATGAGCAGGATGAAACAATCAGCAGAATACTGTACTTTGTTGAGCATCACTGGAATGAGTTATTGAAGTTCTCTCGCCGTTCTGAGTACGCCATGAACAGATGGGCAAGCAGATACGGCTATGAGAATTCGGCAAGGGCGATTCTGGATAAGGCTAAGAAAGGCAATAATGGCAGGTATGCTGCGGTCAATCTTATGAACTACGCAACAATCGAGTTCCGTATGTTCAGAGGTACGCTGAAGCTTAACACCTTCCTTGCGACACTGGAACTGGTGAATGCTATTATCGACACCGCTCTCTACTATTCAGAAGAGGGACTGCACAAGCTGTCATGGTCTGAGTTCGTCAGCAATATAAAGGAACCTGAATTGATACAGTATCTGAAAGAACGAAAATTATACATCAACGAAAACATTGATACCCAGGAGGAAATGTAAAAATGAAGAATTTTGATATTATGAAGAAGATCCCGAAGTTACCTTTACCGGAAATATATGGCGGAGATATAAGGATAGTTTTAACACTTGCAACTGTGCTCGCTACAACACATATGGTGAACCGCATTGAAAAAGTTGCGAGAGCACTTGATAAAATGGATCATCCCGATGCTCCTGTCATCTTTAAGTGAGGAGGTATAAGTATGTGTTCACTCTTTGGCTGGACTGATTATGCAGGTATTGTTCCGCATAAGATACTGAGAAAGCTTACACAGGCACTGGCTAATGCTGCGGAAGAGAGAGGTACTGATGCAGCAGGTATAAGCTATGTGCGTAACGGTGAGGTCATAATTTACAAGAGACCAAAGCCTGCTCACAAGATCCATTTCAATCCGCCGGAAGGCACTACAGCTGTTATGGGACATACCAGAATGGCTACTCAGGGTGATAAGAAGCTCAATTTCAACAATCATCCCTTTGCAGGTCATGCAAGCAGTGACTTTGCATTCGCACATAATGGTGTCTTATGGAATGATAAAGAGCTTCGCCATGATAAGATTATACCTGAGACTTATATAGACACAGACAGCTACATCGGCGTACAGCTGATAGAAAAACAGGGAAAACTTGACTTCGAGAGTCTCAAGTATATGGCAGAAACAGTTGAAGGTAACTTCACATTTACTGTACTGGATCAGGATAATTCCCTATACATTATAAAAGGAAGCAATCCAATGTACCTGCTCCACTTCGTTGATCTTGGTCTTTATGTATACGCAAGCACAGAAAGCATAATGAAGGCGGCATTACGCCGCCTGGGATTACACAAGTTTTCATCTGAGAGAGTTGATACTGTCGAGGGCGATATACTATGTATAGACAGATACGGTGAGATCACACGTTCAGAGTTTGAACCTAAGCTGTACAGATCAAAATACGCCGCATGGTATGATACGGAAGATTCTCCGTTCTACAACTTGCACGAAGAAATGCTTATAGCATATTGTGGCTGTTATGGTGTAGACTCCGCTGATGTAGAGTTACTGCTGGAATATGGTTACACCTGTGACGAGATTGAGGATATGCTTGCAGACCATGATCTGTTGAACGAGGCGCTCAGGGATGTGAAGTTCATGTGCGGTGAGAACTTGTATGAAGAGTGCTACGGAGGGTACTGTTGATGGGAAAGATCGGCTATATCCGTGTATCTACGGAACATCAGGAGACAGCTCGTCAGGAAGCTCTAATGAAGCAATATCAGGTCGAGCGTATCTTTGCTGAGAAGATGTCTGGTAAGAATGCAAACCGTTCCGAGCTGAAAGCAATGCTCGAATACGTCCGTGAGGGCGATACATTATATATTGAAAGCATAAGCAGACTCGGACGTTCAACTCGTGATCTGCTTAACATTATAGATGTGCTTCAGCGGAAACAGGTTACTCTTGTCAGTAGTAAGGAGAACATTGATACAAACACACCGCAGGGGCGGTTCGTTCTGTCGATATTCGCAGCACTCTCTGAACTTGAACGAGAACAGACATTACAACGCCAGCGTGAGGGCATAGCTATTGCGAAATCGCAGGGGAAGTACAAAGGTCGTCAGCCTATACCTATCGACTGGGTAAAGTTCGGTCAGCTGTATGAGCAGTGGAAGTCAGGCGCAATAACCGCAGTATGGTTTCAGAAAGAGATGGGCCTGCGTGCCAACACATTTTACCGCAGGCTCAAAGAATACGAAAGAAAGTATACATAAATGAGACGGAGCCGGGTAACCGGCTCCAATCATCTTTCAATAGGGTATCGTTTTTATTTGCAATATTGCAAAATCCGAAAAAAAACTCATATGACATACTTTTTTTGTATGTCAATAGACTATGGGCTATTGGCATTGCCTGAACTTGCATGATATTAACCGTCCAGTCCGTTCAAGAAATCCTTCAGGATTTTTCCGCACTCTTCTGGCTTATCAAACATGATCTCATGCTGTCCCTGCATTTCAATCTTCTGACAATTACCCATTTTTTCGATATATGCGTCCAGTATACTGCGCTTTTCTGCCTCGGTCTCAAGATAATTTGCGTATACCTCATCATCGCTGTCTCCTGTGATACCATATACATTTCTGAGAACATCTGCGGTAAATCCCTCATTTATGAGCTGTTCCTTCGTGTGGAAAGCGTAGAGTATGCTCAGGTACATCTTCGGGATATCATTTGTTTCCAATGTTTCCCAAACATAATTGCAGTTTTCCTGCCAGCGCAGCGCTTCATCTGTTGAAGCATGACTGCTCATGGTTTTTTCAAGAAGCGCTGAGGATACAGGTTTTTCTTCCTCCGACAGCATTTCCAGCTCTTTTCCGTATTCAGAACTTATCATCGGCGGGAGCATTCCAAGATCAGCTGGAAGGCGCATCCACTTGATAATGCCCAGGTCAAGCGCATCTTTTTCAAGATCGAAAGGCTGTGCCTCGGAGCCGTCAATGATTATGACCGCCTCGATCTCATCGGGGTATTGGCTTGCCCAGTATGTAGCGTACACACCGCCCATGGAATGTGGCATCAGCACATACGGTGCCTGAATGCCAGCGTTTTGCAGTGCTGTCCTGTAATGCTCCACAACGTGTTCAACTGTCATTTCTCCCCTGTAGTCATCGCTCACACCATATCCTGCACGGTCGAGAAATACGAGCCTGTTATTTTCTTCGAGGGGAGCAGTCATCTTTCGCCAGCCTATGCACATTTCTCCGTCAAGATAGCCTGCTAAAGCAACAATGTTATGCTTTCCTTTTTCATTGCCGCAGGTAAAAACATTCACATTATAATCGCCCGCCGACACAAGGTTGTAGTAACCGTTGCTTTTTAGATAGTCCTTCGCCTTGTTCACTCTCAGGCGGAACAGGACAGAGGTGATAATGAGGACTACAATAATAAGTATAAGTATCACCAGTATAATTTTCCCTGTTACCTTTAATGCTCTCTTGGCTTTCATATCAAAATTTCCTTTCCATGTTTCGATCCAAACTTTTTCAGATACACAGATCAATCATTATACCAATACCCTTTGTCATCTATCTTTTTAGGGTGTTCTTTTGCGGCTTCCGAAACGTCGCCTACGATCCAGTAGTCGCATATGTCAGAATTTGCACAGGTGTGCTTGCGTATCAAATGACCGTGTATCATTTCCATTGCAGGATAATCACTGTTGCAGAAGGCTGGCATGATGTCAAGATACCCGTGAGCCTTTGCAAATTCCGCAATAGGGCAGCGTTCAAAGATATTCATTATGCTCATCCTCTACAAAATGTTGAAATCATAGGTCTTTTCAAAATCAGATTTTATCGTAACAGCTGCCGTACATTTGCTCAGATCATATACCACCGACCACTGCGTTATACTGTCATAGTACATATGCCCCGGCTCATAGTATTT
>FPJT01000026.1 GCA_900119535.1 Ruminococcus sp. XPD3002
CGGAGTGCGGCTTCAGCGTCCGGTTTTTCGATGCTGCCGTCATTAGGAGAACTGTTAAATGCATCCTCCAGCACGGACATCTCTTCTTCATGTCCGTCATAAAGAGACTCAGGATTCTCTGGCATCTGCTCCGGGACATACAGCCCCTCCGTTTCCCAGAAGGGATAGGCACATGCCTCCAGATCTTCAAAAATCCGCACAAGGAAGTTATCATTAATGCGTTTTTTATTCTGCCGCACCTTTTCTTCCCATGCATTGAGATGTGCCGTCAGGAAGGCGGCAATGTCATCATCGGAGCAAGTTTTTATATCAAGAGCGGCGCTTGCTGTTTCCCATTTGCGAACCTCTGCGGGTGTGCGAAGGATAAGGATTTCGTCATCATGATAGATACCCATATATCCGAAATCAAAAGAACCGTGAACGACGAATTTACCATCTTCTATTGTAACAGTAACCATATTTTTTCCTTTCTGTGTGACAACCTTTCCCCACACTCAACACCATTTTGCAAACACCCGAATCACAACTTTTGGTAAGTCTGTTTTCAGCGATTTTACGCTGTTTTTCACTATGACATTCAATCCACACACTGAAAAATCGGAAAAAGCAGTTTCACGCACCCTAAATCGAGTGCTTGATTTGGTTGTCAAAAATCAAAGTGTGCAGATTGGTTGTCAGATGTGCCGTGTATGCCATTTTGCCCTTTTACCTGTTCCCGCATACAGATTTTGAGTGGGTAAAACTGCGGTTATCGGAAAAGGGTTATGCCGATAAACCGCGCAAATACGCCGTTTTAGGATTTCTGCCGTGACATCAAAACTACGTACTCAACGTGTGACGTATTTGGAATCATGTCGTTATTCTTATAATATCAGAAGTCTAAACACTTGTCAATATATAATGTGACTATATTATGTCAATAGACCGTAGTCTATTGAAATACAAAAAAAGTATGTCATATAAGTTGTTTTTTGGCTTTTGAAATATTGCAAATAAAAATAACACCCTATTGAAATATGATTGGAGCCGGTTATTCCCGGCTCCGTCTCATTTATACATACTTTCTTTCGTATTCTTTGAGCCTACGGTAGAAGGTGTTGGCACGCAGGCCCATCTCTTTCTGAAACCATACTGCCGTAATAGTACCCGACTTCCATTGCTTGTACAGATGACCGAACTTTATCCAGTCGATAGGTAGAGGTTGTCTTCCTTTGTATTTCCCTTGTGATTTTGCAATTGCTATCCCCTCACGCTGACGCTGTAAAGTTTGCTCACGTTCAAGCTCTGAAAGCGCTGCGAATATTGACAGCACAAACCTTCCATGTGGAGTATTGGTATCAATATTCTCCTTACTACTGACAAGAGTAACCTGTTTCCGCTGAAGCACATCTATAATGTTAAGCAGATCACGAGTTGAACGTCCAAGCCTGCTGATGCTTTCAATGTAGAGGGTATCGCCCTCACGGACATATTCAAGCATTGCTTTCAACTCGGGACGGTCAGCATTTTTACCGGACATCTTCTCAGCGAAGACACGTTCGACCTGATACTGCTTCATCAAAGCTTCCTGACGTGCGGTCTCCTGATGTTCCGTCGATACACGGATATACACAATCTTGCCCATTAGTATACACCACCGTAGCAGTTTTCGTATAGTTCTCCCCCGCACATATACTTCACATCTCTGAGAGCCTCATTGAGCAGGTTGTGGTCTGCAAGCATTTCCTCAATCTCATCGCAGGTATATCCGTATTCAAGCAGAAGTTCTACATCTGAACTATCCACTCCGTAGCACCCACAATACGCAAGCAAAAGTTCCTCATGAACGCTGTAGTGTTCTGCTTCCCAGTCATGCCAGCCACCGTATCTTGAACGGAACAGCCGTGGCTCGAACTCTGACCTTTCGATGACGCCGTTCTTGTCAATACGGAGTATGTCGCCTTCATCAGTCTGTACACGCTCGTATGCAAACTTGTGCAGTCCAACACGTTTTAGTGCATTCTTCATAATGCTCTCGGTGCTTGCGTAGACATAAAGTCCCAGCGCAGGGAAGTGCAGCAGGCACATGGGATTTGAACCCTTGATGATATAAAGACTGTTGTTCTGGTCAAGAACGGAGAAAGTGAAGTTGCCTTCCACGACCTCAGCCATATCTTTGAGTGACTCAAAGTCCAGCTTATCACTCTGCTGGAGGAGCTGGACAGCAACGTAGCTGTCAGTCTCAATGTGGGTGTAGGGAAGCTGCTTCTCCTTCCGCAACTCCTTGTCGTTCCACAACACTCCATTGTGCGCAAAAGCAAATGCCGTGCCCCCGGCAAGACCGGGGAACGGATGATTGTTGTAGTTGTGCTTCTCGTCGCCTTGAGTGGTCATTCGGGTGTGTCCCATGACAGCCACAGTTCTCTCAGGTATGCTGAAATGCAGCTTGTGTGCAGGCTTCGGACGCTTGAAAATAACTACATCCTTGCCATGAACGTAGCTGATACCTGCTGCATCGGTTCCTCTCTCCTCAGCAGCGTTTGCAAGTGCCTGAGTGAGTTTGCGTTTGATCTTGTAGGGAACGATGCCCTGATAGTCTAACCAGCCAAATAATGAACACATATTTCATTCCTCCTTATTTTTCGATAGTATCTTCATCTTTGTTTATGAACTCCTCCAGCTTTGAAAGAGCATAGCTGCCGACTATTACGGCAACATACTTCAATATTTCAAGCAGAGTATTGTTTTTCAAAAACGGTGAAGGAGCTCGGCGTATCCTTCGCATCATCATATATTTTCTCATTTTTGACCTCCTCAGATATCATCACTGGTGTTGACTGCATCGTTGACATAGAGTTGACGTTCTTTCAGGTACTGTATCAGCTCAGGTTCAGTGATGCCTGCAACAAAGTCGCTCCACGATATTTTTGCAATACCGTCATCGGAGCTATATACAGCTACATCGCATATCATGTTCACCAACTGTAGGGCAGCAATAAAGGTGTTGTATTTAAGCGTACCACGAAACATTCTGAACTCAATCGTTGCGTAGTTCATAAGATTGACAGCAGCATACCTGCCGTTGTTGCCTTTCTTAGCCTTATCCAGTATGGCTCTTGCTGAGTTTTCATAGCCGTATCTGCTTGCCCATCTATTCATTGCATACTCAGAACGGCGAGAGAACTTCAACAACTCATTCCAGTGATGCTCAACAAAGTACAGTATTCTGCTGATTGTTTCATCCTGTTCGTCTCTGTTATCACCTAAGCAGTCTCTGTTGACATGAACGTGGAGTCCGCAGGTTGAGGTCTGATGAGAACGATAGCCCAGATAAATCGCTTTCGTCATGATCTCATCCCACTGAAAGTCCTTGTGACAGTCAAGAGACATAGGGTGCGTTACCAGTTCCATTCCGTCGTCAAGCGAGCCGTCGCCTTTGATGTAGATATGTTCCTCGTCCCTGTTGGCGATAGTCAGTATCTCATCGGCATTGTCGCTGTCCTTACCAGCTCCGTCAATCTCAAGTTCAACCCCGAAATATCGCTTAGAATCACCGTAGAATATAGGTTCAGGCTTATATCCGTAGTCATGGATAGAACGATTTCTGTCAACTTCCTCATGATAGCAGTCAGAGCAGTAATCATAGCCGTCAAGATGATAAGCATCGTCCTCATGCAATAATGCATCACAGCATGAACAACGGGTATAGTGGTTGTGATAACAGTTTGAGCAGAGCGTAGTATACTCGTCGCCGTATGAATCATCAGTCCATATAACGGAACCGCATCTTTCACAGGTAGTTGTATGATGTTCGTAGCAGTCGGTACAGACTATCTCGCCACCGACTTCCTCATAGTCATCGTCTTCAATTAGTGCTCCGCAATGGGAGCAGTAAATTTTGTTTTCTTCCATTGTTTTCCTCCGTAATAACGCAAAATAGCCGCTCCCGAAGGAGCGGCGTAAGTCATTAGTATTCACTTGCAAGCAGCATTGTTGAGTGGTCACCGTCATCAATTATGTACAGCTTTTCTGTAATCGGAGTATCTGACGGTATGAGGTACTCCATATGGTATTCGGGTTCTTCTGACATATGAGTGATAGACTGCATTGAACCTACAGGCTTCAGCTCAAATACCTGCAAATAGTCCTTCGGCTCAGGCAGTCTGTCAACGCAATCCCATAAGAACAGTTGAAGCTCCAACGGTATAGTGTTGTCAACTCCACAGGTCAGATAGCGGTTAGTTTCTGTCATAGGCATTTCTCCTTTCGTATAATGTGATTACCGGTAATGGTATCGTAGTAATTATATATATTTGAAAATGCCTGAAAATAGGAAAAATACAATTTTAAAATATATATTTTTATTATGAAAGCAGATCGACGCTATAATTTAATCACACTTGCAGTCATTGTAAAAATGTGGTATAATCTTAATACAGAAAAGACCGCTATATAGCCTTTGCCGCCCATGACGGGCGGCATGAATATACAAAAATGCAGTGACAACAAGTATCACTGCACAGAGGTGAGATATGATAATAAACACAGGAATGCGGACTGACATTCCCGCATTTTACTCTGAATGGTTTATAAACAGAATAAGAGCAGGATATGTGCTTGTTCGTAATTCATACCGTCAGGACTGGATAACCTGCTATGAACTGAATCCTAATGTTGTGGACTGCATTGCTTTCTGCACAAAGAATCCTGCTCCCATGCTGAAATATATGGAGGAGGTAAAACCTTTCAATCAGTATTGGTTCGTAACTATAACTCCCTACGGAAAAGACGTAGAACCCAACGTACCTCCGAAAGAAAAGGTAATCAATGATTTTATAGCTTTGTCCGAAATTGTTGGTATAAACTGTATCGGCTGGAGGTATGATCCGATCTTCATTGACAGCATATATACCGTTGAACGTCACATTTCCGACTTTGAGGAGATGTGTAAAAAGCTTTCGGGTTATACAAGAGTATGTGTAATCAGTTTTATTGACCTGTATGAAAAAGTTATCCGTAACTTTCCGCAGGTAAGAACTGTAAGCCAGAATGAACGTATTACGCTCGGAAAGGCTTTTGCAGAGATCGGACAGCGTTACGGTATAACGGTAAAAGCCTGTGCTGAGGGTAATGATCTTGCTCCATATGGTGTGGACTGCAATGGCTGCATGACACAGGAAACCTTTGAAGCTGCTGTAGGATACTCTCTTGATATACCTAAAAAGAAATCTCAGCGTGCTGAGTGCAACTGCGTACTTGGTACTGATATAGGCGCTTACGATACCTGTGCTCACCTCTGCCGCTATTGTTATGCCAATACAAGCAGAGATAATGTAATACGTAACATGCGATTGCATGATCCCAATTCTCCGTTCCTTATCGGTAACTTGAATGATGGTGAAGTCATTCATAAGGCAGAACAGGTAAGCTGGATAAGCAATCAGTTATCATTCTTCTGAATATGTTTTCATCCTCTCAGATATGGGAGGATTTTTTATGCGAAAAAGTATACTACCATGTAATTTCGTAATACACTTTTCCTATACTTATTTCCTGCAATTATATATATTAACTAATACAATCCTGGTGATCTGATGAGTCATCTTATTGGTTGATTATATATCATTCTATTCTTGTCATCTACGGTGTTACGAAATCAATAATCATATTACCTGGAGGTCATAATAATGGCAAAAGAAAAGACTGTACTTAAACCCTTACGTATTCACGAGAGTGTTGTGAAAGAGATTGAACAAGAAGCAATTGACACCAATACGAACTTCTCTCAAATCGCTAATTACCGACTCAGACATCACGACAGAACTCTTACTCCTGCGATCACGGCGACGATTCAGGACATTGTTAACACCGCCGACGAACTGGTTGGTATATTTGCGCCGAAAGAAATAGCAGCTTTGCAAAAGAAAGTAGAAAAATTATGGATGTATCTGAAATGATCGGTTATGATAATCCTGAAGATATGGAAAGAAAACTTAATATACTAAAAATCATAACACATTCAAAGGGTGGTGACAGATACAGAAATAATGCTATGAATTACTGCCTTGATGATCGCTGTATTGCAAAAAAAGGATATGGTATCAATGCATCTGATCCCACGATAGCAGCTATGCAGTTCAGGAAGAACGCTGCATTCTGGGGCAAAAGGAACAGTAATCCGTTCATTCAGTATATGCACTCTTATCTGAAAGAAATTGCACCAACTGGTGAACATGCACTGAAACTGACTAATGAGATCATGGAACCATTTTTGGCGGAAAACCTTGCAATTACCGTAGTGCATGAAGAGGATCAGGGAAATTCTCTTTATCATTCACATACATACGTGGATGCCACCAAATTCACAAACGGAAAAATGATTTACTCCAATAATACTGTCAACTATGTAATTGCACAGAGGACTGCTAATGTGCTCAGACAAGCTGTTCAGCTTATTGTTGAATATGATTCTGGCAAGGAGTGGACATGTCCTATGATCTTTACTCATCAGGATAATGACGAGGATATATGATCTTGAATAAAACAATACAACCGATAAAATTATAATTGCTATTTCAGAACAGCTTTAGATGTATGTTTATACCCCGGCCATTGTGCCGGGAAAGCTGTTCAGATTATTTCAACTGGAATGTGTACTGTATAATAATCTGCAATTGCATTCATCATTGATTTGTATTGTTATTGAACTATGGTTCTTGGCAACTATTGCGTCTGACTGTGCTTTTATCTACTACAGAAACGCAAATTGACATGTGTTTTGCGTTTGTCACTGTATAAGTTCCGCTTGAATCTATCATTTCATTGACTTTCTGATCTAAAAAAAGGCACGACTAAAAGACAAATCAAAGATCTGCCTGAAAAAGCTATTGACACGCTTTAGGAATTATGATAATCTGTAATTGAAAGTGTATATTGTATTACAAGGAGAATGATCGTAAACCTGCTCCTACTATAGAATTGTCATTCAAACGATGTACGAAATACCGTACATCGTTTCTTTTATAATATAATAGGGGCAATAGTATGAATGATAAGGATATCCGCAAAATACTGATAAACTACCTTCTGGCAGAACGTCAAGATATCCGCATATATCAGGAAAAGTCAATAGGCAGCTCTATTTGTGATGTAATGGCTGTCAGCTCTCATCTGACTGGTTACGAGATAAAGAGCGATAATGATGATTACAGCAGGCTTGACAGACAAGCGTCTGCATAAGCGTAGTAGGTATATCAAGTATCTTCACGCGGATAGAGTGTGCAAAACTCCGCTATATTTTTCGTTCTCTTTTCCATAAAAAACTTCCCGCCGGGACCTGGCTTGAACATTTCAGGGATGTCATTTTTAATAGCCTTACATATTGAGGAACCGCCAGATGTTGTTAGGCCGTTCCAAACAATACCATCGAGGGCACCGGATTCAAGTCTTCTAAGAAGCTCCTTTTCTTCATTTGTCATTGCCATACTTCATTTCTCCATTTCCTCATCACTCGTGAACACGGCTCGTAAGTACGGGAAAGCGATTCGATACGTCACAAATGAGAGTGCTGTGAAGGCGGCATAGCAGTTTTGTGAGAACGATAAGAATTGGCAGCACGTCAGAATGAACTGATGCTGTAAAAATTGCAGCTATTGATAATAACAGGAGGTCGGTATGTAACATCTTGAGCATACGCAAGGCAACTCACTCTGTCAACAAAATCGACCATAGTTTTTCCCCAAAAAAACGAAAAATTTGTTGCAATAATTGACTTGACATTCTGGAGCGTTTGTGATATGATGCAAACGTACATGTTTAATTTGTACTCAAATATACGTTCTGTATATATTAAGCATATCCCGAAAATCGGGATGCGACACAGAAAGGAATGGCGTATTCATGAAGAAACGATTTTTCAACTGTCTGACTGCTGCGGTCATGCTATCCACCTCGGTTCTGCCTGCTAATGCGGCGGACATTGTGGACACAGAAAAGCAGGAGACACAGGCTCCGACTGTGGCAGAGCGCGTTGCGGACGGTCTTGCTGTTTATAAGCGTGAGCTTGCACATTGCGAGAATGTCAAGCAGGTCTCTGTGGACGACACCGTTGCACTCTGGAATGATTACATCAAAACATTCAACGAGCAGTACCGGAATGCATTAGATAAAAATGAGCCTTTGAAAAAGCTGCTGTTTTCGTATCTGGAATCCCCATATCATCCAACCGGTCCTGCCGCATATCCGTTTGAGATGCCGGAAGGAAACTTTTATAAAGGCGTTTACGATGTCGTAGTCAGTGCGGATTATATCAGCGAGGAATCCAGAAAGAAAGTCGAAGGCATCATGCCGGCTGACAAATTTGCAGAAATGACAAAGGATGAAGGCTGCTATCATTTGTATTTTATTGACGGCTCCATTGGCGTAATCCGAAATAATCAGCATACAGGTGATCGTTTTATTGACAATGCGCAGCTTGTGACGGATCTTTTCCAGTTGCAGGGTTCGACCTCGATCGATTTGAACTTAGACGCGCCGATTAATGAGGAAACCAGAGAAAAACTGACCAGTGACCTTTTCGAAACCCTCTTCCTTACCAATGCGAAAAACCATGAATTAGCATACATGGACTATGAGCTAAGTTCGGGCGGCTTCTGGAACGGCAGCGATGAAGAAGTTTATATTCCGCATTCTGCTGCACCGGCGAAAGTGCAGACCGAGGAGACAGCTGATGAAGATACAAATTCGGGGTATGCGCAGTTTAAGGATGTTGTCAGTGGCTTGCTGGACGACATGCCGTGGCTGATTTATGACCGCGGAATCGGCAATGATACCTATCACGTTATGGATCAGAAAGAGCCGGTATTCGGCATTGTATCAGAGCAGCCCGGCGGATACCCCGGAGCAGCTGATACATTGTCTCTGGATTATGACGTTAATCCGGATGATCTGGAGTTTATCCGTTTGGACGGCGATCTTCTGCTGAATGATCCCGTGCATGAGGTTTACATCATGCTCAAGGGTGAGTTCTCCGATCCGGGCAAGCGCATTGAATACATCAAATATGGCGATACCACAATGGATTATGAGGCACTCTGCTGCCAGACGAATCTGTTTGTCGGCACAGAAAAACAGGATACCCTGACTGGCTACCCGGAAACCAACTATATGTGGGGCAAGGGCGACAATGACACGATAACAGGAAATGACGCAACTAATTATATGCTTGGCTATGACGGCGACGATACAATAACGCTGACTGATGCGTGCTTCGGGCTGTTGCATGAAACAGGCGGCGACAACTATGTTTATGGCATGGATGGCAATGATACGATTAGATTGAGCAGCGGTAATGATTTCATTTGGGGCGGCAAGGGTGACGATGTCATTAAGAGCGGTTCCGGTGACGACATCATTTACTATGAGCTGGGTGACGGCAATGATATCATCGATGATACAAATGGAAAGGGTTTCTATCCGGCTAGTGGCAACGATGTGCTCTGGCTCGGTGAGGGAATTGAGCCGAAGGATGTACACGTCTCACTTGCTGACGGTCACTATGAATTTGTCCTTACCATCACAAAGACCGGTGAGACAATTTCCATGCCCGGTAACATGTATTCCGGTACCTCTCCGGTTTTCCCGATTGAAGAGATACATTTTGCAGACGGTACCACATGGAACCGCGTGAGTATGCTGGAGCAGTCTTGCTTCCTCTACGGTACGGACGGAGACGATGAACTTACCTTCCGAGCAGACGATGACGCTCTGTTCAGAAAAGACTATATTGCTAATGCCACGATTTACGGCTATGACGGCAATGATACTCTGATTGGCGGCAAAGGCAATGACAGCATCTATGGCGGCAAAGGGGATGATACCATCCGTGGCGGAAACGGTGATGACACGATTTACTACGAGCTCGGCGACGGAAATGACCTGATTGATATGGGTAACGGCAGGTTCACGAATCCACAGAGCGGATACAATGTGCTTGTGCTGGGCGAAGGTATTTTGCCGGATGAAGTAACCGTCGAACTCTCTTCCGATAAATACAGCTATACACTCCATATCAACAAGACTGGTGAGTCTGTTACGATGACAGGTAATGTCATTTCCGGTTTTTCAAATCTTTTCCCGATCAAGGAGATTCGCTTTGCGGACGGAACCGTCTGGACGATTGACAATCTGTCTGCCAATACAACAACAACCAAGTCAACGACTGCTGCTACCCAAACAACAACCACTAATGCAACAACTGCTACTACAAAAGTAACGACCGCTAATGCAACAACTGCTACTACAAAAGTGACAACCGCTAAGACGACAGCAGCTACCGTGGAAACCACAACAACGACCACATCAACAACATCCACGACACACCCCACTGCCACAACAACAAAAACTGTTGCTCCTGCAATAAAGCTTGATAAGACAACAATGTCAGTTTATTGCGGAGACAAATCAGAAATCCAAGTCCTCAACTACAATGGAAGCATTACATGGGTATCATCTGATACAACAGTAGCAAAGGTTACAAAAGGCGATGGAATGTCAGCATTCATAGAGGGTATTTCTGCAGGTGATGCTACTATATATGCTATGCTTTCAAACGGTAAAAAACTTGTTTGTCAGGTGACAGTGACAGAAAAAGAACCTACAGGAGACGTTAACGATGATGGTGATGTAACTATTGCTGATGCCGTTTCTCTTCAAAATTACTTACTTGGAAAAACGACTACTATGCCTAACTGGAGAAATGCTGATTTATATAAGAATAATCGTATTGATGCTTTTGATATGATACTTATGAGAAAACTATTAGTAGAAAAAAATAACATATGATTATAGTTGCAGGCAGCCTTACGGCTGCCTGTATATGATAAAAATATTAATACAACATTTTCTTTATATTTGATCAAAACATATCTAACGCTATTTTACTTATGAAGTGAACTAAATGAGTGAATTATATGAAGTTAATGAGTCTTATAGCTACTATATTATCCATACCTTTAATTTTACCTATTAGAGTACCAGAATAATTCTGCGATTGGATACAATTCAGAATTATGATTTAATATCAAATCTACCGTTGCATCTGCAGAAACAGAAAAAACACATTTACATTAGGCAACATAAATGAAGACAGCTAAATCGATGCTTTCGACGCGACACTAAATGCGTTTAAGTATGTCCCCGCTCGCGCGTAATGTCATTAAGCTAAGGAAAAATCATAACCACCACTGAAGTGGTGGTTTGCACAGCCCCTAAAAGGGGCGAATACAGGCTCACCCACTAAAGTGGGCACTGAAGGTTTGACATTGCATTACTATCTCGTGCAGCCGCTTCAAGCGGCTGTTTCTTTTTGCTTACTTATTCTTACTACCCGTAAACGGGTCAATGTACTCTTTGAATGTTAGCTGATCTGCCATGCAATCTTCTTCTGTTTGATTTTTTATGTATTCTCGTATGACTTTTTCATTTCGTCCTACCGTATCTACATAGTATCCTCTGCACCAGAAGTGACGACTTCCATATTTGTACTTCAAATTCGCATGTCGATCAAATATCATCAGCGAACTCTTTCCTTTCAAGTATCCCATTATCTGGGCTACACTGTACTTGTGCGGTATTGCTATTAACATATGGATATGATCAGGACATGTTTCTGCTTCAATTATTTCTATCCCTTTCTGCTCGCATAATTTCCTCAATATCTTTCCTATATCTACTCTAATCTTGCTATAGATCACCATTCTTCTGTATTTTGGTGCAAACACCACATGATACTTGCAATTCCACTTGGAATGTGCTAAACTACTTATATCGTCTCTTGTCATGACGATACCTCCTTTGTTATTTTAGTTTGGTTGGCAGACCATAACTATTTTAACATTGGAGGTTTGTTTTTTCTACTCATAGCTAAAGCTTTTTTGAACCTCCAGTTAAACTGGGGGTTTTCGGAAGCCAACAATAAGGACGGCTTTCCAATTACCGGAAAGCCGTCCTATTATATTTTGATTTTGCACATATAATTGCCGCTTGAGTTGTACGCAAGGGTATCAACGCTCTTTTTTATACATCTGCATTTTGTTCCTTTAATGTTTGCAACAACAATTAACTATTACTCATAACAAAATGGCTGCGAGTTATCCCGTAGCCTTTTGTAACTATCATAAGATAAATACTATGGTTTATGGAGTAGAGCAAATATGGCTGATCATTCATATGCATATGACAGTAAATATTACTCTTTGTTGAAACTGTCAAACGTCTTAACGCACCTGATATCTTTGAAGAAGTATTCATACTGCGTATTTTATTGTCTTAAAACATATATTGATTTTCTGAATTATATGTGATATAATGAGGATGTCGCACACATAATTATGTACAAAACATCCGGGTAACGGTATAACAAGAGTGCGCACTATATACAATAAGAGAGGGAATGCAATTATGAAAAAACTAACAGCTTTTGTATCAGCTGCGATGATCGTAGCATCAGCCGTTCCATGCACAACCTGTGCCGCCGAGGAAATGGTTATCAAGAATTTTCCTCATACTACGGCAACTGATTGGTATGAATATGAAGAGGATATATTGCAGGATATTTCTGAGAAAGGGATTGATATCGACTTCAATTCAGACGGAAAATTTGACAACCTTGACTGCTATCTTTTATGCAGATATGATCCTTATAATCCGGAACTTGATGCTATTCCTGAAGATATCAAGGCAAAAATAATAAAAAACGTAGATCTTGACGGTGACGGTGAAATATCTGAAACGGAAGAAACTAAAGTGATATATCACTTTCTGTTAAACTGCGGCATAGACCTGTCTATTTTTGATACTGCAACATATGAAGCTTATGATGATGTGCTTGGAATACCACATGGTCCGTCATATAACAGTAATTATTTCAGCGTTAACTATGTTTTTTCTCTGAATTGCTGTGCTGTTAATCTTCATCTGTATTATCCGTTTCTGCAAAAAGCAATCGAGGAAGGAAGAGTTGATCCCGATGTCAATAATGACGGAAAATTTGATATTGAGGACGTTCTTGACAGCCATATAGCCACAACATATGCACCGTGGATCACTATACTTGATCCTGATACAGGTTATTATACTTCAACAGCGGCTTATAATAATACAATAACACTTGATAAAGAGCTCGAAGAAAGAGCATGGAAATTGTCAATGATATTTGACGTGTATGATAATTACTCCTTTATTCAGTACTATGACTCTTCTGCACTCCTTGACTGCCTTTTTCAGACAGAACCTGTTTCTTCCGAGTATCTTGATAATACATACTATGAAAAGTTCCATAAGGACGCACAGTATTATTACTTAGGTGATATGGTTCAGTCTTATCTTGATTATATGAAACTGTCTGAAGATCCAAAGTCATCCCTCAAAGAAATAGCTGATAAAATACATGAAGTTAAAAAGCATGATCTTGAATACGAAGCACTGGAAAAACAATATTTCGAGGATATCGAAACAGGTAAGCTTTTACCTCCTGATCTGAATTTTGACAATTTCATCGACGGCAGGGATGTATATATAACCCAGTTGTACCACGGCGACAGAGTGTTTGACAGAAATGCTGAGGAAAGTAAGCTTACCAAAGAGGAATATGATAATATCTCCACTAACTGCGATCTCAATAAAAATGGTATCAGCGGTGATGACGACGACATCAACATGATATTCAATTATGTAAGTAAAACTGTGAGTGAATGGGCAGATAAAAAAGCTACTGATCCCAACGGCGAATACTATAAGAATTATGCAGATGATCTCTATATGAAAGGTATGTCCCAGAATATAACAGATCATTTTTATCTGAATGACGCTTCAAAAGAATATGAATTCCTGACATTGGAGCAGCAGCTTGAAGATTATACTGCCCGTGTCGCTATGAGATTGATGACTACGCCTGATATCGATGGAAATGGTGTGACAGACGAACTTGACAAGAAGTATGCAGATTCATATGTGAATTTCCTTGAAACAGGAACAATGGGTGACACCGAAATCCCCGATGATGTAATTGAAAGAATAAAGACAGAATGCGACTTCACATATGACGGAAACAGCGGTCTCCTTTACGATATGAAGGTTGCCTCGATGTATATAAGCAAATACATACTTCATGATGATAAGACAACGCCCGAAAAACTTGAAGCGGATTCAGGCGACCTTAACGACGACGGCAAAATTGATGCAAGCGATGCAACACTCGTACTTGTTAACTACTCGCTGCTTTCAACAGGTGAAAAGATGCAGCTTACAGAGAATCAGCAGAAAGCCGCAGACGTAAACGGCGACGGAAAAATTGATGCTTCTGATGCTACTATGATACTGCAATACTACTCCTACCTCTCAACAGGTGGTGATTTAGTGTTCAAAGAATTTATGAAGCAGAACGGTTGATACTAATATTAGCATACATACACTCAAACCCTCTCCTATTAAGGAGAGGGCCCACTTTTTTACGTTGACTTTTACAATAATTTATTATTTGATGCAAGCACCAAATAATCATTTCACAAGAGGTACAAAAATCCTTAGCGCTTATATTAGCTTAATGACATTAGCCTTTGTGGCGGCATTCGTATAATCGTGATGTTTATAATACATATTTCTGATAATTTTAATATCGTCTCCCCATAACGGGGAGACGGCTGTTGGTTAATTCATAATTATTAATCGATATACTTGACTTTTCCCGCATCACATGATACAATGAATATAGTAAAATTTAAGGTATTGATTTGAGTATATTACATCTACGGGTGTAGTATGTCCAAATCAATACCTTTTTTGTTATGTCTGCAACTTGACAAACCACGTCGGGAGACGGTGAATATAACGCTGTGAAGCACATAAATGGATTCACTCACACATATAACCCCTTTGTTTTGTTGAGGAGGAATGAATATGGAAGATAATTATGAGTTTTTCGATGACTTCAATTTTGACGATGATAGTGATTTCGGTTTTGAAGAAGATGACATCTTCTTAGATTTGTTGGATGACGAGGATAATGTTATATCCCCTTACCAACCTCTTCCACCTAAAAAGCGACTGATAGAAGGTCTAACACTGGAGTATGCAGAGTTCGTTGACAGGACATTCACTGGTTTTCAGCTTGGACACTTCACCCTCTATAATGTCACTTTCAGGAACTGCACCTTTGACCATATCGGCTGCCAGTGCGGGAAGTTCATAGCCTGCACATTTGAGGATTGCAATATTATTTCTTTCTCAGGCGAAGGCTATGGATTTAGAGAATGCGAGTTCACCAGATGCAAGTGGAGCGGAAACGAGTGTATTGACGACGTTTATTATTACAGCAACTGCAAATACACTGACTGCGAAGAAAACTATGACCGCTGAAAGGAACGGTGTTTGTATGAATAAAAAGGAATTTGAAATGATGAATCAGAAACTCATTGACGGCTACATTGACCGTCAAAAGAATCACGCACATATGCTTTATGAGGATTCTTACCCAGACGCTAAAAAGCACAGAATAGGCTGGCCACAAGAATGGATCGGCAGAAATATGTATGAGTCTTTTTACAGGCGTGATATCATGGAATACGCAAAAAGCGATATCAGAATGACAAAAATCAGAAAGTTCGATCTTATCAATTTCAATATCATCGATATGAAGTTTGAACGTATGATTGCTGAACACTGCTGTATGATGAACGGCACTTTCAAAAATGTGAAGTTCTTCCGTTTCTGTATAGATGGTAAGCCATCTTATCCTAATGACACAAACGAGTACCACGATCACCGTAATATCGTTCTGAACTGTAGGTTTGAGAACTGCGTGTTCATGAATTCTTATGCAAATCATACGGACTGGATAAACTGCAAGTTCATAAACTGCACCTTCATCAACAGTGAGCTCTGCTGCGAGGGTGCTGAGTTCAGGGATTGCACCTTTGAGAATAACAGCAACATCTATCTGAGAGCGTAGATATTGTTGATTAATAGAGGTAATATTGACTTTTTATCCCTGCTATGCTATAATTCGGGTATAGAGCATGGGAGGGTGATTGAATGTCTTTTATAATCGAAAATGGTGTACTGAAAAAATATATCGCAGAACCCGGCAGCACCAGAGTCGAAATTCCGGAAGGCGTCACGGAGATCGACAATTTTGCCTTCTCGGACTGGAAAGAAATCAAAGAGATCATACTCCCGGACAGTATAACGGAACTAAAAGGACAGGTTTTATGCGGCTGCAATGCGCTTACGCATTTACATATCTCCGGCAGCGTGACTCAGATTGATCTTTTCAGATTTAATACACTCAGAAGTCTGGCTGAAATCACCGTATCCGAAAACAACAGTTGCTTTTGTAGTTTAGACGGCGTTCTTTACACAAAGGACATGAAAACGCTTGTACTGTGTCCGCTGTGCAAAAGCAGCATTACAATCCCTGAAAGCGTAACGTGTATAGGTGAACATGCATTTGCAGGATGCTTTCAGATCACGGAAATCAGATTTCCCGCTCATCTGACAGCAATCAAAAGCTACGCATTCCACGGCTGCGGCATCAGGGAAGCGCTCATTCCGGAAAGTGTAAAAAATATAGAAAACGGTGCATTCTACTGCTGCCGCAATCTTTCCATTATAAAACTGCCGGACGGCATCACTGAAATTGCAGGATATACATTTGACGGTTGCCATGATTTGACCGAAGTATCCATACCTGACGGCGTAACAAAGATCGGCAGTTATGCTTTTGACTCCTGCGCAAAGCTTTCGGCCGTTTCCATTCCTGACAGTGTATCGTCGATCGGCATAAGTGCATTCAGGCTATGCGTGAGCCTCACAAATGTCATACTCCCGGAGCAGATCACAGAAATAGAGGACAGTACATTTTTTGGATGTAGCGCGCTCCGGTGTATCACGATACCGGAATCAGTCCAAAGAATCAGCATCATGGCATTGGGATGCTGCAATTCACTTTGCATGATAAAACTTCATCCTAATGATCCGGAAATGATCAGAGATTACCGTGAAATCATACATCTGATCAGTACAGGTCTGTGGATCATCCAGACAGGCGATACAAGCATCCCGCTCGATCATAATCTCAAATACACATTCATCGTGCTGCATTTCCTGCGCACAAAGGACAGCAGGTTCAAGCTATACATACAGAAAAACATCCAGAAGATCATGAAAAAGTGCATCGCCTGTGGGGATACCGCTGTGATCCGTGCATTTGCGGAAACGGACGATTTCATCACAAAGGGCTGTATTGAGAAGTATATCCGAAGAGCACTTGACTGCAATCAGCAGGAAATATACGACATCCTGACTGCATATAGTCGCAAAACAAAGGATAGCGTATAGATGTTTTATGCAATTGAAGAATATCCCAATTTTGAGTACGTTGTGGCACAAACATCTTTGGAGGGCAAGTAATAAAACTCATAAAAGCGTTTAAATGAATAAACACTAAGCACTTGCTCAGCTGGCAGGTGCTTTTGTTTTCATGTGTACATAGAGTCTCCCCGTTATGGGGAGACAAGATATTGGATCATTTTCTTATATTAACGTCGAAACTCCGCAAGATAAGAACCTGCGGAGTTTGGTAACTATTCTGTTTTGCTAATACCTGAAAAATAGTAGTTTACGATATCATCTAATTGCAGTGATATACGATTAAATGGTTGATTAAGGTCAAGAGTCCTTGCTCCTATACTACTACCACCTATAACAAAAGGCTCACCTTCGGGAAATACTTCTTCCTCAGTCTTGGCATACAACAGAAGCCCAGACACATTGCCTTTGTTCTTATTGTCCATGTTTTTTACATAAGCGAATATCTGATACAAATGTGATGATCGCAGAGTTACTTTATCATACTTCTCTATCATGGCCTTTCCGTAATACTTTGCATCAATTATAAGTGACTTATTGCCTTTTTGTAAAGTAATATCCGTTTGCATTTTAGGCAGGAATTGTATCATTTTATCATCAGGAGTCTCCGTCAAGTTCCATTCTACCTGTGCAGATTTCGGATTTAATTCAGGATGATGCTGCTTATAATACTCCAATATGAACTTCTCATAAAGTCGCTCCATATGCTCATCAGAGAAGGAAAGAAGTTTGTAGTTACCATCCTCAGTAGTCTGAAGCAAGCCATTCAATACAAGATAGCAGATATTCAAAAGCAGCTCATAGTTGCGGTTGTTACGCTGATAAATAAGTCTGTTCCAGGCAATGTGATCAGGCTGTATAAGTCTTACATTACCGAAGAAGACTATCAGCTTTTTGAGAGCCTGCTTTCTTTCGACAGCAACATCTTCAGCTTTAATAAGCCTGTGTATAGTGACTTTCAGTATTTGATTATAGAGGTTGTCTTCGGAAAACTCATCAAACTCGCAAGAGAGCTTCTGTTCTCTTTGAACCTGTAATCGCAGTGTCTCATTGATATTTAGTTTACCGCGCATAACTGACAGGTCTTCCTGCATCGGAATATACTCATGGTACAGACCCTGCTTGACCTGACGTGCGATACCTTTTTCGAGTATTGCTGCAAATAGATCATGTATCTTGTCGAACTTCTCCCCTGCTACCTGCCGGTAATCTTCCTGCTTTAAAATCTGAAAAGCATATGACAGCATATAGTAGATATTCTGAATATAAATACTTTTATCAATCGTCATGGAATATTCCTCTCAGATTTGTGGTCCACTTATCGACTTTATCCTTGTGGAGGAATAAATCCATTCAACTCACCGTCTATAGACGACTGTTTCAGACAGACTCCCAATAATCCTCCACTTTTAACCTACGGGTATCCCTATGGCGAACCGTATAACGGATACGTTTCGCCTGCTCCTGATATTACTATCAATCAGGAGTCTTATAAGTATGACTCACTTAGCGACTGCTGGGGCATGGAAATTTCCAACAATAAGGGCAAGGTGAAGTTTCAACCACTCACAGGCGGTTTTATCTTAAATAGAATCTTCAAAAACAACTCCCTGAAAAACAACCTCAGATTCGTCATAATCGAGTACACGACGAAAGGTAAAACATATAACGCTCTGGTACCCAGCGACGACTACATAAAAGAGTCGTTCCACAAATACCTCAAGGAGATTTTCAGATACCCAGGTTGCACAAAGGGAAAGTTTAACGAACTTGTTGCTTTTCTTCTCCAGTCAGTTCCAACGCAGGACATTCTGATGCACCCACATCAAGGCTGGAACGAAACAGAAAATGGAGGGGTTGCTTTCGCCTCATATCCTCAGCAGCTCTACATACCTAGCTCGTTGATATCACCCAGCGTAAAGCGCAGAAAGTTGTCTCCTCTTGTACATTCTAAAGAGGAAATAATCCAGAACTGGCTGAATATCTACGCTAAGCATCCTTCTCTGCAGTTCATTGGCTGCTACCATATCGGCAGTCTGATTCAGTACTTCTTGCGTAAGTTTGGAATTATCATTCACCAGTATCTCATTGCTGAACCATCTGAGGGACTTGAAGAGGACAAGCTCAAAGCTATGCTCGCCACCAATGACATATTAAATTTCCCAGTCCCGACTCTGAGTTCGGGAGAGGATAAGATCTTGGCAGAGCAGGAGCTAGTTTTTGATGGAATAGCTTTAATTACCGATGATTGTTTCGCTGATGAGGAGAAAAAGATATTATCTGGAATAAAAACGCTTACAAAAGCTGTCAGAGAAGATGTATTAAACGACGAGAAAGGCAACGGTCTCACCGCCGTTATTTCCAAGAATGCAGCATATGTCGCAACAAGACTCGCACCCGAGAATGTGATAATTATTAACACTGACGGAGTTGAAGTTGCGACTGATGCTGACACAATAAAAGATGTGACCGGTGAAATGGCAACTTTGGTCATCAATACAATATCACTTAACATATCTGAAATTAATACATGGAACAGTAATGTTATTTCAAGTATTCATAAGAAGGCGTCTGAAGATATCCATGGAGCAAGTCGTGACACATTGACAATGCTATATTATGTATTAGGTTTTTTCAGAAAATATCTCGGATTCCATATGTTCAACGATGAATCCTTAGAATGTTTCATTCAGACCGTTGACTGTAAGAGCGACCGTGTCATGAACGCTTGCGAAGCTATCGAACGCGAATACTATTTGATTCTTAGCAGAATGGTGCGTTCCAAATCAATAATCCCTGTGCTTAAACACAGAGGAATGATCTTCGACAATGACGGAAAATCGTTCTTGGTCGACGGTAACAGACTGTACATCCCTATCGAGATAATCGAGACAATTCGCACTCAGATGACAACAACACACAGTCTTGAAAGTCTTATGAGAGCTCTTAGACAGACCAAGGTACTGGAATCAACCGACGGCAACACGCACCCTATAGAGGTGCACGACAGCACGGGCCAACACCAGCGCTTGTATATGTACGACGTCTCAGCTGAGATACTCGATTCCGATGTATTGTACAAAATACGTAATATCGCAAACGAGGAATTTCTTCTTGATGAGAGTGAAGTCCCAAAAAAAGATTTCTTCACTATCCTTCGCGATGTGGAAGGTCGTGTTGCAGGCAAGCTGATTTGCTTCAAAGACGCAGAAAACGGTCACACATACATCACTGGTCAGTCGGGCTGGGGCAAAACCTACTTGCTTAGTCAGCTCATTGCCAAAAGATTCAACCTCGGTAACCGTGTGGTAGTGTTCGACAGCTCCGATTCGTTTTCATACGAAGCACTCTGCCATAACCTCTCGAAGCGTTTCGTTGATACGTACATAACGATCCACGACCTCGATAAGGACGGAATACCTGTTGACCTCTTCAATATAGAAAGCTTTGCAAGTCTCCCGACGAAGAAGAAACTGCTTCTTGGTATCATTCAGGCTGGCATAGGTGAACTTAGTGCGCCTCAGTCTAACGCACTGCGCACACTATTGTCTAATGTCATCACAGAGCTTGACGGTAACGAAAGAATCACATGTGATTCGATAATCAACAAGCTCAAAGGTATCAACGTAGAATTCTTCACACCTGAAAACGTGAAGGATTATCTCGAGCCCTTCCTGGATGAGATGGAAGCCTACGATTACAAGCTTTCTGCAATTAACGAGTCAGACAGATACAAATGCAAAAGCATTCTTCACAGGCTTAACGGAGGCGGAAGGAATGACGGAGAAGCGACTTTAAATAGCCTTCTCAACCGCATCGAGCCTCTGTTTGAGGACATCGAAGAATACGGCATAAGTGACAAGTCATGGGGTCAGTTCCTTGGAAGCTCAAACAACATAGTTGTTATTCGCACGAATTCCGCTTACACGGAATCGGGCAACCAGGTCATAGATATGCTTTTGGCAACGCTCTACAATTATCAGCACAATAACCCTCAGATTGCTCTGGACGTGTTCATTGACGAGCTCCAGAACCAGAATTTCTCGAAGACAGGTCCTATTCGCAAGGTGATGAAGGAGGGACGTAAAATCCATATTTCCTTCTTCGGAGCGACACAGGATTGTTATCCTCGCAATACCGAGCTTGGTTCTGTTATGGGTAAGGCAGGAACGCAGATATTTCTCCGTCCGTCGTCGAACTCCGCGAACATTGTCGCGGCTGAGCTCCGCTTTAGCAAGGCTGAAATGGAGCTCTTCGACAGCATGATGCGTGGCGATATTATTGTTAAGGCGAATCTCTTTAGCAAAGAACTCGGTCGCAACGTCCCGACCACGCTCAGCGGTCATGTTGATGATTACCCGAAGATACCTGATAATTACTACGGCAATGCATTATAAAGGAAGGCTCTTTATGAGTCGTCTACGCTCCTTTCATTATATACCAACTATTTCTTTAGGTCAAGTTCTTCAGCTGAAAGATGGCACATTCAGCAAGTTAGACAATTTCTTTATGATAGATAAAATGAAATAATAGACAGATCCTAATGAACAATTACAGGAGGTGAACATAATGGCAAAGAAGGCATCACGCATAACGCTGTACCGAAGGATCTGGTGTAAGATCAGATACTGGCAGCAACTGAGGGAGGTTTCAGATGCAGAGCTTGCATCTTACCTAAAGGTCGGAGAACGTACCCTTCACGAGTATGACAAGTCCGCCGAAAATGTAACATTAGGCAGAGTAGACAACCTGCTCTACGTTACAGGCATGGAGCTTGATGAGCTCATGGCTCTGTAAACCCTCTTTACATTTTCAGAGGAAGGTGGTATAATGTTTATAACGTTTATACCACCTTCTCCATACATAGAAAGGTGGATCAAAATGAAATCACAGAAACCAGTGAAAGCACAGCTTTTACCGTCAGGAAGTTTCCGAACGCAAGTTGTTTACGGAAAAGATGAAAATGGCAAAAACTTGACCAAATCCTTCACCGCAGATACGGCGTGGGAAGCTATTAAGCTAGCGGAGGACTTTAAAAGGCTTAATGTTGACATCAACCCGACTAAAATCACGGTACGAGAAGCTGTCACTGCTTATATCGACTCAAAACGCAGTGTTATCGCAGCATCAACACTTTACGGTTATGAGGTTGCGGCGAAGAACAGGCTTCAGTCCTTACAGGGATACAATATTACAGATTTAAAGATAATTGATATCCAGAGAGCCATCACCATGGATGCTGAGCGTGGTCTTGGTTATAAGTCTATAAAATCCGCTTATGACCTCATCAGAAGTGCTGCATCAGTATTTGAAGTTGAACTGCCATCCGCACGCAAACTCAGGTTCCCGCCTAAGAATGTTAAGCAAGAGCTACCTGCACTTGATAAAGTCTTGAAAGTAATAATAGGATCAAGTGAAGTGTTATACTGAAAGAGCAGTCGACAAACGCCCAATAATCTGGTAGAATATAAATGATAAAACCAGAAAGGGAAAACGACTATGAAGTACAGTAAAGAATTCAAAGAAGAAGCATTAAAGCTCTCGGATGAGATCGGACTGAAAAAGGCTGCTCAGCAGTTAGGTATCCAGTATTACACACTCTCAGACTGGCGTACAAAGCGAAATGCCGCTGTCAAAGCTAAGAAGTATCAGATGACCGATGACGAAGCAAAACTGCGTATTACAGAGCTCGAGCGTGAAAACGCTGAACTTCGTAAAGCAAATGACATTCTCA